>NZ_QLSZ01000005.1 GCF_003268855.1 Flavobacterium aciduliphilum
ACCCTATGTTCTCAACAGATTACTGGTTCTCTGTAGACTACTCCGAAGCCAATGCTATTAAACAATTTAAAGCGCATTTCTCATTAAAAAGATAAGAACAACCATGAAATTAAGACTTTTATTTCTAATCTTGGCAGTAATTTTTACTAAACAAACGTATTCTCAAGAAATTTTACCCGTTTATTCAGATTATTTATCTGACAATTATTTTTTATTACATCCCTCGATGGCTGGCGCTGCTAATTGTGCTAAAATTAGAGTAACAGGCAGACAACAATGGTTCGGTCAAGAAGATGCTCCAGCTTTACAAACATTAAGTTTTAATGGAAGGGTTTCTGATAGAGATGGTATGGGTTTAATTTTATTGAATGATAAAAATGGATATCATTCTCAAAAAGGTTTTAGAGTTGCTTATGCTCACCATATTTTATTTTCACGTGACGAAATCGATTTGAATCAATTATCATTTGGTGTCAATTTTGGATTTGCACAAAGTTTGCTTGACGAAACAAGTTTTTTAGCTAATAACCCCACTTACGATCCAATTATCAATGGAACTATAGTCCAAAAAGCAACCTACATGAATATGGACATAGGAGCTTCATATAATTACTTGGATTTTTACGCCCATTTAACCGTTAAAAATGCCTTAGCGAGTGCAAGAGATTTATATACTGATAAAGAACCTGTGAATCTTAAGAGATTAGTCTATAATATGGGCTATACTTTTGGTGATTCAGAAAATATTATGTTTGAACCTTCTTTTATGTTTCAACATGTTTTCCAAACAAAAGAATCAACAGTCGATTTAAATATCAAAGCATATAAAGAATTAGAATTTGGTAAATTATGGGGAGGAATTTCTTACAGAAGGAGTTTAGATGGCGCAGAATATGTAGAAGGTAATTCGATTTCATCTCAAAAACTTCAATACTTTACTCCTCTTTTGGGAATTAATTTCAAGAACTATATGTTTGCTTATACTTATTCACATCTAATGGGTAATGTTAAATTTGACAATGGTGGTTTTCATCAAATAACATTGGGAATTAATTTATTCTGTAAACCAGAAAAGTACCATTGTAATTGTCCCGCAGTTAACTAACAACAACAATCCCGATATCCTTATCGGGATTTATTTTAAGTAGCTATGATTATCAAAACAATCAAAAATAAAACACCTAAAATTCCAGAAAACTGTTTCATAGCAGAAAATGCTACGATTATAGGGGATGTTGAATTTGGACAACACTGTAGCATTTGGTTTAATGCAGTTGTTCGAGGTGATGTTCATTACATAAAAATTGGGAACAAAGTCAATATTCAAGATGGGGCGGTAATACATGCAACCTATGAAAAACACCCTACAACTATTGGCAACAATGTATCCATAGGTCATAATGCGATTGTACATGGTTGCACTATAAAAGACAATGTATTGATTGGCATGGGAGCGATTGTTATGGATAATTGTGTTATAGAAAGTAATTCAATTGTCGCAGCAGGCTCAGTTGTTACACAAAACACTATAATTGAATCGGGAACTATATACGCAGGAATACCTGCAAAAAAAGTCAAGGAAATCAATCAATCAGATTTTGCAGGTGAAATCGAAAGAATTTCAACAAATTATGTAATGTATTCTAAATGGTATACTGATGAAAATTTAGAAACCAAATAATTTTTCTGCGTGTAATAACACCTTTGGATTAATCAAAACTATACTAAAAACTCCTGATACAATAATTATTTTCAAAATATTATGTAGTAAAAGATAGTGCTTTTTATCGTTTGCTTTATTTAATACTATCATAAAAATAAAAAGTACTAAAAGGCATATGTAAAAATACAAATCCATATAGCCTACATCATAAACATCTACTAAAAAATATACTGGCACTATAGTGCTACAGACTAATATTAAAATAATTCTTTTAGCAAATAATTCACCATATTTCACTGGAATAGTACTATAATTATTGGCAATATCACCTTTTAAATTTTCAAAATCTTTAACAATTTCTCTTATAAATAAGAGTAAGAACAGAAAAAGGGCGTGAACAAATATTTGAGGAAATAAATTTTTATAATATAAGAAAATAGCAAAGAAAGGGAATACTGCAAGGAAAGAGGCTGTCAAATTCCCTACAATAGCATACTTTTTTAATTTATGAGAATAAAACCATATAAAAAAAATGTAAAATGAAAAAAATAAAACAGCTCGAAAAGATATTAGAAAGGCCAATAATACAACAACTATATTTACTGTAAAATATACCTGTAATTTTGTAGCCTGACTAACCAATCGATCTATTTGAGATTTCTTGGGGCGATTTATCAAATCTTTTTTACTATCATAAAAGTTATTTATGATGTACCCTGTTGCTATTGTTAATGAAGAAGACAAGACAAGAATTAGCAAATTACCATCTAAGATAATTGAAAGAGCTCTTCGATTGGGAGATATAATAAAAATAGCAGCTAAATATTGTGCGAATGCTATTACAGGAATATTGTACCCACGAACAACAGAAAACATGCTAAATATTTTCAGCATGACTATTTTTGTCTGTTTATTCATTTTAAAAAGTTAAAACTGATACACAACCTCTAACTTATATCCTTTGAGTGATTGTTGCGCTTTTTCAAAATCTTCAGTAAATCCAAGGATATAACCGCCACCACCTGAACCACACAATTTTAAATAGTAATCGTTCGTATCGATTCCTTTCTGCCAAATTCCATGAAATTGTTCAGGAATCATAGGTTTGAAGTTATCTAAAACCACAGTAGATAATTTTTTAGTGTTTGAAAAAAGTGATTTTTTATCACCTCCTAAGAAATTTTCAACACACAAATCGGTATATTTAACAAATTGATTTTTGAGCATTTTACGAAAACCTTGATCTTTAAGATTTTCCATAAATATATTTACCATTGGAGCGGTTTCTCCAACAATACCTGAATCAAGTAAAAATACAGCACCTCTTCCTTCTTTTGTTTGAGATGGAATACCTGTAGCTTCAATATTGTCTTTAGAATTGATTAATATGGGAATACTTAAATAACTGTTTAAAGGGTCTAAACCAGAACTTTTCCCGTGAAAAAAAGACTCCATTTGGGAAAAAACAGCTTTTAATTCTAATAATTTCTCACGAGTTAAATTTTCCAAAACGGTAATTTTATTTACAGCGTACTTGTCGTAAATAGCTGCAACTAAAGCACCACTACTCCCTACACCATAACCTTGAGGAATACTAGAATCAAAATATAAACCATTTAGTATATCCTCTTTAAGTAAATGAAAATTATAATCAACAAGAAGTTCACCTTGTTCTTTTAAATTTTCTAAGTAAGTAACGAATTTTGATAAATTTTCATTGGATTTTTTTGCTTCTTCTGAAGTATTTTTATCCAATTTTAAAGCCCCATTGTAAAAATTATATGGTATTGATAAGCCTTTAGAATCCTTAATAATACCATATTCTCCAAAAAGTAAAATCTTAGAATAAAATAACGGTCCTTTCATAATATTTTAAAATTAAATTATTTTTTGGGCTCCATGACCAATCTCATCACAAATATACTGATCATTTTGACAATAGCCAACTAATTCTGAATTAATAAATTGTAAAACAATTTCTTTTACATTTTCTGGATATAAGACATGAACATTAGCTCCAGCATCAAGTGTAAAACAGACTGAAATATTTGTTTTTGCTCTAAACTCCCATATTTTATTAATGATATGCAACGTATTAGGTTTCATTAAAACAAAATATGGCAACGAGGTCATCATCATAGCATGAAGTGTTAATGCTTCTCGCTCTACGATTGTAATAAATTTCTCCAAAAGGCCTTGTTCCAAAACACTCTTTAATTTAGACATCGTTTCGTGGGCCTGAATAAATCGTTGTTCCGAAAACGGATGGTTAATCATTAAATTATGTCCAACCGTACTGGAGACTTTTTTTTCTCCTTTATCTACTAGTAAAATAGTATCTTGAAATGTCAAAAAAACCGGTGCTATTTGTTTTACTTCAACACCAAACCAATCATTACTTTCTGTAAAATCTTTCTGTTTGCCCCAAGCCACAATACTCCCATTAACACTTCTACAAGCGCTTCCTGAACCTAAACGAGCTAAAAAAGAAGCTTTTTTATAAAAAAAATCATCTGACATTTCAGGATTTAAAAGTCGTTCAAAATCCATTACATTCATAGCTAAAGCAGCCATTCCTGATGCTGAAGAAGCTATACCAGAACTATGTGGAAACGTATTTGAAGAAGAAATCATTAAGTGATAATTTGTCAAGTAGGGACAATACACATTTATCCGTTCTAAAAACTTTTGAATTTTGGGTTTAAATGCATCATTTGTTTTCCCATCAAAAATAAAATCAAAAGAAAAACCCTCTTTATTCGTATTAGAACCTTTTTTCTTAAATTCGATTTTTGTAGTGGTTTTACAATTCTTAAGAGTAAAACTAATCGATGGATTTGCTGGAATCTGATGGTCTTTTTTACCCCAATATTTAACTAAGGCAATGTTGCTAGGAGCACTCCATTCAGAAATTCCACCATCAATTAATTCGAAATTGTGATTATAAACAAAATCTTTTTCTACAAGCATAGGTAAAAATTTTATACAAAGATACTTTTTTATCTATCAATATTAAACAGAATAGTATATTTGACCAAAAACTTTATGCAAAGACAACTAAGACTTTTGATTACCCTTTTTACAAGCTTAATCATCGGATATTTATCAGGATTATTGATTCAAGAAAGTTTTTATTCTTGGTTTCAAAAACCTACAAATCCCTTATTTTTTATATCTCCACCTTTGTGGATTACTTTTGCTTCAATCTTTTATTTTTTATACGGATTGTTTGGAGGTTTATTATGGAATACTTTTGACAAATTTGAAGTAGACTTCAAACAGGCTTTTTCTTATTATATTTTAGGTTTTGTGCTTGTAACACTCTGGTTTTATATCTTCTTCTGTCTACAAAATGTTACATTAGCACTCATCGAATCTGTATTAACTACTCTATTTTTGTACGAATTATATTTAAAATCAAAAAAAATAGATCCAAAAATAGCTCGATATATTTTTCCTTGTGTTTTTTGGAATACAGCAATAACACTTTTAAATAGTATTTTCTTTTTTATAAGCTAAAAAAACCGGTTCATTTTACAATTCGAACCGGTTTTTACTATTTTAATTTTTTCTTAACTTCAACTTGTTGGAAAGCCTCAATGATATCATATTGTTCAATATCATTATAGTTTTTAATTTGCATTCCACAATCGTACCCTTTGGAAACTTCTTTAACATCGTCTTTGAATCGCTTCAGAGCAGCAAGTTCTCCAGTGTAAATTACGACTCCTTCTCTAATTAAGCGTATCTTAGAATTTCTAAATATTTTACCATCAGTAACCATACATCCTGCAATGGTACCCACTTTAGATATTTTGAAAGTTTCTCTAATTTCAGCCGTTCCTGTGATTTCTTCCTTCATTTCTGGAGACAACATTCCTTCCATAGCATCTTTCAAGTCGTCAATAGCATCGTAAATAATAGAATAATTTCTGATATCTATTTCTTCTTTGTCTGCCAATTGTCTCGCATTTCCAGCAGGACGAACATTAAATCCAATAATAATCGCATCGGAAGCAGAAGCCAACATTACGTCGGTTTCTGTTATGGCTCCAACACCTTTATGTATGATATTAATTTGAATTTCATCAGTAGATAATTTTGCAAAAGAACTTGAAAGGGCTTCAACAGAACCATCAACATCTCCTTTAAGAATAATATTCAATTCTTTAAATTGACCTAACGCTATTCTTCGTCCGATTTCAGCTAAAGTAATATGTCTTTGGGTACGAACAGATTGTTCTCTCAACAATTGAGCTCTTTTCACAGCAATTTGTTTTGCTTCACGTTCATCTTCGAACACACTGAATTTATCTCCCGCTGTTGGAGCTCCATCCAATCCTAAAATTGAAATAGGTGTCGATGGTCCAGCTTGTTTAACACTATTCCCTCTTTCATCATGCATCGCTTTCACTTTACCATGATTTTTACCTGCCAATACGTAATCTCCCACTCTCAAAGTACCTGCTTGTACTAATACAGTTGATACATAACCTCTTCCTTTATCCAATTGGGCTTCAACTACTGTACCGATGGCAGGTTTGTTCGGATTTGCTTTCAAATCTAATATTTCGGCTTCCAATAATACTTTTTCTAGAAGCTCTTTAACGCCAATACCCATTTTTGCAGAAATATCATGCGATTGATACTTTCCTCCCCAATCTTCCACTAACAGATTCATTGCTGCTAATTTTTCCTTTATTTTATCGGGATTTGCATTAGGTTTATCGACTTTATTTATAGCAAAAATCATTGGAACACCAGCTGCTTGTGCGTGACTGATAGCTTCTTTCGTTTGAGGCATAATATCATCATCCGCAGCAATCACAATAATTGCAATATCTGTTACTTGAGCCCCTCTAGCACGCATTGCGGTAAACGCCTCGTGTCCTGGTGTGTCTAAAAAAGTTATTTTTTGACCATTTTCTAATTGAACCGCATAAGCTCCAATGTGTTGCGTAATCCCTCCAGATTCTCCAGCAATTACATTTTCTTTTCGAATATTATCTAACAAAGACGTTTTACCATGATCTACGTGACCCATAACGGTTACAATAGGAGCTCTTGTCACTAAATCTTCTTGACGATCTTCAACTACTTCGATAGCTTCTTCAATATCTGTCGTGATAAACTCTACATTATAACCAAACTCGTCGGCAACAATAGTCAAGGTTTCTGCATCCAAACGTTGGTTCATGGTTACCATGATTCCCAAAGACATACACGTACCAATAACCTTGGTAATAGGCACATCCATCATACTAGCGATTTCACCAACAGTTACAAATTCCGTAACTTTTAATGTTTTGCTGCCTTCTTCCAACGCTCTTTGTTCTTCATCTGAACGTTGACGGTGTGTATCTCTTTTATCTCTTCTATATTTAGAAGCTTTTGATTTGTTTCCTTTACCTTGAAGTCTTTCAAGAGTTTCTTTAATTTGATTTTTTACTTCTTCTTCCGTAGGCTCAACTTTTTGAACTACTGCGGGTCTATGTCCTTTTTGGAAATTCGATTTATTTCCTCCAGGTTTGTTACCTCCTGGTCCTGAAGGTTTATTGGAGCCACCAACTACATTTCCACCACTTTGATTGGGTCGAGCTTCATTTGGTTTCGTCTGAATTCGTTTACGTTTGTTTTTGTTCGCATTCGCATCAGGTTTCCCTTGAGCGCCACTTTTAACAGGTTCAACTTTTTTCTTAGGTTTTTCGAACTGAGACAAGTCGATTTTTTGACCCGTCAATGTTGGGCCAGTTAAATTTTGATACTGTGTAGTGTACGTATCATCCACCAAAGAATTCTCATGGTTATCTACTATTTTTTCGGGAGTTTTTGATTCCGTCTCAACTTCTTTAGGTTCTTGAACCGATTCTTTTTTATTTACAGGAATCGCTTCTTGAACGGGTAGCTCTTTCTTTTCTTTCTTAACTTTTTCTACAGTTTTTTCTGTCTGAGAATTTTCTACAATAGAAACTGGTTCTGCTTTAGTTGCTACAGACTTAGCAGGTTCTAAATCAATTTTCCCGATCTGTTTAGGTCCAGTTACAACCGCTTTGGCTTTAATTACTTCTTGACGTTGACGCTCTTCTTCTGCACGTTTCTTTTCTTCAATTTCTCTCTCTCTTTCAAGTCTTAGAGCTTCTTTCTCTTTTTTAATTTCTTCACCAACACCTTTTGAGGCTTCTTTATTGCCTTTGTCACCAGCGAATTGATTTTGTAGAATATCAAATTCTTTGTCAGATATCTTAGCATTTGGATTAGCCTCAATGGCTATTCCTTTATCTTTAAGATAATCGACAGCTCTTTCTAACGAAATATTTAATTCCCTTAAAACTTTGTTTATTCTAATATTTCTTTCTTCAGACATAAAATCTTTTATAAGTTCTTTTATTTTTTTTTTAAACAAGAATTAATCTTCAAATTCTTCTTTTAAAATACGCATTACTTCTTGTATGGTTTCTTCTTCTAAATCGGTTCTTCTGGCTAAATCTGCGATATCTTGCTTTAAAATACTTTTGGCAGTATCTAATCCGATTTTAGCAAATTCGTCAATAATCCATCCATCGATTTCGTCAGAAAATTCAGTTAATTCTACATCATCATCTTCAGCCGAGCTACCTTCTCTAATTACATCTAATTCGTAGCCTGTTAGCATGCTCGCAAGCTTGATATTTTGTCCCCCTCTTCCAATGGCTTTAGAAACTTCTTCTAATTTTAAAAACACCTCAGCTCTTTTACTCTCTTCATCAATTTTTACAGACGATACTTTTGCAGGACTTAAAGCTCTTGTAATTAACAAGGAAGAATTTGTTGTATAGTTGATGACATCAATATTTTCATTACCTAACTCCCTTACAATCCCATGAATACGAGACCCTTTCATACCAACACATGCCCCTACTGGATCAATTCTATCATCATAAGAATCTACCGCTACTTTTGCTTTTTCACCTGGGATTCTGACTACTTTCTTAATCATAATTAAGCCATCGAAAACTTCTGGAATTTCTTGTTCAAATAATTTTTCTAAGAACTTCTCAGAGGTTCTCGACATGATAATTTGAGGTTTATTTCCTTTAAGTTCAACACTTTCAATCACTCCTTTAACATGATCGCCTTTTCTAAAAAAATCAGAAGGAATTTGTTTTTCTTTTGGCAACACGATTTCATTTCCTTCGTCGTCAACTAATATTACTACTTTAGGTCGTACATGATGAACCTCAGCAGAATACACTTCACCAACAATATCTTTGAATTGTTTGTACAAATTTGTGTTATCATGTTCGTGAATTTTAGAAATTAAATTTTGACGTAATGCCAAAATAGCTCTTCTTCCTAAATCAATTAATTTTACTTCCTCTGACACCTCTTCTCCAATTTCAAAATCGGGTTCAATTTTTCTTGCTTCGGTCAAAGTGATTTCTTCATTTTCCAAATCCAAATCATCGTCTGCTACAACAATTCTTCTTCTCCAGATTTCCATATCTCCTTTGTCTGGATTAATGATAATATCAAAATTGTCATCCGAACCATACTTTTTCTTTAATGCATTTCTAAACACATCTTCCAAAATCGCCATTAGCGTTACTCGATCAATTAGTTTATCATCTTTAAACTCTGAGAATGATTCGATTAATGCAATATTTTCCATTCCTTAACGTATTAAAATTTTATTGTAACAATTGCTTCTTTTATTTCATTATATGATAATTCAAGGGACTTTTGTACAGTTTCTTTCCCCTTTCCTATTTTTTTTGGTTCTCTTGCTTCCCAAGAGAGTGTAATTTTTTTATCATCAGCAGCACTTAGAATTGCCTCTATCGTTTGATCGTTTGTTTTTACAACCAGATATCTTCCAATATTTTTTTTGTACTGTCGTACAAATTTTAAAGGAGAACCCACCCCAACAGAGGCTACTTCCAACTCAAAATCAAGTTCTTCTCTATCAAGATTATGTTCTACTGCCCTGCTCACGTCTATACAATCTTGAAGATTCACCCCCTCATCACCATCAAGAATAATATTAATTTTGTTAGTGTTTGAAATCGAAAAATCAACTAAAAACAAATTTGGTTTTTCTTGAAGTGCATCCTCCAAAAGTTTTGTAACCTGATCTTTAAAAGTCATAATTTATAAAAAGAGGGAAGCATTGCTTCCCTCACTATCCTATATCAATTCAACAATGGTGCAAATATAGATTTTTTTTTTATAATACACCTTTTACGTTCATATTTTTTTTGTACCTTTATGCACTATTAATTTACATTTAAAAAATACTTTTTTTACAACATTATGAAAAAAATCTTAATCCCTACTGATTTCTCAAAAAACGCAGAATATGCCCTTAAAGTTGCCGCTCAAATCGCAAGAAAAAACAATGGAGAAATCATTTTGTTACACATGTTAGAACTTCCTCACCAATCAAGTGATGCTATTGGTTCAGGTACAGATATTCCAGGAATTATGTTTTTTAAGAACGCAGCTATAAAAAAACTTGAAGACTTAATGGACGAAGATTATTTAGACGGTCTCAAGGTTTCTGAAATTATTCAATTTGAAATGGCTTTTGACGGAATTTTAAAAATTAGCCAAATCAACAATGTCGATTTAATTGTAATGGGATCACATGGAGCTAGTGGCTACAAAGAAATGTTTATTGGATCTAATGCAGAAAAAGTAGTTCGCAATTCTGAAGTACCTGTTTTAATCATTAAAAAAGAAGAAAAAGATTTTGAGGTAAAAGATTTTGTTTTCGCCTCTGATTTCAGCGAAGAGATTAAAAAACCATTCTGGAAAGTGGTTGAATTTGCTAACAACTTCAATTCAACATTACATTTGGTTATGATAAACACTCCAAACAATTTCCTTCCGACTTCAATCGCTGAAGAAACCATGAAAAACTTTATTGCTCCTTACAACATAAGCAAAGTACAAACTCATATCTACAACGAAACTAATGTTGAAAAAGGAATCTTGAATTTTGCTAACAGCATCAACGCTGATTTAATCGGAATGAGCACACACGGAAGAAAAGGACTTTCTCACTTCTTTAACGGAAGTATAAGTGAAGACCTAGTAAACCACGCCACTAAACCCGTAGTTACTTTCAAAATATAACAAAGACATTCAAAACAAAGAAAAGCCTCTGTTTTAGAGGCTTTTCTTTGTTTTGAATGTACTGAAATAAAAAAAATCCCAACTTAAAAAGTTGGGATTTTTGTTGGTCTACTAGGACTCGAACCTAGAAAGACGGCACCAAAAACCGTAGTGTTACCATTACACCATAGACCAATACTGCTTGATTGCGGGTGCAAATTTAAAACATTTTTTATTTAAAACAAATTTTCAGACGTTTTTTTAATCATTTTTTAGAACAAGAAAATCAAATTTTACACTGCTTTTTCTTATCTACATGTCTTTCAAAATATTAGAAATAAAAAGAGATTTTAGAAAATTTTGTTAAGTCGTACTTCAATACACAAAAAAATAGTTTCTTTGCATTTCAATTAATTTGATACATATATTATGTCAGCATTTAACTTCAAAAAATGGAATAACATCATAGGTTGGGTCGCTTTTTCAATCGCATTATTAACATACACTCTAACTGTTGAACCCACCATGAGTTTTTGGGATTGTGGAGAATACATTCCAACAGCAGCAAAACTTGAAGTAGGTCACCCTCCTGGAGCACCACTATTCCAAATGTTAGGTGCTTTTTTTGCTATGTTTGCCACAAGCAAAGAAACTGTTGCACTTATGGTTAACATGATGTCTGTTTTTTCGAGCGCGTTCACCATCCTATTCATGTTTTGGTCTTCCACAATTATCCTAAAGAAAGTAGTTTCTTCATACACCGAAATAAACAAAAACAATAGTATTGTAATTTTAGGAAGTTCATTAATTGGAGCCTTGACATTTACATTTTCAGATAGCTTTTGGTTTAATGCTGTTGAAGCAGAAGTTTACGCTATGGCTATGTTGCTCATCTCATTGTTACTTTGGCTAGGTTTACGTTGGGAACAAGACATGCATGAACACAGAGGAAACCGTTGGTTGCTTTTAATTAGTTTAGTTGTTGGGCTTTCTTTTGGGGTTCATTTTATGGCTCTGCTGACTATCCCATCTATTGGATTTTTATACTATTTTAAAAACTATCAAAAAGTAACGATAAAAAATTTTATAATAGCCAATATTATTATAGTAGCGGTACTCTTATTTATATTCAAACTTTTACTTCCTTATACATTAGCCTTCTTCGGTAAGACTGAAATTTTTATGGTAAACAATATGGGCTTACCTTTTAATTCGGGAACAATTTTTGCTTTACTTGTCATTGTTGCCTTTTTTTATTTTGGTTTAAAATATACGAGAGCAAAAAATCATCCTACCTACAATACCATTCTTTTATGTATTTTGTTTTTACTCATTGGGTTTTCCACTTGGATGATGCTTCCTATTCGAGCTAATGCTAATACACCAATTAATGAAAACAAGCCTTCTGATGCCGCTGAAGTTTTAGCCTATTATAACCGTGAACAATACGGTGTAAATCCTTTGTTTTACGGACCACAATATACTGATGTTTTTGCGGGTCTAGATCCAAACAATCCTTATTTGGACAAAGCACCAAATTATGAAAGAAATGAACAAACAGGAAAATATGTCATTGTCAATGACTATAAAAACGCCGAACAAAATACTGATGATGCACACAAAGCAATTCTTCCAAGAATGTGGAGTACCGATAATATTCAAGGATATATTAATTTTACTGGCGTTCCAAAATTCAAAATAAAAGCGGATTATGCAGAAGAAAAAGAGTTAACAGATGTTGTTGCCGAATTTAGACAAGCCTACGCTTCAGGAAAAATTGATAATGATGGCTATGTTTCATTTTTAAAAGCTTATGGCGACTACTTAGACGTAGAAAAACCCTCAGCTTGGGACAACCTAAGCTTTATGGTGGAGTATCAATTTGGTTACATGTATGGTAGATACTTATTATGGAATTTTGTAGGTAGACAAAATGACAATCAAGGAAGGTATGACAATCTTGATGGGAATTGGATGAGCGGCATTAAAGCTATTGACAAAATTCATTTAGGCTCTCAAGACAACCTTTCGTCAGATGTTAAAAATAATAAAGGGAGAAATCTATACTACTTTCTTCCATTCTTCATTGGCTTAATAGGACTGATGTATCATGCTCAGAGAGATCTTAAAAGTTTTTATGTATTATTAGCCTTATTCTTATTTACTGGTTTAGCCCTTAAAATTTACTTGAATGAAAGACCTTTCGAACCTAGAGAACGCGATTATGCACTAGTAGGTTCCTTCTATGTGTTTGCGCTTTGGGTTGGATTTGGTATATATGCAATTTACGAGATGATTAAAGAAAAAATTGCTTCCAAATTGGTGGGACCTGTAGTAATGATTTGCTGTTTGTTTGCAGCCCCAATACTCATGGCCTCTCAAAACTGGGATGATCACGACCGTTCCGGAAGATATACAGCAATCGCTATGGCAAAAAACTATTTGGCCTCTTGTGATAAAAACGGAATCCTCTTCACCATAGGAGACAACGACACATTTCCTCTTTGGTATGCCCAAGAAATTGAAGGATATAGAACCGATGTAAAAATTGTCAATACAAGTTTATTAATGACCGATTGGTATATTGATCAGATGAAAATGAAAACCTACCAATCGGAAGGACTTCCTATTTCATTTAAACACCAACAATATGTTGCAGACAATCGTGATGCCATCATTTTTAACAAACAAACCAAAAATAGATGGAATCTTAACGACTTAATCAATTTTGCAAAAAGCGAAGATGAACGCACAAAAATTGAAATGCAAAGCGGACACAAACTTCACTTTTTCCCTACTAATAAATTCAGAATCCCAATTGATAAGAATGTAATAATAGCTAACCATATGGTCAATCCAAAACAATATGATTCTATTGTACCTTATATTGATATTGATGTCAAAGGAGGGGCATTATACAAAAACAGACTCATTATGTTTGATATCCTAAACAATAACAATTGGAAAAGACCTATCTATTTTAGTCCCGGAAGTTTTGGCGATGACGATTATTTATGGATGAAAGACTATTTACAACTTGACGGGATGGTCTATAAATTAGTTCCTATTAAAACTCCAGTAAATGAAGATGATTATCCCGATATGGGTCAACTCGATACCGAAAAAATGTATCATCTCGTTATGAATTGGGAATGGGGAAATGGAGAAAGCACCAAAATATATCACGACCCTGAAACTAGAAGAAATGCCATTTCATATAGAACGAATATGGCGCGCTTAATGAATAATTTAATTGCTGATAAACAATATGGTAAAGCAAAGAACGTCATCGAATTAGCCTTAAACAAAATGCCGCTTGATTTTTATGGTTATTATTTAACCATAGAGCCTTTTGCTACAGGGTATTATGAAATTGGAGAAAAACAAAAAGCAAGGGAACTAATTTCAAAATTAATACTAAAGTATCAAGAAGAATTAAAATATTACAGTACGTTTAGTGCTCCTGACCAAAGCTTTATGACTACCGATATCATCACAGCGATTGAGCGGTACAGAAGTTTATTATTAGTAATGAAAAAACACGGTGATCATGATTTTTACACAAAATCCAAAGTCGATTTTAATGCGTATAACAACCGATTTCATCGTTTTGGAAGAGATAACGAATAAAAAATAATGCCCATAAGTGCTAGTAACAAAATTATTAGCACTTATTTTTTTATTATGAAAACAAACTGGGTTAAGACAAATTGGTTGGTAAAAAAAATATTCTCTAAATACATTTGGGAAATTCCAAACAATGAAAAAAAAGTATATTTGACTTTTGATGATGGTCCTATTCCTGAAATAACCGAGTGGGTTTTAGGACAGCTCGAGTCCTATAACTTTAAAGCCACTTTTTTTTGTGTCGGTGAAAACATTAAGAAAAATCCTGAGATTTTCAAAAAAATATTGACTAATGGGCATGTCGTTGGGAATCATACTTACAACCATATAAAAGGATGGAATTTTGATACCAAAACATATATAGAAAATATTTATTTATTTGAGCAAGAATGGGCTAAACACACTTCTGAAAGATGCTATTTATTTCGCCCTCCTTATGGTAAAATAAAACCAAGTCAATCAAAAATTTTGAGAAAATTAGGATATAAGATAATAATGTGGGATATTCTAAGCTATGATTTTGAACAAACTTTAAGCCCCGAAGCATGTTTAGATAATGTTATAAAAAACATAACTTCAGGAAGTATTGTTGTCTTTCACGACAGCAAAAAATCATTTACAAATTTGGAATTTGCCCTTCCAAAAACGCTAGATTTTCTGAAAAAAAACGGATATCAAAGTGCTTTAATTCACTAAGCCTGTTCTTGAACGATGCTTATAATGGTATTGGCATCAAGTTCACCCGATTGCCTCCAAACCATCTGACCTTCTTTATAAATCATCAACGTTGGAAGTCCTTTAATTCGCAACGCTTCTGCAAGTTCTTGATTTTTATCTACATCAATCTTAATCACTTTAGCTTTATCTCCAAGAGCTGCAGCAACATCTCTTATTACGGGATGCATACTAACCGATGATTCATTCCACTCGGTATAAAAGTCTATTAAGACCGGAACTTGTGCATTTATAAGTTCTCCAAATTTTGACATAAATCCAAAATATTTAATTTCCTTAGCAAAAAAAAGAAATATTATTATACAAATATAGCATATTTAAGTAATTATACTACATTTTTACCTTTTTTTAGTTCGATTACGGTAATTTCTGGCATTATTCCTACTCGACCAGGATACGCATGGAATCCAAATCCACGATTCACGTAAATATATTTTCCATATTTTTCATACAATCCTGCCCACTGATTGTAGATATATTGTGCAGGACTCCATTTAAAATAACCAGGGATTTCTATTCCAAATTGCAACCCGTGGGTATGACCAGAAAGCGTTAAATGAAAATCTTTTGGATGCTGATTCACTTCGGCGTCCCAATGACTCGGGTCGTGACTCATTAGAATTTTGAATTCCTCTTTAGAAAGACCTTCAGATGCCTTATGTAAATCTCCAGCTTTTTTAAATCGTACTCCCCAATTTTCTACGCCTACTAGAGCTATTCTATCTTCTCCTTTGTGTATGTATTTATGCGTATTCAGCATTAAGTCGAACCCAATTTTACCATACAACGCCTTGATATTTTCAAAATTTTCTTGTTTGTCTTTCTTCGTTTTCCATGTGACATATTCCCCATAATCATGATTTCCCAAGACAGCGTGTTTTCCGTAGGGATGGGGTTTAATTTTATTAAAAATTGAAATCCAGGGCAACATTTCTTTAGCGTGTGTATTAACAATATCCCCAGTAAATAAAATCATATCAGCATCTTGTGCATTAATTAAGTCAATTGCATGCTCAATTTTTTCAGGGTCATCAAAGCTACCGCTATGAACGTCAGATATTTGTGTGATTTTAAACCCATCAAAGGCATCTGGTAAATCTGGAAAAAATATTTGTTGACGTATGACTTTGTAGTTATATTTCCCTAATGTCATGCCGTATATTAACGAGCTAAACGGAATAGCAGCTATTCCTAATGCTAGTTGACTAACAAATTTTCTTCGTTCAGGTAAAAAAGAGTCTGTTGAAGTTCCTGAAATTTTTAAATATACTCCTGAAAATAGTCTAAAGACATCTTCTATTAGTAAAACAAGGGTCAGAATCAGTTTTGGAATTAAGACCAACAACAAGACTCCTAGAGTTATTAAAGTCATTTTTGTTTGCCCCACACTCCGATCAAACTTTGTAAATTGATACGCAATAAAGGCAATGGCTATTATGGAAACTACTAGATAAACCCACTGTACCCATCGTACTTTTGTGAATGTTTTTACCGCTTGAAAAGCATAAAACTCTATTAATGTAATGATTAGAAAGAAAATTATTAAACGTATAGTCATTAAATAAATTTTCAACAAATTAACAAAGAAACTTAATGCAAATCGATACTGTTAAATATATTTTAACAATCATTTAAATTCTATACAAAAACAAATGTTTCTTTTTGAAAGTTTATTTATTTTTACGCTTCATAAAAATTACAATATGTCACAAAAACGCCTTTACCTTCTTGATGCCTATGCCTTAATTTTTCGGGGTTATTTTGCTTTTATAAAAAATCCTCGAATCAATTCCAAAGGGATGGATACCTCGGCCATTATGGGATTTATGAATGCCTTGATGGACGTCATCAAAAGAGAAAAACCAGACCATTTAGCCGTAGCTTTTGACAAAGGCGGAAGCGATTACCGCTACGAAATGTATCAAGAATACAAAGCACACCGTGACGAAACACCCGAAGCAATCAAAATTGCAGTGCCTTATATTCAAGAATTACTAAAAGCGATGCATATTCCGATTATTGAAAAAGCAGGTTATGAAGCTGATGATTTAATTGGAACTTTAGCCAAACAAGCTGAAAAAGAAGGCTTCAAAGTATATATGGTGACTCCTGATAAAGATTTTGCGCAATTGGTTTCCGAAAATATTTTCATGTACAAACCCGCTCGAATGGGTAATGATATCGAAATTTGGGGAATTCCTGAAGTATTGGAAAAATTTGAAATTCAACGCACCGAACAAGTCATTGATTTTCTCGGAATGATGGGTGATGCCGCCGATAACATTCCTGGATTGCCGGGTGTGGGTGAAAAAACCGCAAAGAAATTCCTAGCAGAATTTGGTTCTATGGAAAATCTTTTGGCCAATACTCATCAATTAAAAGGAGCCATCAAAGAAAAAATTGAAGCGAATGCTGAGCTCGGAATACTTTCAAAAAGACTAGCTACTATCCTACTCGATTGTCCCGTATCGTTTGATGCTCCCTCGTTTGAATTATCAAAACCCGATATTGAAAAAACCGATGCGTTGTTTCAAGAATTGGAGTTCCGTCAAATGAAAGCTCAGTTTGATAAATTTTTTGGCAGCGGAAAAGAATATGATGAGATTGACACAAATGGCAATGACACTTCAAACGACGCTCCGAAGTCAGTTAAGAAAACTCCAGCTAAAAAGTCAAACGAAGAACAATTTGATTTATTTGGATTTTCGGATGAAGATAATGGCGAACATAACTCACATTCGCATTATGCCTCTCTAGAAAACACCGAACATTTCTATCAAATTGTACAAGGGGATTTGCCTGTAAAATTGTTAATGCAAAATTTAATGAATCAATCTTCTGTATGCTTTGATACTGAAACTACAGGAATTGATACCTTGAATGCCGAATTGGTTGGGATGTCATTTTCGTATGAAAAAGGAAAAGCGTTTTATGTGCCGTTTCCCGAAAATCAAGAAGAAGCACAACTTTTAATAGAAAAATTCAAACCTTTTTTTGAAAACGAAACCATCGAAAAAATCGGTCAGAACATCAAATACGATTTAAAAATTCTCTCACATTATGGTATACAAATCAAAGGAAAATTGTTTGATACGATGATTGCGCATTATTTAATTAATCCTGACATGCGTCACAATATGGATGTTTTGTCGGAAACCTATTTAAAATATTCGCCTAAATCTATTGAAGATTTAATTGGTAAAAAAGGGAAAAATCAATTGTCCATGCGACAAGTTCCGCTGGAAGATATTAAAGAATACGCCGCAGAAGATGCCGACATAACGTTCCAATTGAAACAAAATTTCAGTCCGATTCTTGACAAAGTGGAAACCAAAAAGCTTTTTGATGAAATTGAAATTCCGCTGATTCCAGTTTTGGCTTCGATGGAATTGGAAGGTATCAATCTAGATGTTCCTTATCTCAAAGAAATGTCGATAGAAATGGCTAAAGAAAGTGCAGCCTTAGAACAAAAAATCTATGAAACTGCAGGCGAAAAATTCAATTTGGCTTCTCCGAAGCAATTGGGAGATATTTTATTTGACAAACTAAAAATCGGCGGTGCCAAGCAAAAGAAAACCAAAACGGGACAATACGCTACGGGTGAAGAAGTGTTGAGCTATTTGGCCAACGAACATCAAATTGTAAGAGATATTTTGGAATGGCGTCAAATGGTAAAATTGCAAAGCACGTACATTGATGCATTACCGAATCAAGTCGATAAAAAAACGGGGCGCGTGCATACCGATTACATGCAAACGGTGGCGGCTACTGGGCGATTGAGTTCGAATAATCCAAATTTACAAAACATTCCGATTCGAACCGAAAGAGGAAGATTAATCCGAAAAGCATTTATTGCTCGTGATGAAAATTATACGCTATTATCTGCCGATTATTCACAAATTGAACTTCGAATTATTGCGGCATTATCTGGTGAAGAAAATATGATAAAGGCGTTTCAAAACAACGAAGACATTCACCGAAGTACCGCGGCAAAAGTATTTAATGTCCCTTTAGAAGAAGTAACCAAAGAACAACGAAGTAATGCCAAAACAGTAAATTTCGGAATCATTTATGGGGTTTCTGCCTTTGGACTTTCGAACCAAACCTCGCTTTCGCGAAAAGAGAGTGCTGAATTGATTGATGCGTATTATGCCACCTATCCAAAACTGAAATCCTACATGAGCCATCAAGTAGATTTTGCTAGAGAACATGGTTATGTACAAACGGTTTTAGGAAGACGTCGTTATTTAAAAGATATTAATTCGGCGAACATGATGGTAAAAAGTGGCGCCGAACGAAATGCCGTAAACGCACCTATTCAAGGTTCGGCTGCCGATATTATCAAAATTGCGATGATTAATATTCATAAAAAACTAACTTCCGAAAATTGGAAATCGAAAATGTTGCTGCAAGTACATGATGAGTTGGTCTTTGATGTACACTTATCCGAATTAGAACAGATTAAACCCATGATTAAACACGAAATGGAAAATGCGTTTGCAATGGAAGTCCCACTAGAGGTTGAAATGGGCGTAGGCAAAAATTGGTTGGAAGCGCATTAAAAAAAGCGACTTAAGTCGCTTTTTTTATAATTTTCTAGTAGAATCTCTTTGTCTCAACTCCGTTTTAATAACTGTAGTTTTATAATTGTAACTTTCATCTTTATTTTCTAATTTTTCAATTAGCAATTTGGTCGCTACTTCTCCTATTTCAGGCCCGTGTTGACTTACCGTTGACAAACTTGGCGTCATTCTTCGTGACCAAACCCCATCAGCAAAACCAATAACAGATAGCTCCTCAGGAATTTTTAAACCTTTTTTAATTCCCATTTTCATTGCCGTTACGGAAGCATGTTCATCCAATGCAAAAACCGCATCCACTTTATTGTTATCGAAGAACCCTTCGACTTTTGCATCAAAATCTTCTTGAGTTTCTGCCAATACAACTATATTTTCATCCACACTCAATCCTCTCTCTTCAATCGCCTTGTAAAATCCCTTCACTCTTAACTTTCCAACACTCAAATTGTCTATTGAGGAAAATAATGCGATAGTATGGCAACCCGTTTTTATCAAATGTTGCGTCGCATCGTAAGCCGAATCCAAATCATCTACAATCACTTTGTCACAATTTACCTCATCGGCAATTCGGTCGAACATCACTATCGGTGTTCCTTCATTGATAATAGATTTGAAATGATCGTACTTTTGAAGTTTTTGCGCTTCTTCAGAAATAGACAAAATAAAACCATCAATAGTACCATTACTCAACATCTCTAAAGCGTTAATTTCTTTTTCTAGTGACTCATTAGAGATACAAGTAATCACTTTATAGCCTCTCTCATCAGCTACTTTTTCAATTCCTGTAAATACTTTAGCAAAGAAAGAATTCAAAATATTAGGCAAAATTACCCCTATAGTCTTAGTAGAACGGTTTTTTAAATTTAATCCGATGACATTAGGCTTGTAATTTTTAAGTTTTGCATATTCTTGTACTCTTTTTTTGGTAGGTTCACTGATTTCAGGACTGTCGTTTAGTGCTTTTGAAACCGTGGAAACAGAAACCCCCAATTCTTTGGCAATTTGTTTTAAAGTAGCTTTTGATTTCATGTCGTAAGGTGTAAAAAATATAAGGTAAAAGTATAAAAAAATATCTTGGAATAAGAAATAAATATCTATTTTGTATAATTGACATTAATTTTCAAAAAAGTGACACTAAATAACACCGCAAAACCATTATATAAATCCTTATATTTCAAAATAATAATAAAAAATAAAATCAATTTTGGATATCTCATAAATAATTGTAATTTTGCACTCCCTTAATTGGGAATGGAATGTTTAATTAAAATAAATTATTGTGAACAATTTAAGCTACAAGACAGTTTCAGTAAACAAAGCCAATGCAGACAAGCAGTGGATTGTTGTAGATGCTGATGGTCATAACTTGGGTCGTTTAGCTACAAAAGTGGCGATGCTTTTGAGAGGTAAATACAAACCAAGTTACACACCGCACGTTGATTGTGGAGATAACGTAATTGTTATCAACGCAGAAAAAATCAACCTAACTGGAAACAAGTTGACTGACAAAGTGTACATCAGACACACAGGTTATCCAGGAGGACAAAGAAGTTTAACTGCTAAAGTAATGCAACAAAAAAATCCTGCATTGTTAGTAGAAAAAGCTGTAAAAGGAATGCTTCCTAAAAACAAATTAGGCGCTGAGTTATTCCGAAATTTGAATGTTAATGTTGGTTCTGAGCACAAACACAGCGCTCAACAACCAAAAACCGTAAACCTTAACGACTTAAAATAATGGGAGTTATTCACAAAATCGGTAGAAGAAAATGTGCTGTAGCACGTGTTTATGTTTCAGAAGGAACAGGTAAAATTACCGTAAACAAAAGAGAATTTAACAACTACTTCCCTACTGCGACTTTACAATACAAAGTTTTGCAACCGTTAGCAATGACAAACAATGCAGACAACTTTGATGTAAAAATCAATGTATATGGAGGTGGTGCAACTGGTCAAGCAGAAGCTGTACGTATGGCTATTGCTAGAGCAATGTGTGAAGTTGGAGAAGACAACAGATCTATCCTAAAACCAGAAGGATTACTAACAAGAGATCCAAGAATGGTAGAACGTAAAAAATTCGGTCAGAAAAAAGCACGTAAGAGATTCCAATTCTCTAAACGTTAATATTCGATTTCTATTAGAATATTTTTTTAAACCATTTTTACAATTAAAATTGAATTAAAAACTAAGTTGCCGATATTCCTTGTAAAAAGGGAATTAGTTTAGCATCTAAATGAGTTGGGAGTTTAAAGTTTAGTAAAAAACATTATAACCAAAAAAATTCATTGCTAATCACGGAACGTAAACTATTACACAATGGCAAACAAAATTGAAGTAAAAGAGTTATTAGAAGCAGGTGTTCATTTCGGACACATGACTCGCAAATGGGATCCAAACATGGCGCCCTACATTTATATGGAGCGTAATGGTATTCATATCATTAACCTATATAAAACTGCTGCAAAAATTGAAGAAGCGAATGACGCTTTGAAAAAAATCGCAGCCTCTGGTAGAAAAATACTTTTCGTAGCTACCAAAAAACAAGCAAAAGACATCGTTGCTGAAAAAGCAACTGCATGCAACATGCCTTACATCACTGAAAGATGGCCTGGAGGTATGTTAACCAATTTCGTAACTATCCGTAAAGCCGTAAAAAAAATGGCTACTATTGATAGAATGAAAAAAGACGGAACATTCATGACACTTTCTAAAAAAGAAAGACTTCAAGTTGATCGTCTTCGTGCAAAATTAGAAAAGAACTTAGGTTCTATCGTTGACATGTCTAGATTACCTGCTGCTTTATTCGTAGTAGATATCAAAGCTGAACACATCGCAGTAAAAGAAGCTCAAAAATTAAACATTCCAGTTTTTGCAATGGTTGATACAAACTCTGACCCACGTGAGGTAGATTATGTAATCCCTGCAAATGATGATGCTTCTAAATCAATTGAAAAAATATTGTCTTTAGTAACTGACGCTGTAAAAGACGGATTGGCAAACAGAACTTCTGAAAAAGAAGCAGACGATATGCCAGAAGTTGAAGAAGTTGAAGAAGTAACTGCAGCGGTTGAAACACCTGCTACAGAAGCAAAATCTGAAGAATAAAACAAAACAATTACGAATTGTGAATTGTGAATTACGTAGATTTTGCGTAATCCGTAATTCGTAATTCGTAATTTCTTTTAAAAGAATTTCTAATCTTAAAATAAAAAACAACATGGCAACAATTACTGCTGCAGACGTAAATAAATTAAGAACAATCACAGGTGCAGGGATGATGGACTGCAAAAAAGCTTTAGTAGAAGCTGACGGTGATTTCGATTTAGCAATCGAAAACCTTAGAAAAAAAGGACAAAAAGTAGCGGCAAACCGTTCTGATAGAGAATCTACAGAAGGAGCTGCAATCGCAGCGGTTAACGCTGATAGAACTGCAGGTGTGGTCATCACACTAAATTGTGAAACTGATTTCGTGGGTAAAAACGAAGGATTCGTAAAATTAGCCACAGATTTCGCTAACCAAGCGTTGAACTATGATACTAAAGAAGCTTTCTTAGCATCCGATTTTAACGGCATTACAGTAGCAGAAAAACTAATTGAGCAAACAGGTGTTATTGGAGAAAAAATCGAAATCGGTTCTTTCGAAAAATTATCAGGAGCTTTCATTGGTTCTTATGTTCACTCTGGTAAAATTGCGGTTCTTGTAGCGCTTTCTGCAAACGTGGCAGGTGCTGATGAAGCGGCTAAAAATGTAGCGATGCAAGCGGCTGCGATGAACCCAATTGCTTTAGACGAAGCTGGTGTTGATGCTTCAATCATTGAAAAAGAAGTTGAAATCGCTAAAGACCAATTGCGTCAAGAAGGAAAACCAGAAGCTATGTTAGACAATATCGCTAAAGGAAAAATTCAACGTTTCTACAAAGACAACACGTTAGTAAACCAAGATTACATCAAAGACGGTTCGATGAATGTAGCAGCTTATGTAAAATCGGTTGACGCGGGATTAACTGTTACAGGTTTCAAAAGAGTAGCTTTAGGTTAATTTAAAAAATAAAGCATCTAAAAAACAAAACCTCGCTTCTTAATTGAAGCGAGGTTTTGTTTTTTACAATATATTAATTTAACAAAAATATTACAACAATCTATCTATTAGTTTTTTTATCAATTCAACATCATAACCATCATCAGTTATCTTATATTTTTCTGGATTTCGTTCCGCATAAAATGAATTGATAAAATAGCGATCATTTTCTTTGTGAATTTTAGCTTCAAATATGGTATATCCCGTCCATGAACGCTGAAAAAACAATGTATCGTTTTCAAACTTGATGCGCCATCTGTTCTCCATTTCTTTGGGAGACAATCCAAGTGTCAGTTTTTGGTATTGCTCCTCATTGAACGATAAATCAACAGCTATTTTATGACGAATATCAATTGGAAAATTTCTTCTTTGGTCCTTTTTTACTAACATTTAAATTTGTTTACTCCTTTCAATATTAATTTTATACCAATTTAAATTGTTTTCATAAGCTTGTATTATGTCAATGTATATAGGATAAAATTTTTCTCCTAACTTTTCTGAAATTTTTTCTGAAATTTTTTCTAAAAATTTATTTATACTATCGTAATGTTCAACAGATTCTATTTTACCCATACTTAAATTACTTTTCAATATAAAATCTTCAGTAGTTTCATTATCATTATTATATAAATTACTAATATAATTTAAAGAGTACTTATCTAATGGTATTTTTAATTTTGAAATACTCTTTTCTTTTGATGTTATATTTCCTTTAAGATTATATGCAACCCAATAATTAGTATATAAATTATAAACTTTGTGAAGTTTAACTAGCCCTTTACTATCAATTTTCCAATTTTTAAAAACTCCATGAGTATTATTTTCTATTTGTTTAAAAAACAAATTTCTTGTTTCGTCTTCACATGGATTTAAATCTGAATATAATTGAGCAACTTCCTTAAAATAATAACTCATTCCATAGTTCTTTGGATTGTTGCGAATAAAACTTCTGTAAGTACTTCCTGTAATAGCTATTTTACATAAATCATTTGGGTTAAGTTTATTGCTAAGACCATAAAAACTAATTATAACGTCTTTGTAATCTTTAAATAAACCCTCTAAATCATCAACTTTTTCAATTTTTTTTAACATTCTCTATTTTTTTATTCTTTAACACATCGTACAGACATACTCATTGGATAGTCAATAAATTTATAATTTCTTGTATAAAAATCAGTTTGTAGGTTGAGTGCAAAATCAATATAGGAAGTATTCTCAGTTTTATCATTAGAGGCACACCAAAATTTAGCTCCAATAGTAATATCTTTACTATTGTTCATATTTCTACCATCATGAAATCCTCCTGGCAATACACAAAAACCAAATTCATCTGTACCGTTACCGTTTCCTTTATAATCTGACTTTGCCCAACCATCAACTGACTTTAATTTAGCCCCTACTTTTTTATTTTTTCCTAAAAAATTACTATAATCAGCAGGCCCCATACCATCAGGCATTGGAGGTGTTAAAAAAACATTTAATTCTTTCCAATCATCACTGGTAGGTATTCTCCAACCATCTGGAGCTAATCCTCTAAGGTCATTTATTGCATACCAATTATATAATTTTCCATATATTTTTCCGTTTTCAGAGTTAAAATCATAATAACACCAACTTGGAATACAATTTTTATTAGCATTTTCCCATTCCTCTGTAGACTTTGCTTCTATAATTTTTTCTCCATTTCTAAAAGTATCAACATCTAAATTTCTGTTAGACCATATTTGATTTCCAATTTTTACTTGTTCCATTTGATTTATATTTTAAATTAAGCGAATTTATCAAATTATCTTTCTGAATACAAATTATTTATATATTTTATTATTACAGTCTGATTAATCATTCCTATTTTTTCTGACATTGAGACAATCTCAATATATCTACAAATTGTAGTAGTATTCCACCTTGTATCATTTTTTTGAATTAGTAGTTATTTTGGCTGTAATTATTACCTTTTAATCGACTTGGCTGGTTTTATATTTCTTTTGTCCAAATTCCTTTTCTCTTATTTTTCTACATAATCGACCATTATATTTTTGTGGGTATAAAAGTTATCTATTTTGGTTACGCTTTAAAGCTTTGTCCGCTAACATTTTTTCATACTCAGCGTGTGCTTTATCTGCTTTCGCACCTAACATCTCTGCTTTTTTTGTCAGCTCTTTTATTTTATTTTGACTTTCAATCCATTCAGGATTTTTACTTAGTCTCCATGCCTTGTAGGGTATGTAGATAAAGTAGATAAATGCTCCAAGTATTATTGCTCCAAGTATCATTTTTTGATTTTGGTAGTTGTTGTTTAGTAATTAGTAACTAATTTATTATTTTAAACCATATTTTTTAGAAAACCATTCCCTATCCCAAGTGCCTGCTTCGTTTTGCGCTTTAAATTGTTCAGCTGCTTTTTTTCCATAGTTTTTAGCATACTCATCATAATCTTTTTTTAAATTATTTTCTGCGTTTACAACGGCTTCTCCAGCTGCGTTTATTCTATCCGCAGCCGTTTTCACACCTTTCATAGCCTCTATATATTCAGGGTCTTTATGTAAACTATCGAAATAATTACCATATTTTGCTTTAACTATTTTATCAATAGAAAATCTTATTAATTTATCAAACATTCCCATTTTTAGTGATTTTAGAAATTTTAGTAAATTTACAAAAAAATATTAAACATGAAGAAAATACTACAGAATGAACGGCTGATATTTAATCTAATAGCAATAAATATTCTAATTATTTACCTTCACTCTTTTAATACTTTTAAACCTTATTTTTTTTATTTTGACCTTGTTGATGTTGGGTTAACTCTTTTTTTTAGCATTGAAATAGGTTACTCAATATTTGTTAAACATCCAAGTTTTTCATCTTATTTTAAAAACAATTGGAATAAGCTTGATTTTATTTCTATTCTATTATCACTCCCCAGTATTCTTGTTATTTTTATCCCAAACTTTGAAATATTAACTGGATTTATAGCGCTAAGGTCACTTAGAATTTTTAAAACACTTCGAATAATTGAATACATACCTAATGGTAAAAAAATAAGCAAAAAACTATTTAAAGCATTTAAAGGAATTACGTTTATTTTATTTACCTTTTTGGTTTTTACTACCGTTATATCATTAATATCTGTTAGTTTGTTTAAAAGTGTTGCTCCAAATTATTTTCAAAATGCCTTCGATAGTTTTTATACTATTTTCAAAATATTTTCAGGAGATGGTTTCTCTGATGTAGTTGCTGAAATTCAACAAAATACTTCTCCATTACTAACTGGTTTTTCGAAATTGTATTTTGTAATAATTGTATTTTCAGGAAGTATACTAGGACTTTCTCTGATAAATAGTGTTTTTATCAATGAAATGAGTACTATAGCAGATGATGTTGTAGAAAATGATAAATCTATTGATGCATTACATAAACAGTTAGAAATTGTAAAAAATCAGCAAACTGAAATTTTAAAAAAGTTGGAAGAACTATCAACCAACAACAAACCTTAACTATGCCAAAACAATTCAAAACCATAAAACCAATTACTGCCAAACAAAACCTTTGGTCAACTTTGGATATACCAGTAGGAACAATTCTCGAACAAATTCCTGACACTACTAATTTAATTCATCCTATTAGAGGGATTGTTACAACATACAACGACCAAACTATTGCTATTCCTTACGAATATATTATTCCTAATTATGAGTTTAAAACCACAATCTTATTATTGCATGGTTTTAATAGCGCACCCGAAAACAAACAAGCTATAATCAATCAATGGCTACTAGATAATAATGTATCAGACCACATTACTTTGATAGCTCCACAACTCAATTACAATCCCAACAAAGCCATAAAACAAATAGGCAGCATCATTCAAGAACATTATGGAAACATCATAGTAATAGGCACCTCTCTTGGAGGATTTTATGCCAACTATGTTCGTGCTATGAATCAAACGGACCAAATTAAAGTACATGCCATAAACCCAAGTTGGTCTCCAAGTATTTCTTTAAAAAAAGAAGTAAACCAAGAACAAATTAATTTAAAAACCAAAGAAAATTGGAAGTTTACAGAAACTTATTTAAACTATTTAGCACATTTTGAAAAAGCATGCAAAGTAGAATTAAAACACTACAAAGGAAATAACTACACATTGCATTTAGCCAACGCTGACGAATTATTAACTTTTGACACTATGCTAGAGTATCTCAATGAAAACAAGGTACCACACGAGGTTTTCTATTACAATACCAACCACAGATTTGAAACTGTAAAGGAATTGCTTGAAAATAGTAAAAATGACTTAATCCCATAAACATCATGAAAAGATATATCTTACCAATTGTTGCTGTATTTTTATGCACAATACAATCACAAGCCCAAAAAGTATATTCTGTCGATTATGCCAATCAAGCCGATGTAAAAGTCTTTGTTGTCGATTACGAAAATCAAGCCGATTTGAAGGTGTATAAAGAAAAATACCAAAACCAAGCCGATAAAAACGAGGGGCGCTGGTTTTTTACAGACTACGCCAATCAAGCCGATAAAAAAATATTCTTTGTGCAATATGCCAATCAAGCTGACCTAAAAATCTACTTTGTAAAATATGAAAACCAAGCAGGTTGGAACAACAAATCAAAAATGCAGTTAATGTATTAAACATGAAAAAAAACATCCTATCACTACTCATATTATTGCTTACCATGATAAGCACCGCACAAACCAAAATCCGGCAAGGCGACGGCACCTATGCGTCCAATAAAGTACTCTTCACTATAGACGGCACCAAAGTAAGACAAGGCGATGGCACGTATGCTTCAAACAAAGTATTATACACCTTTGATGGCGTAAAATTTAGAGAAGGCGACGGTACCTATGCTTCCAACAAAGTACTCCTAACTATTGATGGCAATAAAATCAGAGTAGGAGACGGCACCTATGCCTCCAACAAGGTTGTTTTCACCATTGATGGTGTAAAAATCAGACAAGGCGAGGGTACCTATGCCTCCAATAAAGTACTGTTTACCATAGATGGAAATAAAATCAGACAAGGCGACGGCACCTATGCCTCTAATAAAGTACTTTACACCCTTGAAGGAGGTCTAGGCATAACCAAAATAGCCTGTCTGCTTTATTATATCCTTTAAAAACAAAAAGGAGATAGTAAAACCTATCCCCTTTCTCTCAAATTCAAAGCATACCTACTTTATACAACCCCTATAATATTTAGAACATTATAAGACCCATTCTTCAACAAGTATAGCTCCCCATTAACCTCTTGGTAAAAAGCAATAAACAAAAAATAAAAATGAGTACCACTACCCTCAGGAGCACCATTAGGATCCATAATCAAAGTAGACTCATTCAAATCAATAGGCACATTCAACACATCACTCTTTTTGATGTTATAAATCCCAGTTGAAAAATCCAAATTCAAAAAAGCACTTTGCAAACTAAAATGAGTAGCTCCTTGTGGATAATTCAAATCCTCCTTTGGCTTAAAATGTGTAAGAACCGTTTTACCACTTTCCACATCCAATTCAATTGGAAAATCCAAAACACTTTTCAAAGGCGCATTCATATTAAAATCAAAACCTTTAAGCACATTTCTACCAGCATCAGTACAAACACCTTCAGAAACTTTTCTTTGCCCCCTTGCTGAATGCCCATCCAGTTTTTTAACCTCAGACATTGCTTTTTGTAATCGACTAGACAGTTTAGAGTCTTTTGCTTTCTTGGCTAAACCATCTGTAGCACTTCGCAACATTTTTCCCATAGAAGCACAGTGACCAAATTCACCCATATTCTCTCGAGTACGCTCAAAAGCAGGATCTTTCATCATACGTTCTCTACTTACACCACCTTTGGTGCGAACCAAGTACCCATCGGCACTTTTGTAGAAGGTAACATCATCTAGTGTTCCTTCAATCTTAAAAAGGCTTTTATTCTTTGCCATAATTAAATTGTTATTTTTATGCCCAATACTTACTTATTGAACTATACTATCTATCTTTCTGCTCATCCCATTTTGGGTATTTTAATGTTAAATAATCGTTAACTTTTACAAACTCAGTATTATCAAGGGATTTTGCTTACAAATATGCCAAAAACTAAGTGTATAGTCAGTTTAGTATTAAAATTATAGTTGTATAACTATAGTAGGATTTATTTATTAATCTGTATAGCTAAATTAGGACGGGTCATAATTATTTTAGGACGAGTCAAGTAACCAACTTAGTACATACTTGGTAGATACTTAGTACATAGTTAGGGTAATTGGATAAAAAGAGTTAAAAAAAGTATACACTTGCATTACATTTTTTTTATTATTTTTGACTGATATGAAAAAAACAGTTCAAATACTTTTAGGGGGAGCGTTTTTCTTTACGTCCTGCCAATGGATGGGCAACCCAGTCCCCTCTGAAAAAGAACTGCTTGAAAAACAAATCAAAGAAATCAATTGGAAAGAAGTAGATGTTTATCCGTCCATTGCCGATTGTGAAGCATTGACCGATGCCACTCAAAAAAAACAATGTTTCTTTGAATTTTTATCAGCTACCATTCAACAAAAATTAAGTATCGATACACTTAAAGTTCTATTTCCAAAACTCGATACCATTGAAGTTAAAATCACCGTAAACCCCGATGCAAGTTTAGAATTTGAACCCCAATTTCCAAGAGACACCGTAGCTTATGACACCATTAAAATTGACAGCATACTCAAAGTAAAATTGGTCGATTTCCCAAAAGTACATCCTGCTATCAAAAGAGGAATCCCTGTAAAATCACAATTTATTTTACCCGTTATCATCAAATCGGAACAATAGAACTATCGTGAAAAAGTTCGACCCTTCCAGGTAAAACGCCCAAACAAAGCATAGAATCCGACAAAACTAGAAAATACAGGATAAATCAAACTGCTTACAAGTGGAATAACAACCTTGTTTTTTCTTATATATTGGTTGGTTTTGTAGATTAAGATACAATCTACAAGATATTTCATTAAAAACACTGCAACCATTATTTTCCCAGCTAAAAAACCCTCAAACCACAATACACCACCCAAAACTAAAGAGAGATTCATCAATAATACCACAACCGCTAATAGTTTAGCATACGCATGTTTATAGCTTGTTGTTTTACTCGCCCATCGTACCCGTTGCATAAAAAGAGCATACAAATCATTTTCTGGCTTCGTTTTTACAATAACATCTGTGTTTTTTAAATACTGCACGCACTCAGGGTTCTTTTTTAAGGCTTTTTGAAGCAACAACACATCATCGCCACTAGCTTGAGTAGTAATCCCTCCAAAACCGCCAAGCTCTTGAAAAAGTCTTTTGGTATATGCAAAATTAGCGCCATTACACATAAACGGTTTTCCAATTCCAAAACTTCCAATTGTAGTGCCTTGTAAACTCAGAAGATCCAATTGCTGAAAATGGTGAAACCAGTTATTTTTAGTTTTATAAACAACGGCACCAACAATCATTTCCGTAGTGTTTTTTTGAATAAAAGCATCCATAGTCAGGAGCCAATTTTCATTGACAACACAATCAGCATCAGTAGTCACAACCCATTCATTTTTAACGATAGGCATCGCTTTGGTTAGCGCGTCTTTTTTGGGGGAATTAGACAACTTCAAGTTTTCTAAAAGTGTCGAATGAATCAATCCATGTTCCATACGCCATTTGATATAAATGCGCTCTGAAGCATCTTCAGAAAAGTCATCTACCAAAATCAATTCAAACAATTCCTTTGGATAATTCAGACTTGAAATGGACTTCAAAAGTTTGGGCAAATTTTTCGCTTCATTTCGAAAAGGAACGATTATAGAAAACGTTGTTTTAGGTTTTTCATTCGTTCTTTCAAAGGAGTTTACTTTATCAAAACCAAAAATTAGTTGAATGATAAACACAACATAAATTGCCAATATCAAAAATAAAACCATTTCTATCATAACTACTAACACTACAGATTATACCTATTTACACAAATAACACACTAATCATTTATAGGTTTAAATTGCGGAGAAATCTTAAAAATCAATACAAAATAACTTCCTATAATTACGGGCAAAACAACATTCAAAAACCACATAAGCGTAGTTACAAAAACCACAACCCATTCGTTAACCTCAAGAATACCAAAGAAATAAACTGCTAAACTCCCTTTTAAAGCGAAATCCAAAAACTGAAAACTTGGAATCACAGAAGCTAAAAAATAAACGGTGGTAATCGTAGCCATCAAAGTGGTGTAGGGCAAATCTACATCAAATGCTAGAAACAAAAAATAATATTGATGCGAAAAAACCACATAACGACACATCCCTAAAATAAAATTTTTCCGATGAATGGGTTTTGGAATTTCATTACTTTTTTCCAACAAAGCACCTAAAGAATAGCCTTTTATTTTTACTTTTTTGGTAAGATAGGAAAACCATACAAAAGCTATAACTCCCATAATTGTTCCTAAACTCCAAAGCCAATAACCTAAGAAAAACATACCTAAGATTCCGAAAACACCAGTAGCCACAATCTGAATCCCATTGCATATCAGGTTAAGAAAAATGATTTTTTTAGTGTCTTTTTTATCAAAATAGAGTGCTTTTCCAGCATATTCGCCTACACCCACGGGGGTAAAAACTCCCAAAGTTAAAGCCGCAAGAACTTGTTTGGTCGCTTCATATATTGAAATAGGCTGTACAACTTGCGCCAAGTTTTGCCATTTAAGGATTTCGAAATAACGATTCAAAAAACTTAAAAACAAAAGAAATACAATACCACTAACCGATTGGTTTTTACGATATAAAATCAAAAATTGATCCCAATCCAATGCGTCATTCGAAGCCAATTGATGGTACATAAAATATAATGCGCCAACAACAATCAAAAGTTTGATTGAAAAAACCAAGAATTGTTTAGCTTTGTGAGGAATTGAAATCATGGATGCAAAAGTAGTTAATTTGAAGATGAGACAATTTGAAAATTTGAAAATGAAAAGAATATTAGGATTCAACGATTAATAAAAGATTGGATATTCTTAAAAAATTATGGCACACGAACGCATCATATTAGGAATCGACCCAGGAACGACCATCATGGGCTTCGGTTTGATAAAAGTCATCAACAAGAAAATGGAATTTCTTCAGTTGAACGAACTGATTTTAAGTAAATACGACGACCATTACACCAAATTGAAAGTGATTTTCGAACGCACTATCGAATTAATTGAAACCCATCATCCTGACGAAATTGCTATTGAAGCGCCCTTTTTTGGTAAAAATGTGCAATCCATGTTGAAGTTGGGAAGAGCACAAGGTGTCGCGATGGCCGCGGGTTTATCGAGACAAATTCCAATTACAGAATACGAGCCCAAAAAAATAAAAATGGCGATTACCGGCAATGGAAATGCGAGTAAAGAACAAGTAGCTAAAATGTTACAACAACTTTTAGGATTGAATCAATTACCCAAAAATCTTGACTCTACCGATGGACTGGCAGCTGCAGTTTGCCATTTTTTCAATAGCGGAAAAGTGGTTGGACAAAAAAGCTATTCGGGGTGGGATGCTTTTGTAAAACAAAATGAAGAACGAGTTAAAAAATAGTATTCAGTCACAGTTTTCAGTCACAATACTGCAAACTGCGACTGTTACTGATCACTAAAATATGTCAGGCATCTACATCCATATCCCATTCTGCAAACAAGCGTGTCACTACTGTGATTTTCATTTTTCAACCTCTATGAAAAAGAAAGAGGAAATGGTTTGGGCATTAGCTAAAGAATTGCAACTACGTAAAGGCGAGTTTCAAAATGAAATAGTAGAAACAATCTATTTTGGTGGTGGAACGCCGAGTAGATTAACGATTGAAGAGGTAAGGTTTTTGATTCATTCAGTTTATTCAAATTATGAAGTTGTTAAAAACCCAGAAATAACATTAGAAGCCAATCCAGATGATGTATCAGAAGACTATTTGATAGCGCTAAAAGAACTTGGCATCAATCGGTTGTCTATTGGAATTCAATCTTTTTTTGAAGACGATTTAAAACTGATGAATCGCGCGCACAATGAAGAGGAGGCAAAAAAATGCTTAGAATTGGCCACAACCTATTTCGACAATATTTCGATTGATTTGATTTACGGAATTCCTCACATGAGCAACGAAAGATGGTTACAAAATATAGAAACGGCTTTATCATTTAATATACCTCACATTTCGAGTTATGCGTTGACCGTCGAACCTAAAACGGCGTTACATAAGTTTATTCAAAATGGAATTATACCGCAACTAGATGATGAATGGGCGTCCTCGCATTTTAATTTATTGGTGGAAACACTGGAAGAAAACGGATTCATTCATTATGAATTATCTAATTTTGGTAAGGAAGATTATTTTTCTAAAAATAATTCTGCTTATTGGTTAGGGAAAAAATACATAGGAATTGGCCCATCAGCACACAGTTATGATGGGATTACAAGAGGATGGAATGTATCAAACAATACCTTGTATTTAAAATCCATTCAAGAAAATCAAGTCCCTATTGAAACGGAAATTTTGTCTAAAACCGATCGCTATAACGAATACATCATGACGGGATTGCGCACTATTTGGGGAATTTCGTTAGATCGAATTGAAAAAGAATTTGGCACATCCTACTTAAATTACCTCAATCAACAAGCGGCAACATATATTGAGGATCATTTTTTATATGTTGATGAAACTGTTTTAAGAACCACCAAAAAAGGGAAATTTTTGAGTGATGGAATTACATCAGATCTTTTTTTATTAAATTTGGAATAGTTTAACCGCAAAGAGCGCGAAGCTTTAAGACAAAGTACGCAATGTTTTGTAAAATAAAGATTTTTTTACGAAATTGGCATAATTCTTAATTAACCTTGCGGTTAAAATTAATAAATAGTAAATGCCATATAAAATGAATTATGTCAGAAAATGAATTATCAAAAATTGTATTTGATTGTGCTTTGAAACTGCATCAAAATTTAGGACCTGGTCTTTTAGAAAGTGCTTATTAAGAATGTTTGTTTTATGAGTTGAAGAAAACAGGTATTCATGTTCAAAAACAAAAACCACTACCCTTGATTTATGAAGAAGTAATTTTAGATGTAGGCTACAGAATTGATATTATGGTTGAAAATAAACTAATCTTAAAAATTAAATCGGTTGAAGCATTGAATGACGTGCACTTTGCACAACTTCTAACGTATTTAAAATTAACAGATTGTAAACTAGGATTATTAATAAATTTCAATGTAACCTTGATAAAAAATGGAATCAAACGAATAGTAAATAAACTTTAATTATTACGGCGAACTTAGCGTTGTCACCCTGAGCTTGTCGAAGGTCTTTGCGCTCTTTGCGGTTAAGTATATGAAAGCAACAATAAACAACTTCCAAATCGACTTATCAAAACCTATTGATATTTCCATTTCGTTATCGAATACTGATGCCAATCCGATTGCTTGGTATCTTGAAAAACCTGAAATCGAACCCGTAAAGTTTGGTGATTGGGTAGGAAAAGTGTCAGAGGGAAGTTCGACCAATTTCAACAACATTCTTTTTAACCCCCACGGGCATGGCACTCATACCGAATGTCTAGGACATATCACAAAGGAGTTTTATTCGATTAATCAATGTTTGAAACAATTTTTCTTCACAGCCGAATTGATTTCAATCACACCCGAAAAGATTAACAACGATGGTGTAATTTCTAAAGTTCAAATTCAAGAAGCTTTAAATGGCAAAACTCCTGAAGCAATCGTTATTCGAACCCTGCCCAATTCAGAAATTAAAAAACACACCAATTATTCTAAAACCAATCCGCCGTATTTGGAAGCTGGAGCAGCGACATTCATTAGAGAAATCGGCATTCAACATTTATTGATTGATTTACCAAGTGTTGACCGAGAAGAAGATGAAGGAAAATTGTTAGCACATAAAGCGTTTTGGAATGTAAAAGATGTTATTAATTTGAACGATGATGCTCGAATGCATTGCACAATTACCGAAATGATATATGTAGACGACAGCATTTTAGACGGAAATTACATTTTAAATTTACAAATTACCTCTTTTGAAAATGATGCTTCGCCATCAAAACCGATATTATTTAAGGTTTCTGAATTTTGATTTCTGATTTCAGAACTTCAAAAATCAAAAATCGTTAATCTTCAATCAAAAATCATAATGATTACCGTTTCTACAGACAAATCCAAACTAGATGTTCCTTTCATTCAAAACTTTTTGAAAGATGTGTATTGGGCTGCAGGAAGAACCATAGCAGAAGTTCAGACTACTATTGATGCGTCTTTTTGTTTTGGAATATATCTGGATGATCAACAAATTGGTTTTTGTCGCGTCATAACCGATTACGTCGTTTTTGCTTATGTGATGGATGTTTTTATTGATGAAGATCATCGTGGAAAAGGATATTCTTCCATTCTAATCAATGCCATGATGACCGAACCCAAATTACAACACGTCAAAATTTGGAGATTGGCTACTTCGGATGCCCATTTTTTATATAAAAAATTTGGATTTACACTATTGGGGCATCCTGAAAAAATGATGGAAAAAATAATAAGTAACAAGTAAATAGTACTTCGTGAGTAGTTTAGATTTAATTCCTTATCACTAATCCCTTAAAAAATGAACATTCAACAACTTTACGATTTTTGCCTATCTAAAAAAGGAGTTACCGAACATTTCCCATTTGACGAAGACACTTTGGTGTTTAAAGTAGGTGGAAAAATGTTTTGTTTAACATCCTTAAAAGAATGGGAAAAAGGGACGCCATCAGTCAATTTAAAATGTGATCCAGAGCGAGCCGAAGAACTTAGAGCCGAATATGAAGGAATCAATCCAGGTTGGCACATGAGTAAAATCCATTGGAATACGGTAGATTTTAATAATGATGTATCCAACAAAATGATGTGCGAATTAATCAACCATTCTTACGATTTGGTTTTCAAAAGTTTGACTAAAAAAATTCAAAATGAAATTATTGAATTAGAAAATTAGGCATTACTTTTGATGCGTTTTTAAACTCTTAAACCTTTTAAACTTATAAACATTAAGATGATTGACAATTTAAAAAAAATATTAAACGAAGATCAAGATCCAAAAGCTATTGAAAAAATAACTACTAAACTTGATAATTTATTAATGTCAAATGAAGAAGTTGGTTATATAGCGGTTCAAAAAAAGCCAGCGGTAACTATTTTGCCCGATAGTATTGTGGTTACTAACAAAAGAATTATTCTTTGCAAACCTAAAAATTTAGGATTATCTATGGAATTTATGGATTATGACTGGGATGATATTGCGGCCTGTTTTGTAAAAGAGGGTATTCTCGGTGCTGATTTTACTTTTACCACAAAGTCTGAATTAACTCATACTGTTGATTATTTACCAAAAAATCAAGCACGAAAATTATACACTTACTCGAAGGAGCAATTGGACTTATTAAAAAACCCAAAAAACATAATACAAACTGAAGATCTTATTCCTGAAAAAAACGAAACTGTAGAAGAAATTCAAACAGAAGAAGTAACAAACTTTGCCGAAATTATTCCTTCTAACAATCTTTCTTTTGAAGAACCTAACCTTGAAAAAAATGTTGGAGAAAAAAAACTAAGCGAATTAACCCAAGACGAATTGTTTGAAAAATTACAAAACTACAAGAAGCTGTTGGACAATGGCTTAATTTTACAAGGCGAATATGATAATTTAAAAAAAGAAATTCTGAGTTATATGTAAAAAATCATCCGGTACTTCACCGGATTTTTTATGCCTTTTTGTAACATTTGATACTGTTTTTATGCTATTACCAAGCTAACTTTACATCATCAAATTAATCAAAATCATGACAACAACAGTAGTAATTGGAGGAAGTTTTGCTGGGATGACAGCTGCTCTAGAGATAAAAAGAAAAGGAAAAGCACAACACAATGTAGTACTAATAGATAAGTCTCCATTATTTTTATTTATTCCGTCTTTGATTTGGATCCCGTTTAAAAGACGGGAAATGAAAGACATTTCATTTAAAAAAGAAAATATTCTAAAGAAAAAAGGAGTCAATTTTATACATGCTGAGGCATTAAGAGTCGATCCTAATACACAAGTTGTTAGTACTGATAAAGGCGATTTTAAGTACGACAATCTAGTAATTGCAACTGGCCCTAAAGTTAAGTATGATGTAGCACCTGGTGTTGAAACTTACACACATTATATTGGCACGCCAAATGGAGCAATGAAAATCAGAAAAGCTTTAGAAGAATTCAAAAAAAATCCCGGTCCAATTGTTATAGGTGCTACACAAAATGCAGGTTGTATGGGTGCCGCGTACGAATTTTTATTCAATGTCGAAAAATGGTTGCGTGAACAAAATATTCGTAAAAAAGTAGATTTGTATTGGATAACACCCGAAGATTACCTTGGTCACTTTGGAATTGACGGCATGCCTTTGGCAGAAAGTATGCTTAAAGGATTTATGAAAATATTCAATATTCATTATAGAACACAGGTTGGAGTTAAGGAAGTCAAAGAAAATAAAATCATATTATCTACAGATGAGGAGTTGCCTTTTAAATTTTCAATGTTAATGCCTCCCTTTATTGGGGTCGATTTTGTTACAAACTCTACTGATTTGCATGCTACCCCAACAGGTTATATAAATGTTGGGGAGGATTACAGACATGTGGAATATCCAAATATATGGGCTGCAGGAATCGCTGTTAATGTTGTTTTACCATTCACCCCAAAATCCGTACCATTTGGAACTCCAAAAACTGGATATCCATCTGATGAAACTGGAAAAATTGTAGCCGAAAATATTATTAGAGTTTCTAAAGGAAAAACAGATTTAAAGAAAAAAGCATGGGGCAAAATCATGGGACTTTGCATTATGGATTGCGGCAAAAAAGAAGTTATCATTTTCTCAGATCACTTATTCAAACCTAGAAATTTTGCTATAATGATTCCTAATGTATTTTACGATTTTAGTAAAGTAATTTTAGAGAAATACTTCATTTGGAAAAGCAAACACGGCTATTCATACTTACCATAAATTATAAAAAGCCCCATTTAGGGGCTTTTATTTATTTATAAAGTTCTGTAAAATATTTATAAAACAACGGAATCGTTTCTATTCCTTTCAAATAATTAAACACTCCAAAATGTTCGTTGGGTGAGTGAATAGCATCCGAATCCAATCCAAATCCCATCAATATCGTTTTTGATTTTAACTCTTTCTCAAACAACGCTACGATAGGAATGCTTCCTCCAGATCGAACAGGAATCGCAGGAACACCAAAAGTCTCTGTGTAGGCTTTATTAGCCGCTTGATATCCAATACTATCAATGGGGGTTACATATCCTTGTCCTCCATGATGAGGCGTTACTTTTACTTTTACGGCTTTTGGTGCAATACTTTCGAAATGTTTAGTAAACAACTCCGTAATTTCTTCCCAATCTTGATTGGGCACCAAGCGCATCGATATTTTTGCATAGGCCTTACTAGCAATAACGGTTTTAGCACCTTCACCTGTATAGCCACCCCAAATTCCGTTAACGTCTAAAGTAGGACGAATCGAATTCCTTTCATTGGTTACATATCCTGTCTCACCATAAACATCTTCAATATCAAGTGCCTTTCTGTAATTATCTAGACTAAAAGGAGCTTTGGCCATTTCTTCACGTTCTGAGGTTGATAATTCTTCAACTTTATCATAAAACCCAGGAATAGTGATATGCTTATCTTCATCATGCAATGAAGCAATCATTTTTGTAAGCACATTAATGGGATTTGCCACAGCACCTCCATAAAGTCCCGAATGCAAATCGCGATTTGGCCCCGTCACTTCTACTTCCACATAACTCAAACCACGAAGACCCGTAGTAATGGAAGGCTGTTGATTGGAAATCATACCTGTATCAGAAATTAAGATAACGTCATTAGCCAATTTTTCTTGGTTGCGTTCTACAAACCATCCTAGCGATTTTGATCCCACTTCTTCTTCGCCTTCAATCATGAACTTGACGTTACAAGGCAACACATTGTTTTGAATCATGTATTCAAATGCCTTTACATGCATGTACATTTGTCCTTTATCGTCACAAGCGCCACGGGCAAAAATAGCCCCCTCTGGATGAATTTCAGTGGTTTTTATTACAGGTTCAAACGGTGGTGATGTCCATAAATCTATTGGATCAGGTGGTTGAACATCATAATGACCATAAACCAAAACCGTTGGTAAATTTTTATCAATGATATGTTCTCCAAAAACAATGGGATACCCTGGTGTTTCACAAATTTCAGTATGTTGACATCCAGCTTTATCTAAAGACTCTTTTACGGCAAAAGCTGTATTTATTACATCTTGAGAATAGGCAGTATCTGCACTTACAGAAGGTATTTTTAATAGTTCTACTAATTCTGAAATAAAACGTTCTTTATTGTCTTGAACGTATTGTTTTATATTATTCATGGGATTTAAAAATTAAGAGTTTCAAAAGTACTAAAAAATATTTTTAAAAAAATTTATTATTCGTTATTCAAAATTCATAATTATAATTATATTTGCACTCACAAATAAAAATTCACCGAACACCTATAAAACATAATGTTTTGTGAAGTAATTTTGCGGGTATGGCGAAATTGGTAGACGTGCCAGACTTAGGATCTGGTGCCGCAAGGCGTGTAGGTTCGAGTCCTATTACCCGCACAAAAAAAACCTCTTAAACAATGTTTAAGAGGTTTTTTTTATATGCTCTTTATCTTAGTATCTATAGTACTCGGGTTTGAATGGCCCTTGAACCTCAACACCTATATAAGCAGCTTGTTCTGGACGTAATGTTTCTAACTCAACACCTAACTTAGCTAAGTGAAGTGCTGCCACCTTTTCATCAAGATGCTTAGGCAACATATATACTTCATTTTTGTATGCGGCACTGTTATTCCATAATTCAATTTGCGCTAACGTTTGATTTGTAAACGAATTACTCATTACAAAACTTGGGTGACCCGTAGCACATCCTAAGTTAACCAAACGACCCTCAGCTAAAATAATGATATCCTTTCCATTAACATTATAAATATCGACTTGAGGTTTTACTTCATTCTTAGTATGTCCGTAGTTTTTATTTAACCAAGCCATGTCAATTTCGTTATCAAAATGACCAATGTTACATACTATCGTTTTGTCTTTCATTTTCTCAAAATGCGATCCTACAACGATGTCTTTATTTCCAGTTGTAGTGATAATGATATCCGCATTTCCAACAACTGTGTCTAATCTTTTAACTTCATAACCATCCATAGCCGCTTGTAATGCGCAAATTGGGTCGATTTCGGTAACTGTTACAATCGAACCAGCGCCTCTAAATGAAGCTGCAGTTCCTTTTCCTACATCACCATAACCACAAACCACAACTCTTTTACCAGCCAACATCACATCAGTAGCACGACGAATAGCGTCTACAGCCGATTCTTTACAACCGTATTTGTTGTCAAATTTTGATTTTGTAACCGAATCATTTACATTGATTGCAGGCATGAATAAAGTCCCGTTTTTCATTCTTTCATACAAACGATGAACTCCTGTTGTAGTTTCTTCTGACAAACCTTTGATTCCAGGGATTAATTCTGGGTAACGGTCAAAAACCATATTAGTTAAATCTCCTCCATCATCCAAAATCATATTCAATGGTTTTCGATCATCACCAAAAAATAACGTTTGCTCGATACACCAATCGAAATCTTCTTCATTCAATCCTTTCCAAGCGTAAACCTGAATACCTGCAGCAGCAATTGCAGCAGCTGCTTGATCTTGAGTTGAAAAAATATTACACGAAGACCATGTGACCTCTGCTCCAAGTGCAATAAGTGTTTCAATCAATACTGCCGTTTGAATAGTCATGTGTAAACATCCAGCAATTCTTGCTCCTTTTAAAGGTTGACTTGCGCCATACTCAGCTCTTAAAGCCATTAATCCTGGCATTTCAGCCTCAGCCAATTCAATTTCTTTTCTTCCCCAAGCTGCAAGCGAAATATCTTTCACTTTATAAGCCACATAAGGTAATGTTTGTGTACTCATCAATTATGTATATTTGTTTTTTTAAATTTGATGCAAAATTACAACATAGGTTTTTAATTTTATAATTTATTTAGAATTATTATTCTTGAATACTATTGCAAATAATTGTTATACAACATTCTACTAATGCCTTTTTACAAAAAAATAGCTTTACCAAACAACACAAGCCTATATCTTTGGAAAATTACTGAAGATTTAGATTTTTTTCGACAACAAGTATCCTTGAATGAAAATTCAAAAAAAAGATTACTTACGATGAAATCAGAAAGTCATCAGAAAGGATTTTTAGCAGTACGAATGTTATTACAACACCTTAATTTCTCAGATTTTAATTTGAATTATGATGCATCAGGAAAACCATATTTGTATGGTGCTTCTCAAACCAACACTTTTTTGAAAGAAACGCCAATAACATCACACATATCCATTTCGCATTCTCATGATTTTTCCGCTCTAGCTTTTAGCCGTTTACCCATAGGAATTGATATTGAATTAATCAAAGATAAGACTCTCAAAATAGCCTCTCGGTATATGGATATAAATCATTTAGAACAACTCACAATAGAAAAGAAACTAGAAAAGGCAACCGTGATTTGGGGAGTAAAAGAGAGTGTGTTCAAAATTAAGAACAATGAGGGGATTAGTTTTTTAAATCACATTCAAGAAGACGCATTTAATCTTGAAGACAAAAAAACAATTGCTACCCTCAAATTTAATGGCATGGAAGAAACGTTTGAGATTTATTTTGATACTTTTGAACAATATGTCTTTGTTTGTGCTATGCAAAATGACGAGTTAGCCTATGAATAACATTTACAATGAAATTTGCCAAGCCAAACATAAAAGTCAAAAATTATTGGCTATTTTACTAGATCCCGAAAAGATTGTTTTAGAAAATTTCTTAGAGTTAATTAGAAAAATAAAAGCATCACCTGCAACCCATGTTTTTGTTGGAGGCAGTACCTATGACGGTGGAGATATGGACAAAATCATTCTTTTATTAAAACAAAACCTAACGATTCCCATACTCATTTTTCCAGGACATCCTTCTCAAATATCTCGTTTTGCTGACGGTCTTTTATTTTTGATGTTATTATCAGGAAGAAATCCCGATTATCTTATTGGCTACCAAGTGGAAGCAATTCCATATATATCAAATACAACTATTGAGGTTATTTCCACAGGCTATTTGCTCATTGAAAGCGGTATAGAAACTACCGTTCAAAAAGTGAGTAAAACAAAACCCATTCATCGAAATGATAATCAATTGGCCATGCAAACAGCACTTGCGGGCGTATTAATTGGAAACAAAATAATCTACCTTGAAGCAGGAAGTGGGGCGCAATATCCTGTTCCCACAGATATGATTCGCACAGTTGCTCAATATTGCAATGTCCCCCTAATTGTTGGTGGAGGCATTCGTTGTCGAAGAGATATTGATAATGCCTATGAGGCTGGAGCAACGTTGGTTGTTATTGGAACAGCCTTTGAAAATGACCCTAATTTTTTCACTACGTAACGAATTTAAAATGGTTGATTTTTTTATTGCTCAATACAGACATGCGTCCAATATTCAAATAATTTTGGAGTTTCTTGCGTTTGTTTTTGGTATAATTAGTGTGGTTCTTGCCAAAAAGGAACATATTGGTGTATACCCTACAGGTTTAGTATCTACAATTATTACCGTTTATTTATTATATAAAGCCTGCTATTTTGGAGACATGACGATGAATATTTACTATTCTATTATGAGTATATATGGTTGGTACAAATGGAAAGTTCACAAAAATGCAATGGAATTACAAATTAGTTATACTAATGCAAAAGAAAAACGTATAGGATTTGGATTTTTCATCCTTACGATACTAATTACTTATTTTGTGTATGATTTTTTTGATTATACACTTGAAATTCCTAATTATATTGATATTTTTACATCTGGAATTTTTTTTACTGCGATGTGGTACATGGCGTTAAAAAAAATAGAAAATTGGACACTTTGGATTTTGGGTGATTGCATTGCGGTGCCACTATTTGCATATAGAGGGCTCGGCATGTTATCGCTACAATATCTCATCTTTACAATATTAGCTATTATAGCCTTAAAAGAATGGAAGAAAACCTTAAACAAAAGCAAAGTAATGTTGTAAAAATTGCATTGTTTGGACCAGAATCAACGGGAAAAACAACCTTAGCAAAACAACTGGCAACCGAATACAATACGTCTTGGATTCCTGAATTTGCACGTGATTATTTGCAGAAAAAATGGGATTCTAATAAAGGAATTTGCGAACCCAATGATTTGTTACCAATTGCGATAGGACAAATTACTCTAGAAAATGAAGCACTATCCATCGCCAATCAAATTCTTTTTTGTGATACGAATGTATTTCTAACAAAAGTTTTTTCTGATTTGTATTATGGAAGTTGTGACCCTTTGATAGAAAAAGCAGCCAAAAAACATACTTATGACTTGATTTTTCTTACTGATAGTGATGTGCCATGGGAGAAAGATGATTTAAGAGATCGCCCAGAAAACAGAGAAGAAATTGCCACATTTTTTGAAAAAAGCTTGGTACAGTATAACAAACCTTACATAAAATTATCAGGGAATAAAGAAGAACGTCTCAATAAAGCGAAGAAAATAATAGATGATTTCTTTGAAGCAAGAAAGTTAGGGTTTACTTCTAGGGATTTTGTATCTATTTACAACAGGGGTGTCTCACTAAAAACCGTAAAATTCCAGTTTGATATTCTCAAAAATGGCATCCCAAAAATCAATCTTGATAGACCGGCGATATTACATGATGGCATAATGCCGATGTCTAAAGAAGAAGCTTTATATTTTTCGAATTATTTTGATGAAAAGAAAAACAGTTTAAAGCTAAAAAAATTCGTACCCGCATCAGGAGCCGCAAGCAGAATGTTTAAATTCTTAAGTGAATTTGTCAATGAGTACAAACTAGGTGAAGAGTCTATAAACGCCTATATAAATAGAAAAAACGACTCAAGTTTATCTGTTTTTATTGTGGCAAAAGAGAAGCTTCCTTTTTACAAAGAAGTTTTAAAAAAAACTAAAGAAGCACTACCAGATTATGAAACTTGTGATAGTGATGTTCAGGATTATTGGTTCATTAAAACCATGCTTTCCGCTTCTTACTTTGATTATGCAAATAAGCCAAAAGGAGTGCTACCCTTTCATAAATATGAATCACATATAGCAACGGCCATTGAAGAACATTTAAATGAATGCGTTTATTATGCTGTCTCAAATTCAAATTCGTATCTTCATTTTACAGTTTCTGAGGAGCATCAAAGGAGTTTTGAAACTATTATAGCGTCTGTAAAAAACAAAGTTGAACAAGAGGCTAATGTTTCCATTCAGGTAAAATTTTCCTATCAAGATAAAGCCACTGATGTAATTGCTGTTGATGGTCTAGGAAATCCATTTCGAGGTGAAAATGATGAACTTCTTTTTCGTCCAGGCGGTCATGGTGCTTTAATAGAAAACCTAAATGCATTAAACTCTGATATCGTATTTGTTAAAAACATTGACAATGTGATTCAAAATCATCTTGATGTAATTTCGCTCTATAAAAAGGCGTTGGCTGGTATTCTTGTTCAGTTTCAGGAACAGATTTTTAATTATCTGAAAAAACTTCAATCAGATGCAATTTCAAATGATGAGTTGAATGAAATTGCTAGTTATATTTCCTCAAAATTAAATATTTCGATAAAAGAAGATTTCTATAGATATACTAAAGAATACAAAATAGGGCATCTCGTAACTCTATTGAATAGACCAATTCGTGTTTGTGGAATGGTTAAAAATGAAGGAGAACCTGGAGGAGGTCCTTTTTGGGTTACAGACAAAAAAGGAAAAACATTTCTTCAAATTGTTGAGTCTTCTCAAATTGCAACAAAAGACGAAAAGCAATTAGAAATATTTAATAAAGCGACCCACTTTAACCCTGTAGATTTGGTTTGCGGAATTAAAGACTTTAAAGGTCAGAAATTTGACTTAACTAAATTTGTTGATGCCAATTCGGGATTTGTTGTTGAAAAAAATAAAAATGGAAAGCCTTACAAAGCATTCGAGCTTCCTGGTTTATGGAATGGTGCAATGGCCAAATGGTTAACTATTTTTGTTGAAGTACCTTTAATCACGTTTAATCCAGTTAAAACAGTAAACGACTTACTAAAACCGGCCCATCAACATATGGGTTTGTAAAAATAGTGCAAAAAAAAACTCGCATGATGCGAGTTTTTTTGTTTCTTATTGAAAAAATTATGCTTCAAAAGGAATTATTGATACATAAGATTTTTCATTAGCTTTCTTTTGGAATTTTACAATCCCATCAACTTTAGCGTGTAAAGTATGATCATTACCCATGTAAACGTTTTCACCTGGATTATGTTTTGATCCTCTTTGTCTAACGATTATGTTTCCAGCAATAGCAGCTTGACCACCAAAAATCTTAACGCCTAAACGTTTAGAATGTGATTCTCTACCATTCTTCGAACTACCGACACCTTTCTTGTGAGCCATGATGTTTTGGTTTTATTAGTTATTACTCTTGACTTTCAGTCTTTTTTGTTTTCTTTGTAGCAGCTACCACGTCTTCTTCCGTTTTTTCTGCTTTTGGAGCGGCTTCTTTCTTAGCTGCTTTTTTCGTACCTGTTGCCACAATCCCTTCAATTAGGATTTGTGTAAAACTTTGACGATGACCATTTTTCTTTTTGTAACCTTTTCTTCTTTTTTTCTTGAAAACAATTACCTTATCTCCTTTTAAGTGTTGTAACACTTTTGCTTCTACAGAAGCACCTTCTATAGCTGGGGCGCCTAAAGTTACTGTTCCGTTGTCATCCAATAAAAGAACTTTGTCAAAAGAAACTTTTGAACCTTCTTCTTGAGCCAAACGATGCACATAAACCTTTAAGTCTTTGCTTACTTTGAATTGTTGCCCTGCTATCTCTACGATTGCGTACATAACAATATTGTTTAGTTAAATTTTAAGTGTGCAAATATATAAAATATTATCATCCGTACAACAATATACTTAAAAGTTTTTTTGTGATTTCATTTAAGCATGAGTATTCTATTTTACTATCAATAAAAAAACTACTTTTGTGTAACTAATACTACAAGATTTATACTAATTGTAGTACAACTAAAATTTAATAGTTTTTTATGAAAAAATCTTTAATCGCTTTAAGTTCAATGCTTATGCTTGGAGGAACTGCTCATGCCCAAAAGGTTGCTTTTGAGGAATATGATTTAGCCAATGGGTTGCACGTGATTTTACACAATGACTCATCTGCGCCTGTTGTAATTACGTCTGTCATGTATCATGTAGGCGCGAAAGACGAACAACCAGACAGAACTGGTTTCGCTCACTTTTTCGAACATTTGTTGTTTGAAGGAACTGAAAATATTAAACGTGGGGAATGGTTTAAAATTGTCACGTCTAATGGCGGAGTTAACAATGCCAATACCACAGAAGACAGAACGTATTATTATGAAGTTTTTCCCTCAAACAACCTAGAACTAGGTTTGTGGATGGAGTCAGAACGTATGTTGCACCCTGTAATCAACCAAATTGGGGTGGATACACAAAACGAAGTAGTTAAAGAAGAAAAAAGACTTCGATACGACAACAGTCCTTATGGTCAATTGATTCCGCAAGTAAAAAAATACATGTTTACAAAACATCCGTATCGTTGGACCACTATTGGTTCAATGGAGCATTTGGACGCTGCTAAATTGGAAGAATTTCAAGCGTTTAACAAAAAATTCTACATTCCGAATAATGCCGTTTTGATTGTAGCTGGAGACATTAACAATCCGACACAAACCAAGCAATGGATTGAAAAATATTTCGGTTCGATTCCAAAAGGACCTGCTATTGTACGTCAAACATTTGTTGAAGATCCTATCACCCAACCCATCAATGCCACTTTCGAAGATTCAAACATTCAAAAGCCTATGGTGGTTGCGGCCTACAGAACACCTTCTATGAAAACTAGAGATGCCAGAGTTTTAGATTTTATATCTACGTATTTGAGTGATGGAAAAAGTTCTAAATTATACAAAAAAATTGTAGACGATAAGAAAATGGCACTTCAAATTGGAGCATTCAGCTACAATCAAGAAGATTATGGAACGTACATTCTTTACGGAATGCCACAAGGAGAATTTACTTCAAAAGATTTAGTTAAAGAAATTGATGAAGAAATCGTGAAACTTCAAACGGATTTAATTTCTGAAAATGATTTACAAAAATTAAAAAACAAATATGAGAATCAATACGTTAGTGGCAACTCAAGTGTAGAAGGTATTGCTGACAATTTGGCTTCGTATTATTTATTGTATGGCGATGTTAACCTTATCAATACCGAAATAGAAATGTACAACTCTATTACTCGTGAAGAAATAAGAACAGTAGCTAAAAAATATTTGAATCCAAATCAAAGATTACTCTTAGATTACGTTCCTGCAAAAGACAAAGCTGAAAATAAATAAAACGACACAAGATGAAAAAATCACTAATTATAGTATCAAGCTTGTTTTTAACGATTATCATGCAAGCACAAGACAGAACCCAACCGAAACCAGGACCCGCTCCAACCATTAATATTAAAAAACCTGTTTCTTTCACATTGCCCAACGGACTTAAAGTATTGGTAGTAGAAGATCATAAACTACCAAGGGTTTCTTTTAGTTTGCAATTGGACAATGCCCCTTACACTGAAGGAACAAAAAAAGGAGTAGATGAATTAACCGGAAGTTTAATTGGAAATGGATCCATGAAAATTTCTAAAGATGCTTTCAATGAAGAAATTGACTTTTTAGGAGCAGACATTAACTTTAGTACAGACGGTGCTTTTGCTAGTGGACTGTCTAAATACTCTAAGAGAATATTAGAATTAATGGCTGATGGAGCTTTAAATCCCAATTTTTCTCAAGAAGAATTTGACAAAGAAAAAGACAAATTAATCGAAAGTTTAAAAACGCAAGAAAAAAATGTAACGGTGGTTGCAGGACGTGTAGAAAACGTTTTGGTGTATGGCAAAAACCATCCTTCAGGGGAATACTTATCTGAAACAACTATAAAAAATGTTACATTAGATGATGTTAAATCACATTATGCTACGTATTTTGTACCTGAACATGCTTATCTTGTTGTTATTGGCGATGTAAAATTCAGCGATACTAAAAAAATGGTGGAGAAATTGTTTAGCTCTTGGGTGAAAGCAAAAGCCCCACAAGTTTCGTATTCAGCCCCAAGCAATGTGCAATACACACAAATTAATTTTGTGGACATGCCCAATGCAGTTCAATCTGAAATTTCATTGGTCAATACGGTTAATTTAAAATTATCAGATCCAGACTATTTCCCTGTTATTGTAGCCAATCAAGTGTTAGGGGGAGACTTTAATAGTTATTTAAACATGAATCTTCGTGAGGCACACGGTTGGACGTACGGTGCGCGCTCTAGCATTGGGGTTAACAAATATACGGTTAGCAAATTTAAAGCCAATTCTCAAGTAAGAAACATGGTAACTGATAGTGCTGTTGTCGAATTTATTAAAGAAATCAAAAGAATCCGAACTGAAAAAGTAGCTGATGAAGCCCTTAATAATGTAAAAGCAGGCTATGTTGGTCGTTTTGTAATGAATGTTGAAAAACCACAAACTGTAGCTCGATATGCCTTGAACATTGAAACAGAAGGATTGCCTGCAGATTTTTATGAAAATTATATCAAAAAAATCCAAGCTGTTACTGCCGATGATGTATTGCGTGTAATGAACAAATACGTTCTTGCCGACAATATGAGAATTATCGTTACTGGTAAAGGTGCCGATGTTATCCCTGGATTAGAAAAATTGAACATTCCTATTTTCTATTTTGACAAATACGGAAACACTACCGAAAAACCAAAAATGAAAAAACCAGCCCCAACAGGAGTTACTGTAAAAACGGTTATGGACAACTATATCAATGCGATTGGTGGTGCTAAAGCAGTTGCTGGAATAAAAACACTTTTCGTATCAGGTTCATCAGAAATAGAAGGTGCGCCAGCTCCATTATCATACACTTCGAAAAAAGATGTGAAAGGAAAATCATTATTCAAATTAGAATTGGTTGGAATGATGGAACTTTCAAAACAAGTAATCGGGGATAAATCTGGATATATTGCCTCTCAAGGTCAGAAAAAAGACATGACTGCTGAAGAATTTGCTGAGAAAAAAGCAACGCTTTCTACATTTGAAGAATTGTTATTAGCAACCAAATCCGATGTTGTTTTGGATGGAATCGAACCTGTAAATGGAAGTGATGCCTATGCTATTAAAAATGGCAAAACCACCTTGTACTACGATGTAAAAACAGGACTAAAAACCATGTCTTCTACAACTACTGAAAAGAATGGTCAAAAAATGACATCAACCATAACCTATAGTGATTATAAAGATGTGAAAGGAATCAAAGTACCATTCACTATCGTATTATCACAAGGAAGAGATATCGAAATTAAAGTTACTGACGTTAAAATAAACGAAGGCGTTTCTGATGCAGACTTTCAATAGTCATTCCAATTAATATACTAAAGACTGTCTGAAAAGGCAGTCTTTTTTATTTTTTATTTGCTAGATAAACTCCTATTAATATGACAAAGGCGCCGAAACATTGAAGAGGGGTTAAAAATTCATGATCCAACATCCCCCAAACAAAAGCAACTACAGGAATTAAATAGGTAACTGACGATGCAAAGACAGGCGTCGAAATTTGAATGAGCTTAAAAAAAAGTACATTCGCCACACCAGTACCAAGAATGCCTAAAATCATAATAAACAGCATGGCATGTTGGGTTTTGCTTTCAGACATAATACTTGTAAAATTTGTCGAAAAGAGTACTATCAAAGCTGGGATAAGCATTACTGTAAAATTACCCGTTGTGATACTTAATGGTTTCACGTCTGATAAATATCTTTTTATAAGATTGACGTTTAAAGCATAACAAACAGAGGCAATAACAACCAAAATAGTGTAGGTATAATTTTCAGTACTCCCAACTGTAGCGCCACCAAAAATCAGAATGATAGTTCCTATTAAACCAATCAGAACTCCAAAAAATTGACTTCTTTTAAAGGACAATCCAAATGACAAAATACCAATCCAAAGAGTATTTAGAGGAGTTAAGGAATTTAATATGGAACAAATGGAACTGCTTACTTGAGTTTCAGCAATAGCAAACAAAAAAGCGGGCAAAAAAGTACCAAACAAGGCGGTAATTGCAATGTATTTCCATTGGTAGTGCTTAATTTCTGCTAAATTTTTAAATCCTATCACCAATAAAAAAACGGCTGTAAAAATAATACGCAAAGCGCCCAACTGGAACGGAGACAGCCCAATCAACCCTTTTTTAATTAATATAAATGAGCTTCCCCAAATAAGCCCTAAAAGGAGCAACAAATACCATTTTAATTTTTTTTCCATTTTGATGGTTGATTTTAATGAAACAAATTTGACATATTTTTATGAATTGTCATATAAAAAATAATGTAAATTTGCTCTAGTAAATCAAATTCAAACGAATATCATGAAATCGGTTAACATTGCAGCAGGTTTATTTTTTATAGGAGTGCTTCTAACCAGTTGTCACAACAATTCAAAAAACTCAGAAAATCAACTTTCAAAAAATGGAAATGAGGTGGTGGTTTCTCCCCAAAAAGTAACCTTTACTATAGACGGGATGACTTGCCCAGAAGGTTGTGCAAAAACCATTCAGAATAAACTATCGGAACTTAAAGGAGTAACTTCGGCTACAGTAGATTTTGACAAAAAATTAGCCATTGTTAGTTTTGATGCTGACAAAATATCCAAAGATAGTTTAGTACAATCTGTTGAAAATACAGGCGACGGACAAACGTACAAAGTTTCTAATATTTTGGTAAAATAATTTTTATCTGTTTACTTCCATTTTAACGTTTCCATCAAGGTTTGCATGTCATTTCGGATGTAATCGGCAGCGGGAAGAATGGAATCAAAGTTTGGTTTTGCATAGAAGTAAACCGAACCCGTCAAGAAATGTTTAACACTATCGGTTACGTAAAATTGTGCATTAGTTGCCGCATTACCTGAAACTCTATAAAACATTCCGTAGACTTTTTTATTTGGGTTGATATAGGGTTGTTCTAAAATATCATCTGCTTTGATAACGTGCTCATAAGTTAATTTTTGGGCGTCCTTTAAAAGTTTTTCCAAATTGTGATTCACTGGCTTGTAGGTCAAATAAATCGTCGCTTTCATTTTGGGGTAATTGATTGTAAATCCACAATCTTTTTCACCTTTAATAACTGCATTTTCATTCATATTAAAGGTAAACGGACACTCATTTTCGAAAGCAGCATACGTTGCCACCGGATACTCTAATCGCAACTGACTCGTTGGTTTGGGCAAAACTTCATCTTTACAACTCACAAAAAACGATGAAATTAATAAGAGGAGTATTCCAAAAAAGGAAGTTAGTTTCATTTTAGACATCTAGGGTTACTTTTATTTGTTTAATTCTTTTTTTATCAACGGTCTCTATAGTAAACAAGCAGTTTTCAAATTGAATTTTTTGTGATTTCTTCGGAAAATTTCCTAATAATTCGAGAATAAATCCAGCTAGTGTTTCGGCTTCACCCTTTTGATTTTCAAAAACATCTTCATCAACTTCAACAATTCTGTAAAAATCTTTCAGACTGATTTTTCCGTCAAAAATAAAATTTTTATCATCAATTTTGGTAAAAGGATGCGCGTCTTCATCAAATTCATCACTAATGTCTCCTACAATTTCCTCAATAATATCCTCGAGTGAAATGAGACCAGACGTTCCACCATATTCATCAACGACAATAGCTAAATGGTTTTTCATGTTTTGAAAATCATTGAGCAAATCGTCTAATTTTTTATTTTCAGGTACAAAAAATGGCGCGCGTATTAAGGTTTTCCAATCAAATGTCTTTTTATTAATATGGGGAATCAAATCTTTAATAAACAAGACTCCTTTTATTTGGTCGATAGTATCTTGATATACAGGAATTCTAGAATATCCTTTTTCTATAATTTTGGGGATAATTTCGGAAAAAGGCTCGTCAATTTCTAATGCGAAAATATCAATTCTCGGACTCATGACTTGCTTAGTATCAGTATTCCCAAACGAAACAATTCCTTCAAGAATTTTTTGCTCCTCTTGTGTGGTATCTTCTGTAGAAGTCAACTCTAAAGCCTGTGAAAGCTGATTTACGGAAAAATTAGTTTTCTGTTTGCCCAATTTTTCCTGAATAAACAAGGTAAACGATCGCATCGGAATACTGATGGGCGACAACAATTTATCCAAAATAAATAAAGGATGAATAATGAATAAGATGAATTTTACATTATTTCTACTAGCATAGATTTTAGGTAATACCTCACCAAAAAGCAAAATTAAAAAGGTAACCAAAAGTACTTCAACCACAAATTTTAGCAACACATTGGTAAGGGTTGAAAAAACAGTATCTAGTGAAAAGGAAAATAATATTACAATAGAAATATGTAAAAAATTATTGGCTACCAATATAGTAGCCAATGTTTTCTTGGGTTTACTAAGCAATTGATTTACCAAATCGCTTTTAGAAACACTTTTTTGTGAAAGTTCTGAAATATTTTTTTGTGAAAGAGAAAACAAAGCCACTTCAGACGCGGCAACCATAGCTGTTAAAAATAGTAAAATACTAATCCCAACTATTCCAAACAGAAGATTTGTATCAATATTTGAAAAAGTCAATAAATTGGGCGCCAGGTCCAAAGGAATATGTTTTAGTTACACAATTATTAGTACGACAAATCGTTGTCAATCGTTGAGTCAAAACCGCCACTTTTTGTATCGTTAGTAGAGATTTGTCTGTTGGATTCATTATCTTTTTTAACGTTTAAAAAGGTAAATTCAGTAACTTGAATTTCAGTAGTATATTTTGTAGTTCCGTCTTCAGCTTGCCATTGACGCGATTTTATTCTGCCTTCAACATATATTTTATCACCTTTGGACAAATATTTCTCACAAATTTCAGCTGCCTTATTTCGAACAACCAAATTGTGCCATTCTGTCGAATTGATTCGCTCATTAGTCGATTTATTGATGTAAACCTCATTGGTTGCTAGAGGAAACCTACCAATACAATTGCCTCCTTCAAAATAGTGCATCTTAATATCGTCTCCTAAATGGCCGATAAGCATAACTTTATTTAATGTCCCGTTCATGATGATTAAATTTCTAATTACCAAAAGTACAAATTAAAAACTATATTTTTCAATAAAATTATAAATTACTATAGGAAATGGGAAATTTATCAGGGAATTAAGGGGTACTCCCTCCGAAATATGTTCTGAAATCGTACAATGATAGAATTGAATGTGAAGTTTTTGATGCGACAGTTTATGAACAATGACATTGTTTTCATAACTATGTAATGACTTTGGTTTTAATGTTTCAAACTTTTTGAAAACAAGTTCTTTCAGCACTTCAAAATCAAGCATATTTTCCGATTCAATAAGTGGAAACTCATATAAATTATGCCAAATATCTTTTTGAGTTCTTTTTTGGATAAGAGTTTGTTGTTGAGCATCTTCAAAAATTAAATACTGGAAATACCTATTTTTAACATCCCCTTTTTTACGTTTAACAGGCAACTCAGACACCTTTCTCTTTTGAAGCGCTAAACACTTTTCATTGAGAATACAATCTAAACAATTTGGATTTTTAGGAACACATTGTAACGCACCAAATTCCATTATCGCCTGATTATATAAGGCAGGAACTGAAACAGAAATAAGCTTTTGAGACAATTCGAAAAACTCTTTTTTTGCGCTCCCTGTGCTAATATCTGTGCTCATGTCAAAATATCGGGCCAGTACCCTAAAGACATTTCCATCCACAACAGGCACAACTTCATTGAATGAAAAAGATGCTATAGCAGCCGCGGTATAGTCTCCAATTCCTTTTAGTTTTTTTAATTCAGCATACGTATCAGGAAATTTTCCATCATGTTCAAAGGCAATTTTTTGTGCAGTTTGATGTAAATTTCGAGCTCGAGAATAGTATCCGAGACCCTGCCATAGCTTCAAAACAACTTCTTCATCGGCTGAAGCCAAATCATAAACCGTAGGAAAAGCCTCTAAAAATTTATTAAAATAAGGCAACCCCTGTGCCACACGGGTTTGTTGTAAAATTATTTCAGACAACCAAATAATGTAAGGATTTGCAGTATCACGCCAAGGCAAATCTCGTTTATTTTGGTTGTACCATTGCAAAATTAATTCAGAAAATTCCATAGAAAAAGATAGTGGGACAAAACTAAATCTTTATGTGATTAAATTTTAATAAATTATACTTGAAATATTCTTTTTTTAATTTGTATATTTGCGCACTCAAAAAATTACACATATAATAATAAATACGAAAGAAAATGACGAAAGCAGATATCGTAGCTAAAATTTCAGAAAAATTAGGTCTAGAAAAAGGAGATGTTCAATCTACAGTTGAAGCATTGATGGAAGAAGTAAAAACTTCATTAGAAAATGGAGATAATGTTTATCTAAGAGGTTTTGGTAGTTTTATTATCAAAACTAGAGCTGAAAAAACCGGTAGAAACATTTCAAAAAACACAACAATCAAAATACCAGCACACAATATTCCTGCATTCAAACCTGCAAAAGTGTTTGTTGAAGGTGTAAAAACAAAAACTGAAGTAGCAGTTTAAAAATATTTATTAACACAAAATACATGACCTATGCCAAGCGGTAAAAAAAGAAAAAGACATAAGGTAGCGACGCACAAACGTAAAAAAAGAGCAAGAGCTAACCGCCATAAAAAGAAAAAGTAGTTTTACACTACTTTTTTCTTTTTAAACGTTCATTGAAAATGAAATTTAGTAAACAGTATTCAGTCACAGTAAGCAGTGTGCTAACTGAAAACTACTACTGCCAACTAAAATTCACCGGGTAAAAAAACCTGTAAAAAATGTTTAATCCATCCCTATTGTAGATTTTAGAATCAGGAATTAGGAATTAGGAATTTTAAAATCCTAAATCTCAAATCTCAAATTCTTGAATTGAAAATATGGATAAAAATTTACAACATGAATAAAGAATTAATCATCCGTAGTGGTGAAAATGCTGTAGATTTTGCCTTATTAAAAGATGGAAAACTAATTGAATTACACAGAGAAGAAGGAAAAGGAAATGCTTTTTCGGTAGGTGATATTTTTATTGCCAAAATCAGAAAACCAGTACCAGGACTTAATGCAGCATTTGTACACGTAGGCTTTGAAAAAGATGCCTTTTTACATTATCATGATTTAGGACCATCCTTACTTTCTTATCTGAAATTCATAAAACTTGTAAGCGCAGGTAAAATAAAAGATTTCTCCCTTAAAAACTTTCAGTTTGAAAACGAAATTGATAAAGATGGGGCAATAGCCGATGTGCTAAGTGCCAATCAGTCAATTTTGGTGCAGGTAGTAAAAGAACCTATTTCTACAAAAGGCCCGAGAATTAGCTCGGAACTTTCTTTTGCAGGAAGATATTTGGTTCTAGTCCCTTTTTCAGATAGAGTTTCAGTTTCTCAAAAAATTGAAGACAAATCTGAAAAAGACCGATTAAAAAAATTAGTACACGCAATCAAACCTAAAGGTTTTGGTGTTATTGTGAGAACAGTAGCAGAAGGCAAAAAAACAGCCGAACTAGAAAAAGATTTGCAGAACTTAATAGAAAGATGGACTGCAATGTGTAAAAAATTACCAACTGCTCATCATCCATCTAAAGTACTCGGAGAGGTTAATAAAGCTTCTTCAATACTTAGGGATATATTTAACGATACTTTTACAAGTATTCAAATTGATGATGAAGAGTTGTACCAAGAAACCAAGGACTATTTAGCCGAAATAGCCCCTGAAAAACAAAAAATAGTGAAGCTTTATCAATCTGTAGATGTACCTCTTTTTGAGAAATACCATATTGAAAGACAAATTAAAACTTCTTTTGGGCGAACCGTTTCCATGAGTAAGGGAGCTTATTTGATTATCGAACACACTGAAGCATTGCATGTGATTGATGTAAACAGTGGAAATCGTTCCAATAAAGCGACCAATCAAGAAGACACAGCTCTTGAAGTAAATTTAATTGCGGCAGCCGAAATTGCCCGACAACTCAGACTTAGAGATATGGGTGGGATAATTGTAGTTGATTTCATTGACATGCAAAATCCTGAAAACAGACAAGTATTGTACAATTTCTTGAAAGAAGAAATGAGCGACGATAAAGCCAAACACAAAATCTTACCGCCAAGCAAATTTGGATTAGTTCAAATTACGAGACAGCGCGTAAGACCAGAAGTTACGATTGACATAAGAGAAGAAAATCCGAATAATAGGGATAGCGAAGTAGATGCTCCTATTCAAATCATTGATAAAATTTCGTTTTCTCTCGAAAAAATTTTACAAGACCACAATAAAGTAAAGCTAAATGTGCATCCTTTTGTGGCAGCATACCTTAAAAAAGGTTTTCCATCAATACGTTCAAAGTGGTTCTTTGAACATAAAAAATGGGTGAAAATCATACCTCGTGACGCTTACACGTATCTTGAATATCATTTTTTTGATGCTCAAGGAAAAGAAATTAAATAAAAAAACGCCTTTCGTATGAGAGGCGTTTTTTTTATAATCTGTTTTTTTATTTTCCTTTGTTGACTTCCGAAACATATTTCTCTAAAGCCATAGTCATAGATGGCGTTTCTGGAGTTGGTGCCAAAATATCAATACGCAATCCATGTTCCAAAGCCTCTTTTTGAGTAGTGCTCCCAAAAACAGCAATTCGCGTGTTGTTTTGTTTAAAATCAGGAAAGTTTTTGAACAACGACTTGATCCCTGTAGGACTAAAAAAGGCTAATACATCATAATATACATCTGCTAAATCAGACAAATCACTCATAACCGTTTTATAAAAAACAGCGGGAGTCCAATTAATTTTCAAATTGTTCAACGTAGCTGGAACATCAGCATTTAGCTGGTCTGAAGCAGGTAATAAAAACTTCTCGTCTTTATATTTTTTAAAAAGCGAAGCCATGTCGGCGAAATCTTTTTGGCCTACATATATTTTTCGTTTTCTATAAACTACATATTTCTGTAAATAGAAAGCAATAGCTTCCGATTGACAAAAATACCTCAAATCTTCGGGAACCTTATAACGCATCTCTTCAGCCACTCTAAAAAAATGGTCTACCGAATTTTTACTCGTTAGAATAATAGCGTTAAAATTATTCAAATCTATTTTTTGAGCCCTTACATCTTTTGCGCTTACACCTTCTACATGAATAAAAGAGCGAAAATCAACTTTTATCTTGTGTTTTTGTTGTAAATCAAAATATGGCGAATTCTCTACTTTTGGTTCTGGTTGTGACACCAAAATTGTTTTCACTTTCAAATTTGACATATCTATGCTCTAGTTTTTTGTAATCAAATAATATATGAAATAGTAGGGAGCTATTTCAAGTGCGCAAAGATACAAAATAAAATAAAACAACTTGTCGGGTGATAAATTTTGATAAATTTTCAAAGAAAAAAGATAAGTAAGCACATTTATTGTTAATAATATAACTATTATAGCAAATATTGCAAACATTGATACATAATTGCAATAATACAAAACCCCTGTAACAGGAAGTAAAAGGAGTCCAACATAGGTTCTATAGTTAACTTTTTGTAAATTAATCTGTTCAGCAAACTCCTCAATCTCAAAAGTAGTAGCAATAATTTTCTCAATTAAAAATTTTGAAAGGATAAAAACCCCCAACAATGTAAATATCCGTACAAACAACATCCAATCGGTTTTAGAACCATAATGATACCCGTGAACCAAAATCATTTGTATAAAAAAAGAAAGCGAAATTAAATTTACCGCAAAAAGTAAAACATTGAACCCATTTAAAAGCTGGTTACTCTCTCTGTAAATTTTGTTGTATTTATTAGACACTAACATTCTTACGAAATCTGAAAAACGGGATTCGAAGGTTGTTTTTGCTAAAACAATCAAGACTAACGCTATCAAAAAAACTAAGGTAGCCCAATCTTTATTTTCTATATTTCGTAGATGTAATTCGTGCATGATCATAGTCAACAAAAATACTAAAATTTATTTGTTGCATACTATTATACTATTATTAAGAATAAAGAGTTATAAAATCAGTATTTTTGTGCAAATTTTTATTCAATGAATTGCGGCGTAGTAATCATTCCCACTTACAATGAAATTGAAAACATCGAAAGTATTATTCGAGCAGTGTTTTCTTTACATAAATCGTTTCACCTCCTTATTGTGGATGACAATTCTCCTGATGGGACTGCCACAAAAGTTCGGGAGTTACAGCAAGAATTTCCACAATCGTTATTCTTAGAACAACGAACAAAAAAAGCAGGGCTTGGTACGGCGTATGTTCATGGATTTACATGGGCGTTAGCTAAAGAGTATGAATTTATTTTTGAAATGGATGCCGATTTTTCCCACAACCCAGTTGATTTAGAACGCCTTTATGAGGCATGCCATTTTGCCGGTGCTGATATCGCAATTGGTTCGCGGTACGTTACCGGCGTAAATGTAGTAAACTGGCCTTTAAGTAGGGTATTACTCTCTTATTTTGCCTCTGTATATGTTCGAATGATAACAGGAATGAAAATTATGGATGCTACTGCGGGTTTCATTTGTTATAATCGAAAAGTATTAGAAAGCATCAATTTGAAAAAAATTAAATTTATTGGGTATGCTTTTCAAATAGAGATGAAATACAGGGCTTTTTCTAAAAACTTTGTCATTCATGAAGTCCCAGTTATTTTTACAGATCGAACCAAAGGACAATCCAAAATGAGTGGCTCTATTATAAAAGAAGCTATTTTTGGTGTTCTTTCCTTACGAATCAAAAAGTTTTTTAATCGGTTGTAATATGAAAAAAACACTCATTAAAAATGCAAAAATTGTCAATGAAGGTTCTATTCTCATTGGTGATGTATTGATTGAAGGAGCGTTTATAGCCGAGATTGCTCCCTCGATTGCTGTAGCAAATTTCGAAGGCACCGTTATTGATGCAAATCAACATTATTTAGTTCCAGGAGCAATAGATGACCAAGTTCATTTTAGAGAACCTGGCCTCACACACAAAGGCACTATTGCTTCCGAAAGCCGAGCAGCTGTAGCAGGCGGCATTACCTCTTTTATTGAGCAGCCCAACACCGTACCCAATGCGGTTACTCAAGAATTACTCGAACAAAAATATCAAATAGCCGCTGAGACTTCTTATGCCAATTATTCCTTCATGATGGGAGGCACTAATGACAATTTGGACGAAATTCTCAAAACGAATCCAAGAAATGTGGCGGGTTTAAAATTATTTCTAGGTTCTTCAACCGGAAATATGTTGGTTGATAATCCAGAAACGTTAGAAAAGATTTTTTCAAATACAAAAATGCTCATTGCGGTTCATTGCGAGGATGAAGCCACTATAAAATCAAATTTAGAAAAATATAAAGCAACATACGGTGAGGATATTCCAATAACAGCACACCATTTGATAAGAAGTGAAGACGCATGTTATTTGTCTTCGTCAAAAGCAATTGAATTGGCAAAAAAAACGGGCGCTAGATTGCATGTGTTTCATCTTTCTACTGCAAAAGAAATGGAGTTATTTACCAACAAAATTCCTTTGGAAGACAAACAAATTACCGCTGAAGTTTGTGTGCACCACCTATGGTTTTCTAATGAAGATTATTCCACGAAAGGCAACTTTATTAAGTGGAATCCCGCTGTAAAAACAAGTCACGACAGGGAAGTCCTTTGGGAAGCCTTGCTTGATGATCGCATAGATGTAATCGCAACAGACCATGCGCCACATACCCTAGAAGAAAAACAAAACGTATACACCAAAGCACCTTCAGGAGGACCACTAGTGCAACATGCGGTTGTGGCGTTATTTGAAGCATTCCATCAAGGGAAAATTTCTATTGAAAAAATTGTAGAAAAAATGTGTCACAATCCTGCTAAAATTTTCAAAATAGAAAAACGTGGCTTTATACGAGAGGGCTATTATGCCGATTTAGTACTTGTGAACCCCATGAGTCCTTGGACCGTTTCTAAAGAAAACATCGCATACTTTTGTAAATGGTCTCCTTTTGAAGGACAAACCTTTACTTCAAAAATAACACATACGTTTGTAAATGGCGAACTCGTTTATGAAAAAGATTCGGTAAAAGAAGCCCGTCACGGAATGCGATTGCTGTTTAATCGATAGATCCCTTTGTAACATGAAAAAACATATAATTATTAGCTTTTTAGTCTTGTTTTCAATTCAAGCGTGTAAAGAAAACACGATTGAAAAGCCCAAAAACCTTATCAGTAAAGACAAAATGGTCGATATCATTTATGATTTGGCTGTTTTGGAAGCGGCAAAATCACAAACTGCAGGGGTGTATCAGTATCCTCGAACGTCGGTATTTATAAAGAACAAATACCAAGTAGACAGCTTGACTTTTGCTCAAAGTACACAATATTATGCTGCCGACATGAAAGCGTATAAAAAAATCTATGAGGATGTAAAAAAACGTCTAAGCGAAAATCTAGCAAAAGCAAACGGAGGAAAAATTCCAAAAACACCCACTGAAACTCCAGGTGTATTGCATTAAAAGTTGTTTTTTTGTGTCAAGATGGAGTCTAGATACAAGTCCATTCTAGTAAAAGTGTAGCCTAACGTTTCTACAATTTTACGATTAGAAAACGTCTCTTGAGCTGTAAGCGTTTTGACATTCAATCGATATAAGCGCCTTGGTTTTCTAAAAAGCAAATGCAAAAACCAATCTACTTTCCATGCCAGATTTAAGAGTCCTAGGCGTGCCTCAAATCTTGGTTTTTTAACTCCTAATTTTTCGGCAATAAGAAAAATCATATCCTTAAAAGAAAAATTTTCTGCCACCAACACATAGCGCTCCCCTACGTTATCAGAAATCATTAATTGATGCATGATGGTAACCACATCTGAAACCGCTACATAACCTGTGGAACCTTGAGTATAAAAAGGAAGGCCTTTTTGGACAGTAGAGAAAAAGACGCCGCTACCTTGATTCCAAAAGCCAGGACCAAAAACAACTCCTGGATTTACTAGTATCACAGGCAATCCTTCTTGATAGCCTCGCCATACTTCCATTTCGGCGCCATATTTAGAAATGGCATAATCACTATAGGCTACTTCTGGGTTCCATTCGGTAGTTTCAGAAATAAAAGCCTCATTGGGCGCCAAACTTCCTAAGGCAGCTATAGAGCTCACATGGCATAATTTTTTCACTTTAAAGTCGAGGCATAAATTGACAATATTAGCCGTGCCTTCAATATTAACTTTTCTAAGGCGTTCTTCGTCGTTGGGGTTAAATGAAATAAGACCCGCACAATGATACACATAGTCACAATTTTCAAAAGCACGCTCCAACGCAGGAATATCCAGAATATCGGCTTCTACCCATGCTATTTTTTCAAACAAAGCCTCTTTTTGATATCGGGCAAACAAGGCTTTTGTTTTTTCTACAGCAGCAGCATTTCTATAAAGTGCACGAATGGGCTGTTGCTCATGTTCTGTTAAATAAACAAGCAAATGCGCACCAACTAAACCGGTTCCCCCTGTAACTAATATCATGGGAACAAAGATAAGATAGAATTTTTAAGTAGGATGTTAAAGGGTTATAAAAGTACTTTTTTTTAAACCCTCAGCTTGACCTTTTTGATTGCTCCTGAAGTATTTTTTAATTCTTGCTGACAATAAAACCAAAAGATATATATCTTTCATGCAAAAGATGTATATCTTTTACGTAAAACATGTACATCTTTTAGTCAATAGATGTATATCTTTTATAAAAGTCATCAGGAGAAATTAGTTTAAATGCCTTTAAGAATTAAAAAAATATACTAATTAACCATTTATTTCCCGTGAAGTAATTTTAAGAGCTGAATTTGCTCCTTTAAGGACTGTATGGTCTCTTCATATTGTTGGATGAGTTTGTCGGGTAAGTTGATATGATTAATTCCAATGTAGCCATCTTGTTTACAGTTATTGAATACTTGTTTATCATCAAATCCTAATACTTCCATTGGTGCCATTCCTAAAATTGCTGAGATTTCATTCAATCGATTAATAGTCAATTGCGTTTCACCTGTTTCAATTTTACTATAAGCACGAGTAGACAACCCCAATTGTTGTGCCATATACTCTTGCGTAAAATTCTTCAATTCACGTATTTGCTTAATCTTGGTTTCTGCTTGTTGTATCATGTCAATAAGAATTAATAGTTCAAAAATAGAATATTTTAATCAATTAAAGAAATTATTTAGCAAAATTTTTCAAAGGTTGTGAGTTATTTTTGAAAAAAATAAATATAAAATTTTTATAATATGAAAAAAACAATTGCACTTATTCTAATATCCCTATTTTTTATTGGATGTTCAACGAGTAATGATGGAAATGGTAATTCTACAACTACAGCTATACCGGTAACTCCATCAAATCTAGTTGGAAATGTAGTAACGAACTCTAAAATTAAATTGTCTTGGACAGACAATTCCACTAATGAAACGGGTTTTAAAATTGAGCGAAAAACTGGAGCTGGAAATTATACAGTTATAGCCACAGTAAACGCAGATATTATTAGCTATAGTGATTTAGGTTTAACACCAAATACAACTTATACTTACAGAGTTTATTCCTATAATACAACAGGTAATTCTCCAACTTATTCTAATGAAGTTACGCTGACTACAACACTAACTTCTATAACAGATATAGACGGTAATACCTATCAACTAACAACAATTTCTAATCAAACATTTACAACCAAAAATTTAGAGGTAACACATTACAGAAATGGTGATATAATTCCTCAGGTGACTGACGCAACTACTTGGAACAACCTTACTACTGGCGCTTGGTGTTATTACCAATTTCAAACTGCTATTGGACCTGTTTATGGTAAATGTTACAATTGGTATGCAGTTACCGATCCAAGAGGTTTAGCACCTGAAGGGTTTCATATTCCAAGCAATAATGAATGGGATTACTTATCGAATTGTCTAGGATACACCACAGCTGGTAAAAAATTGAAAGAAGCAGGTAATGCACATTGGCCATTTGTTTCTGGTATTTCTGCCACTAATTCATCTGGTTTTACTGCTCTACCAATGGAACCTCAGGCGTCGTTTGTTCAGTTTTGGTCTACTTCTACTTATACAAGTCCTAGTAACTATACTTCTGGTTATTATTTTGGATTAAGTGGTGGTAATGATGCTTGTTTTATATCTAATACTGTATCATTTGGACTAAATTCTGCGGCTTATGTAAGATGTATTATGGATTAATAAGTTTAAATATTTAGTTAACATTTTTGAATAATGGAGGAGATAAAAAATATATTAATAGATTTTTTTACTAACTATCATGACAGTGAAAGTGATTGGTATCATTGGAAAATTAAAGATAATTTAGTACCAAGTGGTATAGAATTGCCAAATGATAGTAGAGTTAATAGAAACCTACTTTTAAAAGAGCAACTTCATTCCAAATGGAGCCAATCTGACATAAAAACAAAAGGAGAACTAATAGAGTATTATATTGTTAAGTGGGGTGGCATTAAAGGTAATAATCAAGAAACACTTACTTTTTATAAAACAAAATCAGCAGAAGAATTAATTAATTTAGGAGTAAAAGGTGTATCTTCATGGTCAAAAGCTTTAGTACTTCATGATTGTAATAAATATGCCATTTTTGACTCAAGAGTATCGTGTTCTTTAAATTATTTACAAATTATAAATGAAAGTAATTACAAAGTTTTATTCCCTATTTTGCCAAGTAGAAATAATAAAATTAGCAGTGCTAATCAAAATTTAAAACAAATTTCTAAAAACTGGAATAAGCTTGAAAATGATAAATTTTATGAATTATACCTTAGTTTATTAAAAGAAACAGCAAAAGAGTTAAATTCAAATATATCAATTATTGAAATGTTGCTATTTGCAAAAGCTACGGAGTTAATAGATAAAGTACAAAAGTACTTTTGATAATAATAATAAATAACGATAAAAAAGCCACAATCTTGTGGTTTTTTTTGTATCACGTAATAAACATTTAGTATCGAGTTGTGCTGAACTAAATAACTAAACTGATTAATAAATATAAACCTCGTTACAGTCATAAAACTATAATTTTTATTTACTATAGTTTTATAATCCGTTCGGGTTAAAATATATATTTCTTCAATTTCCTATACCTCCTGTAACTTAAGACCATTTAATAGTATGCAAATCGCAACGTTTTAAATCGGCTCCAAGGAAGCTCAAAACACCTTAGCGATCGTACTGAATCTTTACTTACAAAAAGTACTTTCATCTCATTAAAAAAATTTAACATGATAACTACTAAAAAATAATTATGTTTGTGTAAGAAATTTGATAGTGTTGCTATTTAAGAGTAGCTGTATCTGTCAGGTAGATCAGATTGTTACGAAATGGCTTTATTTTCTGGATATAAATAAAATTCACATGGGTATGAAAAAAATTTATCTCCTTTTTTTATTTACAATACACTGCTGTATAGCACAGCAAACGTTTACCACCTATCAAGCAGCAAATTTAGTCGTGGGTCAATCGACTTTTACCACAACAACCTCATCTTGTTTGCAAAGTGGTTTGACTTGGCCATCCTATTCTGCAATAAGTTGTAAAGGAGTTTTGGCTATTGCCTCTCAAAATGGTGCGGGGGTGAGACTATGGAAAACCGTTTATGATGCGAATGGTAAAGCCGCCGATGTGGTGGTAGGTCAAAGTAGTTTTGTTTGTGGTACTGGAACAACTCAATCTACATTTAATAATGCCAATGGCGTTGCTTTTTCTCCTGATGGGAATAAACTTTTAGTGAGTGATTTTGGAAACAACAGGGTTTTAATTTGGAATTCAATTCCTACATCCAATGGACAACCTGCTGATGTTGTCTTGGGTCAAACAAGTTTTACTACCAATACTAGTGGGGTTAGCAGCACTTCGCTTTGGGGACCTGCTGGAATTTTTGTGAGTACCAACGGAAATCTCTTTGTATCAGACCGGCTAAACCATCGTGTATTAATTTGGAACAGCATTCCAACAACTAATGCAACGGCAGCCGATATCGTGATTGGTCAACCTGATTTTGTGAGTAATTCTCCTGGCAATGGTGCTTCAAATTTGAATAAACCTTGGGGATTATGGGTCACCAATGATGGCAAATTTCTCGTAGCCGACAATACGAATCATAGGGTTTTAATTTGGAACACCATCCCTACTGTCAATGCAGCTCCTGCTGATGTAGTCATTGGTCAATTAGGCTTTAACTCTTCTACAGCTGGGCTGGGCGCCGCCAGTTTGTATTTCCCTGCAGGAGTTACAGTTTCCCCTGATGGAAAATTAGCTGTTGGAGAAACAGGTAATAATAGAATATTACTATTTAATTCGGTACCAACAACAAATGCAACAGCTGCCAATGTAGTCCTTGGCCAGGCGTCTTTTACAACAAATACAGCATTATATCCCTCAGGAACAGCCACATCACAAAATTTTAGAGATGTATACAATGTTTCATTCGATTTGAATGGGCGCCTTTTTGTAACTGGAAGGCAAACGCATCGCGTATTGGTATTTGGAACGTTACCAACTACTCAGGCAGAACTTGGAATTACGATGTCTTCCAATAACAATGCCTCGTGTACTGGAAGCTCAAACCAAATTACGGTAACGGTAACTAATAACAGTAACAATGATGCCACGGGTGTGATTACATCAGCGAGTTTTCCCGCAACGTTTTCGTACCTATCCCATACCGCAAGCACAGGCACATACAATCCAGCATCTGGATATTGGACTATAGGTACCGTTCCCGCTAACAGCTCTGTCACTTTACTCATCACCAGTGCTGCGGGCGCTACAGGAACCTACACCGCTAGCGCGAACATATTGCAATCCAATCAGTTAGACACCAATTTAAACAACAATGGGATTAGCATAAATTACACCATTAGCACCATAACAACTGCGTCACCTACTGTTTCAAGTCAAAGCTTTTGTAACGGTGCCACAGTAGCTAACTTAAATGCCACAGGTACAAACATCCAATGGTATGCTTCAAATAGTGGCGGACTGCCTTTGGCTGCCTCGACGGTATTAACCGCTGGGACCTACTATGCAACTCAAACAATTGGGACTTGCGAAAGCGCAAGAGTGGGTGCTACAATTTCTTTTCCAACAAAGACTTGGAATGGTACATCGTGGGACGGTGATGGGCTGGATCCTTCTAATGTAGAATCAATCGTGTTTACTGGAGACTTTACATCGGTTGCCAATATTCAAGGATGCAGTTGCACCGTAAATAGTGGTACCGTTATTATTGATTCGGGGCATACCTTAAGCTTGACAAATGATTTAAAAGTAAATGGAGGCACGCTAACATTCAACGATGGCGCAAGTTTATTACAGACAAATTCTGTTGTAAATACTGGAGCAATTACCTATAAACGAACGACATCAGTTCTCAACAACAATTATGATTTTGTGTATTGGAGCAGTCCAGTTGTCAATCAACAATTAGCTTCAATATGGATGAGTAGTAATGGAAGTACTTTTTATACCTTTGACCCAACTGTAAATTATTGGGTTTCTCAAAATGGAAATGTGTCCATGAATCCTGGAATTGGTTATATCTCAAGGGCTTTTAGTGGCGATGCGGGATGGACCCCCAACAATTCTTGGAATTCTAGTTTTACAGGTGTTCCAAACAATGGAGACTATGCTGTTTCCATACTTAAAAACAACAGTTTTATTAATAATTTAATTGGGAACCCCTACCCTAGTGCTTTAGATTTAGAGCGTTTTTACGAAGACAACAACAGCGTCATTACGCCAAATTTTTACTTTTGGACTCACAATACACCTATATTAAATGATGCGTATACTCCAAGTGATTATGCAACCTATAATGCTATATTGGGTGTTGGGGTTGGAACCGGAAATGGTGCAATAACTGGCGGAACTATGCCAGACCAGTATCTTGATGCTTGTCAAGGTTTTTTTGCGGAGGCACTAACAACAGGCACCATTTATTTTAAAAACACACAAAGAGTTAGTGGAAATAATAACGGATTTTACAAACAAACAAACCAAACGACTCCCATAGAAAAACACTGTATCTGGTTAAACTTTACGAACACAAATGGACTATTCAAACAACAATTAATTGATTATGCCCAAGGAGCTACAAATCAATGGGACGTTCTTTACGATGCAGAATCATTTAATGGAAATGAATATGCCGATTTTTACTCGCTATCAGGAAGTAAACCCTGCGTTATACAATCAAGAGCGTTGCCTTTTATGTCTCAAGACAGTGTCCCTTTGGGATATTCTTGTACGCATGCAGATACTTATAGCATTTCGATAGACCACCTCAACGGATTGTTTATACATCAAGATATTTATTTAGAAGACCTTGAACTAAATCAGATTCATAATTTAAAAGTCTGTCCCTATACTTTTACCTCAACCTCGGGTACTTTTGATAGTCGATTTATCCTTCGCTATGAAAACAATGCGTTAAACAAACCTATGACCGAATATACTAAAGGGATTACGACCTTCCCAAATCCTGCACATTCTGTGTTGAACATTGAATCGAATGGTATTGCTATTGATAAAATTATTATTGTGGACATCACAGGTAAAAAAGTATGGGAACAAAAAGATAACGTGAATCAAGTAGATGTTAAAAATTTTGCTTCCGGATGGTATTCTATTGAAACTTATTCTGAAGAACAGAAATTCACGTCAAAGTTTTTAAAAATATGATGAGATAAACCTCTCGTTTGGGAAATCTTAATCGTACAATCACAACCACCATTTGTTTTACAAGTATATTTCTAAAACCATTCACAATTGTTATATTTGCCTAAATTTTTGAAGAACGATGAAGAATTTAGTAGCAGAATTACAATGGCGGGGTTTAGTGCATGATATCATGCCTGGAACAGAAGAACAACTATTAAAAGAAATGACCACCACGTATATTGGGTTTGACCCAACGAGTGATTCCTTACATATTGGGAGTTTGGTTCCTATCATTTTGTTGGTTCATTTAGAAAAATTCGGTCATAAACCGATTGCTTTGGTTGGAGGTGCTACAGGAATGATTGGTGACCCGTCTGGAAAATCAGACGAGAGAAATTTACTTGACGAAGCTACTTTAGAAAAAAATGTGGCAGGAATTAAAGCCGTGTTATCCCGTTTTTTAGATTTCAATTCTACGGCTACCAATGCTCCTATTTTAGTGAATAACTATGATTGGATGAAAGATTTTTCGTTCATCAATTTTGCCCGAGATGTAGGAAAACGCATCACGGTAAATTACATGATGGCTAAAGACTCCGTAAAAAAACGTTTAAGCGGTGAAAGTGGTGAAGGAATGAGTTTTACCGAGTTTACATACCAATTGATTCAAGGCTACGATTTTCATCATTTATACAAAACACACCATTGTCTCTTGCAAATGGGGGGTTCCGACCAGTGGGGAAATATTACTACGGGAACCGAATTAGTGCGCAGAATGAATGGTGAAGGTGCCAAAGCCTATGCAATGACGTGTCCGCTCATTACCAAAGCGGATGGTTCTAAATTTGGAAAGACAGAAGGAGGAAATGTGTGGCTAACCGCAGACAAAACTTCGGTATATAAGTTCTATCAATTTTGGCTAAACACTACAGATGTTGACGCAGAAAAATACATTAAGATATTCACTTTTTTAGAAAAAGATACTGTTGAGGCTTTAATTTCTGAACATCATGAAGCACCGCATCTGCGTGTATTACAAAAGAGATTAGCAGAAGAAGTAACAACGTTTGTCCACGGAAAAGAAGCACTAGACAAAGCTATTTTTGCATCCAATGCTTTTTTTAGTCCTACGATGGACGATTTAGCTCAATTGGACATACAAACTTTTAGAGAAGTTTTCGAAGGAGTTCCACAAGCTCAAATGCAGCGAAGCGAGATTGAAAACGGATTAGATATGGTAGGTGCTTTGGCAGCCAAAACAGGATTCTTATCTTCCAACAGCGAAGCCATGCGCGAACTAAAACAAAACGCCATTTCCTTAAACAAATCTAAAGTAGGTGTGGAATATAAAATTACTAGTTCCGATTTAGTGCACAACCAATTTGTGATGCTTCAAAAAGGAAAGAAAAATTATTATTTGATACAAGTAATATAATGGATAAAGAGTTGAGACGGTCAGCTCTTTTTTTAATACACCATTAAATTACAACCTCGAATATCAGAATTATCAAAACGTCCCAATACTTCAAATGAATTGTTGGGATATTTTTTTCCTAAGTCTTGAGTGGCAATAAAGGAACAGGAATTAATATTGGCCAAGTCAATCACATTGATACCTCCTGTTTTACCTGCAGGAATATACGATAGTGCGTCTTCCGTATCACGAATGAGAATATTCATCCAATTGGGACATTCAAAAATTCCATTTCCGAGCGAATAAGCCTGCGATAACAATTCGGTCATACCATATTCGGAATGAATAACCGAAACGCCAAAACCATCACACAAAATTTGGTGTAACTCTTCTCGAATGATTTCTTTTCGTTTCCCTTTCATTCCACCCGTTTCCATGATGATGGTATTTTTCAATTGGAATTTTTGTTTTTCAATCAAATCCAATAAAGCATAGGTAACTCCAATTAAAAGTATATTTTGTCCAGAATTATCTAATTCGATTAATTTTAAAATAAGTTCATCGTAATTGTGTAAATAAAAACCACTATTTTCATTGTTAGAAAGTTCAATCAAATCTTTTACCATGTAGATTAAAGAAGAACCTGTGCGTTCTAGATAAGAAGGTAATAAGGCTAAAACAGCATAATCTTCAATGTTTCCATAGAACTCTGAAAAGGCATTTCGATAGCTTTCTTCATAAAGTGAAACATCGGTTATGAGATGTTTGCTGGTTATCATTCCTGTGGTTCCGCTACTCGTAAAAGTTTCTTGAACAGGTTCAATAGAAGAAAGCACGTGATGGCTTTTAAAAAACTGTATAGGTAAAAAAGGAATCTTTTGCAATGATTTTACACTTCCTTTTTCAACTTTTAACAAGTCGCAAAACGCTCGATATATTGCATTATTTTCGTGTTGAAAACGAAAGACTTTCAAAGCTATTTTTTCAAATTGCTTTTGATTAGAAATAGTGAATATATCTTGTGAAGTAATCAATGAAACTAATTTGTGCAAAAGTAATGAAAATAAAAAAAGCTCCAACGTGAATTGGAGCTTTTCATTTTATCATCCTGAACTTGTTTCAGGAACTAAATTATTCAATGACTAATTTTTTAGTAGCAGTTTTACCTTCTTCAGTAATTTGAACCATGTAAACACCAGCGGTTAAGCTAGAGATATTTAACATATTCTGAGAAGTCGTTGCGTTTAAAACTTGTTTTCCTAACACATCATAGATAGCTACATTTTTCTCAGAGTTTACATCAGATTCTATGTGTAACACTCCGTTAGATACTGGATTTGGATAAACCTTTAAACCAGAAATTGCAGCAACTTCATTTGTATTTAATAACCCACCAATAGTAGTAGCAATTCTCAATTCATCAACTGTAATTGATGGTGTAGATGTTGATTGATCTTGTCTTAACAAAAACCCACCTAAAGTTGCAATTGCAGTTGTAGGCGTATCTGTTAAATTTGGTGTTGAAGAAGCTGTTAATGAAGCTAAATTTGGATTAAACCAAGCTTTTAAAGAATTTGCAGTAAAATCATACCCTAAAACAACTAAAACTGTATCTCCAACATTGAAAAGCGTAGGATCATAGTTTGTAGTAGATGTTCCAGATGTTAACCCTAATTGGTATTGTGAACCATTCTTTTTGATAAATAATCTACCTTTAAAATTAGAAGCAACACCATCAGTTAAAACTGCAAAATAAGCTTCTGTTAAATCTGTTGTTACATTAGAATAATCTGTAACATTAACTAAAAATGATGCAAACAATGTTCCATCTGTTGCTGTAGTCGCTGTAAATGGAGCATGGCATTCTTTTCCAGCACCTGAAAAAGAAATTGAATTACCAGACGATGTTAATCCTGTATAAGATAAATCACCAGAAACAACAGAAATATCATCTCCTGAGTTTGCGTTTGACCACGTTTGTTGAGCTCCTAATGCAGACCCAACAGTGTAATTAAAGGGTTCAATAAAAGGCAAAGCATTTACTGGCTTACATTCTGGCGCTGTAATAGTAGCAGAATAAGAGCATACTCCATTAGTGATATTTACAGTAATACCTGTTCCTTCTGTAATACCAGAAATCGTGATATTACCAGCTGCAACTGTGTTTGGGTTATCACCACCAACAGTTCCCGCTGAAGGTGTAATAACATAAGAACCAGAGCCTGCTCCAGTATAAGGAATTGTAGCTGTATAAGTATCTATTCCAGAGGTTATTGCATCACAAGCAGTTGTTGCAGAAGCCAAAACTAAAGTACAACTTGCATTATAATTGTAAATTTTTAAATCATCAATTCTAAATTGTGCAGATAATGGAACTGCTGCTGTAGAAGGTTGTGTAAATCTTAATGACAAAGTAGAAGACGAAGGGATTTGACCTCCTGTAACTGTTACTAATGTCCAACCTGAACCTGTTGGAGTAAAGGTAATAGGAGTCCATGTTGTACCCCCATTTGTACTTTGTTCAACTGTTAATTGTGCTGTTGTAGTACTTGAGGTATTGTAACCAAAAGACATTTGAAGATTTGCAGCAGAATAAGCAGACGTATTAATACCATCTACTTGAAAAAAATGACCAACATTAGTTGTTGCAGACAAGAAGATGTTCCCACCAGCAGAAAAACCAGTGTACCCACTTGAAGGAGAAGTAATTCTAACACTTGTAGCACCTGTTGTTCCTGTATAAACAATAGGAGCAGAATTTTGAAACGTCGCTGGGGATGTTCCAGCAACATAATTCGCTACAGTTGTACTACCTGTAGGAGTACCAAAATTTTCTGAGTAAATCGTTTGTCCAAATGACATTGATGCTACTGCAAGAAACAGTAAAGAGTAAAGTTTTTTCATAATTTTTACAATAAAAATAGTCCACAAAGATAATCACTATTTTTATAAATAAAAAAAATCAAAGTAAAAAAATAGTTATCAAACAGATAACAAACTACTTGATTATTAGTTTTCTAGTAGCTATAATTTCATTCTCTTTAACTTGAATGATGTAAATCCCAGGAGTCAAAGCACTAATATTAAGCTCTTTGGAAGTTAAAAGAGTTTGAAGTACTTTTTTACCAAGCACATCAAATATTACGATGTCTTTATCGTAATTATATTTTGAAGTAATATAAATCCTATCTCCATTGGTAGGATTAGGATATACACTTAATCCTTCAATAGTATTCTCTTGAAACCTTGAAGTCGATTTACTCTCTTGAGCCAAAACACTACTCGTACTCAAGCAAAGAAATAAAAGCGAGATGTAAAAGTAATTTTTTATCATGGAGTGATTTGTTTACAGCAAATATACTATTTTTTTCAAAAACAATGCCAAATTAACATTTTTTTTGATTTTCTTAATGTTATTTTAATGCAACTACATTAAGTTAGTGTTAATTGATTCAAAAACATGCGAAATTGAATGTTAAAATTGTAATTTTACCATCTTAAACTTTCACAAACATTTTATGAAAAAGAAAGATATAAAGATTTTATTGGTTGATGACGAGATCGATATTTTGGAAATAGTTGGGTATAATCTTGGACAAGAAGGATACAAGATTAGTACGGCATCCAATGGAAAAGAAGCCGTTCAAATGGCAAAAAAAGAACGACCCCATCTTATCATTATGGATGTGATGATGCCTGAAATGGATGGAATGGAAGCTTGCGAACTGATAAGAAAAATCCCAGAACTACAAAATGTAATTATCACATTTTTAACGGCTAGAAGTGAAGATTATTCTCAAGTAGCGGGTTTTGATGCAGGTGCAGATGATTACATTTCAAAACCTATCAAGCCCAAATTACTTGTTAGTAAAGTAAAAGCACTTTTGAGACGTTTACAAGATGATTCTGTAGCAAGTGATAATTTACACGTTGGCGGCATTGAAATTAACCGAGAAGAATATAAAATTGTAGTTAATGGAAATGAAATCATTCTTCCTCGTAAAGAATTTGAATTATGTTATTTATTAGCTTCTAAGCCCGGAAAAGTTTTTAAAAGAGAAGAAATTTTGGATAAAGTATGGGGAAATGAAGTGATTGTAGGAGGAAGAACTATAGATGTTCATATCCGAAAACTTAGAGAAAAAATTGGAGAAGACCTTTTTAAAACAATTAAAGGAGTCGGATATAAGTTTGATGCATAAAAACAAAATGACTTACCTCACTTAAATGGGATTGACTTTTAAAAAGACATATACTTTTGCTGTAGTATCAACTTTTTATATTACACTGTTTTCTACTTCTTTAGTAGCTTTATTGTTATTGTTTTTTGCCAAATTTTCACTTCCCTTTTGTGCTATTTTTGCAATTGGCATCGCTTTTTTTTCTTTTTTTGTTATCCAATATAGAGTGGAACATTTCATCTACAGAAGAGTCAAAAAAATCTATGACGATGTTTCTTTATTAGACTCTACGACCTTGCGCACTCAATCCATAACCACTGATATGGCCACTTTAACCAGAGAAGTAAAGAAATTTGCCACAGATAAAAAAATTGAAATCGAAAATCTTAAAGTCAGAGAAGAATATCGAAGAGAATTTATGGGAAACGTGTCTCATGAATTAAAAACTCCTTTATTTACGGTTCAAGGCTACCTTTCAACTTTATTAGATGGAGCGATGAAAAACAAAGAGCTTCGAAAAAAATACATCGAAAGAGCAGAAAAAGGCGTGGAACGATTGATTTACATCGTTGAAGATTTAGATATGATTTCAAAATTGGAGATGGGTGAATTAAATTTAGAGTACTCCCAATTTAATATAGTAGAATTGATTCAGAATGTTTTTGATTTACTAGAAATGAGTGCCGACAAAAAGAACATCATTTTAATGCTCGACAGAAAATACAACAAACCCATTTATGTCAATGCCGACAAAGAAAAAATTCAACAAGTTGTGACAAATTTAGTGATGAACTCCATTAAATACGGCAAAGAAAACGGCACTACAGAAGTCTCTATTGAGGATTTAGTAAACAATAAAATTATTGTTCGAATACGAGATAACGGTGAGGGTATTGAAAAACACTACATTCCTAGGCTTTTTGAACGTTTTTTTAGAGTAGATAAAAGTGGCGCGCGTAGTGAAGGGGGTTCGGGATTAGGACTCTCTATTGTGAAACACATTATAGAAGGTCACGATGAAAAAATCTATGTAGAAAGCGAATATGGAATCGGATCAGAATTTTCTTTTACTTTAGAAAAGTTCGAATAAGCTTTCCCAATCTACCACTAAATTGGGATCTTTAAATCTTAAATATAGCTTTACTTCTTCTAAGCGTTCAATTTTGAAATATTCTTGTTTACAATAAGAGATAACGCCGCTTTTCTTGAATTTTCTTGCTAAATATTCTTGCTCATATTGACCAGGAGTTGGAATAAAAAAAGCATTTTTTTCTAGTTTTACCAATTCCATTATAGTTGTATAACCCGATCGGCAGAGAATAATATCACTTTCATTAAAAGCTACTTCTAACTCATTGGTTTGCATATAATTGTAAAAAGTAATGTTGTTTTTCTTTAAAACACGTTGAGAGGCTTCTATGACTCCATTTACAAACAGTACATTTCCTTGATAATGCTCTAATTCTTCTGTTATTTTTTGTTCAAGAATACCTCTTTGAGGTTCTGGTCCAGAAAGGATAACCATCAAATCATATTTTTTTGGAATGTATTTTTTTTCAAATCGGCTTAGAATTCCAATATATTTTAGGTTAAAATTTTGAGCTTGATTTGGGGTTAAATGACCCAATTGTCCAGAAAAATTCTGAAGCCCTTCCATATCTGGAATCCAACATTCTGTAAATTTTTTGATATAGTATTGATGCGCTTTTGTGGTTAGCCAAGTTGTAGTCCCTGATAAAACATTCAGTTGATGCGTAATAATAACCGATTTTAAATTCCTATTTCTAACCCCCAATCGATTGTCTGAAATAATACCATTCAATTGGTATTCTTCAACCCATTGTTTGACAAGTTTTTTTTCGACTTTAATCGCTTTCAAAATTTTAGGAAGTTTTTTTATGATATTCCATTTAAAATTACGAGCTCTTTTGGAATATTCAATTCCATAGGAAGGCAATTCTAAACTCTTCAAATGAGGAAATTCTTTAGCAAGTAATTGTAAGGCATTTCCATCAGAAGCCAATATGGGGGTAAAGCCATTTCTCTCTAATTCTTTTATAATTGGAATGCATCGAGTCGCATGTCCTAGCCCCCAATTTAGTGGAGCTACCAATATGTTTTTCTGTTTTGAATTAGAATTCATTAATATACAGTTAGTTGTGTTTAAGAGCGCAAGATAAAAAAATATTCTTATATCATATATTTATTTAATTTTGTCAAAATATTAAATTTTATCGTGGGAAGTAAAAATAAACTCAAAAGATTCAAAGAAAACTATACTTTTCAAAACGTTTTTCAACCAACAAGAGAAGAAGTTATAAATAATAGTTTTCTGTTTAAAGGAAAATGGAATCATGATTTTTTCCAAAACGACAACCCTATTATTGTAGAGTTGGGTTGCGGAAAAGGAGAATATACTGTGGAGCTTGCAAAACGTTTTCCCGAAAAAAATTTTATTGGGATTGATATTAAAGGAGCACGATTTTGGCGAGGTGCAAAAACTGCTGTTGAAGACCGTATGCAAAACGTGGCTTTTGTTCGTACACAAATAGAGTTGCTCGATTTTATTTTTTCTCAGAAAGAGATTACTGAAATTTGGATTACCTTTCCCGATCCTCAAATTAAGTATAAAAGAACAAAACATCGGATGACAAATTCCTCTTTTCTACAATTGTATAAAAAAGTATTAAAGGAGGATGGGATTGTTAATTTAAAAACAGATTCCGAATTTATGCATGGCTATACTCTTGGGTTGTTGCATGGCGAAGGGCATGAGGTGCTTTATTCAAATCATAATATCTATCACAATGAAGGCGCTCCCGATGAAGTTACTTCCATTCAAACTTTTTATGAAAAACAATATTTGGAAATCAATAAAGCCATTACCTATATTAAATTCAAAATAAAATAATATATACTTTTATATTTAGCAGATGCCTGTCATTATCCCATTACTTTTCGGATTTGTTTTTTCCTTTATTGGGGTAATTCCACCTGGCTTAATAAATATTACAGCGGCCAAAGTAAGTATGACAGACGGAAAGAAAAGGGCTTTTATGTTTGTTTTGGGAGCTTTACTCGTTATTTTTTTTCAAACGTATATTTCTGTAATCTTTGCTCACTATATCAATAGCCACAAAGAAATTGATTTAATTTTACGTGAAATTGGCCTTTTGATTTTTGTGGTATTGACAATCTATTTTTTAAAATTTGCAAAACCACCCCAATTACAAGATAAAAAAATTGATGTAAAAAGTAAACGAAGTCGTTTTTTTATGGGAATGTTTATCTCGGCTATCAATGTATTTCCCATCCCTTACTATGTTCTTATAAGTTTGACATTAGCTTCTAACAATTCATTTATATTTACAACTATTCCTATATACAGTTTTGTTATTGGCGTTGTGTTAGGTTCTTTTACTGTTTTTTATTTTTATGTGATGTTTTTTAATAAAATTGGAGAGAAAGCTACCTTTGTTTTAAAAAACATCAACACCATATTAGGTATAATTACAGGAATTATTGCCTTTTTCACGTGTATTAATGTCTTAAAAAATTATGTTCATGGAGGATAACTTTTTTGAACGCGTTTATCAAATTGTAAAAGAAATACCCGAAGGAAAAGTAACCTCATACGGCGCTATTGCAAAAGCTTTAGGAACTGCACGTTCTGCAAGAATGGTGGGTTGGGCCATGAATGCTTCTCACAACAGAAATGATATTCCGGCGCATCGTGTAGTGAATAGAAACGGATTGCTTTCTGGAAAACATCACTTTGAAGGAACAAATTTAATGCAAACTCTTCTAGAAAACGAAGGGATTCAAATTGTAGATAATAAGATTGTAGATTTTGAAAAACATTTTTGGGAACCAAATCAATAAATGTAAGAATTTACTTTGTAAAAATATTTTTTTTAACTCTTTTTTATTGTATCTATAAAGAGCTTACCTCCTCGCAATCGATATAGTTATACCTTATTAATATAGAACTATATTTTGGTAACTAATATGACAAAAGTCATGTGATTGATTCCTTTTTAGTAAGAAATTTGTCCTATAATTCATTAAATAATAGGATATGGACACGTATAAAACACTTCGGAATTTACTTTTTTTAGGTATAGTACTTTTTATTTCAAATTTTGGATTTTCACAAGATTCCAAGGTAAATATGGCCGAAAGTAAATTGGTAGTATATGGAACTTCAAATTTGCATGATTGGGATATCGTAGCAAAAGCCATGGCTGGCAAAGCATCTTTTGACCTAGACAACAACACACTACAAAACATTATCAGTTTAGATTTTTCAGTCGAATCAGAGCAATTGTTAAGCGGTAGATCTGGAATGGATGAAAACACCTTTAAAGCATTAAATACAAAAAAATACAAAACAATTAATTACAAACTCACAAAAGTTTTAAAAATCATAAAAACCACTGCAAACACCTACTCTGTTGAAGCTCAAGGAGACTTAATGATTGCAGGGACAACTAAAAATATTACTCAAAATTTCATTGTTGTGGTTAACGGTAAAAAGGTGTCATTTTCTGGAAAAACAAAAATTACAATGGCACAATTTAACATTACTCCACCTACGGCTTTGTTTGGAACCATAAAAACAGGCCCTGATGTATCAGTAGATTTTAAAGTAACCTATAATTAATACAAAATTTAATACGATTATTATGAAAACAATTATTAGAGTATCGTTAGTAGTGGTAGCTTTGTTTTTAACTACCAACATTAAGGCACAAACTTTTGGTAATGTGCAAAATTTAATTCCTAGAAATAAAGATGGAATTAATGTATTTGATGTAAGAAAAGATAGCGCTCAATTTAAAGGTGTAAGTGTATATCTAGGAGGTGCTTTTGCTTTACAATTTCAAGCATTAAATTCCTTTAATGACCAAGACGCAGCTACATTGCCTTCATCAATTGTAAACTATAGATTGAATAATCTATCTAACAACTTAAACTTACCAATAGCTAATATGACATTTGGTGCACAATTGGCTGATGGAGTTCGAGTAAATTTAGACTTATACCTTTCTGCAAGACACCACAATGAAACTTGGGTTAAAGGAGGTTATTTACAAATTGACAAATTAGACTTCATCAAAAAAGATTTCTTAAAAGACTTTATGAAATATGCTACTATTAAAGTAGGTCAAATGGAAAATAACTATGGTGATGCACATTTTAGAAGATCTGACAATGGTAGTACACTAGTAAATCCATTTATTGAAAATAATATTATGGATGCCTTTATTACAGAACCAGGTGTTGAATTATATTATAATAGAAGTGGTTTCGTAAGTATGTTGGGTGTAACAAACTCAAAACTAAATCAAAATGTTGCTGAATTTGTTCCTAATGCCCCTACTGCAACGGCTCCAAATCCTAACACTACAGTGAGTCCTACAATTTTGGCTAAATTTGGATACGACAAACAAATCGACAAAGATTTAAGAATCCGATTGACAGGATCATTATACCACGTATCTAATATGAGTAGTGCTTTGTACGCCTCAGATAGAGCAGGTAGTCACTATTATGCAGTAATGACACACCAAGCTTATACAGGTGCAGGTGGAGCAGCCATAGCAAGTAATTTTGATGTAACTGCAAATAAAGATACAGGAAGATTTAACCCAAATTTTGGAAACTGGGCTACCTCAATTATGATAAACCCATTCATTAAATACAGAGGACTTGAATTATTTGGAACTTTAGAATTCGCATCAGGAGGTGATTATAAAGGAACAGACGAAACAAGAAAAGTAAATCAATATGCAGGTGATGTGCTTTATAGATTTGGAACTACTGAAAATTTCTTTGTAGGGTTAAAATATAACACAGTTACTGGAAAATTAGCCAATGCAGATACAGACGCGATAAGCATTAATAGAATTGAAACAAGTGTTGGTTGGTTCATGACAAAAAACATTCTTGCCAAACTAGCTTATATTAACCAAAATTATAAAAACTTTAGTCAGTTTACAGCAGGAAATCCAAATGACTTCTATGGTGGAAGATTTAATGGATTAATGTTCGAATCTGTAATTACATTCTAAAAACTAAAAAAAAAGAGAAATGCTAAAAGCATTTCTCTTTGTCAAAAATCATGAAATTCTTACATATAATTGGTATCATTGCTATTACTATTTGCTTTGGATTTGTCTCTTTAACAAAAACTAAAGTTAAAATTTCACCTAAAAGTGAAGTCATTATTTGTGGAAAATCGAATGTAAATTCGTTCCAATGCAAGTATAATTCAAATTATCTTGAAGATGAAATTGTGGTTACTTCAATAAAAAATGGAGACACAAAAATATGCCTGAATAATGCCAAAATAGCTATCAAAAGCAAAGGTTTTGATTGTGCTAACAACATGATTACAAGGGATTTTAAAACTATTTTGAAAGCTGATGATTATGACAATATAAATATTGAACTTAGAGAAATCGATATCACAAATACTAATTTGAATACTCGATTAGATATAGAAATTGCAGGGAAAAGCAAAGAATATGTTATTCCTATGACCTACAACCAAAAAACTGATAATGCAAAGGGAACATTAAAATTAAATATAAAAGATTTTGATTTAAAATCACCAAAAAAACTCTTCGGTTTGATTGAAGTTGACGAAACTGTTGAGATAAACTTTAATCTCTTTTTGCAATATTAGTATTAAATTTTTTTTATTTTGTTTATAGAGCAATTTCTAATAAAGTTGCTCTATTTTTATTAAAAACAATTCATTTATTCCGATTTAAATTTAAATACTGATAGAAACCAACTATCTTACAATAGCTAAACTTTAGAACCATTATACTTTTAAACTCCTAAACTTCTTTATATCTTTGCAATTCATATTTAGTTTAAATAAAAAATTAACTAACTTTTGAGTTCAAACCTTTTAAACAAGAAAATGAAACTAGATAGAAAAGAAATTCTGAAAGCCTTAGAAACTATTTCAATAGCGGGTGAAGGAAAAAATATGGTAGAAAGTGGTGCAGTACAAAATGTCATTACGTTTGGCGATGAAGTGGTAGTAGATTTACTTTTGTCAACCCCTGCAATGCACATAAAAAAACGCGCGGAAGAGGATATAAAGAAATTAATTCACGAACAATTTTCGCCAGAAGCGATTGTCAAAGTAAATAGTAAAGTAGTGGTTCCTGAAAAAAATGAAATCAAAGGAAAATCAATTCCAGGAATTAGCAACATTATAGCTGTAGCTTCTGGAAAAGGAGGCGTTGGAAAATCTACGACTACAGCCAATTTAGCTGTAACGCTTGCCAAAATGGGATTTAAAGTAGGGGTTTTAGATGCTGATATTTATGGCCCTAGTATGCCCATCATGTTCGATGTGGAACATGAAAAGCCAATTTCTGTTGAAGTAGATGGAAAATCTAAAATGAAACCTATTGAAAGTTATGAGATTAAATTACTTTCTATTGGATTTTTCACAGCACCAAGTCAGGCAGTGATTTGGCGTGGACCAATGGCCGCTAAAGCACTAAATCAAATGATTTTTGACGCCGATTGGGGAACATTAGACTTTATGCTCATCGATTTACCCCCAGGAACAGGAGATATTCATTTATCGATTATGCAATCATTACCCATCACAGGTGCCGTTGTTGTGAGTACACCACAAGCCGTTGCCTTAGCAGATGCTAAAAAAGGAGTTTCTATGTTCCAATCGGAAGCAATTAATGTTCCCGTTTTAGGAATCATTGAAAATATGGCGTATTTTACACCCGAAGAACTTCCAAATAATAAATATTACATCTTCGGACAAGAAGGAGCAAAAAATTTAGCTGACGATTTAGAAGTTCCATTTTTAGGCGAAGTGCCTTTAGTGCAAAGTATTCGTGAAGCAGGAGATTACGGACGTCCAGCGGCGCTACAAACGGCTTCTTTTTTAGAAAAAGTCTATGAGGAAATCGCTCGAAATGTAGTTCAAGAAACCGTGAATAGAAACGACAATCTCCCTCCAACAGAAGCAATAAAAATAACAACTATGGCAGGATGTTCTGCAGTAAAAAAATAGATTTACTGATTATTGGATTGTTATAATTTTAGAAGATAAACAATCCAAAATTCTAAAAATCCAATCATCTAAATTATGACAAACGAAGAATTAATTTCAAATATTGAAAAAGCGTTAGCGGAAATAAGGCCTTTTTTGAATTCTGATGGAGGCGATGTAAGCCTTATTTCAATAGAAGAAGATAAGCATGTCAAAGTACGTTTTCAAGGAGCATGCACTAGTTGTAGTGTTAATCAAATGACACTTAAAGCAGGTATAGAGACAACTATCAAAAAATATGCCCCTCAAATTGAAACAGTTGAAAATATTGCATAATTGAGGTTACAAATGATGATATTTATCATAAAAAAACTATGTAACTTTTTCATTTTTGCACCTTTGTAACTTTTGTAACGTTTACTAAACGCTTTGCTTTGTAGATTTGCAAAACAATTGGATGATTTACCATGATTGAAACAGATATTTTAATAATTGGCGCTGGTCCAACAGGACTTTTTGCTGTTTTTGAAGCTGGCCTTTTACAATTAAAATGCCATATTATTGATGCGCTTCCACAACCTGGCGGCCAACTTGCAGAATTATATCCTAAAAAACCCATTTTCGATATCCCAGGATATCCATCGGTGTTAGCTGGAGAATTAGTTGATAATTTAATGGAACAGATTAAGCAATTTCAACCCGGTTTTACCTTGGCGGAAACGGCAGAAACTATCGACAAACTGGAAGATGGCACTTTTATTGTTACTACAAACAAAGGCACTAAACATCATGCAAAAGCAGTTGCAATTGCTGGCGGTTTGGGTACTTTCGAACCAAGAAAACCTGCGCTTGAGAACATCTCTTTTTATGAAGAAAAAGGGGTCGAGTATTTTGTAAAAGACCCTGAATTATTCCGTGATAAGCGAATAGTCATTGCTGGTGGAGGAGATTCCGCTTTGGATTGGAGTATTTTCCTTTCCAATGTTGCTTCTGAAGTGACTTTGGTGCACCGAAGAAATGAATTTCGTGGGGCTCTAGATTCAGTTGAAAAAGTTCAAGAATTGAAAAAACTTGGTAAAATCAATTTGATTACTCCTGCAGAAGTGGTGGCAATCCATGGAAAAAACCATGTGGAAAGTATCGTTTTAGAAAACGAAGGCATCCAACAAGTTTTTGAAACCGATTATTTTATTCCTCTTTTTGGATTAACTCCAAAATTAGGTGCCATCGCCAATTGGGGTCTGGAAATTGAAAAAAATGCTATTAAAGTCAATAATGCTTTAGATTATCAAACCAATATTGACGGCATTTATGCTATTGGGGATGTGAATATTTATCCAGGCAAGTTAAAATTAATTTTATGCGGTTTTCACGAAGCAACATTAATGTGTCAAAGTGTGTACAACCGAATCAATCCAGGTAAAAAATATGTATTGAAATACACCACTGTATCTGGTGTAGATGGTTTTGACGGCACTCGAAAAGAAGCCGAAAAAGCTGTTGTAAAAGCGATAGAATAATGTCACAAGACGTAATAATTTACATCACCGATAGAACCGGTGTAAAGCATGAAATTCAAGCCCCAACCGACATGAATATGAACATCATGGAAGTGATTCGTGCGTATGAACTTGCCGAAGAGGGAACTGTTGGCGTTTGTGGCGGAATGGCCATGTGTGCCTCATGTCAATGCTATGTATTAAACGATGTCATTTCTTTAGAAAGAAATCCTGATGAAGAAGCCATGCTTTGGGAGGCCTATCATGTCAAGGAAAATTCCAGATTAGGTTGTCAAATTCCCATAACACAAGAAATTGACGGATTAGAGCTAGAAATTGCTCCTGAGCAATAAATTTACAACACTAATTCTTTAGACAAAATAGTTTCTTCAATGGCATTCCACAAACCAACTCTTTTTTCAAGGGCTTGAATAGCTGTTTCTTCCACTTCTTTCCATTTTGTTTCAGAGTCACACAATTCTTTAATCATTTGCATAGCCATAGGACCATGCTCGTCAGCATCCAATTCTATATGACGCTCAAAATAATAAATCAGTTCATTTAGTTGTATTTCGGGAAAATTTGTTTGGAAGTTTTTTAAGATTTCGGTAAACATACTGGGAATCAAATCTTCTCTCCCAAAAGTAAAAGCAGCGGCAATCTTATGCGATTTTCCCTCTTCAATAATTCGAAATGTAAAATCTAAAAATTCTTTTACCTTTGGATGTAAAACACTTTGCTTTATTGAAACAAATATGTTTTGCGTTGATTTGAGGTTTTCTAGGAACGTAATCACTGGAATAGTGTTTGCACCACATGATTTCATAGCATTAAGGTACATCTCAAAATGACTTTGACGCGAACCATCTAGTGCCAAGTCCGTTTCTTCTGCTACAACAATTTCATTTATCAAATAACGCACTTCTGGATTTCCAATAGGCAACCAAGGTGTTGTAGTACACGTTAATTTGTTTTGTAGCGCTTTGAGTAGTGACATAAAGTCCCAAACGGCATAGACATGATGCTCTAAGAAGCAATGCAAATCTTCAATTGTCTTTACTTTTTCATACAATGAGTGCGTAAGTAATTGATTTTTATATTGCTGTATCGAATGGTTGATGGTTTCAATAGTCATAACGAATTTTTTAGTAAAATTAAAAAAGCTTCTCGAAAAGGAGAAGCTTTTATGCCAATTTTAACGATTGTTTATTCGTTTATTTGAATGCAGGAATTCCCGTAATATCAGCTCCTGTAATCAACAAATGTATGTCGTGTGTTCCTTCATAAGTAATAACAGATTCTAAATTCATGCTATGACGCATAATAGAATATTCTCCTGTTATTCCCATTCCTCCTAATATTTGTCTTGCTTCACGAGCAATATGTATCGCCATATCCACATTGTTTCTTTTTGCCATCGAAATTTGAGCCGTAGTGGCACGTCCTTCATTTCTCAAGACACCCAATCTCCATGTTAACAATTGCGCTTTAGTGATTTCGGTAATCATTTCGGCTAATTTTTTTTGTTGTAATTGCGTTCCCGCAATAGGTTTGTCAAACTGAATGCGTTCTTTTGCATAGCGCAACGCCGTGTCGTAACAATCCATAGCCGCACCAATCGCACCCCAAGCAATTCCATATCGAGCTGAATCCAAACACATCATTGGTGCGCCAAGACCCGATTTTCCTGGTAATAAATTCTCTTTAGGGACTTTTACATTATCAAAAATCAATTCTCCAGTCGCAGACGCTCGAAGTGACCATTTATTGTGTGTTTCTGGAGTGGTAAATCCTTCCATGCCTCGTTCTACAATCAATCCGTGAATTCTTCCTTCTTCATTTTTAGCCCAAACTACCGCTACATCAGCAAAAGGCGCATTCGAAATCCACATTTTAGCACCATTCAACAAATAATGGTCGCCCATATCTTTGAAGTTGGTTACCATCCCACTTGGATTTGAACCATAGTCGGGTTCAGTCAAGCCAAAACAGCCCATAAATTCTCCTGTAGCCAACTTGGGTAAGTATTTCATACGTTGTGCTTCGGTTCCAAATTTCCATATTGGATACATGACTAACGATGATTGTACCGATGATGTTGAACGAACACCCGAATCGCCACGCTCAATTTCTTGCATGATTAATCCATACGAAATCTGGTCTAATCCAGCACCTCCATATTCTTCTGGGATATAAGGTCCAAAACCCCCTATCTCTCCCAAACCTTTAATAATTTGTTTTGGAAATTCAGCACGTTGTGCATAATCTTCTATAATGGGAGAAACTTCACGTTTTACCCAAGCACGAGCAGCATCTCGTACTAATTTATGTTCTTCTGTTAGTAAATCATCTAACAAATAATAATCGGGAGCTTGAAATAAATCTGGTTTCATATTTTTTAAAAACAATTAGTTATTGGTAATCAATTAAAAACTGAATTACGAAATCGTTTGCAAAGGTAAGAAAACAAATTTGAGAAATAATTGAACGATTGTTATTTTTTGAAGCTAATCCAGCTTTAGCCTTTATCACTCCATTGCATTCCGTGGATACCGGCTTAATCTGGGCTAGGACTACATCTTTAAATAGAAGTCTTTAGTTAAATTGATGTACTCATCTGTGTACTCATGACGACGAATCTCTATCACCAATTCATCAGCTTCCAAAACAGGCAGTTCGTATCGCTTAAAGGCTAGCAAACTTCTCATAATTGGCGTGTTATATGCTCCTTTAACTCGAGTAACTTTTACAGGATACAATTCGACTTCAGCACACAATTCGATAAATTTGTCTTCTTCTTTAAACGGAATAATAACTGAAAAAATACCGTTTTCAGACAATAATAAATCGGCAGCCGCCACCAATTCTTCAAAAGGCATGGCGTCTTGAAAACGGGCTAAATCGCGCTGTGAATTATCGGTTTTAAAATCTTCAGAATAAAAGGGTGGATTCGAAATGATAATGTCGTATTCGTCTTCGGGTTCTTCAATAAATTCATCCAAACCTGCATGAAAACAAAACAAACGGTCACTCCAAGGTGAGGCTTCAAAGTTTTCAACACACTGTTCGTATGCGGATTCGTCAATTTCTAATGCGTCAATTTGCTGAGCCTTTGAACGTTGTGCCAGCATTAAGGATAATATTCCTGTTCCTGCTCCAATGTCTAAAACGGAAAAGGGATTGTTGTCTATGGGACACCAAGTACCAAGCAAAACCCCATCAGTACCAATTTTCATAGCACATCGGTCTTGTTGAACGGAAAATTGTTTGAATAAAAACAAGATTATTAACGATTGAAGATTAACGAGTTTAGATTTTTGAAATTTCAGCTAAATACTAAAAAACTAATCAAAGAACACTTTACTAAAGATACATCTCCACTAAACCTTCTGGTAAATTCATGATGACTTTCTTATTTTCTCTGTCAATTTTTACCAAAAACTGATCAATCATAGGAACAAGAATTTCTACACCACCATTTAATACTTCAAAAAGAGGCTGTGCAGCGGTATCGTTAATGGACACAATTTTTCCAAAAACCCCCAATTTTTGGTCTTCAATTTCAAAACCAATGACTTCATGGTAGTAAAATTGATTCCCCTCGAGTTTTGGTAATAGACTTAAAGGAAGGTAAACTTCACAACCAACAATTTCATCGGCTTCACTTTCTGTATTGACATCTTCAAATTTTACTCTAAGAAAATCCCCTTTATGTAAATGACAAATTTCAATAAAAAAAGGAATCAGATTTTTGTTAAATTCAACAAAAACTGATTCCAAGTTTTGATATTGCTCGGGTTCGTCAGTATCTAAATAGACCAAAACTTCCCCTTTGAAACTAAATTTTTTAGCGATTTTGCCTAAATAGAAACATTCCTCTTTACGCATGTTCGCGATACATTAAGCTTCTGCTCCTTCGTTTGTTTCTTCAGCAGCTGGAGCTTCCTCAACCGCTGGAGCTTCTTCAGTAGCTACTTCTTCTACTGTTTCTTCAGCAACTGCTTCAGCTTCTAATGCTTTTGCAGCTTCCTCAGCCGCTTTGATGCGTTTTTCATTAGCTTCTTTTTCCGCTTTTAAAGCTTTTGCTTTTTCCGCTTCTTGCGCTTTCGATAAACCATCTTTTTTAGCGTTAACTTTAGCTGCTTTCTCATCCAACCATGCTGCTAATTTTGCATCAGCTTGTTCTTGAGTTAAAGCCCCTTTTCTAACACCTCCATCTAAATGATGCTTCAATAACGCTCCTTTATATGAAAGAATCGCTCTTGCTGTATCTGTTGGTTGAGCACCATTGTGTAACCATTGTACAGCTGCATCAAGATTTAAATCTATGGTTGCAGGGTTTGTGTTTGGATTGTAAGTTCCTAATTTTTCTAAGAATCTACCATCTCTCTTTGCGCGTGCATCTGCCGCTACAATCCAGTAAAAAGGCTTTTGCTTTTTACCGTGTCTTTGTAATCTAATTTTTACTGACATAATCTTTTTGATTCATTTAAGGTACTCGACCTTGGTTATTTAAGGGCGCAAATATATAAAATTATTTATTGCAATTTGTTTTTACCTTCAAAAAAAAGTATTTCAGATAATTTTAACTAAAAATAGAATGTTAATTGATAAAAAAAATTATTTTTGTGCTTGTAATTTATTATAAAATGAAAAAGATAATTTATTTCCTACTTGCTGTTGGTGTTTTTACCTCATGTCAGAAGGATGTACAATTCAATAATCCAGGATTTCAAGCCTATCGTGATGGGTCACTTTTTAGAGGAATAGATATAAAAGCATACAAATCTATATCATCTGGAGAACTTAATTTGGTTGCTTTAGCACAAGATGAATCCGTACATTTAAATGTAGCTAGTGCCTCTTTAGGAACCTATTATTTAGGATCTACCGACCTAACTACCACAGCAGAATATGATTCTTCTTTTAATGGAGTAAACCTAACCTATCAAACCAATGTGATAACAGGACCCGTAGCAAAAATGTATCCAACAATGTCTACTGGAGGTTCAGGATATGTTTCAGATTGCATCTTGACAGACCCAGTTAATCTAACGTATGCATGTAATAATTCTCATCAAACTACGGGAGGATCTGGTTCAGGATTAACCTTATCTGTTATAGCTAATACTTCTGGAGTTGTTACTTCGGTTAAAGTAGCCTCTCCCGGTAATGGGTACAAAGCAGGTGATATCATCACCATTGTAGGTGGTGGAAACGATGCTAAAGTGAAAGTTTTGAATGTTGAAGGAAGTAATGGTGAAATTGTAATCACTGAAAACACAGGAGATACTGTAACTGGCACATTCAAATTCAATGCTATCAATACTACTGCAAACCCGCTAGGAAATACTATGGTCAATTTTCAATATGGAAATTTTTATAAAATCCCTATTATTACTACTCCTTAAAATATAAAATTTCTAAAAATATACAAGAAACCGTTTCATAATTTGAAGTGGTTTTTTTTGTTAATAACTAAAATTGTCCGTTTCTTTCTTAAAATGTACTTTTGAGAGGTTGATTTTTTAAAATCAGCTATCTAAAATCAACAATCTAAAATCCAAATGTATTTAATATTCGACACCGAAACCACCGGATTACCAAAAAGTTGGGCCGCTCCTATTTCTGATACAGATAATTGGCCAAGATGTATTCAAATTGCTTGGCAGTTGCATGACGAAATGGGAACTCTTATCAAGCATCAAGATTATTTAATCAATCCTGAAGGCTTCAATATTCCTTATGATGCCGAGAGAATTCATGGAATTTCGACCGAATTAGCTCAAGAACACGGCATTCAACTCCATGTAATGTTGGAGAAATTCAACATTGCTCTTTCAAAAGCTAAGTTCATCGTTGGACAAAATGTTGGTTTCGACGTCAATATCATAGGTTGCGAATTCTACCGTGCGGGTATGGAGTCCCAATTATCGAAAATGCCAATATTGGATACCTGTACCGAAGTTACCGCTTCATTACTAAAATTGCCTGGTGGTCGTGGCGGAAAATTCAAACTTCCTACACTGACCGAATTGCATCAATACCTTTTCAACGAACCTTTTGCAGAAGCGCACAATGCCACTGCCGATGTGGAAGCAACCACTCGATGTTTTTTAGAATTAATTCGCACCGAAGTTTTTACTCCTGAAGAACTTGATGTCGAACAAGAATATTTTGAAGATTTTCAATTAAAAAATCCAAGATCGATTCAATTAATTGGTCTCCAACACATCAACCTTAAAGAAGCCTCGGAACAGATAAGAAAAAGGCTTGAAAATAATGAAAAAGAAACTGTTCAATCATCCATAACCGAGGATGACAAGAGAGATTTTAAACGTTCAAACTTTGTTCATCTTCACAATCATACGCAATTTTCAGTATTGCAATCTACTATATCGGTTCCGGCTTTAGTTTCGGCGGCAGCCAAAAACAAAATGCCTGCAGTTGCCATGACAGACACCGGAAACATGATGGGTGCTTTTCATTTTGTGAGTGCGGTGATGAATCATAATAAATCGGTTAAATCCAGCATAGAAACGGCTATTGCTAACGGAGAAGAACCTACCGAAACAGAGATTAAACCCATAGTGGGTTGCGAGTTCAATATTTGTGACAACCATACTGACAAAACCAAAAAAGACAATGGGTATCAAGTCGTTTTTCTTGCTAAAAACAAAAAGGGCTATCATAATTTAGCCAAAATGGCTTCCATTGCTTATATCGATGGCTTTTATTATGTTCCAAGAATTGACAAATCAGTTGTAGAAAAATACAAAGAAGACATTATTGTTTTATCGGGGAATTTATATGGTGAAATTCCGAGTAAAATTTTAAATATTGGCGAAAATCAGGCCGAAGAAGCTTTAATTTGGTGGGCCACACAATTTGGAGATGATTTTTATTTAGAAATCATGCGTCACAATCAGGAAGATGAAAATAGGGTCAACAAAACCTTGATTGAATTTTCTCAAAAACATAAGATAAAACTAGTTGCGACCAACAATACCTACTATCTAAACAAAGAAGATGCCAATGCTCACGATATTTTATTGTGTGTAAAAGATGGCGAAAAACAAGCCACTCCAATAGGTCGTGGACGTGGGTATCGCTACGGATTACCCAATCAGGAATATTATTTTAAATCGGAAGAAGAAATGAAAAAGCTATTTTCCGATTTGCCTGAAGCTATTATCAATATCCAGGAAATTGTGGATAAGATTGAAACCTATTCGTTATACCGTGATGTCTTACTTCCAAAATATGCCATTCCTGAAGGATTTGTAAACCCAGAAGATGAAGTTGACGGAGGGGTTCGTGGTGAAAATGCCTATTTGAAACATTTAACCCTGGAAGGAGCCAAAAAAAGGTATGGCGAAATCACTCCCGAAATTCAAGAACGATTGGATTTTGAATTACTGACCATTTCCAATTCAGGGTATCCTGGTTATTTCTTGATTGTTCAAGATTTCATTGCCGAAGCCCGAAAAATGGATGTTTCTGTAGGCCCGGGTCGGGGTTCAGCAGCGGGCTCTGCGGTAGCTTATTGTTTAGGAATTACCAATATTGACCCCATAAAATACGATTTGCTTTTTGAGCGTTTTCTTAATCCAGATAGGGTTTCCATGCCCGATATTGATATTGACTTTGATGACGAAGGACGTGGCCGTGTTATGGAATATGTAATCAATAAATATGGAGCCAATCAAGTAGCTCAAATTATCACGTATGGTAAAATGGCTACCAAATCGGCTATTCGTGATACCGCACGTGTATTGGATTTACCCCTTTTTGAAGCGGATCGAATTGCTAAATTAATTCCAGGTATGATGCCTTCGAAATGGAATTTGGCGCGATTCATTTCTGAAAAAGAAGAAGAAGTTAAAAAAGCCTTGCGTTCGGATGAGTTTGAACGGGTAAAAGAATTAATTGCTATTGCCAATGAAGGCGATTTGGCAGGAGAAACCATCCAACAAGCTAAAATTCTGGAAGGATCACTTCGAAATACCGGAATTCATGCTTGTGGTGTGATTATTACGCCTGATGATATTACGAATTTCGTTCCTGTCACTACAGCAAAAGATTCTGAATTATACGTTACTCAATTCGACAACTCAGTAGCCGAAAGTGCTGGATTACTAAAAATGGACTTTTTGGGTTTGAAGACCCTTACTCTGATTAAAGATACTGTTAAATTGGTAAAATACCGAACAGGAATCGAACTCAATCCAGACGAATTTCCAATAGACGATGTTAAAACATATGAATTGTTTCAAAGAGGCGAAACCGTAGGGATTTTCCAATACGAATCGCCCGGAATGCAAAAATACCTTCGCGATTTAAAACCTACCGTTTTTGGGGATTTAATTGCGATGAATGCCTTATATCGTCCAGGACCACTAGAATATATTCCTTCCTTCGTTAGAAGAAAAAACGGAGAAGAACCTATTGTTTATGATTTAGAAGCTTGCGAAGAATATCTTGGCGAAACATACGGAATCACAGTCTATCAGGAGCAAGTAATGCTTCTGTCTCAATCGCTCGCCGGATTTACAAAAGGTGAAGCCGACGTCTTGCGTAAAGCCATGGGGAAAAAGCAAAAAGATGTTCTCGACAAAATGAAGCCTAAGTTTGTCGAACAAGCTGCAGCTAAAGGACATGATGCTACGGTTCTTGAAAAAATTTGGAAAGATTGGGAGGCTTTTGCGAGTTATGCATTCAACAAATCACACTCAACATGTTACGCTTGGATTGCGTATCAAACGGCGTATTTGAAAGCTCATTATCCAGCAGAATATATGGCAGCAGTGCTTTCGAATAATATGAACGACATCAAGCAAGTCTCATTCTTTATGGAAGAATGTAAGCGCATGGGGTTGAACGTTCTTGGTCCTGATGTCAATGAATCCTACTATAAATTTACGGTCAATCATGATTATGCTATTCGTTTTGGAATGGGGGCTATCAAAGGAGTTGGAGCCAATGCAGTAGAAACGATTGTCCAAAACAGAAAAAATGCACCTTATAAATCCATATTTGATTTAGCTAAAAAAATCGATTTGCGCGCAGCCAATAAAAAAGCATTTGAAAGTTTGGCTCTTGCTGGTGGTTTTGACTGTTTTTCAGATACTCACCGTGCACAATATTTCCATGTGGAAGGCGAAGGAATTACTTTTTTAGAAAAAGCGATGCGTTTTGGCTCCAAGTTTCAGGAAAATGAAAATTCGGCTCAAGTGAGTTTGTTTGGAGAAACAAGTGAAGTTCAAATTGCCGAACCTCAAGTACCTCCATGTGAAGAATGGAGTACCATGGAAAAATTGGCCAAAGAAAAAGAAGTCGTTGGAATCTATCTTTCAGGACACCCTTTAGACGATTACAGTCATGAAATGAAATATTTTTGCAACACTAAATTAGAAGCTTTTAAAGACTTGAATCCGCTAGTTGGTAAAAACATAGCTGTAGGAGGTATCATTACTAAAGTAGAGCATCGCACCACAAAAAATGGAAAAGGCTGGGCTGTTTTTACTTTAGAAGGCTATGATGAAAGTTATGAGTTTAAAATTTTTGATGAGGAGTATTTAAAATACAGGCATTTTTTAATTCAAAATAGTTTTACCTATATCCGAATAATGATTCGCGAGGGTTGGATAAACAAAGAAACGGGAAAAAAATCAGACCCCAGAATTCAATTTCTTGACATGAAAATGTTGGCCGATGTTCTTTCTAGTTTTGCCAAAAAGCTAATTCTTCGCATCGATATAAAGATGTTAGAAGAAGAACTAATCCAACAATTACAAACGGTATTTAGCAAAGAACAAGGAGAACATCCACTCACTATTGAAGTAGTAGAAGTGGAAAAAGTAAAAAAAGAAATTGTAAACACAAATATACCACAACACCCCGACACTGATTCTGATGAAGAAACAATAGAATTAGTCGAACAAGATGAAGAATTGGGCGCCTCAAACGGAGGAATTCCACTCCCTGAATCGACCCTTGTGGAAGAAATTATTGAACTTACTAAAATATCCATGCCTAGTCGAAAATGGAAGGTGAAAATTACGAAGGAGTTGCTGGTAGCTTTGGAACAACTCAACATGGATTTTAGATTGAATTAATCAATTAAAACAATTCTTAAATAATTAAAAGTAATAAAAAAGCTCCTTTTGTAAAGGAAATGTTTATTTATCTTTGCATTATAAAAATAATACGTTCTGTTTTAGAGGTAACTTTTAACTTTTAAACAAATTAAACTTTTTAAACAAAAAAATATGGCATTAGCAATAACAGACGCTACTTTTGAAGAAGTAGTTTTAAAATCAGACAAACCTGTAGTAGTAGATTTTTGGGCAGCATGGTGTGGCCCTTGTAGAATGGTAGGTCCCGTAATTGACGAAATTTCTACCGAATATGATGGCAAAGCAATCGTTGGTAAAGTCGATGTAGACGCCAATCAAGAATTTGCTGCAAAATATGGGGTACGAAACATCCCAACCGTATTAGTATTCCAAAATGGAGAAGTTGTAGGAAGACAAGTTGGAGTAGCTCCAAAAAAAACCTACACAGATGCTATTGATGCTTTGCTATAATCGATACATAAAAAATTTTAAAAGGTTCGGCGAAAGTTGAACCTTTTTTTTAGCCCTAAAAAATCAATTCCAAAGTAGCACATTTTCGAAATTTCAAATTATCTTTGACTCGAATGTAAGGGCTAATCAACAAAGTAACTATGAAGATTGAACAACAAAAGGAACTGATATCGGGATTTAAGCATTTAGAGTTATTAGCCAATCAAGTGGTTGAAGGGTTTATTTCTGGGATGCACAAATCTCCTTTCCATGGATTTTCTGCCGAATTTGCCGAACACAAAGTGTATAATTCTGGCGAAAGCACTAGGCATATAGATTGGAAGTTATTTGCCAAAACCGATCGGTTGTATACCAAACGATTTGAAGAAGAAACCAATCTTAGGTGTCATTTGATTTTAGATAATTCTTCCTCTATGCATTATCCAAAACTAGAAGGAAATCAAGAGTTTTATGAGAGTAAAATCGGATTTTCTGTTTTGGCTTCGGCTGTTTTGATGAACTTATTGAAAAAACAACGAGATGCTGTTGGATTGAGCATTTACTCCGATTCATACGAATATTATGCCCCCGAAAAAGGGAGCGATCGCCACCACCGTATGATTTTAAACCGCTTAGAACAATTGCTTGAAACTCCAAAAGTTTCTAAAACAACTGATACGATTACATTTTTACATCAAATAGCTGAAAAAATGCATCGTCGCTCTATGATTGTTATCTTTACAGATATGTTTCAAAATGATCATCAAGAAGCCTTGTTTCATGCGCTTCAACATCTAAAACATAATAAACATAAAGTAGTCTTGTTTCATGTTATAGACGAAAAGAGAGAATTGCACTTTGACTTTGATAGTGCACCTAGAAAATTTATTGATGTGGAATCGGGAGAAATTATTAATCTTTTTGCTGAAAATGTCAAAGACGAATACGAAGATAGATTGAAAGCCTACTTTAAAAATATTTCCATGACGTGTGCTCAAAATAAAATTAAGTATGTCCCTGTAAATGTGGGCACCAATTTTGAAAAAATTATGACAACTTACTTAGTTGAAAAACAAATGTTTGGTTAAAATAATAGTTTACAACTAAAAAAAATAAACAAAAACACTTGCAAATACAAAAAACGTGTGTATATTTGCAACCGCAATTAAGCGATGGTTTGGTAGTTCAGTTGGTTAGAATACATGCCTGTCACGCATGGGGTCGCGGGTTCGAGTCCCGTCCAGACCGCTAAATTGGAAAAAGGTTTTCAGCAATGAAAACCTTTTTTGCCCAAAAAGCAAATGAAATGCATTCGTCGAATATGGTTCGAATCATTCAAAATTAGTTGTGTTGTTTCGCTACGAATTTGTAACTCGTAGCAAATAGGTTTAGTAGTTAGACCAATGAAAAGCTTTCCACTTTTGTGGATGGCTTTTTTGCTTTTATCTAACACCAATAACATCTCCTAACAAATTAATAAACTATAATCTATTCTTCATCAAAAGCTTTCCATCCCCTTGCTTTTAATGGAATTTTTGTATTAGCTCTGGTTATTAAGTGAATCCCTTCTGTTTCTGGAACAATATGTCCAATTACAGTAAAATTTGGGTTTGCTTTTATTTTGTCAAAATCAGCAATAGGTATGGTAAACAAAAGTTCATAATCTTCTCCTCCGTTAATTGCCACTGTAGTTGAATCTATGTTAAACTCTTCGCAAACTGAAATTAATTGTGGGTCTAACGGCAATTTTTCTTCATACAAATTACATCCTTTTTTACTTTGCTTACAAATATGAATAATTTCTGAAGATAAACCATCTGAAATATCAATCATTGAGGTTGGCTTGACCTCTAATTGTTTTAATATATCCTTAATATCTACACGTGCTTCTGGCTTTAACTGTCTTTCGATTAAATAAGTATAAGCATCTAAATCTGGTTGACTATTTGTATTAACCTGAAAAACCTGTTTTTCTCTTTCTAACACCTGTAATCCCATATAAGCCGATCCAAGATCACCCGAAACAACTAATAAATCATTTTCACATGCCCCGCTTCGATATACGATTTCATCTTCGTGGTCTACTTCCCCCAAAACTGTTATTGAAATTATAAGTCCTTTTTGTGACGAAGTGGTATCACCCCCAACAATATCAATATTATATATTTTACACGCTATTTTAATACCTTCATAAAGTTCTTCGACAGCTTCTAAGGGAAACCTATTTGAAACAGCAAGAGAAACGGTTATTTGAGTTGGACGTGCATTCATAGCACATATATCAGAAACATTTACCACAACGGCTTTATATCCTAAATGCTTTAAAGGCATGTAGGCCAAATCAAAGTGTACCCCTTCAATCAACAAATCTGTAGAAAGAACAGTTCTTTTATCTTTGAAAGACAAAACTGCCGCATCATCTCCAACAGCTTTGATTGTAGAAGATTGTTTTATTTCAAGGTTTTTTGTTAATTTTTCGATTAATTGAAATTCTCCTATTTGTGACAAGGGTGTTCGCAAGGGGCTTTTATCTTCTATCATTTTTTTATGCAAAATTACAAAAGATATTTAGAAAACAACACTTAGCGTTTCATACTAAAATGGGCTTTAAACTCATTGGTTTGATTGGTGTTATTTTGTTTATAAAAAACTTGAAACCAATAGTCTGTAGAAGGCATTTCTTCTCCATTGTAGGTACCATCCCAACTTTCATAACGAGGACGAATCTCTTTTAACAATTTTCCATATCGATCATAAATGAAAACTTTAGCATCACTTTGATAGGATAAATCCCATATATTCCACGTGTCATTAAAACCATCTCCATTTGGAGTAAAGAATTTTGGATATTTTAGTACATGTATCATCAACTGTAAGTCTTGACAACCTCCCTTAGTATCTACAATAGTGATTGTATGAGTTCCTGAATCCACATCATAAAAAACCGTTCCCGATTGTGGCTGTAACTCGTCCAATTGATACAAATAGACTCCATGACCTCCTGTTAAGGTAACTTCCACATTAACATGATCAGTAAAATCACTAGAAACTGTTGCAAATGCTATGGCTTGACTGGATACTTCTACAGTTGCTGTCGTAGAATTATATCCGCAATCATCTCCTACATTTGGTGTGTTTTTGATAATCTCCACAGAGTATGTTCCCGGAGTTGAAGTTGTAAAATTGACCCCAGTACCTTTTAACACTCCGTTCAAATACCATTTTACGGTGTAAATCGAAGCGTTCAATCCCGTATGAAATGTTGTTGAATTAAAGGCTACCCCAGTACTATTGTCTACACAAATCACACCATTAGGAATAACTAAATCTTTTAAATTATGTATTGTGATAAAAAAATGTCTTTCTACATTACAATCTATATTATTTGAAGCAGCATCAAAAACATACATTATTTGACTTGAACTTATCACATCATTGGCATGATACAGTGTTCCTTGTCCATTAGGTTGAGAATAATAATTTCCATTACTCAATACTGGCAAGACATAAGAAACACAAGCCTCAACATCATTAAAAACAGGCAAAGAAGGTCTATGAGAAACTAGTATTTGAAAACTATCTTCATCAGAACACGTTTGTCGACCGCCAAACTCGGCATATATGTAAACCGTTTGTGTGGTTGTAATGATTGTTCCTTCAGGAATCAGAGCACCTACTCCATGTGGCCCTCCGGTTGCAGTATAATAATTTCCAATATTTAAATGAGGAAGCACATAAGATTCACAAGCATAAATATCATCATGTTGTCCAACATTTACTCCTTGAATATTAATACTAAAAATAGTTTCATTTGTACAACTCACAAAATCTGGCCATTCATTATAAATGTAAACTACTTGAGAGATTGAAACTACCGTTCCAACTGAAATAACAGTTCCCGATCCATGTGGTCCTCCAGTTGCTGTATAATAGATTCCATTTGTTAGATGTGGAAGTGTATAGGGCGTACAACTAAACACATCCGTAAAACTATCCACAGGAGGTTTTGGTCTTATTGTAACATTAAATGATTTTTGGCTTTTACATCCATTACTACCAACAGATAAAACATACAACAATTGGGTAGAAGAAATAACATCATTAGGAAATAAAGCAGTTCCACCTCCATTTGTTGCTGTATAATAATTCCCATTTGTTAATGACGGGAGAATATAACTACCACATGAAAGCACATCTGGCGGATCATCAACAGGAGGCAATGGTTTTATGGTAATATCATAATTCAAATTGGTAGTACAATTAGGTTGTGTGGTTGTAATAGCATAATAATATACTATTTGAGAGGTTGAGATAATAGTTCCAGCAGGTATAATAGTCCCTGCGCCACCCGGCAAGGTATAATAATTACCAAAAGGTATTACAGGTAATTTAAAAGGCCCACATTTTATAATAGGATGATACTTAGACGTATCAATAATATCTACCCTAAATGAAGTTTCATTTGGGCATCTTCCATTAAAAGCATAAATAAAAATGGTTTGACTAGAAGTAATCGCATCACCTGGAACCAAGTGAGTTCCTCCTCCTCCTGTCTCTGTATAATAATTGCCATTTGTTAAAGTTGGAAGAATAAATGAATTGCAAGTCACCACGTTCTGAAGTGTATCTACAGGAGGTAATGGAAAAACCTGAATATTTAAAGCTTCATCTCTACACACTACACCATTTATTTCTGCATAAAAATAAATAGTTTGATCAAATGTTAAGATAGTTCCTTTGGGTATTACAGAACCTAATCCGTGAGGTTGTGTATAAAAATGTCCTGCTGGTGCCCCAGGAATAACATATTTCCCACAGGCCGTTGTTGGAAAATTAATTTGGTCTAAGAGTATGATTACAAAAGAAGATTCATTAGTACAACCATAAGGCGCTACTGGACCGTTAAAAACATAATAGGTACCATGAGTAGTTATCACATCTCCAGCGTGCAACAATGTACCTGTACCTCCAGAATTTGTATAATAATTTCCATTAACAAGAGGGGGAAGCACATAACTACTACACTCAACTACATTTGGCAAATCATCGACAAGAGGTTGAGGATAGGTTGTAATTGTAAAACTAGTTACATTAAAACAAGATGAAAATACGTTGTTGTGAACCCGAATCCAAACCGTATATGTAGCTATTCCAGCTGGAATAGGATAATTTGTTGGGTCTGTCATTGGATTTATTCCAGCCTGAGCATCACTATTAGTATTATAATAAGAAACGGTGTAAGCAGTAGAATCCAATCCATTGAGTACCGTTGCGTTGAGCGAACTCAAATCGAAAACACCACCTGTAGCCGAATCACACAATATAATATTTGATGGTGTTGTTATAGAAATAGCTGAATTAACCAATAAATCGAACGAGAACAAATTATTACATACCATACTGTTGTTTGAAATATGTGTAATTTTTATATAAATAGTTTGATTTCCTGTACTTGAAAACGAATTCAACAAACTAACCGGAATTTGTGGTCCATTGGCATTCGCATTTGACAATGTAGCATAATACGCAATACTGTACATTGAAGGATCTAATCCCAATGTGGTGAGATTGTTTTCTGTTAAATCAAATTGATACACAGCTTGCCCAGTATTACATACCGTAATATTGTGAGGAGGTGTTGGATTGAACGTGGTTAATTCGATTTCATCGGTAATCACACACCCAGAATTTGGCAAAGTTGCCTTAACGCCATACACTCCAGGTTGGTTAACCGATAATGTTGAACTTGTAGCTGACGGAATTGTTACCCCACCCATTGTCCATTCAAAGTTATATTGACTATCTAAACCAGTATTTAAAACCATTGATTCCCCTTGACAAATAGCTTGATCCGCCCCCAAATCTATAGAATGAATAAAACTACCTCCTGAAACAAAAACAGCCGAATCATAATCACTATCATTATAATCCCCAATGACCATTCGTATTCTATAGGTTCTATTAGGAATTACAGACGAAGACGCTTTGAGCAATTTAGTTTCCCCTCTAAAATTCGTAGCAGACAACAACGGATTGACAATATTATAATTTCCAAACAAATCAGGATTAGCAGAAAAACATGAAGAATTGTAGGCCTGATTTCTAATATTGATAACTGAAACTGGCGTAGAAGTTCCTGGTATCACAGCCAAATTTGTTGTCACATTTGTAGTTAAATCAGTCAATAAAAAAGCAAAATTATCACTAAACCCACATTGATATTGACCATATTCATTTGAAGCAAATAAAAAATCAAAGGAGAAGTGACTTGAAATAGGGGTAAAATCAAATTGCAAGTAAGCAACATCCGTAATAGATGCTGTTTGTCCTGTGCTATTGCTTAAATTTTGCAAAAAAGTATCCCCAAAATTTGTAACCTGACTACTTAAATTTGTTCCTATATATTGTCCTTGAGAATACGTTGCCAAACCATTACGAATCACAATTCCATTAGTGATAGGAAAACTAGTATTTGTATTGGTAAAATATCCAATTGACTTATGGGAAGAGTATTGAATATTTGTCACATCAGAACAAGCATTTTGCATTAAAACATTATAAACTAGTTGAGGCACGGTAGTGCTTGTCGTGTCTACAACAATCCCTTGCGAAAAGGCTTTCACAGTATAAACTAAGAAAAAGATAAAAAATAATTTTATTTTCATAGAATAACACCTCTGTTTTATGAATATAAAATTATAAAAAAAAACAATATATCAAAGCAAATAAATCTAAAATTTATTATTTTTTATATAAATTTTACAGAACAAAAGGAATTCTGTTAAAAATACATCATTTAAAAATGATTAAAAAAGAGGCAGATTTTAAAATCTGCCTCTTTTTTAATCATTCAATTTCAATACTGCCATAAAGGCTTCTTGAGGAATTTCAACATTTCCTACTTGACGCATACGTTTTTTTCCTTTTTTCTGTTTTTCCAACAATTTACGTTTACGAGAAATATCACCCCCGTAACATTTAGCCGTAACGTCTTTACGCAACGCTTTGATGGTTTCACGCGCGATGATTTTGGCACCAATGGCTGCTTGAATTGGGATGTCAAATTGTTGTCTCGGAATCAATTCGCGTAATTTCTCACACATTTTTTTACCAATATTATACGCATTGTCTTCATGAATCAAAGCTGATAGCGCATCTACTGATTGCCCATTCAACAATACATCTAGTTTTACCAATTTCGAAGTTCGCATTCCGATTGGAGAATAGTCAAACGACGCATACCCTTTAGAAACGGTTTTTAAACGATCATAAAAATCAAAGACAATCTCGGCCAACGGCATATCAAAATTCAACTCGACACGTTCGGTGGTTAAATAGGTTTGATTGGTAATAATCCCTCGTTTTTCAATACACAAACTCATCACATTCCCCACAAAATCGGATTTGGTAATGATAGTCGCTTTGATATAAGGTTCTTCTACACGATCTAATTTAGAGGGTTCAGGCAAATCAGATGGATTGTTAACCACAATAGGCGTTTCAGGCTCCTTTTTTGTATATGCTAAATACGACACGTTGGGAACCGTAGTAATCACCGTCATGTCAAATTCGCGCTCTAAACGCTCTTGAATAATCTCCAAGTGTAACATCCCTAAAAACCCGCATCGGAAACCAAATCCCAAGGCAGCCGAACTTTCTGCCGCAAAAACCAATGAAGCATCGTTCAATTGTAATTTTTCCATCGAAGCACGTAAATCTTCAAAATCTTCAGTATCCACTGGGTAAATTCCAGCAAATACCATAGGTTTTACGTTTTCAAAACCCGTAATCATATTAGTAGTTGGCAATTTGGCATCGGTAATGGTATCCCCTACTTTTACCTCTTTCGCTTCTTTAATTCCCGAAATTAAATACCCAACATCTCCCGTAGAAATCACGTCTTTTGGGACTTGATTCAACTTCAAGGTTCCAACTTCATCAGCAAAATATTCATTGCCCGTAGCCATGAATTTGATTTTTTGTCCTTTTCTAATTTCGCCATTTTTTACCCTAAAAATAACTTCAATCCCTCGAAACGGATTGTAATGCGAATCAAATATTAAGGCTTGCAATGGTTCGTTTTTGTCTCCTTTTGGAGCCGGAATTTTTTCAATAATTGCCGATAAAATATTTTCTACCCCAAAACCCGTTTTACCCGATGCATGAATAATATCTTCTAGTTTACACCCTAATAAATCAATAATATCATCGCTCACTTCCTCGGGATTGGCACTAGGCAAGTCTACTTTATTCAATACTGGAATAATTTCTAAGTCGTTTTCCAAAGCCAAATACAAATTCGAAATGGTTTGCGCCTGAATGCTTTGTGCGGCATCCACAATCAACAAAGCGCCTTCGCAAGCCGCAATCGAACGCGAAACTTCATAAGAAAAATCCACGTGACCTGGCGTATCTATCAGGTTTAGAATATATTTTTCTCCTTGGTACACATACTCCATCTGGATAGCATGACTCTTAATGGTGATGCCTCGCTCACGCTCCAAGTCCATATTATCAAGCAATTGCGCTTTCTCTTCACGAGCCGTTACCGTTTGTGTCGCTGCCAAAAGTCGGTCTGCAAGCGTACTTTTTCCGTGGTCAATATGTGCAATAATGCAAAAATTTCTAATATTTTTCATGCTCTTCTTTTGTCAATTTTAATGGCGTTCCCAAAGGGTCGGGCTTTGCGCTGTATCTTTCGCTTCGCAAGCTCCACAAAAGGATGTCGCTACAATCCCTAACGCAACCCAGCACTCTTGGGAACTAATCGGCAAATATAGGTTAAAGTTTTGAATTTTATACCTGACAGCTTTTAGAAACCTATTGGGTATAAAAAAATAGTATCTTTGCAAAAAAATAGTATAATGCCCAAAATTGGCAACATCCTTTTACCTGATTTTCCTCTATTGCTCGCACCGATGGAAGACGTGAGCGATCCTCCGTTCCGTAGATTATGCAAGTCGCATGGCGCCGATTTAATGTATTCGGAGTTTATTTCATCAGAAGGATTGATTCGTGATGCCATGAAAAGCAAACAAAAATTAGATATTTTTGATTACGAACGCCCTGTTGGCATTCAAATTTTTGGCGGTGACGAGGAAGCTATGGAGCTGTCTGCCAAAATTGTAGACACCGTACAACCCGATTTAATCGACATCAATTTTGGATGTCCTGTAAAAAAAGTGGTATGTAAAGGTGCTGGAGCAGGAGTTTTGAAAGATGTCGATTTAATGGTGCGCTTGACCAAAGCGGTTATTAAAGGAACCAATTTGCCTGTAACCGTAAAAACGCGCTTAGGATGGGATGAAAATTCGATCAATATTGATGAAGTTGCCGAAAGACTTCAAGATATTGGCGTACAAGCCCTAACCATTCATGCTCGAACCCGTGCACAAATGTATAAAGGTCATTCCGATTGGTCGCATATTGCTCGGGTGAAAAACAACCCCAGAATCTCAATGCCTATTTTCGGGAATGGCGATATTGATTCGCCAGAAAAAGCGTTAGAATATAAAAATAAGTATGGTATTGATGGCATCATGATTGGTCGGGCTGCCATTGGATACCCTTGGATTTTTAACGAAATCAAACATTACTTTGCTACAGGAGAAAAACGTTCGCTTCCCTCGATGAACGACCGTATTGAAGCGGCACGCAATCATTTGATTTGGTCTATGGAATGGAAAGGCGAACGCCTGGGGATTGTAGAAATGCGCCGCCATTACACCAATTATTTTAAAGGAATTCACGGATTTAAAGAATACAAACAACGTTTGGTCACAACGGATGACCACAATAGTTTGATGGATGTTTTTAAAGAAATTTCAGATGTATATGCTAATTACATCATGGAATATTAGTCCAATAATTTTTTTCCTACCCTGCTCGAAGCAATCACACTCGCCAAGAATCCAAGGAGTACAAGGGTAGTAAAAACAATTACAATATTTTCAAAATTTAAAACCACAGGATATGCCAACGAGCTAGTAATCATGATTAGCTTGTATTTTTGTTGCACCAATACAATAATAATCCCAAGAAGTAATCCAATAATTCCTCCAAGCACGGTGAGCAAGGTTCCTTGTAGAAGAAAAATTTGTCTTAAACTTTTTAATTCGGCACCCAAATTATAAAGGGTTTTTAGATTGGCTTTTTTATCCAAAATCATCATAATCAAAGCACCGATTAAATTGAACAGCGCAATAATTATAACCAAGGTAAAAATTAAATAAACAGCAATATTTTCGGTATTTAACATTTTATACAGCGTCGCATTCAAAGCCGCACGCGTCTTAACCACCACTTGATTTCCAAAGATTTGGTTCAGTTGCGCAACAACCTGATTTTCATTAGCATTCTTCTTCAATCTAATTTCAACGCCCGACATTTGTTGTGGGGACAATTCTAACAGTTCTTGTGCAAGGCCCAAATCGGTAAAAACATACTTATTATCCAATTCTTCGCTTATCGCATAAATTCCAACGGGAGCTAAGTAGGCCTTATTGAAAGCGTCTTCAGGGTTTTCAATAGCGCCTTTGCCAGGTTTTGGAACATATACGTCAAAATCATTGTTAAAATCAAACAAACCTAACGACAGTTTTTCTGAAATTCCATACCCAATTACACATTGCGTCGTGCCTTTTTTCAGCCATTGTCCATTAAACAATTTTGTAGTAGCCTTATTTACTTTTCCATAATTTTCGTCCACACCTTTTAAAAGAGCCACTTGCTGCTTGCTGTCGAACGAAAAAAGCACGCGTTCTTCTATAATTTTGCTATAACTCGCAAGTCCATCAACATGTTCGAGTTGGCGCAATTGCTTGGGTGTTATTGAAATGATTTTTCCCGTGGCGGGAAAGAGTTTTAAATCGGGGTCAAAATCATTTGAAAACGAAAGACTAAATTCCCGCAATCCACTAAAAACCGAAAGGACTACAAACAGCGCCATTGCGCCAACAATAATTCCTCCCGAAGCAATACGAGTAATGATGTTGATGGCATTGTTCTTGCTTTTACTAAAAATGTAGCGTTGGGCTATGTAAAGCGGAAAATTCACTTACGATTTTTTGCGTTTTTCTAAAAGATCACGATTTTCAATTGGATTTTCTTTACCTGCAAGCGCATTGTCAATTTTTTCGATGTAATCAAGGGAATCATCAATGTAAAACGAAAGATTGGGCACTTTTCGCAATTGCAATTTCACACGTTGTGCTAAATCGTGCTTGATTAAAGGAGCGTTTGATTTTACAGCTTCCAACAATTCTTTGGCTTTATCTTGTGGAAAAACACTTAAATACACTTTAGCAATCGATAAATCGGTGGTCACGGCTACTTTAGATACCGAAATCACTAGATTTGATATGCCGTTTTTGCGCACTTCCCCTTGCAGGATATCTACTAAGTCTTTTTGAAGTACACTTCCTATTTTTTTTTGTCTATTGGTCTCCATGGCGCAAAAATACGATAAGATTTTTGATTGAAGATTAACGATTTTAGATTTTTGAACTTTTCCAGTCGATGGGAATCTATTTTATTTTGTAATTTTACAAACCTTAGAGACTTTTTAACCTTAGAACCTTAGTAACTTATACCATGAGAAAAATAGAACATATAGGAATAGCCGTAAAAAGTTTGGAAACCTCCAATGTGCTTTTCGAAAAATTATTTGGCGCACCTGCCTACAAACAAGAAGAAGTGGCGAGCGAGGGAGTGAAAACCTCTTTTTTTATGAACGGTCCCAATAAAATAGAACTTTTAGAAGCCACCAACCCAGAGAGTCCTATTGCTAAATTTATTGATAAAAAAGGCGAAGGCATCCACCACATTGCGTTTGATGTAGAAGACATTTACAGTGAAATGGAACGGTTAAAGGGAGAAGGTTTTATTTTATTAAATGAAGTTCCTAAAAAAGGCGCCGACAATAAATTGGTTTGTTTTTTACATCCTAAAGGCACCAATGGGGTCTTAATTGAACTTTGTCAAGAAATACAAAAATAGTAGTTCTTTTCTTAACCCCCTTTGTCAAAGGTTTTACAAAAAACATCCCCAACTAAAAAAAACACTTTGCGAAACGAAGAGCTGTGCCAAGAGCTATAACCTTTCTAAAACAACATCCCTCCATTTTATATTAATCTTTGTGCTCTTGTTAAAAGACACTGCAACCTCATTGCAGTGATTGATTAAAAAAACTACACCTTTTTATTGTTGTAGTTTGTGTTTTTAGGCTCTTTGTGGACACAGAATGCAATTGCGCCCATCCGTCGACAAATCTGAGCTATCTAGGGTTACCTCATTCATTTTATGTATGGGTATTCCGTGATTTTTAGTTGGCTTTGCAAGCCCAATGAAATTCTAGCTATTAACAACCGTAATTATTTTATACTATATTTTGTTTTATTAAGAGTTCCAACACTTTCAAATAATTGCAAATCTATTCCTTTTTTCAAATCTCTACTTGCTGTTGCAGATGATAAATCTTTGAATGTATTCATATAATCTTTACGAGTAAATTCTTTTGCTCCGAGCTTTATGAAGTATTCTAAACGATCGATATCTTTTAAAATTCTACTGTTGTAACTAAGCAAGTTTTCAAGAGATTTGTTAATTACATCAAGCATATATTCTATGAAGAATGTTGATTTTCCATTTTTATCACTAAGTGAAAGCGATTTATAATATTCATCTTGTGTTTGGCTAATCAAAGTTTCAAAAGGCAAAAACTCAAATACAGGATATTCGTTCATTAATATTAAAGTTTGCCACAACCTTCCCATTCTTCCATTCCCATCTAAAAAGGGATGAATGAATTCCATTTCATAGTGGAAAACACAACTTTTAATTAATGTTATTTCTTCAGAGTCATTCAAATAGTCAAATAAATCTTTCATAAGAAAAGGAACATTTTCAAAAGGAGGAGCAACATGTTCTACTTTATTTCCTTTGACTATTCCAACGCCTTTAGTTCTGTATTTTCCAGCGCTATCAATTAATCCATTCATTAATAGGCGGTGCGCTTTTAAAAAGCTTTTGTCAGAATTGAATTTAAATTCATCAAGTTTTTCGTAAACTTTGATCGCATTCAATACTTCTAGAACATCTTTTTTAGGACCAATGATTCTTTTGTTTTCAATTAAGGCTGTGATTTGATCTTCTGTTAATGTATTGCCTTCAATTTGTAAAGATGAATGGATTGTTTTAATCCTATTCTGTTTTCTTAATTGAGGTGATTGTTTACTTAGGTAATTGGCGTTCACTTCTCCTAGCTTTTCAGATATAGAAGTGATTAGTTTTAAAATCTTAGGAGTAATGTTATATGGCGGCTTCATTGATAATATCATTTGATAGTATCAAAAGTAGTTTTTTTAAACTAAACGTCCAAATATTATTGTTGTTAACATCAGACTGTGAGAAAACCCACAATCTTCAAAACAAATCAAATAACATAACATCTACATCATTATCTAGCCCTACAAAAAACCCAAGAACATTACCAAGTAGTAGGGTGATATTACAAAGCTACACCATTTTTATATTGTTACTTTGTTTTATCTTTACAGGCAAAGCTTTATCTAAAAACGGGAAAGGATTAGCTACACTGAACTTCGTTTCGTGCACCAGCAAGTAGTTTTATATCTATTACTACTACGAAGTCGGGAGACTTCGCAGAGCTGGGAATAATTTGTTTTGATATCAAAGTACTTTTTGAGATGTCTTACTCTGATTACTACTGGAAATGTTTCATCTTTCTTTGTTCTGCGTTGGTCAAGTACAATTTTAATAGTTGCCATAATTAAAAATTTGTAGCACTTGAGTACTTAAAAAATTGTACACACTTTTGTACACACCTGAGGTGTTTTTTTGGTTACTTTTGACCTTCTAACTCCTCTTGCGTAATTTTCATAAAAGTTGAAATGATGGAGTTTTTACACTTAAAAGAGTTAAATTTATCTGCTTTAAACCTCTATTAATCACTTGTAAAGTCACTATTTTCAAGGAATTTTTAAAAATACTTGCAATAAATTAAAAATAGTAGTAATATTGCATCCTCCTAACTGGTCCTATAGCTCAGTTGGTTAGAGCACCTGACTCATAATCAGGTGGTCCCTGGTTCGAGCCCAGGTGGGACCACTACATTATCAAGCCTTTACAAATTGTAGAGGCTTTTTTGTTGGCTCTAAGTGTAGTTTCTAAGTGTAGTTCATTATTCAAAGCACCACTTATTTGCACTCTAAATAATAAAACAAAACCCTATCTTTTGAATAGGGTTTGTTGTTTTGATTTGAATTAACTAGCGTTGCGTTCATCTTCTTTTTTAAACAATCTGAATCCTTTTTGTTTAACTGCTCTTGCTATCTCTGGTTTAACCAAATAATTGTTCTGTATGACTCTTTTGGTCTTTTGGTAGCCTAATGATTCAACAAGTCCTGTTTGGGCTTCTATTTTCGTTAGAAACGATTTTCTGAGGTGCTTTAATCCTATTTTAGTAGTAATACCACACTTATCTCTATAGAACTTGAAAGAATGCGACAATAGTTTTGCCATTGAATCTCTAGTAATATTTTCATCTGGACCAATCAAGTACCTATCTTCACCCAAATGTTTCTTATAATCTAACCTATTAAGCAAATCTTCTAACTCAGGAGAATAAGGTATCGGCACAATCTTTGTTGGTTTGGATTGGTCGTAATTATGTGTTTTTTCATATTTCAAATCAACACCTATTACATAATCTAACTCTCCGTTTTCATCCAATACAATATCGGAATATTTGATTGATATTGCTTCGGTGTTTCTCATACCTGTATATGCTATTATTTCAAATGCTTCCTTTATATACGGGCGATACATTTTCTTTCTAACACCATTTTTATAAGTGTGTATCGAGCTGTTATCACTAGAACAACTTCTTAAAATTTTATCAAAATCAGTATCTGACGCATTTATTGGATTTGGTGATTCATTCTTTAATCTAGCAGCTGCCATTGGATTAAACAACTCGTATCCTTTAGTTTCAATTAAAAACTTATAGAAGCCTTTGTTTGCTCTAATGTTATGATTGTAAGTTGAAATGCTTTTGCTTTTCTTATATAGTTCTTCAAAATAACTATTTACTAAATTTTTATCGACATTGAAAACAGAAAGTTCTTCTTTAGTATTCTTTTGAAGATAGTCTTTTAACTTACAGATATAACCAATGGTATCTCTAATGTATTCACGCCTTCTTATCTTTCTTTCAAAGAATGGTACATCCACATTCTCCAACCAATCGCTATACATCATAATGCAATCTTTAAATAGTATTGGCTTGGATTCTACCTCTTTTGGTGCAATAGAAAGTTTAACAGGATTCAATAATTCTTCTTTGAATTCCAACACCTTCTTTACTGCCGTATCATAATCCAAAGTTTGTAAATCTCTTGTTTTACGAGCTCCATTTATACTAACTATAGCTTTATACTTCTGTCTGTCAATTGGGTGATTACAGCCTTTGTATTCGTCTTGTGACACCTCAATGTGTCTACCACACTTCTTGCATACTATGTGCAAGCCTGTGAATTTCTTGTATTTTAATATCTTCATTTGTGTTGTTGTTTTTATGCGAGTGTAATTTATTTCTACGACCCGCCAAATAATTTTTTACTAATTTCTCCTTTGGGTATGTACCCATTGTTTTTGTTTGGTTTATCACTTTTGAAATCAAGCAATTTGTATAAGGTTCCTTTAAGATGTTCTTCATAGTATTGTTCCCAATCCTTACCATGTACTAACTTCAAATCCAATATCAGCGGCATATCATTAGCTAACTCAAATTCACTTCTATAAACGAATTCACCCGTTGTATCCTTATAAACTTTTACATTGTTCTTTTGACACCATGTTTTAGTTGGTCTATTGTCTTTTCTGTTTATTAACCCAGCCATTTCATCTAGGTATATTCTATCTATGTGTATAAATAACATCTTTTCTTTTTTTAAAATTAATATTGTTTTGGGTATCCAAACCCGTTTTGAAAACGATTTGTTGGTATCGTTATCGGTAGACATTACTCCATAAGAAGCAATGTGCGTCTGAAAGCAATCTGCTTTATATCGGCTATTGAATAAACAGCCATTTTATTTTTTAACCTGTAATCATAATTTATACGTTTTTCAATTTATTCAGCTCCTAAGACCATAGCGCATAGCAATAGCCTTTAGGAAATTATCCTATTTCTTTTGATTCCTTTTGACTTGAGTTAAAGCCACAGAAATCTAGTCTGGGTGTTTAACCCAAATGATAAATGTTTAATTGGTTTTTGCTGAATACTATCTTTTATTACTTAAAGTAAGCAGATAGTCGATGGAGATAATTTTGCCTCTAGTTGACAAGAAGTTGTAATCTCAAATTCATAATGCAAATATACGATTTTAAGTAAAGCCATGCCAACATTTTGGTAGAGAAAAGATATTGACAAGAGTTAATAAAATAAAAAAATATTGTGTTACCCATAGAAAAATAAGGCGTTTTCGCTTGCCCGTGATATTTATCAATAAAGATAAATCATGGCAAATGAAACAAAACAAACAAATAAAAAACTAAACATACTTTCCCTTTTTGATGGAATTTCTTGTGCCTATTTAGCACTAAACAAAGCTGGTGTTCCAGTTGGTAATTACTACTCTAGCGAAATTGATAAATCAGCTCTTACTATTCAAAACCACCATTACCATAGCAATCCAAACTATATTCAGTTGGGAGACGTTACAAAACTGCAAGTTGATAACATACTCGACACCGATTTGGTGGTGTTTGGTTCACCCTGTACACAATTGAGTAGTGTAAATAGTAAAGACAGAAGTGGACTTGAAGGAGAAGATTCTAGTCTTTTTTTCGAGGCTATCCGAATACTTAAAGAATTAATCTACCACCAACCCAAAGACAAGAAGTTGTATTTCCTAATGGAGAACGTAGCTAGTATGTCCTCTAAAGACAAAAATAAAATAACCGAAGAACTGCAAGCTATATTTGGTGATGAGGTGCAAATTTTAAAGATTAATTCAAGTATTGTTGCTCCAGCGAATCGTAGAAGGTTCTATTGGACTAACATTCCCAATGCAAGTGAACCAAAGCCAAACGATACCAAGTTTGAAAATATACTTGTAAATGGTTATGTAGATAGAGATAAAGCCAACGTATTGCTATCGGGCAACGTAACACTAACTAATGGCATATTTAGGCATTATAAGATGAATATGGGCAATGTTATATTCAAAGACAAATCGTTCGCTGAATTACCAAACCAACAAAAACTAACTCAATATCCAAAAATTCTTGAAAAATCTGGGTACGTTGGCAAACCAAAAAGCCAAGAATCTGAATATGATTTTGGCAACGGATGTTATAGAACGCCTAGCGTATTAGAAGCAGAACGATTGATGACAATACCAGATGGATACGTTAGTGGTGTTTATGGCGTATCCAAATCCAACAAGCATAAAGCAATTGGACTAGCTATGACCGTTGATGTCATAGCGCACCTAGTAAGCCCTTTGGGTTAATGTTTTATGTAAAACAAAAAAAGCTAATCTTTATCGGATTAGCTTTTGTTTTTTTTAGTGTGTTAGTCTTTAGGATTTTCATGGTAATCAAACATTTCTGTTTCGTGGTCCCTTGGTGCTTGTTTAATATTCCTAGTTTTTTTGTATATCGTCCAAGTGTTCATAAAATCAGCATCATATTTTTTATGTTTAAATATTAGGTATTTTGCTCTTTCTTTAAACTCCTCAAATGACTTTGGATTAACACTTGAGTCTGTTATTGATGTAACGACTTTTTTGTATAAATATTTTTCAAATTTTTCAACAATTGAATCATATGATTCAATATTTCTAATACTTGTTCTAACTGTATTTTGAAAGAAATCATCGTCAATTAAATCATCATTTTTTTTAACAAAATCACTAACCATGGTTAAGTATTTATCGGCATCTTTCTCAGTCATAAAATTATTTATTCCTTGAATAGAAGTAACCGCTTCTTCTTGATTATTTTCTATATCTGTTTCAAGAACCGTTTCAATATTTAGATTGCCAAATTCAGATATTGTGTAATGGTATAAGTTCTTAACCTTCGTTGATGATTTTCTTAAATAACCACATTCTTCAAGATTAGCAATTGCGCTAAAAAATGTTTTCTTGGTTATTCCAAGTCTATCACAATAAACTGTTTGCGATAGGTTAAATTTAGTATCGGAGTCCGATAAAATGGCTATAAATAGCCTTAATGCGTTAGGTGTTAGTCTTGTATCAAACAAGATATTATTGTGGATAGTTGTAAACTTCCCAGTTTCGTTTTTTCGTCTTATGACTGTTTTATTATTCATTGGGTTTTCTGTTTTATTCCCTTGTTATTTTTTCTCTCTTGTATCGGGTAAGAGAGGCTAGCGGTCATGAACCCGCCAGCAACCCGAATAACTTTATTATAAGCTATTGTATATGATAGTTGATGTTTTCACATCAGTATTTTAACCTTTTGCATAAGTATACTGAAAACAAAAATATTTGTCAAGGGCAAATAGGTAAAAAGTGAAAATATTTTTAAAAAAGCACTTTTTTCATCCTTACGGAGTTGAGATGTTTTTATTTATATAAATATATAGTTGGTGTAAAAAAGATACCAATAAATTGGGTTGATGGTGTACTTTCTCCACCTTGAATAGGTGTAGTTTCTATACCACATACTATAAGAGTATTATATAATCACACTCTTGAGAGTGTGTGATTAACAAGAATATAAAATGTGTTATTGGGAGTATCTCCGCTAAGGCTACGATACATCCCAAACACATTTATACAAAATATTAATTATTGTTTTATCAAAGTAAAGTAGTTTGGAAAAAGAAAACAATCTCAACCAAATTGATGCGAAGCATTTGAATTGATTGGTGTATTACAATAATAACGAAGTGAAAACTAATCTCAACTAGTACAAGGAGCGAAGCGACTTTATATATTGTGTATTTATATTAACTATAGCGAAATCGAAGCATACATCAACTGCCGTAGGCATAGTAAGGTGATGCTTTTTTTACTATTATATATTAATATGTAAATCCGAAGGCAATCTCAAGACCCTACGGGAATAGACCCAGCCCATGCACCCCTGCCCCCGTTACCACCTTGTGGTGGCTGCCCCCAATTTGAACAGCATGGCTACCTTAAAGGGATATGCAACCAAATTTTTTTATATGATTTTATTAGTATGTGTACCTAAAAGAGTAATCTATTGTTCGTTCTCGTACCTATATAACTCAGTGAATGCTATATGAACGCATATAAATTACTCTAGGATTTGATTCGTTACTATTGATGTATGTGTAGAGTAATAATGTTTTTTTGAAAAATTTGTTATCGCCCCTGGCATGGGTCATTTATTCCTTGTACACTCGTGGTATTAATATTAAAGTTTTAGATTTAGATTATAGTTCCAATTTAAAACGCAACCCAAAATGACCAAACCAACAAAATCGGTCAAAGCGTTTTAAAAAAACTTGAACCCTAAATCTAAAACGATTTTAACCTCTAAAACGCAAAGTCTATGGTATTCTATTTTTATTCCAGAACATCCACGGTTCTTCAAAATTCAGCCAGACAAATCGAAACTTTTAAATCACATGAAGGCTTCGACCCATCCAGATTATTCGTTGAACGCATCCAAGGAAACATTCCATTTATGGAACGTCCAGAAGCTGTGAGGATGTTTGATGAACTAACCAACCAATCAGAACGATGTACGGTAGTGGTCGACTCCATAGATAGGCTCGGAAGAAACCTTTTGGATATACTTCATACTATTTCCCTGTTCAACCAAAATCAAATCAACTTGAAATCCATTAAAGAAGGCTTCACCACACTATTGGATAACGGTGATGTTAATCCAATGGCACAGCTTGTAATTAGTTGTATGGGGTCGATAGCAGAAATGAATCGTAATCAAATCAAGCAAAGGGCACTTGAAGGGATTAGAGTAGCACAGGCTTTGGGTAAGTATCAAGGCAGAAAGGTGGGAGCAACCCAGACGGATGAAAAGCTGTTGCAACGTCACCAAAGCATTGTAAAGAAGTTGCAGAAAGGCATCAGCATACGTGACATATCGGAGATTACAGGTGCTTCCAGTGCAACAATTTGCAAAGTTAAAAAAGTAATGGCTAACCGAAAAATGCTTGAAATATGATAAATATAGACCTAACAGCAATACACCGAATGATGACTAGACACTATGGTAGCAGAAAAATGAACGTTGAAACAATAGTAGAAAGAGTGAGCTTTATCAAACCACGAGAACTAAAAATTACTTTTGATTATGACAAAGAGTGCTTCGTTGATATGGTACGGTTAAATAGGAGACTCAATAGGTATATTGGTGGTGTTAGACACTTTTTTGTTAGCGTTAATTATAAAAGTATTGAGATACATGTAATATTTTATTGGAGACGCAAGTTACGAGACTATGATTTTGAATTTAGCGATAACTAGGATATGAAAAAAACAAGAATAACAATAGCGCATCAAGTTGAGAAAACCAAACATCACTTTATGGTTGGTAATCATGATAAACTAACCAGTTCCGAAGTTGATATGATTAAAAAGGAAATGGGGTGAAATGGTCTTTGTGAATGGGAGGTTGTACAAATGAAAAAGGAGCCAAATAATAATTGACTCCTGATTTATATATTTATTCTGCTGATTGAATATTAATGGGTAATTCATAAGATACTCTGACAGTTTTTCCATCTTTCTTACCAGGAATCCATCTAGGAGAATATTTCAAAACTCTTATAGCTTCTTTTCCTGTATTGTAACCAATATCTCTAATTACTTTGATGTCAGACAATGAACCATCTTTTTCAACTACAAAGGTTACAAATATTTTACCTTTCAATCCTTCTTCCTCTGGAACTTGGAAATTTTGACCAATAAACTTGTAGAATTTCTCTATTCCTCCAGGGAAGTCAGGTTTTTCATCTAAACTAGCTGTGTTATAAATATTATCATCAATATTTTCAACACTATTTTGATTGTATTGTTCGGAATCATTATTAATATAAATGTTTGAATTATCAATAGTGTCAACTGAGTTGGGTGTTTGTACTTCAATTGGTTCGACGATGTTATTAACTGTATCTGATGTTTCAACTTTTGTAGAGTCTTGGGCTGTAGCAACTGCTGCATCTTCAGATTTTTCGAATATATGGCTAGTCATAAAAAAATATACGACTCCTATAAGTAATAAACAACCAGCTAATAATATAAATAATTTTTTATTTGGGTCATTGTCTTTATTTATGACATTATCATTTGTTATATTAGATTTTGTTTCTTTACAGAAACCACAATCATTACTTTCTAATGATATACTATTACCACAATTTGTACATGTTTTTTCATTACTTTTTTCGTTTATAAAATTTGAACCACCGCATTCCATACAAAATTTATGTTCATTAGAAGTTGGGGCTCCACAATTAGAACATGTTTTATTATTTTTTATTTGATATAAAGATTTATTATATTCTTTTTGAGTTGATTCGTTATAATCTGATTTAAAATTTATTAATATGCTTTTATATTTATCTATTTTTACCCAATAAATAATGAAAAAAAATATAGTTAATAACGATACTAACGGAATTAATATTAATGATGGTTTTATTTCATTTTTAAAATTTTCTAGTAATGAATCACTATAATTTTGAATAAATAACAATTTGAAATTGGAAAATAATTTAAAATAAAAAAAAATTATTAATCCTAAATTTATTCTGCCTAAGAACCAATACATTAAACCATAGTTTTTACCATAAGGATATTCATTATAGTCATCAATTCCTTTTTTTTCAAAATCTTTTTGAATTGTTTTTGATATTCTAATAATGTGAGATAAATGAAAAAACACACCAACAATAGGTATTAGACATAACCAAACTTCGTATGGTTCAATAACTCTAATTGATGCGTCTGTTTTTTTAATTGTATTTTGAAGTGAATTCAAAAACAAAAAAGGAACAGCAATTAATATTATAATTAATATTATAACTATGAATAAATTATGTTGTATCATAATGCACTAAATAAATTAAAAATTAAACTTAGAAAACTTAGAAACATACCTATTGTGCCAAATAATATTGAAATGACTATTTGAGCAGTTCCATGGCCTTTTTCTCCTTTAGAAATATTTAATATTCCAATAGTAACACCCGCTATCAAAAAAACTATAGGAAATACAAATAAAGAAAAAAACGAAACAATGTAACCAGCTATAATCATTCCATTATCACTTTGTGTATTTGAAGATTTTTTATACTCAATTGATGGTTTAAAAATCTGTTTATATAGAGGAAAACCACACTTTATACATTTATCAGCAAATTCGGAAACTTTTTCACCGCACTCTGAACAAAAAATTAACCCCATTACATTAAATAAATAGACTTATTAAAAAGGCAAGTATCCATATCCAAAAGTAAGTTTGATTTTGGTTTAATAATTCTGCCCTTTTGAATAAATAAACAGGAACAAAAAAGAACCCCCATAGACTTAAATATTTACCCTTTGTGTTAATATTATTTTTTTGTAAATTTTGAATATCAACGACACAAAAAATACTGTTTAAAACAATGTAAACCCACCAAAAACTATCAAAATTATAATAATGATTGCTATTAAATGAGTTCATAAAACCAAACATGAAACCTTGAACAAAAGTTCCAATGATTGGTGTGAAAGCAATTATCCATGCATATACATTACTGACTTCGGAGTTATTTATTTTATCATTTGACAAATAACTTGTTTTAGAAATGTTGTTGTTTGAATTTATAGGATAACCACATTTAATACATTGAATAGCAAATTCTGAAACTTGAGAACCACATTCAGGACAATATTTTAATGCCATATTTTAGAAGATATTAATATATTTATTTTGTAAACTTGATAGGATAATAGTTGTGTAATTAATATTCTGAATATAATGCTGTTCTTATTCCATTAACACAATTTTCATGAGCTCGATTTCCAAGTGGACCTAAAAATGATTTATTTATTAAAGATTTATTATCAGTCCCAATTTGTATCATTACTTCTGATTCATTTTTTTCAAAAATGTTAATAGGATAAATATATCCATTTGTGTTTGTTGAAAATGATGCAGAATCACTTAAAATTATAACACCTTTACTTTCATCAAAATCATCTACTTTATAGCCATTATTTTGAGCAAATTTTATAATTACTTTTAAAGTTTTCTGCAATGATAAATTTGATTTAATGGTTGTAATGTTTTTAGATGTATCCATATCAACTGACCCTTTTTTGTTTTGATTTAAAACAAAAATCCCAATACTTATTATTAAAGCTATAATAATTCCGAACATTATATTATTAGTTATTCAGTTATATTTTTAAATGGTTTTATTTTTTAAGTTTAGCCAACCTTGCTGTTACCGTAACTTCTGCATTTGTGAAAATAAACCCAGAAGATTTGGTTTCAAACTTTGGATAAAATACTACGTCATACCCTGGGTGCTCTTTTAATAATTTATATATAGCCACATCTTCAGCTTTATCTAGTTTGGTTCTGAAACCAATAATTTGGATACTGTTTTTACTGAATCTCCCTATTTTTTTTGTGTCTGATAATGGGAATCCAAATAGGAAATTAATTTTGGTGGTGGCAGATATTTGGTCTGTGAATTCAAAATCATTTTTATTAAATTCAACCAAATTGTTTGGCTCTTTAATAGAACTACTAGATACAGAACAGCTCGTAACTAAAAATGCAGAAAATAAAATAAGAATAACTCTTTTCATGTGTTTAAGATTTTAAAATTAAACCACAAACAAAAAGAAAAATATTTTAGTTTTTTTTAAGAATTAGTTAACGTGTGTTTTTAAGAGTTATCGTATGGAAATTGAAATCTGAACCAAAGTTCCATGAACCAATTTTTGAATATTTAAACTGTTTTTAGGCTCCGTTTGAAACAGTTGTAGTCTTTCTTGAACCAAGTTCAGCCCTTTAGAAGTTTTACCTTTGCCATCATATCCTTTGCCATTATCGGTGACTTTGCAAATAAGAGTGTTACTTTCTAACAAAAATGCAATATCAAGTTGGCAATTTTTCATAGCGCTATCAAACGCATGTACAAATACGTTCTCAACCAAAGGTTCAAGTAACATTGGAGGTATTTGAATTTCATGTGTGTCAATTGCCTCATCAATCGTTAATGTATAGGATACTTTATGCTTTCTTCTTAGGTTTTCTAGTTCAATGTAGCGGTTCAAATAATCTATTTCCTCTTCTAATTGAATAGTAGTTTTAGATGAAAAATCGAGTGTTTGACGCATTAGCTTAGAAAATTCGCCCATATACCAAAGAGCATCATCCGTTTGGTTGTCAATCACAAAGTTTTGTATTGAGCTCATAGCATTAAAAACAAAATGAGGGTTCATTTGGCTTTGTAAAGCTTGGAGTTTGGTTTCGGCTATGCGCTTTTCTAATTCTGCTTTGTGCTTGATAGCTTTAATTTTCCTTTTTAAATATAGAAATAACAAAAGGATAAGTGTCAAAGTAACAAATCCCATGAACCAAGTCGTTTGCCAAAAAGGAGGAAAAATTGTAAATCGCATTGAGATAGGCGCAATGAGTTCATTGGTTCCTATATTTTTCCCTTGAATGATGAGCTTGTAGTTACCACTTTTTAATCCAAATAACTTTAAGCTGTTTTCAGAAGAATAAGCACTCCAACTATTCTTCAATCCCACTATTTTGTATCGGTATCTGTTTTTGGTGGCGTTGTATAAATTGTTACTGTTAAAATAGAATTCTATATTGTTTTCATTGTAGTTTAATTGCAAATCAGATTGGTTCTTAATCGATTTGTCATTTACCTTAACACCCGTGATTCGAGTTGGACTGTTTACTTTTTGTTTTCTTAATATAGTTTCTATGTTTATGCTTAACAAACCATTATTAGTTGATATAATTAATTTATTGTTCTTGAAGTCAATTTGAGCATCGGTGTAAATAGTTTGTTTAAGATTTTCTGTTTGGTTAATAAATTTAAACAACTTAAAGTCTTTTATGATGTTTAATCCCTTATTGGTTCCAATAAAATAGTATTTATCATATTGCCGAATAAAGAAAATAGCGTTTCCGATAAGGTCTTTATCTGGAACCATAATTTTAAAATGTGATAAACGATTGTTCTTCCATCGGCTGAAATAGACTTTGCCACTTATTGTGCTTGTGACGACGTTTTGATTGGAGTCAACAAATACTTCATTGATATTTTTATCATAAAGAAACCCCATGTCGGTCATAGATTTCAAAGTACCATTTTCTAATAAAAGTAATCCTTTGGAATAGGATGCAATCCATAAACCTTGATTTGATTTGAATATCTTTGTGGCATCGAGTCCAATTGGTTTTTCCTTGTATAGAAGTGTTTTATATTGTTTTATATTTTCATAACGTACAATATATCCATCATAATAGTTTTGACTCAATAAAATAGTTTTGGAGTCAATAAAATCGAATACACCTCCTGTTCCTTGGTAATATAGAAACGTAATTATTTTTAAATGTTCATCTAATGAAAATAGCCCATAATTTGTCAAAGCCCAGATGGTTCCTGATTCGTCTTTTTTTATAGAATGGCAAACAAAGTTTTTTGAATTCTTTAAAAAGATTTTATAGTTATTTTTATCTAAGTTGGTTTTATCGCTTATGAGTCTAAGTATTTGAATTTTAATATTTTCGTTGGTAAGAGACTTTATTCCATCTGTATCTTTTTTAGCAATAAAATTGTTCCCACCATACCAAATAGCATTATTCTTGTCAATGCAAATGCTATTAATTTCTGGCTTTTGGATTCCTAAAATGTCTTTGCTATAATAGGTTATATCCTTACTTAAATTAATTACAAATACACCTTGGTCAACTGAACCAACCCATAATTGATTCGTTACTTTGTCAAAATACAAACACCAAAACAAAGACGTTGGTAGTTGTAGTTTTTCAGAAAGATTACTTAACTTATTTTTTTCAAAACATAGTAATCCTCCCCTAGGTTCATTGACATCCCAACAAGCAGCATAAATATTATTTTGATTATCAGACGCATAATCCCAAATCACAGGGCAAAAGCCATAACTTGTTTTTTGATGTGTTTTTAAATTGTATACATCAAAATCATTTAAAAAATCATGCCCGTAAAAATTATCACCAACAATTAAACCTGAATAATTTTTAGTCTCAGGAAATAAATAATCGAGAACTTGTGAATTTTGAATGTTATTTGGGTTTATTTTTAACTCATAGATATTGTAATGATTGACTCCAAACACTATTTTATCATTGTATTTTGAAATAAAATTAACTTGAAAATTTTTGTTTGGATTATTTATTTCAAAATCAAAGTTTTTAAATTTTTTACCATCAAACACACTCAATCCATCTTCGGTGCCAAAGACCATGCAATTGTGTTTTTCAGAAAAACACATACTTCTGACAGCATTATTTATTAAACCTTCCTTTTTAGAATAATAGGTGAATTTTTTACCATCGTATTTAGCAACACCATTACCATATAGTGACAACCAAATATTCTTTTTGTTGTCTTCTGTTATTTTCCAAATTAAATTGTATTTAAGTCCTTGCTCTTCTCCTATAATTCTATAATGCAAGCCATCATAGGTACACAATCCCGTTTCTGTTCCAATCCACATCAACCCATTAGAATCTTTGAATAAACATTTTATTGCATTCCCAGGCAATCCATCAGCAATGGTAAGATTCTTAACCGATTGACTTTGGGTAAGTAAAAAGAAAAAAAATAAAACAATACTAAGCGTTTGTTTTTTGGGTAATAGCACTAATAAATTCATCTTTCTTTCGGATTGAAACTGGAAGCTTTTGACCAGTTATGAGTTCAGCCAAGAATTCATCTGTTTTACTAAATCGTTTAACAAAATTCATATTTACTAAATACGATTTGTGGATACGGAAAAATAATTCGACAGGTAGTAACTCCTCAAAGTGTTTTAATGTTTTTGAAGTAGTGACACTTGTACCATCGGTTAAGTAAAACTTAGTATAGTTACTTTGTGCTTCTGAATAAATAATAGTATTAAACTTTACAAATTCAAAACCTGTCTCAGTAGCAATCGCAATTTTCTTATGAGCAGTATCGCCCGAATCAATGTTTTCAATCAAAATATTTAATTGTTTTTCTTGATTCCCTTTTTTATTTTTTTGTTCAAATCGGTTCACTGCTCCCAATAAATCAACATAATTGATTGGTTTCAATAAATAATCTAATGCACTTCTCTTAATAGCATCTATGGCGTATTCAGAGTGTGCGGTGGTGAATATTACTTCAAAGTTGATATTTTTAATCTCTTTAAAAAGTTCAAAGCCGTTTTTTTTTGGCATCTGTATATCCAAAAAAACTAGTTCGGGCTGGTATTCTTCAATTGCTTCTACAGCATCATCAATACTTTCGCAAGTTTTACAGATATGAAATTTGTTTGGAAAATAGCGTTTAAGCATTTTTTCCAAAAACTCACTAGCATTGTGTTCGTCATCAATCAATATTGTTTTTATCATTTGATAAAAATAGGAAAATATTAAAAACTAGAATTCACCTAGTTAGTTAACGTAGAATTATGTTATTTAACGTATTTCTATCCTTTGTTAAGTGTTAATATCTACTCATAATAACACCGTGTATATCTTTAATTTTTTCTGAACCAATTTTCATCAAAAATTTAAGTTCATATATATCCATATATTTATATTAAAAAACACTTATGCATATCCGAGAACAAATCTTTAACAAACACAATATAAAGCTTCCTATTATGGGTGGCGATGGTGCCACCATTGAAACATGCGTTATTATAACGGCCGATGGCAAGTATGACTATATATCAATACAAAATCGATATATCAATTGTTTTTTGGGCATGGGTAATTGGAGAAAAGTCAAACAATCTTTGATAATTCAAGAAGACAAAAAAATTGATAAAATTGTAATTGATTATGGTGGAGAAACTATAGAATACTACTTTGATATAACGGAATGTTTCTAATAAAGTAAATTTTCCTAAGTGGTGTTTTTAAGTGGAAAAATGACAAAAAATGTTTATATTTGCACGGTTTTAAAATGGTCTAGCCTTGAATATCAGCTGATTGTGATTGTTTAATCCCACTCATAATCAGGTGGTCCCTGGTTCGAGCCCAGGTGGGACCACTAATAAAATCAAAGCCTTACAGAAATGTAGGGCTTTTTTATGAATGTTACTTCAAAATCATGAAAGACATAGGTTGTTATATTTTATGGTCGGACAAAATTAAAAAATACTACGTCGGGGTTTGTCAAGATAATCTTGAAAGTAGAATTCTTGCACATAACGAACATCTTTATGGAACAAAATCTTTCTCATCAATTACAAACGATTGAACTTTGTTTCTTTTTATTAAAACGGATGATTTCTCTAAGGCCTTTAGAATTGAACGAAAAATAAAATCTATGAAAAGTAAAATTTACATCCAAAATCTTACAAAATACCCCGAACTTATTCATAAAATTTTAAACGAAACAAAATAAGCACCTGACTCTCCCGATAGCTTTTAAAAGAACCAAGACAAAACAGAAGTTTTCACTAAAAAAATTTTTTGTGTACTATTATTGTATTTTGCTTGTTTTAAATGAATTGAAAATTATTCATTTCAATTTTTAAAAAGTAATACCAAAATATAAAACAAAAAATTTTGATACAGAATTTTTTTTTATACTTTTACGCCCTATGAAAAAAACAACAAGCAAAATACCATTTCTTCTTCTGAGTTTGCTTTTTAGCAATTTAATTTTTGCTACGCCAACTCCTCCTCAGCCAGCACCTCCAGGGCCTCCAGGATTTCCAATAGATGAGAATATTCTTGTTTTGGTAATAGCTTGTCTCGTTCTTGGTTTTTATAAAATATATCATACAAAAAAAGCTTCCTAACGAAGCTTTTTCTTTTTTTAAGTATTTTATCGAATACTGTTGAGTTTTGTGACGTACTTTCCTATAACATCAAATTCCAAATTGACTGTAGAGCCTATAGTAATGTTTTTAAAATTAGTATGCTCAAAAGTATAGGGAATAATAGCCACACTAAACGTGTTTATTTTAGAGTCAACTACCGTTAAACTCACCCCATTGATGGTTATGGAACCTTTTTCTATAGTAAGATTATGTAACGTCGCATCATATTCAAAGGTAAATTTCCAACTTCCGTTTTGATCCTCACGCGCAATGCAAGTTCCTATTTGATCCACATGACCTTGAACAATATGTCCGTCCAGCCGATCCCCCAGCTTCATCGCGCGTTCTAAATTCACTATATCGGACACTTTCCAAGTTCCAATAGTCGTTTTTACAATCGTCTCGTGTATGGCGGTAACCACATAATCATTGCTATCAATTGCGACTACAGTCAAACAAATACCATTGTGTGCCACACTTTGATCAATTTTCAATTCAGAAGTCACCTCAGACCATACTTTAATTTGGAGGTTATCATCACTTTTTTGAATCTCTTTTATGATTCCAAGGGTTTCTATGATTCCTGTAAACATTCTCGTTTTATTTTACTAAATTTGCACCTCAAAATTAGCAATAAATAATAAGAATTCGCTATGAAAAAAGCAGAAAATATAATTATTGGCGTTTCAATTGGAGATTTAAATGGTATTGGAAGCGAAGTTATTCTTAAAACATTCGAAGACTCGCGCATGCTTGAATTATGCACGCCTGTTATTTTTGCGAATGTAAAAATTCTATCCTTCATTAAAAGAAATCTAAATTTAGAAACACCCTTGCATGGGATTGATAAATTAGACCAAATACTAAAAGGAAAAATCAATGTCCTGAATGTATGGAGAGAAGGCGTTGATTTAAACTTTGGCCAAAACGATGAAACCGTTGGAAAATATGCTATAAAATCTTTTGAAGCAACAACTAAAGCCTTAAAAGAAGGATTGATTGACGTGATGGTAACGGCACCAATTAACAAATACAACATCCAATCGGAGGCGTTTAAATTCCCCGGACATACCGATTATTTAAATCAAGAACTTGAAGGAAATGCGTTGATGCTTATGGTTCAAGATAATTTACGGGTTGGCTTGTTAACCGATCATGTTCCCGTTCATGAAGTGGCAAAACATCTTACAGAATCTCTTATCCTTCAAAAAGTAGAAACCATCAACAAAACCTTAATTCAAGATTTTAGAATCAACAGACCTAAAATTGCGTTGTTGGCACTCAATCCGCATGCGGGTGATAACGGAGTGATTGGTAAAGAAGAAGAAATGATTTTTAAACCTGCCATAAAAAAATTATTTGAAAAAGGAATAATGGCTTTCGGCCCTTATCCTGCTGATGGATTCTTTGGAAGTGGTCAATATGAAAAATTTGATGCCGTTCTTGCTAGTTATCACGACCAAGGATTGATTCCTTTTAAAACATTGTCTTTTGGAAATGGGGTAAATTATACCGCTGGACTAAACAAAATCAGAACCTCGCCCGATCATGGTACGGCCTATGATATTGCTGGAAAAGGTGTGGCTGATTATACTTCTTTCAAAGAAGCAGTATACCTTGCCATCGACCTATACCATTCGAGAAACGAACATTTCGAACTTACAAAAAATCCATTACTTGTAAAAGAAAAGTAGTTATAAACAAAAAAATGTATACAACGCTTTTGGATTTATAATAATTTTATATCTTTGCACACCCAAACCTAAAATATATAGGTTTAGGTCAAATTGATGACATGATGAAAGTTACAAATGAATTTTTAATTCCTTTTATAGGACTAAAATTAGGAAAACATCAATTTGAGTTTGAAATTAAGAAATCGTTCTTTGATGAATTTGAATATCATGAATATGATGATTGTTTGGTTCACGTTAAGGTAGTTTTAGAAAAAAAGACTACTATGCTTGAAATACAGTTTAAACACAAAGGTACCGTTTTGGTTCCATGTGATTTAACTGGTGAAATGTTTGATTTACCTATAAAAGGAAAATTAAAACTAGTAGTGCAATTTAGCGATGAATTTAACAATGACAACGAAGAATTATTAATTCTTCCTCACGGGGAACATCAAATAGATCTTTCTCAATATATTTATGAAATGATTGTGCTTTCGGTTCCTTTTAAACGGGTTCATCCCGGAATAAAAGAAGGAACTTTACAAGTAGAAACCTTAGAAACACTATCACAAAAAGACAACAAAGAAGCTAAAGAAACGCAAAAAGAAGAAATACATACTGACCCTAGATGGGACAAATTAAAACAACTATTAACGGATAAATAATATAGTAAAATGGCACATCCTAAGAGAAAGACCTCGAAAACAAGAAGAGACAAAAGAAGAACGCACTACAAAGCAACTGTAGCTACAATTGCAACTTGTCCAGTAACTGGTGAGGCACATTTGTACCACAGAGCGTATTGGCATGAAGGTAAAATGTATTACAGAGGTCAAGTAGTTATTGATAAATCAGTAGCTGTTGCCTAATATACGCTTAAAATAACATTTAAACTCTCACTATGTGAGAGTTTTTGTTTTTTTAAATCTATTTTTTTTGTAAATTCAGCCACTTTTTAAAATACTTTTTTAAAGAGTACATAAAATACTATTATGAATACAATAACAGCTGCAATCACCGCGGTGGGTGGTTATGTACCCGATTTTGTTTTGTCTAATCAAGTTCTTGAAACTTTGGTAGATACTAATGATGAATGGATTACAACAAGAACTGGAATAAAAGAAAGACGTCTACTAAAGGAAAACGGAAAAGGAACGTCCTATTTAGCTATAAAAGCAGCTCAAGATTTAATACAAAAATCGAATCTAAATCCTGCAGAAATTGATTTAGTTATTGTAGCCACTGCCACACCCGACATGCCTGTTGCTGCCACTGCCGTTTTTGTAGCTACACAAATTGGTGCCGTAAATGCCTTTGCCTACGATCTTTCTGCGGCTTGTTCGAGTTTTCTTTACGGAATGTCAACTGCAGCAGCCTATATTCAATCGGGGCGTTATAAAAAAGTGCTTTTGATTGGCGCCGATAAAATGTCCTCAATCATAGATTATACTGATCGTGCTACGTGCATCATTTTTGGTGATGGAGGGGGCGCTGTTTTATTTGAACCTAACTATGACGGATTAGGTCTTCAAGATGAATATTTGCGCTCGGATGGAATTGGTCGTGAATATTTAAAAATTGACGCAGGGGGTTCTATTCTTCCGGCTTCAAAAGAAACAGTAGAAAACAGCCAACATTATGTTTTTCAAGACGGAAAAACCGTGTTTAAATATGCTGTTTCTGGAATGGCCGATGTGAGTGAAAAAATCATGCAACGCAATAATCTAACCAAAGACAGTATTGACTGGTTGGTTGCACATCAAGCCAATAAGCGAATTATCGATGCTACGGCTTCAAGAATGGAACTTGATGAGTCAAAAGTATTGGTAAACATACAAAGATACGGTAACACGACCTCAGCCACTTTACCTTTATTGTTGAGTGATTTTGAAAGTCAGTTAAAAAAAGGAGATAATTTAATATTTGCTGCATTTGGAGGTGGTTTCACATGGGGAGCTATCTATTTAAAATGGGCATACGACAAAAAATAAATAATAAACTAAAAGAAAAATAGTATGGATTTAAAAGAAATTCAAAATTTAATCAAGTTTGTTTCAAATTCTGGTGTAGCAGAGGTGAAATTAGAAACTGGTGATGTTAAAATTACCATCAAAACTACTTTAGAATCTAGTGCTCCAGAAGTAACTTATGTACAACAAGCTCCTATGGCGCAAGCCATGCCACAAGTAGTTTCTGTACCACAAGTTGCGGCTCCAGCGGAAACAGCTCCAGCAGCTCCGGCAGCAGACAACTCAAAATACATTACAGTAAAATCTCCAATGATTGGAACCTTCTACAGAAAACCTGCTCCAGATAAAGCGCCTTTCGTAGAAGTGGGTTCTTCTATAGGAAAAGGAGATGTACTTTGTGTGGTGGAGGCGATGAAACTTTTCAATGAAATTGAAGCTGAAATTTCAGGAAAAATCGTTAAAATTCTTGTAGACGATATGTCTCCAGTGGAGTTTGATCAACCTTTATTCTTAGTAGACCCATCATAGTCATTTTGAAATTCCAATAATCAAAATACAAATTCCAATATTGGATTTTGGGATTTGGGATTTGTAATTTTAAAATTTAAAAAGATGTTTAAAAAAATATTAATTGCCAATAGAGGGGAAATTGCGCTTCGAGTAATTAGAACCTGTAGAGAAATGGGCATTAAAACCGTTGCGGTTTATTCTACTGCAGACGCAGAAAGTTTGCACGTAAAATTTGCAGATGAAGCGGTATGTATTGGGCCTCCTCCAAGTAATTTATCTTATTTAAAGATGTCAAATATTATAGCAGCTGCCGAAATTACAAATGCTGATGCGATACATCCAGGATACGGATTCTTATCTGAAAATGCTAAATTTTCTAAAATCTGTCAAGAACACGGAATCAAATTTATTGGTGCTACTCCTGAGATGATTGAGAAAATGGGAGACAAAGCTACCGCTAAAGCTACGATGAAAGCAGCGGGAGTTCCTTGTGTACCTGGTTCTGATGGCATTTTAGAAGACTTTGAACAAGCTAAAAAAGTAGCCAAAGAAACGGGATATCCTGTGATGATGAAAGCTACCGCTGGTGGTGGAGGAAAAGGAATGCGTGCCATTTGGAAGGAAGAAGAGCTTGAAAAAGCATGGGAAAGTGCTCGTATGGAAGCCGCAGCTGCCTTCGGAAATGATGGGATGTACATGGAAAAACTAATCGAAGAACCTCGCCATATTGAAATTCAAGTAGTGGGCGATTCGTATGGAAAAGCCTGTCACCTTTCTGAAAGAGATTGTTCGGTACAAAGACGTCACCAAAAATTGACTGAAGAAACTCCTTCTCCATTCATGACCGATGAATTACGTCACAAAATGGGTGAAGCCGCTGTGAAAGCAGCAGAATATATCAAATATGAAGGTGCGGGTACGGTAGAATTTTTAGTAGATAAACACCGTAATTTCTACTTCATGGAAATGAATACGCGTATTCAAGTAGAACATCCTATTACAGAGCAAGTCATAGATTATGATTTGATTCGCGAACAGATTCTTGTGGCTGCTGGGGTGCCAATTTCTGGTAAAAACTATTTGCCTCAATTGCATTCTATTGAATGTCGTATCAATGCGGAAGATCCTTATAACGATTTCCGACCATCTCCAGGAAAAATAACCGTTTTACACGCTCCAGGGGGACACGGAGTTCGATTGGATACGCATGTTTATGCTGGGTATACAATTCCACCAAATTACGATTCTATGATTGCTAAATTAATCACAACAGCTCAAACTCGTGAAGAAGCAATCAATAAAATGAAACGAGCGTTGGATGAATTTTATATTGAAGGCATCAAAACAACGATTCCTTTCCATAGACAATTGATGGATGATCCTGATTATATTTCAGGGAATTATACTACCAAATTTATGGAAACGTTTCAAATGAAAGAAAGAGACTAGACCAAAATAAAAAAAACGGCTTTTCGCCGTTTTTTTTATTGCTTATTATGTTAGAAAAAAACTTAAACTTCTCTTTATTTGATGTAATACCCCAAAGATTCATGAAGCTTATTTTGGGATTTTGAAAAATATTATTAGTTCACGAAATTTCTCTACATCGCTGTCTTCTTAGTGAGTACTTTCCCGTTTTCTAAAACAATTTTTACTATCAAAACTTGGTTTCTGAAAGCATTATTTTGCAATACTACTTCATAGGCATCAACATTAGTTTGTGTGGCGATAGGACGGCCTAAAAGATCATAAACAGTTACCTCACTAATTTTTTCAAGAGTCGATTTAACAACCATCTGACTTTCTTTAGGATGGTAGACTACTACATTGGCCAACGAATCGGATATAGAATCTGTGCTTAAAGAGGCATTCGTATATCGCAATTCAAAACGGTTATCATAGGTTCCGTAGTTGGTGTCAAATGAATATGCACTTTGTTTTAAATCGTGAACGATACCCAAAAGTTTGTCATACAAATACACCTCTTGCGTGTCGAAAAGCCCATCATAGGATTCTAAACCTATAGAAAAATTTCCAGTAGCCGCACTAAAATAGCCAAGAGGAACTACATCATTTTCATCAAATGTGCCACGAGCTTGAATTGTATATGGATCGTCCTCTAGCAAAGAATAAAAGCGTACATAATTATTCGATCTATTACTCAATCCATCATAGCCTTGATCATATCCCATAGTAGATTGTGGTAGATAGGCTATCAATTGTTGACTGAACATTCCTTCTGGGTTTTGAAAATTCAACCACAAACGACTTTTTTGAGCCTCGGTTTGTGTTTGTGTGAGGCTGTGTTTATAAAAAGCGTTGTTGGCATAACTTTTACTACGCATCGAGTTGTTAAACAACACATTACCCGCGGTAACTGCTTCTACAAAAAATCCTTGCCCTGATGCAATATATCCTGTTGGTGTAGCCCCTCCATTCAACCCAGCACGAGTTCCTCCTGTCAAATTATAGACCGCATAATCATCGGCTGTAAAGTTATATAAATCAGGTCCTGGATAGGATGTGGAGATAGCCATGGTATGCGTCCAAAAATATAACGTGCCTGAAATATTCGAATTAGCATTGATAAAAGCATCAGCATAAATTGCTGAAGGATAAGGGTTTCCTATCAAATTCCAATCATCATTTGCATTAGCGCTATTGCCACTCAACGCAATAGTAGGAGTAATAACTCCATTATTTTGTCGGCCTACAAAACTCACAGATGCAGTGGCAGTTGGTGTAAAAGACAATGTACTTGGCCCCATAATGGCATAGCCTTGACCCGGTGTCATACTGCTGGTATAATTACTCCAAGCCCATGGCGCATAATCATCAAACCCATCAGGAGTATTCGCTGTAATCGTTCCTAAATTATTTATCGTTAACGTATCTGAAAAATTAGGCGCTACAAATTGGAACGAATAATCCGTTCGCCATCCTGTAAAGATTGAGATAATCGTGGCGGTTTCTATGGGAGTAGACCAATAGGTGTAATCAAATTTTTTGAAAGGAGAGGTTCTTCGAACAATAGTGGTCGTCCCAGTATTGGTGTTTACAGCCTCATCATTCAATTGCACTAAACTGGCGTTATTAGTTACATTTATTGAACCATAATTTGTTAAGTCACTCTGTACTTCTACATAATCACCTGCCGAAACATTTAACGTGTTTCCTAAGTTAATTTGACATTCACAGGTTTGTAAACTTCCGTTTGAAGTGGTATCGTAATACCCGTTGATGATAGCTTTTGTACTGCTGGTAGGTATTCCTGCCGACCAGGTACTTCCATCCCATGTAGTGGTTAAAGCTGATTGTCCTTTGATGGAAATATTGTCAATAGCCCAAATTTCTGTTGCAGAATTAGACAAAAAAGTAAACTTTACCACTAAACTTGAAACATTAGGTAACTTGGTAATTTTAAACAACGAACCTGTAGTGTTTGTTGAATTATTTAATGTTCCCAATCGTGTTGGATTTGTTGCATTTGCTTTATAAGTGACCGAATTTGCAGAAAGTGAATTATTTATATCAAAAATTGAATTGTTGTTTCCTGTAATTTTCAATTGATCGTAGAATGTAGTGCCTCCATCTGTACTTATTGACACCATAACATAATCAGACGTTTCCATTCCATCACCAGTAGCAGATGCATAAGCCCCTAAATTAAAATCCAATTCTAAATTTTGATATTGCATGGTACTAATACCTGCAAATGTCATTGTATTTAATACGGTACTCGATTGGAAACTATTCATACCTGTAAACATATTCGTTTTTGAGGTTCTATTGTCTCCATAATTGGTTCCGCCAGTAACACTATTGTTTGTATTTGTTCCTCCAATAGTATAAGTGTAGGCAACATTACTATCAAAATCATTTTGAGCAATCGCGCTTGGTGCTGTCAACGTACAACGTGTATAATTGTATACTTTCGTACTGATTAAAAAATTGTATGTCCCATTTAGTGGATCATCGCTAGTTAAAGTTACTGTAGCCGTTTTTAAACCTGTAGCTGTCGAATTAAAAGTAATTGAAAACGTGGCGCTTTGTCCTGCTGATAAAGTGGTACTCGATAATGCGCTCGTAATGATATAATAGGTTGTAGACGATAGCGATAGACCCGACAAGTTTAGAGTTCCAGTCCCGTTATTGGTCACTACAAACGTTTTAACTATGGGTGTATCTCCTACAAAGAACGACGAACTAAAATTAGTATTATTATTATCTGAAACCGTTACTGAATTGTTAAATATCGTTGTTGCATTACCAAAAACTTCAATGTCTTTAGTAGCCCCAACATAATCACAAATGCTTAAATTATCAATATTTAATCTCACGTTATTATCTTCTGTACCCGATGCAAACACAATTCGAACACGTATAGGTCCTGATTGATTAATTGCCGCACTTGTATAGGTTGCCACTGTAGTTGAAGATGGAGAAATACTTCCTATATAAATCCAAGTATTCCCAGAATCTTTACTGTATTCCACATTAAAAGTCTGATTCACATACGTTCCAGCATAATACTTTTTATAATCAAAAGAAATAGTAGAAATTCCGTTTTGTTTATCTTGAGCCATAGTAATTCCTGCATAGCTGTTTGAGCGAATTCGTGCACAATAGGTACCGATTCCAAAATCGGATGTTGTGTTGGTTCCTCCTATTAGCGCCTCTGAAAAAGTCCAAGATTTTCCATTTAATGTGACCACATCGGCTACATAGGCACTTTTTGCTGTTCCATCATCGAAGTTTACGGTATAACATCCCGCAACGTAGGCACTTATAGTATAGCTAATGGTTGTTGCGACACTGGTTCCTCCTGCATTGGTAGCCGTTACCGAAATGGAATAACTCCCTGCTGTAGTAGGTGCTCCCGATATTTGCCCTGTTGTTGTATTGAACGTCAACCCCGGAGGCAACGTCCCTGTATAGGCGTAACTGGTTGGAAAATTAGTGGCCGATATAAAATAAGAATAAGCCGAACCCACTGTTCCTGTTTCTGTAGCAGCAGTTACCACAGGGGCATTCACCGCAATACTTGTACAACTAATAGAAATATCATCTATGGCAAGGTTTCCAGAGCCTTTTAAATAGGTCAATCGGAAACGAACAAAACCTGAATTTAAAGCTGGTGACGAACTCGAATTGTACGTTCTGGTCACAGCGGTACTGCTACTTGCAATAAGCGTCGCACTCGAAATTGTCTCTATATTGGTCCACGTAGCTCCATCATAGCCATCTACTTGTAAGGTTGACGTAGAACCCGAAGTAATTCCTTGTCCTTTAAACCAAAACGAAAATTGTGCAGCCCCATTTCCTGTAGGCAACACCTCTGTGGTTATCACACTATTTGGGGAACTACTTGACATACTTACTGATGGTGAGGCGGCACCATAATTTCCCGCTGTGGTATAGGTTCCCGTAATCCCTGTAAAAATCCAACCTGTAGGTGCAGTAGCTCCCGAGGCAAACCCTTGTGTCACACACGCTGAAGCCACGATGGTAAACGTAAGTGTAGCTGGTGCACTTGTTCCTGTACCGTTGGTTGCGGTTACCGTTACCGAAAACGAACCTGCCGTTGTGGGCGTACCTGTAATTTGTCCTGTGGTACTATTTAATGACAATCCATTCGGCAGTGCCCCACTCGCTACTGCATAATTCGTAGGCGAATTGGTGGCTGAAATTGTATACGTAAATGCCGTGCTTACGGTACCTGATAATGTTCCTCCCGTTACTACTGGGGCGGGCAACGAAATCGTAAACCCTATGGTAGCAGCTGCACTCGTTCCCGCTGCATTGGTAGCGGTTACCGAAATAGAATAAGATCCCGCAGTAGTGGGTGTTCCTGTAATAGCTCCCGTACTTGTACTAAAACTCAACCCTGGAGGCAATGTTCCCGTGTAAGCATAACTTGTGGGTGAATTGGTGGCCGATACAGTGTTACTAAAAGCTGTTCCTGTCGTTCCTGTATAGGTTGTTGCTGTCACAACTGGAACTGCTGCGGCCGCAATATTGAACGTAATAGTAGCAGCCGAACTCGTACCCGCTGTATTAGTGGCCGTTACAGAAATGGTTGATGAACCAATAGTAGTAGGCGTACCTGTAATAGCTCCGGTGGCATTATTAAAACTCAATCCTCCTGGGAGCGTACCTGTGTAGGCATAACTCGTAGGCGAATTGGTAGCCACTATCGAATTGTTAAACGCCGTACCCACATTCCCCGAAAAGGTAGAGGCTGTAACTACGGGTGGGGATGAAACGCTTAAAGAAGTAATATTAATGTTATCTATAGAAAAACCTGGTCTATTTCCTGAACCAGATACGTCTCTAATTATCCATCTTAATTGTAAAACAGAAACATTCTCGCATGCAGATGGTAAAGTAACAGAAACGTTAACAGTATTGACAGAAGTTGTTCCAGTAGTGTTTGTCGGACTCATTTGATTAAGATAAGTTGCAGAAGAAACATTTGTAAAGGTTCCACTAGTCCCTATCCTATATTGTAATCCTAATTCATTTTGTCTTGTGTTTTCTGTTCTTTGTGTTGATGCATCAAAAGTAACTTGAATTGAAGTCAAACTTGTAGTATTAATTGCTAAACAAACAGATTTAATAGCACTAGAAGTTGACAATATACCTAATTTACCATTAAAATCCCCAACATGTGCTGATGTAGAGGTATTTGTAGCTCCTGCTAATGCTTGATCTCCATTTGGTGCCAAGGAACTATAAGAAGTCCCAAGAGATCCTGACACTGTCCAGCCCTGCCATCCAGCAGGATAAGTTGTTGTAGCCCCAGTAAATGAAGAAAAATCTTGTGAATATGGTAAATTTTGTGCAGTTGGATTTGTTTGCCCCCAAGAAAAAACGCTTACGAAAAGTGCTACAAGTACTAATTTTAACTTCATAAAAACAAAAAATTTTTATTAGAATTTCGAACATACAAAATTACGTTCAATTTACAGAATTTCAATACATTTGTGTTATTAAATTATCAACATTAATACAATACGTAAGTCCTTGAACGCCAAGTCTAGCCTAACTTTAACAGAAATCCTCAAAAAAATGGAGTACTATTGTGCCTATCAAGATCGGTGTCATGCTGATGTTCAAGAGAAACTTCGTCACTTTTCCCTCACAGAAATCGAACGTCAAGAAGTTATAGTCCATTTACTTACAGAAGGTTTTCTTCATGAAGAACGGTTTGCTTTGGCTTTTGCAATAGGAAAATTCCATCAAAAATTGTGGGGAAAAAACCGTATTAAAAACGAACTACAAGCGCGTCAAATTTCTGATTATTTGATTCGAAAAGCCCTTGACAGTCTTCCTAATGACGAATACGAAATCACATTTGAAAATCTTTCCAGCCAGGTTTGGCAAAGCATCACCGAAAAAAACAGCTTGAAAAAACGCAAAAAATTCTGCGATACCCTCCTCCGAAAAGGCTGGGAAAGCGATAAAGTGTATGCTCAAATGAAAGCGTTGGAAAAGAATTCTGAAACCAACTAGGGCGTTTTAGACAATAAAATACTCACGGCATTGCCCCCAAAACCTACTGCATTAATTAAAATTTTCGAAAAGGAAGACCTGCTTTGTGTTTGCATCACATAAGGAATTCCAATAAACTGTTGGTGTTGCAAGATGATTAGTGCCAGTTCAATATTGAGCATTCCCGAAGCGCCAAACGTATGCCCTACTTTCCATTTATTGGTAGTGAGTAACGGCATTTGATCTCCAAATACTTTTTGAATGGCGCGGTATTCTGAGGCATCCCCTTTTATGGTACCAGGCGCATGGAGCACCACTACATCTACAGCTTCCAAAGGCGTTTCTTGCAAGGCCATCTTCATCGACTTTTGAAAACAATCAGCTTCCATCGAAATGGACGTATTGTGCTCAATGGTATCCGTTGCATATCCTATACCCGCTATATAGGCTAGCGCATGGGCGGAAATTCCTGTCTCTAAGCACGCTACTGCAGCGGCTTCACCTAAGACCATTGTGTTTTTTGTTTTCTCCAAATCGAAAGCGCGACAAGGGTATTCTTGTTCGTCTTTGGCATATATTTTCAAAGCATGCATTTGAGCCAGCGTAAACGGCGTTAAAGGCGCTTCGCTACCGCCTACCAAAAATTTGTTTGCCATCCCCGACTGCAGCCACGCCACAGCATTCAAAACCGCATGGAGTGCCGTAGCACACGTAATGGAATGTGATATCTCGGGACCTTGTGTTTTTAAATCGCGTGCCACCCACGAGGCAATATTCCCAAGGGTTGTGGTGGGCGATGCTAATGTCGCTGTTTTACCTGTTTCTATAAATTCTTGGTGGTATTTTTCAAAAAGTTGGGTAGCGCCACGAGACGACCCTATATTGATTCCGAAGGTGTCGTTGGCGTGCCATCCTGCTTGTTTTACAGCTTGACGAGCCACCAAAATAGCGAGTAAAACGGTTTCGTCGAGCGCCTTGTATTTAGGTTCTGAATGTCGAAGTGTCTCTATCGCTTGACGCTGAAAAGCAGGAATTTTGGCAGCAAACTGTTTTTGGCCGTCAAAATCATAGCTTGCTATCGTTGTTTTGGATGTGCCATAGGCTTCCCAAGCCGTTTCTGTATAAGAACCCAACGGCGATAAAGAAGCAAAGGAAGTAACGGCAATCTTCGTTTTCAACGGAATGATTTTGTTGGCAAAGGTCGCAAAGTTTTTTCGGGTTAACTAAAAAATTTTAGACTATTTCAAGGGCTTTTTCTATGGTCTCGTATACGTTTTGCAACTGCGTATCGGTAATGATATAAGGCGGTAAAACATAAATTGTATTCGCCACGGGACGCAAAATAATGCCCTTTTCAATAAAGAAATGATACAGTTTGTTGCGCAGAGTTCCGTAATAACTTTCTTCTGAATCGGTTCTAATTTCTAAAGCAAAAATAACACCGAGTACCCGAGTAGTTTTTACTCTAGGGTGATTCTTTATCTTAGTTTCAAAATCTAAATGCCTGAGATGAATGCGTGAAATATGGTTTTGCATTTCGGGTGTTAGCAACAAATCGATACTTGCCAATGCTGCTGCGCATCCCGTTGGATTGGCCGTAAAGGTATGTCCGTGAAACAAGGCTTTGTTTACATCATTGTCATAAAATCCGTCGTATATTTCTTGAGAAAATGAGGTAATCGCCATGGGAATTGTTCCGCCAGTAAGGGCTTTAGAAAGACACATCATGTCGGGTTGATGCATGAGATAATCGCAGGCAAATGTTTTACCTGTTTTCCCGAATCCCGTCATGACTTCATCGGCAATGGTAAAGACATCATGCGCGCGACACATCGCAATCATTTGGTCGAGCACTTCTGGAGCATACATTACCATACCTGCTGCTCCTAGAACGAGTGGTTCAAAAATGAACGCCGCATAATCTTTGGATTCTACCAAGGCTTGTAATTGTGCCAAGGTTTCGGTTTCTTTTCCCTTTGTGGGAACGGGGATACGTGTGACTTCCAACATCGCACCCTGAAAGGCTTCCGAATAAAAAGTAATGCCACTCGCCGCCATAGCTCCAAAAGTATCGCCGTGAAAAGCATCTTCAAAAGCAATGAATTTTGTTTTTTTAATTCCTTTGTTGTAATAATATTGAAAAGCCCCTTTGAGAGCTACTTCTACGGCTGTTGAGCCATTATCGGAATAAAAAAGTTTCTTTTGGTTGGAAGGCAGTAAGGGAATTAATTTTTCAGAAAGCAATACGGCTTTATCATGAGTAAATCCCCCAAAAAGAACATGCTCAAGCGTGGTAAGCTGTTGGTAGATAGCCTCGGCAATCACTGTGTTTGAATGCCCAAAAGGATTAACCCACCAAGAAGCGATGGCGTCAATAAACTCCTTTCCGTGTTCATCCCAAAGCAAAGCACCTTTCCCTTTAACAATAGCGGGGTGAATCGCTGCGGTTTTATGTTGGGTATACGGATGCCAGTTATATAATAGGTCTCTTTCGGATAAGTTCATTTGTCAAAACATATAGAAAATGGAGAATAGAATATAGACTACGCTCCAATAATTTATACAAAGATAGAAAAGTCTATTCTCTTTATTCTTGTTTCTGTTCTCTTATAAAGTTAAAAGATTTTCACGAAACTTATCAGCGTAATATTGGATGACATTTTGATCAAAATAAGGTTCATTGTCTATTCTTCCAATGAATTTTGCGCCTGTTTTTTTAAGTATGATTTCTTCAGAAGCTTTGTTTTCATCCCCAGAAAAAACAATCCCAGAAATGGCTATTTTTCTAGTTTTTAAAGCTTCATAAGTCAAAAGTGTGTGATTGATACTCCCTAAGTAATGTCTTGAAACCACAATTACCTTATAGTCTTTCTGAATCAAGTCAACAATACAATCCGAATCATTCAATGGAACTAATATTCCGCCCGCGCCTTCAATAACCAAATGGTTCTTTGTCTTAGGTTCCTTGATTTGTTTAATGTGTATTGTAATGCCATCTAACGCAGCAGCTAAATGCGGACTTGCAGGTGTGTTTAATTTGTAGCTGTTTTCAAAAATTTGAGATTTGGGATTTGAGATTTGAGCTTTGACTTTGTGACTATCCGAATTGTCTAAATCACCTGCCTGAACAGGTTTCCAATAGTCGGCTTCCAGAGCTTGAGTTATTATGGCTGATGTAACGGTTTTACCAACATCGGTGCCAATTCCTGTTATAAATAGTTTCATAATTTTACTTTAATTGCAAAGTTCGAATTTATTTTTTGGAATACAGAATTTGAAATGTCAAAATTCTAAAAAATTAGATTACGTAACAAATCTAAAACCTCTAAAATTTCCTTTTCGGAATTGTACGCATGTAAACAAAAACGCAACCGTTCTTGGCCTTCGGGAACGGTGGGAGAAAGAATGGCTTTGACATCAAACCCTTTTTCTTGCAATTGGGTAGCAATTGTTTTTACGTTATCGTTTCCAGGAAGTATCGCCGATTGAATCGCCGATTTACTGTAAACAAACAAGGGTTTTAATCCGAAAAGTTTCTGCTGTTGTATAAAGAATTGAATGTTGTTTTTAAGTTGTTCAAGCGTTTCTTGTTGCTGTATTAAATGTTGGTAGGCACAGATGATTGTAGCTACCGCGTGTGGCGAAAGTCCAGTAGTATAGATAAAACTTCGTGCAAAATTAACCAGATACCTTTTCAACTCTTGACTTCCTAAAATTGCTGCGCCATGGCAACCCAATCCCTTTCCGAAAGTGACAATTCGGGCGAAAATTTGGTCTTGCAAACCTAAACTTTGAAGTAATCCTTCTCCTTTCACGCCATAAACTCCCAGAGCATGGGCTTCGTCAAGGACAACATACGCGTTATACTTTTGAGAAAGCGCAATCAATTTCTCAAGATTTGGTGAATCTCCGTCCATTGAAAAAACAGATTCTGTAACTATGTAAAAAGTTGTGCGTTGTGCGTTGTGTGTTGTGCGTTTTAAAATTAATTGTTCTAAATCATAGAGATCATTATGCTGAAATTTATACGATTTAGCATGACTCATTTGGATTCCGTCTCGGATGGAGGCATGACATAATGCATCATAAAGAACCACATCATGACGTTGCGGAACACAACTAAAAAATCCAACATTGGCATCATAACCTGAATTAAAAATCAAGGCAGCCTCAGCTTGATGAAACTGTGCTATTTGAAATTCAGCTTGTTGATATAGGCTATGATTTCCAGAAATTAATCGTGACCCTGTGGCGCCATTTATTTTACAATTATTCTCTAAAAGATACTTATGTGTTTGATTAAAAATGACTTCCGAATGTGCAAAACCAAGATAATCGTTGGAAGAAAAATCAACTAAACGGTTTGGGGAAGGCAAATAGCGCAAGGCATTATTGACCTCGCGTTGTTGTAGTTTTTGAGATAAATCTTTTGGAAACTGTTTCATAATTTAGTTTTATCAACCCATTTAAAATCTCCTTATACAGTTGCGTCTAGCACATCAATATTTAATTTTGTAGAAGTTATCATAGCTAAATTCATGGCTTCCTCTTTCTTTTCAAAACGATACATTTGATAATGTTTATTTCCTTGATACCATAAGTTGACTTCAAATTCCTCTTTAGAATTAAAAAAAACAGCAACATATTCAAGTTCGGGAATTTTTGATAAAACATCTTTAGAAAATGAACTTAATTGATACCTTGAAATTAATTTATCTTTATCCGTATCAATTAATATCGTTTTAGTCATACTTAATGAAACGATTAAAAACATAGGATAAGTAATTAATTTAATAACTCTTGCAAGGCTTTTAAAAGCCATTTCCGTAAAACCTAAATAATAAAAAAAGGTTAATGCTAAATATAAATAGTATAAAACCAGCGTTAATAAAGCCGAAGCTATTACTAATCTCCAAATAGGTATTTTTCCGGGAAAAATTATTAATTCGTATTCGTTGATTTTTTTCATCTACCAAAAATAAAAAAAAGCCAAACAAAGATGCTTGGCTTTTGATAATTATTTTTTTTAAGGTTTAGTCAGCAAGTACAATAACCTTATTGTCTTTCATTTCAATAGTACCTGAATTAATTTCAAGAGTATAATTCTGATCATTTACTCGAGTGAATTTATTCTCAACTTCTTTTTCAAAATGAAAACTGGTTGCTGAAATTTTTATGGCACCTTGTTTTAAAATAGAAACTATAGGAGCGTGGTTATTCAATATTTGAAAAGACCCGTCAACTCCTGGTAAAGAAACTGAAGTAACTTCACCTTTAAATAAGGTAGCTTCTGGTGATACTATTTCTAAAATCATAATTTAATTAATTACGAATTTAAAATTACGAATTACGAAAATTAATAATTCGTAATTCATAATTCATAATTCTATTACGCTTCTGCTAACATTTTTTGACCTGCTTCGATAACGTCTTCAATAGTCCCTTTCAAGTTGAATGCCGCTTCTGGTAAGTGATCTAATTCCCCATCAATAATCATATTAAATCCTTTGATAGTGTCTTTAATATCTACCAATACTCCTGGGATACCTGTAAATTGTTCCGCCACGTGGAAAGGTTGAGACAAGAAACGTTGAACTCTACGCGCTCTTGATACAGCTAATTTATCTTCTTCAGATAATTCTTCCATTCCAAGGATTGCGATGATATCTTGAAGTTGTTTGTATTTTTGAAGAATTTCTTTTACTCTTTGCGCACAGTTATAGTGGTCATTTCCTAAGATAAGAGGCGTTAAGATACGAGAAGTAGAATCAAGAGGATCAACCGCTGGATAGATACCCAACTCCGCAATTTTACGAGACAATACGGTAGTAGCATCTAAGTGCGCAAACGTTGTTGCAGGCGCAGGGTCAGTTAAGTCATCCGCAGGTACATAAACCGCTTGTACTGAAGTAATAGATCCTTTTTTAGTAGATGTAATACGTTCTTGCATTGCACCCATCTCCGTTGCCAATGTGGGTTGGTACCCTACCGCAGAAGGCATACGCCCTAAAAGAGCCGATACCTCAGAACCTGCTTGTGTAAAACGGAAGATATTATCTACGAAAAACAATACGTCTTTCCCTTGGTCAGAACCTGCTCCATCACGGAAATATTCAGCGATAGAAAGTCCTGATAAAGCCACACGAGCACGAGCTCCAGGTGGTTCATTCATCTGACCGAAAACGAAAGTCGCTTTGGATTCACGCATTCCAGTTTTATCTACTTTGGTTAAATCCCAACCTCCATTTTCCATAGAGTGCATGAAATCATCACCATATTTAATAATTCCTGACTCCAACATTTCACGAAGTAAGTCATTTCCTTCACGAGTTCTTTCCCCTACTCCTGCGAATACAGAAAGACCCCCGTGACCTTTAGCGATATTATTAATTAATTCTTGAATCAATACCGTTTTACCAACTCCAGCACCACCAAACAAACCAATTTTACCTCCTTTTGCGTAAGGCTCAATCAAATCGATTACTTTGATTCCTGTAAACAATACTTCTGTAGAAGTTGATAAATCTTCAAATTTTGGAGCTTGTTTGTGAATAGGCATTCCATTTGCACCGTCTTTTGGTAAATCCCCTAAACCGTCAATAGCATCACCCACAACATTAAACAATCTTCCATAAATATCACTACCAATTGGCATTTGAATTGGAGCCCCAGTAGCGTGTACATCAACCCCTCTACTCAAACCATCTGTCGAGTCCATAGATACGGTACGCACTGTATCTTCTCCGATGTGGGATTGCACTTCAAGAACCAATTTAGTTCCGTCTTTTTTAATGATTTCTAATGAATCATAAATTTTTGGTAATTCAGAATCGTTTGTGTTGAATACCACGTCAACTACTGGTCCGATAATCTGTGAAACTTTTCCTATTGCTTTTGACATAGTTTATGTATTTATTTAATAGCGTTTTAGAAATAAAAAAACGAAGTGTTTTTCAGAGTGCAAAGATAAATTTTCTGAATAGAAAATCAATAGTAAAAGTTGATTTTTTTATATGTTTTTTGATTTTTTTATTATGATAGACCTAAATCTTGAAAAAATCAATAGGATTTAACCCAACAAACTCACTTGGAACTAAACTTTTATTATAAAGTTATTAGTCTTGCATTGTAAAACAAAAAAGGGTTGTCAGTATAGACAACCCTTCTTGAAGTAATTTTATCTTTTATTATAAAGAAGCAGGAAAAAGAATTCTATAGATTCCCAAATCAACTCCTTTAAAGTTAGAACCATAGGCTGTATTGATAGCCTCTAAAAACTTATTTGCTATCAAGGCATATCCTCTTGGACTAGGGTGCACCCCATCTAAAGAGAACGAATTCCCTGTAACATAGGTTGAGGTCATAGTAAATCCATTCAACGGAATACCTGTAGTTTCTAATTTACTCATAATGGCTTTAGCGTCTACAAAAGCTAAATTATGTGCTGTAGCCGCGGCTTGAATTGTAACATTATAAGCGTCAGTTGCTGTTTTAATCTCTTGTGACTCAGATGGAATTAAAATATGTTTATCTTGCAAAGGGAATGTAATTCCAAATTTATTAAGCGGAGATGGAGGAGCAACTCCCAATCCCGAATCACTGGCTGTAGGTGCCGTACCTATAGCTGCTTTTGTCGACAACAGAACATAATCTGAAGGGGTTGTTTGTCTAGCCTTCCCAAATACCGCACCATAAAAAGCTGCATTAGCTGCACCCAATGTTGGAGTAAATGCAGCGGTCAACTGAGCAGATAAATCTGTTAAATTTTCATCTTTAATTAAAAGTGGATTTGAATTTGTAGTTGACAACAAATTAATTCTATCTCCAGCTCCAAATACAGTTAATGCTTGTTTTAAAGGTCCATATAATTGAGCATTCAACGCATTGATGGTTGTCACTCCAGCAGACTGACTACCTTGCCCTAAAACAGTTGCACTTAACGGATTGTATGGTACAGTGGTAAAGAATGGTAAAGAACTAACATAAGGCAAATTGGCAATTACTCCTTTTCTACCCCCAGTTGTAAGCTGAGATACTAAAGCATTATAAGCTATATCGAAAGTTCCAGAGGGTGTGATTGGATTTGAGCCGTCTCCTCCAGATGTTGCATAGCCTAAAACATCATTTCCTCCAATCCATAATGAAAAAAATGTAGGATTTTGAGCTACAGCATCTCCAATAACAGTAGCCGTTGAACTAGAAGCCATTCGACCAAAATATGGATTCGCTAACGCATAACCACTATAGCCTAAATGAATTGCTTTTGCACCAGGAATACCCAAATTATTAAATGGTCCGGTCAAAACTGTTGTTGGATTTGTCGAAGGTGTTCCTGAAACTGGCATTGGAGCACTAGAACCATCAGGCATAGTTGCTAAATATAACCTAGGTGTTTGACCAATAAATCCTCCTACATTATCTGCCATAAATGGAGTTTTAAAATCACCCCCTCCAACAAGAGAAAATTGTTGTGCTAAAATGTTTGGATAAGCTCCTTTTTGTCCTTCAATAAAAAGGGCACCATCACTAAATCCTGCAGCAAAAGAATCTCCTAAAGCCACATATTTAGAAAAATCTGCAGTACCAGCCGTCAACGGTAATCCGTCTGAGGAATTGGCAACGGTTGCAACATCATCGCTGTTGTCACAAGCTATAAAGGTCAACGAAACCAATGCTAGCCATTTTAAATTTTTTATCATAATACTACTTATTATTTGTTATTGAATGAACTTATTATGGATTGATGATTAAAGACGCAAAATATTGATGTCCTATATATCCCGCTCCTAAAACTTGTTGGTATTCTTTTCCTCCAATGTTGGCCGCACCTAATTTAAGAACGGATTTTAATTTTGGAATAGAATAGTTTATTTGGGCATCAAAAACAGTTGCTGAAGGAATCATACCATCCGCAAAAGTAGATTGCCACAAATAGCTTGTGCTCCATCTTCCGCTTACATTGAATCCGAAGTTTTTGAATAATTTTTCATTTCCAAACGACGCTTTTACTCTGTGTTTTGGTGTATTAAATCCTGCTTCAAAACTTGGATCTTTTGCTTGGTCAAAATCAAATTGAGCATAATTGTAATTAGCACTAACTTCGAAATTTTTATATACTTTTTTTGCTACACCAATTCCAAAACCTAAAGATTTAATTTCAATATCTGTATTTGTATATAATTGATAAGCTCTAGTATTTCCAGAAGTTAATGCATGAATAGATTGAAATCCTGGATCAGTAGGACCTGCTGCAATATTTGGAGAATCCATTGCTGTTCCATATAAAGGAGCAACAACCGTAAGATTACCCAAGAAATTATTATACACATTATAGTAGGTGTTAATATCAAAAGAGAATCCTTTAAACTGTCCTCTATAGCCTAATTCAAATGCTTTAACCGTTTCTGGCTTAACATAAGTTGCATTAGATTTTCTCAATAAAGCTGCTGCTGCTACAGGATTGGTCCCTGCCATTGCAGCAAAAGCTTGCGCTGATGCTGCGGTATAAGAATTGTTGTATGCGTTAACTCCAGTCATAACTACAGTAGTACCACCAGCATAATTTTGTCCATTCCCATAAATATCATTTGCTACTGGCAAAGTTTCAGTATATCTTACCAAGTTATCTGGAGCAGAACCAACTAATACCGCACTACCTACATTAAACCCAATGTATTGATCTTGAGTAGATGGATTACGAAATCCTGTTTGAAAAGACCCTCTAAAGGTATGATTTTTCTGAGCTCCTGCAGAATAAACTGCTGAAAATCTTGGAGAAAAATTACCATCAAAATTTTTAGATTTATCATAACGAACAGAAGCTGTAAGTTTTAAACGATCTTCCATTAATTTCTTTTGGGCTTGAGTATATAATCCATATTCATTGTAATAAATAGGACCCGTTGCATCTGTATAAATTCTACCATGAGAATTTAACCGGTATTGTCTAAAAGATCCTCCAACTTGTATTTCTACAGGTTTAAAAACGTCTTTAAAATTGTAGTTAGCATCTGAATGGTAAATTCTTGAATTATCTACTAATTTAGAACCTGAAAGCACATCTGGATTAGAAATTACATTATTAAATGCGGCTTTAAACGCATCTGTACCAGGAATCAATCTTCCTGTATCAGCTATTGCTCTTGCTGCAGCATGTGCTTGATCAGGAGTTGCACCACCCAACGTTGACTGTATAAATTGTCCTGCATATTGTCCAAACCATGTTGCATCACTTTTCCAAGCTCTGTTTATATTAAGTGCTGTAAACAACATGTCATATGATTTTCCACCATCTTCTGTTGTAGTATAACCTCTTAAGAAGAAATTTTTACCTTTTAATTCTAATTTATGTTGTTCCATAAAAAAGTCATTCAAGTAATATCTATTAGCTCCTTGATATACGGTGTTTCCAAAACCAAATTTACTTTGCCATATAATTTCTAATTTTTCATTACCAAATGGTCTTGCATGTAAAGAGAAATCTATTTTTGCGTTTCTAACTTTGTTATCGGTTAAATCTACCTCATTATATCCTGTTCTACTTACATTGTAATTTGGTAATAAGTTAACAGCAGATGCTGGAATTAAACCCATATTTGCTAAAGTTTGTCCTACATTTTTAATATTTGTGGAAGCCTCGTCACCATAAACATTAAGACCGTTATAGTTATAATAAGATCTGTCTTTTCCTGGATTATTAATATCTCTGTAATCTGTAGCAAACCAGTCAGTTGCTTTCAAAAAGGTAAAGTTTGCTTTCGCAGCAAAATGATTATCGAAGGCTTTCGCTACACGAACTCCATAATCGGCATAATCGTTTGTCCCTGCTGCTTTTTGATTCGTTTGACCATATTTTACATAAGCCGAAACCCCTTGACTCGTAAACGGACTTTTACTGTTCATAAACATGATACCGTTGAAGGCATTTGCACCATACAAAGCCGATGAAGCTCCTGGTAACAATTCTACACTTTGTACATCAATTTCAGAAATACCAATCATATTTCCGATTACAAAGTTTAATAAGGGAGAGGAGTTATCCATACCATCTACTAACTGCATAAAACGCGTGTTAGCCACGGTTGCAAACCCACGAGTATTAATCGATTTAAACGACATACTACTCGTATTCATTTGAACTTCTTTTAAATTTTCCAAACCATCATAGAATGTTGGTGAAGCTGTTTTTTTGATGTCTTTTACACTCATTCGTTCAATCGTAACTGGCGATTCTTTTACACGCTCTGGAGTACGAGAAGCAGCCACTACAATTTCGTCAAGTTGTGTATCCGTACTGTTTAGCACCACATCAACTTTTTGTGAAGCAGAAGTCACTTGTACTTTTTGAGTAGCATAACCAATGCTTGATATCTCAAGAGTAAATGGAGGCTTTTTTGTTACTTTGATAACAAACTTACCATCTACATCTGAAACACTTCCTGCTGATTCACCAACTACTTTAATGTTAGCACCAGGAATCGGTTCGTTTTTATTGTCTTTTACCGAACCAGAAATTGTACTTTGCGCAAAGGAAATGCTGCAAAAAAACAATGTCAAAATAAAATAATAAATCTTCATTAGGTTTTGATTTTCTTGGTTTAAGTAGCCAAAATACAACTTTTTTTTATACTATTAAAAAATTGTTAATTTATTTTACACTTTTGTTATTTTAAGGATAAAAAAAAGTAATATGAAAATAAAAAAAGGCTGAACTCTTACATGAGTCAGCCTTTAGTTTTGGATATCATTAAGGTTATTCTACAGTAACTGATTTTGCTAAATTTCTAGGTTGATCAACATTACATCCTCTCATAACCGCAATGTGGTAAGACAATAATTGTAGCGGAATAGTAGTTAATAAAGGAGATAAAGCGTCTGATGAATCAGGAATTTCAATAACATGGTCTGCTAAATCTTTAACTTGCACATCGCCTTTGGTCACAATAGCGATAATTTTACCACTTCTTGATTTTATTTCCTGGATGTTACTTACTACTTTATCATAATGATTTTGCTTAGGTGCAATCACGACAACTGGCATTTTTTCATCAATCAAAGCAATAGGCCCGTGCTTCATCTCTGCTGCTGGATACCCCTCTGCATGGATGTATGAAATCTCTTTAAGTTTTAGCGCTCCTTCCAAAGCTACTGGAAAATTATAACCTCTACCTAGATACAAACAGTTTGGTGCATCTTTATATATGGCCGCAATTTCTTTGGAAATATCATTGGTTTGAAGTGCTTCCATTACTTTTTCTGGAATCACCTCCAATTCTAACAAATAACGGTGAAAATCAGAATTTGAGATAGTCCCTTTAGCTTTTGCTAGACGTAGAGCCATCATCGTCAAGACCGTAATTTGAGTTGTAAAAGCTTTTGTAGAAGCTACTCCAATTTCAGGACCTGCATGAGTGTAAGCACCCGCGTGAGTTTCTCTTGAAATAGAAGAACCTACAACATTACAAACTCCAAATACAAAAGCGCCTTTTTCTTTAGACAATTTAATCGCTGCCAACGTATCTGCTGTTTCTCCCGATTGAGAAATGGCAATAACCACATCTTTATTCGTAATAATTGGATTTCTATAACGGAATTCTGAAGCGTATTCCACTTCAACAGGAATTCTTGCAAATTCTTCAATAATATATTCTGCGACCAACCCAGCGTGCCAAGACGTACCACATGCAATAATTAAGATTCTATCAGCATTTAAAAATTTCTCGATATTATCTTCAATACCAGCCATTTGGATGATGCCACTATTCGCCAACAACCTTCCTCTGTAGGTGTCTTTTATAACATTAGGTTGTTCGTAAATTTCTTTTAACATGAAATGTTCGTATCCTCCTTTTTCAATTTGTTCCAAATTCATTTGGAGTTCTTGAACATAAGGATCAACTAATGTATCATCTTTAATCTTTCTAATTTTAATAGGCTTGTATAGACGAACAATTGCCATTTCTTCATCTTCTAAATAAATTGCATTAGAAGTATACTCTATAAAAGGAGAAGCATCAGAAGCGATAAAAAACTCTCCTTCACCAACTCCAATTGCCAAAGGACTTCCTAAACGAGCTGCTACAATTTCATTTGGCTTTTTCGTATCAAAAACACAAATTGCATAAGCACCTACTACTTGGTTTAAAGCTACTTGAACCGCCTTACCTAATTTAAGTTTATCCTTTTTTTGAACATCTTCAATCAAATTAATCAAGACTTCAGTATCTGTATCCGAATGAAAAACATACCCTCTATTGATGAGTTCTTTTTTCAACGGCTCATAATTTTCAATAATTCCATTGTGAATAATAGCTAACTCACCTGAATTTGATAGATGTGGGTGCGAATTCACATCATTGGGTACTCCGTGTGTAGCCCAACGGGTATGCCCCATACCAATACTTCCATTAATTGTATTTTCTGAAGCTGATTTCTCCTCTAAATTTGAAACCTTCCCTTTCGTCTTTGAAACATTAAGTGCTTTACCGTCATAAAGCATAACTCCAGCACTATCATATCCTCTGTATTCTAATCGTTTTAACCCTTTTATTACAATAGGGTACGCTTCTCTATATCCAATATATCCAACTATTCCACACATAATTTTTCTTTTTAATTTGGTTTTGTGTAATAAATTTCTAGTTTTAATCTTTTATTTGAAGGAACACTTGGGTTGGACCCATACAATATTGTTCCTAGTGGATTTATGACAGACATTTGGGGAATGTATTTACTAAGTTGAGTTCCTGTTCCATTTAATGGTGCTGGAGAATTTGTAGAAAATGGTGATTGTAAATAAACATTAGCGCTATTACTTATATTTTCTGTTATAACCAATCCTAATCTTACATTTGTTGAGTCTTTTAAAGGATCGGTATTTAATCCATTTTTAACCAACATTCTAAGGTAATTTGTAATTCTTATTTTATATTTCGTTCCTCTTTCTCCATTTGCCTTATTGACAATTTTTTCATTATCATCCATTAAAATACCTCCAAATATTTGTTTATTGAATTTTGATGTTGAAGCACTTGTACTAATATCCGTATACAAGTCAATCAAAGGCCTTCTGTTAGTCAAATCATATAGATAAACTCGATTTGGTTCTGGCGCTCCAGTCATAGCATCTTTATCAATTGAAAAAGTAAGATTGGCTTCGTTAATCATCCAATTTTCATTTCTCATTTTGTTCAAATCTGCGTTATTACTATTCTTCTCTCCATTAAATAAATCAATTACCGCCATGGAACCATTACCACCTTTTAAAAAGAGCCTGTTGTCTCCTTGTGTTGGATTTGGCGTGACATAACCCGGATAGGTATTGTCATTTTCCAGCAAGTTTACACTATGCCCTGAAAGATTAATCGTCATTTCTTTTCTTGTGATTGTGGTATCAGTAGACGAAACTTGATCTTTATATACAATAGTGATGACCCCTCTTGAAAAATTCATCATGGCTAAGGTTCCTTGACTTTCAGAACCTGAAGCTTCCTCCACATTAAAATACAGCCCTCTAAAATATTCTTTAAACACATTGTTATTAAATAATTTCCCAGATGGAGCTTGCATTATTTTTGAAGTAAAAAACGTTTTGTCTAAATTGACAAATAACCCTGGAGCAAGTCTAGTCCTAACATTAGTATAATCAGGATTCCCATCGGAACCATTTTTGTAAAATTTAATTTGTTTTGGACTGAATACGAATTGGTCATTTTGACTGTAATCGGGTGCTGTTACAGTATGATCGTACACATTGCTGTTATCATTATTTAAACGGTTGGCAGAATGATAGGTGTCAAAAACGGATTTCTGATTAGAATAGTATTTTTGTGGTTGCTGAAAACCTGTTGAAGCATCATAATCTTCTAGCATTTTAGTAGATTCGTATATACTTAGTTTAATTTTTCCTGAACCCTGAATAGAATCTAGTTTATATGTACTATCTCCTGAATCTGTATCGGTACTTTGAAAGGTGCTAAAATAAGGTACATAAAGATATACTGAATCAATTACAGGAGTATAAAAAGTAGGATTAGTAACCGCTAATGCAACTTGAGACACAAAACTGGCTTTTGTTTTTCCAAAAACAGGATTGTTATAATATCCAAATTGATTAAGGGATAAATCGTTGGTTTGTACTGGGCCTAAATCTTGATTGTATGCATTGACATCAAATTGAGCCACATTCAATCCAAAGTGATCATCTCCCACAATATTTGATCCAATTTCGTTGATGTCTCTATCACAAGATGCGAAAAAAACGATTAAAACCCCAACTATAAATGCTTTTACTAAAATACTACCTTTCATGTTTTTTAAATAATTACGATAACAAATTTTTATAGAAAGAAGCATACGAATTCGCAAACTCTTCTTTTGGAACGAAAGGTAAAAAAGGTTTACCAGAAGATTCTATATATTTTGTTAAACTTGAAGCTAAATTTTCTGAGGCTATAATCACGCCGTCGGAATGATTTATCGTGGTTTTTATTAAATTCTCGTAGTTGGGTACTTCCATATCGGTCAGCGCGGCATGAGGAATACCGTCATATTTTATTTTATTAATCATTTCAGTATCTAAAGTTCCATCAAAAGATTGTCCATAAACCGAAGTTATAATTTTAGTTTCAGAAAACAATGCTTCATCTTTATAAAAATGCTTTAAATACACAGGAAGTAGAGAAGCCATCCACCCGTGAACATGAATAATATCGGGAACCCAGTTCAGTTTTTTTACTGTTTCAACCACACCTTTGGCAAAAAAAATAGTACGCTCATCATTATCGGGATACAACACCCCGTCTTCATCAGAGAACGTAGCTTTTCTTTTGAAATACTCATCATTGTCAATAAAATATACTTGTATTCGTTCCCTTGGAATAGAGGCTACTTTAATAATTAATGGCATATCCACATCATTGACCACTAAATTCATTCCAGATAATCGAATCACTTCGTGCAATTGGTGTCGACGCTCATTAATATTTCCATATCTCGGCATGAAAATTCGAATTTGCCCCCCTTGATCATTCACCATTTTAGGCACATCATAAGACATTAAAGACACTTCATTTTCCGCTAAATAAGGCACCACTTCAGATGATACAAATAATATCCTCTTATCTTCCATTATAATTTGTATATAGTATTGGCAATAAAAATTATGCAAAATTACAAAATTTTATGTAGATATTTACTAAAGTAGTAAGTTTGTACCCTATTTAATACAATTCAAATGGTAATTTTTAGCAAAAAAGCAGATGTAATAAGCGTTTTAGAGCAAAAAAAGCATCCAAATTCTACTATCGGATTCGTGCCAACCATGGGTGCATTACATCAAGGACACCTTTCTTTGCTAAAAAAATCATTGGAAGAAAACACCATTACTGTCATCAGTATTTTTGTGAACCCGACACAATTCAACAATCTCGAAGATTTAGAAAAATATCCGCGAACTCTAGAGCAAGACCTTAATCAAATTGGAACGATTTCAAAGGATATTATTGTATTTGCCCCCACAGTTGATGAAATATATGAAGGAAATACCGCTGCTAAACATTTTGAATTTGATGGTCTAGAACACCAAATGGAGGGCAAGTTTAGACCTGGTCATTTTGATGGAGTGGGAACCATCGTTAAACGTCTTTTTGAAATCATCTCTCCTACTAACGCCTATTTTGGAGAAAAAGATTTTCAACAATTACAGATTGTGAAAAAACTTGTAAATAAATATCACATCCCAGTCACTATTGTTGGATGTCCTATTTTTAGAGAAGCAAATGGATTGGCGATGAGTTCTAGAAACGAGCGGTTGACAGCCACCGAACGTGAACTTGGTTCGCTAATCTATAAAACCTTATGCGAAGCCAAAAACCAATTTTCAAAAAAATCGACGAAAAAAATCACTGATTTTGTTAAAAACACATTCGATAAAAATTCTCATTTTGAGTTTGAATATTTTGAAATTGCTGACGAAGAAACTCTTTTACCTTGTATACGAAAAAGTAAACATAAGAAATATCGTGCATTTATTGCAGTTTTTATCAACAAAATACGTTTGATAGATACAATTTCACTAAATTAATTTAACTTTGCCCCATGCAAATTCAGGTAGTAAAATCAAAGATTCATCGCGTCAAAGTTACAGGCGCTGATTTAAATTATATCGGGAGTATCACTATTGATGAGGCTTTAATGGATGCTTCCAATATTATTGAAGGAGAAAAAGTCTCTATTGTAAACATCAATAATGGGGAGCGATTTGAGACGTATGCTATTAAAGGGGAGCACAATTCGGGTGAAATTACACTTAACGGTCCTGCCGCACGAAAAGTGCAACCCGGCGACATCATTATCATTATTTCTTATGCCATATTAGAATTTGAAGAGGCTAAATCATTCAAACCTTGGCTGGTGTTTCCAAATGAAAATGACAACTCACTGAAATAATCTTTTGAAAAGTACGATTCGCAAATGGATATCCATTTTAATCCCTGTTTTCATAGGGCTTGGGATTGTCTTTTATCAATATCAACAATTCACCAAAGAACAGCTTACAGAAATTGAAGGGTATTTCAAAAACGCCCAGTACTTCTATGTTTTTCTTGCTGTTTTTGTAGGTTTTTTAGGAAATACGATTCGGGCCTATCGCTGGAAATACATGCTCGATCACTTGGGGTACCACTCTACTTTCAAAAATAACTTTATGGCTGTAAACGTAGGCTATCTCTTAAACTTAACCCTACCAAAATCGGGAGAAATTTCTAGAGCGGTTATCGTAAAAAAGTATAATAAAATTCCGTTTGATAAAGGTTTTGGAACCATTGTCGCTGAGAGAATCATCGACATGTTGTTTCTTTTACTCTTCATGGTGTTAACCATCGCCATTCAATATGATATCGTAAAGGCATTTATTTTAGATAAAATTCCGTTACATTTTATAGTACTCTTGCTATTTGTTGGAATCATTTGTTTTGTAGGTTTTATCTTATTATACAAATATTCAAAACTTAAAATAGTTGTACTATTCAAAGAAAAAATCGCAGGATTAAAAGAGGGCTTGATGAGTATTATTCACATGAAAAAAAAAGGGCTGTACTTTTTTCATACCCTTTTAATATGGTTTTCCTACATCGTCACTTATTTAATTGCCACTAAAGCACTTCCAGAAACGACAAACCTATCCATGGGGGCGAGTATTACTGCTTTTGTTGTGGGAAGTATTGCCATCTCATTTACCAATAGTGGTTTTGGAGCATTCCCTTTTTTAACCTCAAAAGTCTTACTTTTCTATGCCATTGCAGAACCTGTTGGAGCTGCGTTTGGTTGGATTATATGGACCTCCCAAATGCTGCTTGTATTATTGTTGGGGCTCCTCTCTTTTTTGTTATTGCCTATTTTGAATAGAAAATAATTTAGTATCTTGCTTGATTTTAGACAACAATCGTCTGTAATACAACAACTCTTATGAAAAAAACTATAGTTCTACTTGCTCTAATCCTAGGATTTAATGGTTTTGCACAAATTATTAAAGATAGTATTTTATCAAAAAAACAAGACAAATACCGATACATTACGGTTTCGCTTCCTAAATCCTTTAAAAAAGATTCTAAAAAAACCTATCCCTTACTTTTCTTACTTGATGGAGATTATCTTTTTGACCCTTTTAATGGCGCTATAAGTTATGGAAATTATTGGGATGATTTACCTGAAGTAGTCCTTGTAGGTTTGGACCAAAATAAAGAAAATGAAAGAGCTGACGATTGTACTTTTGACGAAACCACAGGGCTTCCAGAAGGAAAAGGAGCTGATTTTTTCGAATTTATTGCTGGCGAATTATTGCCACAAATTCAATCTAAATACCACCTGTCAAACTTCAAAATCATTGCTGGACATGACATCACAGCAGGTTTCATGAATGTTTTTCTCTATAAAGATGCCCCTCTATTTAATGCTTATATTTCTATAAGTCCAGAATTACAACTTGATATGGAAACCCATATTGCTGAGAGACTGTCTATTTTTAAGCAACCTATGTTTTATTATCAATCGGTGGGAGAAGGCGATATTAAAAGCATGAAAGAGAAAATTGCTACGCTTGATGAAAACATCAAAGCACTTAAAAATCCGACATTAAATTATAAATATGACGAAATTAAAGGAGCTTCTCATTATTCGCTTGTTTTATTTTCGATTCCAAGTGCTTTATATCAAATCTTTAGTTGTTATCAACCGATATCAACCTCTGAATTTCAGGAAAAAATTGTCAAATTAGAATCGGGTTATGTAGAGTATTTAAAGAATAAATACGACACCTTGGAAAAAGTTTTAAACCTTAAAATGCCCATCCGTATCAATGATTTCAGAGCAATAGAAGCCGCTATCTTAAAAAACAAAGCGTATGCTGAATTTGAACTATTGGCGCAACTTTCACACAAAATGTATCCTAAAACCATGTTGGGAGATTATCACATGGCGATGTACTACGAAAATATTGGCGACGCTAAAAATGCTGTTAAATATTATTTAAATGCCTTTCAACTTCAGCCAATTGGAGAACTCACCAAAGATCTTATGCTCGAAAAAGCAGATGCATTAAAAAGTCAGGTGAAAAAATAATTCTGTAGAACCTAAATATAGCTTAATGACCAAACTCAAAACGTCATTTTTTTGTCAAAATTGCGGTACTCAATATGCGAAATGGCAAGGTCAATGTCATACCTGTAAGCAATGGAATACGCTTGCAGAAGAAATCATTCAAAAAGAAGAAAAAAAGAGTTGGAATCCTGTTTCTGAGTCAAAGAAAGCCGCAAAACCTTTAAAAATTGCCGAAATTGATTCGTCGCAAGAAGTGCGAATGGATACTTTGGACGGGGAATTAAACCGAGTGCTTGGTGGCGGAATCGTACCTGGTTCGTTAACCTTATTAGGCGGTGAACCCGGTATCGGAAAAAGTACCTTACTGCTTCAAATTTCTTTAAAACTCCCATACAAAACCTTATATGTTTCTGGAGAAGAAAGCCAGAAACAAATTAAAATGCGTGCGGAACGAATTACACCCAATGGTGACAATTGTTACATTCTGACCGAAACCAAAACGCAAAACATTTTCAGACAAATTCAAGACATTGAACCCGAAATTGTAATTATAGATTCCATTCAAACCCTACATACCGATTATATTGAATCAACAGCCGGAAGCATCTCGCAAATTAGAGAATGTACCGCCGAATTGATCAAATTTGCTAAAGAAACCAATGTGCCTGTCATTTTAATCGGTCATATCACCAAAGATGGAACCATTGCAGGACCCAAAATTTTGGAACACATGGTCGATACAGTTCTCCAATTTGAAGGCGATCGAAATCATATTTACAGAATTTTACGCAGTTTAAAAAATCGATTCGGTTCTACTGCCGAACTCGGTATCTATGAAATGCAAGGTTCGGGATTGCGTGAAGTTGCCAATCCCTCCGAAATTTTGCTTTCTCATCGTGAAGAAGAACTCTCAGGTACCGCTATTGCAGCTACTTTAGAGGGAGTGCGTCCTTTGATGATTGAAATTCAAGCGCTCGTCTCAACTGCAGTATATGGAACCCCGCAACGCAGTACCACAGGATACAATGCCAAACGATTGAACATGATCTTGGCCGTTTTAGAAAAAAGAGCTGGCTTCCGACTCGGAACAAAAGATGTCTTTTTAAATATCACTGGAGGTATCACCGTAGACGATCCAGCCATTGACTTGGCGGTTGTAGCATCAATACTTTCGTCCAATGAGGATATAGCCGTTGGAAAAGATGTTTGCTTTGCAGGGGAAGTTGGTCTTTCGGGAGAAATTCGACCCATAAATCGAGTGGAACAACGCATTCAAGAAGCCGAAAAGCTTGGTTTTGCCTCTATCTTAGTATCGAAATACAATAAAATTTCTTTAAAAAATACGCTGATAAAAATCGTTATGGTCTCAAAAATTGAAGAGGTTGTAGAACATTTATTTGGATAGCAGAAGTACATGAGAACCAAAAAACAAAAAATTCAGCTCTTTCTTAAAATTACTTTTGGCATCCTCGCTGTCGGTTTATCGCTGCTTTTCTTTTTTAGAAATTCTATTTTAGAGCGCGCACTAGCGCGAATAGATGCAAAACTAACTCGGGATTATCAGTGTGAATTTCATGTTAAAAGCGCAGAATTTCACGGAATTTCTAATATTGAGTTTCGCGACATTTCGTTAGTCCCAAAAAAAGCAGACACCTTGATATGCATCAAATACCTTAACACTTCTGTAAATTTTTGGCATTTGTTATTGGGAACCGTTCAGCTTGGAAAACTTGAGATAAATCAGGGCTACATTCAATTAGTAAAAAATAAAAATGGCCTTAATTTTGATGCCTTCCTAAAACGTAAGAAAGAAGAAAAAACGGATGACCAACAAGTAAATTACGCTAAACTAGCCTATCGCATATTGTCCAAAACACTAAATTTAGTTCCTACCGATATGAATGTAAAAGGATTTGCCTTTCGCATGGATGATATGGGTAATCAAGTCATTTTTGATTTTTTACAATTGCAACTAGAAAATAAAAAACTTCAATTCCTAATCCAAGTAAAAGAAGATGACACTAAGCAAAATTGGAGCATCAGTGGTTTTGCCGATCCAAGAGAACGAAAAGCTAATTTAACGTTTTTCAACACCCAAAATGACAGCATCCGATTGCCCTATCTAGCAAAAAAAATCCATTTAAAAACAAGTTTTAAAACCATACATTTCAATCTTGAAAATCTAGATATGAGTGGGGGCGAATTGCATATTGACGGTTTTACTTCTATTGAAGATTTTAAAATTAATCATGCCAAAATTGCTAAAAATGATGTACTCATTAAAAAAGCGCGTTTCGATTATCGATTCGTTTTTGGTGCTCGATTTATGGCAATTGACAGCACATCGCAAGTGAAAATTAATGATATAAAATGTGTGCCGTATCTCTCTTATATTAATGATACCGATAAAATTGTAGCATTCAAGTGGAACATCCCAAAAATGAAAGCGCAAAATTTTATAACATCATTGCCAGAAGGTTTATTCAGTCATTTTAAAGGTATGGAAGCTCAAGGGAATTTTAGTTATCGTTTGAACTTTGAATTCAATAAAAGTAAGCCCGATCAGGTGGTGTTTGAAAGCAAATTGAAACCCGAAAATCTCAAAATTACCAAATATGGTGAAGCCGATTTGAACAAAATTAATTCGGAATTTACCTATCGCGCTATTGAAAAAGGAATTGCACAACGTCCTATTTTAGTGGGACAATCTAATGTAAACTACACCCCTTTAGATGCGATTTCACCCTTTCTTCAAAAATGTGTCCTAACTAGTGAAGACCCCTCTTTTTTTAGTCACCGCGGATTTATTACAGAGGCCTTTAAGCAATCGATTGCTAAAAATATTCGGACGAAAAAATTTGCACGAGGCGCCAGCACCATCAGCATGCAATTAATCAAAAATGTTTTTTTGACTCGAGAGAAAACGTTGTCTCGCAAACTAGAAGAAATTTTATTGGTTTATATTTTAGAAAATAACCGAATTGCCAGCAAAGAACGCATGTTGGAAGTGTACTTCAACATTATCGAATGGGGCCCAAACATCTATGGAATTGGAGAAGCTTCTCATTTTTATTTCCAAAAAAAACCTTCCGATTTAACGCTGAAAGAATGTTTGTTTTTGGCAACTATTATTCCAAGACCTAAAGGTTTTATGTATCGCTTTGATGCCGAGCATCGATTAAAATCGTTTGCCAACCAACAAAATGATTTTTTAACCCGATTGTTGTTGCGTAGAAATTTAATTACTCCAACAGACACCATTGGTTATCATTTGCCCCTTACGATTTCGGGGCCTGCTCAAACCTTTCTAAAAAGTAACATGTCTTCTACTCCAAACATCGATTCTACAGCCGTGGAAGATTTTGGGTTGTAATTTTTTTATGTCCCTTCCAACCTTTTCAGTTAAAAAGTTATCTATGTAAATGAGATGAATTTTTAACCAAACTACATTATTATGAAAAAGAAGTTTTCACTAGAAATAAAAACGCCTTGTCACGAGAATTTTAACAATATGATTTCGAATGCCAATGGTTCGTTTTGCAATTCATGTGCGAAAAACGTAATTGATTTAAGTACAAAAACCAATCGCGAAGTAGCACAATTTATTGCCGAAGCTAAGGACAAAAACATCTGTGTGAGATTAAATGTTTCCCAATTAGAACAAACTTTTGAATATGAAACCCATCCAAAAAACAACAATTTTAAATATGCAGTTGCAGTTGCAGCATCAATTTTAGTAACTTCCAATAGTGTTGCTCAAGACAACAAACAACCTTTTACTACGGTGCAAACCTGTGAAGCAAAACCGCCAAAACACCTACTAGGGAAAGTTGCGATTCAACAACAAAAAACGAAGGTAGTTACTGTAAAAGGATACGTTTTAGACAAAAAAACCAACAAACCCATTTCGGCAGAAAACTATCCAAACTTATCTATTTATGCCTACGGCGCTGCGAAAAGTACTTCAATCGATCCAAAAACTGGAGCCTATTCGCTAGATGTTGAGCTCCATGAAAATACCAAAATCATTACGATATACATTAGTAATAATGATTTTCGTTATTCTAAAGAATTTACGATAAATCCGAAAGAAAAAAACAAAATACTACCCATTTTAGTAGATCCAGAAAAAGAATTCCAAGCACTCAAAATAATGGGCGGCATGGGTGTGAATTATAGAACCAACAAAAAAAACAATCCCTCTTAATTTAGTATTTTATGAAAAAGATTTTCCTTGCTTTTCTAGTTTCGGCTGTGGCCTTAGCACAAAAACCAATTTTTACATCGGCTAAAGTCAAAGCGGCAACGGTGTATTTCAATGCAGCCGAATTGCAGCAAACTACTTCGGTCAATCTTCCTGTGGGAACGAGCGAAATTGTGATTAAAAATGTCGCCGATTATTTGAATGAAAACACAGTTCAAATTGGCGCGCCATCTTCAGTTACCGTGTTGTCGGTGCAGTTTACGCAGAATTACATGTCAGAATACGAAATTGACGAAAGCAATCCTGCTATTAAAAAAGTGCGCGATAGCATAACGAGAGTGCAAAAAGAAATCAACAAAGTGCAAATTGAGAAGGTTTCCAATAGTAAAACTACCGAATTGTTAGACAAAAATCAGATGGTTGCGGGAGCCAATACTGGGTTGAATGTAACCGAATTGATAAAATTAGCGGATTATTACAAAATCAAACGAACAGAATTGAGTACTACCTATCTTGTTTTAGAAGAAAAAGAGACTCTTTTAAACAAGAAGCTACAAGCCTTAAACGAAAAATTAGCCGTCAATACTCAAAAAGAAGAAAAAACTTCTAAAGGAAAATTAGTCCTTCAAGTCATGAACGAAGTAGCCGGAAACGTGAATTTGGATATCAATTACATTACCAACACAGCCTCATGGAATCCGTTTTATGATTTGAGAGTTGACAGTGTGAAAGATCCCATCAACATGATGTACAAAGCACAAGTAACACAAAATTCGGGCATCGATTGGAAGAAGGTAAAACTTACCTTATCCAGCGGCAATCCAAATCAGAATAATCAAGCCCCTTTGTTGAGTTCTTGGTTTTTGAGGTATGGAAATTTATACAAAGCCCATGAGGAGTTGTACGATAGAAAAAATGTGATTCAATCATTAACAGGAAAAGTTACCGGATTGCAAATAGAACCTTCACAGGGAATCAAAAAAGAAACAAGAATTCAATTGCGAGGCAGCAGAACAATAACAGACGATAATCAATCATTAGTAGTTATAGACAATCAAATTTCAACTGCCGAAGTCATGAAACAATTACCGCAAGAGTCAATAAAATCAGTCAATGTGCTTAAAGGTGATCAAGCAGCGGCATTATACGGAGATCAAGGTGCCCATGGTGTAATTATAGTAACAACTAAACAAATGGATGACTACACTTCCATCAACGAGAACCAACTCAACGTTTCTTTCGATATAGATATTCCGTATGATATTTTATCCAATGGAAAAGCACATTCCGTAGCCTTAAAAGAAATTAAATTACCTGCTACGTACAAATATTATGCAGCGCCACGAGTAGATAAAGAAGCCTTTTTATTAGCAGAAATTAATGAGTATTCAAAATACAATTTGTTGCCTGGAGAAGCCAACATTATCTTTGAAGGATTGTATGTAGGTAAAACGAGCATCAACCCTAATCAAACTGCCGATACCTTAAACTTAAGCATGGGACGCGATAAAAAAATTGTGGTTAAACGTGAAAAAGTAGCCGATAAATCGGGAACTCGATTCTTATCTTCTTATAAAGAACAAACGTTTACGTACGATTTAACCATCAGAAACAATAAAAAAGAAGAAGTACAAATGCTATTGAAAGACCAATATCCGTTGAGCACGGACAAAGACATCACGATAGAAGTATTAGAAGACGGAAAAGCCAAAGTAAACACTGAAACAGGCATCATGACTTGGGATTTAAAACTTCCTCCAAACGAAACAAAAAAAATCAGAATCAGTTATAAAGTGAAATACCCTAAGGATAAAGTGATTGAGAATTTATAAACTTTTCTTGTTTATCAGAATTCTAGAATGAGAACTTTTCTAATAGAGCATTAGGTTTATTTAAACCTGATGCTTTATTTCTTTTATAGAATTAGAAGATTGAATAACAGAAAAAATCTAAAAAAGGACACAAAACAGGTTAAACAAAAAACCAAGAAATTCTTTACGTTTAATCACACCCCTTTTTAAAATAAAATACTAGTAAAAAAAGGCAAGCATTAGATTATTAAAAAATTTACTTATTCTTGCTCATACACTGTTTTCGACTTTTGTATTGTTTTAAATAATCGCCTTTAGGCTTACCATCATCAAAAGAACTATACAACAGCGGAAATGGATAAGCCGCTTTACTTCGAGCTTCCTCATTGGTCCACCCTTCATATTCGATTCGATAAATTGCCGAATACATTTGCGCACGACCTATACCATGAAAACAGTGAATTAAAACAGGATAATTTTTCTTGTTATCCATAATTTTAAAAAACAAATCTAAATTCTTCTGATTAGGTACTTGATCGGAGCCATCGTTAAAATAATTTACCCCAGGGATCTTTGAGACAGCCAATTTTTCTGCTTTGAGTTCGCTTGGTACTTCAGGATTGTTCACATCATCTCCCGTACCTGGAAAACGAAGATCTACAATAGATTTAATATGGTATTTTTTTACATAATCGGCAATTTCATCTGGTGGAATGGCCCCACTTTTATAGACTTTACCTTCTGTAATAGTCATAAAATTGTGGTTTATGTGTCGGTCGTAAATATATTTTCCGGTCAATGCCACTACAACAAGTAACACACCAAGGCTGATTTTCTTTTTTACACTCATTATTTATCTAATTTTTTGTCAATGATACGCGCCATGAAATCTTGTAAAAAGGCTTGACATTTTTTTTCTAACAAATTCATCGCAGCAGTTCTGTGTTTTATTAAATTGTGCTTTAATTCCTTGTCATTCTTATCATAAAAACCAACCGCTTTTTCACCATCCAAAGTGCAAATATAATTGCCACTCATCATTTGATACTGATCTGAAGAATAGCGCATCACAAAAGGAGTAGGAGCTTCTTTGCTGATGAGGCTTCGTCCCCAACTTCTAAAAGGTTTTTCATAACCTATCATATCCAACAATGTGGGATAAATATCTATTTGTTGCGCCCAATCTTTATTGATTCCTTTATATCGTTCACTTGGCGTAAAAAACAAAATAGGTACTGTATGAAAATTTTGATCTTTACCGTACTCAGGATAATAAATTAAATTATCATGATCGGCTACCAATACAAAAATCGTATTGGAATACCAAGGTTGTTTTTTGGCTGCTTTAAAAAATTGTTTTAATGAATAATCGGTATACCCAATACATTGATGGATTGGGTTGTCTCCTTTTGGAAATTTGCCTTCATATTTTTCTGGAATCACATAGGGTTCATGCGAAGAAACCGAAAAAAGAGTTGCCATGAAAGGCGATTTCTTTCGACTCAAAGTTGTATTAAAATACTGAAAAAAGGGTTCGTCCCAAATGCCCCATGACCCATCAAAATCGTCATCGTTATTGTATTCATTCTTTCCATAATAATGATCAAAACCAAGGATGTTGCTAAAGCCTAAAAAACCCATGGATCCATTGGGAGCCCCATGAAAAAATGACGTATCATAGCCCTCACTTTTGAGCACTGAAACTAAAGATTCTATCTTTTGCTTCGGATAAGGCGACGAGGTAAACGCATCTTTAAACGAAGGAATTCCTGCCAAAACCGATGACATCCCGTGAATAGACTTATACCCATTCGCGTAAGCATTGGTAAAAATCAGGCTGTGTTGAGCCAAAGAATCGACAAACGGCGCATATCCTTTATAATTTGGTATTTTATTGTCTTTGTTAAAAGCACTGATGTATTCTTTACCGAAACTTTCCAATATAAATATAACAATATTGGGTTTAATTTTAGGATTTTTGTTGTAGTGTTTCACAGGAATAACTAGTGAATCAATTGTTTGTTGATTTACCAAGTGTACTTTTTTAAATGTATTGGTATTCCAAGTTCTGATAATAGCAAATGGCGTATTGAGTACAAAATCAGCTTGAGAAGCATCAGTAACATATTTACTTGCATCGAGCATGTTGATGGGTCGAGTACTTTTTTTAAAATCGCCTCGAATACCTCCCACACACAAAGTAGCCACAAGCAAAAGACTAAGTATCGACACTGTGAAAAACCGTGGGGATGGTTGATGTTTAATATGTCTAACTTTTACTTTTTTGTAGCCATACACCCAGAGAAAAGCACAACAGAAAAACAACAAAAAGACATGCCAATATTCAACTACAAAATTTAGAAACAACCGTGTTTTGTTGCTTTCATGCTCCAAGGTATCGAGCGAGGCTCTCGTACTTCTGTTAAAAGTATATTTGTAATAAATAAAATCAATAAAATTGGCAGCATAAGCCAAAAGATTGGTCACAAAGTATAGATAAAACAACCCTTTTTGAAAGGATTGACGCGTGTTGATAAGTAGAGGCAACAAAGACAAAACAATGAAAAGCGCATTGATATATAAAATAGTGGTTGTATCAAATGCGATACCGTGATAGGCTAGCTTTAAAAAATCGGAAATTGAATCTATTTTAATTAAATCCTTGTTATAAATAAAGAAAAGCAATCGTGCAATCATATAAAACACGTATGCCAATCCGATTCTATACAATAAGGCTTTATATTCGTTGATTCGTAAATGTTTTTTCATTCTTGAAAGACATCAATTTTAGTGCAAAACTACTAAATCCTAAAACTATAATATAAAATATATTGTTAATATATAAATTATTGGTTAATTTGCATCAAATAATGTTGTTTATAATGAGTACGATAACACGTCTTTTCGATTTTCCCTATCATCAATTAGAAAAAAATAATTTATCCGATTGTTTGGTTACCAAATATAATGGAAAATGGGTAAAGACCTCAACAAAAGAATATATTACTAAATCGAATGTAATTTCACGTGCTTTGCTTCGATTGGGTGTTGAAAAAAACGACAAAATTGCTATCATTTCGTCTACAAATCGCACGGAGTGGAATATTATGGATATCGGGGTGTTACAAACAGGAGCGCAAACAGTCCCTATTTACCCCACCATTTCAGAAGACGATTATGAATATATTTTAAATCATTGCGAAGCAAAATATTGTATCGTTTCTGATGTAGAAGTCTTATACAAAGTAAACTTGATTCGTGAAAAGCTTACTTTTTTAAAAGAAGTCTATTCGTTTAATGAAATTGAAGGGTGCAAAAATTGGAAAGAACTCTTAAAACTAGGAGAAGACGAAAGCAATCAACTAGAGGTAGAAGACAGAAAAAACAACGTACAATCTGACGAATTAGCCACAATTATCTATACTTCTGGAACCACAGGAAAACCAAAAGGTGTCATGCTCTCTCACAACAATATTGTTTCAAACGTGTTGGATAGTGCTTCTCGAATCCCTTTTAAAGAAAGCAGCAGTAAAGCGTTAAGTTTTTTGCCGATTTGCCATATTTTTGAACGGGTCATTTTGTATATCTATCAATATTATTCGGTATCCATTTACTTTGCCGAAAGCATAGACAAATTATCCGACAATATAAAAGAAGTACAACCTACAGTTTTTTCGGTTGTGCCTCGTTTACTCGAAAAAGTATACGATAAAATCATCGAAAAAGGCTCTGCGTTAACAGGAATTAAGAGAAAATTATTCTTTTGGGCGGTAGATCTCGGTCTGCAATATGAACCTTATGGCGCCAATGGAATCTGGTACAACTTTAAATTGGGCATCGCTCGAAAATTAATTTTTAGCCAATGGCAAAAAGGTCTCGGTGGAAATTTAACCGTGATGGTTTCTGGAAGTGCCGCTTTACAAACTCGTCTCACTCGTATTTTTGCAGCCGCACAAATGCCTGTTATGGAAGGGTATGGTTTAACTGAAACTTCACCCGTAATTACTGTAAACGACAAGAGAAACCGCTTGTTTAAAATAGGAACAGTTGGAAAACCAATTCACAATGTCACAGTAAAAATTGCTGAAGATGGCGAAATTTTATGCAAGGGACCCAATGTAATGCTAGGGTATTTCAAAGACAAAACCCTTACAAAAGAAGTACTTGTCGAGGGCTATTTTCATACGGGAGATATTGGCGAAATTGATGCGGAAGGATTTTTAAAAATCACCGATAGAAAAAAAGAAATGTTTAAAACTTCGGGAGGAAAATACATCGCACCTCAAGTTATTGAAAACACTATGAAACAATCCTTATTTATTGAGCAAATCATGGTGATTGGCGATGGTGAAAAAATGCCTGCCGCTTTTATTCAACCGAATTTTGAATACACCAAACAATGGGCTTCTTCACTTGGTATAGAATTGGGTGCAACTCATGAATCATTAATTACACATCCAAAAGTGTTGCAAAAATTCCAAGAAGAAATCGAACACTACAATGAAAAATTTGGAAATTGGGAAAAAATCAAAAAATTTGAATTGACATCAAATGTTTGGAGTATTGATGGAGGCGAATTAACTCCAACCTTAAAATTAAAACGTATAATAATCAAAGAAAAGTATAAGGCTCTTTACGAGAAAATTTACAACGAATAATTGTATGTAGACTTGCTTTTTAGAGTTAGATCTTCCTCCTTTTTCAACAAAACGTTTAATATAATTTTACTACTTTAGCACCCATGAATAGTGTAGTAATTATAGGTTCGGGAAATGTAGCACAACATCTTATCAAAGCGGTTGAAAAGGCCCCCGATTTGGACTTGGTGCAAGTGTTTTCTAGATCGCATTCGGGATTAAAACACCTTGTCCCTCAAGAAAAAATTACTTCAAACTACGAAGAACTTAAAGACGCTACGATATACCTAATCTGCGTATCAGACAATGCGATTCCTAGTGTGTCTTATGCTCTGCCGTTTCAAGGAAAATTAGTAGCACATACTTCGGGTAGTGTGACGCTACAAGAGATGAGCACTCAAAATAGAAGAGCGGTTTTATATCCACTACAAACATTTTCTAAACAAAAAGAACTTGATTTTACAAAGGTCCCCCTTTGTTTAGAAAGCGAGTATGAGACCGATTATGAAATTCTCGAAAAAATAGCTTCTGCCCTCTCCCATACGGTATACAAGATTGATTCTACACAACGTCAGGCATTGCATGTTGCTGCTGTTTTCGTTTGTAATTTTGTCAATCATTTGTATAAAATAGGAAACGATATTTGTGATGAATACGACATTCCTTTTGCTATATTGCGTCCACTTATTATGGAAACTGCTTCAAAAATAACCGTTTTGTCGCCCAACGAAGCGCAAACAGGACCTGCCAAAAGAAATGACACTACTACAATAAATAAGCATCTGAATGGGTTAACAAAACCAAACCAAAAAGAACTTTACAAAATACTAACAAAATCTATCATTGATGATGTCGAAAAACTATAAAGAACTATTAAACCAAATTACAACATTTGTTTTTGATGTAGACGGCGTACTTACCGATAGCTCGGTACACATCACTCCTACTGGAGAAATGTTACGAATCATGAACATCCGTGATGGATTTGCGATGAAAGCTGCCTTGGAAAGTGGTTATCGCGTATGCATCATCTCGGGAGGCAATAACGAAGGGGTTCGAATTCGTTTGCGCAATTTAGGCATTTACGACATTCATTTGGCGAGTCCAAACAAAGTTGATACGTTCAACGAATATATTGAATTGTATGGCATTCAACCTGAAAATGTATTATACATGGGCGATGATATTCCCGACTATCATGTGATGCAATTGGTAGGATTGCCAACATGCCCCCAAGATGCGAGCCCAGAAATTAAAACTCTTTCAAAATATATTTCACATAAAAATGGTGGAAAAGGCGCCGTTAGAGATGTCATTGAACAAGTGATGAAAGTACAAGGAAAATGGCATTTGTATTATAATGGTAAACACGATTAAAGTAACATGAACTATTTACGATTCATTCGCTATAAAAATTTACTTCTTTTAGCCTTAATGCAATTGGTATTTCGATTGGGTTATCTAGAACTTATCAAAATCCCTTTGTCTTTATTTTATTGGCAATATGCTCTATTGATGGCTTCTACAGTATTAATAGCAGCTGGAGGTTATATCATTAACGATATTTTTGATCAAGACATTGACGGAATAAATAGACCCCATCAAAATTATATTGGGTCATTGATTTCAGAAAACAATGCCTACACCCTCTATGCAGTGCTCACTATTATGGGTGTGGGTTGTGGGTTTCTATTAGCCAATTCCGTGGACCATGCCAACTTTGTCATTATCTTTGTTCTTGTCGCTACCTTGCTATATTTCTATGCCAGTTATTTGAAACGAATAGCCTTACTAGGTAATATTCTCATTGCAGCCTTGCTGGCTTTTAGTGTTATTATTATTGGCATTTTTGATATTTTCCCCAATACTTTTGATGTCAATCGGGCGCAAATGGCGGTGGCTTTTTCCATTTTGCTAGATTATGCAAAATTTGCCTTTTGTCTTAATTTAGTTCGCGAAATCGTCAAAGATATCGAAGACATAAGTGGTGATGCAACCTATGGTTTACAAACCTTACCTATTCTAATTGGAGCTACCAAAACCCGAATTATTGCTTTTGTATTGCTTATACTCCCTGCACTTTATTTACTATACTACACCTACAATTATCTTTTTGCAAATGGATTGTACTATGCCATTGCGTATATGGTTTTGCTCGTACTTTCACCGCTATTTGTATGTGCAATAAAAATTATACACGCCCGCGAAAAGCAAGAATACCATCAAATCAGTACGCTTTTAAAGTGGATTTTATTTTTCGGAATCATTTCTGTTGCAGTCATTACATTAAACATTATCCACCATGCCTAATAAAATAAAAATCATACTCGCATCAGGTTCGCCAAGACGGCAACAATTTTTAAAAGATTTGGATTTAGATGCCTTTTTCGATTTGGAAATACGAGTAAAAGAAATCGAAGAACACTATCCCAAGGATTTAAAAGCAGCCGAAATCACCAACTATTTAGCGCTATTAAAAGCACAAGCTTTTGACAATGAACTTGCTCCAAACGAGGTGTTAATCACTAGCGACACAATTGTTTGGCACAAAGAACAAGCCCTTGGCAAACCCAAAGATTATGAAGATGCTGTGCGTATTCTACAATCCTTGTCTGAGGCTACACACCAAGTAATCACATCGGTTTGTTTTAAAACTAACGAAAAAACAGCGCTCATACACGAAGTGACAGAAGTAACTTTTTCAAAATTAACTCCTTCACAAATTCACTATTATTTAGACCACTACAAACCCTTTGATAAAGCGGGGGCTTATGGGATTCAAGATTGGATTGGATTAATTGGGATTTCAAAAATTGATGGTTCTTATACAAATGTGGTAGGGTTGCCAACAGAAAAAGTATATCATTATTTAACAACACATTTCATAAAATAATCGTAACTTTCGACTTGTAAAATGATTTTTAATAGACTATTACTATGGAAACCGAACAAGAAATCAATGCGAAAATTATGAAAGTGACTATGGTAATTCATGAAAACTATCCCGAATTATCAAAATATTTAAACGAAATGCCTATCACAGTTCCTGTGGATTCAAATCCCGAGGTGAATGTGAAAAACCTTCAAAAATATTATGATACTTTGCTTACCTTGTTTCGGAATTATGTTGCCGAGCATCAGTTAAAATATGTAAACCAACATAACGATCAAGGGCATTTATAAAAACTAAAAACATGGCAAAAGATTTTACTTGGAAAACGAGCTACTCTTGGTTGTTAATTATCAATATTGTGTATGTCGTTTTTTTCTACATTTTAATGCAAATTTTTTCCTAAACCATGAAACAACTCGACTGGATTATTCTCTCCATTACGTTACTCTTTATTGTTTTTTATGGCGTTTATAAAACCCGTGGAAGTAGAAATGTAGAAGAATATATTCTAGCCAATAAAGAAACACCGTGGTGGCTCGTAGGCCTTTCTGTAATGGCGACTCAAGCCAGTGCCATTACCTTTTTGTCTACACCAGGACAAGCTTATCACGACGGAATGGGTTTTATACAGTTTTATTTTGGATTGCCTCTTGCGATGGTAGTCATCAGCTTGGTATTTATTCCTATCTACCATAAAGCTAAAATATTTACCGCTTATGAATACCTCGAAGGTCGTTTTGACATTAAAACACGTTCCTTGGCTTCTCTGCTTTTTTTATTGCAACGAGGATTAGCCGCAGGCATTACCATATATGCACCCGCCATCATTTTATCGACACTACTGGGCTGGAATTTAACTTTGCTCAACATCATTATTGGGGTTTTAGTCATTTCATACACTTTTATTGGCGGTACCCGAGCAGTCAATGTCACGCACAAACAACAAATGTTTATCATTATGCTTGGGATGGCGCTTGCATTTTACCTCATTTTACACCTATTGCCAAATGAAATGACGTTTTCTAATGCGTTGCATATCGCTGGAGCCAATGATAAAATGACCCTTTTAGATTTTTCTTTTGATACCGAAACACGATATACTTTTTGGAGTGGCATCACTGGAGGTTTTTTCTTGATGCTCTCTTATTTTGGAACCGACCAAACGCAAGTGGGACGCTATTTGTCAGGCAAAACCGTTCGAGAAAGTCAAATGGGGTTGATCATGAATGGTTTTTTAAAAGTCCCCATGCAGTTTTTTATTCTATTAACAGGTGTGATGGTGTTTGTCTTTTATCAGTTTAATCCCGTGCCGCTCAATTTCAATCCGAACAATAGCGAATTGGTGAAACATTCCAAATATCAAGAAGCCTATGCGACTCTAGAAAAACGTTTGGCAGCCTTAGGCGAAGAAAAGAAAGAATACAACCTTTTGTATATTGACCATTTAAATCAGAATTTTGACAACCCTATTCTAAGAAACAAACTCATAGATTTGGCAGGTCGTGAAAAAGATTTGCGCGATCAAGCCAAAGAACTCATCGGAAAGGCCGATCGAAAAGCCGAAACTAATGATAAGGATTATGTTTTTCTTCATTTCATTTTACATTACCTCCCTACAGGTCTGATAGGCTTGTTACTCGCCGTAATCCTATCGGCAGCGATGTCGTCTTCGGCTTCAGAATTAACTGCCTTAGCCTCGACTACCGCTATAGATATCTACAAAAGGAATTTAAAAAATGAAAAATCAGACAAACACTATCTAAGAGCCACCCAGCTCTTTACCTTATTTTGGGGATGCGTCGCTATTCTGTTTGCTTGCATTTGCACCTTATTTGAAAATCTAATCCAATTGGTCAACATCTTAGGGTCGGTTTTTTATGGCACGCTACTGGGTATTTTTTTAGTCGCTTTTTTGCTCAAGTATGTCCGTGGGAATGCGGTCTTTTGGAGTGCCGTTTTAAGTCAAATTTCAATTTTTTTAATCTATTATTTTTTCATTCATCAGTATCCAAGTGGTCAAGAACGATTGGGGTATTTATGGCTTAATTTTATTGGAGCAGTACTTACTATTGGTTTTTCCCTTATCTTTCAATTTGTTCAAAATCGTAAAATAACAATTTAAAAAATATTTATGGTCCTTTTTTGGTTTCGAAGAGATTTAAGACTCGATGATAATGTAGGGTTGTATCATGCCCTAAATAGTGGCGCTCCTGTTTTACCTATTTTTATATTTGACAGCAGTATTTTAGACCAGTTGGAGCCCAATGATGCCCGAGTGACTTTCATTGCACAACAATTGGAAAAAATCCAATCGCAACTGCAACGTATCGGAAAATCACTGGCTGTGTTTCATGGAAAACCTCTCGATATTTTCAAAAAGCTACTTGCCGAAAACACCTTTGAAGCCGTCTACACGAATCACGATTATGAACCTTATGCTCGCAAAAGAGATGTAGAATTGTATCAGCTCTTCAAAACACACGATGTTGCCTTTAAAACAAGTAAAGACCAAGTGATTTTTGAAAAAAATGATATTAGTAAAGACGATGGAAGTCCCTATGTGGTGTATACGCCTTATTCAAAAAAATGGAAAGAGACCTTACAAAAAAACCAATGGAGCGCATTACCTTCTGAGGAAGTTCTTGACCGGATTGCCTCCCACAATTATCCTTTTTTATCCTTATCGGATATCGGATTTGTGGTGTCTTCGATTAAAATTCCTGACTACAATGTTTCGCATGATTTGATTGTTCATTATGAAGCCACTCGAAATTTTCCTGCGCTAAACAAAACCTCCTTTTTGGGAATATACCTCCGATTTGGCGCGGTTTCCATTCGAAAAATTGTGACCAAAGCATTAGAACATCAAAACGATACGTTCTTAAAAGAGCTCATTTGGCGTGAATTTTTTATGCAGATACTATGGCATTTTCCCCATACGGTACACGCGAGTTTCAAACCCAAATATGATGCCATTGCCTGGGAAAATAATGAAACTCTATTTAAAAAATGGTGTGAAGGAAAAACAGGCTATCCTTTTGTGGATGCTGGCATGCGCGAACTCAATGCTACGGGGCACATGCACAACAGAGTTCGCATGATTGTAGCCAGTTTTTTGTGCAAACATCTGCTCATCGATTGGCGTTGGGGCGAAGCTTATTTTGCCAGCAAGTTATTAGATTATGATCAATCGAGCAATGTAGGGAATTGGCAATGGGCTGCTGGAAGTGGCGTCGATGCAGCACCCTATTTTAGGATTTTTAATCCTACAGAACAAATCAAAAAATTTGATTCTGACTACAAATACATCAAAAAATGGGTGCCCGAATGGAATACGGCTCGGTACCCTAAACCGATTGTAGACCATAAAGAAGCACGAGAAAAATGCTTGCAAACCTATAAAGCGGCTGTGGGTTAATTGCGTTGGATTAGAATTTGAGATTGGAAATGAGCTCAAAATTTAAGGTTCTAAAATCGGAAATTACCACATCGGCTCGAGAATAATCTTGAAGTTTTGAATGTGGACTATCATACCCAATGCAGAATATTCCCGCACCTTTGGCGGCATGAATGCCATTGGTACTGTCTTCAATGACCACACACTGAGTTGCCGTATTTTGTGAAAGACGCACCGCTTCTTCAAAAATAGCGGGGTGGGGTTTTGATTGAGGGAACTCTTCACCAGACAAGATATGTGTAAAATAGGGATGTAATGCAAAACGTGTAAATACTTTCTCGATGGTTACTTTTGCCGAACTGGAGGCCAAAATTAGTTGCATTCCCTTTTGATGCAAGTCTACTATCAACTCATGAACGCCATCTAGAAGTTGTAATTCATTAGCCTGATCAAAAGCTTCGTTAAACAACCTGCGTTTGGTATCAATCAACGTATCTACAGACTCGTTTATATCGAAAAGCGCTTGTAGTTTTTGATAGACATTTTTAGTTGAATTACCCGTAAATGAGGCATACAACTCGTTTGACACCTCAATTCCTAATTGCTCAAAATGTTGTTGAAAAGCAAAATGATGGAGTGGTTCGGTATCGACAATCACACCATCCATATCAAAAATTACAGTGCGTATCATTTTTTGTGTTTTATCAAATAGCGCACCACTGTTTCTGCGGCATGCAACCCAAAGAGACAGGGCATCCAACTATTGGTTCCGTAAAACGATTTTTTAAAATTGGTTCCATCAGTCATTTTTAAGCTGCTTTCGTCGGGACGCTCATAGGAATAAACTACTTTCACACCAGAGGAAATGCCTTCTTTCTTTAATCGTTTTCGAATGACTTTAGCCAACGGGCAATAGTCTGTTTTTCGGATATCGGTTACTTTTACCTTGGAGGCTTCAAATTTTCCTCCTGCACCCATACTACTAATGACTTTGACCCCTTTTCGTTTCGCCGCTAGAATTAAGTTTAATTTTGGCGTAATGCTGTCTATACAATCAAAAACATAATCAAATTGTGGCGTGACCAATTCGAAAGCACGCTCGGGAGATAAAAACTCTTCGATTCGGGTTAAATGCAATTCAGGATTAATATCCATGAGGCGATCGCCCACCACATGCACTTTTGGCATCCCTACAGTAGAATGTAACGCGGGTAATTGTCTATTGATGTTCGTGATGTCTACCACATCACCATCCACAATGGTCATGTTGCCCACTCCTGCACGAGCTAAAAACTCGGCTGCAAAAGACCCAACACCTCCTAATCCGACTACTAAAACATTTGCTTTAGTTAAATTTTCTAACCCTTCTTCTTTAAAAAGAAGTGCCGCACGTTCTTGCCACTTTGCCATGATTCTCTGTTTTTATTTTATTTGGTTCGTTTGGAACACTTGATTAAAATTATGTTGTATTTGATTTTGTATCACTGTCACCGATTGTTTTTTATAGCGTGCCGCTACCTCATAGACGGTTTCAATAGAGGCGCTGGTCGTATCGGTTTCTAAAAAAAATCGGTCGTTGGGCACCGCTTCAAATACCGCTTCCAATTCGGGATTTTGCAATAAATATTTCCCAAAAGAAAGGTAAAATCCCTGTTCTACTAACTGTTTTGCCAAGGGCTTGCTTTTTGAAAATCCATGAATAATCATCGGAACGGTGGGATTGTATTTCTTTTTTACGTGCAATAATTCCTCAAAAGCGGCTACAATATGCAATACCAAAGGTTTTTGATGCTGTTCTGCCCATTGAAGATGTTGCTCAAAAACACGCAACTGCAGGTCAAAAGGTATCGAAATCCTTTTATCCAATCCGCATTCACCAAGCGCCAAACATTCGGGTTGCGTGAGTTGTTGTTCTATAATTCTCACATCTTCTGCCATTCGAGCTTCATCGATATACCACGGATGAATGCCAATAGAATAGCAAGGCAAGGACGCGTCGAATTCCCAAGGATATTGATTGACCAATTCAACCACATGGGGTGTATTAGTGCCTTGATGCGTATGAAGATTGAAAAATTGCATCCGCAAAAATAATCGAAAACTTTTAAAGTGAAAAAAAGAAAAGATTCAAAAAAACGGCTTTAAGTTTGTAGTTTTGTACTTTCTAAAGTCTCGAACCTCGTCCATGCTAAAAAACGCCTTCCGCAAATACATCAACAATTTTAAAGGTTTTTCTAGAGAAATTTGGATTCTCACTTTCATTACCTTTATCAATCGTGCGGGAACGATGGTCTTGCCCTTTCTTTCAAAATATTTAAAAGAAGATTTACATTTTACCTATGCACAAGTGGGTTGGATTATGGTATGTTTTGGGTCGGGCTCCATGATTGGGTCGTGGTTGGGAGGCAAACTCTCTGATAAAATTGGGTTTTACAAAATCATGATTTTTAGTTTGTTTACGAGTGGATTGGCCTTTTTTGTACTGCAATTCATCACAACATTCTCTGCGTTGTGTATCAGTATTTTTATTCTGATGATTATTGCCGATATGTTTCGTCCAGCTATGTTTGTTTCGCTCGGTGCCTATGCCCCTGCCGAAGATCGCACACGGGCGTTAACTTTGGTGCGTCTTGCCATCAATCTAGGCTTTGCGGCGGGACCCGCTTTAGGAGGACTCATCATTATGAATGTTGGCTATAACGGGCTGTTTTGGGTAGATGGTGCTACGTGTATTCTCGCCATTTCTATTTTTGGCTTGACCGTAGCAAATAAAAATACAAACGTTGTGCCCCATGATGAAAAACAACGCTTGGATTCCAACAGACCTTCTGTGTTTAAAGACCTTCCGTTTTGGATTTTTCTATTTTGTTGTGTCATTACGGGTGTGCTTTTCTTTCAATTGTTTACAACCATTCCGTTGTATCATAAAGAACAATTTAATTTAACCGAATTTCAAACGGGCTTGTTGCTTACCCTCAATGGCGTTTTGGTTTTTTTCCTCGAAATGCCCATTGTGAGCTATGTAGAACGCAAAAAAATAGACAAAGCCTTGATGGTTACTTTGGGGTGTTTGTTGATGGCGGTGAGTCTATTCTTGCTTCTCATTCATACCTGGACAGGCATTTTGCTGGTGATGATGGTATGCATGACTTTTGCCGAAATGTTTTCGTTTCCCTTTTCCAATTCCTTTGCGATGAGTAGAGCCCCAAAAGGGCATGAAGGCCGCTATATGGCTATTTTTACGATGAGTTATAGTTTGGCGCATATTATTAGTGCCAAACTGGGCATGTTTATTATTGACACACTAGGCTATCAAGCCAATTGGTTTTTTATGGGATTACTAGGTTTGATAGGCGTTCTTTTGGGGTATTATGTGGTGTATTTGATTCGACAAGAGAAAAAAATAGCCTAACCTTTCTACCCTTTTTTAAGACCAACGCACCTTGACAGCGTGGTAACATTAGATTTCAGAGTTATAACTCTACTTTTTAGAACTACATCTCTATTTTTCAGAACTACATCTCTACTTTTTAGAACTATAACTCTACTTTTCAGAACTACAACTCTCCTTTTTAGATTTAAAAATTCTTTCACTCATGTTCTAGATTCCAGAACCCCTATTCTAGATTTCAGAACTCATGTTCTAGATTTCAGAACTCATGTTCTGGATTTCAGAGCTCATGTTTTAGATTTCAGAGCCCTTGCTATAGATTTCAGAACTCATGTTCTAGATTTCAGAACTCTTGTTCTGGATTTCAGAACTCATGTTCTGGATTTCAAGGCATACACTAGTAAATACTTCGTCAGAAATCTCTATCTCATTAAATCTTACAGAGAATAGCCTAAAAAAGACACAGTTCATTTATAACTATACGTAAAATTTTCTATTTTTGGAATGAATAAAGCCTGACGTTTGTCAGACATATACACCCAAATAAGGGTCTGATTGTGTCAGACATATAAACGAGTTACCAGCAATTATAAACACACCATATGAAATTACTTGACGAAAAAGAATTTAAAAGTTATATTGAAGAAAATTTTGAATCTATTTATAAAGATGTAGATGATTCTACAATTTCTCAACAAATTCCTGGCACTTGTGATTCTTGCTCAAGAGATGTTTTCTTGAAAATATATTCTGAAACTTTCAACCAAGCATATTATAGTGACAATGGATTACCGAGATTTGTAAATATTTTCGTTGAATGTCCAAACTGTAGAAAAAAGAGTTTCATTTTTGCTGTTCAATTTGTTGATGAAAAAAGAATTCCACATGTCACAGGTGGTAGTAGTTTAGTCTATAAATTTTCATTATATAGATTATATCGGTTACCTATTCAAAATGAAAATTACATAAACGAAGATATACCTGCAAAATATGACTCACTCAGAAAAACAGCAACAGAGGCTAGCTATTGTTTAACTAATTCAAAATTTATTGCTTCTGCAATTTTATTTAGGAGAGCTATACAAATTCTAGCTAAAAGTGTCCTGGGTGCAAAAGGGAAAACTTTGTTTAATCAGTTGGAATGGTTAAAATCTAATCAAAATCTTCTAGCTATAGACCTAACGGAAATATTTCATGAGAATGCACAAATAATAAAAGACATTGGTAATCAAGGTGCACATCCCGATGACGACATAACCCTACATGATTTTACAAAAGAAGACGCAAATGGACTTCATGATTTATTCATTTCTATTATACATGAAATTTTTGTTAAACCAGAAAAAATGAAAGCATTACAAGAAGAACTAAAAAAGAACCGAAAGCTAAAATAACTGCTGGTAACAGCCGTTTGCACCAATGGCGTGGCTCGGGATTTATCAGAATGCGGAAGTAATTATCTTTTTTCTTTCTATAGCGCTTTTTCTTTCTAACTTTTCGGTATATTTGTTATCGTCAGTGTGTGAAAATCGCCACTGGCGCAAGCGACAGGACGTTAGCGGTAAGTTAGCACCAATTTTAAACTCACATTAAATGAGACAAATTCTTTTCCTATTCACATTCTTTCTATTTTGGAGTTGTGATACTAAAAAGTATCCGTTAGATATGCCAAATGACTTTGCAATTAAAATAGATTTTGGCCATCAAAAATATAATTCAAAAACTGGAATTCTTACAAGGGAATTTATGAGAAGTCCTGATAAGCATATTAGAATAAATCTGACTGTTGAACAGAAAATGGAAATTTATGACTATTATAAAAAAGTAGATTTTTTATCTTTCCCTTCAGAATTTGAATGTGACACATTAAAACCTGGTGGAGTTATTCCATGCTATGATTTTGAAATAGAAATAACATCAAATAAAATTGTCAAAAGTTCAAGAACAAGTGATTATTGTCAAAATAAAATCGAAAAAGAAAAAGAGAAGAAATTAATTGTATTAGAACATATGATTTTGAAAATCATCGAAAATGATGAAGGATATAAAAAAATGCCTGATAGTGACTATATAAGTTTATAAAAAACTGGTGCTAACAGCCGTGTCTCGCAATTGCGAATTTTGTGGTAAGTTCACGTTTACGTTTCGCAAGAATTTTTATCTTTAACAGAAAATAATTCGTTCCGAAGTTCGCAACTGACGCCAAGCGTGGAAACGTTAGCAGTAATTGTCAATCAAGATTCATGAGAAAAAAACATTTAATATTGACGTTTGTATTTTCTCTCTCTTTTTTCTCTTGTGGAAATGGAGAATTCGAACAATTTTATGCCAATTACGAAGACTTTAAAAAGATACCAAATAAGAGACTTACGGGTTGGTTTCCTGAAATTATAACTCGTGATAGCTATGAAATCAAAAATTCGTCTCATTTGGATATTTGTGCATTCTGTTCAATAAAATACAGAAATAAAAAAAGTATAGATTCTATATTTAGTATTTACAAATCAGTTCCTGTTTCAAACTTTAAAATAGTTTTAGAAAAATATTCCGAGAAAACTCCAGAGTGGTTTCCGAATATAGATTCCGAAAGAAAATTTTATAATGTAATAAAACTTAATAATCACGTTTGGGCCTTAAGAGAGAAAAATAAAAAACAAGTGTTTACAATTTCTTTGCTAATGAATGAATAGCAACTACTGCCAACATCGGTTACTATTTAGTAAACTCTCATTTCAGCGTGGACATGAAGGGTTTGTTTCGTTTATTGCTAAAACACAATTAATTGAACATTACAAAAAATCATTAGGAGCTATAAATTTTGGAGGGCAGTTAATGATTATTAACAATAAAGCAGCATTAAGTTTAATTGGTAAATATTTTAAAAATTAGTAAAATGGGATTAATTAAAGAACCTTTAAACATAGATTTTGTAGTTGAAAACAGACCACTAACAAAGGAAGAAGAAAAACAAATTAGTGAATATATAATTTCTCAAAAAAAGAAAAGAGAATCAAAAAACAACACTAATTCTAGAATTTCAAAAACTAAACAAAAAGTATAAATGTACTTCTGTTAATAGCTAGGATTCGTTGGGCTTGCAAAAAACCATAAATAAAACGAATGAGGTAAACCCCAGCTCCTCAAATATCTCCTGAGTTTTCGTAATTTTTTATACAAGATTACCCCTATAGTATGCTTCAATATACGTTGATGGCAAAGAAATTGTTGAAGTAGAAATAGTTCAAATTCTAATTGTAAATGTTATGAATCTTAAATTCAATTTTAAAATATAGTAGTTGTGGTAAATAACTAGAGAAAAAATAGTCTAACCTTTCTACACCTTTTTAAAACCAACGCACCATGACTGCGAGGTAACACTAGATTTCAGAGTTACAACTCTACTTTTCAGATTTAGAATTCTTTCACTCAAAATTTTGCATGTAGGTACCGTTTCACAGATAAACAGAACTTGGGCTGGTTTGTCGTAAGAAACCCAAAAGTAAACCTTACAATTTGGATTTATTTTTTGACTTTTTTAAATTTGACTATTCGATTTTAATTGAAACACTATGGCATTTTATCAATTTACACAAACACAAAAGATACCTGCAACTATTGATGCTGTGTGGGACTTTATATCAAATCCAGCAAACTTAAAGGATATTACACCAAGCTATATGGGTTTTAAAGTAACAAGCAATAGCGGAAGCAACAAAATGTATGCAGGAATGATTATTACTTACATCGTGAAACCAGTATTTGGCATCCCTATGAAATGGATGACCGAAATAAGCCATGTAAAAGATAAAGAATACTTTGTAGACGAACAACGCATGGGACCCTACAAACTGTGGCATCATCAACATAAAATAACGGTTATTGATGGTGGCGTTTTAATGACTGATATTGTTACTTATATTCCACCCTTTGGAATTATTGGGGCGTTAGCAAATGCTCTTTTTATTAAAAACCAACTTAAAAAAATCTTTGAATTCAGAACAAAAGCTGTTGAAGAAAAATTCGGTGTGTTTAAACCCTAAAAATTAACATTTAGCTTTGCGATATGATACATGTTGTAATCTATACGATTGTCAGTTCTGTATTTTACGCTAAAGTTTTAAGTCAAATTAGGTAGGAACGTAAATGTATTTTATGTTCAATAGACAAGGTAGTCGCTACTTTTTTTTATTGTTTTCTATTTCAATATAAGCAGGGAGCATCTCTTGTTTTTCGGGTTGTGGCGGATCTTTAGGAACTCTATCGATGATTATTTTTTTCTTAAATATTTTGTTGACTAATTCCTTGAACGTATCAAAATCTACTTCATAAGAAAGTCCTGCACCTTGGGTGTAGCCAATTCCTTGTCCGATGTAATTGATATCGTTTTCTCTATTAAAAACCCTCAAATTTAATGTCCCATCTTCGTTAACACGATATTGCAATTCGAAATTTCCCACTACAGCCGTTTCTGAAACCCCCCCAGTAGGAACACCTACTTTTCCATTTATACTAATTCTATCGCTAATAACGGTCGATACCGTGGCGACAACTCGACCCGTTTCTGTTGGGTTTACCGTATTTTTATTAGTGGCAGAATACGTTACATCGACATTAATTTTATCGCCTTCTCCATTAAATAAATCCCTGAAAAGCCCACTCGCTTTTTCATAGAAACTGTTGGTAACTTGTGACTGACTCAATCCTTCTGGACTTAAAAATCCTCCTGTAGAAAGCAAATATAACGCTTGCTTTTGTCGAGTATCACTATCGGCTAATTTGGTCTCAATTTCCGAGCGGAGCACCGAACTAACATTAGGAAAATTGATGTTAAAATCGGGTTCTGGATTTAATATTGTTCCCTTCAATCCGATGACCACTTCTACGGGAATAATTTTGTTAAAGGAAGCATTGTCTACCAATACAGCTGGATTTGCCATAATATTTTTAGATACTGCTTCTAGATTGAGCGTAGCATTGTAGGGATTTCCAGACCAAGAAATATAGCCAAATTTTTTAACATCAAATTTTTTATCAATAAGTCCCCCGTATTTAAAGTTATAGGACCCTTCCCAAACAGTAAAGTCCCCAAACATCTCAAACTTTCCAAGGGTATTGATATTCATGTTTAACGTTCCTTTTCCTTTTCCTCGCATACCATGTCCCGATTCTCGGTTGAGGATGACTTCAATATTGGCATTCGTTTCAATATCAAAATCAAAATTCATTTGAAGTCCGTTGTAGTTTCGAATAAATTCAACTTCTTTCTTTTTAATTCCTAGTTTTTCTTCTCGAGTTAGAAAGTGTATGTAGTCGTTGTCGCTTACCGCTTCGGCATCATTTATGGGGATTTTAATATCAGTCCCTTTGGAAGATTTGGCTTTTACATTAATCTCTAACGCATTTGTGGGGCCTTTGATTGTAGCATTTCCCTCTATAAAAGCGGTTCCAAAGTAAGCTACATCTTCATGATCTTTGGTGTCTAAAGCTAAAATTCTATCGGAGTCAATGGCTAAATCGAGTTCCCAATCGCCAAATTGCTTGTGTTTTACAAAACCTTGAATACTTCCCTCGGTATTAAATTTTGTATCGTTTACCTTTGATTTATAAATGATAAACTTATTCTGTGTTACGTCAACAATGGAGTGCTGAGCAACTTTATAATCTACATTCAAATAGGGAATTGTGACTCCAGCATCGTCTACAAACAAGCGTCCTTTATAATCGATATCATTAACATCTCCACTCAAATTGGCATTTCCAGATACATTCCCTCGAATGTTGGATAAAACGGTGCCTCCAAACTTACTTAAAACACCTAAGTTGAATTTCTGGAAATTTAAATCCAAGTCAATTAATGTTGCATCATTTACTATTTCAAGGTTTCCGTTGGCGGTAAAGGATTTTATATTTTCATTTTCAATTTGAGAAGAAATTGCAAAATTTGAAAAATCATTATTCCCTTTAATATCCAAATTCATAGTCCCTAACACATTGTCATTCACATAAAAATTATTTATGTTGAGGGCTGCTGTAGGCTGATAGACCGCATTATTTTGTTTCAAATAGGCATTCCCATTTAATTTTCCTTCAAAACGGAATTGATTGATTTCTGGGGTAATTTTGTTCAAATTTACATCATGAAAGGTAACCTGAATGTCTTTATTTTTGGTTCCGTTTACAGTCCCTTTCAATAAAATAGATTGATTTTCGTGCGAAAGCATCACATCTTCAAAGGTAAACTGCTTGAAATCTTTATCAAAAACGACTTTGTTTTTTTCGTTTTCTTCTTTATTAATGTACCATAAATAGTCTTTAAACATCACTTCAGATTGATTAAAACCAATGATATTGTGATTGTTTTTATCTAAAGTATGATACAGGTTTAAATTATAATAATCGTTGCCCGAAACTCCGCCTTTAAATTCTGTTCTAAAAGATAAAGTATCTCGTGCCGTAGCGTTAATCAAGGAAAAATCCCTGAATTTATAGTATTTTGTTTTTATACTATCCATTTGTACGTAGGTATTGTACAAAGGGTTTTTATTATCTATTTCAAGCGCTACTTTATCAAAATGCACTTGATAAGCATCGATTGTTTTGGCGTTAAAGTTAAGTTTGAAATTGTTATTGTCTGCATATATGATTCCATCGAGAGTAGCACCATCATCTAGTGTAATTTGCGGATATAGAATTTCTATGATTTCGCTAAACTTAGAAAAATCAAATTTCATATACTGTCCTTTTTTAAGAAGTATTGGTTTGTAATTAGTATATAAACTACCTAGTGAATTTTCAATCATCCCGGGAATTTGATTGAAATCGAATTTTCCTTTTATAAATCCTTTCAATTGATTGGGCGATGCCATCGTAATGGTTCGCTCTTGGTTGGCATCAAAAGTTGATTGCACCCGTAAATCATCAAAAAAATAAATATCCTTACTGTTTTGATAGGAAGCATTGCTTAGATGTGCTTCCCCTACAGCATTATTTAGGCTTGTTCCTGTTATATTTAAAACCACATCACCCTTAAAAACAGCTATTTCATCATTTACAAAATGCAACTTACTTAGATTTGCATAATCGGTTTTAGCGTGAAAACTATAGATGTTTTCCTTTTTACTTAAATCGATTACTCCATCAAAGTCTAGAAATAAATTAGGGTCATTGCAATTTACTTTACCCTTAAAAATGGGTTTTTTAAAACTCCCATCGGCAATAATATTTTGATAGGAATAGGAATTATAATCCAATCGAGAAATAGTTCCTGAGAACTTTGTATCGAGGTATTTTTCTACAAATCCCTTACCGTCTACATCCATATTCATTGATACTTTACCAATTGTTTTTCTATTGATTAAAGTACCCACATCAAAGGCATCAAAAACTACATTTCCTTTATATTCCGCATTGTCAATATTGTCAATATGCACCATACTCAAATTGGATATGATGGTGCCCAATGCGGTGTGAAGTGTGAAATCGGTATTGATTTTCTGAGTCGTCACTTCAATATCCCCAGCAAAAGTAAATTGACCGAGTTTTTTTAATGATGAGGGTAGTTTTTTCCCCAACACATTGGGTAATAATTTAGAAAGGTTCTCATAATTGGAAGTGACTTTACGAAACGACCCTTTCATAAAAAACGTGCCTTGATTCTTTCTAGCAAATAAATTTCTAAAGTTTACATTCCCTGCAATAATCGATTTTTTATCATCAATAAGAAGTAAATGTTTAGCATAAAAATTATTTAATGTTCCGTCTATTTTCCCTTTAAGGGTAAAATATTTGTTTCTGCCTATTTCTTTATAAAAATACCAAACATCATTAGACGCTATTTTGGCATGGCGTGTGGTTACATCAAAAAGCACTTTGTTATTAAAATCTCTAAAATCTTTTCGATCATATCGTAAAATTACCTTTCCCGAAAAACTCGACTCAGCGGTTTTTAAATCGAGTTGTTCCAAACGTATGTTCTTTTTTGTGTAGGTAAATTGCGATTTTAAATGAGTTACAAAAACCCCACGATGGTCAAGAAAAGACATATCGTTTATATTGAAATAAACATTAGGCCCTTTGATTCTAAAACGATTAATCTCGGCATCAATTTTAGTAAAATCAACATCTAAAGGCACCTCGCGATTGTAATCTATTTCTCTAAAACGACAAGATTGTAGCAAAATCTTATTGGTAATCATCCTGAATTTTCCTGAAGCCGGTTTGCCGTCATCAAATGCCGCAACGAATTTGTCTAAATTAGTATCAACATCTCCTTTGTAGGTTTTGACATTCACAAATAAGTCATTGGCTCGAATGGTTCCAAAAAACAATTTCCCATCAATCAGTTTTTTTGCATCAATAATGTTGGTATTGATTCTTTTAGAAAAAATTAAGGTGTCTTTTTTCTCATCTTTAATCAATACTTTTTTGAGTTGTACGCCTCCAAAAATATTGATTTCCACTTCATCAACCTCTATATGAACGCCAAATTGCTTATTTAAATCTGCCGTGACGTAGTGCGCTATTTTGGTTTGTACAAAAGGAAGCGATAGGATAATACCCAAGAAAACAAGAAGCAAGAACAAAAACAAGAACGTGCGCCACACAATCTTTTTGATCCTCTTCAAACGGGTATTTTCTTTTTTTTCTTTCAATTTTATTCAGGGCTATCGATAAGAACCTTTAAAATAATTACCTTTGTAATCGTTGTAAAAATAATCGTTTTATAGCGGTTTATCAAATATTATTCAAAAAATATGCCTCATGAAACCCCATGATGTTTACATTCTTGCGATTGAAAGTTCTTGCGATGACACCGCAGCCGCGATATTAAAGAACAACACGGTATTGTCAAATGTGGTGGCAGGTCAAAAGATACACGAAGAATACGGAGGCGTTGTCCCCGAGTTGGCGTCACGTGCTCATCAGCAAAACATAGTTCCAGTGGTTGATGCAGTACTTAAACAAGCGAAAATAACGCTACAAGAACTCCATGCTGTTGCTTTTACTCAAGGTCCCGGATTGATGGGGTCGCTACTAGTGGGCACTTCCTTTGCAAAATCGTTAGCCTTAGCCCTAGGAATTCCTTTGCTTGCTGTGAATCACATGCATGCCCACATTTTAGCCCATTTTATCAAAGAAGAAGGATTTGACCAGCCTGAATTTCCCTTCTTAGCCTTAACTATTTCTGGTGGACATACCCAAATTGTGAAAGTAACTGGTTTTTTTGACATGGAAATTATTGGTGAAACCACAGACGATGCTGTTGGCGAAGCCTTCGATAAATCGGCAAAAATTTTAGGTCTACCCTATCCAGGTGGTCCACTCATTGATAAATTGGCAAAAGAAGGCAATCCTAAAGCCTTTCATTTTACCAAACCTAAAGTAGACGGATTGAATTTTAGTTTTTCAGGGCTCAAAACCCAAATTTTATATTTCATCCAGAAACAAACAGCCGTAAATCCCGAATTTATTGAAACTTATAAAGCCGACATTTGTGCCTCCATTCAGCATACTATTATTGAAATTCTAATGGAAAAAATCAAATTGGCTGTCCAAGAAACTGGCATTACACAAATTGCTATTGGAGGAGGTGTATCGGCTAATTCAGGCATTCGGGCGGCATTAAAAGCAACTGAATCAAAATATGGATGGAAAACCTTTATTCCAAAGTTTGAATACACAACCGACAATGCTGCTATGATTGGGATTGTAGGATATCAAAAATATAAAGAGCAACAATTTAACGATGCAACCGTCGCATCAAAAGCAAGAATCGCGTTTTAATTATGCAATTGTTTTACAACCCAACGATTTCAGAACACCAAAATTCATTTGTTTTTGACAAAGACGAAAGCAAACATATTATTAAAGTTTTACGAAAAAAAGAAGGCGATATTTTATATGTTACTAACGGTTTAGGTAAGCTATTTACTACGGAAATCATTTTGGCATCTGACTCAAAGTGTACGGTTAAAATTAACGATACTACGACGCAAGAAGCTCCAAAATATCGACTGCATATTGCTGTGGCTCCAACAAAAATGAACGAGCGTCTGGAATGGTTTTTAGAAAAAGCTACTGAAATTGGGATTCAAGAAATCACGCCTATTATTTGTGAGCATTCCGAACGAAAAGTGATTAAAATTGAACGCTTCGAAAAAATCATCGAATCGGCCATGAAACAATCGCTACATTCCTTTTTACCCAAAATACATGCGCCTGTTTCTTTTAAAGATTTTATTAAAAAAATACATGCTGGGCAGAAATTTATTGCTCATTGCGAAGATACGCCTAAAAACAGCCTTAAAACCCGTCTCGAATTAGGAAAAGATGTATTAATTTTAATAGGGCCAGAAGGTGATTTTTCTGTTAAAGAAATTGAAATGGCCTTGCAACATGATTTTATTCCTGTATCTTTGGGAGAGACTAGACTCAGAACCGAAACAGCTGCCCTAGTAGCCTGTCATAGTGTTGTATTATTAAATGAATCATAACATGAAAAAAATCATACTTTTATTTTGTTTTTTGGTATGTGTTTGGGGTAATGCGCAAAATCAAACTCTATTTTTAGATAAAAACTATCAAGAGGTTTTACGAGAAGCTCAACAATCTAACAAGCCCATTGCTTTGATGTTTTATGCTACATGGTGTCAACATTGCAAAAAAATGAAAAATGAGGTTTTCACGGATGCTGATGTTGCAACCTACTATAGTTCTCATTTCGTTTGTATGGCTATTGATAGTGAATCGAAAGACGGTACGCAACTAAAAGAATACTTTCAAAAAAAATTTAATGTAAAATATTATCCTACTATTGCATATTTAGATGCTCATGAGAATTTACTGAACTGCATTTCGGGTGAGTTTAAAAAAGAAGATTTTATAAAAGAAGGGCTACTAGCCTTAACTCCCGAAACTCAATTTGGCACCATTAAAAACGAATTTTACAAAGACGTAAGTCAGGGAGAAAATTGTTTGCGTTACATCGTTTTTGCACGAAAAGCAGGATTGGACGCAACTAGCATTGCCCAAACGTATCTAAAAACCAAAAAAGAAGACGATTATTTTACCGAATTGAATTGGAAAATAATGGCTAATGGTATTAACAATATTGAAGCTAAAGAAGTATCTTTTATCAATTTGCACAAAGAGGATTTTGCTAAAGTATCGTCTCCGATTCGAGTGGAAAAAAAGCTTGTGTTTCTAGCATCCGATAATTTGAGACCTTTAGCCGAGCTTACCGATACCCTTAATTATTTTAGAATCAGACCTATTGCTGCTGCTTTTCATATACGAAAAGTTGATTCGTTACTATTTAAGTTTGATTTAACGATTTGTGCCAATGCCAAAAACTGGAAAAAATATCAAAAATACGCAGAAACATCTGTATCTGATTTTGCTTGGAAAGATTCCAATACTTTAATTCAAATAGCAACCGATTTCAAGGATTTTATTGCTGAACCTAAAGCATTAGAACTTGCCATTTCATGGACACAACAAGCGATAACACTTGGCCCTGCTATGAACAAATATGTTTTACTTACACAATTGTATATGAAAACAAAAGCCTATACTAAAGCTCTTGAGAGTGCAGAACAAGGTAAAAGTATCGCAACTTCTTTTGGCTGGAAGACAGACGAAATTGACCGACTCATAACAGAAATTAAAACCAAAAAGAAATGATGAAACGCTTTACAATTGCTGCCCTATTATTTTTCTGTTTTTCAGTGGGCTTTTCACAACAAATCGCACTATTGAAATATAATGGCGGGGGTGATTGGTATGCCAATCCTACCTCGTTGCCTAATTTGATTAAATTTTGCAATCAAAATTCAAATATGACGCTTTCATCAAAACCAGCTACGGTTGAACCAGGAAGCCCCGATATTTTTTCTTATCCTTATGTACATGCTACGGGTCATGGGAATATTCTTTTTAGTGATGCTGAAATTTTAAATCTTCGCAATTATATGCTTTCAGGAGGCTTTATGCATTTTGATGACAATTATGGAATGGATGAGTATTTGAGACGTGAAGTGAAACGTATTTTTCCTACTGAAAATTTGGTCGAAATCCCTGCCAATCACCCTATATTTCAAAAACCGTATGTTTTTCCAAGTGGTTTGCCTAAGATTCACGAACATGACGGCAAAAGACCTCAAGCTTTTGGAATTTTTATCGAAAATCGGTTGGTGTTTTTATACACTTACGAATGTGATTTAGGAGACGGTTGGGAAGATGCCGAAGTACACAACGATCCTAAAGAAGTACGAGAAAAAGCTTTGAAAATGGGAGCAAACATTTTGTACTATATTTTTACCAATTAATGATGATGACTTCTAAAACCCTAGCTCATGGAATGGTTCGCGCCGTAGGAATCCTTGTTCTGATTGGACTAGGTTTGTTTGTTGTATATCAAATTCAAACGGTACTGGTTTATCTCGTAGTCGCAATGATTGTGTCTTTGATTGCAAACCCTATAACAGAATTTTTAAGAAAAAAACTAAAAGTTCCCAATACACTCGCAGTAGCCGTTACTTTATTATTCTTTTTAGCCTTACTTTTAGGATTATTTTCCTTGTTTGTCCCTCTTATCACCGCTCAAGGGAATAATCTTTCATTACTAGATACCCAAGCCATTCAAAACAAAACCATTCAATTATACACACAAATTGATCAGTATTTGAGCCGTCATCATATTGATTTGGGACGAATTCTCAAAGAAAGCAATCTTACTTCCAAACTAAAATTTAATTATTTCACCGATTTTGTGAATACCGTTTTTTCAACCATTAGTTCCTTTGGAATGGGGATAGTGAGTGTCTTTTTTATTAGTTTTTTCTTCTTGAGAGATAAAGTGAAATGGATTGTTGGAATAAAAAAAATACTTCCCGATAAAAACGAAACCAAAATTCTCAATTCTATTGATAAGATTCGAACCTTATTGACAAGATATTTTATTGGTTTGCTGGTACAACTTACGATTATTTGTCTCTTATATTTAATAGTATTGCTTATTTTTGGTGTAGAAAATGCTTTTGTTATCGCTTTTCTTTGCGCCCTCTTGAACGTGATTCCTTATATTGGCCCCTTTATAGGAAGTGTTTTAGCAGGTATCCTCACAATGTTAAACAACATTAATCATGATTTTCAAACGGTTACACTTCCCACCACAATATATGTGCTCCTTGGTTTTTTCATAGTGCAAATGATTGACAACAATGTATCGTCTCCCATTATTTTTTCAAAAAGCATTCATTCTCATCCTCTGGAAATATTTTTAGTTATTCTCATCGTAGGAATTTTATTTGGTATCACTGGAATGATAATTGCAGTACCTCTATATACCATTTTAAAAGTAATTGGCAAAGAGTTTTTTCCTGATAACAAAATCATTCAGGTACTAACCAAAAACCTCTAACTCTTTGGATTATGAATTACGATGCATTGCTACGTCAAGAGGTACAAGATTTTATTCAAGAAAACACTACTCGTGAGATTTCTGCATTGGCTTTGCAGAAGAATCCGTTTCCAGACCTTGATTATAAACTCATTTTGAATCAAATAGAGGCGCGTGCTAAATGCCAACAAAAATTACCTACGTGGCATCAAGCAACAGGACTTATTTTTCCTAGTAAAGTATCGATTGAGCAAACGTCTTCAGAAATTGCGGCTGCTTACAAATCGCAATTGGTTTCTGGCAATCGTTTGATTGACATGACAGGAGGCTTTGGCGTTGACAGTTACTATTTTGCCAAACAAATGAACGCTGTGATTCATTGCGAACTTGATGAGAATTTGTCGCAATGGGTTGCCCACAATTACAAAAAACTAGGTTCAACTAACATCACTTGTGTGGCTAACGATGGACTAACTTATTTAGAGCAACAACAAGAACGTTTTGATTGGATATATATCGATCCCTCTCGTCGAAATGAGGTGAAAGGAAAAGTTTTTCTATTAAAAGATTGCACCCCCGATGTGGTTTCTTTAATGGATTGCTATTTTCAGTACTCGAATCAGATCTTGATAAAAACGGCTCCCCTTTTAGATCTTAAAGCTGGATTAAAGGATTTTCAGTTTGTAAAATGTATTCATATCGTAGCGGTAGAAAATGAGGTGAAAGAATTATTGTGGGAATTGGAATATCACTATTCAGGTGCGGTGACCATCAAAACGCGAAACTTTACAAAAAATCATTGCGACACTTTTGATTTTGAGATGACATCCGAAACATTGACATCATTAGCACTACCTCAGCAATACTTGTATGAACCCAATAGTGCGCTGATGAAGTCGGGAGGGTTTGTAGCTTTGGCAAATCATTATAATATCCCTAAATTACATTCGCATTCACATCTTTTTACAAGTGATTCATATATTGATTTTCCTGGAAGACGGTTTGAAATTGTTTCTGTTTTTCCTTACACTAAAAAAGATATGGCCACCCACTTTACTTTTAAAAAAGCGAACATCAGCATTCGAAATTTTCCTGAATCGGTTGAAACTATTCGAAAGAAATGGAACATTAGTGATGGAGGTACTTTATATAGTTTCTTTACAACCGATAAAAATGATCAAAAAATAGTGTTACTTTGCCACAAAATTAACTGAAATGTTTCTATGAAAAAGATTTTTTGTTTTCTTTTCTTACTGAATTCTCTGTGTTTTTGGGCTCAAACAGATTGTGATTATGCTGTGAATACCAAAGACAGTTTGGGCATCTATAAAGCCACGCAAGACTATGTTGTACACGAACGTATTTTTGGAAATACGCAAACTTCAATTTTCTTTTCTTTGATTAATGCCGATGGGGTTTTGTCTTTAAATTTTCAATTGTTGCAAAAAAGTAAAGATTTTGTTCCCGCTCATTGTTTCGATAAAAATTCTAAAATTTATTTGCAACTTAATAACGGTAAAATTGTAACTTTAGTTGGAATTAGTCAAGAAAGTTGCGGCAACAATTTAAGAACCAATGAGGGCAACAATCGTTTATTAACAGGTTATTTTCTTTTTAAAAAAGACACGTTCGAACATTTAAAAAACTGTCCCATCACGATGATTCGAGTACTTTACTCAGGAGAACAAATAGACTATGTTATGAAAGACACTCTTGTTTCAGAAGTTGATAAAAAAACATACCATCCTGATCATTTCTTTATGGATTATCTCAAATGTGTAGAGTGAGCACAAGACCATTTAAAATTGGCCAATTTGTCTTGATAACTGTCTTGTAAGTTGTAATGCCACCATTCTGAATCGAACGCTTTAAAATGATGCTTAAGCATTACTTTTTTTAAATAAGCTCTATTTTTTCTGACTTTTCTGGGTAAATCTTGAAAATGATGCGACGCTTCGGAGCCAAAAAAATCAAACGAAGTTCCCATATCGAGTTCCTTTCCCTCTGCATCAACCAAAGTAATATCAACGGCTCCTCCTCTATTGTGAATGGACCCTTTTTTTGGATCGGCTACAAAATCGGGATTGGGTACGAGTTCCCACATTTTTTTCTGAATATCAAGTGGCCGATAACAATCAAATAATTTGATGCGATACCCTTTTTCAAGAAATTCGGCATTAGCTTCAATGAGGTTTTTTACAGTTTTCAGCCTAAGAAAACATTCATCGCACTCATAAACTTGAGCTTTAAGAAAATTATCTGCCGTGGCATATTTCATATCCCAAACAAAATCGGTGCTAAAATCTTTGAGTTTAACAAAAGTACTATCGTTGATCCCCGCATAAAGTGCCATAGAAGTTCCTTTCAAATAATTATTTTTTAGAACTTCTTTTTTAGAAATGGCTGTTTCACCTGTTCTACAAGCATGTAAAGTCACAAATAAAATACCAAGTAAAAAAAAACATCTGGGAGATTTCATAACTTACGTTAACTATTATTTTTGATCATTAATAAATATTTGAGGCATGTTGGTTTGCATCATATCATTAATTAAAAAACCATGATCTATAGCTAATTTTCGAAAAACGCTTTCAGCTTGTGTACCATACCCCCTTCTAGTATAGGAATAAAGTAAAATCACTTTTCTTTTATTCTGAAGCGTAATTTTAACATAACGATACATGTTGAACTCGATTTGGCTTAAACCCATTTTGTTTTCAGTACTGATGACATAATCCAGCACCAATTGTCTACCATCTTGACTGGGTGAAAGAGTATAATTGCACAAATTATCCGTTTGTTTTCTAATAATGAGTTCGTTAATTTTTGTAGTTGCGGCATCATGAATGCTTGTGTTTGTAACAACTACCTGAACTGTCATCATTTGATTAAACTTATTTAGCAATTCATTCTCAGGAATGTATTGTTGAATGTAGGTGTTTTCATCTGGCTTGTATGACTTTGCCAATAAAAAGACAGTATTTTGAAAATGTATAGGACCTGATACACCAATTCTGTCTTTAGGAAGCTGCTGAAGAGGAGTAAAAGAGAAACTGAGAAAAGAGAAAAATAACCAAAATGTTTTCATTTTATAGTGTAATTTGTGATACATTCAAAAATATTTTTTTTCAAAATGTAATTTATCTATTTTAAATTATCTGTTCTTGCTTTTTGTATTGTGAACACAAAAGTACACTCAATTTATACAATCTACTTTTCAATATCTTATTGATTGAATCTAAAAAACGGTTTATTTATAAAAAGCACTATTTTTTTATGACTCTAAATACCGCATCTTTATTATCTTCAAATTTGAGCTTGAAAAAATAGGTTCCTTCTGCAAAGGAAGAAATATCTATATTTTTATCCAATCCTGCTTCATTATTTTGATATAATAGTTGTCCCATAACGTTATAAACGGCAACATCAAGAACATCTGTTTTCGAATGAATGTTAACCATGCCTTTTGTTGGATTAGGTTGGTAACTAAAATCAATATACCCCGAATGATCGTTGACACTTAAATTTGGTATACAAGAAATAGTAGCAACAAATCCTAAATAGTTGAGGTATTGATCGGAAACATATTTTACAGTTAATGAACCGTCTGGCGCTGATGACGTATATGTTCCAGGTAAATCAGGACCTGTTAAACCTCCAAAAGTAATATCGGTTGCCGCGGTTGAATTCCCATCGTAGATGTACAAAAAGTCATAATCTTGTTCAAATTCGAATTCGGAAAAGGAAATTGAGATGGCGTTGTTTGGAACATTTGGTATTATAGTTCTTACAACCGTTTCCGAATCACTATAATTTGCACTAATTCCTCCCGAGTCTGTAAAAACAATCCCACTACAAAAATCGGCTGCCGTGACAAACATCATGGTTCTCCCACCAGATATTAATCCAGAAGTACAATCTGGACGCACTTGAACTACATAATACGTATCCGGCAAAAGATTTGACACTGTATAAGTAGTTGAAGTAACAGAAATCCAATTTGATGCAGTAGTTCCAAAAGGATATACTGCAATTTGCCATGTGGTAAATGTTCCTGACTCCACCCAGTTTATTACAGCGGTCGTCGTCGTGACATTATCAACAGACACTTCTGAAATCGTATTGATACAAGTATTGACACAATCTGTACTCAAACAAGTTCCACCATTAACAGCACTTAAAATTCTATTTTTAGGTTGTGTCCCAAATCCGTTCGTCAATTTTATTCCAACATTTGAAACCAAATGACAATAACTCATAATAGTCCCTTTTGTGGTAGAACTAGGAAGTGTTGCAGGATTGGTCATACATGAATACCCTTCTGCACTAGATCCCATAGCATAAGGCGCACAATTGTCTATAGCAGTGTTATTCCCATTCCATACACAGGCATGAGTATGTGGAGAGCCTAACAAATGCCCAAATTCATGCGTAACTACTTCAACTTCCCATGAATAGGTTGTAAAGGGTACTACTGTAGTGCTATTCAAATCGGAATAACTGAAATTGTTTTGAGAACAAAGACCATTAATCCCAACGGCTACGCCACCAAGCCCTCCGGGGTCTATTCCTACCAACTGCCCTACGTCGCCATTAAAAACCGGCCTTACCTCGTTAAACTTATACAAATAATCTGTTGAGGAAGTTCCAACACCTTCGTAAGGATCTTGAGTTGTCCAAATGTACATTGATTTTAGTGCTACCGATATGCCATCATTGGCATAAATTGTTTGTACATTATTAAACAGAGAGGTCATCCAATTGGTGGTGGTGGTGGTATTGCTGTTATTTTGTTGAAAAAGATCATAATCAATTTCAAAATACATCGTCACACATCTTGTACTAGTGACACTTTTATTAAGAATCGGAGTTACTGGAACAGATTCCTTATCTTCATAATCACATGTAAACATATTAGCTACTTTTAGTTTAGCATCTGAATATATAATATAGTCATTAGTAGTTCCTTTTTTACTCGATTTACTAATTACTAAGTTAGTAAATTCATCATTTGAGATGACGCCATTCATCTCGTCTTTAAAAAAGTTTATACTTGCTATTGACGTATAATCTCCATTTACAATCCCTCTATAATATACTCCTTTTTGATATGGAATGTTTTTTTGTTTATCCGTATCAATCTGAAACCCTTCTGCAAATAAATTAACTTGATATAAATCGAGTAGCACTGTACTTCCATTATAAGGAATAGCCAATTGAAGATAGTCGTACCGATTTGTTACAACATCATTCACTATATTTTTGTCAATAGTCGCTCCTGTAGCATTGTCAACTACTTTTTTCACACTACTGTCTACAAGGTTAGCTGACTCATGCAGGGGTGTATAGGGTCTAAAAAAAACTTTTTGTTGTTGTTGTAAATCCAACACTTTTTGAGCCACTTCATTCTGAGAAAACAACGTGAAAACACAAAAAAAGCCAATAATGGATGCCATTTTTTTCATACTGATGCCATTTTTAAGTGGTAAAGTTAGCAAAAATGAACAATCCTTTAAAAATATTAAAAATAAAAAAACGCAGCTTCTATGTGTTCCAACTGACAATCGTGAGTTGTTTTATGAATAGCTATAACATCAAAACGAACCTCAACGTCTAAATCCTTACTAATAATGTATTCGTTGATGGCTTTGACAAGCAATTGTATCTTTTTGGGTTTGACAAATTCTTGTGGCAAGCCAAATTCTATGGAAGATCTTGTTTTTACCTCAACAACAGCTAAAACAGAATCCTTTTGTGCAATAATATCTATTTCTGCTTTTTGATACGTCCAGTTCCTCTCGAGAATTTTATATCCTTGGTTTTGCAAATAATCAACGGCTTGAGCTTCTCCAAATTTTCCAAGTTCGTTATGTGTTGCCATTTTTTTAGGGTGCAATAGCTGTTGGCTAATAGTCAAATATCACTTTACTTTCCAAATCATTCACTTCTATAGAAACCTGTTTCCCAAAAATTAATGCCCTATTATCGGCAATATGTCCTGCAGGAAAATTATAGATGATTGGTATATTGTATATTTTGGTGACATCATCAATAATTTCCAGCGCATTTTTCCCCCAAGGGACTTCATTGTCGTGCATTTTGGTCATTCCGCCTACAATGATTCCTTTCAAACGTTCCAAACAACCGTTGCGTTTTAAATTCATCATCATTCGATCAATGTGGTATAAATACTCATCTAAATCTTCAATAAAAAGAATTTTAGCATCACAATTTACCGCCGACGGAGAACCCAATAAACTAAATAGAATAGAAAGATTTCCTCCAACCAATTCCCCTTGAGCGCTACCATAACGATTCAAATTCTCACAAGGAAGCGTATAGCTTAGTTTTTCTCCAAACAATGCTTTTCGTAATGTTTCTTTTGCTTCTGCAGTGGCAGTACCATTGACGGGCATAATTCCATGAATGGAAGCGATTCCTAAATTATTCAAATGACTGTGCAACACCGTAACATCACTAAAACCAACAATCCACTTGGGATTTTGTTTGAATTTTGAAAAGTCTAACAAATCAATCATTCGCACCGTTCCATAACCTCCTCTAACACACCAAATTGCTTTGATATTAGGATTATCCATCATGGCTTGAAAATCTTCAGCACGTTCTTGGTCGGTTCCAGCCAATTGATTTTTTTCCAATCCTATGGTTTTTCCGAGTTTTACTTCGAGTCCCCAACTTTGGAGCAATGTTATGGCGGGTTGCAGATTGTCTTCAATATTTTTACGAGCTGTAGCAACAATAGCAACGGTGTCGCCTTTTTTTACATTCGGTGGAAAAATCATTTTTTTTTGTGCTAGAAGATTACTTGAAAGTATTAAAATTAGAATACAACATAAACGCTTTTTCATGTTCTGATTTAAAACGGAATGACAAATATATAAATAAAGTTCTATTGAAACCTATTGCCCTAGCCCAGATAGAAACGGCATCCTCCGTTTGGGTAAAACAAAGACTTTTTTGACTATAACTTTTTGCCAAACGGAGATATAGTGAATAGCTGGACACAAGCTCCTAAAAAAGCAAAACGACTAAGTAAATCGCTTCAAATAAAAATAAAACTATCAAATCTATTCCTTATTTTTGCGTCTTATATTCAGAATTTACGATGTTAGAAAATCCAACCCGAGGCTATGCCGAACAGAGCGAAGCTAAAAGATATACCATTACGGCAGCGTTGCCATATACTAACGGACCTATTCATATTGGGCATTTGGCTGGAGTTTATGTTCCTTCCGATATTTATGCCCGTTATTTACGATTGCAAGGCAATGATGTAGCTTTCATTTGCGGAAGCGACGAACACGGTGTTGCCATTTCGATGAAAGCCAAGAAAGAAGGCATCACACCACAACAGGTTATTGACAAATACGACGGCATCATCCGTCAGTCGTTTATTGATTTTGGGATTTCTTTTGATAATTATTCACGAACTTCATACCAAATTCATCACGATACGGCTCAAGCTTTTTTCAAAAAATTGTATGAAAACAACGATTTTATTGAAGAAGTAACCGAACAATTGTATGATGCTAAAGCAGACCAATTCTTGGCAGACCGCTTTGTTACAGGAACGTGTCCTAAATGTGATAATCCCGAAGCCTATGGCGACCAATGTGAAAAATGCGGTTCGACCTTGAATGCGACCGATTTAATCCATCCAAAATCAACAATAACAGGAGAAACACCTATTTTAAAATCGACTAAACACTGGTTTTTACCCTTAGAACGATACCAAGATTTTTTACAGAAGTGGATTTTAGAAGACCATGCCAAAGATTGGAAAACGAATGTCTTGGGTCAAGTAAAATCATGGTTAGACGATGGATTAAAACCTCGTGCAGTAACACGGGATTTAGATTGGGGCATTGATGTTCCTGTGAAAGGTGCCGAAGGGAAGAAATTATATGTGTGGTTTGATGCACCTATTGGATACATTTCAGCCACCAAAGAATGGGCAGCACGTGTAGGAAAAAATTGGGAAGATTATTGGAAATCCAACGATACTAAATTGGTTCACTTCATAGGGAAAGACAATATTGTATTCCATTGTATTATTTTTCCAGCGATGTTGAAAGCCGAAGGAACCTATATTTTACCCGACAATGTGCCTGCGAATGAGTTTTTAAATTTGGAAGGAAACAAATTGTCTACTTCAAAAAACTGGGCGGTTTGGTTGCACGAATATTTACAAGATTTTCCTGATAAACAAGATGTGTTGCGTTATACTTTAACTGCCAATGCTCCCGAAACGAAAGACAACGACTTTACTTGGAAAGATTTTCAAGCGCGAAACAATAATGAATTAGCGGCCATTTTTGGAAATTTCATCAATCGTGTAGTGGTTTTGACAAATAAATATTATAACGGAATTGTTCCAACACCAAACGAATTTACTGAAATAGACGAACAAACCTTAGCCGAATTGAAGGCGTATCCTGCCGTTATTTCTTCATCTATTGAAAGATATCGATTTAGAGAAGCACAAGGGGAATTGATGAATGTAGCTCGATTGGGGAACAAATACTTGGCTGATGAAGAGCCTTGGAAAATGGTAAAAGAAAATCCTGAACGCGTAAAAACACAAATGTATATAGCGCTTCAAATTGGCGCAGCTTTGAGAGTTTTGTCAGAGCCTTTTTTACCGTTTACAGCTTGCAAACTATCAGGGATTTTAAAAACCGATTTGAATTTACGTTGGAAAGATGTTTCAGAACGAACTGATTTAGTTCCTGCTGGTCATCAAATAGGTCAAGCTGAAATCTTGTTTGCTCAAATAGAAGATGCCGACATTCAAAAACAAATAGACAAACTTGAAGCTACGAAAGTGGCCAATAAAGCAGAAAATAAAGTGATAGAACCACAAAAAGAAACAGCCACTTTTGAAGATTTTTCTAAATTAGATTTGCGTGTGGGAACTATTTTGGAAGCCGAAAAAATGCCCAAAGCCAACAAACTTTTAGTATTAAAAGTCGATACAGGAATTGACGTTCGTACCATCGTTTCAGGAATTGCCGAGCATTTTTCTCCTGAAGAAGTGGTAGGTAAACGCGTGACAGTTTTAGTAAACTTAGCGCCAAGAGCCTTACGCAGTGTGGAAAGTCAAGGGATGATTTTGATGACAAATAACGCCGAAGGTAAATTGGTTTTTGTCAATCCAGATGCTGATGGCGTGAACAATGGTGCTTTAATTAGTTAATGAAAAGCTACACTGGCATTATAGTTAGTTTGATTCTATTTCTTTTTTCTTTGTTGGAAATTTATAATTTTTCAGCATTGACAAAGATCAGGTAGCATTTAAAGCAATAATGACAAGAAACTCATCTAGTAATTTTTGTTTAGACCTGATAGAAAGATGTTCCTATTTAACTTCTATAATTAATTTGTTTTATTTCATTGCTTTTACATCATCTTCAGTGTTGTTGTATTTGATTTATAAAAAAATAAAATCATGAACCTAAAAGTAGTTGCTTTTGATGCCGACGACACCTTGTTTGTCAACGAACCTTATTTTCAAGAGACGGAAGAAAAATTTTGCGCATTAATGCAAGATTATTTATCACATCAAGGATTGTCTCAGGAACTGTTTAAAACAGAGATCGCCAATTTGGATTTATACGGATACGGAATAAAGGGCTATACGCTTTCTATGATTGAAGCAGCAATAACCCTTTCCAACCATACTCTTTCGGTAGAAACTATTGAAAAAATAATTCAATACGGAAAAGAATTGCTTCAAAAACCCATCGAATTATTAGAGGGTGTGGAAGAAACCTTACAAGCTTTACATGGAAAATACAAATTAATTGTAGCTACAAAAGGCGATTTAAAAGACCAGCAACGCAAGTTACACGATTCGGGTTTGGGGCATTATTTTCATCATATAGAGGTTATGGCCGATAAACAAGTAGTCAATTATGAAAAATTATTGAAACGTTTAGAAATCAATGCCGACGAATTTTTTATGATTGGAAATTCCTTAAAATCAGATGTCCTTCCTGTATTAGCTCTCGGTGGTTATGCGGTACATGTTCCCTACCATACTAATTGGGAACACGAAAAAATAGCGCATCAGGTGGTTCATCCTAATTTTAGAACATTAAATAAAATTACAGAAGTTATTCCAATTTTAGTACAATAAATTTCACCTTTTTTCTTGTACATTCTTTTATCATGAAACAGAAGTTAGACTTAGATTCTTGGAATCGAAAAGAACATTTTCTATTTTTCAAACAAATGGAAGAACCCTTTTTTGGCATTGTCACAACGATAAACTGTACCAAAGCCTATCATAAAGCAAAAGAATTGGGCGTTTCTTTTTTTACTTATTATCTACACAAAACACTTATGGCAAGCAATGCCATTGAATCGTTTCGATATAGAATTATTGATGATGAAGTATACCTGTTTGACCAAATTGATGCCTCTTCTACCATTTTGCGCGAAGACAATACTTTTGGGTTTTCGCTTATAAAATACGACCCCGACTTGCATGTTTTCGCTGAAAACTTAGCAAAAGAAATCGAACGGGTTAAACAAACACAAGGGCTTTTTACAAGATCGTTTTCTGAAAATTTGATTCATTTTTCCACCCTACCATGGGTAAGTGTCACAGGAGTTTCTCATGCTCGAAGTTTTACTTGGCCAGATAGCTGTCCAAAAATAAGCTTTGATAAATTATTGGATGATGATGGAATTAAAACCATGTCTATGTCAATTCACGTTCATCATGGCTTGATGGATGGCGTGCATTTAGGTCAATTTGTGAATTATTTTCAAGAAATAATGGATGCGGATTAGAAAAAATATGTCCAATTCTGACCGTCACTGATCACAATTACTGATTTTAACGTTCCTGTCGTTGGAAGGGTTAAAGGGGCTGTTGTAGCAGAGCTAGAGTCTTTAGCATAGAATGACCCTCCGAAAGTATAAATTTTTGCTGCCGCAGAGGTTGAGATATTTCGCATGATATAAATTCGTCCAGGAACTGTTACAGCATCTGGCAAAATAAACTCCGGACTCCCTGAAGTAGGATTTAAAGACAAATATACTCCATCGCTTATTGGTGTTGCACTTCCTGATGACCCTCCATTAAATACTCCTGAGCCAGAAACATTCACATTAGCAATTCCAATTTCTTTGACGTTCAAATTTCCATTAATATCAAGGGTACTTAAAGGTGTTGTTGTATTAATACCAACCTGAGAATAGCCAAAAGAAATGCTACAAACAAATAGAACTAGTGTTAGAATATATCTTAAATGAAATCTCATTAGTACTATTTTTAAATGATTAAATAAAATTTTAATAAAAGTATCAAAAAAAATTAATGTTCCTAATTAATAATAAATCGAAAACGTTTTCGTGTTAAAAACTTCTGTTTTATGGTTAAAAATTTTACCTTGAAAGGGAATAAATGAATTCTTTAAAAGTTTTTCAATAACAAAATCCGAAATTATGTTGAAACCTACTCAATATATATTTGGATTATTAAAAAAAATTAAAATAATTATTCAGTGCCATACTATGTTTCAAACTCCATTGAAAAAAAAGATATATTATAATAAATCGTTTATATCAAAAAAAGCGGTAGTTCTCACTACCGCTTTACAGAAAAAAGAATCACTTAGTATTACTTTGCACCAATAAGTAGTAATTCATTCGCAACTATTTCTGTGACATAACGTTTATTGCCATCTTTGTCGTCATAGCTACGATGGGTTAACTTCCCTTCAATGGCAATTTCTTTGCCTTTTGTAACGAATTTTTCAACAATTTCTGCCGTTTTCCCCCAAGCAGTTACTTTGTGCCATTCTGTTTGCTCCACTTTATCTCCGTTTTCTCTGTAATAAACTTCGTGAGTGGCAATTGTAAAATTAGCGACTTTTTTTCCTTTTTCAAGATTTTTAATTTCAGGTTCTTGTCCTACATTTCCGATTAATTGAACTTTGTTTCTCATGGCGTGTAAAAATTAAATGATTATTGTTATTATTTTTGTCTTATGCCAATAGCTTTTGTAAATGATTAGCAAGAGTAATTCACATTTCGACGAGGCAAAGTTGTAACAGCTAGCTTCTTTTATTCGGTAGATAACCACTTAATTTCGATTGTAATTATTTGTAACCGTTTGTAAATGGGTTTTTTTTTACTATATTTGATTGATTTTAAAAGAATTGTATATGGAAAAAACGTGTTTAGAATGTCATGAAAAAATTGTAGGTCGAGAAGATAAAAAATTTTGTAGTGATGGGTGTCGCAATGCCTACAACAATAAAATAAACAAAGATAGCACCAACTATATGCGTAATGTAAATAACAAATTACGTAAAAATTACAGAATATTGGCAGCTCAAAATCAAGAGGGAAAATCGAAAACCACCAAAAACAAATTACTAAGCAAAGGGTTTGATTTTGATTTTTTTACCAATATATTACACACCAATAACGGAAATACATATTTTTTTGTTTACGATCAAGGGTATCGAAAACTTGATGATGATTACATCATGTTAGTAAAAAAAGATTTTTAATCTTAAACGTATGAATTATAAACCCATACCTAAACAAATACATCCCTCAAAATAAAACTTCATGACACAGATTAGTATATTAGGTTGTGGCTGGCTCGGATTGCCCCTAGCAAAGGCACTGCAAAAAAAAGGATTCCGAATCAAAGGGTCTACCACAACATTTGAAAAATTGAATATCCTAGACTCAGAAGGAATAGAAGCTTATCAAATTCAACTTACAAACGAGGAAATTTTGGGACCCATAGCGTCTTTCCTTGAGGATTCGGAGATTCTTATTGTTGATATTCCACCAAAATTACGAAATCAAAGCGAAGAAAATTTTGTAAAAAAAATAAAAAACGTACTAATCGCTATAAAGAAATCTTCTATAAAAAAAGTCCTCTTTGTAAGCTCTACAAGTGTTTTTGCTGACCATACTTCTTGGAAAAAAAGCATTGCTGAAGATGACATTCCAAATCCCGATACCGAAAGTGGTCAACAACTATGGACATGTGAAAAATTATTTTTTGAACAAAACACTTTTACTACTACAATTGTTCGATTTGGAGGTTTGATAGGTGCCCAACGTCATCCTGTTTATATGCTCTCTGGTAAAAAAAATATTGTAAACCCTTTAGCACCCATAAATCTTATCCATTTAGATGATTGTATAGAAATTCTCATACAGATTATAGAACAAAACGCATGGTCAGAACTAATTCACGGCGTGGCTCCTTTTCATCCTTCACGAAAAGAGTATTATCAGAATGTTGCGAAAGAATTGCATCTCAGTCAACCAGAATTTAATGAAAACATCGAATCTGTTGGAAAATGTATAACAAGTTTAAAACTAAACTCTATTTTAAACTATAAATTTAAAAAGCCTTTTTTGAAATAACTTCTAGAGCACTGATTTTATCTTTTTGTATTTGTTCTTTCAAGAGTTCAAAAGAGTCAAATTTTTCTTCATTTCTAATAAAATGGAGCACTTCTATTGTTAAAAATGTTCCGTAAATATCTTTATCAAAATCGAAAAAGTGTACCTCAATCGTTTGATGTTTTCCGTTTAATGTGGGACGAAATCCAATATTCATCATTCCATATCTTTCGATTCCATCGATAGTGCTTTTCACGACATACACCCCGATTTTTGGAATTAATTTATACGTTTCTTTAATGTTGATATTGGCAGTAGGAAAACCAATAGTTCGACCCAGTTGATTTCCTTGAACCACTTCTCCTGAAAGCAAATAGGAATATCCTAAATAAGAATTAGCTAAAGCAATATTTCCTTCTAAAATCGCATTGCGAATCAAGGTCGAACTCACAACATTTTCCTGTATTTCTTGAGCTGTAATCTGAGACACCTCAAAACCATATTGTACTCCATAATCTATCAAATCATCAATAGTTGCCGACCTATCTTTACCAAAACGATGATCATAACCGATAATCATTTTTTTTATTTCTAGTTGATTGACCAAGACATCTCTAACAAAATCATCAGCAGTCATCATAGAAAACATTTTATCAAAAGGATGAATGATTAAAACATCAAGACCTATTTTCTCTAGAAGCTGTTTTTTTTCAGCTAGGGTTGTAAGCAATTGCAGTTCTGATTCCGATTGCAACACCATACGAGGATGTGGAAAAAAAGTAATAACCAAACTGTTACAATCAAGTTCTTTGGAATTTTGAATAATTTTTTCCAATATCTTTTTATGGCCTATATGTACTCCATCAAAAGCTCCTAGTGTAAGAACAGACTGCCCTTGATGGTAATCAAAAATAGAATTGTAGGTTTTCAACTTTTAAGAATTATTTTACAAATGTACTTTTTTTAGGTAGATTTCTTAAAATATCATTAAAAATAGTTCCAAAAAGGGTGTAATTAGGTAATTATTTGACATGTAGAAATAAAAAACATATATTTGTTTCCTTAATTTCTATTAAATCAACTAAAAAATGAAAAAACCATTATTATTTTTGGCATTAGCCCTCTCTTTTGGGCAAGTAATCGCTCAAAAAAGTTCCGTTTGGCATAAGGCTACTTTGAATGTGGCTTCTAAATTTGCTAAAGTAAGAACTGACATTAATGAAGAAAGTGCCCAATATTTCTCTCTCGATATTGATACTTTCAGACAATCTTTAACCAACGCAAAAAATAAATTCTCTAATTTGCCTGGTGTTGTTGTAGAATTTCCAAACATGAATGGTGAGATTGAAAAATTTCAAGTGTGGGAAAATTCTAATATGGAACCTTCTTTTCAAGCTCAATTTCCACAAATTAGAGCTTATGTAGGGAAAGGGATTAGCGACAAAGGAGCAACCATCAACTTTAGTGTTTCACCAAAAGGGGTGCAAACCATGTTATTCAGAGCAGACAATGCCACTGAATTCATTGAAGCATATGATAAAGGTGCCCATGCTTACATGGTTTTTAATAACACATGCAAAACAGGTCATAAAGCACCATTTACATGTGGAACACCCGAAGCTGCACTAAATGCTGATTTATTTCAAAATCCTACTATTACTGCAAAATCAAGTGCGGGGAGTTACAAAACAATGCGTTTAGCGTTGTCTTGTACTGGAGAATATGCAGCGTCTTTTGGGGCCACTACTTCAGGAACAGCTTCAGATAAGGCTCTAGTTTTAGCTGCTATGAATGCTACCATGACACGTGTAAATGGTGTTTTTGAAAAAGATTTTGCTGTGCATTTAAACATGATTGACAACACAAGTGTGATCTATTACGATAGTACTACTGACCCTTATTCTGATGCAGCCAATATGAACAATTGGAATACTGAGTTAATGAATACACTACACTCTGTTTTAGGAGATGCTGCTTTTGATATCGGACATATGTTCGGAGCTTCAGGTGGTGGAGGAAATGCAGGATGTATAGGTTGTGTATGTACTAATGTTTTATCAACAGGTGGTGGAGCAACATCAAGTTATAAAGGAAGTGGAATTACTTCACCAGGGTCAGGTTTACCTCAAGGAGATTCTTTCGACATTGACTATGTGGCTCACGAAATGGGACACCAATTAGGAGGAAATCATACGTTTACGTTTTCTGGAGAAGGAAACAGTGCTGGAACAAAATTGGCTAACTATCAAGTAGAACCTGGAAGTGGTTCTACAATTATGGGGTATGCTGGAATTACATCTTATGATGTTCAAGCGCATTCAGACCCCTATTTTTCATATAAAAGTATCGCTCAAGTACAAACGAATTTAAACACAAAAACATGTCCTGTTTCTACTTCATTGACGGGTACAAATGCAGCTCCTGTTGTAAATGCTGGTGCTGATTACACTATTCCAATCGGAACGGCTTTTATGCTTTCAGGAACAGCTACCGATGCCGATGCGTCAGATGTGCTAACATACTTGTGGGAAGAAAGTGATTTTGACACCACATCTACAACTTTAACAGGTACAGGAAGTAGAGTATTAGCAACTAAAACAACAGGTCCTAACTTCAGAACTTTCAAGCCTAGCACTAACAATTTCCGTTATTTTCCTCAAATGGGTAAAATTATGTCAGGGGTTTTAACTGTAACTACTGCAGGAAATTCAAACTGGGAAACTTGTTCTACAGTAGCAAGAACATTAAATTTCTCATTGACAGCAAGAGACAATCGTGCAGGAATGGGACAAACAGGTGTTGATGCTATGATTGTAACAGTAAACGCTACTGGTGGTGCTTTTTCAGTTACTTCGCAGGGAACTACTGGAATTTCTTATGCTGGAAACTCCACACAAACTGTTACTTGGAACCCAGGTAGTACTGCTTCTGCCCCATTTAATTCACCAACTGTTGATATTTTAATGACTACTAATGCTTCTACAGCATTAGAAGTTTTTAATTCTACTACACCATCCTCACCAAACCCTACAACATGGACAACTATTGCATCTGGAGTGCCTAATACTGGGTCTTATGACGTAACTATTCCTAATGTAGCATCATCTACATCAACTTGTAGATTTATGGTAAAAGCTGTAGGAAATATCTTTTTGGCTGTAAATAGCAAAAACTTTACAGTAACTCCAGCTCTTGCTAATGAAACCTTTGAATTCACTAACTTCTCACTATATCCAAATCCAAGTCACGGTAGTTTTAACGTAAAATTTGATTCTACTTCTGAAAAGGATATTACTGTTTCAATCTTCGATATTAGAGGCAGAGAAGTTTTCAATAAATCATATCAAAACAATGGTGTTTTTGACCAAGACATCAATTTAAGCCAAGTTGAATCAGGTGTTTATATGGTTAACATTGTTGATGGAGGCAAAAAAATGGTTAAAAAATTAGTTATCGAATAATTAATTTTTACTTAAAAAAATGAAAAGCACCTAATAAGGTGCTTTTTTTATTAAGGGGTAATGTTCCAAAGTTAGTGATAAACAATTTTATTAAACTTAACTATTTGTAAACCAGATAATCTCAGCTCCGCAAAGAGTTCCTGTAAAAAGCTCCGCATTTTATGATAAAAAACAATTAAATATGAAAAGAAACATTTTTTATTTCCTTATTTTAAGTTTGTTTTTAAGTTGTAAAACAGATAGTTATTTAATTAAATATTCAATAACAAAATACAAAGAAGTTGGTACTAATTATCAATACTCAAAAGAAATGTTTTGGTTTAAGAAAAAAAATACCAACCAATTATTACTTATGAATACAATAATGATACACTTGAATCGGTTGCCATATACAAATCTGAAGGAAAATTATTTTATGATAAATTAGAAATAGAAAAAGAACCTTTACTTATGGAATTGTATGGAGTTTCGAAGATAAAAAAAACAAAAATAGATCGTACTATTTTTTATGAGGATAATAAGACTTATCCCATCAAAGAACAAAAAAAAGATAGTATTTTTTGTTTATCAAACAAAAATCTATTAATAATAAAGTTAATTCAATAATTGAAATATTTAACAACCCCAGATAGCTCGGATTTGCACCTTAAACCCGCGCCATCGGATAGCGCATTTAACTTGGTAATTTCTTTTTGAATATTAAACTCAACCCTATTAATATAGGTAGTGAAAGCCATGCAGTAAATACAAAAATTAATCCCCCATCACTTTGTCCAAAACAAATTGAATTTGATGTCGTAAAAAAAGGACTAATGCCGATTTGCAAAGAAATATATTCTACAATATTAAATAGAAGCAAATTAGATTGAGTTGGTTTACGATATTTTTCAAGACATTTGAAATACATCATAGGAGAAACTATTGCTAAAACGCTAAATATTAATATTATGGATTTCCAATAGGTTTCACAGTTTACTCCAAAATTATTAAATAACATTTGAAATAGAAAGAATGGAATTATAGTGAACGCTGGAATAAAAACTCCAATTAAAAAAAATTATAGTTGGCTTTAAAAAGTTAAAATTCATTTTACTTTCGTTTTTCCAAATTGTAGCAAATTATTTCCTATATTTTCCTAAAAGTTTATTCAAAACGTCCTATTTCCCATTGAAGGCATTCATCGTTTCGGAAAGGCCTGACAAAACAAAAGAGTTGATTACGGCTGCAGCAACTTCATAACGGCTTTTTAATTGTTCTTGTTCTTCTGCTTGCCATTCACCCAACACATAGTCTACCTGTTGTCCTTTTTTAAATTGATCACTAATTCCAAATCGGAACCGGGGGTATTCTGTTGAATTCAATATCAATTGTATGTTTTTGAGACCGTTGTGTCCGCCATCACTGCCTTTGGGTTTGATTCGGATGGTACCAAAAGGTAAATTTAAATCGTCGGTGATGACTAAAATATTTTCTTTAGGAATATTTTCTTTGTCCATCCAATATTTAAGGGCTTTTCCACTCAAATTCATATAGGTATTGGGTTTTAACAAAAGAACTGTTCTCCCTTTTATTTTGTAGGTAGCTAGTGCTCCCAATTTGACGGTCTCAAAAGAAACAGCCTCTTGTTGGGCTATAAAATCTACAATTTTGAAACCAATATTGTGACGGGTATTTACATATTCTACCCCTATATTACCCAATCCAACAATGAGAAATTTTTTCATTTCTTGATTATTATTGTGTTCCATTTCATTAAATTCTGAGGCTCGAGAAAAGGGTGCTCTTGGCGCTTCCTTTTTTTCTACCTTTTTATTTCGCTGAAATATTTTTAAACCCATTTCATGATAGGCTATTTAATGCTCTGCTTATGGTGATTATCCTAATGTTAAAAGAAAGAGTCAGAAGGAATCTGACTCTTTTATATAGAAATGACGATTACATTTTCATCAACCAATTTCGCATAGACACCTCATTGGAAATAATAGATCTTAGTTCCGAAATCTTTACACGATCTTGTTGCATTGAATCTCTATGACGAATGGTTACAGTTTGGTCTTCTAGCGTTTGATGGTCTACTGTAACGCAGAACGGAGTTCCTAGTGCATCTTGTCTTCTGTAGCGTCTTCCCACGGCATCTTTTTCATCATACGCTACATTAAAATCCCATTTTAAATCATCAATAATTTGTTGTGCAACTTCTGGCAATCCGTCTTTTTTCACCAAAGGTAGAACGGCTACTTTTGTAGGTGCCAAAACGCTTGGCAAACGCAAAACGGTTCGTGAAGAGCCATCTTCCAACGTTTCTTCTTGTAGCGCTGTAGCAAAAACGGCCAAAAACATTCTGTCAAGTCCAACCGACGTTTCCACCACATAGGGCACATAACTTGAGTTGGTTTCGTTGTCAAAATATTGCAATTTTTTTCCAGAATACTGCTCATGCGCTTTTAAATCGAAATCCGTACGCGAGTGAATTCCTTCCAATTCTTTAAATCCGAATGGGAAATTAAACTCAATATCGGCAGCAGCATTAGCATAGTGAGCCAATTTTTCATGGTCATGAAAACGGTAGTTTTCTTTTCCTAAACCTAAAGACACGTGCCATTTTAAGCGGGTTTCTTTCCAATACTTATACCACTTCATTTCCTCGCCTGGTTTTACAAAAAATTGCATTTCCATTTGTTCAAATTCACGCATGCGGAAAATAAACTGACGGGCTACAATCTCATTTCGAAAGGCTTTTCCAGTTTGTGCTATTCCAAAAGGAATTTTCATTCGTCCTGTTTTTTGAACATTTATAAAATTGACAAAAATTCCTTGTGCCGTTTCAGGACGAAGGTACAAATCCATAGCGTTTTCGGCTGAAGCACCCAGTTTTGTTCCAAACATCAAATTGAATTGTTTGACATCTGTCCAATTTTTCGAACCGCTTTCGGGACACGCAATATCTAATTCTTCTATAAGCGCTTTTACATCATCTAAATCACCCGAATCGAGAGAACGTGCCATGCGCTCAAGAACTTCTTTCTTTTTAGAAAGATACTCCATCACGCGGGGATTGGTAGTTTTATATTGTTCTTCGTCAAAAGCAGCGCCAAAACGCTCTCGAGCTTTGTCGATTTCTTTTTGTGCTTTTTGGTTTAATTTCTCGGCATAATCCTCAATTAAAACGTCTGCACGATATCTTTTTTTAGAATCTTTATTATCAATCAAAGGGTCGTTAAATGCATCTACGTGACCAGAGGCTTTCCAAGTAGTAGGATGCATCAAAATTGCAGCATCTAATCCCACAATATTTTCGTGCATTTGCACCATGGATTTCCACCAATATTCACGAATGTTTTTCTTTAACTCGACACCATTTTGAGCATAGTCGTATACGGCACTGAGTCCGTCATAAATTTCGCTAGAAGGGAATATAAATCCGTATTCTTTTGCATGCGAAATAACATTTTTAAATAAATCTTCTTGTTTTGCCATAATGGTGCAAAAATATAAAAAGAGAAACAAAATTTCCTATTTTATTGTTGTGGAATCGTTGTTTTTTATATTTTTATACCATAAACGCCAAAATATATGATTAAAAGCATCGTTAATCTCTTCTTTCCTAAAACCTGTTGTGGCTGTAACGCCTATTTATTGCATCAAGAGATTATTTTGTGTGGGAGGTGTCGCCATGAGATTCCGCTAACCCATCACCATGAAAACGAAACCAATGAAGTGGTTCAAAAATTTTATGGTAGAGTCGCCCTTGAATTTGGCGCGGCTCAATTCTATTTTCACAAAAAAGGCATTGTTCAAGGATTGATACATCATTTAAAATATAAAGGACAACAAGAAATTGGGACCGTTTTGGGGTATTGGTATGCGGAAGATTTAAAACCTATAGTCACAAGCAAAAAAATAACCTGCATCATTCCCGTGCCGTTGCACAAAAGACGACTGCGAACCAGAGGATACAACCAAGTAACAACCTATGGTAAAGCCCTTTCAGAAAAACTGGAAATTCCTTACAACGAAACCCTTTTATTTCGTAAGTTGTATTCCAAAACACAGACTAAAAAATCGTTGCTTAAAAGAAGTGAAGTCGAATCGTCTTTGTTTGAAGTAGATTGTAACGAATCCCATCACAACCAACATTTTCTTTTGGTAGACGACGTAATTACAACAGGTGCTACGCTTGAAGCTTGTGCAAAAGCCTTGCTTAAAATTCCGGGCGCTCGTGTGAGTATCGTTTGTATTGCTCTCTCACAATGAGTATTTTCGTTAATATTAAAAAAAGATTTTAATTCGTCTAAATATAATTGTTATTTTGCGTGGTGAAAACTTTGATTAGATGCAAAAATTAGCTTTAAAATATTCCCTTTTTATTATACTTCTCGGTTTGGTAAGTTGTGCCAAAAAAGGAACGATTTCTGGAGGTGCTAAAGACACGATAGCTCCAAAAATAATAAGCAGTATTCCTAAAAATTTTAGCAAAAATGTTACCGCAAAAGAAATCAAAATTACCTTTGATGAGTATGTAAAACTCAAAGACCTCAACAAACAACTTATTGTTTCACCTCCAATGAAACAACAACCCGATGTTTTGCCCTACACTGCAAGCAAAACGGTAACTATAAAAATCAAAGATACTTTACAACCCAATACAACATATAGTTTTAATTTTGGCAACAGTATTCAAGACAATAATGAAGGGAATGCTTACCAACAGTTTAAATATGTGTTTTCAACAGGCAACACATTAGATTCTTTGCAATTGGGTGTTAAAGTTAAGGATGCCCGAGAAAAAAATGTAGATAATTTTGTATCCATTATGCTCTATGAAGTCGACAACAACTATTCAGATTCTTTAGTATACAAACAAGCGCCAAGATATATCACGAATACATTGGACAGCATTAAAATTGCAAAGATTGAAAACATCAAAGCGGGTAAGTACAAACTCATTGCCCTCAAAGACAAAAATGGAAATAACAAATACGATCCAAAACTAGACAAAATAGGATTTATAAAAGACTTTATTACCATTCCAAATGATACGGTTTACGAATTAGAATTGTTTAAAGAAGCGGTCCCTTTCAAAGCACTTAATGTGTCACAAGCCACTAAAAACAAATTCACTATTGGCTATGAAGGAAATTCCAAAGAAGTGAAAATTGATGTTAAAAAAAATGGGGTGTCTCTTCCTTTTTTAGTGACCAAGTTTCCTCAGAAAGATTCACTTCAAGTGTGGTGTCATGTGGTAAAAGGAGATTCTCTAAAAATAGATGTTAGTAAAAAAGCGTTTCATAAAACGTATGATGTAGCCGTTCGCGATTTAAAAAAAGATTCTATTGGTTTTAGTGCCGATTATACGACTACTTTGCATTATCGCGATACGTATGCGATTCGAAGCAATACGCCTCTTACCAAATGGGATGTTACTAAAATAAAACTACTCAGAAAAGACTCGACCGCAGTGAAATTTGATGTCGCTTATGACGAATATTACCAAAAGCTGCGTTTTTTATTTGAAAAAGAACCGCTACAAAAATACAAGTTGAAACTCTTAAAAGGTGCTTTGACCGATTTTAATGACAAAACAAACGATTCTCTTTCATTTTCGTTCAATACCAATAACATCTCCGATTATGGAAACCTAAAAATTGTACTCGAAAATGTGAAACGCTTTCCTATTCTTGTTGAACTCACGAATGCTAAGGGAGAAATAAAAGCGCGGGAATATTCAGAAAGCAGCAATATCATAAATTTTGAAGCTTTAGAACCCTATAAATATACCTTGAGAGTGATTTATGACGATAACAAGGACACGTTTTGGACACCTGGAAATTTCATGGAACAAAAACAAAGCGAAGAGGTTTATTATTTCCCAAAAGAAATCGATGTTAGAGGCAATTGGGATGTAGAACAACCGATCAATTTGAGTAATTAGTCAATAATTTCAAAAGAATCTCTATCCCTCAAGAATGAGAGTTTTTCACGGCTATTGTACATCTCCTCTGTAGTAATCGAAATGAGATAAACCCCATCTTTTTCTTGAGGTGTTAAAAGATAATTTCCGAGAAAATCAAGAGCTTGTGTGTGTCCGTTATATTCCAAATTATTGGGATCAACGCCTACTCTATTTACCCCAATTACATAACACATATTTTCTATGGCACGTGCCTTAAGTAAGGCATCCCAAGCTGCAATGCGTATACTTGGCCAATTGGCTACATAAAGAAGTACATCATAGTTTTCTGTATTTCTAGAAAATACAGGAAAACGAAGATCGTAGCAGATAAGTGGACAAAACTTCAACCCCCTATAAGTGATAATTTGTTTGTGCATCCCTTTAGCATAATACTCATCTTCATGAGCTAATGAAAATAAATGGCGTTTGTCATAATGTGTCACCTTTCCATTGGGTTCAACGAAAAGCAATCGATTTGTATAATTTCCATCGGTTTCAATCACAACACTTCCAACCAAAGCGGCATTTATTTTTAACGCCCATTGTTTCATCCATAAAACCGTCTCTTGTTCCATAGTTTCAGCCACATTTTTAGGATGCATGGTAAATCCAGAGGTAAACATTTCGGGCAATACCACGAGATCAACCTTTTCAGAAAGCGTAACGAAAAAATCTTCCAATCTTTTTCGATTTTGTGTAGGATTTTCCCAAATTAATACGGTTTGAATCAAAGCAATTTTCATAAATGATTTTATAAGATTTGTCAAAATTAACAAATAATCATAAAGTCGCTATAAAAGACAAAAACATACTTTATTCATTTGGCCAAAAGAAAAGGAATTATACTGTAATTGAAAAACTTATCAACACGAAAACGTTTTAGTAAATCAAAAGCTCTTTTTTTTTTATTTTGAATGATTTTTTTAAATAATTTTATGACATTATTAACAAAAAAACCAAATCAATATGATTAAAAAAATCTTTTTTTACACTATTGCATTGTTTTTGTTTTCATTAAATAGTGGCGCACAGTCCATCTCAATGATTGGAGATGCTGTGAGCGGATGGAGCACGGACGTTGCAATGAGCACGACTGATAATGTGAATTATACATTATCAAATTTTACTTTCTCAAATGGAGGAGCAAAATTTAGACAAGACTCAAGTTGGAATACCAATTGGGGATCAAGTTCATTCCCTTCAGGGACTGCGACTTCTAATGGAAGCAACATTCCTGTTACTGCAGGAATATACAATGTTGCATTCAATAGAACCACAGGGGTTTATAGTTTTACTACAGTATCAACTGGTTTTGATGCAATTAGTATTTCTGGTTCGGCTGGACCTGGTTCAAATCAAGATGTTTCAATGTACACTGTTGATGGAGTAAATTATTCTCTTGATAACTATACATTAACTACAGGCTCATTAATTTTTAGAAAAGACAATTCCTCTTCAACAACATGGGCATCATCTAGTTTCCCTAGTGGTACTGCCACACAAGGAGGGGATCCTATTTCTGTAACAACTGCAGGAACTTATGACATCAAATTCAATAAAACAACTGGAGCCTACAGCTTTAGTTTTGCTAATATTGGAATTATTGGTAGCGCAACAAGTGGTGGATGGAACACTGACACTTTAATGAGTACTACTGACGGTGTAAATTATTTGCTTTCAGGAGTTACTTTAACTTCTGGAGAATTAAAGTTCAGACAAAATCAAACTTGGGCAGTAAATTGGGGTTCTAATTCATTCCCTAATGGAACAGCAACTTTAAATGGAAATAATATTCCTATTACAGCTGGAACATACTCTATTACATTTAACAGAATTACTGGTGCTTTTTCTTTCAGAGCTGGATATCCTATTGTTACGTTGTATACATCAGGAGGTTCGGAACTTGAATTAATCACTTTAAATGGCACTAACTATTATTTAAATAATGCAACAGTTAGTACTGGAAATTATGTATTTAGACAAGATAATTCCAATTCAGTTACATGGGGAGCCAATGCATTCCCTACTGGTACAGCAACACAAGGCGGAGCTTCTATTCCAGTTGTAGGTGGTGATTACAACATTACATTCAACAAAAGTACTGGTGAATTTAGTTTTAATTATCTAGTAATTAGTGTTATTGGTAGTGCTACTGCTGGAGGATGGTCTACAGACACAAATCTTTCAACTACTGACGGTGTAAACTATAAATTATCGGGATTAACTTTAACTACAGGTGATATTAAATTCCGTCAAGGAAATGATTGGTCTGTGAATTGGGGAGGAAATGTTTTCCCAGGAGGAACAGCAACTTTAAATAGTTCAAATATTGGTGTGACAAGTGCCTCAAATTTTACAGTAACATTTAATAGAACTACAGGAGCCTATTATTTTTATGATGAGGTAAATCTTCAAGTAGCTTCTCCAGTTAATTTATGTAAAGGAACAGTAGCAACTTCTTTAACAAATTATGTTTATAATGTACCAGGTAGTACTTTAAAATGGTACACGAACAGCAGTACCACTTCAATCCCAAGATATGTGTTAATTACAACTGGTGCTCCAACTCCATCTACTTCTGTGTTGGGTACTAAAACATATTATGTCTCACAAACAATAAATGGTGTGGAAGGTGCTAAAGTTGCTGTTGTTGTAAATGTATTGGCAATTCCAACTACTCCAACTACTTTAACAGGTACTGCTGCAGTAGGACCACTTGTAGGCACAACAACATCGGCTACTTTCACAACAACAGCCGTTAGTGGAGCAACTTCATATTTATGGACTGTTCCTGCTGGAGTTACTATTGTTTCTGGACAAGGAACAACA
>NZ_QLSZ01000006.1 GCF_003268855.1 Flavobacterium aciduliphilum
GAACTTCAATTAGGAGAGCGTTATCCATCTGGAGTATACAACGTGATTGTAACTCAAGGGGAAAACACTAAAACACTTCGTGTGATTAAAAGATAGTTAATTTACAAAAAACTAAAAAATCTCCTCGGATGGAGGAGATTTTTTTATTGTCTAGTCTATAAAAAAGTTCAGCCAAAAAGTATAAAGGCCTCGTATTTTGAATACGAGGCCTTTTTTTTCAATAAGTTAGGCTTAGTTTCCGTTAAAAACTGCTTTTCTTTTTTCTAAAAATGCCGTTGTTCCCTCTTTAAAGTCATTGGTTCCAAAGCAAGTTCCAAAAGCATCTATTTCTGTTTTAAATCCATTTACGCCCTCTTTAAAATTTGCATTTACAGCTGTAATAGCATGCCCAATGGCTACAGGCGAATTTTTTAGGATTCGGGTTGCTATCGATTTGGTGAATTCCAATAGTTCTTCCTGAGGCACAACATGATTGACTAAACCGGTTCGATAGGCATCTGCTGCAGTAATCATCCCTGCGGTCATAATTAATTCCATAGCACGTCCTTTTCCAATTAATTGTGGAAGCCGTTGTGTGCCACCATATCCCGGAATAACGCCTAATGATACCTCTGGAAGCCCCATTTTTGCGTTTTCTGAGGCTACTCTAAAATGACATGCCATGGCAAGTTCTAAACCTCCTCCTAAGGCAAATCCGTTAACAGCAGCTATGACAGGTGTTGTTAAGTTTTCGATGTAATCAAACAAAAGATTTTGTCCATTTTCAGCAAGTTTTGCCCCTTGTGCTACAGTAAAGTTAGCGAATTCAGAAATATCAGCACCTGCAACAAAAGCTTTATCACCCGATCCAGTGATGATGATTGCTTTAATTTCGTTGTCTTGATCTAGTGATTTTAGGCCTTCATGAAGTTCATTAATAGTAGCTACATTTAAGGCATTAAGTTTAGTAGGACGATTGATGGTAATCCACCCGATTCCTTCTTCTGTTGTAATTAAGATGTTTTCAAATTCCATAGGTATAGTTGTTAAGTAATTGGTAGTAAAACAATAAAGGATGTCCCTCTACCATATTTAGTTTCAAAAGTAATTGTTCCTTTATAATTTTCAATGATGTTTTTTATAATTCCCAACCCAAGGCCCATGCCACTGGTTTTTGTAGTAAACTTTGGTTCAAAAATATGTTCAATATTCGCTTTTTCAATACCGATACCATTATCCTTTACTATAATGGCAACGAAGTTATTTTTGCGTTTGACTGAAACTATAATCGACTTATTTGTTTGATTTTCAGGGATAGCTTGTATCGCATTTTTTACCAAGTTCGTTATAATTCTTATGAGTTGTGTCCGATCCATCACAGTAATAATTTCCTTCGCATCACATTCAAATTTAATGTAATCTTCGTTAAATATATCTAGTGAAAACTCAACAACTTCAACCACGTTCAACGTTTCATTTTGTTGAGCAGGCATCGAAGCAAAGTTAGAGAAAGCAGAGGCTACAGCCGACATCGTATCGATTTGTTGTATAAGTGTTTTTGTGTAATCATTAAGTTTTTGATTTAAATCGGGAGCTTCTGGATTGAATTTTCTTTGAAAATTTTGTACGGTTAGGCGCATGGGGGTCAACGGATTCTTAATTTCATGAGCTACTTGTTTTGCCATTTCTCGCCAAGCTTGTTCTCGTTCCGATTGGGCAAGCATCGCAGCACTTTCTTCCAATTTATCCACCATGGCATTGTAGGCTTTAATCAGTGAATTAATTTCACGACTATTTGCTTCAATAACGATCTTTTCATTCTTTTGATCCAAACTGGTCTCATTTATCTTATCGGATATTGTTTTTAACGATTTGGTGATGTAACTCGATAAAAAATAGGCTAAGGCAAATGCTATAATCAACATTAAGAAATAGACCTGACTCAATCGTACTAAGAAATCTTGTATTTCACTTTCATAAAAACTATCGTCCTCTACATAAGGTAAATTTAGGATACCTAGGGGCTTAAATTTATCATCTTTAATTTGACTATAGGACGATCGTATTTTTACTCCATCTTCTCTTTTAATGTCTATATATCTTTTTTCAATGGAGGATTGGACCAATTTTATAACATAGTTCGGAAGAGGCGGTGCCGCATTATCTACAGAAAACGACGCTTTAGAGGATTTCAAAAGAGTTCCATTCAAACTGTAGATGTTGATTTCAACGTTGTGAATGTCTGAGAGTTCGTGAATTTTATCTTTGAAAATTAAAGGAAGATTACGCTCTGTAAGTGGGTAGGTCGAATTGGATAAAATATAATTGATATGTTCTTTTACGGCATCTTCTTTTCGGTCTAAACGCTCTTGATGATACCTTCTTGCCTCGTTTTTAAACTGAATTACCGATATGGAGGCCATTAAAATCGACGCAATCAATATCAATACAATCATCGATAGGAAAATCCTAATTCGAAGCGAAAGCATTGACATTTTGAAGTTTTTCATTTTATAATGATTAGTGAATAGTAATTAGCTTTTCACCATTTACTAATTACTTTTTTTCTCGTATCCGTTTATAAAATTTGAATCCAAGCATTATGAGAATGGAGAACAAAACAATTCCTACCACGCCATAAATCCAATTCAATTCATTTTTTAAAATTACTAAAAAAACGACTGCAAATAAAATTATGGTCGCCCCTTCATTCCATAGTCGCATGAAGTTGGACGTATATTTGAAAGTGTCATTTTGCAATTGCTTGTAAATTTGATGGCATTTGAGATGATACAAATATAAAAGGAATACAAATCCTAATTTCACATGCATCCATGGCATGTGCAACCAAGCATTTCCTATTTTCGAAAAAAACAACATCCAAAAGGCAAAAAAACTAGCTAGGAGGGCACTAGGCCATGTGATGATGTACCAAAGACGATAGGCCATGATTTTATATTGATTTAACAGAATTTCACGTTCAGGAGTGGGTTTTTCGTTGGCTTCAATTTGATACACAAACAAACGAACGATGTAAAACAATCCGGCAAACCAGGTGATTACAAAGATGAGATGAAGCGATTTTATGTAGTTGTAGAGTTCCATTTTTATTTTGTTTTCAATATTGTAAAGGTTATAGTTTTACTTATCCATATAGGGTTCAAAAAAAGATAAATCAACTTCATAAACAGTTTTTGGTTTAACACCAAGTTCAACCTTTTTAAACATTTCTACTAATTTTTCTCCATCAACTAGTTCGATTTGAGGGGCTCCATCTCTATTTGCTTCTTTTACAGCATCAGATGAAAAGGTTCCAGTAGTAATAATTATACCCTTCTCAGCTCTACCAATCATAGCATTTCTAAAATCACCTACTTGTGATCTAGAAACAGTACCTTTATATCGTTTACATTGAAACAAAACTTTAAAGCTTACAAAAGGATTGATTTCTAGAATACCATGACCATCTATTCCCCCATCATGAGATTGTCCAGTAACAACAACTCTCTCAAATCCTGATTCTCTCAACAACCTTTGACAAATTCTTTCAAATCCATAAGGCGAAACGCTTTGAAGTACTTGTAATAAGTCGGTAGGATTTGTGTTTTGAAAGGCATCAGGTTCATTTTCCTCTTGTTCTTCTAATATTTCATTTTCACTTTTATTTTTTTTTGCTTTTCTGTGAATGTCAACCCATTTAAGAAAAATAGCTCTTGACTCATTATCATCTAAGTATGTTTTTTCGCCTTTTTGTGATAAAGCCCAAATACCATGTTGCGATGTATCTAGAAGACCTTCCCATGCTAAATATTGTCTAGCCCAAGCAACTTGATTGTAATATCTTGATTGTCCAGAATTCAATGATTCGTTTAATTTTTCATCATTTAAGTTTAGTTTTTCAGCTATTTTATCTGAAGCTTCACGAGGTTTTGCTGAACCGCCTAAATCTCTTAAAGCATCAAGTAATGGTCCAAACCATTTGACAAATTCTGCTTGACTATTTTTCCTTTTTGCCATAATTGTTTGTGTGTTTTCTCTATTTTGTTTTAAAATCTTGAATCCAATTTGCTACTACTTCACACCATTCATCTTCATCATTCAAACACGGAACTGCCAAAAATTCTTTGCCACCATTTTCAATAAATTCTTCATTAGCGCGCATGGCAATTTCTTCCAAAGTTTCTAAACAATCCGCCACAAAAGCAGGAGTTACCACAGCCAATTTTGTGATGCCTTGTGCTGGCATTTTGTTTATTTCCACATCTGTATAGGGAGTTAACCATTTGTCTCCAGCCAAACGCGATTGAAAGGTTTGACTGTATTTTCCTTCAGGAATACCCAATAATTTAACTACTTGCTTGGTGGTTTCATAACATTGATGACGATAACAAAACTCGTGTGCTGGCGAAGGCGTATTACAACAAGAGCCGTCAATTTTGCAATGCGACTTGGTTACATCTGTTTTTCGAATATGACGCTTCGGAATGCCATGATACGAAAACAACAAATGATCGTATTCGAAGCCTTCCAGATGTTTTTTTATTGAATTCGCTAGGACTTGAATAAAATCGGGTTTGTTATAAAACGCTGGAACTTTAGTCAATGTCATTTTTGGAAACTTCGTTCGCACTAATTCGTTTGCCAATTCCCAAATGGTTGTCGTAGAGGCCATAGCATATTGTGGATATAACGCCAAGAGCATTACTTCAGTAACGCCTTTTTCACTCAGTTCTCGCAAGCCTTTTTCGATGGACATGGTGCCATAACGCATGGCTAATGCTACGGGAAGATCAACCAATCGTTGGACTTTTTCATGCATTCGTTTGGAAAAAACAATTAAAGGAGACCCTTCATCTGTCCAAATTTGTGCGTAAGCATGTGCCGATTTTTTGGGTCGTGTTTGCAAAATAATCCCACGAACGAGTAAAGCCCGTAATAAATAGGGAACGTCTATCACGTATTTATCCATTAAAAATTCATCTAAATATGGCTTTACGTCTTTTGGTGTTGGACTTTCGGGTGAACCTAAATTTACAAGTAATACTCCTTTCATGATGTTGTTTTTTTAACTCTTGAAGGGCTACAAACGCTTCAAGGATGTGTTTTAATTAATTGTTTTAATCTTATATGTTAGCGTTGATTGACATCAAATACTTTTTTGGAGTCGTTCCAAATTTCTTTTTGAAAGCGGCTATAAAATGACTTCCTGTGCTGTATCCAATTTTTAAGCCTACTTCGTTTACATTATAGGAACCACTATCTAGTAAACGTCGAGCATAATCCATTTTGTAGTCAACTAAAAATCCATAAACAGTGTCTCCATAAATTTGTTTGAAACCCATTTTTAATTTTTTCAAACTTAGACCAACTTGTTCGGCTAATTCATCCAATCCTGGTGGTTCTGCCATGTTTTGAATGACAAGTTCTTTGGCTTTTTTAATTTTTAAGACATTCTCTTCATCAATTAAAAACGGACATTGCTCCGCATTTGGGTCTTCGGAACGATTAAAAAATAAGCTTAATAATTCGTACCCTTTTCCTTTATAGTATAGGTTTTTAATGGAAGGATTCAAATGATAATGAAACAATTGACTCAAAACAATGGCCATCGAAGGACTGATATCGTTTTCTTTGTAATATTTACGGTCTTTGTTTTCTTTACTTAAAAACGGAATGTTTTGCGCTTCATTTGAAAATAAACTATGAAATTTTTGTATCGAAACAATCACAGAAATCACCCAAGTGTTTGGAGCTAATTCTAAATCTAAGGGAAGTTCTTTTTGCGGATTGTAAAACAATAACGATTTTTCTTCTTTCAAGTCCAGCGCATAATTTCCATCGTTAAATACAAATTTGGCTTTTCCTTTAATCCCAAAATGAAATTGAATTAAGCCTTGACTAATCGGTCTCTTGACATGATAATGTTCAGCACTATCGTTTTGAAAACGAATCAATAAGAAGTCATTTTCAATTTTAATTTCTTCAGTAGCACCCATAGCGATATTTTTTTACTTAAATTAAAATAAGAGCACCCAAAATGAGAGGTGTGTTATTTAGAATTAATCTATATAAAAATCATTCAAATGCTTTATTTTTCTACAAAAATAAAATAAATAACGCTAAAAAATTAAATTTAACTTAAAAATCGCAAATCGACATAAAAAGTACTTTTAGCGTTATTTTTGATAATAGGATACGGATAACTTTGTATCACTTTTAGGTAAAGAGTAAAAAATGGAAAACGGAAACATTGTTAAGCACAATACTTTTTATGCCATTGGGTTGAGTTATAAAAAGGCTGATGCTGAAATGAGAGGTAAATTTAGTTTGGACACCACAGCTCAAGATAATTTACTGACACAGGCAAAAAAAGAGGGAATCGAAGCGATGCTTGTTACCTCTACGTGTAACAGAACAGAGATTTTTGGTTTTGCCCAACATCCGTTTCAACTCATCAAACTACTTTGTGAGAACAGTCAAGGCACGGTAGAAGACTTTCAGAATGTAGCGTACGTCTATAAAGGGAAAGAGGCTGTGACACACATGTTTCGCGTGGGCACAGGCTTGGATAGTCAAATCTTGGGTGATTTTGAAATCATCAGCCAATTGAAAGCGGCTTTTGCCTACAGCAAACAACATCATTTAGATAATAATTTTCTCGAACGATTGGTTAATTCTGTCATTCAAGCCAGTAAAAAAATCAAAACAGAAACCGAGATTTCTTCTGGTGCGACATCCGTTTCTTTTGCCTCAGTACAATACATTTTTAAAAACGTAGAAGATGTTGCTAATAAGAATATTCTACTTTTTGGAACTGGAAAAATTGGTAGAAATACGTGTGAGAACTTAGTAAAACACACCAAGCACAATCATATTACACTCATTAATAGAACTAAAGATAAAGCCGAAAAGCTGGCTAAGAAACTTAATGTTATTGTAAAAGATTATGCCGATTTGCAGTTGGAATTGCAAAAAGCTGATGTAGTTGTAGTGGCTACGGGTGCTCAAAATCCGACGATTGATAAAGCCATTTTGAATCTTAAAAAACCTCTTTTGATATTGGATTTATCAATTCCTAAAAATGTTCATGAAAATGTTCAAGATATCGAAGGAGTAACTCTGGTTCACATGGATCACTTGTCGCAAATCACAGACGAAACTTTAGAAAACAGAAAACAACATATTCCAGCAGCTGAGGCTATTATTGAAGACATAATGGAAGAATTTTTAGCATGGACTAAACAGCGAAAATTTGCCCCCACGATTCATGCGCTCAAGGCAAAATTAAATTCCATTAAAGAAGGAGAATTGAATTTTCAACGAAAAAAAATACCTAACTTTGATGAGGAACAAGCCGAGTTAATCAGCAATAGAATTATCCAAAAAATTACCAATCAATTTGTGAATCATCTCAAAGAGCAAGATTCTATGGAAGATGGTATCGAATGGATTGAAAAAGTTTTTCAGTTAGAACAAGAGAAAGTTTTCTAAAAATTAAATACGAATCCTTAAATGTATCGTCTGTTCTCAAGGGTTTACAAAAAAATATGACTCAAAAAACAATAAGAATTGGAACTCGTGATAGTGAATTGGCTCTTTGGCAAGCACACACCGTTCAAAAGCAACTGAATGATTTAGGCTATAAAACGGAAATCATTGCGGTAAAATCACAAGGGGATATTATTCTCGATAAACCCCTCTACGAACTTGGAATTACCGGAATTTTCACAAAAACATTAGACCTTGCCATGATTAATGGTCAAGTGGATATTGCCGTACATTCGATGAAAGATGTTCCAACAGCATTGCCAAACGGAATTGTTCAAGCAGCGGTTCTAGAAAGAGCGAATATTTTAGATGTTTTGGTTCATAAAGGAAACATCGATTTTCTTGAAAGCGATGCTACCATAGCCACTGGGAGTTTACGAAGACAAGCCCAATGGTGGCATAAATATCCAAATCATACGGTGGTCGATTTACGAGGAAATGTCAATACGAGAATGCAAAAAGTGCAGGATAATGATTGGCACGGAGCAGTTTTTGCAGCAGCAGGACTAGAAAGAATCAACTTAAAACCTGAAAACTGTATCAATCTCGATTGGATGATTCCAGCACCTGCACAAGGCGCTATGGTCGTTGTTGCTATGGCTGATGATGACTTTACGTTAGACGCATTATCGCAATTAAATCATATTGAAACTGAAATTTGCACTTATATAGAAAGACAATTTTTACGAACTTTAGAAGGCGGATGTACTGCGCCAATTGGAGCTATTGCAAAATATAATGAGAAAGAAGACACTCTCGATTTCAAAGGAGTTTTGCTATCTGTTGACGGAAAACAAAAAATAGAAGTAGAAAAAATAGTCGCTATTACAGAATGGAAAAAACTAGGATTTCATGCAGCACAAGAAATTCTGAATAATGGCGGAACCGAATTAATGGCTGAAATTAAAAAGATGCTAAAAAAATAAATATTTCAGATTTCTTAAATCTGTGTTCCAAAAAAACAATGACAAAACCCATTCATATATTATCCACCAAAAAGCTTTTACCCAATCAAAAGCGCGCCTTACTAGACGCCAATATTACTTTAATTGAGGAAGATTTCATTGAAACAAAAATCAAGAAGTTCGAACTGTTTTTACGAGGAACGAAGCAATCTGTAGTAAACGACAATTTGATTTTCACCAGTCAAAATGCCGTTAAAAGTGTGTTACAACATCCAAAATGCAGCGAACTTAAAAACAAAAATGTATTTGCTGTTGGATTAAAAACCAAATCTTTGTTGGAAGAAAACGGATTTAATGTAGGTGTTCACACAGACTATGCCTCCGATTTAGCAGAAATAATTTCATTGATTTACAACAAGGAACAGTACACGTTTTTTTGTGGTAATTTACGAAGAGATGTGTTGCCAACTACCTTAAAGGAAAACGGAATTAAATGTGATGAAATTGAGGTGTATGAAACCAACCTCATTTCAAAAAAAGTACCTCATAAATTTGATGGAATACTATTTTTCAGTCCGTCTGCCGTTGAAAGTTATTTAAAATCAAATACTATAAAAAACGAAATGTGCTTTTGTATTGGTGAGACTACTGCAGAAGCTTTAGAAGAAAAAGAAATTAACAACATCATCATTGCAGATCAACCCTCTGTTGATAACGTGATTGAGGAAGTTATAGAATGTTATATTAACCAGCACCCTTGAAGGGTTAAATAATAAAAAATGATCAAAAACGACTTATTTTTAAGAGCTTTAAATAATGAAACGGTAGAACGTCCGCCGGTTTGGATGATGCGTCAAGCAGGAAGATACTTGCCAGAATTCAGAGCGTTACGAGATAAATATGATTTTTTCACGCGTTGTGAAACCCCCGAATTGGCAGCCGAAATTACGGTACAGCCTATTCGAATTGTACAACCCGATGCGGCTATTTTATTTTCTGATATTTTGGTGGTGCCCCGTGCTATGGGAATTCATGTTGAATTGAAGGATAATTTGGGACCCATTATTCCCAATCCAATCCGAACTATGGAACAAGTGAATCAAGTGTATGTTCCCAACATTCAAGAAACCTTAGGCTATGTGATGGACGCCGTAAAATTAACCAAAGAAATGTTGAATGATGAGGTGCCTCTTATTGGTTTTGCTGGTTCGCCGTGGACGATTTTCTGTTATGCCGTGGAAGGGAAAGGATCAAAAAGTTATGACACTGCCAAAGGATTTTGTTTCTCCAATCCAGTAGCGGCACACAGCTTATTGCAAAAAATTACCGATACGACCATCTTGTATTTAAAAGAAAAAGTAAAAGCAGGATGCAACGCCATACAAATTTTCGATTCTTGGGGAGGGATGTTGTCACCAGTAGATTATCAAGAATTTTCTTGGCAATACATCAACCAAATTGTAGAAGCTTTAGCGGAAGACACCAAAGTCATCGTTTTCGGAAAAGGATGTTGGTTTGCTCTAGGAGAAATGTCCAAATCGAAAGCATCAGCATTAGGAGTAGATTGGACGTGTTCGGCGAGAAACGCTCGGTATTTATCAGGTGGAAACATCACGTTGCAAGGAAACTTTGATCCATCAAGATTGTTATCTCCCATTCCAACCATCAAAAAAATGGTACATCAAATGATAGACGAATTCGGTAAAGACAATTATATAGTAAATCTTGGTCACGGAATTTTACCAAACATTCCAGTAGATCATGCGAAAGCTTTTGTTGAGGCGGTGAAGGAATATAAATCATAGTACAAAGAATCGGGATTTAGGTTAACTGTAATTCTATACTAAAACAGAGAAAAAAATGAAATTTAACTTTTTAAAACCAACTTTAATCTCTTGTGTTATTGGGGTTTTTATACCAGGATTCACAGCAATTTTATTTTTCTTATTCCAATTTCTAACTAACAAGCTAAATATTGAATGTGAAACATATTGGAAATCTTTATGGATCCTGACAACTATAATTTCAATTGTTTCTCCTATATTTTTTATAAAAAATATTGAAAAAACTAAAAAGCCAACACTTGCAAAATTGACGTTTTTTAATTTTATTGAATATATTTCTCTTCAAGGTTGCTTTGCACAATTTTTCACAAGTGGAAAAACAATTTGTTACGGTTCTGGTAGTCAAAATGGATTGGAATTAGTATTTACAGCTTGGCTTGCTTTACCAATTTTAATTTGTTTTAGTTTTATTTTTAAATATAGATTTGAAAAATTAGAATAAAGACTAGTGTTAATAATAGTTTGCCTCTGTAATTAATATAACAATAATGAAAAACAAATTCTACCAATACATTCTTCAACTCCAAAACCAAATCACTTCCAAACTTGAGGAAGTAGATGGCGTGGCCAAATTCCGAGAAGATATTTGGGAACGACCCGAAGGCGGTGGCGGAAGAACACGAGTGATAGAAAACGGGAATGTTTTTGAAAAAGGAGGCGTAAATATTTCAGCCGTTCATGGAAAATTACCCGATTCCATGCAGCAACTTTTCAACATGGGTGAAGCCGATTTTTTTGCCTGCGGTTTGAGTTTGGTAATCCATCCGAAAAGCCCAATGGTGCCAACCGTTCACGCTAATTGGCGTTATTTTGAAATGTACGATGATAATGGAAACGTAATCAATTCATGGTTTGGTGGCGGACAAGATATAACGCCCTATTATATATTTGAAGATGATGCAAAACATTTTCATCAAACGTGTAAAACCGCTTGCGACAAACACAATCCAGAGTTTTATCCAAAATTTAAAAAGCAATGCGATACGTATTTTTGGAACGCACACAGAAATGAAGCACGTGGATTAGGTGGGTTATTCTTTGACTATTGCAAAGAAACGGAAACTATGAAAATGGAAGATTGGTACAATTTTGTTACTGAAGTAGGAAATAGTTTTCTAGAGGCTTACGTTCCAATTGTTGAAAGAAGAAAAAATTTAGAATATACAGCCTCACAACTTATGTGGCAAGAAATCCGTCGAGGGCGTTATGTGGAATTTAATTTGGTTCACGATAAAGGCACCTTGTTTGGACTCAAAACCAATGGGCGCATTGAGAGTATTTTAATGTCGTTGCCACCGCATGTGCAATGGGTTTACGACCATCATCCTGTTGCGGGAAGTGAAGAAGAAAAATTAATTAAAGTATTAGAAAACCCTATGGATTGGATTGAAGATTGATGAATAATATTAATATAAAAAAATTAATTGAGAATATGATGCCAATGGAGAGTGAAAAATTGTATTATGAATATGAAGAAATTCTTAAAAAGAATGGAGTTGTAAAAGTAAAAGACCTTTTGGATAATGATTATAAAATTGAACCCAAGTCTGAATATAATTTTTTATAAAAATGAAAATTGTATCATATTATATTTAATAAAAAATGAAAGTAGAAGAGAATTGACTGTTGGTTATAATCTCAACTATTGGGTAAGAAGTGCTTTATTTAATAAGAAACAATTATTAGAGTTATCAGTTACTGTAAGCAATTATGAAGATAAATATGCTTATTTTATTAATGCAGATGAATATATACAATTTACAGTAGGCTTGAATCTTTCCCATGAAACCACTAATATTCCATCAAATAGTTATAATGCTTCAAGAATATCTTATGATATTTTTAAAAGAATTTTAGAAGGGAATGTTTTTACTGTTGGTATTGTCGAATCTGATATTCATAATGAATTGTTTGATTTTAATACTAAAAAAAAATGGATTTCTATTAAAGATATAGAAACTGAGAAATTTCAAGATAAAAATAAAAAATAATACATTATTAATATGTTCCCATTACAAAGAGGTAGAAGATTACGCGTTAACGAATCCATTCGTTCATTAGTGCGCGAGACCACATTAAGTCCAAGTGATTTTATGTTTCCGATGTTCATTGCTGAAGGCGAAAATTATAAAGTCGAAATCCCATCCATGCCAGGGATTTTTCGTCGTTCTATCGATTTAACGGTTGAAGAAGTTAAGGAGCTTTTCGCACTCGGAATTCGTGCAGTAAACATCTACGTAAAAGTCGACGAATCGTTAAAAGATAATACAGGAAAAGAAGCGTGGAATCCCAACGGATTGATGCAACGCGCCATTCGTGAAATCAAAAAAGCTTGTCCAAAAATGATTGTGATGCCCGATGTGGCATTGGATCCGTATTCTATTTATGGTCACGACGGCATTATCGAAAACGGTGATGTTGCCAACGATGCAACCAATGAGGCTTTAGTAAAAATGGCTGTTTCTCATGCACAAGCGGGGGCCGATTTTGTAGCACCAAGTGACATGATGGACGGACGTGTGTTGCGATTACGTCAAGGTTTGGATGCTGCTGGTTTCTCAAATGTGGGCATTATGAGCTATTCGGCTAAATATGCGTCGGCGTTTTACGGACCTTTTCGTGATGCGTTAGACAGCGCACCAAAAGAAGCCGATATAGAAGTTCCAAAAGATAAAAAAACCTATCAAATGGATTATGCCAATCGTATCGAAGCCGTCAAAGAAGCCTTGATGGATGTGGAAGAAGGTGCTGATATGGTGATGGTAAAACCCGGAATTGCATATTTGGATATCGTTCGAGAAGTTAAAAATGCTGTGCAAGTTCCCGTGACGGTTTTTCATGTTTCAGGCGAGTATGCCATGATTAAAGCCGCTTCCGAAAGAGGTTGGTTAGACCATGACAAAATCATGATGGAACAATTGATGTGCATCAAGAGAGCAGGAGCGAGTTTAATTTCGACCTACTTTGCTAAAGAAGCTGCTATATTATTAAACCAAAGTTTATACTGATATTAATCATATTTTAGATTTCGAAATCAAGTTACTTTTGAAGGTATTAAAATTATAAAAATGAAAGCGTTTATAACAACTGTTTTATTTGTTGCATTGTTTGTTTTTACAAGTAGTTGTGGCGGTAAAAAAGAAGATCAAGATTTTGGTAAAAAAGCTGCTAAAGAATCAGTCCAATCTGAAACTGTTGCCTCACCAATGGAAACCAAAGGAAAAGAAATTTTTGAAGGCAAAGGAACTTGTGCTACGTGTCACAAACCCGATGTGAAATTAGTAGGGCCTAGTCTAAAGGAAATCGCTAAGATATATAACGAGAAAAAAGCAAGTATTGCCACATTCTTGAAAGGAAATGAAAAGCCTTTAGTAGATCCGAGTCAATTTGAAGTGATGAAAGCTAATTTTGCTTTGACAAAAAACTTTACTGATGAAGAAAGACAAGCCTTAGAAGCGTATGTCTTGAGCCAAGGAAAATAATTTTCAACGAAAACAAAATTTGTTCCCCTGCAATGTATGAAGTTGCAGGTTTTTTTTATGTATAAAGTAATATCTTTAATCTCAAAAAAATGCAACAAATCGTCTTTATTAAGTCGCCTCTAGGGATTGCCAAAATAGTAGGTAATGCAACGGGGATTTCTGAAATTTCAGTGATTGACGAAGGTGAAGTATCAGAAATAATCCCAAAGGAATTGCAAAACACAGTGTGTCAACTTCAAGAATATTTTGAAGGGAAGCGAACTAATTTTGATTTTAAAATAACTCCTAAGGGAACCGATTTTCAACAAAAAGTATGGCAAGAATTGTGTAATATCCCATTTGGAAAAACGCTAACGTATCTCGAATTATCAAAAAAACTTGGCGATGTTAAAGCCATTCGAGCCGTCGCCTCAGCCAATGGGAAAAATCCACTTTGGATTGTAATTCCCTGCCACCGAGTAATTGGAAGCGATGGCTCACTCACAGGATATGCGGGTGGATTATGGCGTAAAAAATGGCTTCTTGATCATGAAAGTTCATCAAAACAGCCAACATTATTTGATGAATAAGAAATATTTTTTTGCACTTTGAAAAAAATTTACGTACTTCGCATTATAAACTGATGTAAATCAGTATGATTATATAGTATAAACGCCAAATAAATTTGTAGTATGATTGACAAACTTCGACTTGAAAACCTCTTGTTTCTTGATATTGAAACGGTACCAGAACAAGAAAACTTTGAATCTTTAGACCAAGAAACAAAGCACCTATGGGATCTCAAAACCCAATACCAACGAAAAGAAGACTTTACTCCTGAAGCATTTTATGATAGAGCTGGAATATGGGCAGAATTTGGAAAAATTGTCTGTATTTCTGTGGGATATTTTGTTGTGAAAGGAGATGTAAGAAATTTTAGAGTAACGTCTTTTTTTGGAACCGAAAAAAAGATATTACACGATTTCACGAATCTACTTTCTAATCATTTTAGTGGAGCACAATATGTTTTGTGTGGTCACAATATAAAAGAATTTGATATCCCTTTTATAGCTAGGAGAATGATTATCAACCAAATGAATTTGCCAGAAAAATTGAACTTATTCGGCAAAAAGCCTTGGGAAATTCCACATTTGGACACACTCGAATTATGGAAATTTGGCGATTATAAGCATTTTACGTCTCTAAAATTATTAACAAAAGTATTGAGAATTCCTACATCAAAAGACGATATTGATGGGAGTCAAGTGGGATATGTATTTTATGTCGAAAAAGACATTGATAGAATTGTGGTTTACTGCGAAAAAGATGTTATTGCTGTGGCTCAGGTCTTTTTACGTCTAAGAAGAGAAGATTTATTGATAGCGGATGAGATCATTCACGTTTAGTTAAATTAGCTACAGATTCATAGATTTTGAAATTTTAATACTTTCCAACTAAATTGGATTAAAGGTGTATCAAAAATTATTTTCTGGTATTTAAATTAATCTGTGAATCAATGCTAGTTTTTTATTAATAGTTATATTTACAAAAAAACAAATCATGGTATTAAGTAGATTCTGGCTGACTATTTTCATTTCGTCAATTCTTTTTGTTGTTGTAAGTTTATTTACGGGAAACAACCACACTATTGATTATGTATTGAACGGAAAGAAAGATGATCCCATTTTGATTTCAGAAAAATACCTAAATCAGGTTCCTGTTTTTATCAAAGATAGTATTGAAAAAGCACCTGATCAAGCAATGGTTATTAATCGTGATACCACCAATATTGACACATCGTATGTGTATAAAAACAAAACTATCAAAATATACAGTGGGGTTCAAAAAGCCGATGGATTATTGCCAACCTGTAAAAATACCCTAGTTGATTTAATACTGCCCTTAATCGCTTATTTAGCTTTTTTCTGTGGTTTGATGGAGCTTTTAATTATATCTGGTGCTTCTGGGAAATTAGCTAAAATTTTAAGTCCAGTGTTTGTCAAAGTCTTCCCAAGTCTTCCCAAAAATCACCCGTCTATTTCTTATATGACGTTGAATTTTGCTGCTAATTTCCTCGGATTGGATTCGGCAGCAACTCCTTTTGGATTGAAAGCCATGGAAAGTTTGCAGGAATTGAATCCCGAAAAAGAAAAAGCAAGTGATGCTCAAATCATGTTTATGTGCTTGCATGCTTCCGGACTTACCTTGATTGCTACGTCTATAATTGGGTATCGTGCGGCAGCCAACGCAAGCAATCCTGCAGACGTTATGTTACCTTGTATTATTACCTCTTTTATTGGAACCATTGCAGCTTTTCTAATAGTAGGTATCAAACAAAAAATCAATTTCAAAAGTGCTTCATTAGTAGCGGTTTTAATGGTTCTAATAGCAACTATCGTTGGATTGTTGCTGTATGTGAATCATTTAGATTTAATACAAAAAAATGCTTTCACAGCGAATCTCTCAGGATTAATCTTGGTGGGAATCATTGTATTTACCTTGCTCTTTTCTTTTGCCAAAGAAAAAATGTTTATAGAAGCCAAAACCACAGTTTTTGAAGCTTTTGTAACAGGCGCAAATAACGGAATCAAAACAGGAGTTACTATTTTTCCCTATGTGATGGGTATGTTGGTAGCCATTTCTTTATTTAGAAATAGTGGCTTGTTTGAAATCATCAGTAATTGGATTGCTTTTGGATTTTCAAATATGGGAGTGAGTAAAGAAATTACAGATGCACTACCGGTAGCCTTACTTAGACCGTTTAGTTCTGCGGGTTCCCGAGGATTTTTGATTGATTCGATGAATACCTTTGGAGCCGATTCCATGACCGGTCGATTGAGTAGTATTTTTCAATGCAGTGCCGAAAGTACATTTTATGTCATTGCGGTTTATTTCGGTTCGGTAAACATCAAAAACACCCGTTATGCTTTAGGAACTATGCTTTTAGTGGATTTGATTTGTGTGATAACTGCAATTTTTGTGGCTCATTGGTTTTTTTAAAATAAGAAAAAGTGTTGTATTCGAGATTGATATGTCATTTTATTGGCAATGTAACGATTTGGATTATAAATTTTGGAACTAAATCTATTGATGAAATCGCAAGAAAAGATAATTCTTGGATAGGCTTCATGTTTCTTATAATTATTTTTTTAGTTCTTTATTCAAGAACTTAATATGTTAATCATTAATTCTTATATAAAGAAAATGAATATCAAAAAGCCACAAAAATTGCATTTAACTCATTTAATCCTTCTTATATTTTGTTCTGTTTGAATAAACCACCAATCCCATTACAAATCGATTATGTCCGTTTTCAGTAAATGAATTGGATACCGCCGCATAATCAGATTTCCATTTTCCTGTGATTAAGGCAAACTCGTATCCAATGTTCAAACGTAAAGAAACTTTATCATTTTTTTTAAGTCCGAAAGCAATAGAAGGACCAGTATAAAACATACCATTACGCAAACGAATATAACTAGCATTGCTCGTTCCAAGAGCATTCAAATCCACTTGATTGTTGGACGCGTATAAATTAAAATCATTTGTAGTATAGGCTAAATTTAATCCTCCAGAAAACAAAAATTTAGCGCTGTTTACAAAATTATAATGGCCTCGCAATTTAATTGCAAAGGAAGATCCGGAACTCGTACTAAATTCATTTGATTTTTTAAAAAATTGTGATGCAAACTCCGTGTCCAAAGAACCTTTTTTCCCCATATAATCAATTCCGAAGATAAATTCGGGAGTCGTTTTTACCGTTTCAGGCATGCCACTGGCGGCCAATTTATCGTCTATAGCATAACGACTATTCACATTGGCGCCCACTCCAAAATAATAACTTACATTCATGTCTTGTTTTTTGGTATCGCTTTCTTGAGCAAAACTATAGCTACTAATGGCTAGTAACGAAAAGAGCATAAACTTTTTCATAATTGAATGATTTAAAATAAGAAAAGAAATCCAAATATCAAAAAAAAAATCTTCATATTTGGATGACTTAAAGGTATTTAACATTTTTTTAGCCTACTAGGTTAATAATTTTTCCTGGAACAATAATCACTTTATTTGGTTTTCTTCCTTGCAATTGCGCTTGTGTTCGTTCGTCTGCCATGACGATTTCTTCGATTTGAGCGGCAGTTAAATCTAAAGGTAATTTTATCGTGAAACGCATTTTTCCATTGAACGATACAGGATATTCCTTTTCAGATTCTACTAAATACTTCGCTTCAAAAAGTGGAAAATCTACGGTAGCAATCGAACCTTCATGTCCTAACTGACTCCATAATTCTTCCGCAATATGTGGCGCATAAGGCGAAATTACGATAGCTAAGGGTTCCAAAATGGCTCTGTGATAGCATTTCATCTGAGCCAATTCATTCACACAAATCATGAATTGCGATACCGACGTGTTGAACGAGAAATTTTCGATATCTTCAGTCACTTTTTTGATGGTTTTGTGTAACGATTTATACATTTCCGCTGTGGGTTCGTCGTTGGTTACATTCAAACCTTTGTCGTCAAAGTATAAACGCCACAGTTTTTTCAAGAAACCCGAAACTCCTGTAATTCCAGCAGTATTCCAAGGTTTAGCTTGTTCCAATGGACCCAAAAACATTTCGTATAAACGCAAAGTATCGGCACCATAATCGTTACAAATATCATCGGGATTGACTACGTTGTATTTCGATTTGGACATTTTTTCTACTTCGCGACCCACGATGTATTTGCCATCTTCCAAGATGAATTCGGCCTCTTTATAATCAGAATATAATGGATGAGCTTTGAATTTTTCAATATCTAATTCGTTGGTAATGTCATTGATGACTGATAAATCAACGTGAATGGGAGAAATATGATAAAGTAATTTTCTTTCACCTTTTTTACATTGATTTAATAATTCAGGATTTAAATTATGGTATTCATTTAGATGCTTAAAAATTATTGACTCATTATTAAATTTGTTTTCTGAAATCTTAAATCCTTCAGATATATTTTTTCTTTCGGTACACAATTCTAAAAGAATATTCTTTGAAATACAAATGTAACTTTCAAAATTAAAAATACTATTTACATTAATAGTGATTGTTTCAGGTTTTTGAGCAATTTCAACAGTATCAATTTCAATCCTATACACAAACGCACTCATCCCCAAAATCATTCCTTGATTAATCAATTTCTTAAACGGTTCTTCGGTAGGGGCATAGCCTCTATCTTTTAGGAATTTGTTCCAAAAACGAGCATACAATAAATGTCCCGTCGCGTGTTCGCTTCCTCCAATGTATAAATCGACGTTTTCCCAGTATTTTAATGCATCTTGGCTGGCAAATTCGGTTTCATTACGTGCATCCATATAGCGCATCCAATACCACGAACTTCCCGCCCAACCGGGCATGGTGTTTAATTCTAAAGGAAAAATAGTTTGATTATCAATCAACTGATTACTAACCACTGAACACTGAATACTATCCCAGGCCCAAGTCGTGGCATTTCCTAATGGTGGTTGGCCGTCTTCAGTAGGCAAATACTTTTCTACTTCTGGCAATACGATTGGTAAATGTTTGGCATCAATCATTTGTGGCAATCCGTTCACATAATATACCGGAAACGGTTCGCCCCAATAACGTTGACGAGAGAACACGGCATCTCGCAAACGGTAGTTGGTTTTGCCATTCCCTTGTCCTATTTTTTCTAATTCTTCGATTATTTTTTTGGTTCCTTCTTTGTACCCCAATCCGTTTAGGAAATCAGAGTTTACTAATTCGAAGCCACCTTTTTCACCATAAGCCGCTTCAGAAATATCTTGATTGAAAATGTTTTTAATTTCTGGCATTCCGTACGTTCCTTTAAAGAAATTCGCGAATGCATAATCGCGTTCATCTCCACAGGGAACCGCCATTACAGCTCCAGTTCCATAGCCTGCCAACACGTAATCGCCAATCCAAACGGGAATCGGTTCTTTAGTAAACGGATGTTCCGCATACGCACCAGTAAACACTCCCGAGATGGTTTTTACATCCGCCATACGTTCTCTTTCGGAACGCTTTGCCGTAGCCTCAACATAAGCCTCAACGGCTGCTTTTTGTTCGGGTGTTGTGATTTGTGAAACCAATTCGTGCTCTGGAGCCAAAGTCATGAACGTAACTCCAAAAATGGTATCAGGTCTTGTTGTGAAAACTTCTATGTAGTCGAAAGTTAAAAGTACAATGTCTGAAAGTTCATTTTCTTTTGACTTTTGACTTTTGACTTTAAACTTAACCGACGCACCAACTGATTTTCCAATCCAGTTTCTTTGTGATTCTTTGATGGATTCGCTCCAATCGAGGGTCTCTAAACCTTGTAATAATCGTTCAGCATAGGCTGAAATGCGCATCGACCATTGCGTCATTTTTTTACGAATCACTGGATGTCCGCCACGCTCAGAAACGCCATTTATGATTTCATCGTTGGCTAAAACGGTTCCTAATGCGGGACACCAATTCACTTCGGTTTCTGCTAAATATGTTAATCTGTATTGTAATAGTATTTTTTGTTGTTCTTCCGATGTAAAAGCGTTCCATTCAGAAGCTGTAAATGGTGTAATGTTATCATCACAAACTGCATTTACAGCAACATTTCCCTCTTTTTCAAAAATGGAAATTAAAGTAGCAATAGCTTCAGCTTTGTCTGAATCATTATTGTACCACGAATTGAATAATTGAATAAAAATCCATTGGGTATGCTTGTAATAATCAGGATTTGAAGTACGCACTTCTCTACTCCAATCAAATGAAAATCCTATTTTATCCAATTGTTCCCGATAGCGTGCAATATTTTCACGAGTCGTTTTTTCTGGATGTTGCCCCGTTTGAATCGCATATTGTTCCGCAGGCAAACCAAACGAATCGTACCCTTGTGGATGCAACACATTGAATCCTTTATGACGTTTGTACCGCGCAACAATATCGGAAGCAATGTACCCAAGTGGGTGACCCACATGCAATCCGGCTCCTGATGGATACGGGAACATGTCTAAAACATAATATTTTGGCTTATCGGAATTATTAGAGGCGGCAAAGGTTTGGTGTTCTGCCCAGTATTTTTGCCATTTGGCTTCGATTTGTTCGTGGAAGTATTTCATATTTTAAGGTTCTGAGTTACTGAGATTCTGAGTTACTGAGATTCTAAATTAATAGAATCATGTTCGACAGATATTCCGAGTGACCTAATTTTATTTTAATCCGTAAAAAAATTAGCGTTACTAAACACATTTACTTGTATGAATACACTTTGATAAAATTTTACTCTAAAATCTTGAAAGTTAATCGAAAGTTAATGTTTATACTAATTGGGCACAAATTTACATTTATTGTACTAAAGTCAAAACTTTAAACGTTATTTGCAAAAAATAAGCAAATACTTTTATATTTTTACGGCTTAAATGATTACCTATGGCATCTAATTTTGACAAATTTCAAAAGCGCAGATTAATTTCATCTTACTTTTCGGTGGTTTTAAGTATTTTTCTAGTGCTTTTTCTTTTAGGTTTGTTGGGTTTGTTTGTAATTAATTCGAAAAGGCTTTCCGATAATTTTAAAGAAGATATTGTGATGACTGTTTTCTTTAAAAATGAAGCCAATGACACTGTCTTCAAAGCCTTTGAAACCGAAATGCAGACTGGAAAATATGCCAAAGATTTCAAATTTATTTCCAAAGAAGAAGCTGCCAAAGAACATGAAAAAGCCCTTGGCGAACATTTTACAGAATTCTTGGGTGCCAACCCTCTATACAATTCTTACGACATTCATTTAAAAGCCGATTATGTTACCAATCCTGGTTTTTCTAAAATTGAATATGATGTTAGAAAAAATCCGATGGTGGCCGATGTGGTGTATGACAAACAATTGATTACGTTGGTAAACGACAACATTAAATCGGTGAGCATCTGGGTATTAATCATAAGTGGGCTGTTTACTGTAATTTCAATTCTACTTATTAATAGCTCGTTGCGATTGTCTATTTATTCCAAAAGATTTATCATTAAAACCATGCAAATGGTTGGAGCTACGAAAGCCTTTATCCGAAAACCATTTATTCTTAAAAGCATTCTTCTTGGTTTAATTGGATCGGTACTTGCTATTGCCGCTTTGATAGGTGTCCTTCTTTATGTTTCAACCAACTTCCCTGCTTTAGATATTTTTCATGATGGTCTATTGACTGGAGCAGTACTTCTTATGGTGTTGCTTTTGGGTGTCATCATAACAGGAATTGGAACCTATTTTGCTACACAACGTTTCCTAAATTTAAGAACAGACGATTTATACTAAAAAGAATATAGAAAAAAGACAAAAGAAAAAAGACATGATGAAAAATAACGAACAAAAACCTGATTTCCTTTTTGATAAAATCAATTATACTTTTTTATTTATTGGAATCGTAGTGATTGCTCTAGGATTTATTCTAATGTGTGGCGGCGGAAGCGATAACCCAAAAGTGTTTAACGAATCTGAATTGTTTAGTTTCAGAAGAATTCGATTAGCGCCCACCACCGTTTTGATTGGTTTTGGAATCACGATTTATGCTATTTTTAAAAAGTCAAAATCTAGTAATTAGTGAAAAGTAAATAACCTGTCCAAAAACGACTTACACTTCACTAATCACTTTTTACTAATTACTTATTATTAAAAATGAATTATTTACAGTCAATCATACTTGCTATTATTGAGGGCATCACCGAATTTTTACCTATTTCTTCAACAGGACACATGATTATTGCCAGTTCTTTTATGGGAATTTCTCACCAAGAATTTACCAAACTGTTTACAGTAGTCATTCAGTTAGGAACCATCTTGTCGGTAGTTATTTTATATTTTAAACGCTTCTTTCAAAGTATTGATTTTTATTTCAAACTGATTGCAGCGTTTATTCCAGCGGTGGTATTTGGGTTGCTTTTTAGTAAAAAAATAGATGCGTTGATGGAAAATCCCGTGACGGTTGCTATTTCATTACTCGTTGGTGGGATTATTTTACTAAAAGTAGACGAATGGTTTTCCACTAAAACAGAAGTTGCTTCTCAAGAAAATATAACCTATTTAACCGCAGTAAAAATTGGATTATTCCAATGTTTGGCGATGATTCCTGGAGTGTCTCGTAGTGGGGCAAGTATTGTAGGAGGAATGTCTCAAAAATTATCTCGAACCACAGCGGCCGAATTCTCTTTCTTTTTAGCGGTTCCTACTATGTTGGGGGCAACGGTAAAAAAATGTTACGATTATTACAAAGAAGGCTTTGTACTCACTCACGAGCAAATCAATCTCTTAATTATTGGTAACGTAGTCGGATTTGTTGTGGCGCTTTTAGCTATCAAAACGTTTATTGGGTATTTAAGTAAAAACGGATTTAAAGCGTTTGGATATTACAGAATTACCATTGGAGTAGCCCTTTTAGTGATTCACTTCTTCATTCAAAAATTAGATGTGATATAATGACTGCCGAGGATTTTTTAGAAGGTCAAATCATTTTAATTGACAAACCGTTAACATGGAGTTCTTTTCAAGCGGTGAATAAATTGAAATACATTTTAAAACGACGCTTCGACCTTCCAAAGAAATTTAAAATTGGTCATGCGGGAACGTTAGATCCTCTAGCCACGGGCTTATTGATTATTTGTACGGGGAAATTCACAAAGAAAATCAACGAAATCCAAGCACAAACCAAAGAATATACGGGAACCATAACCCTTGGGGCAACTACGCCCTCCTACGATTTGGAAACCGAAATCGATGCGACATATCCAACAGCACATCTCACGGAAGAAGTTATTCGAGAAACCACCAAACAATTTTTGGGAGAAATAGACCAAAAGCCGCCTGTTTTTTCTGCTATTAAAAAAGACGGAAAACGATTGTACGAACATGCCCGTGCAGGCGAAGAAGTTGAAATTACAGCCAGAAAAACAACCCTCTACGAATTTGAAATTACAAGAATAGCTTTACCCGAAATTGATTTTAGAGTACAATGTAGTAAAGGAACTTACATTCGCTCTTTAGCTTTTGACTTTGGAAAAGCACTGCATTCAGGAGGGCATTTAACCGCGCTTCGACGCACTAAAATAGGCGAATTTTCTGTTGAAAATGCAATAACTCCCGAAAAATTTGAACGTTCATTTACCTCATAAACGTTTCGCTAACGCTGTAAGTTTTTACCATCAATTCAACAAAGCCATAATTTCTTGTTGAATTTCAACACCTTTATTGGCTAAATACCATTTTTGTAATTCAATTTTTGCCGCTTCATCTACCACACCATGCGCTTTTTTATAATCTAGAATTAACTGCTTAGCGCCTTGCGGTCTGGGACCAAAATCGGCTATAACGTCTTCTTTTTCAGTGTCAATAATTATTAATTTTGGAATGGATTGCGTCCCGTTTGTTAAAAACAACTGCATCAATTCCTCATGCTCATCACGCAACACAATTTTTAAATCAATGTTCGTATTGACTTCGGCCATTTTATGAATTACGGGAAGTACTTGTGCTGCATCACCACACCACGTTTCTGCAAGAACTAGCCAAATGTAACGTTTGGGAATTTGTGCTAATTTTGATTTAACATCTTCCAACACTTCTATCGTTTTGTCCAAACGATGCATTCGAGATTCATTCAATTTTGTATAGTTGATGTACGCCTCCGTTTGGGTATGTCCCGATGTTTTTCCTTCTTGAGCATAGGTTGCTACCAAATGACGATACGCTTCATAGGTGAAACTGTTGGTAATGCTATTGGCAATAATTGGATTCATAGTATATTTGTTTGTGGCGACAAAGATAGCAACTGAAAAAAATACTACTGTAAGAAATGTTACATAACTTGATTTTTTACCTAGTAAGGAAATACAGAAATGTGTATATTTGCCTCACAATATTTGAATCTTGTTAGGGTATTCTGAATGCTATTTAGGAAGCATAACGAGAACATAAACAACTATTTGACACAACTAAAAACAATAATCAAAGAGTAATGAAATATAAAAGAATACTACTAAAATTGAGTGGAGAAGCCTTGATGGGCGAACGTCAATATGGTATTGACCCAAAAATTCTTGCAGAATATGCAGACGACATCAAACAAATTCACGACAAAGGAGTGGAAATTGCCATTGTAATTGGAGGAGGTAATATTTTTAGAGGTGTAGCCGGAGCTAGTAATGGTATGGATAGAGTACAAGGTGATTATATGGGAATGTTAGCCACCGTAATTAATGGGATGGCGTTGCAGGGGGCTTTAGAAGACAAAGGAATGCAAACCCGATTACAAACTGCTTTGAAAATTGAAGCTATTGCAGAGCCTTATATCAAAAGAAGAGCGGTGCGCCATTTAGAAAAAGGGAGAATTGTCATTTTTGGTGCGGGGACAGGAAACCCTTATTTTACAACCGATACAGCCGCAGTATTGCGTGGGGTTGAGGTAGATGCAGACGTGATCTTAAAAGGGACAAGAGTAGACGGAATTTATACCGCCGACCCAGAAAAAGATACTTCTGCGGTTAAGTTTGATTATATTTCGTTTGAAGATGTACTCAAAAAAGGATTGAATGTTATGGATACTACGGCCTTTACTTTGAGTCAAGAAAACAAACTACCTATTGTAGTTTTTGATATGAATACAAAAGGAAACCTACTAAAAATTTGTGAAGGCGAAAATGTAGGAACTGTTGTACATATATAATTTTCAAGTATAAACGATAGTGAAGACAACATCAACGATACTCTAAAACATTAAATGTAATAAAAAAATGGAAGAAATTGACTTTATAATCGATGAAGCTAATGAAGCAATGAGCAGTTCAGTAGCGCATTTAGAAAAATCATTTTTAAATATTCGTGCTGGAAAAGCGTCTCCTCAAATGTTAGGAAGCGTTTTTGTAGACTATTACGGTTCGCAAACACCGCTATCACAAATAGCTAATGTGAACACTCCCGATGCCAGAACTATTACGATTCAGCCTTATGAAAAAAGTATGTTAAACCCTATTGAAAAAGCAATTATGATTGCCAATCTTGGTTTTAACCCTATGAATAATGGTGATGTAATTATTATTAGTGTACCCCCATTAACAGAAGAACGTCGTAAAGATTTAGTAAAACAAGCCAAACACGAAGCGGAAGAAGCTAAAATTGGCGTGCGTAATCACAGAAAAGAAGCTAATACAGACATTAAAAAAGCTGAAAAAGAAGGAGTGGCTGAAGATGTGTGTAAAGTAGCCGAAGAAAGAATACAAAAAATGACCGACAGTTATATCAAAAAAATTGACGAACACTTGGCTCAAAAAGAAGTTGAAATCATGAAAGTATAACTTCGTTAAAACTTACTTAAAATCCGTTCACTTGTTTGAGCGGATTTTTTTATTGTTACATTTGCAAGGACATGACACGATTGCGAAACTTACATTCTATAAAAAAAGTAGCCTTTTTTCTACTATTCTTCATAGTTCAGTTTGCCTTTTCTCAAAAAACAATACAAGCACAAGTACTTGATTTTGATACTTCTGTACCCATTGCTTTTGCAAAAATCACGTACAATAACACGACACAGTTTTCCAATTGGGAAGGAAAATTTTCCATCACACTAACTGATGATGCCAAACCTATTGTGATTTCCTATAAAGGATATTATGACAAAACCTATTATCAAACCCTAGGAGCTAAAAATATCGTGATTAAAATGGTGTCTAATACCACCCAAAAAAATCAAGAAATACTTACAGAAAATGCAGTCAATCAACTCATCAAAAAAGCAATACAAGAAAAGGATAAAAACAATCCCGAAAAAGCCTTGCGTGATTTTGATTATAAAAACTATGAACATCTATTAATTTCTGCCAATCCCGATTCTATTTCGAGTAAGATTGATACCGTCATTAAGAAAAACTTTTGGGGCAAAAGAAAAGTAAAATTGGATTCTTCCAATTATAAATTTAGAAAGCTTGTCGAGAAGCAGCATTTATATCAAACTGAAAAAGTCAACCGCATCCAACACAATGCCAAAGGCACTAAAGAAACCATTTTGGCCACTCGAATGGCTGGATTTAAAAAACCATTGTATGAAATATTGGGACTCAACTTGGTCACCTATTCGCTCTATGAAAAACATATTGATATTTTAGAAATACCCATTCGTAATCCCATTTCAACGTATGGTCGCAATATATTTGTTTTTAAAATTGTAGACACCGTAACCATAGACCATCGGAAGACCTACCAGGTTTACTTTCAACCCAAAAAAAATAAAGAAAGTACCCTTAGAGGGCTGTTGTATATCGATGCCGAAAATTATGGGATTGCCAAAGCGTTCTTTAGAATTTATGGGATTGTAAGCATCAATGCGTCGTATACTTACACTTATCTTACCGAACACCATATTTGGTTTCCCAAAAAAAGGCTGTTTGAAGTAGTAAAAGGAAACAATAAAGAAGATTTAACCATTTTGGGAGAAACCATAAAATTCAATTCCAGTTTGGAAAAAATCGACAAAAATGCTTCCGATCAAATTTACCTCAAACTCGAATCTACCCCGTTTGATATTCACATCAATACGGCAACCGTACAAATCCAAAATCCGAGTATAAAAATAGACGTTCCAGAATCGAGTATTTCAAAACCCGATTCCTATTGGAAAACCATCAGAAAAGACAGTATTGATGTTCGTAAAATAAACACCTATACCAGTTTAGACAGCTTGTCGGCCGCTGAAAATATTGAAAATAAAATTGTATTTGGGAAGAAAATCATCAATGGCTATTTGCCTTATCACAAGGTAGATTTTGATATGAAAACGCTTTTAAAATACAACAATTTTGAAGGATTTCGTTTGGGCATTGGAGGTGTAACCAATTCAAAATTTTCAGAAACCTACAAAATCAGTGGGTATGCAGCCTATGGATTTAAAGATGAAAAAGTTAAGTTTGGCATCACACCTTCCTATTTAATAAACAAGGAGACCAACACTTGGGTAAGTGGTTCCTACAGCGATGATTTGAGTGAAATTGGACAAATCCAATTCGCTACACAATCCCGCCGTTTTAAACTCTATGATTCAAGACCTATTAACATTTCGACCTTCTACAGCAACAAAAGTTTTTCAAGTTTTATAGAAACCAAAGCCGCCCCAAAAACAGATATTTATTTTGGATGTTCCCGCAGTAGCGTGCAACCGCTCTTTGAATACCTATTTCATTACAACGAAAAGGATTATTCAAACTACATCTTTACCACCATTCAAGTGGCTATGCAATGGAATCCTTTTAGTGACTACATGCAAACCGCGTCGGGGCGACTTGAAATTGAAAAACGATTCCCAAAATTTTCGCTTCAAATCACTAAATCCTTGGCTAATGTCTTGGGAGGAAACTTTGATTTTACCAAAGTAGATTTTAGAATCGTACATGAAATTCCGTATTTGTCGGGGCAAAATTCGTCTTTTTTACTTCAAGGAGGATTGGCTTCTGGGGCGATTCCTCTTACACATTTATACAGTATTGCGCCCAATAATCTAAACAAAGAAAGTGTGTTGAAACGGATTACGTTCTCGGGAAGAAATAGTTTTGAAACCATGTATTTCAACGAATTCTTTTCTAGTAAATACATTACTTTTCATGCCAAACACACTTTTAACAAGATTAAATTGGCCAACAAAATCAAACCCGAACTTACAGTCGTGACCCGAATGGCATGGGGAACGATGGACAAACCCGAGCAATACCTCGGATTTCAATATAAAACCCTCGATAAAGGTTTTTTTGAAAGCGGCCTTGAAGCCAACCAGATCTATAAAGGCTTTGGCCTCACGTTTTTTGTGCGCTATGGTCCTAATGCCTTGCCTCAATGGGATGAAAATCTATCGATAAAGCTAAGTTATGTTTTAGACTTAGGGTTTTAAAAAAACAAAAGAAACGGATGGGTTTTTACATGCTGCGGTTTTTTTATAGATAGCTTGAATGTATTTCATCAGTTCGGGTGAAACCTCTTGCGCAATCCGCACCCATAAAGAGCAAAAAAACACTAAGATAAAAGGATAGTTTTTTTATTGAATCGTCTGTGCTAGAAATTATTTTGCTAGATTTGTTTTAATATTGATTGTGGGCACGGATTGCAAATCCGAGATATTGGTTCAAAGGAAGGAAAAAAAGAAAATAAATGGGAAAAATGAACCAGCTCCGCAAAGAGTTCCTGTAAAAAGCTCCGCAAATGTCCCACGCTCACGCAAGAATTTCTTCGCGTTGCAATTGTAAACTAGAAGAAAAAATAATTACTTTACATTATCTTATAATGTTGAAGATAGGAAATTTAGAAAACCACACGGCGGTAGCAGGGGTTGAAGACTATAAAAAAAAAGTAAACCTATGAAACTATTTGAATTTATTTATTATTGCATTTACAAGCCATTTGTTTTGATAAAAAGAGTTGGTGTTAGAGAAGAGCAACTTGTTGCAGGGCTTTATTCCGGGATGTTATTTCTTAATACAGTTATGATGTTTATGCTTTTATCGTTATTTATTTCTCTCAAATTTATTCCCCCGCTCCCGCGCGAATCCTTTCGCGTGGTTCTTGATAAGCCAGAAAGTTTTTAGTAATTTTGATAAAAAAAACGTATGAGCCGAAGTTACAAGTTTCATAATTCTGAGGGGTTGTATTTTGTTAGCTTTGCTGTTGTAGGCTGGTTAGATATATTTACTAGAAACGAATACAAGGATTTACTTTTAGAAAGTTTAGAATTTTGTCAAAAAAACAAAGGCATGGAAATTCATGCTTGGTGCATTATGACCAATCATGTGCATTTAATTTTTAGAAGTGTTGACAATCAAAAACCTGAATTATTATTAGGAGATTTTAAAAGATTTACTAGCAGAAGTATCATAAAGGCTATTCAAGAAAATCCAAAAGAAAGCAGAAAAGAGTTTTTATTAGACTACTTTAAAAAAGAAGCAACAAAAAGTTCAAATACTACCCATTTTCAATTTTGGCGACATGACAACAAACCAATCGAGTTGTGGAGTAATGAAGTAATTCAGCAAAAAATAGATTATATACACAACAATCCTGTTGAAGAAGGCATTGTATTCAGACCTGAAGATTATAAATATAGCAGTGCTCCAAACTATGCAGGAGAAAAAGGATTGTTAGATGGTGTTTGTGTTTTTAAGTATTTTAAATTGTAACGCCACGCGAAAGGATTCGCGCGGGAGCGGGGGGGCATATGATTTTAAAAGATTTATCTTAACTCAATATAGAACTTTACAACCTGCTATTATGGCAAACATACCTAAACATTAATAATTATGAAAAAGTATAAAATTATAATTTTAATTTTTTTGGCTGTACTAATTTTATATTTCTTAAAACAATGTACTATAGAAAATAATAATTTAAAAAACTTAAAAAACATCAAGATAGGTATGCATTACAATCAAGTCATATTAATTATGAAAAGAAAACCATATAAGATACAAACTGATGACTTTGAACCAGAAGAGTTTATTGCTTTATATGAATCTCCAATAAGTTCATCAGGTAATTTTTCAATCACTTATAGCAAAAAAGACAGTATTGTTAAAAGGATTTATAGAGGAGATTAATTACAAATAAATTAAAAGACAGGTAATGTTCCAAAGTTAGTGATAAACAATTTTATTAAACTTAACCATTTGTAAATCAAACCATTTTATAAAATTAAAGTAAGAAAGACGAGCACTATTGCTCGTTTTTTTACATTTGATAAAGCCTTAAATCGAATAAAATGATACATAATGACACCTCATGTGTCAAAGTTAGTGATACACAAATTTGTGTTCTTTTCTTGGAACTCCATAGTTATACAGCCTTTAAGGCTTAATAATCAATACCGAAGGCACATTACTCAACCATACACTTTGGGAATCCACTAGTTTTTTCCAACTTTCTAGCGAAATAAGCATCAAATCTTGTTTGATTAAAAACCCTGCTTTCATATCACTTTCATGAATTAAATCCATGTGATTTGGATAGTGCTCTGTAAGGGTGTTTACCGCATTTTCAATCACAAAATTACTGCTTACTTGATTGTTGATTTCCAAAACGGTAATTCTTGAATCATTGTTTACAATAAGTTTTTGAGCATAGTCTACCAAAAAGGCATCGTCTTTACTAAAAATAGGTACAAAAACTTCGTTGACTGCAGTCAAATCTTTATCGACTAATATTCCTAGAGGCTTTTTACTTTTTGAAATGATAAGGCGGGTTCGGTCGTCAAATGGGGAATTTTCAAACAATCCTTCTTTTCCTGTAAACTTGTCTATAAGTCGGTCGGGATTTATAATTCGGGTAGTAAAACCAAGCACTTTACCCAATAAAGAGCCTTCAAAAATAGATTTCCCCAAGCCAACCAACACCAAATCATATTCGCCTCGTGAAGCAATATCGGCAATATCGGTTTCAATATCGACGGTCGATTTAAAAATCGTTGAAAGTTCTTGTTGCAGTACTTTTGATTCGACCAAGATGGGCTCGAAGGTTTCACGTTCGTAATCTTGTAAATTATAGGAATGAACTTCATCACTCAAGGACAAATGCAACGCTGTGATGTTGGTGTTTTCTTTTTGTTTTTTCACAAAACTATGTGCCAATCGGAGTAACGATTTCCCTTTTTCATTATTCCCGAAAGAGATGAGTATTTTAAAGGAACTGTTCTGAATGATTTCGTTGGGAATAAGCACTTCTTTCCGTTTAAAAACAAAATTAATTATATCTATAGCAGGTCCCGTCATAAATGTAGTCACTAAAGCCATAATAACCATCATGGTAAATACTTCTGTGGACAAAACACCCAAATCGTAACCAATGTTGAGCACCACCAACTCCATCAACCCTCGGGTGTTCATTAATGCCCCAATCGTGAGACTATCGCGCCAATTCTGACCTACAAATTTTGCAGCAAGCGCACTACCTAAAAATTTACCTACCACAGCAACACCGATGATTAATCCGGTAATTTGCCATAAATAGGCATCATTGATTAATCCGATTTGCGTACGAAGTCCGGTAAACACAAAGAAGAGGGGCAATAATAATATTAAAGACACATCTTCAATTTTTTCAATGATGATGTTTCGAATTTTAGAAATATCGGGCATGATAGCCCCTGTCATAAAAGCTCCAAAAAGCGCATGAATTCCAATAACTTCGGTACAATAGGAAGAAATAATCAAAGTCAATAAGAAGATAGCCACTACAGGTTTACTCAGATTTTCTCGAGTGGCATACAAATCGCCTATTTTTTTCAAAAAAGGTTTCACCACAAAAAGCATCGTCAAAACATACAATGTGGCAAGTAAAATAACATAAATAGCGCTCACAAAAGTTCCTGCTTTTACAATGGCAATCACAGCGGCAAGAATGCACCAAGCCGTAATATCATCGGCAGCGGCACAAGTTATAACTATGGTTCCCAATTTGGTTTTGTGAATGCCACGCTCTTGAACAATACGGGCCAAAACTGGAAAGGCCGTAATACTCATGGCAATTCCCATAAACAAACTAAACGATAAAAAATCGACTCCAGCAGGCGTAAATTGCTTGTTTTGATAGATAAAATAGGAAAGTCCAATTCCTAAAGCAAAAGGGATGACAATACTTGCATGGCTAATTACAATGGCATCATTGGCTTTGTTTTTTAGCACTTTTAAATCCAACTCCATCCCAATGACAAACATAAAAAGAATCAATCCTATCTGACTTAAAAACTGTAAATTACCTAGAGATTCTGCCGGAAAAAGAAGCGCTGAATACTCTGGAAAATACATTCCCACTACTGAAGGCCCCAAAAAAATACCCGCAATGATTTCGCCAATAACAGTAGGTTGTCCAATTTTTCTAAAAATCCATCCAAAAAAACGAGCTACTACCACAATGGTAATGATTTGTAAAAGTAAGATAGCCAAAGGATGTTTGATATTATGCACCATTGATTCCAAAAACTGATGAAATAACGTATCTTTAGAAGTCTTCGCGATTATGTTTCTCCCTATTTCAAGCATTCGTCCTTTGGAAACAATCCAAAACATGAGTGAAATAAAACCACCCGTAACCCCTAGATAGAATAGTGCATTTTTTATATTTTTCATTGCATGATTTTTGGTTGTTACAAATATGAGAAAATCTTTAACAAAGTAAGTTACTAAACCATAAAAAAAACATATTTTTTTGATTAAACAACACCCTAAAAAGCATTTGATTTATATCTTTATTTTTGTTGTTTTCATTACCTTTGCACTCATTTTTAATTTCAACCATGAAAAAGAAATTAACCGCGGGTTTTTGGGAAGTAATTGCTGGAATTGTGCTTCGAAACAGAATAACAATACTCATAGTAGTTTTTTTACTTACTGTTTTCTTGGCCTTTCAATGGAAAAATGTTGGGATGACCTACAACGAAGCCAATTTACTTCCGAAAGATCACCCAGCCAATAAAGATTATACCCAATTTTTAAACACCTTTGGTGAAGAGGGAAATTTGGTCGTTATTGGTGTTAAAGATGCTCGTTTTTTCACTCCTAAGGTATTTCAAGCATGGAATGTCATGATGACTGCTTTGAAAAAAAATAAAGAAGTCGACTTGGTGGTTTCCATCAACGATTTGAAAAAACTTCGAAAAGATACGATTCATGAGAAGTTTGAATTGGTGCCTTTGATGGATCCAAAACGAGAGCTTGATCAAGCCTATTTATCTTCTGTAAAGACCGAACTTTTCACAAGACTTCCTTTTTATGAAGGGTTGTTGTTTAATAAAAAGAGCGGCAGTATTAGAGGGGCGCTTTATTTGAACAAAAAAATTGTTAACAGTCCCATTCGAAAAGAGTTTATCCTAAAGAAACTAGTTCCCGTAATTACGGCTTTTGAAAATCAAACAAAAGTAGATTTGAAAGTATCGGGGATGCCCTATATTAGAACCATCAATACAGAAAATATGAAAGGCGAGATTGGGCTTTTCATTGGTGTAGCCTTGTTTATTACCTCGCTTATTTTTTATTTATTTTTCCGTTCTTTCCGTGCTACATTTCTGTCTATTTGTATATTAATTTTTGGAGTGATGTGGTCTTTTGGAACCCTTGGTTTGTTTCATTATAAAATTACCATATTAACTGCGATTATACCACCATTAATCATTGTTATTGGGATTACCAATTGCATTTTCCTTATCAATAAATACCAACAAGAAATTAAAAACCACAACAATCAGGCGAAAGCCTTGCAGCGTGTGATTTCAAAAATTGGTGTTTCTACCTTAATGACCAACATGACCACAGCGATTGGGTTTGCTACGTTTATGATTACAGGAAATGAATTGCTGTATGAATTTGGATTGGTCACTTCTATCAACGTCATTACGGTATATTTGCTTACTCTTGTTATTGTGCCTATTGTGTACAGTTTTATGGACATTCCCAAAGAGAAGCATTTGAAGCATTTGAATAAAAATTATTTGGCTTCCTTGCTCAATTGGGTAGACCACGTGGTGCGCAACAAACGAACCACTATTTATGTTATTTATGGATTGCTGCTTATTTTTAGTGTGGTGGGAGTGTCTAAAATGAAAGTTTCTGGAAGTTTGATTGGAGAAATGCCGAAAAGCGCCTCTTTTTTTAAAGATATTTTGTTTTTTGAAAAGGAATTCAATGGGGTGCAACCTTTGGAAATTATGATTAACACCAAAAGAAAGAAAGGAGTAATGAAGGCATCAACCATTAGAAAAATGGAAGCTTTACAACAAACGATTGACAGTATTCCTGGGCTTTCAAAACCTGTTTCTATTGTAAATTTGGTGAAATACTCCAAACAAGCTTTTTATAATGGAAATCCAGAATATTACGAATTACCGACTTCACAAGAGCAGGCTTTTATATTGAGTTATGCCAAAAATGCCACTAAAAACACCAAGGAAAATATTATGAAAAGTTATGTGGATTCGACAGGACAATATGCTCGAATCACCACTTTTATGAAGGATAGTGGTACGGAGGAAATGGCCTTAATTGAGCACAAACTTTTGGATAAAATTCACCATCTTTTTCCTGCCGATCGTTTTGAAGTGAAACTCACAGGAAAAGCCTTAGTTTTTCAAAAAGGAACAGCTTATTTGGTTGAAAACTTAATAGAATCATTGATTTTTGCTATATTACTCATCGCAGGATTGATGGCCTATATGTTCCGATCGTGGAAGATGATTTTTGCTTCGGTGGTTACCAACATTCTTCCGCTTTGCATTACGTCTGGATTGATGGGGTATTTTGGCATTCCACTAAAACCTTCTACCATTTTGGTCTTTAGCATTGCATTTGGAATTTCGGTTGACAATGCCATTCAGTTTATGGCAAAATACCGACATGATTTGATACATAACAAAGGGAAAATAAAAAAATCCGTACTCAGTGCGGTTCATGAAACCGGAGTGAGTACATTCTATACATCCATTGTATTAATCTTTGGATTTGCCATTTTTACGTTATCGAGTTTTAGTGGAACCATCGCTCTTGGAGGGTTAATATCGGTAACGCTTACCTTTGCCATGTTTGCTAATCTGTTGGTTCTTCCAGCTTTGGTTTTGACTACAGAACGATGGAATGGAAAAGGGAAATATCTTGATGAAGATGCGTTCAATACGCTCAAATCCCAAATGGAACATCAAGAGAGTGAAATGGAGTAATTTAATTTCACAAGAAAAAATTATATTTGCACTAATTACAGCATCAAATTAATATTTAGGAAATAGTACCATGAAGCATACAAAAGTTAAAGATTTATTGAATAGTTCAAAAGTGAATTATGAAGTTAATGCCAAAGGGTGGGTAAGAACTTTTAGAAACAATCAATTTATCGCCTTGAATGATGGGTCTACAATAAACAACATTCAATGTGTTGTGGATTTTGAAAATACTCCAGAAACGACCTTAAAACGAATCACTACTGGTGCAGCTGTTTCAGTTATTGGACAATTGGTAGAAAGTCAAGGTGCTGGACAGAAATTTGAAATTCAAGTTTCTCATTTAGAAATTTTAGGAGACTCAGATGCAGAGAAATTTCCCATGCAACCCAAGAAACATTCCTTAGAATTTTTGAGAGAAAATGCGCATTTACGAGTGCGTACCAATGCTTTTGGAGCCATTATGAGAGTTCGTTCAGTATTGGCACATGCCGTTCATACCTATTTCCAAGAAAAAGGGTTTGTCTATGTAAATACTCCGATTATTACTGGAGCTGATGCAGAAGGAGCTGGAGAAATGTTTCAAGTTACTGCTTTGCCCGTAGATAATTTACCAATAACGGAGGAGGGTGCGATTGACTATAAAAAAGATTTTTTCGGAAAGCACACTAATTTGACTGTTTCGGGACAGTTAGAAGCAGAAACATATGCGATGGCATTGGGTCAGGTGTATACGTTTGGACCCACATTTCGTGCAGAAAATTCCAATACGTCTCGTCACTTGGCGGAATTTTGGATGATTGAACCCGAAGTAGCTTTCAATGATTTGGATGACAATATGGATTTAGCCGAAGATTTTATCCAATATGTGATTAAATATACCCTGGATAAATGTCCCGACGATTTAAAATTCTTAGAAAGTCGCTTGTTGGAAGAAGAAAAATCAAAACCTCAAGCCGAACGTAGTGAAATGACATTATTAGAGAAATTGAATTTTGTCTTAAAAAACAACTTCAAGCGTGTTTCTTATACTGAAGCTATTGATATTTTAAGAGATTCAACTCCAAATAAAAAGAAAAAATTTCAATACCTCATCAATGAATGGGGTGCCGATTTACAAAGTGAGCATGAGCGTTACTTAGTAGAAAAACATTTCAAATGTCCTGTTATTTTGTTTGATTATCCAGCCAACATTAAAGCTTTCTACATGCGTTTAAATGAAGATGGAAAAACAGTACGTGCTATGGACATCCTTTTCCCTGGAATTGGAGAAATTGTAGGAGGGTCACAAAGAGAAGAACGCTACGACGTCTTGATAGAAAAAATGAAAGTACTGGGTATTGATGAAGAAGAATTATGGTGGTATTTGGATACGCGCCGTTTTGGAAGTGCCGTGCATTCAGGATTTGGTCTAGGATTCGAACGATTGGTGCTGTTTGTAACTGGAATGACTAATATTAGAGACGTGATTCCTTTTCCAAGAACTCCACAGAATGCAGAGTTTTAATTTTAAGTTCTTAGCAACTATAAAAAATGTTAAAGCAAAATCTACAATTTAAACTCACCCAAAAATTATCTCCTCAACAAATCCAGTTGATGAAGTTAATTCAATTGCCTACATTGGCCTTTGAACAAAGACTGAAAGAGGAATTAATTGAAAATCCTGCATTGGAGGGTGGTGATGAAGAATTGTACGATAAAGATGATTTAGAACATTCTGATGAGTTTGATGAATTTGACAACTTTGATGAGGCAGACGATGGAAATTCAGGTGATGACATCAATATTGACGATTATTTGAGCAACGATGAGATTCCTGATTATAAATTGCAAGCCAATAATCAGAGTGAAAATGACGATGAAAGAGAAAGTCCCTATGCGTCTCCATTGAGTTTTCATCAGGATTTAATCAATCAATTAAGTACCTATATTTTATCAGATGAGCAGCAGATAATCGCCGAGTTTTTAATAGGAAGCATTGATGACGATGGCTATTTGAGAAGAGACATTCAAGATCTTGTTGATGACTTGGCCTTTACGCAAGGTGTCTATACAGACGAAAAAGCTATTGAAAAAATTCTGAATATTGTTCATCAATTGGAGCCGTCTGGTGTCGGTGCTCGAAATTTGCAAGAGTGTTTGTTGTTGCAATTAAAGCATAAAACACCCACAGAAGCGGTTCTTTTAGCTATTGATATTATAGAACATCAATTTGATGCGTTTACTAAGAAGCATTATGAAAAATTACTTCAAAAGTACTCGATTTCACAGGAGCAACTAAAAAAAGCGATACACGAAATTGAAAAACTCAATCCAAAACCAGGAGGCACATTTGACGGAAACAACAGATTGACCGAAAATATTATTCCCGATTTTACTATTCGTGTAAACGATGGCGTTTTGGAATTGAGTCTCAACGGAAGAAACGCCCCTTCTCTTCATGTGTCTAAAGAGTATCAAGACATGCTAAAAACCTATAAAAGTTCTAAGGATAAGTCGAGTGCTCAAAAAGATGCCGTACAATTTATAAAACAGAAATTGGATTCTGCCAAATGGTTTATAGATGCTATCAAGCAACGACAAGAAACACTTTTTGTAACCATGAATGCAATTATGCATTTTCAACAAGAGTATTTTCTAGATGGCGAAGAAACCAGTCTAAAACCAATGATTTTAAAAGATATTGCCGATATGATTGGTTTGGATATTTCTACTGTGTCAAGGGTTGCAAATAGTAAATATGTTGACACACCGTATGGTACTAAACTCATTAAAGAATTTTTCTCTGAAGCGATGAAGAATGATCAAGGAGAAGATGTGTCTACGCTTGAGATTAAGAAGATTTTACAAAATGTGATCGAAGCCGAGGACAAACATAAACCACTACCCGACGATCAATTGGCCGATATTTTAAAAGAAAAAGGCTATCCAATTGCTCGAAGAACTATTGCAAAATACAGAGAACAACTTGATATTCCTGTAGCTCGAATGAGGAAAAAAATTTAAAAAAAAATTATAAAAAAATACCCTGAAATATGTTTCAGGGTATTTTGTTTTATAAAGACTAAAAGAATTATTTTTTCTTTCCTTTTGCGCCTTTTTCTGCTTTTGCAGCTTCTTGAGCCGCTTTCATTGCAGCACGAGATATCTTCACTTGACAAACAACAGTATTGTCTGGGTGCATTAATTTAAAATTGTTAGTAACCAATTTCGTTACATACAACTTGTTACCCATTTGCAATTCTGAAATGTTAGCTTCAACAAAATCAGGAAGATTTTTTGGTAAAGCTTTCACTTTTAATCTTCTTTGATTCAAATTCAACACCCCTCCTAAAAGAACCCCTGGAGAGGTACCTGTTACTTTAACAGGAACTTCCATGATAATTTCTTTGTCATCACTCAATTGGAAAAAATCAATGTGGTTGATTCTATCCGAAACAGGATCAAACTGAATGTCTTGCAAAATTGCGTTAAAACTTTTTCCTCCCAAATTAATCACAACTGTGTGTGCGTTTGGAGTGTAAACCAAGCTTTTGAAAGCTTTAGTTTCTGCTTGAAAATGCACTGGTTGACTTCCTCCGTAAATAACGCAAGGAACCATTCCAGCATCACGTACGGCTTTCGTTGCCTTTTTGCCTACGCTTTCTCTTTCTGATCCTTCAATCGTAATTGATTTCATTGTAAAAAAATATAGTTAATAATTAAAATTCATAAATATTGTGCAAGTTTACATAAGAAACTTACTGCTAATTGAGTTGTTGTGTTGAACCATATGCATTACATCAGCAAATAGAGGCGCACAACTCACCACTTTTATTTTCTTGGACTCTTTCTTTAGAGGAATCGAATCGGTTACAATCAATTCCAATAATTTAGAATCCTCAATTTTTTCGTAGGCTTTCCCCGACAATATAGCGTGTGTACAAATCGCACGTACACTTAAAGCTCCCTTTTCTATCATTAAATCGGCCGCCTTTGTCAAAGTGCCTCCAGTATCAATCATATCATCCACCAAAACCACATTTTTCCCTTTAACATCTCCAATCAACTCCATTGTTCCAACTACATTAGCTTCTTTCCTTTGTTTGTAACAAATTACAACATCTGAATTTAGAAATTTAGAATATGCATACGCTCGTTTTGAGCCTCCCATATCGGGGGATGCAATAGTTAAATGCTCTAAATTGAGTTCCTTTACATACGGAAGAAAAATAGTAGAAGCAAATAAATGATCAACCGGTTTTTCAAAAAATCCTTGAATCTGATCGGCATGTAAATCCATGGTCATAATTCGAGTTGCTCCAGCAGTCTCTAATAATTTTGCGACTAACTTAGCTCCAATTGGCACTCTCGGCTTGTCTTTTCTGTCTTGTCTAGCATAGCCAAAATAAGGAATAACAGGCGTTATATGTCTGGCTGATGCTCTTTTAGCTGCATCAATCATCAATAACAACTCCATTAAATTGTCTGCCGTTGGAAATGTTGAGCAAACAATAAAGACACGCAATCCCCGAATCGACTCTTCAAAGGAAGGTTGGAATTCTCCATCACTAAATTTTGAGAACGTAGCTTTACCTAGCGGAATTCCATAGTGCTTGGCTATTTGTTCGGCTAAGTGGACACTTTGGGAACAAGCAAATATTTTTGCTTCTGGTTCTTGATGTGACATTAATTTGTTGTTTTTTATTCCGAAACTCGTAATACACGTCTTAAAAACTATGAATTAATTGCCTCGGATGTAGTTAGTTAGTTGTGTTTCGTCTAAACGAGGTGCAAATTTAGAAATAAAATCGAACTCTTAAAGGAAAATTTTAAGTATTTTTTTGAAAAAATGATCTTTTTTTATTTACATTTGCCATCTCAAACAAAGAGCCTATAGTTGCAGACATGTTTTTTACAAAAGCAGCTGTAATGCCCGGATGGCGGAATTGGTAGACGCGCACGACTCAAACTCGTGTACTTAGGTGTGTGGGTTCGATTCCCACTCCGGGTACAAAACCTCTCTTAAAAGGGAGGTTTTTTTATTTCTAAACTCGAAACTATGTAAAGTGCTATCAAAAAAGTGGAGTCAACCTTAAAATATTTTTTTTTACTTCTTCTGCTTTGTTTTTCTAATTGTCCCATTATGGCTCAGGAATTGGATAATTGGAATTTCAAAAAAATTGACTATTCCAAAAAAGAAATACTCAATAGTTTACAAAACAGATTAGAAAATCCTACTTCGCTTTTTCCTTTGTTAGTTAAGCTCTATAAAATTAAGCATTTCAGTAACGAACATGCTGTTTTTGTTCATATTGGCGATTCTCATATTCAGGCTGATATTGAAACGGCTGTGATTCGAAATGAATTTCAAGATTTTTTTGGTAATGCGGGTAGAGGACTTGTTTTCCCTTATCAAGTAACAAAAACAAACGCACCCTATGATCTTTTTTCTAATTCGAAGAGCTCTTGGAAATGGAATAGAGTCGCGCGTCCGGATACCCTCATTTCATGTGGTGTTTCGGGATTCGGAATGGAATCTCAATGTGAAAATCCAGAATTTAGTCTCGAACTCAAAAATTTTTATGGGTACAAAGATACTTTCGATAAAGTTACCTTGTTTTTAGGGGGTAAAATCTCGGAATTGTCTATAGAATATGAGAATCAAGTCGAAAACAATTGTTTTGTATCTCCTCCTGAAGTTGAAAAATTTTGTTTAAAAACCAATACGAGTGGCTTTAGATTAAGTTTTCCAACAAAAGATACCATAAAGTTTTACGGAGCTTCTTTGGAAAAATCAAACACAGGAGGGATTATTTATCATAGTATTGGTGCCAACGGGGCCACCTATTTTGATTATACCAAAACGCAAAAATTTTGGAATCAAATTGCAACGCTAGAGGCCGATTGTTATATCATTTCATTAGGAACCAATGAAGCTCAAGACCCAAATTTATCGGCAACTTCATTTCTTATTAATGTAAAAAAAATGGTTCGGAAATTACAAAAAGTTTCCCCAAATGCCTGCATCATTATCACTACACCTCCTGTATCCTACTATAAGAAACATCGACCCAACCAAACCTTGGAAGTAATCACAAATGCACTGATTGATTTTTGTAATGAGAACAATCTCGTTTATTGGGATTTATACAATATTTGTAACGGACTTGAAGGTGCTAAAACATGGAAAAAAGAACAATTACTTCGTTCAGATTTGGTTCATTTTTCTAAAGAAGGGTACATCCTACAAGGCAATCTATTTGTAGATGCCTTTTCAAAAATATGGAATGAATTTCTGTGTAAAAACTATTAATTTTCTATTAGAATTGTAGGTAAATCGGCATGACCGGTTCGGCACTTTTAAAAAAAGAATACAAGGCAATAAATGATAAAAGCAGAACCACAAAATAGATTAACGGAAAATTCTTTTGTTTCTCTATTATTTTTTCTGGAACGCTGTCGGGTATTAAATGAATAGCATAACCAATGGCAATCATCACAAGTACGATTTTATAATTTTCAACAAATTCGACACCACCATCAAACGTGAATTGATAACCTATTTGATGAAGGAATTGTAATGCGGTTTCAAAAGAACTTGCTTTAAAAAAAATCCAACAGAAACAAACGAAATGAAACGTAATCAACCCATAAAACGTGTTTGATATCCATTTTGGAAAGACTTTCATTTTTCCAAAAAGTGCATTCCAAAATTTATTGACTCCTAATCCAATCCCGTGAAGTGCTCCCCAAATAATAAAATTCCAGCTGGCTCCATGCCAAAAACCACCAATAAGCATGGTCAAAAACAAATTAACATTCGTTCTGAATGTGCCTTTTCTATTGCCCCCCATAGCGATATAAAGATAATCTCGCAACCAACTGGATAATGAAATATGCCATCTTCTCCAAAACTCACTGACTGACTTACTTTGATATGGCGACATGAAATTGGGTGGAATCGTAATCCCCATCCATTTAGAAATTCCAATGGCCACATCACTATATCCGCTAAAGTCACAATAAATTACAATTGCATATCCGTATAGCGCTACCAAACATTCTAATCCATTATGAAGATGAGGGCCATCAAAAACATAGTTTACTAGATTCACCGAAATGTAATCAGAAATAATTAATTTCTTAATTAATCCTGTGATAATCAAATAAAACCCTTTAGAAAAATCATGACTACTTACAAAATAATCTTGTTTGAGTTGTGGAATAAAATCTTTTGCTCTTACAATGGGTCCCATGACTAATTTTGGAAAAAAAGACAAGAAAAGAACATAGTTTACAATTCCTTTCTCGGGTTTAATTTCTCCTCGATATATATCGATAGTGTAGCTTAAATTTTCAAAAGTAAAGAATGAAATTCCTATTGGGAGTAATATATGCAATGGATCTATTTTGAATTGCGATACATTATTCAAAACCTGAATAAAAAAGTCGGTATATTTAAAATAGAAGAGAAGTACTAAATTAAAAATAATGCTCCAAAACAAGTGAAATGCTTTCCATCCTTTTGTTTTTGCTTTGTAGATTAAATTAGAAATACCATAATTGAAGAAAGCCGATACTATCACAATCCACACAAAAGTTCCACTGGCTTTGTAGAAAAAATATAATGAAAACAAACTCAAAACTACCGCTCGGTGTTTGTAATTTTTTCTAAATAGGTAATAAAAAACCATAAACACCACTAAAAAATAGACAAAAAAGCCATTGTTAAATAACAACGGATTGTTCTTGTCGTATTCTAATTGGTGGAGTACTTTATTCCAATCTATTGATATCATATAGAATCTGTTTTTTTCTCGGGTGATTTTTCAATCTTGGACTTAACTATGATTGGCTTTTCAACCTCATCTTTGCTTGAACTTTCTTTGGATTTGACAACTTTTGGACTGTCAATTTTTCTTGAAATGGTCTCTTGTGAATTTTTTTTAATAGGAATATCTTGTGAGGGTTTTTTATTGGGAGTCGGAATAAATGATCGGTTTTGTTTATATAAATTCAAAGCTTTAGAATAATCTTTTATAAGTGCATCAAAAATAATTTTAGCGACAACCTTTGCACCTCTGTAGTTAAAATGAATATAATCTTTATTGGCTAGTTGAACCGTACTATCAGCCCATTTTACAATGGTTCCTTTGCCTCCCATTGATTTATAAAAATTATAAAAAGGCACATCCATGTCATAGGCCAATCGGGCTTGTGTTTGAATTAAAGAATCTATTCCAACAGCGGTTTTCCAAGTCCCATCGTAATTGAATGCTCTGTCTGAACAACTAAACAGAACGATTTCAGTATTAGGCATAAGGGTTTTAAATTTTTTCAAGACAGGTTTCATTCCCCTATAATAGTAATCATAGTTGGTATCGTCTGGTTTGAACATCAAATTGACCCCATATTGGAAAACAACTAAATCGTAATACCCCGACTTATTAATCTCTTTCAAAAGATTTTGATTGAGTTTTTTTAGTTCGACGCCTGTAATGCCTCGAAAGGAAAAATTATCTAGTACAATTCCTGATTGAGGTTCAGAACTTAGTCCGAAAATAGGTGTTTTTTGGGATGTCACACTAAAAGAAACGCGTCGTGAGGGGTTGTTGGTTAACAAAGCTCTATTAAACTCATGAGTCGCCGGAAATTTTTTAGTAGTATCGTTTATTTTTATTGCTATGGTATCTCCCTTTCCATAAAGAAGCCATTTTTGGGTAGCTTGTTGGGGGTCTTTTCGAACATTATCCCAAAAAGAAACATCAATAGTGTTTCCATAAAAGGAATAACCTGATAAAAACAAGGGGGCTTGGTGTGTGTTTTTCTTAAAATTATCTGCTGTGACAAAACCCGTTGTACTCACTTTTGCCGTTCTTCTAAAATCAGAAGCTATAGAGGTAAGGGGAACATAGCCTACTCCTTTTGGAGCACCAAAATAATTTTGGAGCATTTCTCTAACATCTTGTGTAATAAAATCCCCTTCTATTTGACTATCACCAAACCAAGCGATTCTAATTTTTACATTTTTCCCATAGGCGAGTGCCAGAAGTTTTTCATTAATTTTTTGTAATGCGGGGTATATTGTATCTTGATTAAATCGAATTAAAGTTCCTTTTTTCTCATACGCGAAAAAATCATTAAATGTAGTAGGAACAGAGATCTCTTTATGACTTATTTTATGGGTTCTTGTTTTCTTATTTTTAGGTATTACAAGAATATCAGAAAGTAAATCTACATTTTTGAAATAAGGATAATACGCGCTAAATAAGTCGGAATATACTGATAACGTCAACTGAATAATAGTAACTACTAGAATTAGTGCAATAACTTTTTTACTATTATTCTTATTATGATTCATTTTTGTTCTTCAAAAATGTGTTGTTTATTACGTGTTTAGAGTCTAAAATTGGAACGGCAAAAGTAAAAAAAAGCTCGTGTCTTTTAGATATTTAAAAAAAAATATTTTAGGTAATAATATTTCATTTAAAAAAGAAATAATATTCTGAAAAACAATTATGTAACTTAGATTAGTTTTTCAGATTTGTTATAATTTTACAATAAACAAGGGAATGGAAATATGATGACGTAGGTTATCTACTGTCGTTCCAAAAAGAATATCTTTAATTCCTGCATGCCCGTGAGTTCCCATCACTAACATATCAAATGAGGCTTCATGCACAATTTTTGGAATGGCTTTATAAGGTTTACCAAATCCCAATTTTATAGATACTTTAAATCCTTTTTCCGTCAGCATCTCTTGATATTGATTGAGGAGTTTTTCATCAACTGTGGTTTCATGATCTTTAATATTTTCGCCATAAAAAAAAGCGCCAACGGTCTCCACCACATGGATTAAAGTATAATGTGCCTCGGTGCCTCCGAGTTCAAATGCTGCATTCAAGGCTCTTTCATCTGCATCAGAAAAATCAACGGCAACGGCAATATTCTTTTTTTTGGTAGATTCTAGTTGAGAGAACGTCAATTCGAATTTATGTGGTAAATGATTTTGTACATCATGCTTAAATTTAGACAAAAACGGATTGCAAATGATATACAGCAACAAGACTAAAAATCCTAAGGCGATTGGAACAACTGTAAACCACAATACCATAGGGTGTGCAGATGTTTGCAACCATCCATGAATTTCATCAAAAACCAATTTGGCATTGAGGGAAACGATACAAAAAGCAATAATCCATGAAGCAATTTTAGTGGTTTTAGAAATGTGAAACCCATTCATTTTTTGTTTGTCGCTCACAAAATGAATTAACGGAATGATGGCGAACCCTAATTGTAGACTCAAAATCACCTGACTCAATAAAAGTAATTTTCCCGAAACATTATCTCCAAACACTAAAATTGCAATCATAGCGGGTACAATAGCAATCAATCGAGTGATGATGCGTCGTACCCATGGTTGAATTCTCAAATTTAAATACCCTTCCATAATGATTTGACCCGCTAATGTTCCCGTGATAGTTGAACTTTGACCTGCAGCAATCAAAGCAACTGCAAATAATATAGGCGCCCATTTACTCCCTAAAATAGGCGCTAATAATTGATGCGCATCTTGAATTTCGGCTACGTGAAAAAATCCATTTTTGTAGAACGTAGCGGCGGCTAATATTAAAATCGCTGCATTCACAAAAAAAGCTAAGTTCAAAGCTATGGTCGAATCAATAAAGTTATACTTCAGAGCTTGTTTAATACCTGTTTTACTTCGATCAAATTTTCGTGTTTGCACCAATGAAGAATGTAAATACAAATTGTGAGGCATTACGGTCGCCCCTATAATTCCAATGGCAATATACAAAGCTTCTTTATTGGGCAAAGTTGGAATAAAACCTAAAGCTACTTTTCCCATTTCAGGTTGTGCAAAAAGCATTTCTATGAGAAAAGAAAAACCAATGACGACGACCAATGCAATTATAAAAGCTTCCATTTTTCGAATGCCTTTATTAATTAAAAAGAGTAGTAAAAAAGTATCTAATACCGTAAATAACACACCATACATCAAAGGCAAACCCGTAAGCAGATGAATTCCAATAGCCATGCCGAGCACTTCGGCCAAATCACACGCTGCTATAGCAATTTCGGCTAAAAAATAAAGAATGTAATTTATGAATGGAGAGTAGGTTTCTCGTGAAGCTTGCGCTAAGTCGCGTTGTGTCACTATTCCGAGACGCGCACTCAAACTTTGCAGTAACAACGCCATGATATTACTCATTAATAAAACCCAAATTAAAGAGTATCCAAACCGACTTCCCCCAGCGATATCGGTAGCCCAATTGCCCGGGTCCATGTACCCCACACTGATTAGATAGGCTGGACCAAAAAAAGCAACTATTTTTTTTATTGTTGAGGTCTTTCCTTGTATCGAAACTGACTGATGTACTTCTTCGAGCGACTTACTCATAACTTATTGTATTTTTATAAATAAATTTTCAGCGATTTTATGGGAAATTGTTAGCGTTTTTAGATTTAATTCGATGGTTAAGGATGCATCAAACTCTTCTTTTGAAAGAACTTTGATATTGGACCCAAGCGAAATTTTTTGTTTGTCTAAATATTGTAAAAACTCTACCGAAGAATTTTTAACCCCTACACAAACATATTCCAAATTTAAATCGGCCTCCGAAAGTAAAATTTTGTCAATCGTTACCATTTCGCCATTTTTATTAGGAATGGGGTCGCCATGTGGGTCAAAGGCAGGAAAACCTAAAAATTCATCTAATCGATTCATCAATTTTTCTGATTGAATATGTTCTAATTCTTCTGCAATTTCATGGACTTCATCCCAAGTGAAATGTAGCTTGTTCACTAAAAAAACCTCCCATAAACGATGTTTTCTAACTATCATTTTAGCTAAATAAAATCCTTTTTCGGTCAAGGTGACGCCTTGGTATTTTTGATAGGACACCAACTCTTTATCTGAGAGTTTCTTCAACATATCCGTAACAGATGATGCTTTTGTGTCTATCATTCCCGCGATGGCATTCGTATTGATTCCTTTAGGCGAAACCAGTGACAAATGGTAAATCACTTTGATATAATTTTCTTCAGAAACGGTCATGAATAAAAAAATTTTTACAAAAATACATAAAAATCATTACGTTTACATAAAATAAATATTTAGTTTTGTCTAAAAATATTTTTATGAAAATAAAAAAATCATTCTTTTTGCTAATAATACTCTGTAAAATGAATGCGCAAAATGAACCCTTAGAAGCCGACAGACCCGATCAAACCGAAACCCCATCGATAGTTCCTGTGGGAATGTTTCAAGTTGAATCGGGGTTTTCGTTTGAGAAATCTGAGGCGCAAAGCATCTCTTTTCTACTTCCTTCAAGTTTGTGGAAATATGGTGTTTCAAAAAAAATAGAACTTCGTATGATAGCGGAATTTCTTTTTGAAGAACAGGAACGTGAAAAGCAAAATGGCATGTTGCCAGTAGTCGTGGGTTTTAAAATAAACTTACTCCAGGAACGAAAATGGGTACCAAAAACATCATTAATAAGCCATATTTCACTGAAAAATTGTGCATCAGAAAAGTATAAATCTACATATTCGATGCCAGATTTTAGATTTACATTGCAACATGCATTAACAAAAAACTATTCCCTAGGAAGTAACCTTGGAGCAACTTGGGATAATTTTACAAAGCAACCAACTTTTTTATATACTTTCACCTTAGGGCATTCAATATCAAAATACATCGGTTCCTATGTTGAAGTTTTTGGTTTTGCGCCTCAAAATCAGATAGCCTTTCATACCATAGATGGAGGCATAACCTATTATATTAACAACAACTTGATGTTAGATGGTTCAATAGGATTGGGTATAACCCAAAATGCTCCAAAGTATTACTTAGCTTTGGGAATTACTTTTAGAATATAACTAGATTTTCACCCCCTTTGATTTATAAAAACAATGAAATTATAACAAATCTTTATAAATAGAATCGTTCTAAGGAGTAGAATTCTACCTATCTTTGCAAAAGATTTAAAAATCAAAATTCGTTAATCTTAAATCCTAAAGAATTATGTATCCAGAAGAAATGGTAAATCCAATGCGTGCCGAATTGACAGACGCTGGTTTTCAAAATTTATATAACGCTGAAGAGGTAAAAAATGCAATCAAAGCAGATGGAACTACTTTAGTTGTAATCAACTCCGTTTGTGGTTGTGCAGCTCGAAATGCCCGTCCAGGAGCTAAAATGAGTTTGGACGCAACAAAAAAACCAGACCATTTAATCACGGTTTTTGCTGGTGTGGATAAAGAAGCAGTAGATGCCGCTCGTGCTGAAATGTTTCCGTTTCCGCCATCGTCGCCCAGTATGGCGTTGTTTAAAGACGGCGAGTTAGTACACATGTTAGAGCGTCACCATATTGAAGGGCGCCCAGCTGAAATGATTGCCGAAAACTTGAAAGACGCTTACGCTGAATTCTGTTAAGACTTAAACGAAAAGAACGCTAAGGATTACGCTAGGTTCGCAAAGAATTATTTACCGCAGATTCACAGATTAGCTAAATATTAATCTGTGAATCTGCGGTTTGATCTTTTAACTCTTGCGAACTTTACGAAAAAACTTTGCGCCTTTGCGGTAAAAAATTAACTTTGCTCCCGAATTCTTCCATTTAGAGTTCATACACCTATTTCTCACTTAAACGTTTATAGCATGCAACTGTATAACACCTTAAGCGCAGAAGAAAGAGCCCAATTAATAGATGAAGCCGGAAAACAACGACTTACATTATCTTTCTATGCGTATGCCAAAATTGAAGATCCCAAAAAATTTCGCGATGCTTTATTTGTCGAATGGAACAAACTCGATGCTCTTGGTCGAACCTATGTTGCCAAAGAAGGAATTAATGCACAAATGTCGGTTCCAGCAGAGAACTTTGAAGCCTTTCGCGAGACCTTAGAAGCCTATGAGTTCATGCGCGGCATTCGTTTGAACGTAGCGGTAGAACACGATGATCATTCGTTTTTGAAATTGACCGTGAAAGTACGTGATAAAATTGTGGCCGACGGATTGAATGACGAAACCTTTGATGTAACCAATATTGGCGTGCATTTGAAAGCGAAAGAGTTTAACGAAATATTAGAAGACCCAAATACCATAGTGGTAGATTTTAGAAACCACTACGAAAGCGAAATTGGTCATTTTAAAGGTGCCATTACGCCTGATGTAGAGACTTTTAGAGAAAGTTTGCCGATTATCAACGAGCAATTGAAAGATTTTAAAGAAGACAAAAACTTGGTGATGTATTGCACCGGTGGTATTCGATGTGAAAAAGCATCGGCGTATTTCAAGCATCAAGGGTTTAAAAACGTGTTTCAATTGGAAGGAGGGATTATCAATTATGCCAAACAAATTAAAGAAGAAGGTTTAGAAAGCAAATTTATCGGAAAGAACTTTGTATTCGACCATCGTTTGGGCGAACGGATTACTGAGGATATCATTGCACAATGCCACCAATGCGGCAAACCGTGCGACAATCACACCAATTGTGCTAACGACGGTTGCCATTTGTTATTCATTCAATGTGACGATTGTAAAGCGGCAATGGAAAATTGTTGTTCGACCGAATGCCTAGAAATTACGCATTTGCCATTGGCCGAACAAGTAAAATTGAGAAGCGGCAAACAAGTAGGCAATAAAGTGTTCCGAAAAGGAAAATCAGAAAAATTGAAATTCAAACACTCGGGCGAATTATCGGATAAACCTTTGGCGAAGGCTCAAGAAGTTACAGACATCCGTCAGAAAATAAAAGTCAAAAAGGTACTTTTAGGTAAAGTAGAACATTACTACGTGAAAGCTCAAGTAGGACTTTTCCTTATAGAAGATCAGGAATTAAAGGTGGGTGATAAAATCCTAATTTCAGGTCCAACAACAGGAAAAGAAGAATTAGTATTGCAAAAAATGTTCGTCAATGGAAGTGAAAATACAACGGCAAAAAAAGGCGATAAAGTAACTTTTGAAGTGCCTTTCAGAGTACGTTTATCCGATAAATTATTTAAAATTATCAGCTAATGACGACTTCAGGAAGAATAGAATTAATGGCTCCAGCTGGCAATTTCGAATCGATGCAAGCGGCTTTAGACAATGGTTGTGATTCGATATATTTTGGAGTAGAGCAACTGAACATGCGCGCTCGTGCCACCGTGAATTTTGTTTTAGAGGATTTACCAGAAATCGCACGAAGATGCAACGAAAAAAATGTCAGAACCTATCTGACTTTAAATACCATTATTTACGATCACGATTTATCGATTGTAAAAACATTGTTAGCTAAAGCCAAAGAAGCTGGAATTACAGCAGTAATTGCCTCTGATCAAGCGGTAATTATGACGGCCAGAACCATGGGAATGGAAGTGCATATTTCTACGCAATTGAATGTGACCAACATTGAAACAGTGAAATTCTATGCGATGTTTGCCGATACCATTGTATTGTCTCGCGAATTGAGTTTGCGTCAAGTAAAAAAAATCACAGATGATATCGAAAAAGAACAAATTAAAGGACCGAGTGGTAATTTAGTAGAAATCGAAATTTTTGGACATGGTGCTTTGTGTATGGCGGTTTCTGGGAAATGTTATTTGAGTTTACATTCGCACAATTCTTCTGCTAATCGAGGAGCTTGCAAGCAAAATTGTAGAAAAAAATATACTGTTATCGATCAAGAAAGCGGATTTGAAATTGAGATTGACAACGAATACATGATGTCTCCAAAAGACTTGTGTACGTTAGATTTTTTAGATCAAGTCATTGATTCGGGTATTAAAGTTTTGAAAATCGAAGGGCGTGGTCGTGCTGCCGATTATGTAGCAACCGTAATCAAAACCTACCGAGAAGCCATCGATTCGTATTATGAAGGAACCTTTACTAAGGAAAAAATTAATACTTGGATGGAAGCTTTGGCGACCGTTTACAATCGCGGCTTTTGGAGCGGGTATTATCTCGGACAAAAATTAGGTGAATGGTCAGACAATCCAGGTTCGAGTGCCACACAAAAGAAAGTATACGTCGGAAAAGGCATGCATTATTTTCCGAAATCGAGCATTGCCGAATTCAAAATTGAAGCCTACGACATCAAAAAAGGCGATAAAATTTTAATTACGGGTCCGAGTACTGGCGCACAAGAATTAATTTTAGAAGACTTTTTGGTTAATGATATTTCTTCTGAAAAAGCTACTAAAGGTGATAGTTGTACCATAAAAGTGCCATTTCGAATTCGTTTATCCGACAAAATGTATAAAATCGTTGAGAATTAATGGTTATCGTTACGCTTCAAAGAGATAAATGCATCGGTTGCAACTATTGTGTAGAAATGGCTCCTGGACAATTTCAAATGTCTAAAAAAGACGGCAAATCGGTACTCATAAAATCGGTTAATGCTAAAGGGTTTTATACACTAAAGTCACCCGATCATACTATTGTTGAAACTTGTGAATTGGCAGAAAAAGCCTGTCCTGTTCACATAATCACGGTTAAAGAAACTTAAAATCAACCGTTTGCAAATCATTTAAATTCCAAATGACAAGAACTATTTTAACCTTTAGTTTTTGAGTTTTTTTTATTGGAATATATTTCATAAAAATACTATCTTTACCCATTAATCTCATTTTAAGAATTTAAGTTGCTTTGAGCAACACGCTAAATATATTATGGCTTGTACAAATTGTTCTACTAGTACCAAAGATGGTACCCCTAGAGGATGTAAAAATAATGGCACTTGCGGCACGGACAGTTGCAATAAATTAACGGTTTTTGATTGGTTAGGAAACATGAATTTACCAAGTGGCGAAACCCCATTTGATTGTGTAGAAGTTCGTTTCAAAAATGGTAGAAAAGAATTTTATAGAAATACTGACAACGTTACGCTATTCATAGGGGATGTTGTAGCTACCGAAGCAGCCCCTGGACATGATATTGGGATTGTAACCCTGACTGGAGAATTGGTTAAGATTCAAATGAAGAAGAAGAACATAGCTCCAAACAGTACCGAAATATTAAAAATCTACAGAAAAGCGACTCAAAAAGACATTGATATTTGGGTTGAATCACGAGAAAAAGAAGAACCAATAAAGGTAAGAGCTAGAGAAATTGCTATTGCCTTAAAACTACAAATGAAAATTTCAGATATTGAATTTCAAGGAGATGGTTCGAAAGCAATTTTTTATTACACCGCAGAAGATCGTGTAGATTTTAGACAGCTTATCAAGGAATTTGCCCAAGAATTCAAAATACGAATTGAGATGAAACAAGTTGGTTTTCGTCAAGAAGCTTCTCGATTGGGCGGAATTGGTTCATGTGGCAGGGAATTATGTTGCTCTACTTGGCTTACAGATTTTAGAAGTGTGAATACCTCTGCGGCTCGATACCAACAACTGTCATTAAATCCTCAAAAATTGGCAGGACAATGTGGAAAATTAAAGTGTTGTTTAAATTATGAGTTAGACACTTATTTAGATGCTTTAAAAGATTTTCCAGATTTTGAAACTAAATTACAGACCGAGAAAGGCGATGCTATTTGTCAAAAACAAGATATTTTTAAGGGTCTTATGTGGTTTGCTTATGTAGAAAACATGGCTAATTGGCATGTTCTAAAAATAGAGCACGTAAAAGAAATTGTAGCGTTGAATAAAGCTAAAAATAAGGCTACTTCTCTAGAAGATTATGCGGAAGAAATAACAACAGAACCAGAATTGAATTTTAGTAAATCTCTAGACCAAGAAAGTTTAACACGTTTTGATCAACCTAAAAGGAATAAGAAGAAGAACAAAAACAAAAACCAAACGGCAGGGGTTAATCACAGTCAAAATCAAAATTCATCAGAGAAAACAAACATAAATAAAGAAGCAGAAAAAACAGTTTCGCCCTCGAATTCAAATCGAAATAGAAATTCGAAGCATTTCAAAAAAAACAAATAAATCCTAAAAAAAATGAAGATAAAAGTTAGTATACTCTTTTTTTTACTTTTGTTTTGTTTTGCTTCATGCGATAAAAATCGTGTTTTTGACGAATATCAATCCGTTGGTAATGCTTGGAATAGAGATAGTATCATTACTTTTACCTTACCAAAATTAGAACATTCAAAAAAATACAATTTGTTTGTTAATGTAAGAGACAATAATGATTATCCCTTTGACAATTTGTTTTTAATAGTTTCTCTCGAACAACCCAATAAAAAGGTTCTTGTGGATACCCTAGAATATAAAATGGCTAATCCTGATGGAACTCTAATGGGAGATGGATTCACCGATATCAAAGAAAACAAATTGTTTTATAAAGCAAATTTTGGTTTCCCAATAAAAGGAACCTACAAAATACATGTTCAACAAGCCGTAAGACAAACCGGAAAAGTTGCTGGAATTGAAAACCTTAAAGGAATTACAGAAGTTGGATTTAGAATAGAATCTATTGAATAAAAATATGGCACAAAAACCTAACAATCAATCAAAAAGTACACCCGTAGTAAAAGACATAAAATACTATCAAAAAAAGTTTTGGAAGTTGTTTTTTTACGGTCTTGGAAGTGTGTTTTTATTTTTCCTCTTTGCCTCTTGGGGATTTTTTGGAAAGATGCCTTCTTTTGAAGATTTAGAAAATCCAAATTCGAATTTGGCTACCGAAATTATTTCTTCTGATGGTGTTACTTTAGGTAAATTTTACAATGAAAATCGAACGGCAATTAAATTTAAGGATTTGCCTAAGTCTCTTGTAGATGCCTTAGTTTCTACGGAAGACGAACGATTTTATGAACATTCAGGAATTGACGCACGTAGAACTTTTGGAGCCGCTGCAAAATTAGGGTCCAATGGCGGGGCGAGTACCATAACCCAACAGTTGGCTAAACTTTTATTCCATGGGGAAGGTTCTAGGTTTCCTCTTTTTAGATTAGTTCAAAAAGCAAAAGAATGGATTATTGCTGTTCGATTAGAAAGACAATATACTAAAAACGAAATTATAGCACTCTATTTCAATCAGGTTGACTTTGTTAACGGTGCAGTAGGAATTCGTTCAGCAGCTAAAGTATATTTCAATAAAGAACCGCGAGATTTGAACGTGGAAGAAAGTGCAATGTTGGTTGGTATGTTGACTAATCCTTCACTATTCAATCCAGTTCGCCGACCCGAAAAAGCCATGAAACGTAGAAATATTGTTTTAGGACAGTTGGTTCGAAACCATCATTTAGAAGAGTCTGCCAAAAAAATGCTTGAGAAAAAACCTATCGTATTAAACTTTCACCCTGAGAGCCACTTAGACGGTACGGCTACTTATTTTAGAGAATATCTTCGCGATTACATGAAAAACTGGGTCAAAGAAAATAAAAAACCCGATGGAGAAGAATATGATATCTATGGCGATGGATTAAAAATTTATACAACGATTGACTCAAAAATTCAAGAACATGCAGAAGAAGCCGTGGCTGCTCACATGAAAAACCTTCAGGAAGAGTTCTGGATTCAACAAAAACAAAACAAAAATGCGCCATTTGTAAATATCACGCCAGAGGAAACCGATAAAATTATCAAACAAGCGATGAAAAATTCGGAACGTTGGCGGGTTCTTAAGGACGATGATAAAACCGATGAAGAAATAATTGCTTCGTTTAGTAAAAAGACAAAAATGACTGTTTTTACATGGAATGGAGAACGAGATACAGTTATGACACCGCTCGATTCTATTCGCTATTACAAACATTTTCTTCAAGCGGGTTTAATGTCGATGGAACCGCAAACAGGACAAGTAAAAGCTTGGGTTGGCGGAATCAATTATAAATATTTTCAATATGACCACGTAGGGCAAGGAGCCCGACAAGTAGGGTCTACATTCAAACCTTTTGTCTATGCAACGGCCATAGAACAATTAGGAATGTCCCCTTGTGATACCTTACTCGATGCTCCTTTTATGATTCGAAAAGGACGTCATCACGTTACAGAAGATTGGGAACCAAGAAATTCTGATCAAAAATATCGTGGAATGATGACATTAAAAAGAGCATTAGCTAATTCTGTCAACATTATTTCGGCCAAATTAATAGACAAAACCGGACCTGAAGCCGTAGTTGAATTAACACATAAACTTGGAGTAACTTCAGAAATTCCTGTTCAACCTTCTATTGCTCTTGGCGCAGTAGACATCACAGTAGAAGATATGGTAGCGGCCTATAGTACATTTGCCAATCAAGGAGTGTATATAAAACCGCAATTTATTTCGAGAATTGAAGATAAAAATGGAGCCGTAATTTATGAACCTGTCCCTGAATCTCACGATGTTTTGAATAAAGATGTGACTTTTGCTGTAATTAAATTATTAGAAGGCGTTACAGAAGGGGGTTCTGGGGAGCGTTTGCGTACGGAATCTGGGGGTGCAGGAGACATTCGTTGGACGGGTTATCCTTATGTGTTCAAAAATCCTATTGCTGGTAAGACAGGAACTTCTCAAAATCAATCTGATGGTTGGTTTATTGGAATGGTACCCAACTTAGTAACTGGAGTTTGGGTAGGTTGCGAAGACCGTTCAGCACACTTTAAAAGTATTACATACGGACAAGGCGCTACGGCTGCATTACCTATTTGGGGGTATTTTATGAAAAAATGTTACGAAGACCCCGATTTACAAATATCTAAAGATGAATTTGAACGTCCTGATGGATTTAACATCAAAGTGGATTGTTGGACCCCAACAAAGCAAGTAGAAAAAGACTCGACAGATATTGAAGAACAGAATCCCGAAGAGTTTGGTCTGTAATATAAAGTGAGAAATTATTATGATAAACAAGAAAGTAAACACTGTTTTTGAGGCGCTACAAGGAATTGAAGACAACATGACAATCATGCTAGGAGGATTTGGTCTTTGTGGTATTCCAGAAAATTCTATCAATGAGCTCGTTGCAAAAGGAACCACCAATCTCACATGCATCTCAAATAACGCCGGAGTTGATGACTTCGGATTGGGTTTGTTATTACAAAAAAAACAAATTAAAAAAATGATTTCGTCCTATGTAGGTGAAAATGCTGAGTTTGAACGTCAAATGCTTTCTGGAGAATTGGATGTAGAACTCACCCCGCAAGGAACGTTAGCAGAAAAATGTCGTGCAGCACAAGCAGGAATTCCAGCCTTTTTTACACCTGCGGGTTATGGCACCGAAGTAGCTGAAGGCAAGGAAGTCAGAGAATTTAATGGAAAAATGCACATTATGGAATTGGCTTATAAAGCTGACTTCTCCATTGTAAAAGCCTGGAAAGGTGATGAAGCAGGAAATTTGATTTTTAAAGGAACCGCTCGAAACTTTAATGCCGTGATGGCAGGAGCTGCAAAAATTAATATTGCTGAAGTGGAAGAATTAGTCCCTGCAGGAACGCTTGACCCTAATCAAATTCATATCCCTGGAATTATGATTCAGCGTATTTTTCAAGGAGAGAAATTTGAAAAAAGAATTGAGCAACGTACCGTGAGAAAAAAGTAAATTTGAAGATTTGAAAATGATAAATGATAAAGATAATCTAATTGTAAAACTAACTTTCGAATTGACTTTGGAAATAATCAGTTATTCGGAAGGAATTAGAAAATCAAATCGTTTTGAAATGGCATCTCAAATCTTTAGAAGCGGAACTTTAATTGGAGCCAATATCTGAGAAGCTCAAAATGCAGAAAGTAAAGCTGATTTTATTCATAAGTTTAAATTTTCTGCAAAAGAAGTTGATGAATTAATATATTGGTTAGAATTATGTTTAAAATGAGAACATTACCCAAACCTAAGTGAAGAATTATTTAAAAAACTACAATCTATAAATTTGATTATCTCCAAAATTATTTCTTCTTCGAAGAAACCATAATTTTCAAATCATCAAATTTTCAAATCATCAAATTATAATGGCACTAGATAAAAATCAAATCGCAAAACGCATAGCCAAAGAAGTAAAAGATGGCTATTATGTAAATCTTGGAATCGGAATACCAACATTAGTGGCCAATTATGTGCGTACCGATATTTCAGTTGAATTTCAAAGTGAAAATGGGGTACTAGGAATGGGTCCTTTCCCTTTTGAAGACGAAGAAGATGCCGACATCATTAATGCAGGAAAACAAACGATTACTACATTACCTGGTGCAAGTTTCTTTGATTCCGCATTTAGTTTCGGGATGATTCGTGCACAAAAAGTAGATTTAACCATTCTTGGAGCAATGGAAGTTTCTGAAAATGGGGATATAGCCAATTGGAAAATTCCTGGAAAAATGGTTAAAGGTATGGGAGGCGCTATGGATTTGGTTGCTTCTGCTGAAAATATTATTGTGGCCATGATGCATGTCAATAAAGCAGGTGAATCTAAAATTTTGAAAAAATGCACCCTTCCACTCACAGGAGTTGGTTGTGTGAAGAAAGTAGTTACAGAATTGGCTGTTTTAGAAATTACACCTAAAGGATTTAAACTGCTTGAATGTGCTCCTGGTGTGTCTGTAGAAGAAATCGTAAAATCTACAGAAGCTGATTTAATCATTGAAGGAAACATTCCTGAAATGATAATCGATTAAAACTAAAAATAAATCAAGCTGCAAATTTACACGGTAATCGTTGTGAATTTGCGGTTCTATTGTAAATAGTCATGAACTTCCCCAAAGTCATATTAAAATTAGGTAAAGAGAAATCTATTCAACGGCGACATCCCTGGATTTTTAGTGGAGCTGTTTTTGGCGTAAGCCAGGAAATCAACGATGGTGAGATGGTCGAAGTTGTCGATTCAAAAAACAACCCTTTGGGAACAGGTTACTTTAGCGACAAAGGAAGCATTGTCGTTCGCTTATTGACTTTTGCAGACGAGAGATATTCCGACACATTTTGGGAAGAAAAATTGCATGCTGCCTGGAAACTACGAATGAATTTATTAGACCTAGAATCCACTAATGCTTTTCGAGTGATTCATGGAGAAGGAGATGGAATTCCAGGCTTAATTATAGATTATTACGATAAGAATTGGGTTTTACAAGCTCATTCCTCTGGAATATTTTTAAAAGTAGAAGAAATTGCTAAAGCTATTCAAACAAATTTTTCTAATTATTGTGAAACCATTTATTGTAAAAGTTCGGGAACGTTACCTCCTAATACTGGTACCGATTTCTTTTTATATGGAACGAAGGAACAAACTATAGCCAAAGAAAACAATATTTTATTTTCTGTCAATTGGGTAGAAGGGCAAAAAACAGGGTTCTTTTTGGATCAAAGAGAGAATCGAAAATTACTAGGAAGTTTTTCTAAAGGTAAAAACGTATTGAATACCTTTTGTTATACTGGAGGTTTTTCTGTTTACGCCATGGATGCTGGAGCTGCTTTAGTTACATCGGTTGATATTTCACAAAAAGCGGTAGAGTTAGCATCGAAAAATATGGATTTAAACCACCCTAATTCCAATCACAAGGCTATAGCAGAAGATGTTTTTCATTTTATGAAAGAAAATCATCAAGTTTATGATGTGATTGTATTAGATCCTCCTGCTTTTGCAAAAAGCATTAAAAGCAAACATACAGCAACTCAAGCTTATAAACGATTAAATAACGCAGGTCTAAAAGCATTAGCTCCCAAAGGAATCTTATTTACATTTTCTTGTTCACAAGTTATTGACGATGTTCTATTTTACAATACGGTGGCAGCTGCAGCTATAGAAACAGGTAGAACAATTCGAGTTTTACACAAACTTGGACAAGGCCCTGATCATCCTACCAACATTTATCATCCAGAGGGACACTATTTAAAAGGATTAGTCTTGTATGTAGAATAATAAAAACCCCTACTTATCTTAAGTGTAAGTAGGGGTTTTTAAGATTAATGACTCAATGCGGCAAAGAAATCATTGCCTTTATCGTCAGTTATAATAAAGGCTGGGAAATTTTTTACTTCAATTTTTCGTACTGCTTCCATGCCTAATTCTGGGAAATCAACAACCTCTACGGAAACAATGTTTTCTTTTGCTAAAATTGCCGCTGGCCCTCCAATCGAACCTAGATAAAAGCCTCCATAGGTTTTACAAGCTTCCATTACCTCTTTTGTTCGGTTTCCTTTAGCCAACATCACCATACTTCCACCCGCTTTTTGGAATTCTTCAACATACACGTCCATTCGTCCTGCAGTAGTGGGTCCAAAACTACCTGAAGGCATACCGTCTGGAGTTTTTGCTGGCCCCGCATAATAAATTGGATGGTTTTTAAAATAGTCTGGCATTGGTTTTCCTGCATCCAACAATTCTTTGATTTTTGCGTGGGCAATATCACGAGCAACAATTAAAGTTCCATTTAATTTCAATCTTGTTTTTATTGGGTACTTTGTCAATTCAGCTAGAATTTCAGCCATTGGTCGATTTAAATTAACCTCAACAGGTTCTTCCAAATGCGGTGGTACTTCAGGTAGAAACTGTTTAGGATTGGTTTCTAATTGTTCTACAAAAATACCTTCTTTAGTAATCTTTCCTTTGATGTTTCTATCAGCAGAACAAGATACACCTAAGCCAACAGGACAAGAGGCTGCATGACGAGGCAAACGAATCACACGAACATCATGAGCAAAATATTTTCCTCCAAACTGTGCTCCAATAGCGCTTTCTTGACAGAATTCTAATACTTTTTGTTCCCATTCTAAATCTCGGAACGCTTGACCCGACATATTTCCAGATGTGGGAAGATTGTCGTAATAGCCTGCCGAAGCTTTTTTAACTGCTGCTAAATTAGCTTCCGCAGAAGTTCCTCCAATGACTAATGCTAAATGATATGGTGGACAAGCAGAAGTTCCCAAATCTTTAATTTTTTCTCGAATGAATTCTTCCATAGCTTTCTCATTGAGAAGCGATTTTGTTTTTTGATACAAGAATGTTTTATTAGCCGAACCACCACCTTTTGCTAAAAACAAAAACTCATAAGACGCTCCTTTTTTAGCATAAATATCAATTTGTGCAGGAAGATTAGAACCTGAGTTTTTCTCTTCAAACATCGAAATCGGAACAATTTGCGAATAACGTAAATTCTTCATTTGATAGGTGTTGAAAATTCCTTTAGACAACCATTCAGCATCATCTGCACCAGTGTAAACATTTTCACCTTTCTTTGCCATTATAATAGCGGTTCCTGTATCTTGACAAGAAGGCAACTGTCCTTCAACCGCAACAACCGCATTTTGTAACAAATTATAGGCTACAAATCGGTCGTTATCTGTAGCTTCAGGGTCATTTAAAATATTTTGAAGCTTTTGTAAATGGGATGTACGCAACATAAAAGAAACATCATTCATAGCTTCTTGTGCTAACAATTCTAGTCCTTTGGGGTCAATTATAAGAATTTCTCTATCTCCAAATTGCTCCACTTTTACGTAATCGGAAGTAATTTTTTTGTATTGTGTATCGTCTTTTAAAATTGGATACGGCTCTTGATATATAAAGTCCATTGTGTGATATTTTTGAATGGTAAAGTTACGGAATACTAGCTAGTTTTCCAATTTCTTAGGAATTTGTTTATAAACAGTTTTTGATAACAAAAAAGCGGTTCCGTTAGAAACCGCTTTTTAATTTATTTACAAAAAAAATTAGTTTTTCAAAATTTTCTGAGTAAAGTTGAGCGAATCTCCGCTAACTTTAAGAATGTACATTCCTGATTGAAGATTGTTCAAGTTAAGAGATTTCTCTATATTAAAGTCTTCGTTTTTGTATGAATCTACCAAACGGCCATTGATGTCAATAACGTCAATAGAAACTTTACCAACATAATTATTGATTCTGATGTTTAATTGGCCATTAGTTGGATTTGGATAAACTCTAAATAAATCTTGATTTCCGAAGTAATTTACAGATAGTGTACAGTTTGATCCAGTTGCTGGTGTTGTTCCAGGTGTTGGGACTGTAAAATCTTCAACTTGGTCGATCGAAGAATTAGTATCTCCTGAATCAGCATGTAATCCAAGCCCTCTTCTAGCAAATACTTCCCAAATCATACAGTAATTTTCACCAGCAGTAGTAGCTAAATCTGCGGCTAAAATAGCGTCTCTAGCTTGAACAAAGGTTGGACTACAAGGTTGCATTTTAATAGCGTCTAAAACCAATCTCATAACTTTATTATTTCCTCCTGTTCCAGTATACTTATTGTCATCATAACCATATTTATTGATATAAGCCCATGACAAATCCCATAACATGGTTGCCCATACTTCTCCTACATTATGACTTTCAGTAGTGTCAGGAATTCCATCACCATCTGAATCATACTGATTGTTGTTAACAGTTGCAAAAGTTTCAGGGTTAATAGACATATCTGTTGTGTAAGGATAATTTCGTAAGCCATAACCCGTAGGGTCTTCATTAATTACGAATGTTGCAAGTCCGCGTGGAGTTGTACCCACATCGCCAGGATGCATGGTTAACATCATAGCAAACCAATCAGACCAACCTTCACCCATTTGTTCTTCATTGTTTAAACAGCTTGAATTAGCAGGTCCTCCTGATAAACGAGTTGAAATTCCATGACCAAATTCGTGAGCAATCACCCCATTATCTAAATCACCATCTGTGTTCACAAATAAATCTAATGCAGTTGGTGACTGAATCTTTGCATTTACAGTTTGTCCACTTACTAATTTAGCAATGATTGCTTCGCCAGTGTTCAATGAAACACTTAAAACAGGAATTGTTATAGTTGCATCAGCTCCAGACATTCCAATAGTATTGTCAGGATTTGCATCATCATTATTTACAATGATAGCAGCAGTTGCACCAGCCGCTTTTGCATATAAAGCTTTTTGAATGAATGTGCAAGGGGTACCACCATTTGCTGTTGAAGTAGATCTTCTGATGATAGTAATATGCCCACTAATTGCACTTGCATTTACTGCAGCTGAACAGGCATCTGCATTATCAGTTTGTCCAACGTCTGGCGTTCCATCATCAAATAATACAATGTCAGATTGAATCATGGCTGGAGCTACAGGAACATTAACATGCCCTGGACTAAACACGTTATCACTTGTGTATTTGGCACCAGCTATGTCTGAGGGAGTGTTAACAGTTAATAATTGTGTCACTTTTCTATAACTCCATAAATACATTTGCATTCTTGGACTACTGCCATCCACAGGTGTAGAGAAGTTTGCATTATTTAAAGTTGGAGTTGTCGCAGTGGAACCATCTTGTGCATCTGCCCAAACAAAATCGCCTGCACTACCACCACCTGTACCATAATTGGTTTTTTGGAAGTTTCCGTTAGCTTCATTAAATCCATATTGATACCAAATGTCATGTAAAATATTATTCATGTAGAATAAATTTGTGGTAGCGGCATCGATGTAGGTTTTGGCAGCCACTGAGGTGCCTGGATAAGGAAAATCAAAAGTTAAACTAGCGTTTGTAGGAGAATACCCATTTGCAGTTGAAGTAGTTGAAGTAGCTGTCGGATTCGCATTGGTGTAATCTGCTCTAGCCCAAGCGTTGTTTCCTCTTAAATAGGTGTATTTTAAAGAAGCAGTGGTTCCTGAAAGGGTATTAGTATCGTGCCATCCTTTAGGAGAAGCCGTAGCATTTTCTGGATTTGCTATTAAATCTCTTGTATGATGATTTGGACTTTCATAATTGAAAGGAACCACACGGTAGGACCCTCCTTGAATTTGTGCAACGGTTAAGTTGTTTTCTTGTTTGAATACATTGTTATAAAATGAAAATCCTTTATTTGAAGTGGTCTTTTTATGATTGTCAAAATTACAAGAGATAACCATGTCATGTTTCTCCAATAAAGCTCCATTAACAGCATCAATGCGAATACTCCACAAGTGGTTGTGATCTTGAGTGTAAAAGTTAAAATACCATGCTAATTTCAAAGAATTCCCCACAGGTTGATATACTAATTCAGCAGTGATAGGTTCTTCGTTGAGTGTGCCATTTGAAATTTTAAATTCATTTGTTCCAATCGTTTGGATAATCTCACCATTAACATCTGTTGATTTTGTTGCAATAAATCCTTTTTTTAATGCATCGAGTACCGAAAGTGAGGGACTCACAGTGTTAATTTTACTATTGATATTTGGAATAAATCCGTTAACAATATTTATAATTTCTCCATTTTTAACCCATACGTTAGAGGTAGCATTAAAAATTTCAATACCATGATACCTTTGCTTAATCCAATAGGTGTCAATATTGGTTGATTCTGAACTTCCTGTACTTTCAATAAACCAGTCAGAAATATCCTGAGAGGTAAGGTTCAGTTTTCCTTTGTTTTCGTCTAAATAATTCTGAATTTTCCCTTTGTAGTCTTGAGAAAATCCAATAACTGAAAACAAAATCATCAATAAAGATGTAATTTTTTTCATAATAGTGATTTGATGTTATTTGGTTTTATCTGCGAAAATATGTTTTTTTTTGAGGAATTGCAATTTTTTAAGCTGAATACCAAAAAATTAAGATTTTTTTAAGTCAATATCGTTTGATTTATTTCTAATGCTTTTCCATCTGTAAGCATGGAAACAAAATGACAAACATATAACAGTCTCTCATAAAGTGTTGCTTTTTCAATAGCATGTTTTTCTGGAAGGACCTTTAGAAGTAAGGCATCATAATTGCTTGCTTTTCCCTCATAAGTATTAGTAATAGCTGTAATAAATTTGTCTAACAAATTATGAATAATAATGTAGCCTGAAAGTTCTTTTTCAATGACTTCCTTGTTTTGATATATGTTTTTTACACTCAATTTGATAATGTCTTCAATTTGTGCTTTATACTTGCTTTTATCCATCAAGGAGTTATGGAAATTTCCTTGAAGAATAGCTTCTTCATTTTCAACAAAGATGGAAACGGCATCGTTTATCAAAGTTCCAATAGCTAATGCGCGTAGGTAACTTATACGATCTTCTTTGGTAGTTAATGTTTGATATTTTTTTTTGTTAATAGTATCTTTTACTAAATTGATTAAATATTCCAAAGCAAAATCTTCTGATACTAAGCCTAAGTTAATGCCGTCTTCAAAGTCGATGATAGTATAGCAAATATCATCGGCAGCTTCAACCAAGAAGGCTAGAGGATGTCGTTCAAAACCTATGTCACGACCTGTTTTTTTTATTAAACCTAATTCGTTAGCGACTTCTTCAAAAAAATCTTTATCGGCTTGAAAAAAACCATACTTTTTATCGGCTATTTTAGAAGTTGGTTTTTTGGGAAGACTTTCTTTGGGATATTTCATAAAGGCTCCTAGTACGGCATAAGTTAATCGAATTCCTCCTTCTATTCCGGGTCTCGAATTAGTAACTGTAAAAAAGCCATTGGCATTCCCCTCAAAATCAATTAAATCTTGCCACTCTTTATCGGAGAGGAATTCTTTATATTTCATCCCTTTTCCAATAGAAAAATATTCTCCAATGGCTTTTTCTCCTGAATGTCCGAAAGGAGGATTTCCAATATCGTGTGCTAAAGCTGCTGCAGCCACGATTGCTCCAAAGTCATTATATTGGTACCCGTAAATTTCTTTTAATGCGGGGTGTTTTTCTAAGATTTTTTTTCCTACCAATCTCCCTAATGAACGCCCCACCACCGAAACTTCTAAGCTGTGGGTAAGCCGTGTATGTACAAAATCGGTTTTTGAAAGTGGAATCACTTGTGTTTTGTCTTGCAAACTGCGAAAAGCTGATGAAAATATGATGCGGTCATAATCTACTTCAAAACCTAATCGTGTATCGTCTTGTTCAATTCGCAGTCTTTTTCCTTTATCACCTTGACGTTTTAATGATAAAAGTTGTTCCCAGTTCATCATTTTGTTTTGAATTTTAATGTTAGGATGTTAGCATTTTTTGCATGCAAATGCTGCTAGATACATTTTTATAGGGGCCATAATTAGGAATGATGGTAAAGCCTAACTTTTTATATAAAGCAACAGCAGGTTCCAAATAACGAGAAGTTTCTAAAATACATTTTGAAAAGCCCTCTTCTTTCATCCAAGATTCTAGGGAGTCTACTATTTTAGAGGCAATTCCTTTTCCTCTTGATTCAGGAAGCACAAACATTCTTTTGAGTTCGGCAACCTCATTTTCATAGCCCTTGAAAGCACCACAACCTAGAGCATAATCGTTTTCATACAGTACGATTACATTCTTGATATAGATTTGATTGTATTGTGCAAAAAAGTCTTTTTCATCGCCATCGATTTCTACAAGATAAGCATCAAATAAATTGGTTAACCGTTTAAAGTCGGCATTATCAGATGTGGTTCGTTTTACTTCAATCATTCCTTTTTTATTTGCTTTCAAATATAGTTAAAAAACAAAACAGCCATCATTTTGACGGCTGTTTGTTGTTAATCTATTTTCTTTTAAGATCCACACATTTCACAATCCCCAGGATTTGCATTTCGAGCTCTTTCTACCATGGCTCTAAAATCTTCTGCGGTCATTTCGCCTGTTTCATTAGGAGCAATTACTTCGACGGCATCGGCTTGTGGAATTTGTTCTGTTTTTTTGTCGTTATTGAGTGTGAATTTTATAGCGTCTACTGCAGCTTTTGTTCTCAAATAGTACATACCTGTTTTTAAACCGCTTTTCCAAGCGTAGAAATGCATAGACGTAAGTTTGGCATAATTGGCGTCTTGCATGAATAAATTTAAGGATTGCGACTGATCAACAAAATAGCCACGATGTCTACTCATATCAATGATGTCTTTCATCGACATTTCCCATACGGTTTTGTAGAGTTCTTTTAAATCTTGAGGGATACGTTCAATAGATTGAATAGAACCATTTTGACGCATGATTTCTTGTTTTAAGGACTCATTCCACAAGCCGCGCTCTACTAAATCATTCAACAAGTGTTTATTTACTACAATAAACTCCCCAGACAGTACACGACGTGTGTAGAGATTGGAAGTGTAAGGTTCGAAGGCCTCGTTATTTCCTAATATTTGTGATGTCGAAGCTGTTGGCATAGGAGCTACCAATAGCGAATTTCTAACGCCATGTTCCATAACTTCTTTTCTCAAACTAGCCCAATCCCAGCGCCCTGAGAGTTCTTCGTCTTTGATATTCCAGAGGTTGTGTTGAAACAATCCCTCTGAGATAGGTGATCCTTTGAATGTTGAGTATGGGCCTTCTTCTTTGGCCATTTCCATAGAAGCTGTCACTGCGGCAAAATATAACGTTTCAAAAATATCTTGATTCAATTGTTTTGCTTCATCACTTGTAAAAGGCATGCGCAACATGATGAAAGCATCGGCAAGACCTTGAACACCCAATCCTACTGGGCGATGACGCATGTTTGAATTTTTTGCTTCCTCAACGGGGTAGTAATTTCGATCGATGACTTTGTTTAAGTTTTTAGTCACTCGTTTTGTGACAGAGAAGAGCAAGTCATGGTTGAAAGAGCCATTTTCAACAAACATAGGGAGTGATATAGAAGCCAAATTACATACAGCAATTTCATCTGGTGCTGTGTATTCTAAAATTTCAGTACATAAATTGGATGAACGAATGGTTCCCAAATTTTTCTGATTTGACTTTCTATTTGCTGCATCTTTATAAAGCATGTATGGTGTTCCAGTTTCTATTTGAGATTCCAGAATTTTTTCCCATAATTCTCTCGCTTTTATTGTTTTTCTTCCTTTTCCTTTGGCTTCATAGGAAGTGTAAAGTGCGTCAAATTCTTCACCATAAACATCGCAAAGTCCAGGACATTCGTTTGGACACATTAAGGTCCAATGACTGTCTTCTTCAACTCGTTTCATAAATAAATCGGAAATCCACATAGCAAAGAATAAGTCTCTTGCACGCATTTCTTCTTTACCCGTATTCTTTTTCAAATCTAAAAATTCAAAAATATCAGCATGCCAAGTTTCTAAATAAATTGCAAAGCTTCCTTTTCTTTTTCCTCCGCCTTGGTCTACATAACGTGCGGTGTCATTGAAAACTCTCAACATCGGTACAATTCCATTTGAAGTTCCGTTGGTTCCTCTAATGTATGAGCCTGTAGCCCGTACATTGTGAATGGAAAGCCCAATTCCTCCAGCAGATTGAGATATTTTGGCAGTTTGTTTTAAGGTATCATAGATTCCGTCAATACTATCCTCTTGCATGGTGAGTAAAAAGCAAGAGGACATTTGTGGTTTTGGAGTTCCTGCATTAAATAAAGTAGGTGTGGCATGCGTGAAGAATTTTTTCGACATCAATTCATAGGTTTCAATAACCGCATCTAAATCGTCAAGATGAATTCCCACAGCTACACGCATCAACATTTGTTGAGGACGTTCCACAATTTTTCCGTTTATTTTTAGTAAATAGGAACGTTCTATAGTTTTGAATCCGAAATAATCGTAGTTAAAATCTCTATTATATATAATGTGTGAGTCTAAAAATTTTGCATGTTCCATAATCACCGCATGAACTTCTTCAGACAGCAAGGGTGCTTTTTGATTAGTTCTTGGGTTTACATAATGGTACATGTCATTCATGGTTTCAGAGAATGACTTTTTTGTGTTTTTATGTAAGTTAGAAATGGCAATTCGCGCGGCTAATTGAGCATAATCAGGATGTGTGATAGTCATGGAAGCGGCGGTTTCGGCAGCGAGGTTGTCTAATTCTGACGTGGAAACGCCATCGTATAATCCTTCAATAACGCGCATGGCGACTTTTACAGCGTCTACCATGTCGTTTAACCCATAACAAAGTTTTTTGATTCTGTCGGTGATTTTGTCGAACATTACAGGCTCTTTGTGCCCATCTCTTTTTACTACGTACATAAATTTGTTTTGTTTAAAACTAAAGAATCCCTTCTTTACTTTTGATTAATATTTGATTATTTTTAAAAACACATGTTTCCCAACATCTATTTTGTGTTTTTTATTTCATTTTAAAAATCAGCATCAAAACTGATTTTACTACCACTAGAATCATTATTCATTACGCCAGCTTTTTGATATTCACCAACCCTTTTTTCAAAGAAGTTCGTTTTTCCTTGAAGCGAAATCATGTCCATGAAATCAAATGGATTTGATGCATTGTATACTCGGTCACAACCCAATTCTACTAAGAGTCTGTCGGTTACAAATTCAAGGTATTGAGTCATCAAAGTAGCGTTCATTCCTATTAAACTCACAGGCAACGACTCTGTGATGAATTTTCTTTCGATATCTAAGGCGTTAGTTATAATTTCGGTAATTCTTGATTTTGAAACTTTTTGAACCAAATGATTGTTATGTAAGTGAACGGCAAAATCACAATGCATACCTTCATCACGAGAGATTAATTCGTTTGAAAAAGTAAGTCCAGGCATTAATCCACGTTTTTTTAACCAATAGATTGAGCAAAAAGAACCTGAAAAAAAGATACCTTCTACTGCAGCAAAAGCGATTAATCGTTCTGCAAAACTTGGTGATTGAATCCATTTTAAAGCCCATTCGGCTTTTTCTTTTATAGCAGGGAAAGTTTCAATAGCATGAAAAAGTTCGTGTTTTTCTGCTTCATCTTTTACATAAGTATCAATTAAAAGAGAATAAGTTTCGCTATGTATATTTTCCATCATGAGTTGAAATCCATAAAAAAACTTTGCTTCGGGATATTGAACTTCACTCACAAAATTTTCGGCAAGATTTTCATTAACAATCCCATCAGAAGCTGCAAAAAACGCCAAGATGTGTTTAATGAAATATTTTTCATCTTCGTTCAGTTTGTGGTTCCAATCGTTTAAGTCGTTATGCAAATCAATTTCTTCTGCAGTCCAAATGCAAGCCTCTTGTTTTTTGTACCACTCCCAAATATCATGATGTTTGATGGGGAAAATAACAAATCGATCTTTATTTTCTTTAAGAATAGGTTCTATGAAAGACATAATTAGGGGTGTTTAAAAAGTTCAATTCTGATGTTACAAAGATTTGTAAAAATTAGTAGAAATGAAAGCTAATTTTATTCACAATATGCCTTAGTTTTTAACAAAAATAAAAATTTGTTTGAAAAACACTGTATGTGTAAATATTTGAAAAACAAATATATAAAAAAATATAAAAAGGAAATAACCCCTAAAATCAAGGGTTTAGTGTGCTTTGCTGATTAGAGGAAGGTTTTGGTAAAAATATTGAAAAAAAATCACTTATTTGGTTTTATGAGAATCGCATTGGGGTATTTTTTTTTAAGCAACATGAGGTTTTTTTCTGCTTCAATTCGAGTTTTGAAATTTCCCACCCAAACTTTATATATAGGGGTGCTAAAAATTATGGTACCGTCGTAATTTTTGTTTTCTTTTTTGAATTGAATCAGTGTTTTTTTTGACAAATCACTTGTGCCACTAAAGATTTGAATTTTATATCTATTGGTGACTGTTATTGAGGCGTTTACTTTTCTTTTTTCGTTGAGAAGTTGTTCGAATTTTGTTTCTTGTTTTGAGTTGTTTTCTTGTGAAAATCCTGTAAAAAAACTAAAAAAAACTAAAAGTAACATGAAGGATTTTAAAAGACCAGATTGGTGTGTATTTGTCATAAGCGATTGATTTTTATGCAAATGTAATATATATATTAAAACAATAGGTAGTAAAAATTATTTAGAATTAATATAAATTGATATTTAAGATATATTTAAGGTTTTGAGAATAGTACATAAATTGTATTTTTGCTCAAATTTTAAATAAAGTGCATTGTTTTTTTAGTGATATGTAAAAGAATGTGCCTAAAATAGTCGATAATCATTAATAGTATGAAAAAAGTGGGTAACCATAATTCGATTTCCAGAATCTATTCGTTCGGATTAGCATTAATGCTAACTTTTTCTTTGTCTGCTTTTGCTCAAAGTGCTCCGGCAGCGCCTGCGAAGGCTGATGCGCCAAAAGCTGATGCAATGGCTTCTTCGGGAGGAGGAGATCCAATAAAAGGAAAAGAATTGTTCAACACAAATTGTGCCGCTTGTCACAATTTAGACAAGAAAATGACAGGACCAGCGCTTAGAGGCGTTTCTGGACGTCACAAAAAAGATTGGTTTTACGGATGGATTAAAAATAGTTCAGCTTTAATCAAGTCGGGTGATGCAGATGCTGTAAAGCTATGGAACGAAAATAAGCCAGCGGTCATGACGGCTTTTCCTCAGTTGTCAAATGCAGATATTGATAATATCTTAGCTTATACTGATGAAGTAAAAAAAGATCCAGTTCCGGTTCCTGGGGCACCTAAAGTAGGAGAAGTACAAGAAAGTGGAATTTCAAATAATGTAATATTAGGAGCTTTAGCTTTAGTGATGTTTATGTTAGTTGTGATGCTTTATTTAGTCAACAACGTACTAACAAAAATTGCAAAAGCAAACAACATCAATACGGAATCAAAAGCGGGTAGAGTTCCAATATGGCAGGCTTTTGTAAAAAATCAATTTTTAGTTTTAGTATCAGCTATATTTTTATTGCTTGCTAGTGGTTATTTTGTATATGGATATCTTATGCAAATTGGAGTAGATCAAGATTATGCGCCAATACAACCAATCCATTATTCTCACAGAATTCACGCAGGAAACAACAAGATAGATTGTAAATATTGTCACTCTTCTGCTCGTGTGAGTAAAAATGCAGGAATTCCTTCTTTAAATGTATGTATGAATTGTCACAAAAATATTTCTGAAGTTTCAGATACAACTTCAACTGCAGATGGTCATACCAAAGCTTTTTATGATGCTCAGATTAAGAAATTATATGACGCAGTGGGTTGGGATGGTACTAAATATACAGGAAAAACAAAACCTGTGAAGTGGGTTCGTATTCACAATTTACCTGATTTTGCTTACTTCAATCACTCTCAACACGTAACAGTTGCTGGAATTGAATGTCAAAAATGTCATGGTCCTGTTCAAACATATGAAGTTCAAAAACAATTTGCGCCATTAACAATGGGTTGGTGTGTAAATTGTCACCGTGAAACAGAAGTTAAAATGGAAGGGAATGCTTATTACGATAAAATTCACAAAGAACTTTCTAAAAAATATGGTGTAGATAAGTTAACTGCAGCACAAATGGGAGGGTTAGAATGTGGTAAGTGTCACTATTAATCAATTTATTAAGAAGCTAATATTTATATACGATGTCATCTAACAAAAAATACTGGAAAAGTGTTGAAGAACTAAACGAAAATAGTTCTATTGTTGAGACGCTAAGAAATAATGAATTTGTGGAAGAAATTCCTACTTCAGATTTCTTGTCAGATAATGATTCTTTATCATCTTCATCAACTACTCGTCGTGATTTCTTAAAGTATGTTGGTTTTACAACTGCAGCCGCTTCGTTGGCTGCGTGTGAAGGACCAGTACATAAATCAATTCCATACGTAGTTCAGCCAGACACAATTATTCCTGGTGTAGCTGATTACTATGCTACTACTATGTTTGATGGGTTTGATTTTGCAAATCTTTTGGTTAAAACAAGAGAAGGACGACCTATCAAAATTGAGAATAATACTATAGAAGGGGCAAAATTTGCTGCCAATGCAAGAGTTCATGCATCCGTACTCTCCTTGTATGATAGCATGCGTTTGAAAACTCCAAAGATTGACTCAAAACCTGCAACATGGAATGAAGTCGACTCTAAAGTAAAAGCAAGTTTAGCAGAGGCTAAAACTTCTGGTAAGCAAGTAGTTTTATTGACAGGTACTACAGCAAGTCCTTCAACAGATAAGTTGATAGCTGATTTTATTGCAAAAAATCCAACAGCTAAACACATTGTGTATGATGCAGTTTCTGAATCGCCTGCCCTTGATGCTTTTGAAGCTGTTTATGGAGAGAGAGCTTTAGCTGATTATGACTTTGCAAAGGCGAATACCATTGTTTCTGTTGGGGCAGATTTTTTGGGTGATTGGCAAGGAGGAGGATATGATAAAGGGTATGCTCAAGGAAGAATTCCTCAGGCAGGAAAAATGTCAAAACATTTCCAATTTGAAGCTAATATGACATTATCAGGAGCAGCTGCTGACAGAAGAGTAGCTATGAATGAAGCAAATCAAAAATTAGCGCTAGTAAAAATATACAATATCATTACAGGTGTCTCTGTTTCAGTTTCGAAAATAGATAAAGAAGACGAGGTTGTTAAGGCGGCAAATCAGTTGAAAGCTGCTGGAACTAAAGGATTATTGGTTTCTGGAATTCAAGATAAAAATGCACAATTACTAGTAATTGCTATCAATCAGGTATTAAAAAGCGAAGCATTACTAACAGCTTCTGCAAGGTATATAAGAAAAGGATCGAATGAAAAAGTTACTCAGTTAGTAGCAGATATGAATTCTGGATTGGTTCATACTTTAGTAATGAGCGGAGTTAATCCTGTTTATACTTTGGCGAATAGTAAAGCGTTTGCAGATGGATTGAAAAAAGTTAAGACATCAGTAGCTTTTTCAATAAAAGAAGATGAAACGGCTGAATTAGTGAATATTGCTGTTGCAGCGCCACATTATTTAGAGTCTTGGAATGATTATGTGCTTACAAAAGGAACGTATGCCTTGGCTCAACCAACCATTAGACCCTTATTTAACTCGAAACAGTTCCAAGAAGCTTTGATGTCTTGGAATGGAATTGGAGGAGATTATTACAGTTATATTAAATCCAATGCTACACCATTTTTAGCTGGAAATACATGGAATAAAGTATTACACGATGGAGTAGTTGTTTTTGGAACAACGGCTATTAATTCTGGAACAGCGGATTATAACAGTGCTGCTTCAGCGTTAGCACAAACCAAAACAAATCAAGGATTTGAATTGATTTTATATACCAAAACAGGATTAGGTGACGGTCAACAAGCGAACAACCCATGGTTGCAAGAATTTCCAGATCCTATCACACGTGTATCATGGGATAACTATGCTACTGTTTCTCAAGCCGATGCTAAGAAATTTGGATTAGAAAATAGAATTGTTGCCAATGGAGGTTTGAATGGTAGTTATGCTACTTTAACTGTAAATGGCACAAAGCTTGAAAATGTTCCTGTTATTGTTCAACCAGGTCAGGCAGTAGGAACTATTGGTTTGTCTTTTGGGTATGGACGTAAAGCATCATTAAAAGAAGAAATGCAAGTTGGTGTAAATGCTTATGTGTTTTACAACAACTTTAATAATGTTCAGAGCGTAAAGCTAGAAAAAGGAAAAGGTGAGCACGAATTTGCTTGTGTTCAATCACAAAAAACATTAATGGGTAGAGGTGATATCGTTAAAGAAACAACTTTAAAAGTATACAACGACCCTAATGTAAAAGTGGAAGAATGGAATTTGGTTCCCATGGTTTCATTAGACCATAAAGAAACCCCTGCAACTAAGGTAGATTTATGGGAGTCTTTCGACAGAAGTACAGGACATCATTTTAATTTATCTATTGATTTAAATGCTTGTACAGGTTGTGGAGCATGTGTAATTGCTTGTCATGCCGAAAATAATGTGCCAGTTGTTGGAAAATCTGAGGTAAGAAGAAGTCGAGATATGCATTGGTTGCGTATTGATAGATATTATTCTTCAGAAGATACTTTTGCTGGTGATAATGAGAAAAAAGAAAATTTCAGTGGATTATTTGGTGAAAAAGGATCATTAGGAGGATTTGGTAGTATGGAGCATCCAGCTGACAACCCTCAGGTTGCTTTCCAGCCCGTAATGTGCCAGCATTGTAATCATGCGCCATGTGAAACAGTATGCCCAGTAGCAGCAACATCACATGGTCGTCAAGGGCAAAACCAAATGGCATACAATAGATGCGTTGGAACACGTTATTGTGCTAACAACTGTCCTTATAAAGTACGTCGTTTCAACTGGTTCTTGTACAACAAAAACAGTGAATTTGATTATCATATGAATGATGATTTAGGAAGAATGGTCATCAATCCAGATGTTAATGTTCGTTCGCGTGGAGTTATGGAGAAATGTTCAATGTGTATTCAAATGACACAAAAAACAATTCTTGATGCTAAACGAGATGGAAGAGAAATAAAAGATGGAGAATTCCAAACAGCTTGTTCAAATGCTTGTTCTACGGGAGCTATGGTATTTGGAGATGTAAATGATAAAGAGTCGAAAGTTGCTGCATTACTTGAAGATAAGAGAATGTATCATTTATTAGAGCATGTGGGTACTAAACCAAATGTGATGTATCACGTTAAAGTTAGAAATACATAGTTATTAATTTAGAAACAAGATAAAGGATTATGTCGTCTCATTACGAAGCACCTATTAGAAAACCATTAGTTATTGGTGATAAAACTTATCACGATGTAACTGTAGATGTTGCTGCTCCAGTAGAAGGTAGAGCAAACAAACAATGGTGGACCGTTTTTTCAATTGCATTAGTCGCTTTCCTATGGGGAGTAGGATGCATTATTTATACTATTTCAACAGGTATTGGTTCATGGGGACTCAATAAAACTGTAGGATGGGCTTGGGATATCACCAACTTTGTATGGTGGGTTGGTATCGGACATGCTGGTACACTGATTTCTGCAGTATTGTTGTTGTTCCGTCAAAGATGGAGAATGGCTATTAACCGTTCTGCAGAAGCAATGACTATTTTCTCAGTAGTTCAAGCAGGTTTATTCCCTATTATTCACATGGGACGCCCATGGTTAGCGTATTGGGTAGTGCCTATTCCGAATCAATTTGGTTCGTTGTGGGTTAACTTTAACTCTCCCTTATTATGGGACGTATTCGCAATCTCTACCTACTTATCTGTATCATTAGTTTTCTGGTGGACTGGTTTACTTCCTGACTTTGCAATGTTACGTGACAGAGCAGTAACACCTTTCACTAAAAGAGTATATTCTATCCTTAGTTTTGGATGGAGCGGTAGAGCTAAAGATTGGCAACGTTTTGAAGAAGTATCTCTGGTATTAGCTGGTTTGGCTACGCCACTTGTACTTTCAGTTCATACAATTGTATCTTTTGACTTTGCTACTTCAGTAATTCCAGGATGGCATACTACAATCTTTCCACCCTATTTCGTAGCTGGAGCTGTTTTCTCGGGATTTGCCATGGTAAATACCCTGTTGATTATCATGAGAAAAGTATCTAACTTAGAAGCATACATTACCCTACAACATATTGAATTAATGAATATTGTAATTATGATTACAGGTTCTATTGTGGGAGTAGCATACATCACAGAATTATTTGTAGCTTGGTATTCAGGTGTTGAATATGAACAATACGCTTTCTTAAACCGTGCTACAGGACCTTACGCTTGGGCTTATTGGTCTATGATGACTTGTAACGTGTTTTCGCCACAATTCATGTGGTCTAAAAAATTAAGAACAAGTATCATGTTTTCGTTTATAATTTCTATAGTTGTAAATATTGGGATGTGGTTTGAGCGTTTTGTTATTATTGTAACCTCATTGCACAGAGATTACCTTCCATCTTCTTGGACTATGTTCTCTCCAACATTTGTTGATATTGGGATTTATATTGGTACCATTGGTTTCTTCTTCGTTTTATTCTTATTATATGCAAGATCATTCCCTGTAATTGCTCAGGCTGAAGTTAAAACAATTTTGAAATCTTCAGGTGAAAATTATAAAAGAGAAAGAGAACAACACAATCATTCTGAAAAACATTAGTATTAGTTATGAGTAGTAATAAAGTAATACACGCAATATACAATGATGATGATGTATTAATGGATGCTGTAAAGCAAACAAGAAAAGCGCATCATCATATAGAAGAAGTTTATACTCCTTTTCCTGTTCACGGGTTGGATAAAGCTATGGGATTACCATCAACTAGATTAGCCATTTGTGCTTTTATTTATGGTTGTATTGGTTTAACAGTGGCAACTTCGATGATGGATTATATTATGATTCAAGATTGGCCTCAAGATATTGGAGGTAAACCAAGTATGAGTTATATTCAAAATATGCCTGCATTTGTTCCAGTAATGTTTGAGATGACTGTGTTTTTTGCTGCGCATTTAATGGTTATCACATTCTATATGAGAAGTAAATTATGGCCGTTCAAAAAAGCAGAAAATCCAGATGTGAGAACAACAGATGATCACTTCTTAATGGAAGTTGTTGTGAATAACAATGAAGAAGAACTAACTAATTTCTTCAAAGGTACTGGTGCAGTTGAAGTTAAAGTAATAGAAAAGCACTAAAATCATGAAAAGTATATTTAAAATATCATTTGTAATCGGAGCTTTGGTTTCTCTTACGTCTTGCAAAGATGATAGTGCTCCTAACTACCAATACATGCCTAATATGTATGAATCGGTGGCTTATGAGACCTATTCTGAGTCTACAGCATTTAACTCTCCTAATGGTCTTCAAGGAAAAGAAGGACAATTACCTCCTGTGGGTACTATAAAAAGAGGATATGTTCCTTATGAATACCCTAACACTCCTGAGGGTTATGCAGCTGCTAAATTAAACTCTAAGTCTCCTTTGGATCCAACGACCATAGATATGAAAAAAGCAGAAGAGCTTTTCAATATATATTGTGCTATCTGTCATGGTACTGCGGGTGATGGTAAAGGGAATTTGGTTAAACAAGGTAAATTCCTTGGAGTCCCTAATTATAAAGACAGAGAGATTACTGAAGGAAGTGTTAATCACGTCATAAACTTTGGATTAAATTCTATGGGTTCATACGCAAATCAACTTAATCAACAAGAACGTTGGATGGTAGCTGCTTATGTTATGAAACTTAGATCACAATTATAATAGTAGAACAAACAGATTCATAAAAATATGTATACATTTTCTAATAAATTAAAAACTATAGCTTTTGTTCTAATGATTTTAGGTTTCATTGGGATCGTTTATGGTTTTTTATCTGCTCCAAAAACCATTGAGGAAGCTGAAAAAATTATAGCTTCTACTCATGAAGAACATGCTGTTGCAAAATCTGAAAATAATGCGCATCAAGTTCAAACGATAGCTGATGAAACAAAAAAGGCGGATACTGTAGTTCAAAACGCTAGTCCTGCCTTAGACAGTCTAGCTTCAAATACAGATTCTACAAAAGTTGAAAAAGAAATAGTAACTACTGAAAAAGCAAAAGCAGAAAAAGAAGTTATATCAGAGGTAGATAGCGTTAAAGAGAAAAAAGAACATGCTGAGCACGTTTTTCATCAATTGCAAAATAAACCTTGGTCGGCGTTATATGTAGCTTGTATCTTTTTTATGTTGATTTCATTAGGGGTTCTGACTTTCTATGCCATTCAACAAGTAGCTCAAGCAGGATGGTCTCCTGTCTTGTTTAGAGTAATGCAAGGCATCACAGCATATTTACCTGTAGGTTCTGTAATTTTCTTTATTATTCTTGTTTTAGGAGGATTACACCAACATCATTTGTTTACTTGGATGGCTGAAGGGGTTACCACTAAAGGAAGTGCTAATTATGATGAAATGATAGCTGGAAAATCAGGGTATTTAAACTTTCCATTTTGGATTTCAAGAGCAGCTTTATTCTTATTAGGTTGGAACTTATACCGCTATTTTTCAAGAAAAAATTGTTTGGCTCAAGACGAAGCTTCAGATAACTCATTCTACAAAAAGAATTTCAAATTGTCTGCTGGATTCTTAGTCTTTTTTATAGTTTCTGAGTCAATCATGGCTTGGGATTGGTTAATGTCATTTGATCCTCACTGGTTCAGTACTTTGTTCGGATGGTATGTGTTTGCTAGTTTCTTTGTTAGCGGAATTACAACCATTTCTATGGTAACTTTATACCTAAAATCTAAAGGATATTTAGAAAATGTAAATTCTAGCCATATTCATGATTTATCAAAATTCATGTTCGGAATAAGTGTATTCTGGACCTATTTATGGTTCTCTCAATTTATGTTGATTTGGTATGCAAACATTCCAGAGGAGATTACTTATTTTAAAACAAGAATTGATGTGTATACCTTACCATTTTGGGGTGCAGTTGTCATGAATTTTGTTTTCCCATTGTTGGTATTAATCAATACAGATTTTAAGCGAATCGCACCTATTATTATAGGAGCTGGAGTAGTAATCTTGTGTGGTCACTATATTGATTTCTTTAATATGGTTATGCCAGCAACAGTAGGAGATCAATGGTTTGTTGGTGTTTCAGAGATTTCTTCTGTGCTATTCTTCTTAGGATTGTTTATTTTTGTTGTGTTTTCTGCACTTTCGAAATCACCTCTTACGCCAAAACGTAATCCTTTTATTGAGGAAAGTGAACATTTTCATTATTAATATTTAAAGAAAACTACAAATGACAATTATTTTAGTACTTTTAGTTTTAGTTTTATTATCAGTTGCGTTGTGGCAACTTACTAAAATTTTCGATTTAACTCAGGCTGGAGTTGCCGTAAAAAACAGTCAAGTTGCAGATGATAACGATAACAAGGTAAATGGCTATTTATTATTTGGTTTTCTTGGATTCATCTACTGTATAATGATTACTTGTGTGGTAAAGTATGGTAAGTTTCCTTTACTTAGTAATCCTGCTTCAGTTCATGGAAAAGAAGTAGATAGATTGATGTGGATCTCTTTAATTTTAATTTTCACAGTACAAATTATCACTCAAGCCTTATTACATTATTTTGGATATAAATACAGAGGGAAAAAAGGTCAAGTAGCTACCTATTTTTCTGATAATAATAAGTTAGAATTCATTTGGAGTTCTATACCTGCTATTGTTTTAGCGGTACTAATTTTCTTCGGATTGTTTGCATGGAACGACATTATGTTTGTTAACGAAAAAGTTGAAAAACCAATCGTTATTGAAATATATGCTCAACAATTCAAATGGACGGCTAGATATTCTGGTGCAGACAATGTATTAGGTAAAGCTAATGTTCGTTTAATTGAAGGGGTTAATACACTTGGGTTAGATTTGACGGATAAAAATGCTCAGGATGATATAGTAACTGACGAGCTACACTTACCAAAAGGAAGACGAGTTGTTTTCAAAATTCGTTCTCAAGATGTATTACATTCTATGTACATGCCTCATTTTAGAGCACAAATGAATTGTGTACCAGGTATGGTCACTCAGTTTTCATTTATCCCTTCAGTAACAACTGCTGAAATGAGAGAAACACCTGAAATGATTGAAAAAGTAGAACATATCAATAAGATAAGAGAAGAAAGAAGCAAGGCTCTTGTAGCTGAAGGTAAAACAGCTCTAGATCCTTACACATTTGATTATCTTTTATTATGTAATAAAATTTGCGGTGCTTCTCACTACAATATGCAAATGAAAGTTGTAGTTGACACTCCTGAAGAATATCAAAAATGGCTTGCAACTAAGACTACATTAGTTAAAGCGGTAAAGGAGGCTAAAGCAGATCAAGATAATCCAAAAGAAGGAGAGGCTGTTACAGCAACTACTGATTCCCTTTCTACAAAAAAAGATACAACTATTGTTGCTCAAGCATCAAGTAAATAAACTATAATATATTTTTTAATATGAGTCACGCAAGCGATATTCACATCAACGACCATCACGAGGGTCACCACCACCATAAAGATACATTTATCACTAAATATATTTTTAGTATTGATCATAAAATGATTGCTAAGCAATATTTGCTAACAGGTATTTTTATGGGAATCATTGGAGTAGGGATGTCATTATTATTCAGACTTCAATTGGCTTGGCCAGAGCAATCTTTTAAAGTGTTTAGTTTCTTTTTAGGTGAAAAAATGGCTCCAGGAGGGGTAATGACCAATGAAGCGTATCTTTCACTAATTACCATTCACGGTACGATCATGGTTTTCTTCGTATTGACTGCAGCCTTGAGTGGAACTTTTAGTAATTTATTAATCCCCTTACAACTTGGTGCAAGAGATATGGCCTCTGGTTTCATGAACATGATTTCATATTGGATGTTCTTTTTATCTAGTGTTATCATGGTAATCTCTTTGTTTGTTGAGTCTGGACCAGCTTCAGCAGGTTGGACTATATATCCTCCATTGAGTGCTTTACCACAAGCTATTGCGGGTTCTGGATTAGGAATGACTTTGTGGTTGGTATCTATGGCAGTTTTTATTGCATCTTCTTTAATGGGTTCATTGAATTATATTGTTACTGTACTAAATTTAAGAACCAAAGGAATGTCTATGACCAGAATGCCTCTAACCATTTGGGCATTTTTTATCACTGCAGTAATAGGAGTAATTTCATTTCCCGTTTTATTGTCTGCAGCTTTATTGTTGATAATGGATAGAAGTTTTGGTACTTCATTTTTCTTATCAGATATATATTTAGCAGGTGAGGTATTGAATTATCAAGGAGGTTCTCCTGTTTTGTTTGAGCATTTATTTTGGTTCTTAGGACACCCTGAGGTTTATATTATTTTATTACCTGCCTTGGGAATTACTTCGGAAGTAATTGCAACCAATTCAAGAAAACCTATTTTTGGATATAGAGCGATGATTATGTCAATTTTAGCCATTGCTTTCTTATCAACTATTGTTTGGGGTCACCACATGTTCGTTTCAGGGATGAATCCTTTTTTGGGTTCAGTATTTACGTTCACAACCCTTTTAATTGCCATCCCATCGGCTGTAAAAGCATTTAACTACATCACCACTCTTTGGAAAGGTAATTTACAACTCAATCCAGCTATGTTGTTTTCAATAGGTTTAGTTTCTACATTTATTACTGGGGGATTAACTGGAATCATATTAGGAGATAGTACTTTAGATATTAATGTGCATGATACGTATTTTGTTGTCGCGCACTTTCACTTAGTAATGGGTGTATCCGCACTTTATGGTATGTTTGCTGGAATTTACCATTGGTATCCTAAAATGTTCGGTAGAATGTTAAACAAAACTTTGGGTTATATTCATTTCTGGGTCACTGCTGTTTGTGCTTATGGTGTTTTCTTTCCTATGCATTTTATTGGTTTAGCGGGTCTACCAAGACGTTATTATGAAAATACTAATTTCCCATTATTTGATGAGTTTCAAGATGTCAATGTAATCATTACAGCGTTTGCAATAATTGGAGGGTTAGTTCAAATCGTATTTATTTACAATTTCTTCCACAGTATTTTCTATGGTGAAAAAACAGTTCAAAATCCATGGAAATCTAATACATTAGAGTGGACAGCACCAATTGAACACATTCATGGAAACTGGCCTGGAGAAATTCCAGAAGTACACAGATGGCCTTATGATTATAGCAAGCCAGGTCATGAGGATGACTTCGTACCACAAAATGTGCCTATGAAGCCTGGTGAAGAAGTATTACATCATTAAGAATTTAATATTTATATAAAAAATGCCTCTCATATTTGAGAGGCATTTTTTATATATTTGTACTATGAATAAAAATCTAGATCCTACTAATGGAAGTTTTAATACAGAAGACCTCGATATTGAAAAAAAATTGAGGCCTTTATCTTTTGATGATTTTACGGGTCAAGAAAATGTTCTGGAAAATTTGAAAGTCTTTGTTGAAGCAGCTAATTTTAGAAATGAAGCACTTGATCATACCCTTTTCCATGGGCCTCCAGGTTTAGGTAAAACTACACTAGCTAATATATTAGCAAATGAACTGGGTGTGGGTATCAAAATAACATCTGGACCTGTTTTAGACAAACCTGGGGATTTGGCAGGATTGTTAACCAACTTAGAAGAACGTGATGTGCTCTTTATTGACGAAATTCATAGGTTAAGTCCTGTTGTTGAAGAATATTTGTATTCTGCGATGGAGGATTTTAAAATTGACATCATGATAGAATCTGGTCCCAATGCACGAACAGTTCAAATCAATTTAAATCCTTTTACTTTAGTTGGAGCTACAACACGCTCAGGGTTGTTAACAGCACCCATGCGTGCACGGTTTGGAATACATAGCAGACTACATTATTACAGTACAGAACTTCTAACAACTATTGTTGAAAGAAGTTCGGCAATTCTAAAAATGCCCATTGCTATGGAAGCAGCTATTGAAATTGCTGGTAGGAGTAGAGGAACACCTCGTATAGCGAATGCATTGTTGCGCAGAGTTAGAGACTTCGCTCAAATCAAAGGAAATGGAACAATTGATGTTGAAATAGCAAAATACGCTTTAAAAGCTTTACATGTTGATGCACATGGACTTGACGAAATGGATAATAAAATTCTAACGACTATTATTGATAAATTTAAAGGAGGTCCAGTTGGAATCACCACGTTAGCTACAGCCGTTTCTGAGAATGGAGAGACTATCGAAGAAGTTTACGAACCTTTTTTAATTCAAGAAGGCTTTATAGTTCGTACCCCACGGGGGCGTGAGGCAACAGAAAAAGCCTATAAACATTTAGGTAAAGTCAAAGGCTATAATCAAGGGGAACTTTTTTGATTCATGAGAGAAGAAAAACATACAGCACTAATAAAAGCCGAAGCCAAACGCCTCGGCTTTATTTCTTGTGGGATATCAAAAGCAGGATTTCTAGAAGAGGAAGCGCCTCGTTTGGAAAATTTTCTTAAACAGGAAATGCAGGGTCAAATGAGTTATTTAGAACGAAATTTTGACAAGCGATTAGACCCAACATTATTGGTTGATGATGCTAAAAGTGTCATTTCTTTATTGTACAACTATTATCCTTCCGAGGTGGCTTCTAAAGAGTCGTTCAAAATTTCAAAATATGCATATGGAGAGGATTATCATCATGTCATAAAAGATAAATTAAAAGAGTTTTTAGACACTCTTCAAAATACTATTGGGGCAATAAATGGACGTGCTTTTGTTGATTCGGCACCGGTATTAGAGAAAGCATGGGCAGCGAAAAGTGGTCTAGGTTGGGTTGGAAAAAACAGTAATTTAATTACCAAAAAAGTAGGTTCTTTTTATTTTATTGCTGAAATAATTTTAGATGTTGCATTACAATATGATTCTCCCGCCTCGGATCATTGTGGTTCTTGTACCGCTTGTATTGATTCGTGTCCCACACAAGCCATTGTATCTCCTTATGTTGTTGATGGGAGTAAATGTATTTCTTATTTTACCATCGAGTTAAAAGATAATTTGCCAAAGGAAATGAAAGGAAAATTTGACGACTGGATTTTTGGATGCGATGTTTGTCAGGATGTCTGTCCATGGAATTCTTTTTCGCTACCACATCAAGAACCTAGATTTTTGCCAAATCAGGATTGGTTTTCTTATTCAAAAAAAGATTGGCTTGACATAACCGAAGAAGTTTTTTCCAAAACATTTAAAGATTCTGCAATAAAACGAACAAAATTTGAAGGACTAAAGCGAAATATCGAATTTGTCTCAGGAAGAAAATAAACTATTCAATTTTTTTGAATTAAGTTCAATGGTTTTCTTTGTGAAAGAATAACAAAAAACGTCAGAATTTAAGACATGCTAACTATTTTTTTCCGAAATGCGTCAATCACTTTAAAAGCACGTAGAAAGAGAATTCAAAAAAACCTCAACCCTTGTTTTTATTAGGATTGAGGTTTAATTTTGGTGGAGAAGATGGGGCTCGAACCCACGACCTCTTGACTGCCAGTCAAGCACTCTAGCCAACTGAGCTACATCCCCATTACTTATGCAAAAGTATAAAAAAAACAGTAAATATGCTTAAATGTTAAAAAAAAGTCATATTATTGCTACAATTAACTACAAACAAACCAAAATTTAACTTAGAATGAAGAAAATTACTTTACTTTTTGCAATGCTATTGGTGACTTTTTTAGGGAAAGCACAAGTTGTGGCTTCTCAAAATTTTGATACCGCATTGGGTTGGACGTCAACCACAGTAACAAATGATTCAGGGACTACTGTAAGTGCCTGGGCGAGACGAACTACTGGAGGGGCACCTTCTTGTTCGCCATATGCTGGAGCTGGAATGGTTCGTTTCAACTCATATAATATTCCGAGTGGTAGCACAGGAAGATTAACTTCACCAGCAATTACCTTTGCAGGTGCAACTTACCGAGTAAAATTTAAAATGTATAGGGATTCGGGATACCCAACCGATGCAGATAACGTAAAATTATATTACAATACGACAAATGCTGCTGGTGGAACCTTGTTGGGAACTGTAAACCGTTCTAAAGACCTTGCTCCCATTGTAAGTAGCGATGGGTGGTACAATTACACCTTCAATATATCGGGAACTTTAACAGGAACAGGATATGTCAATTTATTGGGTACATCCGCCTATGGAAATAATATTTTTATTGATGAAATTGTCGTAGAACAAATTCCAAATTTAGATGCAGAAATGAATGCATTTAATATTAACTCCATTGTACCTTCTGGAAATACTCAGATTTCAGGAGTAATTAAAAATAGTGGATTAACAGCTATAACATCACTCGATGTAAATTGGCAAGTAGATTCTGGGACAGTTTATACGCAGTCATTAACAGGATTAACAATTGATCCGGGAACAGTATATAATTTTACACACAACAGTGTTTGGAATGCTACTCCAGGGTTGTATTCTGTTAAAGTTTGGGTTTCTAATATCAATAATGGAAGTGTTGATGCAGATGCTACTAATGACCAAATTACAAAATCAGTTTCTGTAGCAAGTAATGCAACTACAAGATTTCCACTTTACGAAAAATTTTCAAGCTCTACTTGTAATCCTTGTGGAACCTTTAACGGAACCTATTTTAATCCGTTTCTAACCAATCATTCAAGTGAGTTTGCTCTCATTTCTTATCAAGTGAATTGGCCTAGTACAGGAGATCCATACTACACGGCTGAAGTAGGAACAAGAGTGTCGTATTACGGTGTTTCTGCAGCACCAACTTTGTTTGTGGATTCTAAAGATGGTACGAATTTTAGTATCCCAGATTTAGAAACTGATTTAACCGCTGCAGAGGCTGTTCCAGCTTATTTTTCAATTGATGCGACAAAATCGATGACAGGAAATGATATAACGGTACAAGTAAACACAACTCCTTATATTACGGGTGATTATAAAATTCATGTAGCTGTAGTAGAAAAAATGACAACTGGTAATGCTACCACAAATGGGGAAACTGAGTTTCATAATGTAATGATGAAAATGCTTCCTGATGCCAATGGAACCGCAGTGAGTTTTGTACATGATGTGCCAACTTCCAATACCTTTCAAGCGACTTTAACAGGGTTACATATCGAAGATATGACAGATTTAGATGTTGTGGTTTTTATTCAAAATGCTACTACAAAAGCAATAATGCAAGCAAAAGTAGCTACAGAAGCTTTAGCAACACATCAAGTAGTTGGAGAAACAAAGTATAAAATTTATCCAAACCCTTCAACAGGAATTATAAAAATTCAAACAGAAGTTCCTGTAGCTATTCAAATTGTTGATGTGACAGGTAAAGTGGTTTATGTGGCAAATCAAGTTCAAAATGAATCTCAGATCAATTTAACTTCATTAGAAAAAGGAGTTTATATAGCAAAAATGAAAGGTGAAAATGGAATAGAAGAATCGCAAAAAATCATTATAAAATAATTATGAAACAATTTGTGTTTATCGCAGCGTTTTTTTGTACCGCTTTAAATTTTGCTCAAATTTCAATGTACAAACACGACATGACTCCTATCTTGAATGGACAAGTGGTTGCCTTTAATACAACTACATTTCCAGATAATGAGTTGGATTTTTATATAAAAAATAACTCGGCTTCATCAGTCAGTGTAAAAGTGAGTTGCGTTTCTTTATTAAACAATGATGGTACAGGTTTTGAATTGTGTTTTGGACCTGAATGTTTATCTTTTGTAGAGGAAGGAACATCCTATCCAACAAATCCTGTGGTAATTGCAGCAAATGGTACAAATGGAAATTTTGATCATTTTCTTAATACTAATGCAAGTGCTGGAGTCTTTCCTAGAGACTATAATTTTAGATTTTATCAAGTAGGAAATCCGTCAGGCAATACCATAGATTTTACCTATCGTTACGATCCAGGACTTTCAGTACATGATATAGAACAATTACAAACATATGGTGTGATAATAAAATCTACACAAGTGGTTGACGCTTTAGAACTCGATGTTTTAAAAAGCACGAACCTTGAGCTTTATGATTTGAATGGTAAGATAGTCAAAGATAAAATAAAGTTATATTATGGAGTACAAACCCTTGATGTATCAAACTTGTCGTCAGGAACATATATAATAAATTTTATCTCTGATGACGGAAATTCCTCAAAAGTAAAGTTTAATAAAAAATAAATTTAAAAGGAACAGCAAAAAGTTGTTCCTTTTTTATTGTGTGTAAAATATAATTTATTTACTATTTTTGCATCGTCTCAAAAGGGGTGCTCTAAATAACGAGCTGAGATTATACCCAATGAACCTAGAACAGGTAATGCTGTTTAGGGAAAAGTGACAAAACAGAGTGCACGCTGACCTTTGTCACAGGAAACAAACATTTTATTTTTAACCAAGAATAATTACCTCTTTTTATTCGTAACACCTTTTACGAATGGAAATTTTATTCAAATCAAATGGCTTTGACAAAAGCAAAACTTACGAAAAAAATGGGCTATCAAAGCTGTTTTTTATGATAGGTCTTTTTTCTTTTTTTAGTTCCTTTGCTCAAGAAAAAGCTAAAGATACTACAGATGTAACTAAATTACAAGAAGTTATTGTGTCGTCGGTACGTGCTACAAAGAAGAATCCTGTAACGTATACCAACGTGACCAAAGAGGAACTTGCACCTAGAAATTTAGGGCAAGACATCCCCGTTTTGTTAAATTATCTGCCTTCTGTTGTGACTACTTCAGATGCAGGAAATGGTGTAGGTTATACATACATGAGGGTACGTGGAGCGGATGGCTCACGAATTAACGTAACCTTAAATGGAATTCCGTTCAACGACAGCGAAAGCCATGGAACCTATTTTGTAGATTTACCTGATTTTGCCTCTTCTTTAGAAAGCGTGCAATTGCAAAGAGGTGTCGGAACTTCAACTAATGGTGCGGGTGCCTTTGGAGCAAGTTTAAATATGCAAACCAAATCGTTTCAAGAAAAATCGTATGCCGAAATTGCTAATTCTGTGGGGAGTTATGCCACAAGGAAACATACGTTTGCATTTGGAACTGGATTACATGATCACTTTGAGTTGAATGGACGCTTGTCTCAAATTGCTTCCAATGGATATATTGACAGAGCTTCAACAAACATGTTTGGGTATTTTTTTAATGCTAATTATGTAACCAAATCAACCCAAATCAAAGCCATATTTTTTGGTGGAAAGGAGAAAACATATCAGGCGTGGTATGGATTAGAAGATCCAGATATGTTGGAAAACAATAGAACATTCAACCCAGCGGGAATGTATTACGACAGCAATGGGAACATGCAATTCTACAAAAATCAAACCGACAATTATTGGCAAAATCATTTTCAATTGCATTGGTCAGAAAAATGGTCAGAAAAATGGTCGTCTAATATAGCTCTACATTATACTTTAGGTAAAGGATACTATGAGGAATACAAATCGGGTGAAACGCTTTCAAATTATTATTTACCCAATTTTCAAGGCAATACAACGGCCGATATTATCAGAAAAAAATGGCTGGATAATGGCTTTTTTGGAACGACCTTTTCATTGAAATATAAAAATGAAACGGTTGATTTTCTACTTGGAGGTGCTGCAAATCGATATTTAGGGAAACATTATGGGGAAGTAATTTGGACACAATATTACACACCAACACCTAATCATTATTATGATAATTTCGGAAATAAAGATGATGTAAACGTTTACTCAAAAGTTTCTAAAGCAATAGGAAAATTTAATATTTATACAGATGTGCAATATCGTTTGGTGTATTATAAAGCCAATAGTGTAAACTTTAGTGATGTTAATGATGTCTTCCGATTTTTTAATCCGAAAGTGGGAGTGAATTTCCAAATTAATGACAACAACGCACTATATACTTATGCGGGTATTGCCAACAAAGAGCCTAGGAGAGAAGATTATGAAAACGCAAGCATAAAACCCGAACGATTGTACGATTACGAATTGGGTTGGAAATATAATTCTAAAAATGTGTGGGTTAATTTAAATACGTTTTATATAAATTATAAGAACCAATTGGTGATGACTGGAGCACTTAACGATGTAGGATCTCCAATATTTACCAACAGTGGAGCCAGTTATCGTATGGGGATTGAGTTGGAATCTGTCGTGAAATTGGCTTCTAAGTGGGTGATTAGACCTAACATCACGTTGAGTGAAAATAAAAATAAAGACTTTTACTTTCAAAAAGATGGGGTGCTACAAAATTTAGGGAATACAACTATTGCCTTTTCTCCAAAAGTAATTATTGGAAATGCAATTACCTATTCTCCAATTAAAGATTTTAACGTGTCTTTGATGAGCAAATTTGTTGGAAAACAATACATGGGAAACATCGATTCTGAAAAGTCAATTTTGAACGCCTATAACAATCATGATTTCAATGTGACTTATTTGTGGAAAATCAATAAAGGAATAAAATCCATTCTGTTTTCAGGATTGATTAATAATGTTTTGAACAAAAAATATGTGTCAAACGGGTATTTTTATACCTATGATGATACTTGGTCAAATCCCTCAACGGTAACCACTGTTGAAGGCGCTGGGTATTATCCTCAAGCCACAAGAAATTTCTTGGTCGGAGCGACTTTGAAGTTTTAAAATAAAGTTATCTCATAAATAGAGCCAAGTTAGAAATTCTGACTTGGCTCTTTTGTTAGTTATAAACTCGTATTACATCTCCGTTTACATCAACGCGATACGGTTTCAATGGATATTCTTTTCCAGGCGCTTGACCCGTAAAAAGACTGTAGTTTTCATTTCCGCAAGGGCAAGAGGCATTGGAACCTCCTATGCTAAGGCCAGAACAACTGGTAATGTTTTGATTTGGGCAAGAGCCATCATAAGCAACAATTGAACTACCCGTGTTAAAAACAATAATGCCTTTTGCGGGGCCATTTGTTGGATAGGCTTTTATTGAATTCCCAGCATATTTTAAGTTGGTGTATGAAGGTAAACTAGTATTCAAATCTATGGAAAAAGCATAGTTTGGTAAAAAAGGATTGTTGTTATTAAACTTGTCTTTGGAACATCCAAGAAGAAGTACTATTGAAAAAAATAAAAAAAGGGTTGTTTTCATAGAAAAAAAAGAACAAAAGGTTGTATAACCAAAATTAAATTATATAAATTTGTGAATCATTTACACAAAGATACCAAAATTATAAATATAATATATCTTTGAAAGCGAAATCCCGTTGCGATGGGATTTTTTCCGTTTTTATAATGAAGAAGAAAATATATAAATAATAGAAATTGAACGGTTCAAATTTTAGAGAACAGAAATAAAGAAGTGAAACTATGAGTACTGTATCTTATTACACAGCAGAAGGTTTAAAAAAATTAAAAGAAGAGTTAGAATATTTAAAAAGTGTGGAACGTCCAAAAGCTTCACAAGCTATAGCTGAAGCTAGAGATAAAGGTGATTTGTCTGAAAATGCAGAATATGATGCCGCAAAAGAAGCACAAGGATTGTTAGAAATGAAGATTTCTAAAATGGAGGATTTGTATGCTAATGCCAGATTAATTGACGAATCGCAACTCGATGTGTCGAAAGCCTTGGTGTTATCAAACGTTAAAATAAAAAATCAAGCCAATGGTATGGAATTAAAATATACTTTGGTTGCCGAAAGTGAAGCCGATTTAAAATCGGGTAAAATATCTGTAACCTCGCCTATAGGAAAAGGATTACTTGGTAAATCTGTTGGAGAAATAGCCGAAATTACAGTCCCAAACGGTGTGTTAAAGTTTGAAGTATTGGAAATTTCACGCGACTAAATATGGCCAGTATTTTTACAAAAATAGTAAACGGAGAAATCCCTTGTTATAAAATTGCCGAAGATGAAAATTATTTAGCTTTTTTAGATGTCAATCCCAATGCTAAAGGGCATACCTTGTGTATTCCAAAACAAGAGATTGACAAAATTTTTGATATGGATGAGGATTTGTATCTCGGATTGATGGCTTTTTCAAAAAAAATCGCTCATGCATTAGAAAAAACCATTCCATGCAAACGGATTGGTATGGCAGTAATCGGTTTAGAGGTGCCTCATGCGCATGTACACCTTATTCCTCTAAATGAAATGAGCGAAATGCGTTTTCAAAATAAAGTATCGCTTAGCAAAGAAGAATTTGAAGCGTTAGCAAAAGCCATACGTGACCAATTATAATAAAAAATCCCGATTTCGGGATTTTTTATTTGATTTTAGTATACAAAATCTGCATTGTGGTACCCTTTCCAAGTTCTGAATGAAGTACTTTTATTTTTCCTTTGTGGTATTCTTCCACTATTCTTTTAGTGAGCGATAACCCCAATCCCCATCCACGTTTTTTTGTGGTAAAACCAGGTTCAAAAACGCGTGTAAATTGATTTTTTGGAATCCCTTTGCCTGTATCGCTTACATTGATTTTGATGTGTTGGCCATCATTCTCAATGGCAAGTTTTAAAGCTCCTTTTCCTTTCATCGCATCAATGGCATTTTTCATTAAGTTTTCAATGGTCCAGCTGTGTAATTCAGGATTCATAGAAACGATAATCGGTTCTGATGGAGCGATAAAATTAAAGTCGACTTGATGAGAGAAACGAGATTTTAAATAATCAAATGTGCGATGGGTTTCGTCAATAATATCTTTATCTTCCAAAATAGGTTCCGAACCAATTTTTGAAAAACGATTGGCAATAATTTGTAGCCTATTGATGTCTTTTTCGATTTCATTCACAGTGGTTTCGTCCACATGATCGGCTTTCATAATCTCTAGCCAGCCGAGGAGTGAGGATAACGGGGTTCCAATTTGATGTGCCGTTTCCTTTGCCATTCCTGCCCAAAGCTTATTTTGAGTGGCCATTTTTGTACTCTTGTAATAATGGTAAACTAAGGCCCCGAAAAGGAATATAATTAATAAAAGCGCTATCGGATAATATTTTAATTTGTTCAGAAGAGACGAATCACCATAATATAAATTATGCGTTTTCCCCTCTGTAATTTTCATGACAATGGGGTCGTTTTGACTTTTTAGTTTTTGAAGGAAATCATGCAATTTCACTTTGTTCTTTAAAATATTATCTTCAATGTTTAAAGTATTAATGATGGAATCTTTTTCGGTAACAATAATTGGGATAGTGGCCGTTTGAATAATTTGAAAAGGCAATTCTAAGTCGGTGTTCAAATCGGCATTGTTAACGGTTTTTTGTGCCAAAGCCCAATGTTGCATTTTGACACGTTCTTCCTCTTTAAAAATTTGAAAAAAAGAATACGTATTCCATAAAATAAGAGAAACAATCACAAAAGATGTGATGATGATGACCCAACGCGTAACGCTTCTTCTTTCGTAGAACTGCATGTATAAAAATTTGTTTAAAAGTACTAATTTTTTTCAAAATTGAAATTGATTTTTGAAATTGCCATTGCTATCGAATTCTTATCTTTGTGCAAATTCTATTTTATATGATTACGCTCAATCCAAAAGAACTTTCACCTGTAAAACTACAAGGCTATTTGCAAAGCGCTATTGCTCCACGACCGATTGCCTTTGCAAGTACCATGGATAAAAATGGAAAACCCAATTTGTCGCCGTTTAGTTTTTTTAATATTTTTAGTTCCAATCCCCCTATTTTGGTTTTTTCACCAGCGCGAAGAGTACGAGATAATTCTATAAAACATACGTTAGTAAATTGCCAAGACACTAAGCAAGTTGTTATTAATGTGGTGAATTACGCTATGGTGCAACAAATGTCCTTATCAAGTACAGAATATCCAGAAGGCATAAATGAATTTGAAAAATCAGGTTTAACAGCAATACCTTCCGATGTTGTAAAACCCTACCGTGTGGCAGAAAGTCCAGTGCAATTTGAATGTAAAGTCAATGAAATCATTCCACTCGGAACTGAGGGCGGAGCAGGGAATATGATTATTTGTGAGGTAGTAAAAATACATATCAATGAAGCTGTGTTGGATGCAAACGGAGTGATTGATCCTGTTAAAATAGATTTAGTTTCACGTCTTGGAGGCAATTGGTATTCCAGAGCCAATGCAGGTTTGTTTGAAGTAGAAAAACCTTTGGCTACACTTGGAATTGGTGTAGATGCTATTCCAGATTTCATCAAAGAGAGTCGCGTTTTTAATGGAAATGACTTAGGAAAATTAGGAAATGTGGAAGCATTGCCCACAGAAGAAGAAATTACTATATTTGTAAAACAAAATTTCGAAATCAAAGCGGTGTTAAGCGCTGACGACGATTTAAAAAAACACCAATTTGCAAAAGAATTTTTAGATAAAAATGAAGTGCTAACCGCTTGGAAAGTGCTTTTAGCAAAAAAATAAATAACAAGATTATGGAAGTTTCAGGAAAAGTAAAAGTGATAAATGCTGCCCAACAAGTAAGTGCTACATTTAGAAAAAGAGAATTAGTGGTAACTACAGAAGAGCAGTATCCACAACACATTATGATTGAATTTACGCAAGATAAATGTGATTTGTTAAATAATTATAACCCTGGGGATGCCGTAAAAGTGTCTATCAATTTGAGAGGAAGAGAATGGGTAAATCCACAAGGAGAAACTAAATATTTCAATTCCATTCAAGGATGGCGTATTGAAAAACTAGCATCAGGGGCAGATATGACGCAACAAATGCCACCTATCCCTTCTGCAGAAGCTTTTGCGCCTGCTACTGATTTTAAAGAAGAAGAACACGACGATTTGCCTTTCTAAAAAAGAGGAAAGAATAAAGAGTATAGAAAACAGACTGTCATTCTGAATGTTAACTTAGGTTAAATGTTTAGAATGACTTTCATTTTTTTTGGCTCTATATTCTGTGCTCTATATTCTATTTTCTCAAAGATGTATTTTCTAACAAAAGAACTTTATTTTCCTCCCGTTGAAGAAGCATCCTATGAAGGGGTTTTGGCCATTGGTGGTGATTTATCCGAAGAACGCTTATTGTTAGCGTATCAAAACGGAATATTCCCATGGTTTAATGATGACGAACCTATTCTTTGGTGGGCGCCTTCAGAACGAATGGTGGTCAATCCTCATGATTATAAAGTTTCCAAAAGTTTACGAAACATCATTAATAGAAATATATTTGAAGTTACGATTAATAAAGATTTTGAAGCAGTCATCAAAAATTGCCAGCAAATTAGTAGAAAAGGACAAGAAGGGACTTGGATTACCAATGATATCATAGATTCTTACACCAAATTACACCAACTCGGAAAAGCCATGTCTTTTGAAGTATGGCAAAATAATGAATTAGTTGGCGGACTGTATGGGGTCGATTTAGGACATGTATTTTGTGGAGAAAGTATGTTCTCTAAAGTCCCCAATGCCAGCAAAGTAGCATTTGTCAAACTAGTAGCATATTTGCAAACGAATCATTATAAGTTACTCGATTGCCAAGTACATAACGATCATTTGGAAAGATTAGGCGCCTTTGAAATTTCCAGAGAGACCTTCATGATGATTTTGAAGAGATAGGTTTGATTCGCAGTCACAGTTTTCAGTTGCATTAAACTTATATTACCTAGATTATATTTTGCAACCAAATTTATCAGGATTATTAATCATATAGTTGATTAGTTTTCCGATTTCAATTCCTTGTGAAGTTAAAATTGTAAAATCTTCTTCAGATATATACTTACATTCCAAAGCAAAATCTAACCAAACGATGGTTTCAGAATTTTCTCCGTCGCAATCAGTTAACTTGCTAATAAAGTGATTCACATATCGTCTTTTTCTGTAAGCTTCTGCCATATTTGTACAAACACTTCTGGAAGAACGTCTTATTTAATCAGTTAATGAGTATTTTTCTTCAAAAGGAAATTTTTAGACAATTCAAACACTTGCATTGCCAATTTGAATGCTTTTTGGTAGGCTAATAAATCTTTATAATCCATCTCAAAATTGAATTAATTTTATTTACACAGACTATTCTTCTTCAACTATGACTGAAAACTGCTACTGAAAACTGAGGATTAGACCTGAGTCCAACAATCTGCCACATGATCGTTCACCATTCCGGTGGCTTGCATATGAGCATAAACAACGGTAGAACCCACAAATTTAAACCCACGTTTCTTTAAATCTTTACTAATCATATCAGATAGTGGGGTCGTTGCTGGAATTTCATGCAACGATTTTCTATTATTTTCGATTGGTTTCCCGTTGGTAAATTTCCAAATGTATTTTGAAAAACTACCAAATTCTTCTTGTACCTTCATGAACGCAATAGCATTAGAAATGGTGCCTCTAATTTTTAATTGATTTCTAATAATTCCTGCGTTTTGAAGCAATTCTTGAACTTTTACCTCACCATAATTAGCTACTTTTTTATAATCAAAGTTGTCAAAAGCCACTCTAAAATGTTCTCTTTTTTTCAGAATGGTATACCAACTTAAACCTGCTTGAAAGGTTTCAAGAATTAAAAATTCAAAGAGTTTGGCATCATCATATACAGGTTTTCCCCATTCATAATCATGATAATCGCGATATAAATCGTCTTTTTCGCACCATGCACAACGTGTTTTATTTTCCATAAATATATTTTTCAATAAGTGAATGTCCTAAATAAATGAGAGGAGTCAATAAAATTGCGATACTCATTTTTACCAAATACCCTGTCACTGCAGATGCCAAAAAAACTTCAGTGGTCATTTTTCCGGTCATCCAAAAGGCAATGCCCAACACAATAAAGCTATCAAATAATTGCGAAATGACCGTAGAACCCGTACTGCGTAACCATATCATTTTGCCACCAGTTTTATTTTTTACAAAATGAAAAATCGTAACGTCAATTAATTGCGATACTAAAAAAGCGGTGATACTTCCAACAATAATCCACATACTTTGACCAAAAACACCATTAAATTGAGCGTCAGTTACCAGTTTATCTCCTTTCATCGCCGGAATTCGCATGGCTATAAACAAGAGGACAAAAGTATAGGTAATGAGACTCGCTGTGATTAAAGATAGTTTTCGAACCCCTTTTTCACCAAAATATTCGTTGATTAAATCGGTGCTCACAAAGACAATGGGCCAAGGTAAGATTCCGACGCTCATAGGCACCCCAAATACATTGATTAATTTTCCACCTATCAATTCTGCTACCACGGCATTTGTGATGAAAATACCTGCAAGAATTACATATACAATGTCTTTTTTATTTTGAAACATTTGCTTTTTATTTTACCTAATCCCCAAAGATATTGAATTTTTAAATAGGTCAATTCACAAATACCGAATACTAAAACTGTGACTGAGAACTTTTACTTATATTTGTTAGCAAATGACAATGTATGAAAACAATTATTAAAACCATTTTGATTAGTTCAACAGTTTTTACAATGAATGCACAAAATAAAAACCCTTTGCTCAATGAGTGGAAAGGGAATTATGGAGGCGTACCTGCCTTTAATGAATATAAAATTTCTGATTTTAAGCCTGCTCTTGAGACGGCTATGCAAGAGAAGTTGAAGGAAGTTGAGGCGATTGCCAACAATTCAAAACCAGCTACATTTCAAAATACCATTGCGGCTTTGGAGAAAGTAGGGAAAACGCTTTCGAGAGTCTACACGGTATATGGTATTTACAGTTCTAATATGAATAGCCCTGAATTTGAACCCATAGAAGCCGAAATGGAACCGAAATTGGCTGCAGTTTCAGATAAAATCACACAAAACACTAAATTATTTCAAAGAATACAAGCAGTGCATCTCTCGAAAGAGAAATCTAAGTTGACAAAGGAACAAAAACGTTTGGTAAAAGTAGTCTATGATAATTTTGTCTATGCTGGAGCTAAACTAGATGCTAAAACGAAAACGAAAGTGAGCGCACTCAACCAACAATTGGCTGGATTGTATACGAAGTTTAGTCAAAATTTACTTTCAGAAGAAAATAACCAGTATGTCGAATTAAAAACAGAAGCCGATTTTGAAGGACTGCCAGAAGAGTTGAGAAGTGCGGCTAAAATCAATGCGCAAGATCATAAATTGAGCTCTTTAGGTGCGGTGGCCAACACCCGTTCTTCAGTAGAACCGTTTTTAACGTATTCTAGCAACAGAACGCTAAGAGAAAAAGTATGGCGTATGTTTGTCAATCGTGGAGATAACGGCAATGCCCAAGACAATAACGCCATCATCACTCAAATTCTTAAACTTCGCGCCGATAGAGCCAAATTGATGGGATTTGCTTCTCATGCCCATTGGAAATTATCCAATACTATGGCAAAAGACCCTGAACATGCCATGAAATTGATGCTAGATATTTGGAAACCCGCTGTAGCACAAGTCAAAGTTGAGGTGGCTGATATGCAAAAAATTGTAGAAGAAGAAAAAGGAGAGTTTAAAATACAACCTTGGGATTATCGCTATTATGCAGAAAAAGTGCGTAAGGCAAAATACGACCTAGATCAAAATGAAGTTAAACAATATTTACAATTGGACAAATTGCGTGAAGGAATGTTTTGGGTTGCAGGGGAATTGTTCGACTTAAAGTTTGTTCAAGTAAATGACGTTCCAGTATATCAAGAAGATGTAACAGTTTATGAGGTATTAAATAAATCGACCAATACATTAGTTGGGTTGTGGTATTTTGATCCTTATGCCCGAAAAGGAAAACGTTCAGGAGCTTGGATGAACGAGTACCGAACACAGGAACGTTTTAATGGAGTTGTTCCTACAATAGTTTCCAATAATTCCAATTTCATCAAAGGAGCGCCAGGAGAACCCGTATTGATTTCTTGGGATGATGCCAGTACGTTGTTTCACGAATTTGGCCATGCCCTTCACGGATTATGTTCTAATGTAAATTATCCAACTTTAGCAGGAACCAATGTGGCTCGTGATTATGTGGAATTCCCTTCACAAATTTTAGAAAATTGGTTGTCCACTCTAGAGGTGCTAAAAAATTATGCATTGCATTATAAAACAGGCGAACCTATGCCGCAAGCGTTGTTAGATAAAATTCAGAAAGCGTCTCATTTCAATGCAGGGTTCAATACAGTAGAATTGATTTCGAGTGCTTTAATTGATATGAAATTACACACGGAAGGCACTAAAACCATTGATCCAGATGCCTTTGAAAGAACTACGTTGGCCGAATTAAATATGCCGTCTGAAATCGTCATGCGTCATCGCACCCCTCAATTTGGACATATATTCTCAAGTGATGAATACTCCGCAGGGTATTACAGCTATTTGTGGGCCGATGTCATTTGTGCCGATGCCTATGAAGCGTTTACGGAAGCCAAAGGGCCTTATGATAAAGAAGTGGCTAAACGCCTATTGAAATACGTATTTAGTTCTGGAAATACCACCGATCAAGGTGTTGCGTACCGTTCCTTTAGAGGAAGAGATGCCAAAGTAGATGCCTTGATGCGTAGCAAAGGATTTCCTATGGTGAAGTAAAGCCTACGGTTGCTATTCCGACGGAGGAGGACTTTCACATGTTACTCACACAAAGTAAAAACATCGTTCTTTCCATAATAATAAAAAAGCTTTGTCAAAGTCTTGAATTTTGATAAAGCTTTTTTATTTAAAAACAGGGGGATAAACAATATCACACTAATGAATTTTGGATAAATCATCTCAAAAGCCCTCTATCTAATACGTTTAAAAGTAATCCGTTTCAATTTGTTTTTAAGTTCCTTGGCGGGTTTGTAAATCACATTTACCTTTTTAATATTTGATTTTCCAAGCTCAGCTTCCGAATCGGCTGGTGTGCCTTGTAAAGTCAATTTTAAAGAGCCCAAAGCATCAATTTTCACAATTTTTCCATCACTAAGCATCTCTCCAATCACTTGAGTTAATCCATAAATTACCCCATAGCAATCAGCTCTACTAACAGTGGAGCGTGAAGCTACCACCTCTGCTAAATCATCAAGATCTACTTCACCTTGACTCACTGCACATGGATAGTACTTAATTTCTGGCGGATGGACTAAAACATTCTTTTTAGGTACCATTTTAAATTTTACAGGCATACTTTTATAGTTTATCAGGTTGATAAAATTATTTGTTCCTTACAAATATATTAAAAGATGTATATCTTTATACAAAAACATGTACATCTTTCTAACAAAAGATATATATCTTTTTTATAAAACATGTACATCTTTTATAAAATTCATCAGCAAGAAATGATTTATTGATAAGGACAAATGGAAAAAAACATGCTTACGATTAAAAAAAGTAGAGTACTCAAATTATAACTTCAATATTGAATTTTTAAAAAGACATAAAAAAACCCTGCTTGAAGAAGCAGGGTTTGTGTTTGTGTAATTTATAAGGTCTCTTTCAACCATTTGTAAAATTCTCTTTGCCAAACCATTCCGTTTTGTGGTTTAAGCACCCAATGATTTTCTTCAGGGAAATATAAAAATCTCGATTTGATGCCACGCAATTGCGCTGCTTGAAACGCTTCTTGTCCTTGTCCGATAGGAACGCGAAAGTCAATACCCCCTTGAATAATTAGAATAGGTGTGTTCCATTTCTCTACAAGGGTAATTGGATTGAATTTAGTGTAGGCTTTTTGAGCTACTGCATTATCTTTTTCCCAATAAGCACCTCCAAAATCCCAATAATTAAAAAACACTTCTTCAGTGGTGCCAAACATACTTTGTGTGTTAAAGACGCCATCGTGCGCAATAAACGTTTTAAAACGATTGTTGTGAATACCTGCTAAATAAAAAACCGAATAGCCTCCATAGCTCGCTCCCACACACCCTAGACGGGTTTTGTCTACATAGCTTTCTTTTGCCACATCATCAATTGCTGCAAGGTAATCTTTCATTACTTGACCCCCCCAATCTTTCGAGATTTGTTCATTCCACTCTTGACCGTGTCCATACATGCCTCGACGGTTTGGTGCCACTACAACATATCCTTGTGAGGCCATTAAAGAGAAATTCCAACGAAAAGAATAGAATTGCGTTAAAGGTGATTGCGGTCCTCCTTGACAATATAACAAAGTAGGATATTTTTTAGTTTTATCAAAATTTGGAGGAAGAATGACCCAAGCCAACATTTTTTTACCATCGGTTGTAGTAACATATCTTCTTTCGTATTTAGGTAAAGCCAATTTGCTATAGCTTTCATCGTTCACTTTCGTTAATTGCGTCCACGTATTTTTCTTCAAATCAACAGAGAAAATTTCAAGGGCATGATTCATATCGGTGCGAGTCAAAATAGCCGTATTTCCTGTAATATCGACAATGTCATGCACGTCAAAATCACCCGATGTTACTTGTTTTACTGTAATGGCAATTTTGGATAATCCTGGATAATTGACTTCAAACAATTGTTGTGTTCCGTCAACTGCCGCAATAAAATAGACTTTTTTTCCATCTTTACTCCAAGTAAAACTCTCGACTGAACCATCCCAATTTGCAGTAAGATTTATTTTTAGCGATTCGGAAACGCGAACGATAATATCATTTTTATCGGCTTCATAGCCGTCACGTTTCATTTGTAGCCAACTCAAATCCCCTAATGGAGAAAATTGCGGATTGGTATCATATCCTTGGTTGTCTTCGGTCAGGTTGATCGTAGTTTTAGTCTCTAAATTATATTGATATAAATTGGTATTGGTTGAAATAGCATAAGCGGTGCCTTCTTTTTTCTTGCATACATAAATAATGCTTTTCCCATCAGGAGCCCAAATAAAATCTTCATCGCCCCCAAAAGGTTTTTGAGGAGCATCAAAGTTTTCGCCTTTCATAATGTCGATAGGGGTAGCACCTTCTTTGTTTTCGGCATAAAAAACATGATTGTGTGTGCCGTTGTTCCAAGTGTCCCAATGACGATAATCCAATCCGTTGTAGATTTGAACATCAGACTTCTGTAATTCGGGATAATAATCTTTTCCCAAAATCTTTTCTGTTTTCACTTCTTGACTCGACAAAATATACTTCCCATCAGGAGAGACATTTTTATCTGTAACAAGCTCTTTCGTTTCTTTAAGTTCTGTGGCAACGCCTCCAGTTATGGGAATGGTATAGTATTTTGACACCGATTTGTTTTCTTCCATTACAGGTGTAGCCACTTTATATACAATATTTTTTTTGTCTTTTGAGATTCCAATCACACTGATACGCCCTAATTTCCATAGCAATTCGGGGGTTAATACTTGTTGGGCAGACGATAGTAAACTCATAGTGCACGCGATTATAAGAAGTGTTTTTTTCATTTGGTTTTATTTTTTCAGGGTTCTCCAGAGTTGGATTTAATGAATAAAGGGTTAAAAGTAAAAAATATTTTATGCAACACCTAATTTTGTCTATATTAGCTTCCGTTCCGAAATTCGTTAGATATGAAATTAAGCTATTGGGAAATAAAAAATTGGTTTTCAAATGTCGATTTTACGGTTGTTGGAAGTGGCATCGTCGGACTTCATTGTGCTATTAATTTACGGGAGCGTTTTCCAAAAGCCAAAATTTTAGTTCTAGAACAAGGAATTCTTCCGCAAGGGGCGAGTACTAAAAATGCCGGATTTGCTTGTTTTGGGAGTTTGTCCGAAATTATAGACGATTTGAAAACCCATTCGGAAGAAGAAGTGCTGCAACTTGTGCAAAAACGATGGGAGGGATTGCAATTGCTTCGCAAACGTCTTGGTGATGACGTGTTAGATTTCAAACCTCACGGTGGGTATGAATTGTTTCTTAAAGAGGACGAGACTTTTTATAACGATTGTGTACAAAAACTGCCTTTTATTAATGAAATTTTAAAACCAGTATTCAAAAATGATGTTTTTTCTAAGGAAATAGATCGTTTTGATTTTAAAAACATTCAAGAATATGTGATTTTCAATCCGTTTGAAGGGCAAATAGATACAGGGAATATGATGCAGGCGCTTTTAAAACAAGCCATCGCTCATGATATTTTACTGCTTAATCACATGCAAGTGACCTCATTTGTTGATGGAATTGATGCCGTGGACATTTGTGTGGGAGATGTGAGTTTTAAATCAGGAAAACTGTTGTTTGCAACCAACGGATTTGCTTCGCAACTCACCCAAAATGCCGTGGTTCCTGCACGGGCACAAGTTTTGATTACGACACCGATTCCCGATTTGGATATCAAAGGAACGTTTCATTTAGATAAAGGGTATTATTATTTTAGAAATATTGGAAATCGAATCCTACTGGGCGGGGGTCGAAATCTAGATTTTGAAGGAGAAACTACAACAGAGTTAAACCAAACGGCACCAATACAAGATAGATTGGAAACCTTATTAAAAGAAGTCATTTTACCTAATAAGACGTATGCCATTGAGCACCGATGGAGTGGTATTATGGGTGTAGGAAACCACAAAAAACCAATTGTTACCCAACTGTCACAAAATGTCTATTGTGGCGTTAGAATGGGTGGCATGGGTGTCGCTATTGGAAGTATAATAGGAAAAGAATTAGCAGCATTAGTATGATACATTTTAGAAGTAAATCCAATTCAAACCGCACGTTTTTTCAAAAGATAATTCATAGTATTAAAAGAATGATGATGTGGTTTTTTGCTTTGTCAATTTTGTCTGTTCTGGTTTTTAAATGGGTGCCAGTACCTTTTACACCCCTAATGATTACAAGGGCCATCGAACAAAAAATGGATGGAAAAGAAATGACTTGTAGTCATGAATGGATGCCTTTAGAATCGATATCTCCCAATCTTCAAAAAGCGGTCATTGCAAGTGAAGATGGTACATTTCTAAAACATTACGGATTTGATTTTAGTGCGATGTATAAGGCTTTTAAAAATAACACTAAGGGAAAAAAATTGAAGGGTGGGAGTACCATTTCCCAGCAAACGGCAAAGAATATCTTTCTTTGGCAAGGTAGAAGTTACGTTCGAAAAATTCTTGAAGCCTATTTTACGGCACTTATCGAAATTATTTGGGGTAAAGAACGCATCATGGAAGTATACCTTAATTCTATAGAAATGGGAGAAGGCGTGTATGGCGCCGAGGCAGCAGCACAATATTGGTATCATACCGATGCTGCACATCTAACAAAGAACCAAGCCGCAGGAATTGCAGCCATTCTTCCCAATCCAAGAAAATATAAGGCTTCCAATTCGTCTTCCTATATAGAAAGACGAAAAGGAAAAATTTTACGAATTATGAAACACGTGGGCAATATAGAATATTAATCCTAAACTATAGAAACAGCCCTTTGTATTGCGACCAATGTTTGTAGATTAAAATTCCGTTGAGCGTGGCAACAACCAATGCGCCAGCAATTCCAGGGAGATCTAAAAACAAATGAAATAAAATGATGTTCGTAGAAATTGGTGCTAGGAGCAATAGCGCAAAAGCAAGCCATTTTTTCAGCAACAATAAGACACCAATAGACAACTCTAACACGCCTACCGTTTTTAAAACATACCCCGTATTCGCTAAAGACGTCATAAAATCGGCGGCTTTTGGAGAAAGTTCAGGTAAGGGAATGAAAGGTGATGGTAAAAGTTTGTTCAGTCCAAACGAAACAAGTAGTACTCCTAATAGTATTCTAACAATTTTAGTAAACATTGAATTCATAACAATTTGCTTTTAGAGTTAGTAATATGGTAAAAATAGGATTAATATTTTAAACAATACATATTTTTAAGTATGTTTTTTTGCACAATTCTATTTTGTTATTGTTCACAAGAGGTTTTTGTAACTTTCGTTTGATTTCGGCAACTAATAGTTCAAATTTAAAAAAGTACTACCATGCAAGCACACGAAATAGATTACCAAATTTTTGGTGAAGAAATGCAATATGTAGAAATTGAACTCGATCCGCAAGAAATTGTCATTGCCGAAGCGGGTAGTTTCATGATGATGGAGGATGGAATTCAAATGGAAACTATTTTTGGCGATGGCTCCGACCAACAACAAAGCGGTTTGTTTGGCAAATTACTCTCTGCTGGAAAACGGGTTTTAACGGGTGAAAGTTTGTTTATGACAGCCTATCAAAATAGGAACTTCAAAAAAAGTAAGGTGTCTTTTGCGGCGCCCTATCCTGGGAAAATCGTTGCGATTGACTTAGCGCAATTTGGCGGCCGATTTATATGTCAAAAAAGTTCGTTCTTGTGTGCGGCCAAAGGCGTTTCTGTGGGGATTGAATTTTCTAAAAAGTTAGGCCGTGGCTTGTTTGGAGGTGAAGGCTTTATCATGGAAAAATTGGAAGGCGATGGGATGGTCTTTGTGCACTCGGGAGGTACTCTAGCCAGAAAAGAATTGGCTGCAGGCGAAGTGTTAAAAGTAGATACGGGTTGCATTGTAGGTTTTACCAAAGATGTTGATTACGACATCGAGTTTATAGGAGGTATTAAAAATTCTCTTTTTGGCGGCGAAGGCTTGTTTTATGCAACGCTTCGCGGTCCTGGTACGGTCTATGTACAATCGTTGCCCTTTAGCCGATTGGCAGACCGAATTATTGCTTCAGCCCCAAAAGCAGGAGGGAATTCCCGTGAAGAAGGAAGCTTATTGGGCGGTTTAGGCAATTTATTAGATGGAGACAATAGCTTTTAAATAAAAGCAAAACCTGACAAGTTTCGAAAATTTGTCAGGTTTTAAAATCTAATCTTAAAATTAAAGAGGCTTTGCTAGTATGAGCATGACTCCTCTTACCTCATGACTCCTTTTGTATGGTTTTCTAAATTTCTTCTCTCCAACCTAATGTAAAGCAATTATCTTTTTCTTCTAGTTTACAATTGCCATGCTTAGGGATTCGTGCGTTAGCGGGGGAGTGAGTAAAATGCTAATAATATAAAAGATAGGTAATATCTAGTCACAGAATTATTATTATTTTTTAAATTTCATTTCAAAATCTCCTAAATATTTTTTTAATAAAAATGATTCTTCTTCATTTATCAAACCTTCTTGTTGATATGGCACAATAACATCGGTAACAAAATTATATTCTAAATCGTTGTTAATTTTACGACGTTTTAAAATCTTGGCTACTTTATTTTCTCTTTTATAAGGCAACCCCTCTTCTTTTATTCTTCTCCAAAATTCTTCAACATCTTCGCCATTACTTTCTTGAAATCGTGTGAAAATTGCTTCATAATCATATTTAAGACTGGTAAGATTTCTAAATTTTGGTTCTGAGTTAATTATTAACATTTTATTTTCATGATAGCAATTTAGAAGATGTTTACAAAAATCCGTACTCTCTTTTTTGGGAGGAAATTTTTTAATTGATTCAATTGCTATATCTGCTGCCTTTATTAAATTTAAGGAAGCTTCTTCATACTTTTTTGATGACATACTAATTTATTATATAATTAGAATCCCCGCTCCCGCGCGAAATGAAATTCAGCGTAGCTAATCCTTTCGTCTGGTTTTACAATTTAAAAAACAGAAAAACCACAAAATCCTATCCAACCCTCCTTTTTTTGCTTTTAGTGGCATGCTCGAGCCGATGATGAAAGGGTTTAATCGTTATCAAATATAAAAAAATCTAAAGGAATCATCACAAAACGAATTACATATTTAAAATAACGCCCAAAACTACGGTTCTTCCCATATTGGGGATGCCTTCATTTTTTAAACGGGACAAATGCGAAATATACGTTTTGTTGAAAAGATTATTGGCATTCAAATTCACATCAAAACTGGTTTTTCCTAAAGTTACTTTTCCACCAAAGCCCAAATTTACTAGCGTATAATCGTTAGATTTGGTTTCAAATAGACTCGGATTCTTTTGGTCGAACGTATAGGTGACATTCAAAAGCGCAAAAGGGTCTTTTAAGTACTTACTCGATTTGAATTCGGTTTTAATAGAGTTGTTCCATTTATTGGCAGGGATTAGAGGCAAGTTTTCACCGTTTTGTTTTTTTCCTGTGACACGTTCAAAACTACTCGTAATGTGCAACCAATCTACAGGGTGCGGATGAAAATGGATTCCGGCTTCTCCACCAAATAAAACCGCATTGGCTTGGGTATATACATAGGTGTCAAATCCGTTGGTAACGATACCATTGGGTGCGATAAAAATGTATTGATTGATGGTGTTGTAAAAGCCGTTGACAAACCATTCAAAATGTGGATTTCGGTATTCCAAATTCAAATCGGTTTGAAAATTCTGTTCGTTTTTTAAAGCAGCATTTCCCACCTCATAGCGATTGCTGCCTTCATGTACACCATTGGAAGTTAACTCTGCTAAGTTAGGTGCTCGAAATCCTGAGGCGAAATTCAATCGGAAGATGACGTTTTTCTTTATATTGGTTTTGAATCCCAATGAAGCATTAAAACTTTGAAATTTTTTAGCAATAGCTTGAAAATAGCCTTCATCCCCAAAATTTCCGTGTGCTATTGATGTGACATTTCTGTGGTCAAATCGCGCTCCAGCTTGAAGCACCTTTTTCTTCCACTCGAAATTTACCGTTCCAAAAACACCAAAATCGTTGGTGGTGGCATCTGGAATGAGGTATTCTTCTCCCGTATTCACATTGGTTTGATGCATGCCTTGCGTTCCTACAATCGATTCGAAGTTTCCTATTTTGGGTAAATAATACTTGACATTGTAATTGTAGGTTTTTAATGTCATGTGTAAATTGGCCACATCACTGTCTTCAAACTCACTTCTATTGTTGGAAATATAGCCCAAATCGGCATCCAATTTTGATCTTTTAAAGAAAATCGTGTTGTTCCAACTTAAAATAGTAGCATACACAGCTTGTTTCGGAAACGTTGTTTTATGAGTAGGGGTTTGTTCGGCGATACCTTGTTCAGGAATTCCTAAATCCAATTTATTGAAATTATAACGCAATGTAGACGTAAAGCGTTCTTTTGAATAACCCAAAGCCGTTTTAAAATCGGATTCATTATAGCGGGTATTAGTTACTCTATTTCCGTCAGGAATTTTATAATCGGCATGCGTATTGTAACTGCCCCGTGCTAAAAATTTGAACGAATCTGACGAGGTTTTAACGCCAAGAGAAGTACTACTTCCATTGGTGTTGGAAAACAATTTTTGATTGAAGTTCCCTTCCAGAGTATTGGGTGCAGCAAATTTTTCAGGGTTGAAATACAATACGCCCCCCAAGGCATCAGAACCATACAACAACGAGGCGGGACCTTTAATTACTTCAACACTTTCAATTCCGGCATCATTCAATCCCAAACCGTGTTCTTCGCCAAATTGTTGGTTTTCCAATCGAACGCCTTGTGAATACACCAACACACGATTGCCGCTCAATCCGCGAATGACGGGTTTCCCAATGGAGGTTCCGGTAGAAACTTGAGAAACTCCAGGGATAGTTGCTAAGCCTTCTATTAGGGTTGAGGTTCCTTTTTGGGCCAGTGTTTTAAGGGATTGGTGTTCGACTTTCATCACGTTTTGCGATTGTAATTTGTTGAATGCCGTTGAAATAATGACTTCATCCATTTGATGTATTGTTTCTGTCAAAATAATATTCATAACGGTCTCTTTTTGTGAGATTTCGACCGATTTTGTTTGGGTTTCATAACCCATATAGGAGCATGTGATTTTGAAACTCCCATTAGGAATATTGCGGAAGGTGTAGGTTCCGTTTTCATCAGATAGGGTTTCTTTATGAAGCTCTGGAAGGCGAATGGTCACGCCAGACAAAGGGGTGTTTTGTGGGTTAGAAATAGTCCCAACGAGTGTGTTTTGCGCAGACGCAAATATGGAAAACCCTAACATGAGGGCAAGAAAAAAAGATTTCATTTGTAAAAGAGTATATTGTTAAAAAATAAATATTCTGAATAGGCTTCAGAAAAAATGATTTAAACAATAAAACGTGGTGGGGCGCGAAGGGCAAAAAGACTGCCTTGAAACGTTTGTGTAATTTCTTTAGAATAGAAAAAAGAATAGGAAATCGGGATTTCTACGTTCTTAAACGGATAGGCAAAAAAGTCTGATTTTAAAGAAGAACTAAAAGCAAATTCACACACAAAACAATGTTCGTTGTTGTGATGCACATGAGTGAACTCGGTTTTGTTTTTAGCATATTTGTGATGGCATTCTTTAGAAGTAAGTTCTTGTTCTAAGTGATTAAAAGCATGCAAGGATTGAAGCACTAATGCGAACAAGAGTGTCAATCCGAAAAACACATTGAGAATGGCGTACTTTTTCTTCATCAAGGCAAAGGTAACTAACCTAAATGAAAAACCATTTGAATTAACAAACTTTTAGAAAGGTTAACTCAAATGGATTCAATAAGTTTGTTTGTATTATACGAGGTGGTTCGCAACCAAATATTCTGCAATTTGAATGGTGTTGGTAGCCGCTCCTTTTCTAAGATTATCGGCCACAATCCATAAGTTTAAGGAATTAGGTTGGCTTTCATCACGACGAATACGCCCTACAAAAACATCATCTTTATCTTGTGCAAACAAAGGCATAGGATAGGTGTATGTATCGGTATTGTCTTGAACGACAACCCCAGCAGTATGATGCAAGAGTTCTCGGATATCACTTAGGTTGAAATCGTTTGCGAATTCTACGTTTACCGCTTCGCTGTGTCCACCTACAACAGGAATTCTAATGGCCGTTGCCGTTACAGCAATGCTTTTATCTCCGATGATTTTTTGTGTCTCCCGAACCAATTTCATTTCTTCTTTGGTGTAGCCGTTTTCTTCAAACACATCGCATTGTGGAATCGCATTTCGGTGGATTTGGTATTTGTATGCCATGTCACCTTGCACTCCTGCATATTCATTTTCCAATTGTTGTACCGCTTTTACACCAGTTCCTGTAATGGATTGATAGGTAGAAACAATCACGCGTTTGATGTGGTATTTTTTGTGTAATGGCGCTAACACCATCACCATTTGTATGGTAGAACAATTTGGATTGGCTATAATTTTATCGTCTTTAGTTAGCTCAGAAGCATTGATTTCTGGAACGATTAATTTTTTGGTAGGGTCCATTCGCCAAGCTGAAGAGTTATCAATAACGGTGGTTCCTACGGCTGCAAATTTGGGTGCCCAATCTAAAGAGGTTTGCCCACCCGCAGAAAACAATGCAATATCGGGGCGCATGTCTACGGCGGTTTGTAATCCAACCACTTTGTACGTTGTTCCATTAAATTCGATTTCTTTTCCTACCGTTTTCTCTGAAGCTACAGGAATTAACGTTGTAACGGGAAAATTTCGTTCAGCTAAAACTTGGAGCATGACTTCGCCAACCATTCCGGTGGCACCTACAACAGCAACTTTCATATACGTATGATTTTTTACAAATTTAAGAAGTACAAATGTAAAAAGAAAAACGATGGAAATGAAAATTTTATAAAAAGAAAGACCGCTTTAGTTTTAAAGCGGTTTAGTTAGAATATATAATGTAGCGGTCTATTGTTTTTTTAGTAAATCTCTAATTTCGGTTAAGAGTTGTTCTTGAGTTGGACTAGAGGAAACTGCTGGTTTGGCTTCTTCTTTCTTTTTTGTGGCATTAATAGCTTTAATAATTAAAAATAAAATAAAAGCATCTATAAGAAAATTAATTACTGCCGATAAAAACATACCGTATTTAACTCCTCCAAAGATGGTTAATTCCTCGATTTTTGATAAATGAGCCGCTACTAGTGCAGGTTTTAACAATAAAGGCGTAATGACATCATCAATAAACGAACTTACAATTTTACCAAAAGCACCTCCAATAATAACCCCTATAGCTAAATCAATTACGTTGCCTCTAGTGGCAAAGGTTTTAAATTCTGAAATCATTCCCATGATCGTATTGTTTTAAATTAGTAGACACGAAGTTACAAAATAACTTTTTATTCTCTATAAAAAACGCGTTTTACTCGTTGCGAAATGCTCGTCATAATTTCATACGGAATGGTGCCCAGTTGTTTTGCTATAAAAGATACGGTTGGGTTTTCGCCAAAAATGATAACATCTGTACCTTCTTTACAATCAATATCAGTAATGTCTACCATAAGCATATCCATACAAACACTTCCTACAACAGGAGCTTTTTTGTTTTTGATGACAACATATCCGACACCATTTCCCCAATGTCTAGAAATTCCATCTGCATAACCAATTGGGATAGTAGCAATTTTGGTGGTTTTTTCAGCCATAAATCTTCTACCATAGCCCACGCTTTCTCCTGCTTTGATGGTTCGGATTTGAGAAATAATCGACTTTAATGTTCCAACATTTTCTAGTAACTTTTGTTCATCATCATCATTAGAAACACCATAAAGACCAATGCCTAAACGAACCATATCGTATTGGGCTTGGGGGAAATTGGAAATTCCAGATGTGTTTAAAATATGTCGAATGGGTTTGATTTGTAGAGCATTCATCAATTGTGATGATAGTTTTTCAAACAATTTTATTTGCGCCAAAGTAAAATCTACAAATGCCATGTCATCACTGGTAGCTAAATGGGATAAGATGCTTTTTATTTGAACGTTGGTATTGTTTTTTAATATTGCAATAAGTTCGTCGATATGCTCTTCTTCAAATCCCAAACGATGCATTCCTGTATCGAGTTTTATGTGAATAGGAAAGTTTTTCAATTTCTTTTGTTCGGCAATTTTTAAGAAAGCTGTGAGTCCTTTTAGGGAATAAATTTCAGGTTCTAATTGGTGTTGAATAAGGGCTGCAAAACTCGTATTTTCAGGATTTAAAACCATAATAGGCAACTCAATTTCTGCGTTTTTTAGCGAAATTCCTTCATCGGCAAAAGCCACCCCTAGATAATCGACTTTGTGATGTGACAGCAATTTAGCAACTTCAAAGCCTCCATTGCCATAACTAAACGCTTTTACCATAACCATCAATTTGGTTTCTGGTTGAAGCTTCGATTTATAGAAATTCAAATTATGACTTATGGCATTGAGATTGATTTCCAAAACGGTTTCATGGGTTTTTTCTTCTAAGGTGGCTACAATTTCCTCAAAATGAAAATGGCGTGCTCCTTTTATCAGAATGGTTTCGTTTTCAAATGTAATTTTGTCGATGGTGTCTAAAAACTGCGCTGTAGATTGGAAAGTGAGGCAATTGGGAAACTTGCTTTTAAATCCAGAAATGGTTTTTCCTATGGCAATCACACGATTGATTTTATTGGAAACAATCACCTGCGAAACTTGCGAATACAATTCTTCAGTAACCAATCCGCTTTGAAAAATATCCGAGAGAATAAGCGTTTTCTTTTTATATTGCTTTTGACTTTCTAGAAAATCTAACGCGATTTTTAACGACTGAAAATCGGAACTGTAACTGTCATCAATCAGGGTAGTATTGTTTACGCCATTTTTAACTTTCAAGCGCATTTCTACGGGATAAAGCATGGCCATTCGATGTTGAATGGTTTCATGATCATATTTAAAATATAACAAGACCATCAAACAATGCATAGCGTTTTCAATTGACGCTTGGTCAGCAAAAGGGATCATGATTTTAAAACACAACTTTTGAAAAGTAATTTGAAGTTCTGTTTTATCAGGACTTTCTTTAGCTCTTACAAAAACATCGGCTTTACCATCTTCAGAACTCCATGTAAACGTATTGATTTTGGGATTCAGAAACGCTTCTATGGTTCGATTTTTATTCATAATTAAAACCTCAACGGACGAGAATAGTTTTAATTTTTCTTTTATTTTTTCGCCAACATCATGAAAGCCTTCGTTGTGAGCCGAACCAATATTGGATAATACTCCAAGGGTAGGTTGGATGATGCGTTGCAGATTAGCCATTTCGTTTATGGTAGAAATTCCAGCTTCAAAAATCCCGAGGTTGTGTTTTTCGTTAATTCCCAAAACCGAAAGCGGTACCCCAACTTGGGAGTTATAACTTTTGGGTGAGCGAATGATATTGTAATCGGGACTTAGCAAGAAATTCAACCATTCTTTGATGATGGTTTTTCCGTTACTTCCTGTGATTCCTATCACTGGAAAATTGAAATCACTACGGTAAGTGGTAGCAAACGTTTGTAATGCCTGAACGGAATTCTCAACCACAAGAAAATTGGCCTTTCCTTGTACGTTAGAAGGGATATAGTTAACAACAAAATTCATTACACCCTTTTCAAAAAGATCGGCGACAAATTTATGTCCGTCATTGTTGGGGCCGACTAAAGCAAAGAATAGCGTACTTTCTGAATTTTGTAGCGAACGACTATCAATAGAAATGTGATCTACTATGGCGATATCGTTTATACCAACAAAAGTAGCTTTAATGATTGGAATGATATTTCGGATGGAAAGGGTCAAAATTATTCTTCTTTTTTCTCAGACAAAAGTTCGGCATCTTTTACTTCCAAGTTTTCTCGCATGGCTTTAAAATAGGCCGCCCGACTTAAAGGTTCGTACTCTTCGGTTTCTCCAAGTAACACCAAATGGTCGCTGTCGGCTTTTCTAAAACTGTAGTGCGCTAAGTTGCCTGTTCGGGTACAAACGGCATGGACTTTTGTTACATATTCGGCAGTAGCCATCAGCGCAGGCATCGGTCCAAAAGGGTTTCCTTTAAAATCCATATCCAATCCAGCAACGATAACACGAATGCCAGAGTTTGCTAAATCATTGCAAATTTTTACAATCTCATCATCAAAAAACTGAGCCTCATCAATTCCTACGACATCGCAACCTTGAGCTAAAATAGCAATGTTGGCAGCCGCTGGTACGGGTGTGGAACGAATTTCATTCTTGTTGTGCGAGACCACCATTTCTTCGTCATAACGAGTATCGATGGCAGGTTTAAAAATCTCCACTTTTTGTTTGGCAAATTGCGCACGTTTGAGTCTTCGGATGAGTTCTTCGGTCTTTCCAGAGAACATCGAACCGCAGATTACTTCAATCCAGCCAAATTGTTCTTTATGATTTACAGTATTTTCGAGAAACATTTAATAATTTCGTTATTATGAAACAGGAATTTCTGTTACATTTGTACAAAACAAAAATATCAAATTCTTATAAGAAATTTCACTTCAACGCATTAAAGTTATGAAAAAAAGATTGGAAGCCGAATTAATAAGCATTGCACACCGAATTTTGAAATTAAAAAACAAATCGGAGCTTGACAAACTGTATTTTGAAACCCAAAAGTTGTATGAGGCATTGACTGTTTTGAAATTCTATGGCGACAATTATGAACAAGTAAAAACGTCTGTTGAAGCAGAAGATTTAGAAGAAAAACTAAGTGCTTTTATTAATAATGACTCAACAAGTGAGGCAGCAGTTTCAGAAGTTGTTGAAGAATTGATAGAAGAAACAGCAGAGGTTCCAACCGCAACAGAAGCGGAACTAGAGCAGCCAACAGCAGCAGAATTAACAGAGGAAACCCCTGTTTCTGAGTCAGCCCCCGATTTTGATCCTATTTTTGAAATGGCAGCCGAAGCTTCTTTTGAAGAAGACATAAAAGAAACCGAATCTTCCAATGAAATGGAACCTAAACAAATGATTTTGCAAGATATTCTTGGAGATTATACCGAACCTGAATTTGTTAAACCTAGTGACATCGTGGTACCTCCTTCGTTGAAAAGTAGTATTGAAGAGCAACCCCTATCGTTGAATGAGCAACATTCAAAAGCGATTAATATTGGTTTGAATGACCGCATTGCTTTTGTGAAAAACTTATTTGGCGGCAGTACAGAAGACTACAATCGTGTATTGTCACAGCTTAATACGTTTACAACCCTAGAGGAGGCCAAAGATTTTATAGAAGAAATCATCAAACCCGATTACAATAATTGGGAAGGGGTAAATGATTATGCCGAAAGATTTATCGAAATTGTGGCTAAAAAGTTTTCATAAATGAGCAAACTGTTTTTAGTTCCAACACCCATTGGCAATCTCGACGACATGACTTTTAGAGCCATTCAGGTTTTAAAAGAAGTCGATTTAATCTTGGCAGAAGATACACGTACCAGCGGGAAATTATTAAAGCATTTTGAGATTGCTACACACATGCAGAGTCATCACATGCACAACGAACATAAAACTGTTGAAAATTTAGTCGCCCGATTGAAAGGAGGCGAAACGATTGCTCTAATTTCCGATGCGGGAACCCCAGCAATTTCGGACCCAGGATTTTTATTAACGAGGGCATGTGTGGAAAATGGCATTGCAGTGGAATGTTTACCTGGTGCCACAGCCTTTGTCCCTGCCTTAGTGAACAGCGGTCTACCCAACGATCGATTTGTTTTTGAAGGATTTCTCCCCGAAAAAAAAGGAAGACAAACGCGTTATTTGTTCTTGGCAGAAGAAACGCGAACCATGATTTTTTATGTGTCACCTTATAAATTGGTGAAAACCTTAGCCGAATTTACGCAGTATTTTGGTGCAGATAGACCAGTTTCTATATCAAGAGAATTGTCAAAATTACACGAAGAAACCATTCGCGGAACCGCTGAAGAAGTACTCAAACATTTTGAGCATAAAGCACCAAAGGGCGAAATTGTAGCCGTGGTTGCAGGAAAAAGTGTGAAGTAAATCACGACTGAATCTGCAAATATTTTGGCAACAGCTTAAATATCAAAAGAATTTTATACATTTACAAAATATAAGCCATAAAAACATAATTTATAATTTTAATTCACAATTTATGCGTTGGACTTTACAATCGAAGCCAGAAAAAGAACAAGTTCAAAAACTACAAAACGAACTTAGAGTTGACGAAATCATCGCAACATTATTAGTACAAAGAGGGGTTACCACCTACGAGCAATCCAAGACATTCTTCAGACCCACTTTAGACGATTTGCACAATCCGTATCTCATGAAAGATATGGATAATGCTGTCAACCGTATTGAAAAAGCAATTGAACAAGGCGAGAATATTCTAGTTTTTGGGGATTATGACGTTGATGGTACCACGGCAGTCTCTTTAGTGTCGAGTTATTTGCGTAGTTATTATCCCAATATCGCTACATATATACCCGATCGATATGATGAGGGATATGGGATTTCCTATAAAGGAATTGACTTTGCAGCCGATAACGAAATGTCACTTATAATTGCTTTGGATTGTGGAATTAAATCTATCGATCACGTGACTTATGCCAATGCAAAAAATATTGATTTTATTATTTGTGACCACCATAGACCAGGAAATGCTCTACCAGAAGCAGTTGCGGTTTTAGATCCTAAACGAGACGATTGTACGTATCCCTATGATGAACTTTGTGGTTGTGGTGTGGGGTTCAAGCTTATCCAGGCTTTGGCCCAAAATAGAAATCAATCCGTTTTAGATTTAGTTCCTTATTTGGATTTGGTTGCTACAGCCATTGCCGCCGATATTGTACCAATTACAGGTGAAAATCGCGTTTTAGCAAAATTTGGATTGGAAGTGATTAATACGAATCCAAGACCAGGAATTATGGCATTGGTTCAGAATATAAAGAAAAAAGTGTTAACTATTACAGATGTAGTTTTCATTATAGCACCAAGAATCAATGCAGCAGGTAGAATTAAACATGGTAATGCTGCAGTGGCTTTATTGACTGAATTTGATCTGAAACAAGCCGAAGTTTTTGCCTCAGAAATAGAACAACACAATGCAGATCGAAAAGATTTAGACAAACAAATCACCATAGAAGCGCTTGCTCAAATTGAAAATAACGAAGAGCAAAACCGATTTACTACGGTTGTATATCAAGAAAATTGGCATAAAGGCGTAATAGGAATCGTGGCCTCCCGATTGACAGAAACCTATTATCGCCCTACGATTGTATTTACAAAAAGTGGCGATAAATTGGCCGCCTCTGCACGATCTGTGAAAGATTTTGACATTTACAATGCTCTGGAAGCCTGTGCGGAACATTTAGAACAATTTGGAGGACATATGTATGCTGCAGGAATGACTTTACATGAAGCAAATTTTCCAAATTTTAAGGAAGCCTTTGAACAAGTAGTCAAAAATACCATTTCTCCTGATTTATTGATTCCTGAAATTTCAGTAGACTTAGAAATAAATCTTACAGAGATAACGCCGAAATTAGTGCGATTACTCAAACAATTTGAACCCTTCGGACCCCAAAATATGGCTCCAGTTTTTATGTCTAAAAAGATCAGAGATACAGGGTATGCGAAACCATTGGGTCAAAAAGACGAGCATTTGAAAATGTTTGTTAAACAAAATGAAAGTGAGGGGTTTTCTGCCATTGGCTTTGGACTAGGACAAAAGATAGCAATGGTACAAAGCACAAATTTATTCGATGCGGTTTATTGCATTGACGAAAATGAATTTAATGGTAATGTTTCTATACAACTGAGGGTAAAAGACATTAAAAACTAGTATTTTTTTATCTCGAATTGGTACCCGTCAAATACGCCATAGGTAAAATAATTTACCCAATCTCCTAAGTTAACATATTGGGATTGAGAACCTATGGGTAAAATTAAGGGTAAATGTCTGTGTCCAAAGACAAAAAAATCATAATGTTTTGTTTCTAGTTTACGTTTTGCATAGAGAATGAGCCATTCTTTATCTTCGCCTAAAAATTTTACGTCAGAAGCGCCTGATATCAGTTTGTTTTTTACGGAGAGGTGTTGCGCTAGTGCTACGCCAATATCGGGATGAAGCCAACGATATAACGCTTTTGAAAACGGATTAGTGAAGACTTTCTTCATTCTTTTGTATCCTTTGTCTCCTGGACCTTTGCCGTCTCCATGACCTATAAGAAATATCTTGTTATTAAAAACAAATTCTTTATTGTCATGATACACGGGAATATTAAGTTCTTTTTCAAAATAATCAGCCATCCATAAATCATGATTTCCAACAAAGAAAAAAATTGGAATACCATTATCACGGAGTTCAGCCAATTTTCCTAGTACCCTAACAAATCCTTTTGGAACAACTGTTTTATATTCAAACCAAAAGTCGAATAAGTCCCCTAGAAGAAAAATAGCTTCTGCATCATTTTTTACTGCATCAAGCCATGCTACAAATTTTTGTTCTCGAGGAAAACTTTGTTCTGGAGTAGGCGCGCCAAAATGTTGATCTGAGGCAAAATATATTTTCTTTAGTGTCATTGGTAAAGGGTATTATTCATTGTCACTAGCATACCACTCGGCATAGGAACTTTCAGTTTCTTGGAGTTTAAGAGCGTGTAATTGAATGCCTTCAGGAAGTCTGTTCGTTATTTTTTTTGCAAAGTCAATGACCATATTTTCGCTAGTAGGTTGGTATTCAACTAAGATAACATGATGTCCTCGCGTTTGTAACTCAGCGGCCAATTCGATATGAGGGGTGTTTTTATTGAAAACAGTGGCATGATCAAAAACATCTACAATTTCTTCTTTTACAATTTTTTTTAAATCGGAAAAGTCAATAACCATACCATATTTAGTGTTTTTAGTATCTGTAATGGGTTTTCCTATTACTGTAACATATAATTTGTAACTGTGCCCATGAACATTTTTACATTTTCCATCGTAGCCAAATAAGGCATGTCCCGTCTCAAAATTAAATATTTTAGTAATTCTAATCGTACTCATGTATCTTTTTTTATTGTGTTAGCAAAATTACATATTGTTTCTTTTCTTTTTGGCATAGTAGTAAAAAAGATAAGAAACCCCTGCTAATAGTGCAAAAGGGAGTACTTCTCCAATCCAAGCTCCAATTAAATAGCTGTTGTCGGGAGCTTTTTTTATTTTTTCGTCAATATTGACTTGAAGTAAAAGAGTTAAAAACGTCATGAGGTTTTGATTGAAAAGCAAACATACAAAAAAAAGGTCACTAAACAGCGACCTTTATGAGTATTGAGAATTTCTTTATTAGGGATTGATTTCGAATGCCTGATTTTCATTAGCTTTTGATGCCCTTGCATTTAAAGATTTGTTGTCACTACCTGTAATAAATGCCACAAAACTTATGTTTGAAGGGTTAGTCACAGAGGTCGGAATTGGTAATGTAAAATGTTTAGTAATTGTGGTGCCATGAGTTGTCCCGTTTAGGTCATCCCCCAAAATATTGGTAAGAGCATTTCGCAATACATGATTGTGTTCGTAATCATTTATTGGATTTACAGCATTGTAATAATCAGTGTAATTGCGTTGAGGGTAAATTAATTTATCTTCAAGGAGATAGACCACCAATTTTAAATCTGAAAAATCCTCAAGGAATTTCATGTTTACATCTAAATCAATAGTGCCATTAGAGATACTCGAATTCATTGCCAATCCTAATGTTGTGTTGTTTCCTGTTAAATTTAAGGCATCTTGAGTATTCGTTGGCTCTGGAAAAGTCCAAACATTCATCCTATTTAATCTTGAAACAGGCAAAGCTAATGGGCTGTTGGGTAAGATTAAATTTTTTAAAGGAGCAATGCCATCAAAACTATAGGGGTCGTTTCCATTATGAATCGCCACCACAACTGCTTTGTCGGTTTGTTCATTGACTTGATCAATCGCATAAGCTACGCGTGTGCAATTCCCACACCAAGTACCGGTGTAATCTTCAATGAGCACTCTTTTTTTGAAATACCCAGAAATTGCAGGAGCATTAACACTTTGATCGGGTTTGTTTTCATTAACAATGGTGTCGCTACAAGAAAATAAAATCCCCAGACCTATTACGCATACAAATAAAAATACTTTTTTCATTATTCTATATGATGAATTAATCAATCGAGTATACAAATAAAATAAAATAAATTTTAATTTCTGAACAATTATTTATTTATTTGTAAAAATAATGATTTTTTATGAAAAAAATAGCCTTTCTTGTATTGTTTTTTGGATTGTCAGCTGTAGCTCAGAAAAAACTACCAGATGTAAGTTTGTTCGATTTAGAGGGTAAAAAAGTCTCTGTAAAAGACGATTTTTTAGAGAAAGATAAAATTTATATTTTTTCATTTTGGGCAACTTGGTGTTCTCCATGCATCAATGAACTAGATGAAATGAATGATTTACAAGAAGAGTGGAAAAAAAGTCTCAACATAGAAATTGTTGCTGTGGCAACAGATGATTCTAGAACACAAAAGCGGGTAAAACCCCTAGTTAAAGGGAAAGATTGGAACTATAAAATTATATTGGATACAAATCAAGATTTAAAAAGAGCACTTTCTATAGCAAATATTCCCTACACTGTGGTAGTAAAAAATGGTGTAATCGTTCATATTCAAAATGGATATGTGCCTGGTAGTGAAGTAGAATTGTTCGAAAAATTAAAATCTTTGTAGTATGAAAATAAAAATCATAGCCTTTTTGTTGTTTTCATCTATTGCATTCTCCCAAAAATTTGGCGTTGTAAGTGGTGGATTTGAATCCAATTCGCAATGGTATCTCAATGATAAGGGGTTGAAAGATGAATTTAATAATCCGACAACCCATCCCGATCAACCGTTGCGTTCCAACAGCTATCTTTTTTTGAATTATAAATATAAAAAATGGTCTGCGGGAATACAAGGAGAAAGCTATGAGGATAATGCCCTTCTCAACATGAATCCAAAATACCAAGGGATTAATGTTGGGACGTATTTTGTTCAATATAAGTCCAATACGATTGATGTCACAGGAGGATATTTTTACGAACAATTTGGAAGTGGATTGCTGTTTAGAAGTTGGGAAGATAGAGCTCTTGGAATCAATAATGCATTGCGTGGAGGTAGAATTGTTTATAAACCAACGACTTATTTAACTATGAAAGCGTTATGTGGAAATCAAAGAACGGGCTTTGATGTAACAAAAAGTACCATTTTTGGTTTTGATGCTGAAGTTACGCTTTCTGAAATATTAAAGTATAAAGAAACTGAGCTGTCCCTTGGGTTTTCCTACCTAGGAAGAGATGAAAAGACAGCAATTGAAAATCCTAAATTTGCATCTTTAACAAACGGATATTCTGGGAGATTAAACCTGAATAACCAATCTTTTTATGTATCAACAGAATTTGACTATAAGTCGAAGGATGCCGTGGTGCAAGTTACAGATCAAATAGACAATAATCTAATAAAACCAGGAAGTGCTCTTTTGCTAAATTCAGGGTATTCGAAAAAAAGATTTGGAATAAATGGAACCTTTAGAAGAATAGAGAATATGAGTTTTTTCTCTGAACGAGCCGCTAAAGGAAATTCATACAACGATCGAATTATGAATTTTATACCAAGTTTAACTAAACAACAACATTATAATTTAGCTAATATCTATGTTTATCAAGCTCAACCTAATGTGATATTGGCAGACAAAGATTTGGTAAAAGCGGGTGAAATAGGAGGACAAATAGATGTGTTTTATGAAGTCAAAAAAGGGACTAAATTTGGAGGTAAAAACGGAATGAAAATAGCCGCAAATTTCTCTAATTGGAATGCTTTATCAGGAACGTTTTACCTTTATAATCCTCAAGATTATAAAACGGATTTTTTTGGATTTGGAAAAAGATATTTTACCGATTTTAATGTAGAAATTACTAAAAAATGGAATGCAAAATGGCAATCTATTTTTAGTTATGTGAATCAATATTACAACAAGAAAATGATTCAAGAAACTACAGGCGAAGTAAAATCAAATATTTTGACTGCAGAAACGACATATAGATTTGCATCTACTCGGTCAATTCGTGTGGTCGGTGAACATCTATGGGCAGATCATGACAAGAAAAATTGGGTCGCAGCTACGATAGAGTTTAATATCAATTCGAAAATCTCGTTTTATTCTACAGATTTGTATAACTATGGAAACGATACGGATTATTTAAGAAACCATTATTACAGTTTTGGAGGTTCCTATAGAGTTAAAGCAACAAGAGTTGCTTTGAATTATGGTCGACAAAGAGGCGGATTGGTTTGTGTAGGAGGGGTTTGTCGTTATGTCCCTGAGAGTTCAGGATTATCGATGACTATTAGCACCTCTTTTTAGAATGTTTTTCGTTAAGTTAAATAGAGTTATTTGGATAGTGCTTTTTACTATTTCATTAGGTTCTTGTAGTTCGTCGAACGAAGAATATGTTGCTGTTCCTCAAACACCGGTCAACATTGATTTAGCTTTAGTGCCTTATCAAAAATTATCGGAGTATCATTTTTTTGAGGGCGAGTTAAAAAATTTGAGTCCTGTTTATGGTGTTTTGCCTTATCGTCCAGCTAGCGAATTGTTTACAGATTACGCTTTAAAAAAACGCTTTGTTTTTATTCCAAAAGGAGTGAAAGCAAGTTATAATGGAGCTGAAAATAGTCTTAATTTTCCCATAGGTACTGCTTTGATAAAAACGTTTTTCTATGCGAATACACTACCAAACTTAACGACTCGTATTATTGAAACACGAATCATGATTCGCAGAGCCAATGGATGGATTTTTGCCGAATATGTCTGGAATGATGATCAAACGGAAGCTTATCTACAAACACAAGGTTCCCAAACTGCTATTTCTTGGAAGGATGAAAACAATATAATTAAGCAAATTAATTACAAAATACCTTCTCCAGTTGTTGATTGTAAAAGATGTCATGGGGCAATAAATGGAAGTAGATTCCCTATTGGATTAAAACCACAAAATCTAAATTATTCGTTTCCCTATTCAGATGGAGAAAAAAATCAATTGACTAAATTTATTGAGGTTGGCTTTCTAGAAGATAATGTGCCATCAACTATTGAATCTGTAGTTGATTATAATGATGTTTCAAAGCCGTTAAATTTGAGAGTTCGTTCGTATTTTGATGCCAATTGTTCCCATTGTCATACTGATCAAGGAGAGGCCGATGTTTTTGATTTGCGATTTGCGTATACCAAAACAATCGACCCACAAGAAATGGGAGTCGGTGTCCCTGCACAACATTTTGTTCCAGGATATAATGGGAGAATTGTGCAACCGAATAACGTGGGGCAATCTATTTTGTATTATAGAGTTAATACCCAAACCGATACCTACTACATGATGCCTCCTCTTGGTAGAACAATCACACACAAAGAAGGTGTTCAACTTATTGAGCAATGGATTAATTCTTTCTAAAGAGAAGGTTTAGTATTAAAAAATATCCAAAAGAAACTATATATTTTTTTCCTTTTTCGGGAGATACTCTTACATTTGTAAGTTATAATAAAAACCGAAATGAAAAATTCGAATAAGCGACGTGAAGCACTATTGTATCACGCAAAACCCACACCAGGAAAGATAAAAGTAGTACCTACAAAAAAATATGCCACACAAAGAGATTTGTCGTTGGCCTACTCTCCTGGAGTGGCAGAACCCTGTTTGGAAATCGAAAAAGATAAAAATAACGTATATAAATACACCTCTAAGGGGAATCTTGTAGCTGTAATCTCAAATGGAACGGCAGTACTAGGATTAGGAGATATTGGTCCAGAAGCTTCAAAACCTGTTATGGAAGGGAAAGCGTTATTGTTTAAAATCTTCGCCGATATTGATGTTTTTGATATCGAAGTGGATACCAAAAATATTGATGCTTTTATCGAAACCGTAAAAAATATCGCTCCAACGTTTGGAGGAATTAATCTTGAAGATATTAAAGCGCCAGAGTCATTTGAAATTGAAAGACGACTTATTGAAGAACTCGATATTCCTGTGATGCATGATGATCAACATGGTACTGCAATCATATCGTCGGCAGCGTTATTAAATGCTTTAGAACTAGCTCAAAAATCAATTGATAATATTAAACTTGTTGTTTCAGGAGCGGGTTCAGCTGCACTTGCTTGTGCCAATTTGTACGTGGCTTTAGGAGTGAAACTTGAAAATATTTTAATGTTTGATTTTCATGGGGTTTTGAGTGCAGAACGAGAAGATTTATCAACGCTTCAAAGAAAATACGCACGTGGAATTGAAGGTATGACTATGAAAGAAGCGCTTTTAGGAGCCGATGTCTTTCTAGGATTATCAGCAGGAAATATTCTAACTCCAGAAATGTTGATGGGAATGAATGAAAATCCCATCGTATTTGCAATGGCCAATCCCACACCAGAAATTGATTACAACTTAGCAATCAATACGAGACAAGATATTATTATGGCCACGGGAAGGTCAGATTATCCGAATCAAGTTAACAATGTCTTAGGATTCCCCTATATTTTTAGAGGAGCTTTAGATGTTCGTGCGACGAAAATTAATGAAGACATGAAGATGGCAGCCGTGAAGGCATTGGCCGCTTTAGCCAAAGAAATGGTTCCCGAACAAGTAAATATTGCTTACGGGGAGACACGTCTCAATTTTGGGCGTGATTATATTATTCCAAAGCCCTTTGATCCAAGATTGATTACTACTGTGGCTCCAGCTGTAGCAAAAGCAGCCATGGAAAGTGGTGTTGCGTTGAATCCTATAACCGATTGGGAAAAATATGAAAGTGAATTATTAGAACGCATGGGTTCTGATAATAAAATGGTGCGTTTGTTGATGAATAGAGCAAAAACAGATCCTAAACGAATTGTTTTTGCTGAAGCAGACCAATTGGATGTTTTGAAAGCGGCTCAGATTGTTCATGAAGAGGGGATAGGATTGCCAATATTACTTGGAAAAAAAGAAGAGATATTGGAATTGAAAGAAGAAATAGGTTTTGATGCAGATGTGCCTATTTTGGATCCAAAAACAAAAGAAGAAGATAAAAGACGATTAGAATATGCTAATATCTTTTGGAAAGAAAGACAACGTCGCGGAATTTCCTTGTTAGATGCTCAAAAATGGATGCGTGAACGTAATTATTTTGCGGCCATGATGGTCAATCAAGGTGACGCAGATGCTATGATTTCTGGATATTCTAGAAGTTACCCGACAGTGGTCAAACCCTTAATGCAGTTGATTGGTAAAGCGCCAGGGATTTCGTTAATTGCCACCACCAACATGATGATGACCAACAGAGGACCAATGTTTTTGTCTGATACTGCCATAAATCCTAATCCTTCTGCTGATGATTTGGCTAAAATCGCTTTAATGACTGAAAAAACAGTTCGTATGTTTGGTATGGAACCTGTAATTGCGATGGTGTCATTTTCTAATTTTGGTTCGTCAGCCCATGAGAGTGCTAATAAAGTAAGAGAAGCGGTAGCCTACTTACACAAATATTATCCAGATTTGATTGTAGATGGTGAAATTCAAACCGATTTTGCCTTAAACCCTGACATGCTTAAAGCAAAATTTCCCTTTTCTAAATTAGCAGGAAAAAAAGTGAATACGCTTATATTTCCAAATTTAGAGGCTGCAAACATAACTTATAAGTTGCTTAAAGAATTGTATAAAGTTGATTCGGTGGGACCAATTATGTTAGGAATGGACAAACCTGTTCATATTTTTCAATTGGGTGCAAGTGTCGAAGAAATGGTAAATATGGCTGCAGTGGCTGTTGTTGATGCGCAAGAAAAAATGAAAAGAATTAAGAATTTTAAAGTTAAATAACGATTATTCAGTAAGAAAATAGGCTAGAAAAAGTTTTTTGTTATATTTGGTTCGTATTAACAAGATTATGATTGCACACATTCAAGGAAAATTAGTTGAGAAAACGCCAACCGAATTGGTATTAGACTGTAATGGAGTGGGATATAGTATTAATATTTCCCTTCATACGTTTTCTTTATTGCCTCAAAATGATTTTGTGAAGCTTTATACGCATCTGTTAATAAAAGAAGACGCTCACACTTTGTATGGGTTTGTTGAGAAATCAGAACGAGAGCTATTTAAATTACTTCTTTCGGTATCTGGGATTGGTGCAGGGATTGCAAGAACAATGTTGTCTTCCTTAGAACCTAAGCAAATTATACATGCCCTAGCTAACGGAGATGTGGCTACGATTCAATCCATAAAAGGGATTGGAGGGAAAACAGCTCAACGTGCAATTCTTGATTTGAAAGAAAAAGTGTTAAAAATATACGATTTGGACGAAGTTTCTATGTTTTCAAACAATACAAATCGAGATGAAGCGTTATCTGCTTTGGAAGTTTTGGGATACGTTCGAAAAGTTTCAGAAAAAATTGTCGATAAAATAATAAGTCAGAATCCTGATGCTACAGTTGAAGGGATTATTAAACTCGCATTAAAAAATTTATAATTTTTGAAAACACATTACGATAAATATACTACCGCTCTATTAAAACTAACAGTATTTATTATGTTACTGTTAGTGGGCGAAGTTTCTTTTGGGCAAGAAACTCCTGTGCAAACCCCTACTCAAACTCCAGATTCTACAGGATATAATGTGGGAAGTATACCGATGCAAAATCCTAAAAGTGTGGAGGAAGCGTATACCTATGACCCAGCAACGGACAGGTATGTGTTAACTAAAACATTTGAAGGATTTAATATTAATTATCCTATAATATTAACTCCAAAAGAGTATGAACAATTGGTGTTGAAAGAATCCATGCATAATTATTTCAAAGAAAAATCAGATGCAATGGATGGAAAAAAACAGGGTGCAGAAGAGAAAAAGAAAAATTTATTACCAAGATATTATGTGAATTCCAGTTTTTTTGAAACTATTTTCGGAGGGAATACTATTGATATAAAACCCACAGGGTCTGCAGAAATTGATTTAGGGTTTCGACATACAAAACAAGACAATCCTGCATTATCTCCTAGAAATCGATCGAACACTACGTTCGATTTTAATCAAAGAATCTCTATGAGTTTGATGGGGAAAGTTGGAAAAAGATTAAAAGTAAATGCCAACTATGATACCCAATCTACTTTTGCGTTTCAAAACATGATTAAACTTGAATTTGATCCTTCAGCTTCAGGAGGGGAGGATTCTATTATTAAAAAATTAGAAGTTGGAAACGTGAGTATGCCTTTGAATAGTACTTTAATTCGAGGGGCTCAGAGTTTGTTTGGTATCAAAACGCAATTACAATTTGGAAGAACCACTATTAATGCAGTATTTGCGGAACAAAAATCGTCAACTAAAACGGTTACGGCGCAAGGTGGTGGGACAATTCAAAATTTTGAATTATACGCCCAAGAATATGATGCGGATAGACACTTTTTTTTATCACAGTATTTTAAAAATAGATACGACTTCTCATTGAGAAACTATCCTTTTATTGATAGCAGAGTACAAATTACTCGTATTGAAGTCTGGGTAACCAACAAACAAAATCGTGTTAATACTACGAGTAATAATATGAGAAACGTTGTGGCACTTCAAGATTTAGGAGAGTCGCGTTTAACCGATACGTTTTCCTCTAGTGCTATTGATGATAGCCAAGTAGTAGCTGTAAATCCTCAACCTTCAGATTTCTTTGTTAATCCTATAAATTCCTACCCAAGCAATAAAAATAACCGTTACGATCCCGCTTTAATCGGGACATTTTCAACGCCAGCCCCCTTGTTGAAACCTGGAATTAGAGAAATTGTTACCTCAACAGATGGTTTTGTCAATGATGTAAGCGAGGGAACAGATTATGTTAAATTAGAAAATGCACGAAAATTATTACCCAATGAGTTTACATATAATCCACAGTTAGGATATATTTCGTTACAGCAAAAGTTAGCCAACGATGAGGTTTTAGCTGTAGCCTATCAATATACTGTTGGGGATCAAGTGTTTCAAGTTGGTGAATTTGCCAATGATGGTGTAGAAGCTACTCAAGTGGATCCTAATGGAATTCCTACCTCGCAATCACTTATTTTGAAAATGCTTAAAAGTAGTTTGACGAATGTTCAAAAACCTATTTGGGGATTGATGATGAAAAATATTTATCAAATACCAAGTGGGTTTCAATTACAAAAGGACGATTTCAAATTTAATATTTTGTATACAGATCCTTCGCCTTTGAATTACATCACTGATGCAACTACAACGTCACCTCTTCCAGATACAGTGAAGGATACCCCTTTGTTAAAAGTATTTGGAATGGATCGATTAAATTCAAGCAATGACCCACAAACTGGAGGGGATGGATTTTTTGACTATGTTCCAGGTATGACAATTGATCAGCAAAATGGGCGAATTATTTTTACTTCCGTTGAGCCTTTTGGTCGCTATTTATTTGAAAAATTAAGAACCAATCCTACAGAAAATTATTATCAGGATTACTATGTAACCACGCCTCCCGTTACGAATTCATTTAACCCGAATCAGGCAAAATATGTTTTTCGAGAATTGTATAGAAGTACTCAAGCAAAGGCGCTACAAGACAGTTCGAAAAACAAATTTCAATTGAAAGGAAAGTTCAAATCTTCTGGAGGAGACGGAATACCTATTGGAGCATTTAATGTGCCTAAGGGTTCTGTGGTTGTAACAGCAGGTGGAAGAAAATTGGTTGAAGGGATTGATTACACCGTAAATTATCAAGCGGGTAGAGTCCAAATTCTTGATCCAGCATTGACAGCATCTAATACGCCAATTCAAGTATCACTAGAAAACAATGCTACTTTTGGAAACCAAACCAAACGATTTTATGGGTTTAATGTAGAGCATAAAATTAGTGATAAATTCATGGTTGGAGCGACCTATTTACGTTTGTCTCAAAGACCTTTTACACAAAAAACAAACTACGGACAAGAGTCTGTAAACAATACAATTTATGGCCTAAACACCAGTTTTTCAACAGAGGTTCCTTTGTTGACACGTCTGGTAAATAAGCTTCCTAATATAGATACTGATGTTCCTTCGAATATCTCTTTTAGAGGAGAGATTGCTTATTTAAAACCTGATACCCCTAAAGCAGATAAATTCAATGGTGAGTCTACTGTGTATGTAGAAGATTTTGAAGGGTCACGAACAAATATTGACTTACGATCGCCGTATTCTTGGTTTTTATCTTCGACTCCTATTAAACCAACCTTAGGAATGCCAACAGACTACCTTGATTTTGGTGGGAATTCTTCAGGTTTAGAATATGGTTATAAAAGAGCTAAATTTGCGTGGTATTCTATAGACCCAATTTTTTATACTCAAAGGCCATCAGGAATTTCTGAAGAGGATTTGTCATTTAACAGTACCCGAAGAATTTACAGTCAGGAATTATATCCTGCTACAGTATTGGCTCAAGGACAATCACAAGTTGTAAATACTTTGGATTTAACCTATTTTCCAAAAGAAAGAGGGCCTTACAATTATAATCCAGATGCTGCTGCAAACAATAATATATTGCCTAACCCTGAGCAAAATTATGGAGGAATGTTACGAGCGTTGACTTCAACGAATTTCGAACAAGCCAATATCGAATACATTCAGTTTTGGATGATGGATCCATTCTATGACCCAGATAGTCCAGCCACTGGGGTTCCCCCAACTACAAATAAAGGGAAAATCTATTTCAACCTAGGAGAAATTTCTGAGGATGTATTACAAGATGGGAAAAAGTTTTACGAAAATGGAGTGGGTAATAACCAAGTATTGGCACAGCCTACCATTTGGGGAAATATCCCTGCTTCTCAATCGTTGATTTATGCTTTTGATACCAATGAAGACAATAGAGCCTCTCAAGATGTGGGGTATAACGGATTAAATGATCCACAAGAAGCAGCAAAGTATCCTAATTTTGCTTCTTTTGCTGACCCCTCAGAAGATGATTACAAATATTTTTTAAACACAACAGGTTCAGTGTTTGATCGTTATAAAAATTATAATGGAACAGAAGGAAATTCACCCGTAAATGTTACGGATACTAATAGAGGGTCAACCACATATCCAGATGTGGAAGATGTTAATCGTGATAATACTATGAACACGATTAATGCGTACTACGAGTATGCCTTGGATATTGATGAATCAAAATTTAATGTAGGACAAAATTATATTACAAATATTCAGCCTACCCAAATAACATTGTCTAATGGAGAAACTAGAAGAGCACGTTGGATCCAATTTAAAATTCCAGTAACACAATATCGAAATGTAATTGGTAATATTTCCGATTTTCGTTCGATTCGATTTATGAGAATGTTTATGACCGGATTTACAGATCAAATGACATTGCGTTTTGGATCATTAGATTTGGTGCGCGGGGATTGGAGAAAATATGACAATACATTAGATCCGAACGATACAGATACTACAGATGATGATACTGATTTTGATTCGTTGGCAGTGAATGTACAGGAGAATGGTACGCGTGAACCAATAAATTATGTAATTCCTCCAGGTGTTCAATTAGAACAATTATATAACAATAATACATTAATTCCGCAAAACGAACAATCTTTGGCAGTTCGTGTGGGGAGTTTGATTGATAATGGATTAGAGCCTGGAGATTCTAGAGGAGTATTCAAAAATGTAAACGTAGACATGCGTCAATATAAAAGGTTGAAAATGTTCATGCATGCAGAAGCACTTCCTAGTGCCTCTGGATTGGATACGGGGTCTATTGTTGATGATGAGATGATAGGGTTTATTCGTTTTGGAACTGATTTGACAGACAATTTCTATCAAGTTGAAAAAACGCTTAAAAAGACTCAATTTAATGATAACACTCGAGAAGATGTTTGGCCAGAGGCTAATAATATGGATCTTTCATTAGAACTTATTACAAGAATGAAAATCTTAGCATTGAAACATGTATATGCTCCTGGAGAAATATATTATCCAGATGATGATCCTGCAATTGTGGGTGGTGATGGAGATGAAAGCTTGCGATTGGGAATTAGAGGAAATCCAAATTTTGGTCAAGTCAGGATTATAATGCTTGGAGTAAAAAACAACACGAATAGGCTTAATACTTCAGATCATCCTTTAAATCCACGTCGTATAAAGGGTGAGGTGTGGTTCAATGAATTACGACTCGCTCAAATGGATAATAAAGGAGGGATGGCAGCAGTAGCAAGTTTCGATGGAAATATAGCCGATTTTGCTAATGTATCTGCTACAGGTAAAATGACAACGATTGGATTTGGAGCCTTAGAGCAGGGTCCTAATGAAAGAAGTCGAGAAGATGACTTGCAATATAATGTCGTTACCAATATGAGTTTGGGTAAATTGTTGCCAAAGAAATACCATATAAACTTGCCTTTTAACTATGCTATTGGAGAAGAATTTATTACGCCTAAATATGATCCCTACTATCAAGATATTGAATTAAAACAATTGCTAGACATTACGACCGATCCTACAGAGAAGAAGAATATAAAAGATAGAGCGATTGATTATACCAAACGGAAAAGCATCAACTTTATAGGTGTAAAAAAAGAACGTGGTGAAAAGCAAAAGCCTCATTTTTATGATCCTGAGAATGTGACGTTGTCTTATACCTACAATCAAGTAGATCGACACAGTTATGAATTACAAAGTTATCTCGATCAAAAAGTGAGCACTACTGCAGATTATGCATTCGCTTTTCAGCCAAAACCTGTTGAACCACTGAAGAATGTGAAGTTGATGAAGAAAAGCAGTTATTGGAAAATGTTAAGTGATTTTAACTTTAATTACTTGCCTTCTAATCTTACATTTAGTTCTAATATTACTAGACAGTACAATAGACAGCAATTCAGACTTGTGGATGTTGAGGGAATTGGAATTGATGCTTTGTATCAAAGAAATTATTTGTTTAATTATCAGTATGGATTTAATTACAATCTCAGTAAATCATTAAAAGTTAATTTTAATGCTACTTCCAATAACATTGTAAGAAATTACATGAGAGATGATAATACACCAGATAATTCATATACTGTTTGGACAGACTATTGGAACGTGGGAACACCAAATCAACATAACCAACAGATTACAGTAAATTATGAATTGCCTTTAAGTAAAATTCCTTTCTTGAGTTTTGTAAAATCTAACTATACGTATGCGGGAACCTATAACTGGCAACGTTCATCAATAGCTTTGTCATCGGTCATAGCAAGCGATGGATTGGAATATAATTTAGGAAACACCATACAAAATTCGGGTTCTCACAAATTGAACACGGAATTGAATATGGAAACTTTTTATAAATTTATAGGCCTGTCTAAATCAAAACAAGCTGTAAAAGCCCCTGTAGCTGCTGCACCAAAACCAGGTGAAAAAGTGACAGCTGTAAAAGTGGCGCCAATAAAAGATTCAAATGTATTTGTAGATGGATTGAAAGGTCTTTTGATGTGTGTTAAAAATATCAAAGTAAATTATACAGAGAATCAAGGTACGCTATTACCAGGATTTTTACCAAGTGTTGGATTCTTTGGAACGTCAAAACCAACGTTAGGGTTTGGATTTGGATGGCAAGATGATGTGCGCTTTGAAGCTGCCAAAAATGGATGGTTAACAACCTATCCCGATTTTAATCAAAACTATACTCATTCGGTTACAAAAACACTTGATTTTGCAGCTAATGTCGATTTGTTCCCTGATTTTAAAATCGATTTAAGCGCCAATAGAAGTTATACCGATAATTATACGGAACAATACGATATGGCAGATGGACATTATAATTCACGTTCCCCATATGATACGGGTAATTTTGCAATATCAACAGTGATGCTCCGTTCCTCATTCCGCAGAAGTGATGAGTTTTATTCGTCTTCATTTGAAGATTTCAGAAACAATAGATTGATTATAGCAAATCGATTGGCTTTAAATCATTACGGAACATCTAATTTCCCTGTAGATACGGATGGATTCCCTGTTGGTTATGGAAAAGGAAGTTCAGAAGTCTTATTACCTTCTTTTTTGGCGGCGTATACAGGGTTTGATCTTCCATTTATGAAAAGCTTTGGAGTTGATGTTGCAAGTAAACCAGACGAGCGAGCAGGAAGTATTTCTTTATCAGCATTTAAAAACATTCCGATTCCAAACTGGAACATTAAATACAATGGATTAATGCGTTATCAGTTTTTTAAAGATAATTTTAAAAGATTCTCCATTCAACATGCCTATAAAGCCTCGTATACCATAAACTCTTTCCGTTCTAATTTGGACTACAACCAACATGCTGGAGAAATTAATCCATTGAATGGTAATTTTTATGTACAAACTTTAATTGGTAATGTGAATTTGGTAGAACAGTTTAGTCCGCTGATTAAATTTGATTTTGAAACGAAAAACTCATTTAGTTTAAGAACCGAAATGAAAAGAGACAGGGCGTTATCTTTAAGTTTTGATAATAATTTATTGACAGAAGTAAAAGGGGTTGAATATATTATTGGAACAGGATATCGCTTTAAAGATGTGATACTGTCTACTAAATTAGCAGATAGTCCAACGGGAATTATTAAGAGTGATATTAATTTGAAGATTGATTTTTCGTACAGAAATAATAAAACAATCGTCCGTTATTTAGATTATAACAACAATCAGTTGGCTGGAGGTCAAAATATTTGGACAGCAAAGCTTACAGCAGATTATTCTTTTAGTAAAAACCTGACATTGATTTTGTATTATGACCATTCTTTCTCCAAAGCTGTAATTTCAACATCTTTCCCAATGACTAATATAAGAGGTGGATTTACACTTCGATATAACTTTGGAAATTAAAAAAAATTCAACAAAACAATTTTAATTATTTAAGAATAAACAATACTTTTGACCTGAATTAATAATACAAATAAAATGAATATACCTAGCAATTTAAAGTATACAAAAGACCACGAGTGGGTTTCAATTGATGGAGAGATAGCAACAGTAGGGATTACTGATTTTGCACAAAAAGAATTAGGAGATATTGTCTATGTGGAGGTGGAAACTTTAGATCAAACTTTGGAAAAAGACGAAGTTTTCGGAACGGTTGAAGCTGTGAAAACAGTATCTGATTTGTTTTTACCTATGTCTGGAGAGATTATTGAATTTAATGACGAATTGGAAAGAAATCCGGATAGTGTAAATTCAGATCCTTATGGAGCAGGATGGATGGTCAAAGTGAAGGTGTCTGATACAGCACAATGGGACGATTTGCTTGATAGTGAAGCATATATAACATTAATCGGTGCTTAATAAAAAAACGATTATTCTTTTTTTTGCAGGGATTTGGACTGTTATCATTACTGTTTTAAGTCTTATATCATTAAATGGAATAGGAAGTTCTATTAAAATTGAGCATAAAGATAAATATGTTCACTTTACTTTTTATTTTGTTTTTATGTTCCTTTGGTATTTTTCTACCAAGCATTTTTTATTTAGCAATAAGATTAAAAGAATCATTCTATTTTTAGCCATAATTTACGGAATTTTTATGGAGCTATGTCAAGGATGGTTTGCAGTGACAAGAACACCAGATATTAGAGATGTATTTGCTAATTCACTTGGAGCGTTGACAGCGTTTATAATCTTACATCTAGCAAGAAAATAAATTTAGAAGAAGAATCTGCCTCAATTACAGGCAGATTTTTTTGTGTTTCCCTTTTTTTGTAAAATTTTATTTCAATTTTCAGCGTGTTTTTTAATTAAAGTGACTAAAAAATAAACGTAAGACCAAACATCATTTTGTTTAATATTTTCTATTTTTGAGCCATAATTAAATACATCTTTTTCTTTTAAAAGGATATTAATCATGTAAAGATGAACATTAAACAATATTTAGATTCCACCTATTTAAAAACTGCCGAACAAGCAGGTCTTTCTGAAACTGATAACACTAAAGTTGTTAAAGGATTTATCAAGGAAGCCATAGATGAAAATTTTAAGCTTATCATGATTCGTCCAGATATGGTTCAGATGGCAAGAAAGATGATTCAAGAGGCTCATTCAAAAGTGACTATCGGAACTGTTATCGGATTTCATGAAGGAACAAATTCTTTAGAAGAAAAATTGGCAGAAGCTTTAATGGCAATAGAGAATGGTGTTGATGATTTGGATTTTGTATGTAATTATGAGGCTTTTAAGCGTGGAGAAGTTGAATTAGTTCGAAATGAAATATTGGAAGGGACTCGCCTAGGGTTAACACATCATAAAATTGTCAAATGGATTATAGAAGTGGCAGCTTTACAACCCGATCAAATTGTACAATTATCAGCATTAATTAAGAATGTGGTGTTGTCAAATTTTAAAGAAGATCAGTATGCTTCTGTTTTTGTGAAATCATCGACGGGATTTTATAAAACAATAAATGGTTTGCCAAATGGCGCGACAATTCCAACAATAATAATGATGCTTGAAAATGCAAGTCCGCTTCCTGTAAAAGCAGCTGGTGGTGTAAGAACTTACGATGAGGCTGTTGAAATGATCAGTCTTGGAATAAAAAGAATTGGAACTTCATCAGCAAAAGCTATTGCTGAAGGGACATCAACAAATAGTGATTATTAGTACGGTTTTATTATGATAAAAAAAATTACTTTTTTACTGTTAGTATTAAATTTTTCTATTACTTCCGCTCAAAATAGTGAGCAATCTCCGGTTTTTCCTAATTGTAAAAACAAAAATAGTAAAGAACTAGAAACTTGTTTTTATAACGAAATTCAAAATTATGTTTTTACTAATTTTAAAGTTCCTGAAATAGTAAAAAGCAGCAATTATATGGGGTCAATCATGGTCCTTTTTGAAGTAGATGAAAAAGGATTGTTTAAAGTGCTTTACATAGATTCTGATAAAGAGGAATTGGTAAAAGAAAGTAAACGTATTTTTGAAAGTTTGCCAAAAATTAACCCAGGAACGTATAATGGTAAACCCACTTATACAAAATATTCTATAAAAATTGCTATTCCTTTAGTAAATCCAGCGTTGCAAGTAGAAAATAGAACGCAAGAATCAACAGTATATGATATTAAAAATCCTGAGAAAGAATTAAAGGAATTTGAAAATATTGCATTACAAAAATTTAATAATCCCCAATTTAAAAGTCATTTAAACATACAATTTTCACACAGTTATTATGCACAATTTGATCCTGCATTAAATCAAGTAGGAAGTAATAATCACACAGCTGTCAAACCTTACACATATTCAGAAGTTTCTAAGTATTATAATTTGGAAGCTGAAAATTCAAAGTTACAATTAAGCAAAAGTTCATGGTGGGGAAGAAAAATTTGGAATGAAAATACGGCAGCTATCCAAGGAGACGGCTACTGGTTTACCTTGAATCCAATCTTCGACATGCAAGTAGGAAAAAGCGAACAAAAAACGTATATTAACACTAGAGGAATTCAAGTGCGAGGGGCAATAGGGGAACAATTACATTTTTCATCAACTATTTTTGAGAGTCAAGGAAAATTTGCAAACTACTACAATGATTACATTTATTCCATAAGACCATCGGGAGGAAATCCTGGGATTGTACCAGGAATGGGAATCGCAAAAGATTTTAAAACAGATGCGTATGACTTTCCAATGGCTGAGGCAAATATTACGTATACACCTAGTAAATTCATAAATTTACAATTAGGATATGGAAGAAATTTTATAGGTGATGGATACCGTTCACTCTTTTTAACTGACGGTGTTTCTCCTTATCCATACTTTAAAATCAATACTAATTTTTGGAAAATCAAATATACCAACGTCTATATGTGGCTCAAAGATGTCCGTCCTGATGTGACAGTAGACGGAACCTATGCGTCTAAATATGCAGCTACGCATTATTTAAGTTGGAATTTATCTAAAAGATTTAATTTGGGTTTGTTTGAATCAGTAGTTTGGGCTAACCAAAACAACAGAGGCTTTGATATGAGCTTTGTAAACCCCATAATTTTTTACAGAGCTGTTGAGATTTCGGCATCATCAAAAAGTGGGAATGCACTTTTAGGCTTCTCAGGAAAATATAAATTAAGTAACAACATCAATGTATATGGACAGTTTCTGATTGATGAATTTTCGTTCCATGAAGTAAAAGCGGGTAATAATAGTTGGAAAAATAAGTTTGCACAACAAATAGGTGTTAAATTTTATAACGCTTTTCATGTTAATAATTTGTTACTCCAATTCGAATACAATCGTATACGTCCTTATGTATATTCTCATAGCGATATCATTACAAATTATGGTTCATACAATCAGAGTTTAGGACATCAATGGGGGGGTAATGCAAAAGAGATGATAGCCATAGCTCGTTATCACAAAGGCAGATATTTTGTCGATGCAAAGGTTACCTACGGAATAAGAGGTTTGGATTATGATGGACTCAATTATGGGGGAAATATTTATTTAAATTACAATGAGAATCGCCCTTATGATGTGGGTGTTGAAATAGGTCAAGGTGACAAAACGAAAATTATTATCGCCGATTTACAAGCGGGTTATTTAGTTAATCCTGCGACAAATTTGAAAGTCTTTGGAAGTTTTATTTACAGAAGTTTTCAGCCTTCATTTGAAACGGATACAATAACCAAAAGTACTACTACATGGATTTCTCTTGGACTACGATGCGATATTTTTAATTGGTATTTTGATTATTAATGAGAGTTTTAATCAAATTATTTTATCAAATGTTTTTTGTCAAATCCTTTTTGATAAACTACTTTTGCAGAATTAATTTTCAAACAGAATATTGAATACTTCAGCCTCTTCTTTTGCGCCTTTAAAAATATATCATGATTTTAAGCAAATCACTAAAGCCGGGTTGGCCATTAGTGTGGTGTTTTCATCTATTGCAGGATACTTGTTGGCTTTTGACGATAAAAACAATCCCTTCAGTTGGACGACATTAGTCATGTTAATCATTGGCGGATATTGTATGGTAGGAGCTTCCAATGCGTATAATCAAGTGATTGAAAAAGATTTAGACGCTTTGATGGATCGTACTAAAAATCGACCAGTACCCTCCGGTAGAATGTCGCCAAAAGTAGCGCTTGTAGTGGCGTCTTTGTTAACAATTATTGGGATTGTATTGCTCTATCAAATCAATCAAAAAACAGCCATGTTTGGAGCAATATCCATTTTTTTGTATACAAGTCTTTATACACCTCTCAAAACCGTAACACCTTTATCGGTTTTTGTGGGTGCGTTTCCTGGAGCTATCCCTTTTATGCTCGGATGGGTTGCGGCAACAGATCATTTCGGAATCGAAGCAGGAACCCTTTTTTTAATACAATTCTTTTGGCAATTTCCACATTTTTGGGCAATAGGTTGGTTTTTATTCGAAGATTATGAAAAAGCAGGGTTTTATATGCTTCCTACTGGGCAAAAGGATAACAAAACAGCGGTACAAATTTTATTATATACCTTGTGGCTAATAGTAGCTTCTCTATTGCCTTGTTTAGGATTTACAGGTAGATTGCATATTAGTATGATTTCAGCTGTGTTTGTATTGATTTTAGGATTATGGATGTTGTTGTACGCTGTGAAATTATACAAGCAAAGAACCCCCAAAGCTGCTAGAATATTGATGTTGGTGAGTGTGTCATACATTACGTTGTTACAAATAATATATATAACTGATAAATTTTTAAGATAATATGATGACAATTGAAGAACACAAGATACGTACAGAGCGTTCTTATAAGCTCTTGCTTATTTTTGCGATGATAAGTATGGTAATGATGTTTGCTGGGCTTACAAGCGCTATGGTGGTTAGTAAGTCAAGACCTGACTGGCTCAAGAATTTCACTATGCCTTCTGCTTTTTTTGTAAGTACCGCCGTTATTGTTTTGTGCAGTGTTGCTATGTTTTTGGCAAAAAAATCAATTAAAGCAAATAAAAAACAAGCTACTACTGTGTTTTTGTGGGCTACATTGGGATTGGGAGTAGTGTTTATATATTTTCAATTTCAAGGTTTTGCACAATTGTTTGAAAACCATTTGTATCCTGTCGGTGGAGCAGGTTCAATTACGATTTCTTTTCTATATGTTTTAGTGTATTTGCATATGGTGCACTTGTTGGGAGGGATTATTTCGTTATTAATAATAATTTATAATCATTTTAAACAAAAGTACAATGCCTCACAATTTATTGGTATTGAGCTAGGTGCGATGTATTGGCACTTTCTTGATTTCTTGTGGATTTATTTATTTTTGTTTTTATATTTCTTTAAATAAGAAAAAAATGTAAATTTGGAAACTTTTTTAACAATAACTTTTTATGGGATCGACAGTTACAACTGCTAATACTGTAGGAAAAACTTGGGGTGGTGGAAATGAGCCACTAGGAGCAAGTTACGGAAAATTAATGATGTGGTTTTTCATCGTTTCAGATGCATTGACTTTTTCAGGGTTTTTAGTAGCTTATGGTTTTTCTAGATTTAAATTTATAGAGACTTGGCCTTTGGCTGATGAAGTTTTTACGCATTTTCCATTTATGCACGGAGTTCCTGCTCCAATGTATTATGTGGCTTTGATGACTTTTATCTTGATTTTCTCTTCTGTAACAATGGTGTTAGCTGTTGATGCAGGACATCAAATGAAGCAAAGTAAAGTGGCGTTCTATATGTTTTTGACCATCATCGGGGGATTGATTTTCGTGGGTTCTCAAGCATGGGAATGGAAAAATTTTATTCACGGTGAGTACGGTGCTATTGAAACTAAAGGAGGGAGCGTTTTACAATTTGTGGATGCTTCTGGAAAACACATAGCGATTGAAGAATTTGCTGATACAAGTGTTCCTAAAGAAAGAGAACAATTGTTAAGAGGAAAAGGGAAATGGTTTATGGAAGAGTCTTCTTTGCCAACCTACTCTGTAGAACAAGTTCAAGCAGGTTTTAAAAACCATCCAGATTTGTTAATCAGAACAGAAACTATTTTTGATGAGGCTACCTCAAAAACAGCTAAAGGAGTACATCCTACCTTAAATGATTTTACATTCAAATCAAAACATAAAACTATATTAACTCGTGCGGAATCTGAAAAAAGATTAGCCGATGCTAAATTGGTAATTGAAGGGGCTAACTTACAAAGAAACGAGTACGGAAGTAAGTTATTTGCTGATTTCTTCTTCTTTATCACAGGATTTCACGGATTCCACGTTTTTTCAGGAGTTATCATCAATATTATAATTTTTATCAATGTTCTTTTAGGAACGTATGAAAAAAGAAGAACGTATGAAATGGTTGAAAAAGTTGGATTGTATTGGCACTTTGTCGACTTAGTTTGGGTATTCGTATTTACATTCTTCTACTTAGTTTAATTTTTAGAAATTTATATTATGTCACACGAACACGTTTCTAATACAAAAAGAATTTGGTTGGTTTTTGGTATCCTTTCTGTCGTTACAACAGTTGAGGTTATCCTAGGAATTATGAAGCCACAAGCCTTACACATGACAAACATGTTAGGCATGAATTTATTAAATTGGATATTCATTATTTTAACGATATTTAAAGCTTATTACATTGTCTGGGCTTTCATGCACATGGAAGGCGAAACACCTGCTTTAAGAAGGGCAGTAGTTTGGACAGTAATTTTCTTAATTTTATACTTAGCGTTTATTCTGTTAACAGAAGGACATTATGTATTCGGGGTTTTTAGAGATGCTACGATTAAGTGGAATTTTTAATAAGATATTAATTCAGAAAAAAGGTACGCAACTGCGTACCTTTTTTTATTTTTGTACTAAATTTTTGGTTCATGAAAAAAAATCTAATTCTTTTTGTACTTTTTATTCTACCTATAGTGGCTTATCTCTTTTTTGCCTCTGGAGTTAATAGTTTTGCAAAGCTTCCTACAATCACAAAAAATATTCCCGATATAAATTCATGGAATACCTTGCATAATAAACCGGTTGCATTAAAAGGCAAAATTACAATACTTGGTTTTTTAGGGGAAGATGTTCTTAAACACAAAGGGAATTTATTCAATCTCTATGAAAAAATATATGATAGAAATAAAAAATTTAATGATTTTCAAATGGTAATGATTGTTCCTGAAGGCTCTCAAAAGGAAGTAGAATTGCTTCAACGGGACATTGCTAAACTAGGTACTCAAGCGGGTTGGAATTTTGTGTTTGGAACCCCAGATCAGATTCGAAAATTTTATAATAGTATGAATTTAGTTGGAAAACTTGATGCCAAGTGTGCCACGCCTAATGTTTTCATTGTAGATAAAAATAGAAATTTACGCGGGCGAAAAGGGCATGATAAAAAGGGAAATGACGAATACAAAGAAGGGTATAATACGATTTTTGTATCGGAACTTTATAACGAAATGACCGATGATGTAAAAATTATTCTTGCCGAATATAGACTCGCTTTAAAGAAGAATCATAACGCATCTAGACAAATATAAACATGAAAAATAAATCTTACATAGGAATTTCTTTTATTGTGCTTATTTTTGGGATTATTTTTATTCCGAAAATTGTTGACCGAATAAAAAATGGAACTGTAACTCAAAATGACCGTATGAGTCTTTCTAAAGAAATTACGGAAACCACACAACTTCAAAAAATTGGACCAGCTCCAGAATTCGAGCTTACAGATCAAAATGGTAATAAAATATCCAACAAAAGTTATTTAGGTAAAGTTTATGTTTTGGAATTCTTTTTTTCTACTTGTCCTTCGATTTGCCCTATTATGAATAAAAATATGGTAACGATTCAAGATGAGTTTAGGAATGAAAAAAACTTTGGTATCGCCTCCATCAGTATTAACCCTGAAAATGATACTCCAGCAGTACTAAAAGACCATGCTAAAAAAATTGGTGCTACAGCTCCTAATTGGCATTTTTTAACGGGAGACAAAGAGTATATTTTTAATTTAGCCAACAAAGGTTTTAATTTGTATGTCGGAGAAAATTCTAAAGCTATTGGGAACTTTGAACATTCAGGACTTTTTGCCTTGATTGATAAGAATGGAACTATTAGATGTAGAAAAGATGCCCAAGGTAATCCGATTTTATATTATGATGGTCTCGAACAAAAAGGAGTAACTGCAATTAAAGAAGATATTAAACTATTATTAAAAGAATAATCATGGAACATTCAACAGAAAAAAAATTTAAGACACCTATAATCATTGTTTCAATTCTCATTCCGGTGGCTGTCGTGCTGCTATTTAGTGTGCGATTAAAGGATTTTGGCATTCAATTGGAACCACTCACATTTCTTCCTCCTATTTATGCTGGTATAAATGCGCTAACTTCTATACTATTGATCGCATCTTTAGCAAGTATTAAGAAAGGTAATCGTAAGTTGCATGAGAATTTAAATAAATTAGCAATCGTTTGTTCAGCAGTGTTTTTATTAATGTATGTGGCCTATCACATGACTACCGAAGAGACAAAATTTGGAGGAGAAGGCATGATTCGTTATGTGTATTTTTTCTTGTTGATTACGCATATCGCTTTATCTGTAACGATTATTCCATTGGTTTTATTTACCTATGTAAGAGCGCTTTCTGGAGATTTTGAACGCCACAAAAAAATTGCCAAAATAGCGTTTCCTTTATGGCTTTATGTAGCGGTTACCGGAGTTATCATTTATTTTATGATTGCACCCTATTATGCTAATTAAATATAAAAATTCATATTTAGAATCAGAAAAAAGAAGCTTATGTTGCAAAATAATCTTCTTTTTTCTTTGTACACTTTTCTTTTCCCTTTCTACTAACGCACAATGTGCCATGTGTAGAGCTTCTTTAGAGAGTGAAGGCGATGCCACAAAAGCCGATGCTCTAAATGATGGTATCGTTTATTTAATGGCCTTTCCTTATCTTATTGTTGGCGTTGTTGGTATCGTAGTCTATCGTATGTATCGAAAAAAGAAAGAAACCTAAATGAATAAAGGATCAGAATAGATGATTTAAATTTAGTTCAAAAAAATCAAAAATGGATTTCTTGTTCGTCTAGGGAAATATAAAATTCATCATTAGGTTTTATTGCGAGTCTGACTAATCGTGAGTATAGGTAACGTTTAATCCATCCCATCGATTTTCACATTCATTTTACCTGTAGTTTTAATAAAAGCCACAAGCGCATTGCTTGTAATCTCTACTTTTTCAAACTCAAAATCATCTAAAGAACCATTTACAAAAACCCCTTTCATAGGAGAATAATTATTCAAAAAAGGGAGAAGGTTTTTTCTGCCCTCTTCCAAATTTTCTTTAATCGAATACCTACAGCTTTCTTCCATTTTCTTTAAAATAACACCTTGCAAAAGCCAATTGGCTGTTTTTGTAAGTAATCCTTTAGTGTTCAAAACATAATCCATTTGGTCAAAATAGATTTCTTTGGTTACTGTGTTATAGTTTGGAATGCCACTTAAGTATATGGTTCCATTGATGCTGCCTGTCAAGTCAAGTGCAATAATTATTTTACTGTCTTTAGACCAAAGCGTCACATTTTGAATCACAATTTTACGACTGCCACTACTAAATTCTTTGCCTTGAAAGTTTTTAGTGATAATGCGAGAAGCGCTTTCAAAAGTAGATACCGCAGCTACAGAAACCGTTGTTTTTTCGGGTACTTTTGCGACCGATTTAAAAAGGAAATTGTCTTTGTTAAAGTTGTTTTTTGGAGTCTCACCCACAATGGTTTGCATAGTACATTTTAGACCTAAATCCATTTTTATGGTATTTTTTTGAAGTACCGCATCTGTCACAGTAATTTCTAAAGGATTTAATTTAAACCAAGTTTCATATTGTGCACTGGTTTGAAATGGATTGCTTAAAGTCTGTAAAACTGTTAAAACATAAGGTTTAAAATCGCAGGTTTTTTCAATAGCATCATCTATTTTTTTTGCAATTTTAGTTTTAAATAAGGATAACGCTGGGTTTATAAGATAGGTTACGGGCATTTTTTTCCCAGCTACTAGTAACGTCGGACTTTCACTCCAATTAAAATCTTTAATAACTGAGTTTGTTGTCAATTTCCAGTTAGACAATTTAATATCGCTTTGAACAGTTATTATACCATTCAAATCAAGCTCTTTAGTGTCATTCAATCCTAAGAACTCAGTCCCATATTTAATTTTAATCCAAATTTTTAATGGTAGTACCGATTCAATTTTTCCATCTTTAGCTGCTAATTTAATAGATGAAGTTTTCCAAATTTTCATTTGGGTTTTGTCATCCTCTAAATTGGCATCTTCATACACCAAGTCATGCAGCGATTTGTTTACTTGATTTTCAATCTCATTCAGTGAAACTTCAAGAGGCATATTAACATAGGAATTGGTAGTTTTATATACCACTGCATTAGTTCCAGAAGGTTCAGGTTTTAGAGCTTCAATTTTGCTTGTTGTGCCGCAACGAGTAAGAAGGGCTATAATCATTATATAAAAAACAAAAAATAGGTTCTTTTTCATAGTAAAAAATTTTGGTGTGAATGTAACAAAAAATATGTTTTTACGTCTGATAAACAAGTTAAATAAATAGTATTATTTTTTAATAACAAGTACCTTTGTAAGGTGTATTCACATAGTAAAATCAGTCATGATCAGACGTCAACCATTACAATTCCGTTTCGTTTTTATCCTTTTTATAGGAATGACACTTCAAGCCCAATCCAAAAAATGGTCTCTACAGGAATGTGTAGACTATGCTTTGAAGCATAATATTTCCATTAAACAATCCGAATTGGATTCAGAGACAGCGGTTGTGGGAAAGACCTCTGCGGTTGGAATCTTTTTACCTTCTTTAAATGCCAATGCCTCTCATTCTTGGAATATTGGATTGAATCAAAATATCACAACAGGGTTGCTAGAAAATCAGACGACTCAATTTACCTCGGCAGGGTTGAACTCGAATGTTACCATTTACAATGGATTGCAAAATCAGAATAAACTTCGAAAAGCAAATTTATCAATTTTAGCAGCGCAATACCAACTGTCAAAAATGAAGGATGATATTTCGTTGAATGTCGCTAACGCTTTTCTGCAAATTTTATTCAACAAGGAAAATCTAAAAGTACAAAATGAACAACTGGCTAATGATGAGCGTCAACAAAAGAAAAGTGAAGAATTGGTAGCCGCAGGCTCTATTCCTAAAGGAGATTTATTAGATGTAAAAGCAACAGTTGCAGCCGATAAACAGAAAGTCATTGCCGCAGAGAACACGTTGTTTATTTCAAAATTGAGTTTGGCTCAATTGCTACAATTAGAAGATTTTAAAGATTTTGATGTTGTCGATGTTGCCTATGAAGCCAAGCCAAGTGCTACCATGCTCGAGAAACCAGAGGATATTGTGGCTAAAGCTAAACAAGAACGAGTAGAATTGAAAATTGCTCAAACCAATCTTAACATCGCACAAAAAGATGTAAAAATTGCTAAAGGAGCTTTTCAGCCAAGTTTGATAGGATTCTATAGCTTTAGTTCAAGGGTAAGTTATGCCGATAGAATTGTTGGAATTGATGCCTCAGGATTTCCTATTATTTCAGGACCACTTCCATTTTTCAATCAGTTTAGTAATAATAAAGGACATAATTTCGGAATCCAATTAAACATTCCGATTTTGAATAGTTTTTCTGCCAAAACCAATTTAGAACGAACCAAAATTGCTCTTGAACGTTCTAAAACGAATCAAAAACAGGCAGAACTTGATTTAGAACGCAATGTCTACACTGCCATTACAAATGCCAAAGTAGCACTCAATGCTTATGAAGCCGCACAAGCCGCATTTGATGCTCGAAAAGAGGCATTCAATTATGCTAAAGAAAAATATGCGGTAGGCATGATGAATAGCTTCGATTTCAATCAATCGCAAACACTATTTGTAAACGCACAATCGGAAGTGCTAAGAACCAAATACGATTATATTTTTAAAGTTAAAATAGTAGAGTTTTATTTCGGAATACCAATCATTGAAAATAAATAGAATCATGTCAAAAAAGAGAATGTACACGATACTGGGAGTTATAATTACTCTGATTATTGTATTAATAGTTTTAAAAAGTACTGGGGTTATCGGAAAAAATGATGATTCTAAGGAAGTAGATGTAGCAAAAGCGAATGAAATTACAATTGTAGAAACCGTATCGGCAACAGGAAAAATTCAGCCAGAAGTAGAAGTTAAAATTTCATCTCAAGTATCGGGGGAAATTATCGAATTGCCAGTAAAAGAAGGACAAGTAGTAAAAAAAGGCGATTTGTTAGTGCGCATCAATCCTGATTTATATACCTCTGGATTGAATCGGTCGGTATCTAATTTTTCTGGAACGAAGTCGGGATTAAATCAAGCCGAAGCTTCTTTCAAGGAATCACAAGCAAGTTATGAAAGAAATAAAACTTTATTTGAAAAAGGAATCATCTCAAAAGCGGATTGGGATAAAGCTATTGCTGCTTTTGAAGTAGCTAAAGCCAATCGACAAACAGCCTATTATAATGTTCAAAGTGCTTCAGCATCGGTTAAAGAAGCAAAAGATAATTTAGGAAGAACGACAATTTATGCTCCGAATGATGGAACTGTTTCAAAACTTAATGTGGAGTTAGGGGAACGTATTCTAGGAACGCAACAGATGGCTGGTACTGAGTTGTTGCGGGTCGCTAATTTGAATAATATGGAAGTAGAAGTTGACGTAAATGAAAATGATATCGTAAAAATCAATATTGGCGATGAAACTAAAATTCAAGTGGATGCCTATTTAAAGAAAGAATTCAAAGGAATTGTGACCAGTATTTCGAATTCAGCAAGTACCACTACTACTGCGGATCAGGTAACTAATTTTAAAGTCAAAGTTCGAATTTTGAAAGAATCGTATGCAGATTTGATTGCGGGTAAACCAGCGAGTTATTCGCCATTCCGTCCTGGAATGACGGCAACAGTAGATGTTATTACCAAAAGAAAAGAACATGTGATAGGAGTGCCTATAAGTGCTGTAGTTATAAAATCGGACACTACTGCTAAGAAGAAAGTTGAAATGCCACAGGATTCCAAGGATCAAGTGAAATCAAAGAGTGATAAAAAATACGAATGTGTTTTTGTAAAAGTAGGCGATAAAGCAAAAATTAGAGTGGTTAAAACTGGGATTCAGGATGATACTAATATTGAAATTTTGTCTGGATTAAAACCAGGTGATGAAATTATAACAGGTCCTTATAACACAGTTTCGAAAGAACTCAATTCGGGAGATAAAGTTAAAGTGAGTGCGCCAATCAAAGAGTCTATTAAAAAATAGCGACGAACTCAATGAAAGAATACATTTTAAATATTGAAACGGCCACCAAAAATTGCTCTGTTTCTTTGTCTAAAAACGGGGTAACAGTATGTTGTAAAGAAACGGCAGAGGAGGGCTACGCGCATGCTGAAAAGCTTCACGTTTTCATTGAATCGGTTCTAGCAGAAGCTCAAGTTCCTTATAGTAATTTGTGTGCCATAGCAGTTAGCCAAGGGCCAGGTTCCTATACAGGACTTCGTATTGGAGTTTCTGCAGCTAAAGGGTTAAGTTATAGTTTGCAAATTCCATTGATTGCCATCGATACTTTGGAAACTTTAGTTTATCAAGTAAAACAAGATAACGGATGGATTGTCCCGATGATTGATGCTCGTAGAATGGAAGTATATTCGGCTGTTTTTAATGGTAAGAAAGAAAGAATTTCTCCTGTAGAATCTGTCATTTTAACTCCCGAAAGTTTTAGTATGTATTCAGGGGTTATGTATTTTGTTGGAGATAGTACTGAAAAAGCGAAAACGGTTTTAAACAACCCAAATTTTATTTTTTTAGAAGATACAAAATACCCTTCAGCGCGCGAGATGAGTTTGCTTTCCTATCAGAAGTTTTTGAACAAAAATTTTGTTGATGTAGCTTATTTTGAACCCTATTATCTTAAAGATTTTATGATTGTAAAATAGTTAACTGTTTTTGTCTCTAACGAAAGGCTGAATTGTTATTCCTTTTTCATCAAACATGTTTTTGCATTGTTCTAATAAATCAGAGGAAACCATCCCAAAATCTTCATTTTTTGCCCAAGGTCTAATTGCCAAATGAATTGCATTATCTGTCAATTCTCGAACCACTACAACAGGTTCAGGTTGTTTTAATACTTTCGGATGCTTACAAACGACTTCAAGAATAAGATCTTTGGCTTCTTTTATATTGGTTTCATATGATAATGAAAAAGAAAGATCTAGTCTTCGCATGCCTGCCACAGAGAAATTAGTTATAATTCCATTGGAGAGAATTCCGTTCGGGATTAAAATGGTTTGGTTGTTGGCTGAAATAATTCGAGTAACAAAAATTTGTATTTCAGATACCGTTCCTACTACTCCTTGCGCTTCAATAGTGTCTCCAACTCTGAAAGGTTTGAAAACAATAATTAACATTCCCCCTGCAAAATTGGATAATGACCCTTGTAAGGACATTCCAATTGCTAAACCTGCCGCCCCAAGAATAGCTACGAAAGAAGAAGTTTCGATGCCTAATTTTGAAATAAACGTCACAAAAAGCAATACTCGTAAAGCCCAAATCAGGATGTCGGCCAAAAATTTCGAAAGTGTAGGGTCAAACTCCCTTTTGACCATTATCTTAAGAGAAAGTCTATTTATGAATCGTATGCCATATAATCCAACAGCAAGTATGATAAAAGCAGAAACTAGTTTTGGGGAGTATTCCATCAAAACTTTAAAAAACTCTTTGATATAATTATCAGCTGAAAAAAAACTTTGTTTTACATTCATGTTCAACATAATTCATTTAGAAGTTTTAAAAGATTCATCCATGATACACTCGTGAAGCTGTGATTTTTGAATCCGAGATTTCAAGCACTTCGGCTACCAGAATATCTGCTTCACCATCTACTTTTCGGGTATATTCCATAAAAACACGTTGTGAATTAGCGGTTAATGTCGTCACGTCGTAATGTAAGCTCGGAATCCGATCAAAAGCGTCTTGCCACCAAGTTCTCAGCGCTTCTTTTCCTTTAATCAGTCCAAGGGTTTCAGGATGTCTTATTTTCAATTTCGGACTATAATGCACTGCTTCATCATCATATAAAGCTAATAAATTTTCCAAGTCGTGCTTGTTAAAAGCTTCAAACCAAGCTAAAGCAATATTGTGCATGGCTTGTTCATTCATAGTTTATATGTTTTTTAAATTGATGATTTCTTGCTCAGTAAGAGGTCTCCAATGACCTCGAGGTAAGTTTTTCTTCGTTAAACCTGCAAAGGCTACACGATCAACTTTTAGTACATTATACTTATGATGTTCAAAAATGGCACGTACCACTTTAACATTAGCTGTTCTTAACTTGATACCAATTTCTGTTTTGGCTTCGTTTTCAATGTAGCTGATTTCATCTACAAAAAGACGATGACCATCTAAAGTTACACCAGAGGCAATTTTTTCTAAATCCTCAAATTTTAAGTTTCGATCTAAGGATACTTGATATATTTTGGTAGATTTTTGATTTGGCAAACTAAATTTACGAATCATATCCGTATCGTTAGTAAACACCAATAAACCCGTTGTGTTTTTATCCATTCTCCCAATTGCTTGCATTTTTGATGAAGACGCACCTTTTAGTAGTTCTAAAACATTGCGATAGTCTGCATCTTCTTCGTTAGAAGTGGTAAAGTTTTTTGGCTTGTTTAATAAGAAATATTCCTTTTTTTCTGGCGTTAAAACGGCACCGTCAAAATGAACCACATCGCCAGGTTTTACTTTATAGCCCAACTCAATAATTACCTCACCATTTACTTTTACGTTTCCTGATTGAATATAAATGTCTGCATCACGACGGGAGCACACACCTGAATTTGAAATGTATTTGTTTAATCGAATTTCGTCAGAATTTAAAGATTTCGGAAGGTTAGGAGAATCTTTTTTCGGGGTTGTTTTTTTATGTAGAGAACGTTTTGGTAACGCAGGTTTTGAGGAAGTTGAGCTTTTGCGATTCCCGTTTGGTTTACCTGTTGCAGAACGTTTATTATTGGAAGTATTCATGCTTTTTATTTTTGCAAAGATACTCTATTTCAATAGAAAAAGCTATAGAAATTTTAAAACCTAGATGTTAAAAATCTTTTGAAAGCACTGGATATGTATTCCCTAGAATAGTTTCTAAAACACTTGGATTTGAATTGGTGTAGAACACGTGTTGACTTCCATGGGCATCTCTAAATCCTACGAGGTCTTCTAGTATTTTTTTGGTTTGTCGTGCGACAGCTTCCCCCGAATCAATAATTGTAATATGATTAGGTAGAATTTTTTTAATTTGTGGAACTAAATAGGGATAATGACTACAACCAAGAACCAAATAATCAATATCAGACTTAATCATTGGGGTAAGATATTCTTTTAATAAGGTATTCATTTTTTCAGATTCAATCTGACCACTTTCGATGAGCTCAACCAAACCATAGCCAATTTGTTCGATAATTTGAATGGTATGAAATTGTTCTACATTTTTTGCAAAAAGACTACTGTTCAAGGTTCCTTTAGTAGCTAAAATGCCTATTTTTTGGGTTTTAGAATGTAATGCTGCGGGTTTTATGGCAGGCTCAATTCCGATAAAAGGGACTTTGAAATGAGCTCTTAATTCTTTTATAGCGTTTGTGGTTGCCGTATTGCAAGCGACTACGATAAGTTTGCAGTTTTGTTGAAGTAAAAATTCTGTGTTTTTAAAACTCAAGTCTATAATTTGTTCTTTTGTTTTTTCACCATAGGGAGCATTCTTGCTATCTGCAAGATAGATTGTATTTTCAAAAGGAAGTAGTTGGTGAATTTCTTTCCAAATTGAAGTGCCACCAATTCCTGAATCAAATAGTCCTATAGGATTGTTGTTAATCATAAAAACAAATATAAAAAAAAACTGCCCAAAAAAGAGCAGTTTAAGAGAAAAAGAGTTTGTATTAAAACCCTAAATCTTTTTTCACATCAGCTGTTAAATCTGGACCGTCAGATAATAACAAATCTGTTGCGTTTAAAACATATTGGTATCCTTTGGCTTTACCCACTTTCTGGATAGAAGCTTTCACCTTAGTTTCAATAGGTTGCATCAAATCGGCTTCTTTCTTTTGCAAGTCTTTTTGAGCAGTATCTTGAAAATCGCTTATTCTTTTAGCCATATCTTGAACTTCTTGTTGACGAGTTTGGTTTACAGCGTCAGTAACTGTAGAAGCTTCAGTTTCATATTTTTTGATTTTCGCTTGATATTCGTCTACCATAGTTTTATAATCCGCAGAATAGGTGTCACCTAATTTTTTCAATTGATTTTGTGCATCAAGAACCGCTGGCATTTTCGTCATAATTTCTTTTACGTCCACATGAGCCACTTTAGCTTGTGCATTAATAGTTTGAAAACCAAGTAAAGCTACTGCAGCTATTAAATAAGTCTTAAATTTTTTCATCATTTTTTAGTTTATTAATTATTGTATTTCTATTTATTACGGTTTGGATTTTGCTTCTTCTCGTGCTTTTTTTGCAGCTTCTCGATCGGAAATTGCTTTTTGTCTTTTTTCTTCAGCGGCTTTTTTACGATCTTCTATTTGTTTTTGTCTGTCTTCTTGTGATTTTTTCTTAGCTGCTTCCGCTTCCGCTTTTTTATCTACAGTTGGAGTTGTTTCGGTTCCTTTAACAGTACTAGTTCCTCCAGACGTTTCAGAATTACTTTTATCAGAAACTGTGCCATTTTTTTTAGCATTTTTTTCTTCTAGTAATTTTTTTCTGTTTTCTTCCGCTTCTTTTCTTTTTTCTTCGGCAGCTAGTTTTTTATCTTCAATCATTTGAAGTCTTGCTGCTTTTCGCTCTTCTGATTTTTTTTGTCTCTCTGAAAGTTCAGGATTATCGTCTATCAACTCTTGTTTACGCTCTTTTTCTTCTTCTAAACGTTGTTGTTTTTTTGACATTTGTTCTCTTTTCTCAGCACGAGTCAATACATTAACAACTTTATCACTAATGTCGTGTTTTTTTGCGGCAAAAAGCATGGTAAGGTCTGAAGATTTATCAAAAATATAATCGTATTTTTTTGCTTCAGCAATATCTTGAACAGCATTAAAAACTTGGTCTTGTATAGGTTTTATTAACACGGTTTTTTGAACAATTAAATCACCATTTGGGCCGAAACGTTTTTGAGTGTATTGTAACAATTCATTTTCTTGAAAAGCAATTTCTTCCTCTCGTTCTTCTATAAGTTCTTTTGTTAGTAAAACGCGTTCTGTTTTTAACGCTTCTTTAAGTTTGTTGATATCACTTTTTTTAGTTTCAATTTCTTGCTTCCATTTCTCAGCTTTTTGATCTAATTGATTTTTCGCTTCGGCATAACTAGGAACTTTTTCGAGAATATATTCCATGTCAATATATCCAATTCGGATGCCTCTACTTTGAGCAATTCCATTATAATTCATTAATAATGAAATTGTTAATATTGTAATAAGATATTTCTTCATAAGCTTTATATTTGAAATGTTAAGCAAATATACTAAAATTGTTGTCCAATAATAAAATGAGTTTGCCATCCACTTTTAACGGAGGAACCTGGAACAGGATCAAAGCCATGTGCAAAATCAATTCCAAGTAATCCAAAAGCAGGCATAAAGATTCTCAAACCAAACCCAGCGGATCGTTGTATAACAAACGGATTATATACCTGAAAATTGTCATAAGACGCTCCTGCTTCTAAAAATGACAATCCATAGATTGACGCACTCGCTTTTAATGTGATGGGATATCTCATTTCTAAAGAGAATTTATTGTAAATCGTTCCTCCATAGGCTGACGATAACGATTGGTTTGGGTATCCTCTTAATTGGATTACTTCACGACCATCTAAGGCATAGCTGGCTAAACCGTCACCTCCAACGAAGAATCGTTCAAATGGAACTACGCCACGAGATGAATTGTAGGCGCCAAGATACCCAAATTCGCCCAAAGTTCTTAATACTAATGCTTTTTGATCAGATCCAAAAAGTTTGCTGAACCATTCAAATTTCACTTTCACTTTATAATATTCCAACCAGTTGAATCTTTTTTGGTCGATTTTACCAATGTTTGAATCTGCTTTAGAGGCGTCATCATACACGGAGTAGTATCCGGTATAAGAAACGCCATTTACTACATATGTACCATATTTTAAATATTCTCCTGGTTGTGCGATATGCCCATCTGGATTAGCAATTGTATTGTAATTTGACCCATCATATAAAATTTTATATTCAGGTAAATCTTTCAAACTACCATAATCAATCCCATTGAATAACGAATACGGAATGGTAAATTTGGCTGAAATACTAAAATCGGAGCCGCGAGTTGGATAAATAGGATTTACTCCTTTGCTATTTCGATTGATCCCTAAATTAAAAGCGAAGTTTTTAGCTGTTCCATTTCCAAACGTAAACAGCCCAGTGTTGTAATTGTGCAAGTCATAGTGCTGGAAACTTAAACCTGTAGACAATACAAAATAATCATCGGGAACGGTAAGTCTTTTGGCTATACCAACAGACAATGATGTGATGTTAAAACTTTTACTCTTGTCAATACTGCTATAGGAACCCGAATATAAATATTGTTTACTTTGTGAAATAGAGGTTGAGAAACTAATAGGTTTTTTGCCGCCAAACCAAGGTTCAGAAAAAGATAAACTATACGTTCGGTAAAAAGTACTTGCTTGTAAACGCAAGGATACTTTTTGTCCATCTCCCATAGGAAGTGGGTGATAGGCTTCTTTTTTGAAAATATTGTGGACGGAAAAGTTGTTAAACGACAAGCCTAAGGTTCCAATAAATCCACCGCCTCCATAACCTCCTTGAAGCTCTACTTGACTCGATCCTTTTTCGACCAAATTGTATTCAATATCAACCGTTCCTGCTGTTGGGTCAACATTTTTAAATTTGGGATCAATAGCTTCAGGGTCGAAGAAACCCAATTGTCCTATTTCACGAATGGTTCGTACCAAGTCTTCTTTACTATATTTTTCTCCCGGTTTTGTGCGTAATTCACGATAAATTACTTTGTCGTTTGTTTTGTCGTTTCCTACTACGGAAATTTTGTTAAAATACGCAACAGGACCTTCCGTAACTCGAATTTCAAAATCAATCGTGTCATTTACTGTTTTTACTTCAACGGGATTAATAGTGGAAAATAAGTATCCATTATTTTGGTATAGATTAGTAATGTCCTCTCCATCTGGTTTTGTTTTGTCTGCAATTCGTTTTTCTAATAAAACCCCATTATAAGCATCCCCTTTTTTTATTCCCAATAAACCACTAAGCGTTTGGTCTGAATAAATAGAATTTCCTAAAAACTTAATATTTCCAAAGTAATATTTATGCCCTTCTTCAACTTTTATATTGATGGCTAGTTTGTTTTTCTTTTTGTCTAACCAAATCGAATCTGAAACTATACGTGCGTCTCGATATCCTTTTTCTTTGTATTTGTCTGTTATTTTTTCTAAATCCTCTTCATATTTTTTCTTGATAAATTTAGAAGCTTTAAAAATACGAATAGGATTGATTTGTTTGGTGTTTTTCATAGCACTTCGAAGTTTTTTATCCGTAAACATTTCATTGCCTTCGAAAGTGATTTTTTTGATTTTAATTTTGTCCCCTTTGTCAATAGTTACCACCATATTAACAGAATTTCCAGTCGTGTCTGCAGGAATTGTTCTGATGTTCGTTTTGGTGTTGAAAAAGCCATCTTTTTTATACTTGTTTTCTAGATAATTCTTGGTCGTAGTGAGCAAGTTCTCATTAACAATTTTCCCTTTTGTTAGTGAGTTTTCTTTGATTAAATCATCTACTTTATTTTTTTTGACCCCAACAAATTTCACCTCGTTTAGTTTTGGTAACTCTACAATATCCAGATCCAAGTAAATACTATCGCCTTTGACTTCATTTACATAAAAGTCTATATCGCTAAAGAGCCCGAGTTTCCCCAGTTTTTTTATAGCACTTGTAATTTCTTCTCCAGGAACTGTGATTTTTTGTCCTTTTTCTAATCCAGCAAAAGTCACAATAGTTTGTTGATTGTAACTGGTTTTTCCTTTAACCGTAACATTTCCTAAAATGAATTTTTTTCCTTGATCAAACGGTAATCTATCTTGTCCAATGGCTTGAAAGGTTATTCCTAAAAAAAATAAGGTTGCCAATAAAAAGTAATGTTTTTGTATCACGTTTTTATTGGTTTTTAATTTGTTCGCTTGTTTTTCCAAATCTTCGTTCTCTTTTTTGATAGCTAATGATGGCTTCATATAAATGTTCTTCTGTAAAATCGGGCCACAAAACATCAGTGAAAAATAATTCTGCATAGGCAATTTGCCAGAGTAAGAAATTACTAATTCTATGTTCGCCGCTTGTTCGTATTAACAAATCTACATCGGGTAAATCATGTGTGTAAAGATGCTGATTTATAATTGATTCATCAATAGTATCTATCGAAATTATATTATTTTTAACTTTATCGCTTATGTTTTTAACAACATTTAGTAATTCTTCTCTTGAACCATAGCTCAGGGCTAAGGTTAATGTCATTTTGTGGTTCTCTTTTGTTAAAGAAATCACATGGTCTAATTCTTTTCGGGTGCTGTTGGGTAATTTTGAAAGCGTTCCAATGGCGTTCAACCGAATGTTGTTGTCAAGGAAAGTTTGAGTTTCTTTTTTTAAAGAACTTACAAGGAGTTTCATAAGCGCTTCTACTTCAAATTTTGGACGATTCCAATTTTCAGTAGAAAAGGCATATAGGGTTAAATTTTCTACCCCCAATTTGGTACAAGCTTCAACAATTTTTTTTACTGTTTTGGTTCCGTTTTCATGACCAAAAGTGCGTAAAAACCCTTTTTGTTTGGCCCATCGACCATTGCCATCCATAATAATGGCAACATGTTTGGGGATCGTGTCTTTATTTATATGTTCTTTTAAACTCATTGTCTTAATCTGCACAATAGCAAGGTTTTTCTCCAAAAGTATAGGTTAGGGTAAACCCACTAAACACATACCAATCATTGCTATTTAAATTTCCAAATTTCAAAGAATCGTAGGGCGATTTACTCGGAGCACTACCATCTATATTGTCAGTCATTGTGTATCTAGCGCCTACTTCAAATCCAATAATCCATTCTTTAGTTATGTTTGCTTTTATTCCCACAATCATAGGAATTGCAAGAGTACTCCGTGTTCCGTTTGATTTGGTAATTCCATTAGCAACATACAAATCATCGTAATTCAAATAGGACAATCCTGAGAAAATGTAGGGCGTGACTTTGGCACCAAATTCATGCAAATTGAAATCAAAATAATTAAATTCAAGTCCAGCCGACAATTCTTTTATGTTATTTGAAAAATGATATCCTCTATTTTGACGTCCTGGTACATTTGAATCCAAATCGTTTGCTGCAATTTTAGATTGAATATAGGATACCCGCCAAGAATGTCTTGGGCTTTTATTCCATTTGTACAAAACACCAAAAGCGGCCGCATTAGGATTTACATAATTCGTCTTTCCCACATCACCAATGTAATTACTGCCTCCTAAAAAAGCGCCAATTTCGTGAATTTGAGCGTTTAATGTAGTAAAAGACCCCAACAAAACTATAAAAAATATTCTTCTCATTAATTGAAAAATAGCGTGCAAATATAATAATTATCACCACTAATAAAACATGATATTCGTAATTATACTAAATTAATAGGTACGAAAGGATGCTTTCTAGTAAAAAAGCCTAAAAAAGGACAATTACTAAACGGGAAAAAGTAAATTGTAGTATAAAAAAGATTAATTTCTTTTGTCTTCCCCCCAAAGTAATTTGTTGCGAAGGGTTTTTAAAAAAGGTTCTTCTTTAATTTCAATCATTTTGATACTAAATGAGGCCTTTTTTATAGTTAGGATCGCATTATTGTTGAGGGTAGCAATTCGAGAATCAAGAGAGACCAAATATTGTTCCTCACGACCAGAAACTTTTAAGGTGATTTCAGTGTCGTCTGGAATTACTAAAGGACGTGCGTTTAAATTATGTGGTGCAATAGGTGTGATGACTAAACCTTTTACTTCTGGTGTTAAAACAGGGCCACCACAACTAAGAGAATAACCTGTTGAGCCTGTTGGAGTAGAAATGATTAAACCATCTGCCCAATAAGAGTTTAGGTGTTCATTATTCAGCGCTGTATCAATAGTTATCATAGAAGTAGTATCTTTTCTACTTACGGTTATTTCATTCATCGCAAAATTTAATTCATGCAACTCTTGATTTTCTTGTGTACAATCTAATTCTAAAAGGGTTCTCTCAGAGATAGTGTATTTCTTCTCAATGACAAATTGCAAAAATTGCTCGATGTTATCCTTTTGAACTTTAGCCAAAAAACCAAGTCTACCCGCATTAATACCTAGAATCGGAATCCCAGAATCTTTCACATAGGTCGCAGCTCTTAATATAGTTCCATCGCCACCAATGCTGATAAGTAAATCAAAGGTTTTGTCTAAACAAGTGTGAGTGTTAAATGTATTGTATTTATTTTTTAAAATTTCTTCCTTATACAAGATTTCTAGAAATTGTTCTTCTATGACTAATTCAACGAAATTCGAGTTAAAAAACAAAAAGATGTCTTTAATAATGGGTCTCGTATCATTTTGATAATATTGTCCGAATATGGCAATTTTCATAAAAAAATTTTCTGTAAAGATACTTTAATAAATGGTATGGTTATAAAAATTACAGACTTAAATATTTGTTTAAATAATCGGAACGTTCTTTCAAATTATTAATATAATTATCTTCTTGATGTTCCGAAAGGATATCATAATTGTATCGCCTAAAGGTTTGAATAATATCATTTAATGAGCCTAAAGTGACTTTAATTGTGATTTCAACACATTCGTTGTCTACCTTTGAAATAAAAAAACCAAGAACTTTTCCGTTATTGCTTTCAATGATTTGCGCTATCTGACTCATGGAATAATCCAATACGTTTTTTCGTACAATAATAATACTTCCCTGTTCTTTTAAAAATGGGGTTTCATAGAACAATTTTATCACATCTTCTAATTCGTAATATCCAATATAGGAATTGTTTTCATCTAAAACGGGAACTATATTACTTTGATTATTGGCATAAACCTCGAGGACATCCATCAAAAGCATGTTTTTTCGAACAAAAAAGCCTTCTAATGTGTAAAGGTAATCTTTGATTTTTTTTTCGGCTTCAAACGTTTCAATATCTTCAGCCACGAGGCACCCTTTATAAATTCCTTCTTCAATTACTGGAAAATGAGAATAGGGAACTTCGGCAAAAAAATTCTGTATATGTGCAATAGATTCTTGAACATCTATAGCTTTATAATCATTTGAAAGGGAATCAACGATTTCTGTCATGATCTAAATTCAATAATTTGTGCAAAATAATCAAATTTTGGAACATAAAACCTTATTTTAACTTTGTATTTTTGTGATCAGAATTTCAAAAACGAAATTATTTCAAAAACGACATGACAAAATTAAGCGTTAATATCAATAAAATTGCAACACTGAGAAATGCTCGGGGAGGAAATGTGCCCAATGTATTACAAGTGGCAAAAGACATTCAAAAGTTTGGAGCACATGGTGTTACAATTCATCCTCGTCCCGATGAACGGCATATTCGATACCAAGATGCCCGTGATTTAAAAGCCGTTGTGTATACAGAATACAATATTGAAGGCAATCCACAACATAATTTTATCGATTTGGTTTTGGAATGTCAACCCAAACAAGTAACCTTGGTTCCCGATGCTATTGGGGCTATAACGTCTTCTGCTGGTTGGGATACAATTAAAAACCAGTCTTACTTGACCGATGTTATTCAAGAATTTAAAAGGAACGGAATTCGAACCTCCATTTTTGTTGACCCTATTTTGCAAATGGTAGAAGGGGCTAAAAAGACTGGGACGGACAGAATTGAATTGTACACTGAAGAATTTGCCCATCAATTCGAAATAGGAAATCGGAAAGGAATCGAACCTTATACTCAAGCCGCTATTCTAGCGCAAGAGTTGGATTTAGGAATTAATGCGGGGCACGATTTAAGTTTGGATAACATTAAATTTTTTAAAGAAAATATTCCCGGATTATTAGAAGTTTCCATTGGGCATGCTCTAATTTCCGAAGCGCTTTATTTGGGGTTAGATAATGTGGTCAATATGTATTTACAAAAATTAAAGTAAAATGCTCTATTCAAGAATTGAAGGTGTAGGAAAACCATTGTTGATTATTCACGGATTTTTAGGGATGTCAGACAATTGGAAGTCACTAGGTTCGCAATATGCTGCCGAAGGTTTTCAAGTACATTTGTTAGATCTAAGAAATCACGGAAAGAGTTTTCATTCAAACGATTTTAGTTATGATGTCATGGTTCAAGATGTTTTAGACTATTGTCAGGCACATCAGTCGCAACAAGTGTCTATCATAGGACATTCTATGGGAGGAAAAGTGGCTATGCTTTTTGCTACTACTTATCCAGATTATGTCGAAAAATTAGTCGTTGCCGATATCGGGCCTAAATATTATGCCCCTCATCATCAAGATATTTTAGCGGGTTTAAATGCTGTCGATTTTAACTCTCAGCCGAGTCGTAATGAGGTAGAAGAAACCTTGTATCCGTACATTCCCGATTTTGGAACCCGACAATTTTTAATGAAGAATCTTTATTGGAAAACCCCTGGGCAATTGGCTTTTCGATTTAATTTGGATGTGTTTAACGAAAAAACAGAAACTATTGGAACCGCTTTGCCTAGAGGAGCTCATTTTAATAAACCAACCTTGTTTATTCGTGGCGGGAACTCTAAATATATTTTAGAGACGGACGTGCCAGAAATAAAAGAACATTTTCCTAATGTTCAATTAGCAACGATTCCTAACGTTGGACATTGGCTTCATGCAGAAAATCCAAAACAATTCTTCTATGAAACGGCAAGGTTTTTGAGATAAACTTAAAAAAATTAAAAATGAAAATACTAACTCGAATATTTATCACGTCTTTATTAGTTACGGCTATTTCCTATTTGATGAAAGGGGTCATTATAGATGAATTTTATACAGCGGTAAAAGTAGCAATAGTGCTGGGATTGCTCAATTTTTTTGTAAAACCTATCCTTGTTTTGTTTACTATGCCTATCACTTTTTTTACGTTAGGTTTCTTTCTATTGGTTATAAATGCTATCATGATTTTACTTTGTGCACATTTTGTTGACGGATTTCGAGTCCAATCCTTATGGACTGCAATGCTGTTTAGTGTAATATTATCTCTTTCACAATCATTAGTTTATAAGCTCACAGACAAAGGAAAATAATAGTTTAAAAATCAGTAAAATAAAATTGGTTGGGTTGTAGAAATGTTATAATTTTGCAACCCAATTTTAGTATGTAAAAAATATAAAAAATGAATATTACAAGAAATAATGTAGACGCATTAAATGCTGTGGTTACAGTAGAGGTTTCAAAAAATGATTATGCTTCAAAAGTTGAAAAAGTTTTAGCAGATTATAGAAAAAACGCCAACATTCCTGGTTTTAGAAAAGGGACTGTTCCAATGAGTTTAATCCAAAAACAATACGGAAAAGCAGTATTGTTGGAAGAAGTAAATAAATTATTACAAGAAAGTCTAAACAACTATTTGGTTGAAGAAAAACTAGATATACTTGGAAACCCACTGCCCAAAGTTACGGATGATTTCAACTGGGATGCGGACGATTACAAATTTGAATTCGAATTGGGATTAGCGCCTGAATTTACTGTAGATTTGGCAGCTAAAAACAATCTAACACACTATAAAATCATTGCCGACGAAACCATGTTGAATGCTCAAGTAGCTCGTATTCAAAAGCAATATGGAAAAGTTATTTCTAAAGATAAAGTTGAAGAAGGTAACGATGTTTCTGGGGTATTTTCAAATGAAGAGAAAGGCATCAATAATAGAACAACATTAGATATGGAGTTGTTTGCTGATGCGAAAACAGCGAAGAAATTCATCGGTAAAAAAGTAGGGGATGTAGTTACTTTAAAAACAAAAGGTCTATTCAATGACGATCATAAATTAATGGATGTTTTAGCTATCGGGCATGATGATGTACATGGGTTGGATATTGAAGTTAATTTTACTATAGATGAAGTGGTGGGATACGAACCAGCAACGCTAGACCAAGAATTATTTGATAAATTGTTTGGTTCGAAAGTAGTAACTTCTATAGATGAATTGAAAGCAAAAATTAAAGAAGATGCTGAACAACAATTTGAACAACAATCGAATCAAAAATTCTTGAATGATGTTTCAGAGTATTTGATTGAAGCTACAAAATTTGATTTGCCTGCTGAATTCTTGAAAAAATGGATTCAAACGGCTGGAGAAAATCCTCTAACTGAGGAACAAGCTGCAGAAGAGTATACACGTTCTGAAAAAGGATTACGTTATCAATTAATCGAAAGTAAAGTAATTACGTCTAATGGATTGCAATTAACCTTTGAAGATTTAAAAGAGTATACTTCAAACTTAATTAAAAAACAAATGGCTCAGTTTGGACAAATGAATCCAACAGATGAAGATGTTCAAGGAATTGTTGCCCGTGTGATGTCAAATCAAGAAGAGGTAAAAAGACTTTCTGAACAACTAATGAGTGAGAAAATTTTAAACTTATTCAAAGAAAAAGTGAAAACTAAAACTAAAGAAGTAAATTATGAAAATTTCATCAAAGTAATGTATGGTGAAGCATAATTAAAAAAGTAGTATATTTGAGCGTCAAAGTCACCAGATTTTGGCGCTTTTTTATTAAGACATATTGACATAAATAAAATAAAAGGTACGACCTTTGTGATATGGAAAAATAGTTTAAGTTTGATACGTCAACTTTAAACCTATAAACTTTTAAACTAAAATTTAAATGAACTACGGAAAAGACACGAGAGCTTCGCTCGAAATGGCAAAGCAATTTAAAAAATTCGCTACCAAGAAACACGGAGTGAATAGCATGTACTACGACAAGATTGTAGCGAGCATGACACCTTATATTATTGAAGAACGTCAATTGAATATTTCTCAATTAGATGTGTTTTCGCGTTTAATGATGGATAGAATCATTTTTTTAGGAACAGGTGTAGATGACCATGTAGCCAATATCATTCAAGCGCAATTGTTGTTTTTAGAATCGGTAGATGCTTCTAAAGACATTCAAATCTATATCAACTCTCCTGGAGGAAGTGTTTATGCAGGTTTAGGGATTTACGATACCATGCAATACATCAAACCTGATGTAGCCACAATTTGTACAGGAATGGCAGCATCTATGGGAGCCGTTTTACTTTGTGCGGGTGCTGCAGGAAAACGTTCAGCATTGCCTCATTCAAGAGTAATGATTCACCAACCATCAGGTGGCGCTCAAGGTGTAGCAACGGATATGGAAATCAACTTGAAAGAAATGTTGAAATTAAAAGATGAATTGTATCAAATCATTTCAAATCATTCAGGACAATCTTTTGAGAAAGTATTTAAAGATTCAGAACGCGATTATTGGATGATTGCTGACGAAGCTAAAGAATACGGAATGATTGATGAAGTGTTAAGAAGATAAATTTAAAGTAATTAGTGATTAGTAAATAGTGAAGAGCTAATTACTAATCACTTTTCACTAATCACTAAAAAATGGCAAAAGAAAAATTAGAATGCTCGTTCTGCGGAAGAAAAAAATCAGAGACGAATCTCCTTATAGCGGGGATAGAAGCACATATATGTGATCGATGTATCGAACAGGCTCATGGAATTATCTTGGAAGAACTGAAATCGAATGCGGGAGCGAAGAAAGTGGCCGATTTAGTCTTGCGTAAGCCAAAAGAAATCAGGGCATTCCTAGACGAATATGTAATTGGCCAAGATCAAACCAAAAAAGTAATGTCGGTTGCCGTCTATAATCACTATAAAAGATTGATGCAACAGCAACACCACGAAGAAGTTGAAATTGAAAAATCAAACATCATTATGGTAGGGCAAACCGGAACGGGAAAAACATTAGTAGCCAAAACAATCGCACGAATGTTGGATGTTCCCTTGGCTATTGTCGATGCAACAGTATTGACGGAAGCGGGTTATGTGGGCGAAGATGTTGAAAGCATTTTAACACGTTTGCTTCAAACGGCTGATTACGATGTGGCTAAAGCTGAACGTGGAATCGTTTTCATTGATGAGATTGATAAAATTGCTCGTAAAAGCGATAATCCATCCATAACTCGTGATGTTTCAGGAGAAGGTGTACAACAAGCTTTGCTAAAATTATTAGAAGGAACGGTTGTAAACGTACCACCAAAAGGAGGAAGAAAACACCCAGACCAAAAATTTGTTGAGGTAAATACGCAAAATATTTTATTCATTGCAGGTGGCGCTTTTGATGGTATTGAGCGCATCATTTCAAAACGGTTGAACAGAACCGCAGTTGGCTATTCAACGTCCAAAAACACAGACAATATCGATAAAGACAATTTGTTGCAATACGTCATCCCAAAAGATATTAAAGATTTTGGTTTGATTCCTGAAATTATTGGTCGTTTACCTGTTTTAACCCACATGGATCCCTTGGATAGAGAAACCTTACGTTCTATTTTAACCGAACCAAAAAATGCGTTAATCAAACAATACGAAAAATTATTTGCTATGGACGATGTTGCATTTACTGTAACTAATGAAGCGTTAGATTATATTGTAGACAAAGCATTAGAATACAAATTGGGTGCTCGTGGATTGCGTTCGTTGTGCGAAGCGATCTTAACCGATGCGATGTATGAATTGCCAAGTTCTGATGAAAAAGTATTGGAAATCGACAAAGAATATGCTGAGCATACGCTAAATAAAAATCTTTTAAAGCGTTTGGAATTGGCTTCTTAAACAATTTCAAGCTCATGATATGGCAAAAAAAAGCTCAAAAATCTACATTTTTGAGCTTTTTTTGTATGCAATTTAACTACTTTTGATTGTAAAGATAAAAAGACTATGCAAAATAGAGATGCAACAATTATAGAGCTAAGAGGCGGCTCTCTAGGAACGTTAAATCCTGAGGTATCGATGGAGGAGGCTTTTCAGAACAACACTCTTCGTCCCATACTTAAATTACAAAATAACTTGCTCTTACAGGTGTTTACCCATCATGTAAAACAACAAAAAAGCACTTTTTTTGGACTAAATTCCAATAAAAAAGAAGAGTATATCGAACAAATGTTGCTTCGAGACCAACCGCTTCGCAATACGATAAAAGGACTTATCATTGGCATGTTTACCCTAAATGAATATCAAGAATATGCTATTCATGCTTCGGTTCTAAATAAAAGAATGATGGGTTTGGTTACCGAACGACTCAAAAGCCAGATGCAACTTCTTGAGGAGTAATGTCCTTTTTACATGTAAAGACTAATATGATGTTAGCTTTTTATGATGATACAATTTTATACTAATCATTACTTCAATAGATGTATCTCTTTTTTTTCTATTTTAGATGATTTTGGTATTAATAAAGTAGTGTTTTTGCTATAAGTTTTTGAGTTGCTCTAAATAATCCCTTTGATTCGACAATCTCGGAATCTTGTGTTGTCCACCTAGTTTATTGTTTGCTGCTAGCCAATCATAAAATAGATTTTCGCGCGCCACATTCACTTTCAAGGGGTTTAAAGTCATGTTGTTGTAGCGTTTGGCTTCATAATCAGAATTTAAGGTTTGAATCGTTTCATCCAATACTTTTTCAAATTGCGTGATGTCTTCTGGGTGTTTTTTAAATTCAATCATCCATTCGTGGGCGCCTTTTTCTTTGCCTTTCATGAAAATAGGCGCTACGGTATAATCTTTGACTTCACAATGCAATTGAGAGCAGGTTTTTGCTATAGCGGCATCGGTATTTTCCACCATCAATTCTTCACCAAAAACATTGATATGATGTTTGGTTCGACCAGAAACACGAATTCTGTAGGGATTTAGCGAGGTAAATCTCACCGTATCGCCAATTAAATAACGCCATAAGCCAGAATTGGTAGTGATGACTACAGCATAGTTTTTGAATAATTCTACTTCGGATAATGGAAGTACTTTTTGATGGGGTGTTCCAAAAGTGTCCATCGGAATGAACTCATAGAAAATCCCATAATCCAACATCAATAACAAATCATTAGAATAATTCAAATCTTGAATGGCAAAAAATCCTTCTGACGCATTGTAGATTTCGTAGTATTTAAAATTGTCGTTAGGTAATATCTTTTTATACTGTTCTCTGTAGGGTTCAAAACTTACGCCTCCATGAAAATAAACTTCTAAATTGGGCCAAAGTTCAAACAAGTTGGTATTGTTAGTTTCGGTTAAAATTCGATTTAACAACACCAACATCCACGAAGGAACTCCAGCAAAACTAGTTACATTTTCGGTTTTAGTTTCATTAATAATCGCGGTGAGTTTGCTTTCCCATTCGCTCATCAAAGATATTTTACTGCTTGGCGTGCTGCTAAATTCGGCCCATATAGGCATGTTTTCTATCAAAATCGCCGATAAGTCGCCAAAAAGCGTGTTGTTGTTTTCGTAAATTTGAGAACTACCTCCAAGGCGCAAACTTTTCCCAAGAAACATTTCGGAATTTTCATTGTTGTTCAAATACATGCACAACAAATCTTTACTGCCTTTGTAGTGACAATCTTCTAGAGCGCTGTTGCTTACAGGGATGAATTTACTTTTAGCATTTGTAGTACCACTTGATTTGGCAAACCATTTGATAGGTTCGTGCCAAAATATATTTTGCTCGCCTTTTCGAGTTCGTTCAATGTAAGGTTCCAAATCTTCATAGCTCGACACTGGCACTCTTTCCGCAAATACAGAATAATTTTTAACCGATTCAAAATCGTATTTTTTTCCGATAAGTGTTTCTTCAGATTCATGGATTAAATTCATAAGTAATTCTTCCTGAACCTCATGAGGGTATTTTAAAAACAATTCAATTTGATGAATGCGTTGTTTTAAAACCCATGAGGCAATAGAATTAATTATTGGAAAAGGCATTTTTAGAAGTACGAATTATGAATTACAAATTATGATTTCTAATTTTACCAAAAATAAAAAAAATTGTTGAACTTGTAGCTTTACATCCGAAACTTTACACAAATGATTTACGAAGGGGTTCTCACTAAAATGCAAACGGAATTTTCTAATCCTATTCAATACTATCTAGTTTTTGAGAATAATTTTCTGATTTTGAATCAATTATTAGATAAAAATCTTGAAATTAATTTTGTAGGGTATCAATGTTTACATTGCAGCAAAAAGAAAAAAATTTTCAGACAAGGATTTTGCTATGATTGTTTTATGAGTAGTCCTGCTGCTGGCGATTGGATTATGAAACCCGAGTTGAGCACGGCGCATTTAGATATAGAAGACAGAGACTTAGAATACGAACGTAAAGTGCAATTGCAACCGCATATCGTGTATTTAGCCTTGTCGAGTGAAGTTAAAGTGGGGGTCACGCGAAAAACACAAGTCCCAACCCGTTGGATTGATCAAGGTGCAGTGCAAGCCATTCCCATTGTTGAGGTTCCGAATCGGTATTTGGCAGGAATTACGGAAGTCGCACTAAAAAATCATTATGCTGATAAAACGAATTGGCAAAAAATGCTTAAAAATGAAATTCCTGAAGTGGATTTGATTAAAGAACGTATGAGTTTGAAATATCTAATTCCTAAAGAAGTTCAAGATTATTTTCATCCTGAGAAAGAAGATTTGTACGATTTACATTTCCCAGTTTTAGAATATCCGAAAAAAGTATCTAGTTTGAATTTAGACAAAACATCAAATTACTCTGGGAGACTTATGGGAATTAAAGGACAATATTTGATTTTTCAAGACGGAACGGTTTTCAACGTTAGAACCTTTGAAGGGTATGTGGTTAAGATTTCGTTGTAGTTTGTCATTGCAAATTTACAATGACTATGGTGTTTTCTTTTTTCCAAACAAACCATTTAATAAATCTTTCGCTTGATTTACTGCATTTTTGGTTTTTGTAGTGTCTCCTTTTGTATTTTTATTCAATAAATCTTGTAAGGCATTGGCACCCTTATTCAATAGTTTTTCCTTTTGTTTTTGTGCCAACTGCGTTACTAATGCTGTTGTGGCGGCTTTCATATCGGTAGCTACTTTGGGTTTACTGAAACTTCCTGTAAGCAAAGCCGTGATGGGAATATTTTTTAAGTTTGAAAAATCTGAAGGAGAAAGTTTAGTGAGTAAAGCGTTGGCGTCATTTCCCAAATATTTCGCTGGAACATCAAATTTTAAAGTGTAATTCATGAGTTGATCAAAACCATGCGTTCCAGCAACGGTAACTTTAATATCTTGATATTTTAGGTCAAAGGGTTTTACAGAAACTTTCCCGTCTTTAAAACTCAAGGCCGCTTTAACATCGTTAAAATTTAATTTTTTAAGATCAATAAATTTTATATTGTCTCCCAAAGCATGAAGCATATTTGAATTGGCTGGATTGACAGAACTTCCCAATATTTCACCCAATAAATCACCAGTAAGGGTATTGACGTTGGGCGTCATAGTGTTTTCGTTTAAAGTTCCAGACAAAGCCACAGTCGAATTGATTTTTCCATTAATCACCCCTGCAATTGGGGCTACCTTTTTAAATAAATCCAATTGTGTAAACGTCTGGTTGATGTCAACTTTATTCAATCCCAAATTCATATTAAATTTTGGTGTTTTTTCTTTTGTTGAAACCGTTCCGTTTAATCCAATTTGTCCATCAAAAATTGAAGTTTTGACATTTTCTAATGTCACAGCTTGGTCTTTAATACTTAATTTTCCACTACAGTTTTTTAAGGTAAGGTTGTCATAATAAACAGTATTGGCTTTGGCAGTTAGCGAACAATCCAAAAAAGCAGGAATTTTCATCGCAGTAGCATTCGATTTATTAGTGTTTTTTCCAGCATCGGAAGCTGACATAAAATCGGAAACAGCCAACTGATTGGATATTACATTGAAATTCCCTTGTAAGTTTTGATTTCTAAAAACGTAACCATAAAAATTATCTAGAACTCCAGTAACATTCAAATCACTTTTTCCTGTAGTAGCTTTAAATTCTTGAAGATTCACACGACTCGGATTGAAAGCGACTTTTGCAGCATTGATGGTCATGCTTTTCCCATGGTCGTCGACATATTTAAATCCTGTTACAATTATAGTTCCCGCATTGTTTATGTTTTGGTAATCGCTTTTTTCAACAGATGCCATGTCGAATTTTGTAGTCACATCGGCTTTTAAAATTCCCGAAAGAGGTTTGGCTAATTTTATTGGATAGGCTTGGGAAAGATTTCCTAGGTTGAGCGTTCCTTTTAAAGCTGCATCGACCAACGCATTGGTAGCCACATTTTTGATATTAGCTTTGGCACTAAAAACATCTTGATCTATTGAAAAAGAGAGGTGATCCAAATTTACATAAGTATCATTTAAAACACCTGTTTCATTCACGATTTTAGTGTCAATGATGATGTTTTTAATAGATTTAGGTAAATTAGGATATTTAAAAGACGCATTGTTTGAGGCAATTGCTATTGAAAATTTTGGAATACTAGTTTCTGACTTGACTCCTTTTGCAAAACCGTTTACCGTAAAGTCTCCCGAGGTTTGTACGTTTTCTATAGGACCTCGATAGGCTGCTGGAATTAACCCAAGGAAATTTTTAAATGAAGCTGTAGGGGTTTTAAATGTTAAATCAAATACCTGACCGGCATCGGCCATCTGCATAAAGCCATTGAATTCTAAAGGAAGGTCGTTAATTTTTGCTTTGTTTTCTTTGAAAGTGTATTTGCTTTGATTTAAGTCAATACCAAGAATAGCGTCTAGCGAAACAGCGACGTGATTCATATAATTCATTTTATCCATCGAAAGAGACACTTTTGCAGTAGTTTTGGTGTCTAAATCGAGCAAGTTATTGGTGAAATCACCTGTTCCAGAGTGGTTGATGCTGTCGAGAACCATTTTCATTTTGGAAGCTTCATCGGTAAATTTAAACTTCAAATTTTCAATGTCATACCCCTTTATTTTTAGTGTAAGAGGATGACTTTTTCCTTCTTGTTTTTGGTCTTTATTTTTTAGTGCAATATCAAAATTACCTACACCCTCTTTATTAAAGATGATGTTGATTAATCCGTTTTTAGTAGAAATTCCTTCAATAGACATGGGTTCTTTGTCACCTTTAAAAAGTTCCATCACAGACATTTTTAAATGCAACTCGTCTAGAGCCACAAGGGTATCGCCTTCAAAAGGAGCTTTGTTAATTATGGTAAGCTGTTTTACAGAAATTGTGGCTTTGGGAAAATTTTTAAACAAACTCAAATCGGCCTCTGAAAAACCTACTTTTGCGTCGACATTCTCATTTATGGCTTGAGTTATTTTCGCTTTGATTTGGTCTTTAAAGAGATAAGGAATTGTGAAGGCAACTATAAGAAGCACTGCAAAAGTAATTCCGACAATTTTTAAAATTTTCTTAGCCATGGTGATTGAATTTGTTTTTGCAAATTTAGGGCTTTATCGATGAAACCTTTCTAATGAAATCATAAAAAAATAAACCACCATAGCACTATGGTGGTTTTCTATTAATTTAGTTTGTATTCGTAGGGGATTCTTGCTTGAATTCCTTTTTGTTTGGCAAAGGTTTTTACCTGTTGCAAGAGTTGATATGTTTGTGTACCCAATTCTTCTTTGAGAAGTCGTTCTTTACTTTGTGCTAATCCAAATTTTTCCAAAATGGCACCAAAATCTTTTTCAAATTCTGGGAAATTTTGGGTTCGGTATTTTTGTGTTTTTCCTAGGTGCGCGGCTTCTTTAATCGCTTCATCCATACCGCCAATGTGGTCAACCAATCCGATTTTTAAGGCATCTTGACCGCTCCATACACGTCCTTGACCAATAGCGTCTACTTGTGCAAAAGACAAGTGTCTGCCTGTAGCTACCCGATTTACAAAGATTCCATATACACGTTCCACTCCTTCTTGTGTAAAACTTCTAAAACTTTCGTCAATAGGTCTAAATGGACTGTATTCCGAGGCATTAGGGTTTGTTTTAACTTGTTCTACAGTAATGCCCATTTTGGAAGCGAGCTCAGAAAAATTAGGGAGAATTCCAAAAACGCCAATCGAACCCGTGATGGTATTGGATTCGGCAAATATTTTATTGGCATTACATGCAATATAATACCCGCCAGATGCAGCATAATCCCCCATAGAAACCACAACAGGTTTGGTTTTTTTTGTCAATTCTATTTCCCTCCAAATCAATTCAGAGGTTAAGGCATTTCCTCCTGGGCTATTAATTCTTAAAACAACCGCTTTTACATTTTTATCGTTTCGAATTTCTTGAAGCGAACGACGCATAGAACCTTCTCCAATCGTATTGACATCGCCTTCTCCTTCTCCAATTTCTCCTTGTGCATAGATGATAGCAATTTTGTCTTTGGCATCAAAATCTAAATGAGAGGTAGCTACTTTATCGGCATAATCGGCAATGGAAACGGAGTTGTAGTCTTCCGATGGGTCTACATGAAGTTTTTTCTTAATATCGGCGTGATACACGTCTTCGTAGGCAATTTTATCTATTAATTTTTCGGCTTTTGCCCCCTCAGGATTTCGTGCTAATAAACCATTAGCAATGTCATTTAGGTGGGTAACACTAATTTTTCGGCTGTTGGCAATGTCAACCAGTAGTGAATTCCAGATAGACTGCAGTAATTGTGTGGTTTGTTCTCTGTTAGGTTCGCTCATTTTATTGTCTAAAAATGGCTCCACCGCACTTTTATATTTCCCATGTCTGATGACTTCCATTTTAATTCCCGATTTGTCTTCTAAATCTTTGAAAAACATAATCTCTGCCGAAAGTCCTTTAAAATCTAGTTCTCCCACAGGGTTGAGATAAATCTGCTGCGCTACAGAACTTAGATAATATTCTTTTTGGGAATAGATATTAGAGTAAGAATAAATAAATTTCCCCGATTTTTTAAAATCGTCCAATTGATCTCTCAAGGCTTTAATTTGCGCAATTCCCAAATCAGAAGTGGTATTCAAAATGGAAATCCCTTTGATTTTGTCATCTGTTTTTGCGACTTCTATGGCTTTCAATACATCCATTAAGCCATCGTGTTTTGTTTTGTCGTTAAGAAAAGGCATGTCGTGATAAAGCACTTTTCCTGCATAATCGTTGTGGATTTTTGATAAGTCTAATTCTATTACACTATTTTTTTTAACGGTTATTTTGTCGTCATCTCCTTTAAAAATAATACTTATTAACACTAAAAATAAAAAACCAAAAAGGCAAAAAACAAATAACCCTACAAGAGTTGCTAATACATTTCCTAAAAATCTCATATCATTAATTTTCCTTAGTTAGTAGTTCAATATGATAATTCGTTACAAATCATTTGGTTTGTAAACAAAAAAATAGTTATCAACAGAACGCACAAATATAATTTAATTCTGAAATTCTTTTAGTTATTTTGCGAGATATGAATCGACAACATCACATACTGCTTTCTATAGGAACCAATCAAGGAAATCGACTAGAGAATATCGAACAATGTATCTCTAAAATTCATCAAGAGGTAGGTACTGTAGTGGCAGTTTCCTCTATCTATGAAAGCGATTCATGGGGGTTTGAAAGCGATTCATTTTTGAATTGTGCGCTTTTACTTCACACGCACAAAGGGGCACATAAAGTTTTGAAAGGCCTTTTGAAAATTGAGTCTGATTTAGGTAGAACGAGATCTCAAAAAGAAGGATATGAATCAAGAATTATAGATATTGACATCATTGCCTTTGATGACGAACAAATTGAGAATCCAAAACTAACGCTTCCGCATCCCCATTATCAGGAGCGCTTATTTGTATTGTTGCCCATGAAGGAAATTGCTCCTGATTGGGTCTGTCCTCTTGCAAAAAAAACAATAGCTGAATTACTCACAATGTGTCAAGACAAAGGGCGTTGTGTTGTAAAATATCACATAGAAGCACCATTACAAAAATTGCGATTTGACCATGTTAATTATATTGCTATTGAAGGAAATATTGGTGCAGGAAAAACCACACTTGTTGGTAAAATGGCCGAAGATTTTAATGCAAAAAAAGTATTGGAGCGTTTTGCTGATAATCCTTTTTTGCCCAAATTTTACAAGGATCAAAATCGATATGCGTTTCCCTTGGAAATGTCTTTTTTAGCCGATCGCTATCAGCAAATATCGGATGACTTGGCCCAATTTGATTTGTTTAAAGATTTTGTGGTGGCCGATTATCATATTTTTAAATCATTAATTTTTGCTAAAGTGACTTTAGGCGAAGATGAGTTTCGATTGTATAAAACGCTATTCGACATTATTTACAAGGAAATGCCTAAACCTGATTTATACGTTTATTTATATCAAAATACAGAAAGATTGCTTCAAAATATCAAAAAGCGTGGCCGTGTATACGAACAAGAAATTCCTGCAGAATACCTCGAAAAAATCAATAATGGTTATTTAGATTATATCAAAACCCAACAAGGACTTGATGTACTTATTATTGATGTTTCCACACGAGACTTTGTGAAAAATCAGGAAGATTATGTTTTTGTATTAGATGAAATTCAAAAAAGAATCACGGCTTTTTAAATAATTTCTGCCTACAAATCTTTTTTTAGTTTTTGAAATAAATCCCAAACCACAATTCCTGTACTTACCGATATGTTCAAAGAATGTTTGGTGCCAAGTTGCGGGATTTCAATGCAACCATCACATAATTTTATGGCGTCTTGAGAAACTCCAAATACTTCATTTCCAAATACAAGAGCGTATTTTTTGTTTGATTTGGGTATGAAATTATCTAGAAAGATAGCGTGTTCAACTTGCTCGACTGCATAGACCAAGGTATGTTCTTTTTTAAGATCTTCGATAAGTGTTAAAACATCCTTTTGATATTCCCAAGCCACAGTTTCAGTGGCACCCAATGCCGTTTTATGTATTTCTTTGTTAGGAGGCGTTGCTGTGATGCCACACAAATAAATTTTTTCGATTAAAAAAGCATCTGAGGTTCTAAAAACCGAACCGATGTTGTGAAGACTTCTGATGTCGTCTAAAATAATACTAATAGGTGTTTTTTCAGATTGTTTGAAATCTTCAATCGATTTTCTTTCGAGTTCGTTATTGCTTAATTTTCTCATAGTTATATAAAAAAAGCTTCCCATTGAGGGAAGCCTTTATTGCATATTTTTTGTAAATTAGTTTTTAGGCTCAGTAGCAGCAGGTGTTGGGTCAGGCAATACATTTCCTTTGATACGTACCACTTTTGTTTCTTGTCCAACAGCGTTTGATTTGATTGTAACTGTTTTTTCAAATTGTCCTACTCTATCAGTTGCATAGTGTACTTTAATTACTCCTTTTTCACCTGGTTGGATTGGTTTTTCAGGTTTTGTAGGAACTGTACAACCACAAGAACCTTGAGTACTTTCAATTACTAATGGACTAGTACCATTGTTTGTAAATACAAATTCTCTTGTTCCTTCTGCATTGTGAGGAATAGTTCCGTAATCAATTGTTTCGTTTTCAAAAACCATTCCAGCTCCTTCAGCAGCAGGTGTTTTTGTGGCTTCAACTTTTACTGGTGCAGCTTCAACTTTTGCAGGCGCAGCAGCTACTGGTTTTGTTGATTTTTTTGCTTTTCCTTTCGTTTGCGCGTTAGCAGTAGTTACTCCAAAAGCAACTAACATGGATAAAAACAATATTTTTTTCATTTTTTTTTAGTTTATGTTAATAATAGACAAAGCTACTAAAAAAATAAATTAGAGATGTTAATGAGTTGTTAACACTTAAAATTAGGTAAATTTAGATGTAGTTTTTCGGAAATTAAGTACATTCGTAAGCTAAATTTTAAAGTAAAAATTTTTGGGAGCAAAAGAAAAAAGCACAAAGGAAACCCCTTTAATGAAGCAATATAACGAGATAAAAAGGAAATATCCCGATGCTTGTCTTTTATTTAGAGTGGGGGATTTTTATGAAACTTTTGGAGACGATGCTGTTCGAACGGCCAAAATTTTGGGAATAACTTTGACAAAGCGTGGTGCTGGTTCCGAGACAGAAACGGCATTGGCTGGATTTCCACATCACTCTATCAATACATACTTACCTAAACTTGTTAAAGCAGGCTTACGTGTCGCTATTTGTGATCAGTTGGAAGATCCAAAAATGACCAAAACTATTGTAAAAAGAGGTGTAACAGAGTTAGTTACCCCAGGGGTAGCTCTAAATGATGAGGTGTTACATGCCAAAACAAATAATTTTTTAGCAGCTTTATATTTTGGAAAAAAAAATATAGGAATATCATTTTTAGATGTTTCAACTGGGGAGTTTTTGACCTCGCAAGGAAACGAAGAATATATTGATAAGTTGCTGCAGAATTTTCAACCGAAAGAGATTCTTATTCAAAAAGCAAACAAGCTTCAGTTTAAAGATGTTTTTGGGGATGATTTTAATGTGTTTTATTTGGAAGACTGGGTGTTTAAGGAAGATTATGCTCGTGAAATATTGATTAAACATTTTCAAACAAATTCATTAAAAGGATTTGGAGTAGAAGAATTGAGTGAAGGAATTATCGCCTCGGGATCTATTTTGTATTATTTGTCAGAAACCCAACATAATAAAATACAACACATTACAAATATTCAACGACTGGCTGAGGATGCCTACGTTTGGATGGATCGATTTACCATTCGGAATTTAGAATTGTATCACAGTACCAATCCCAATGCCGTAACGTTATTAGATGTTATTGACAAAACACTTTCACCTATGGGGGGAAGGTTGCTCAAAAGATGGTTGGCCTTGCCTTTAAAGGAGTTGGATAAAATTAAAAGCCGACACGATGTGGTTTCCTATTTTAAAACACACGGCGAGGTCTTGCACAAAATTCAATTTCAAATCCAACAGATTTCTGATTTAGAGCGCCTTGTTTCAAAAATTGCTACGGGAAAAGTAACGCCACGAGAAGTGGTATACCTAAAGGAATCATTGGATGCCATTATTCCCATTAAAACATTAGCGTTAGAAAGTTCACAAGAAGCTGTCAAAATTCTTGGAGAGAGTTTACACAGTTGCGATTTGTTGCGTGAAAAAATTCAGAATACAATTATACAAGATGCTCCTGTAGCGGTATCTAAAGGAAATGTGATAGCTTCTGGAATCCATCAAGAATTAGACGAATTGCGCGCTATTGCCTTTTCAGGTAAAGAGTTTTTAGAAGGTATTGAAAAAAGAGAATCTGAGAAAACGGGAATTTCTTCCTTAAAAATTTCCTTTAATAATGTGTTCGGATATTACATTGAAGTTCGAAACACTCATAAAGATAAAGTGCCCTCCGATTGGATTAGGAAACAAACTTTAGTAAGTGCCGAGCGTTACATCACAGAAGAGTTGAAGGCGTATGAAACAAAAATTCTAGGAGCGGAAGAGCGTATTTATCAAATTGAAAGTCAGCTTTTTGAACAATTAATTCAGTGGATAGGGACTTATATCAAACAAGTACAATGGAATGCCAACTTGATTGCCCAGTTGGATTGTTTAACTTCTTTCGCACAACTCGCTATCGAACATCATTATGTCCAGCCCATTTTGGATGATTCTTTCGAATTAGAAATTACTAATGGAAGGCATCCTGTAATTGAAAAGCAACTGCCTGTTGGAACTTCCTACATTGCAAATGATGTCTTTTTAGATCGTGATTCGCAACAAATCATCATGATTACGGGCCCAAATATGTCTGGGAAATCGGCTATTCTGAGACAAACGGCTTTGATTGTATTGTTGGCACAAATTGGATGTTTTGTTCCTGCCGATCAGGTTCGTATGGGTGTTGTAGATAAAATTTTTACAAGAGTTGGAGCTAGTGATAATATTTCAATGGGGGAATCGACTTTTATGGTTGAGATGAATGAAACGGCATCAATTTTAAATAATATATCAGATAGGAGTTTGGTGCTTCTCGATGAGATTGGTAGAGGAACCAGTACCTATGATGGGATTTCAATTGCTTGGGCAATCGCTGAGTTTTTACACGAAAACCCATGCCGTCCTAAAACACTATTTGCAACTCATTATCACGAATTGAATGATATGTCTGAGCGTTTGCCAAGAATCCAAAATTATAATGTTACGGTAAAAGAATTAAAAGACACGGTTCTTTTTTTAAGAAAGTTGGTAAAAGGAGGTAGTGCGCATAGTTTTGGAATTCATGTAGCTAAAATGGCTGGAATGCCTCAAATTGTGATTCAGAAGGCTCAAAAAATTCTTAAAAAATTAGAAAAAGAACATTCGGGAGAAGCCTTGCATGGGGGAGTTGTAAAAAATAGTTTGGCTCAAGATCAAGAATTACAATTGAGTTTTTTCAATTTAGACGACCCTTTATTAGAGGAAATTAAACAGGAAATTGTTACCCTTGATATTAATACTTTAACACCCGTTGAAGCATTAATGAAACTGAATGAGATAAAACGTATGCTTACAAAAAAATAATAAAAACGTTTTCAAGCAATTAGCAATTAGCAACTAAAAAATATTAAAAAACCTTTGTATAATTGAATTTAAGTGTTACATTTGCATCCGCAATACAGAAGTAGTATTGTTGCTCTTATAAAAAATGATTCGCGAAAATAGCTCAGTTGGTAGAGCGCGACCTTGCCAAGGTCGAGGTCGCGGGTTCGAGCCCCGTTTTTCGCTCTCTTAAAATACTGCTCGAGTGGTGGAATTGGTAGACACGCTGGACTTAAAATCCAGTGAACAGTAATGTTCGTGCGGGTTCAAGTCCCGCCTTGAGTACAAAAAAGCTTCAAACTAGGTTTGAGGCTTTTTTTATGCAATTATTTTTCGCATGGGAACCTTTGTTATAACAAAACGATTAAACGGACAATATAAATATGAATTTGCCTCTCGTAAAGGGAAGGCGATTTTTGTGAGTAATGATTTTGAGTTGCGATTTGAGTGTGAAGAAACTATCGAACAGTTAAAGAATTCGCTTTCAGAACTTTTTTTTATGAAGTTTAAGTCAAAAAATGGAAAAATGTATTTCAAAATAATCTTGCACGAAAAAGAGATGGCTGTGAGCAGAAAATATACCACACAATTGTTGATGGAGAAAGGGATAGAGGAAATTAAACGAACTTTGGCTTCTTCAGAAATTTTAGACTTTTCCTTTGAGAATGAAATATTTCCTCCAGAAGAAGATGTTTTTAGCTAATGTTGAAACAAAAAAAAGCTCCTTAAAAAGGAGCTTAATTTTTTTAAATCAGAATTAATAACTCTAATTATTTTTTAGCTGGAGCAGCAGCTTCTGGTTTAGCAGCTTCTGTTTTAGCAGCGTCAGCAGCTGGAGCAGCTTTAGTTGTATCAGCAGCAGCAGCAGTAGTGTCAGCAGCAGCAGCAGTTGTATCAGCAGGAGCTTCAGTTGCAGTTGTGTCAGCAGCAGGAGCTTCAGTGTTTTCTGATTGTTTACAAGATACTACAGTTAATGCAGCGATAACAGCTAAACTTAAAAATACTTTTTTCATTTTTCTTAATTATAAAAGGTTAATTATTAATTCGGAGCAAAGATATAAATTTTTTCAATCGGAAAAATAATTATTTAACTTTTTTTGAAATTTTCTCTTTGAATTCCGATTAAATACATCACAAATTCTGTGCCAAAAATTAAATTTTAATAAAAAATATATTAAATTACGTTATTTGTTGATTTTTAGCTCATTGATAATGTTTTTAGCCCCAGCATATTTATCAATGATGAATAAAATGTAGCGCACATCAACCATAATGTTTCTACAAATGTCGGCCGAATAATACACATCACTCATGGTTCCTTCCCAAACACGGTCAAAATTTAAACCAATCAGATTGCCTTTGGCATCCAAGGCTGGACTTCCAGAATTTCCTCCTGTAGTGTGATTGGTTGCCAAGAAACACACGGGCATTTTCCCTTTCGAGCCATAAATGCCATAGTCTTTGTTTTTATATAAGTCAATAAGTTTTTGAGGAACATCAAATTCATAATCTCCAGGAATATATTTTTCTATGACTCCGTCCAAAGTGGTGAAAGGCTCATAGTATACAGCATCATTAGGTTTGTATCCTTTTACTTTTCCATACGTTACACGAAGCGTGCTGTTGGCATCTGGGAAAATGCGATCCGATTTTGAACTCAATGCGACTATGGCTTTCATATATTTTCGTTGTGTCGCGGTGATTTTTAAATTGATTTCATCATACATAGGTTGGACGTTGATGCTGTAAACATTAGCAGCAGTTTTTACAAAGATATATCCAACATCTTTATTTAGTTTTTCAAGTACTGTCTTGGAATCCTCTCCCTCTAAAAGTTCTCGAAAACCATCAAGAGAGGTTAGTTTTGAATTTGAAAAAATAGATGCTGTTAAATCATAAACATTGATGTTGTTAAACTTCTCGGGAAGAAATTGGTTTGGTGATTTTGTAAGATACAATTGAACAAGTTGTTCGAAAACATTCTTATCTACAGTTGCGTTGTAATCTTTATAAAAATCATCAATCCCTTTGGATAAAGCGTTTTTTCTATCCATAAAAGCTTGTTCTCCTTTGGTGTTGATCAATTGTTCTAATTGGAATAATTTATATCCAATGGAAAGAATTTCACAATTTCGAACAAAAATTTCATTAAAATAGTCTCGCGCTAAGGCAAAATCTTTGATGTCGGAATAGTTTTTTTGAAAGTCGCTCAACAAACTTCCATATTCTTTTTCTTTACCCGCTTTTAGTACTTTTTCTTGAAACGCTTTTTCAAATTTTTGTTTTGCTTCCACCGCATTGGCTTTTTTCAATCCTTTTGTTTCTCCCATCCATTTTTTCCAATAATTGGCCACACTAGCATATTTTGATGCGTATTGAATTTTAATTGCTGGGTCTTTTCTCATGAAACGATCTTGAATCTTTAAGGCTGCATCTCGAATTTCTATTTTTGCAGGGTTAGAGCTGTTTATAAGTTGTTCAACCGCTATTGAGGGTAAATATTCTGTGGTACGGCCTGGGTAGCCCATGACCATAGTAAAATCATTTTCAGCCACTCCTGTTATGGAAATAGGAAAGAAGTGTTTAGGTTTGTAGGGCACGTTATCTGTAGAATATGGTGCTGGATGATTGTTTTTATCTGCATAAATTCTGAATAGTGAAAAGTCGCCAGTATGACGAGGCCAAACCCAATTGTCGGTATCAGAACCAAATTTTCCAATTGCACTTGGAGGTGCTCCTACTAGGCGTACATCTTTAAAAGTTTCAGTAACAAACAAAAGGTATTGATTGCCATCATAAAAACTTTTGATTTTATTTTCTTGCCAAACCTCTTTTGGTAGCGTGCTGCTCAAGTAGGCAATATTATCCTGAATCCTTTTTTGTTTATAAGCTTCAGCAGAAAAAACTTCGGTTCCTTCAAGAACTTTTTGGGTTACATCTTCAATGCGAATTACAAACATAACCACCATAGAAGGGTTGCTTAATTCGTCTTCCATTTTATAGGCCCAAAAACCATCTTTTAAATAATCGTGTTCTATGGAGGAATGATTTTGGATGGCGTCAAAACCGCAATGATGGTTGGTTAATAGTAAACCTTTATCTGAAATCACTTCGGCTGTACACCCCCCATCAAATTGGGGAACAGCATCTTTCAAGCTGGAATGATTTACCGAATAAATTTCCTCGGCAGAAATTTTCATGCCTAAATTTTTCATTTCGGTTTCGTTCATGCCTTTCAGCAATGACGGAATCCACATACCGCCTTGTTGCGCTTGAGTTTGAACGATAAATAATAAGAGTGCTAATTTTAAAAATTTCATAGTTATTTAGTTTGATTTTATGAGATAGGTTGCTCCTTCAATATTTATAGTTTTATCTTTTCTATACCAATTGATGGAGTCAAAAATAATTTTTATTTGGTAGTTTTTAAAATCAACAGTAAAGGATAAATCATCGACTAAAACTTCTTTGGAAACTGATTTATAGTGGTTACAAAATTCTCTAATTTGAGGCATTACATCCTTCGCTTCTTCATTTATTTTTATTTCAAAAGAGGGATTTTTATCATTGCAATTATTACTAATTTTGATTTTATCTTTGCCAAGAGATGATTCTAGCTCGGCACGATAATCACTTTTTAGTAAATACTCATAATCATTGATTTTATAACTGTTTTTATTGGTGTAAATTCTTAAATAATCCTCCGAATCTTTAGAAGTGAATGTTACATTTTTGAATAAATCATTATACCAATATTTGTCTTTATCCACTAACGTTTGGGTTTTAGCATCTACTAGTGTTTTAAGAAATTCTTTGTCCAATCGGTCGTTTAAAAATTCAAATTTATTTTCTATTTGGGTTTTAATAGAATCTACAATGGGTGCATTAAAATTAATTTTGCCATTTACTTCCAATTTATTTTTTATAAGTAATTGTTTAAGTTCATTTTCTTGGCTTCTTTTTGAAACAGAAAAAGCATTAAAGTAGGGAAAAATTAAGGCAAAAACACCAAATATAAATAAGGAAATCGGAATGAATTTAATGGTAGCTTTTTTTAAAAAAATGAAATAAAACATAACCGAAGTCAACCACACCGAAATCAATAATACAAAGTATCGAGGTTCTGTAAAACCATATTGAAGTACTCTAGTGAAAATAGCTACAAAAAGTAACGCAATTAAAGGAATTAGGGTATAGTAAAATATTTTACTAAATAGGATAATCCATGATCTTGTTTTTTCTTTTTGTAAAGGATGTACAAGTAATAGAGCAAAAATTCCCACTATTGAATAGGCAAGAACTAAATAAGAGACCCAACCACGCGGTAACTCCCAATGGATAATAATTTTTGAGCAATAAAAGTATAATATCACTGCATAAATAATCAGTAAAGGAATTAAAATAAATTGAGTAAAGAATTTTAAAATTACAGGATAAGTCCCTTCTTTTTCTAGGTATTCTAATCCCGATTCACCAAAAAGTAAGAAAATAACACTGCTTCCAAAAATGGATAGTGTGGCAAACGTTTCTGCATAAATTTTTCCTTCAAAATGGATGTTAAATAATTCTTGAATCGCTACTAAAGCTAGTTGAACCCCACCGGTTAATACTCCAGTAAAAATAGCAGTTAGAAATAGGTTAACAAATAGATTCTTGTTGTATTCCCAAAAATTTCGTTCTTGATGTTCTTTTTTTGTAAACGAAATAAATGCTACTAATAAATGAGAAAGAATAAAAGTAGGAACAATGATAAATCCATAGTTTTCAGAAAAATTTTTCTCATCACGTGGAAAGATGAAGAAAAAAACAACTAAAAAAAGTAGACCAACAAGTTGCCAAACGAATCCTTTTTTGATTCTTTGTGCAAGCATTTTTAAGGCAAATTGAGAAGAAATTCCTAAGGCAAAAGTAATTCCTAGACGCATTAAAAAATATGCCTCCTCTTTTTTAGGTTCGTTTTCTATTCCACAAATAATAACAATTACCGTAGCTAATGACAATAGTAAAACTAGTGGGTAGTTTAGCAGTAATGCTTTCGTTTTTTCTTGTAGAATGTCTAATTTATTTTTCATAGTGCATTGCTATTTAGTTAGGAATTAATAAATGTGCTTCAAAATGACCTCTGTCGCTCCTTTATTCATTTGAACAAAGGTAGCACAAATATGTCCTTTTTCATGACGTTCATCTTCGTTGTGAATTAAAAGATTGAACGCATTATTCAATTCGTTTTGATTGGAAATGGAAAGACATCCTTCTAAATGTACTAAGGCCGTTGCTTCAGCAAAATGGGAATAATTGGGTCCGATGACGATGGGCACCCCAAAGGTAGCGGGTTCTAAAATGTTGTGCACCCCTGGCTGTCCAAATCCGCCGCCCACATAAGCGATATCAGCGTAAGAATAGATTTTGGTCAAAATTCCAATGGTGTCGATGATGAAAATATCATAATCACGGAGGGACAAATCGCGATTTGTCTGTACTTCCGAAAATAAAATAGTTTTTTTTGTGATGGAATTTTTCAATTCCTGAATTTGTTCCGATTTGATATTATGCGGTGCAATAATGAATTTTACAGCATCGGGTGCATTATTAATATAATTCACCAACAAATTTTCGTCTTTAGGCCATGAACTTCCAACCACGATTGTTGGTTTGTTGTTTTTGAATTGTTCAATAAAATCCAACGAATTGTCTCGTTCTAAAATCGAAACTACACGATCAAAACGTGTATCGCCCGAAATTTTTACATTAATGAAACCGATGCTTACTAATAAATTTTTAGAGCTTTCGTTTTGTACAAAAAAGGAGTCGAAAGTTTTCAAGGCATTTCTATAAAAACCACCATACCATTTGAAAAAAGCTTGTTTTTCTCTGAAAATTCCAGAAATTAAATAGGTTTTGATGTTTCGTTTTTTTAGTTCGTTCAAATAGTTGGGCCAATATTCATATTTGATGAAAAATACCCTTTCGGGATGAATCGAATCGATGAATTTTTGAGCATTTGATTTAGTATCCAAAGGTAAATATACTGTAACATCGGCAACGGTGTTGTTTTTTCGAACTTCGTAACCTGAAGGTGAAAAGAATGTCACCACAATTTTGTGATTAGGATATTGAACTTTTATTTTTTCGATAACAGGTAACCCTTGTTCGTATTCGCCCAACGATGCGGCATGAAACCAAATAGTTTGGTCATTACTGTTGATTTTACTCTGTAGTGTCAGAAAAACTTCCTTTCTGCCGTTGACAAATAGTTTCATTTTCGGACTGAAAATGACCAATAGTTTTACAACCAGCGATGAAAAATGAATAATTAAATTGTATAGAAAAAGCATGTTGTTGATTTGTGTGGCTAAAGTAAGCAATTTATTTTACAAAAGGCGATGGCTGTCTAGCCCCGATTGACGGAAACGCCGTGCGTGACAAAAGCGGGAAAATAGTCTGCAAAAAAGCCCAAACCATTTGCTTCAAATAATAAGAAAAAGTATACTTTTGTAACTCAATTTTTGAAACCATGAGAAAACTGCAAATGGTTGACTTAAAAAGTCAATACGAAAAAATTAAAGACCAAGTAAATGCGTCCATTCAGGAAGTTTTAGATACCAATACATATATAAACGGACCTTTGGTTCATCAATTTCAAGCCGATTTAGAGAAATATTTAGGAGTAAAACACGTTATTCCGTGTGCTAATGGAACCGATGCGTTGCAAATCGCCATGATGGGATTGGGTTTAAAACCAGGGGATGAGGTAATTACTGCAGATTTTACATTTGCTGCAACGGTTGAAGTGATTGCTTTGTTGCAATTGACACCGGTTTTGGTAGATGTAGATGTAAATAATATGAACATTTCGTTGGAAGGCATTCGCAAAGCGATTACACCCAAAACCAAAGCGATTGTTCCAGTGCATTTGTTTGGAAGAGCGGCTAACATGGATGCGATTATGGAACTTGCGGCAGCACATAATTTATATGTCATTGAAGATAATGCCCAAGCGATTGGGGCCGATTATACCTCAAAAGATGGTTCTAAAAAGAAAGTGGGAACGATCGGACACGTGGGTGCCACCTCGTTTTTTCCATCTAAAAATTTAGGATGTTATGGCGATGGAGGTGCAATTTTTACGAATGATGATGCTTTAGCGCACAAGTTACGTGGTATTGTCAATCACGGTATGTATGAACGTTACCATCACGATGTAGTGGGAGTAAACTCACGTTTGGATAGTATTCAAGCGGGTATTTTGAAAGCAAAATTACCTCATTTGGATGCCTACAACAAAGCGCGACAAGATGCAGCAAGACAATATTCATCTCTTTTGAGCGTTTCTTCTAATATTTGGGCGCCAACCCTTTGTGATTCGTGCGATTGTCATGTATTTCACCAATACGTAATTCGAATTTTAAATGGAAAACGTGATGGCTTGTTGGAGCATTTGCAAAGTAAAGGAATTCCATGTGCGATTTATTACCCCATACCTTTACACAGTCAGAAGGCTTATGCAGACGCACGTTACAAAGAGGAAGATTTTCCAGTAACCAACCAATTGTGTAAAGAGGTAATTGCTTTGCCCATGCACACGGAGTTGGATGACGAGCAAATTAAATTTATCACAGATAGTGTTTTGGAATACGTTTAATATTAATATAGGTTTACAGTTTACAGTTTACAGTTTTAGCTGTTAGCTGTCAGCTGTTAGCTAATAGCTAAAAAAATGAAAATAGTAGTCACAGGAGGTTTAGGTTTTATTGGTTCACACACGGTTGTGGAATTGCAAAACGAAGGATTTGAAGTAGTTGCCATTGATAATCTTTCCAATTCATCTGAAAAGGTTTTGGATGGAATTTTCAACATTACAGGAAAGAAACCCATTTTTGAAAAGATGGATTTGCGCGATAAAGCCTCGGTTCAGAATTTCTTTAAAAAACATAACGACGTGGCTGGTGTGATTCACTTCGCTGCATCCAAAGCGGTCGGAGAAAGCGTTGAAAATCCGTTATTGTATTATGAAAATAACATTAGTGCTTTGGTATATGTTTTACAAGAGTTGGCTGCTTTACCCAATGTTAATTTCATCTTCAGTTCGTCATGTACCGTTTATGGTCAAGCCGAAAAAATGCCGATAACCGAAGATGCTCCGGTGCAGCAAGCGATGTCGCCTTATGGTAACACCAAGCAAATAGGTGAAGAAATCATCACCGATGTGGCTAAAGTAACTCATATAAACGCTATTTTACTTCGCTATTTTAATCCGATTGGATCACATCCAAGTGCTGAAATTGGGGAATTGCCATTAGGAGTTCCGCAAAATTTAGTCCCTTTTATTACACAAACTGCTATCGGATTGCGTGAAAAACTTTCGGTATTTGGGGATGATTATCCTACGGCAGATGGAACGGCAATTCGAGATTATATTCACGTGGTTGATTTGGCCAAAGCGCACGTGGTTGCTCTAAAACGACTGCTTGAAAAAAACAATGCCGATAAAGTAGAAACCTTCAATCTGGGTACAGGAAAAGGAAGTTCGGTTTTAGAGGTTATAACCGCTTTTGAAAAAGTATCGGGACAGAAATTGAACTATCAAATTGTAGGCCGAAGAGAAGGTGATATTACTGAAGCTTACGCCAATATCGATAAGGCAAATACAGTTTTGGGTTGGAAAGCACAATCCAGTTTAGAAGAGAGTTTGGCTAGTGCTTGGAAATGGGAGCAGAAAATTAGACAACAATAATGAATATATAAAAAAATTCCGAAGTACGCTTCGGAATTTTTTTGGTTATTTTTTTATAGCTTCTTTCATTCTTTTGGCTGCGGTTTCCAATTTTTCTGCGCTTTTAATCACAACGGTATCCATTTTTGCTTTGACTTTTTGTTTCGCTGAATCGAGTTCTTTTGCTGCTTTTATTTTTGCCGAATCGATGTTTTCTTTCACTTCAGTACTTACCGCTTCCTTAGCATCTTCCAATTTTTCTTTCGTTTCTTCTTTGCAAGAAAATAACAAAGAGATGATAGCCAATGATAAAATTATTTTTTTCATAATAGTTTGAGAATTAAGCCGAAATCGTTTCAACTTCTTTGTTGATTTTGTTTACGAGTCCCACTAAAACTTTGCCAGGACCTACCTCTGTGAAACTTGTGGCTCCGTCTGCAATCATTTGTTGTACCGATTGCGTCCATTTTACAGGAGCAGTTAATTGGATGATGAGGTTTTTCTTAATCTCATCAGCATCAGAAACGGCACTTGCAGTTACGTTTTGATAGACAGGACAAATTGGAGTAGAAAACGTAGTGGCTTCTATAGCTGCTGCTAATTCTTCTCTTGCAGGTTCCATCATAGGTGAATGGAAGGCACCACCAACAGGTAAAATTAAAGCGCGTTTGGCTCCAGCTTCTTTCAGCTTTTCACAAGCCAATTCCACGGCTTTGTATTCGCCAGAAATCACCAATTGTCCTGGGCAGTTGTAATTGGCAGCTACGACAACACCATCAATAGAAGCACAAATGTCTTCTACAATTTTATCGTCGAGATTTAGAACGGCTGCCATAGTTGAAGGAGTTATTTCACACGCTTTTTGCATGGCCAGAGCTCGTTTTGATACTAATCTCAGTCCATCTTCAAAAGACAAAGCGCCATTAGCTACTAGAGCTGAAAACTCGCCTAATGAATGACCAGCAACCATTTCGGGTTTGAAATTTTCTAAGGTTTTGGCTTGAATCACTGAGTGTAAAAAAACCGCAGGTTGCGTTACTTTGGTTTCTTTTAATTCATCGGCAGTACCTTCAAACATGATGTCGGTGATGCGAAAGCCTAATATTTCGTTGGCTTTTTCAAATAATTCTTTGGCTAATTCTGAGTTTTCATATAAGTCTTTGCCCATTCCCGTGAACTGTGCGCCTTGACCTGGAAATACGTATGCTTTCATAAATGTGATTTTGAGAGTTTAAGAGTTTAAGAGTTTAAAAGTTCCTCGAAAACCACGACAAAAATACTAAAATTTCATTTGCAACTTCAGACTTTTTAATCGTAAACTTTAGCATTTCATTAACCTAATCGTTAAACCTTTTGTGAGTAGTTTTGTCTAACGTTTCAATGCGCTATTTTCATGAATCAATTTCAAGCCTTATTTACTGCCGTGTTTTTATTTTTTTGATGCCTTCTTTTAGTCAAGAAACCTCAAATAAATGGAAGTTTGCTTTTCAATTAGACAATCGGTTCTCAAGTATTCGTGGTAAGGAAGTTACAGTATTTGGAGGCAAAGTTGGAGTGCAATATCGCAAACTAACACGATTTGGTTTAGGCGGTTCGATAGTAATGAATCCAGTTTATATAGAGTATTTCAATAGAAAGGTTAATGCACAAGAAACCAATAAAATTAGTTTTTGGTATGTAAGCATTTTTAACGATTGGATTCTTTACAAAAACAAAAAATGGGAGTGTTTTGCCACGGAACAAGTGGGTTTTGGTAGGCCTAATTTTACTAAAGAAATCAATAATGATGTTGTGAGTGATGTGGATGTAGCAGTCTATGTTAACGAAATCTCGGGACAAGTAAATTATAAAATAGTACCTTGGATTGGGGTAGGTGCTGGAATAGGACATCGGAATTTATTAAATAAAAAATCGGTGCTCAACACAACGTTTGATGCTCCGATTTATATTGCTAAGATTATTTTGTACCCTGATTTTTTCTTTAAAAAACTATAATTCAATACCACTTAAAATTCCTGTCAATTGACGTTGTAATTCTGGGTTCATATTCTGTTCTAAATTCTATAATCGTTATTCATCAATCGTTAATCTCATTGTTCCATTGGAATTTCCATCACTAAAAACTTGGCATTGGTATTGGCTTTGATTTCAATTTCTTTGGTATCCCAAACGCCAAGTGCGTCTCTTTTTTCTAATTGTTCCCCATTTACTTCGATTTTGCCTTCAATATTCATGATGTAAAATCCGTTGCCTTCTTTTTTTAGCGAAAGTTTTTTTGAAAAACCAGCGTCAAAATCACTTAGATAGAACCAAGCGTCTTGATAAATCCATACGCCTTCATCGTCGGCATTTGGAGAAAGGATTTGCGCAAAATCATTTTTTTGTTTGGTTACATCCAATGTAATTTGTTGGTAGCGCGGGGTTACATTTCTATATTTCGGAAACAACCAAATCTGAAATAATTTAGTATGTTGGTCATGATTCGGATTAAATTCACTGTGTTGAATTCCAGTTCCAGCACTCATTACTTGTACGTCGCCAGTTTTAATGGTTGATGCATTTCCCATGCTGTCTTTGTGCGCCAAATCACCTTCTAGTGGAATGGTAATGATTTCCATGTTGTCGTGCGGGTGCGTCCCAAAACCCATTCCAGCTGCTATGGTGTCGTCGTTTAAAACGCGCAACATTCCAAATTGCACTCTTTCGGGATTGTACCAACTTGCGAAACTAAAACTGTGGTAGGCGTTTAACCAACCGTGATTGGCGTGACCTCTTGTATTTGCTTTGTGTAAAACTGATGTTTTCATTTTGATAAATTATAATACAAATTTACAATACAAAATTATTTTTCTTTTATTAAATTAATAAATATAATTTCAAAAAATAGAAATATTATATTTGGGAGGTATAACAGTAACTTATGAAAACCGAAAAAGAGAAAATGCTCGACGGCGAAATCTATTTTGCTAATGATAAAGTCCTCATTGCTGAGCGGCTACGGGCTAAAAAACTTCTGCATCGATTGAATGTTACAGAATATGTAATGAATGGCAATGCGCGAAATATTATACGTGAACTGATGCCCCATGCGCACAAGCGTTTGTACATCGAACCCCCATTTCATTGCGATTATGGGTATAATATCCATTCGGGAGAAAATGTGTATTTTAATGTGAATTGTGTGGTCTTGGACACCATGAAAATTGAAATAGGGAATAATGTGTTTTTTGGTCCTGGAGTTCATATTTATACTGCCACCCATCCCCTTGATGCTATTGATAGGCGAACGGTTGAGTTTTCAAAACCAGTTTCAATTGGAGATGATTGTTGGGTCGGAGGAAACACGGTTATTTGTCCAGGTGTGAAAATTGGAAACGGTTGCACAATTGGCGCAGGTTCGGTTGTAACCAAAGATATTCCAGATCATTCACTCGCTGTTGGAAATCCGGCGAAAGTGATTCGGATGTTAAACGAATAAAAAACCTCAAAACTTGAATTTTGAGGTTTGCTATCTATTTGAATTTGTATTTTGTTTATTGAAATTTTATACTAATGCTTCTTTAATTCGTTTCATAGCCTCGGTCAATAAAGCTTCGCTAGTAGCATACGAAAAACGTATACAATTTGGATTTCCAAAGGCATCTCCTGTTACGGTAGCCACATTGGCTTCGGACAACAAATACATCGAAAAATCATCGGCGTTGAGGATTACTTTTCCACGTAAGGTTTTTCCAAAGTAATAGGAAATATCTGGAAAAACGTAGAAAGCCCCTTCTGGAACATTCAATTTGAATCCAGGAATATCTTTTACTAAACCAACTACTAAATCTCTACGGCCTTTGAAAGCAGCAACCATGTCATTTAACACACTTGGATCGGCGTCTACTGCAGTAATTGTGGCTCTTTGTGCAATAGAATTGGCTCCAGAAGTAACTTGTCCTTGCATTTTAGTACACGCTTTGGCAATACCTTCAGGTGCACCGATGTATCCAATTCTCCATCCCGTCATAGCAAAGGCTTTGGCTACCCCGTTAACAGTAATCGTTCTTTCAAACATCCCTGGAATGGAAGCTATACTGCAAAACGTACCGGAAAAATTGATGTGCTCATAAATTTCATCGGAAACTACATAAATTTCGTTGGGTTGGTTTAATATCACTTTTGATAAAGCGGTCAATTCTTCTCTATTATAAACGGAACCACTTGGATTACATGGCGAACTGTACCAAATCATTTTTGTTTTTGGAGTAATTGCTTTTTCCAATTGTTCGGGTGTGATTTTGAAATCACTTTCTACCGAAGTCGGAACTTCAACAGGAATGCCACCCGCTATTTTAATGATTTCATAGTATGAAACCCAATAGGGTGCTGGTAGAATGACTTCATCGCCAGGATTAATCATGCATTGTGCAATATTAAATAGCGATTGTTTAGCTCCTGTAGAGACTACAATATTTTCTGGTTTATACTCTAAATTATTATCCCTTTTGAATTTTCTACAAATGGCCTCTTTCAATTCTAAATACCCGTCAACAGGCGAATAAGTCGAATAATTTTCATCGATGGCTTTTTTTGCAGCGTCTTTGATGAAATCAGGCGTATTGAAATCGGGTTCACCCAAACTTAAGCTTATAATGTCTTTTCCTTGAGCTTTTAATTCTCTTGCTAATGCAGCCATTGCTAGGGTTTGTGATGTAGATAGATTGTTAATTCTATCAGATAAAGGATTATTCATTTTGGTGTTGGTTATAAATTCTAAAAATTAAAAATCAAATTTTTTCAATCGTTAATTTTATGATAATTGAGGTTGTTTTCCTAAATCTCTCAAGTGACTAAAGTGCGATAGTATAGCGGCTCTTGTAGTTTTGAATTCGTAATAAGGTAAATTACATTCTTTGGCCGTTTCTTTTACAAATTCTGCAATCTTATTGTAGTGAATATGACTAATGTTTGGAAAAATATGATGTTCAATTTGGTGGTTTAAGCCTCCTGTGTAATAATTTACCAACCAATTTTTTGGGGCAAAATTTGCTGTAGTATACAACTGGTGAATGGCCCAAGTATTTTCTATTTCTCCTTGTTCGTTGGGTATAGGGTTTTCTGTTTCAGTAACCACATGCGCTAATTGAAACACTACACTCAAAATCACACCCGCGGTGTAATGCATCACTAGAAAACCTAATAGGACTTTCCACCAAGTAATTCCTAAAACCATAGGAATAACCAACCAAATAGAAAAGTAGATGATTTTGGTAATTACAAGAGTTGTCCACCGAACAATAGGTTTTTTAAATTCGCCATACGATAAATTTCGTTTTAAATAGCGTTTCATTTGAAGAAAATCTGTAGTAATTGCCCAATTAAAGGTCAATAAGCCATATAAAAAGATCGAATAATATTGTTGGAATTTATGATGTTTATGCCATTTTGCTTCTTTAGTAAAGCGTAGTATTTTTCCTGCTTCTAAGTCTTCATCATGACCCAAAATATTGGTATAGGTATGGTGTAGTACGTTGTGTTGCACTTGCCAATTATAAACATTGCCCGCTAAAATATAGATGCTTCCTCCCATAATTTTATTTACCCATGATTTGTTTGAGTAAGCGCCGTGATTGCCATCGTGCATTACATTCATTCCAACACCAGCCATGCCAATTCCGATGACAATGTTCAATAAAAGATAGGTCCAGAAAGGCATTTGCATCGTTAGAAAGAAGAAATAAGGAGTCAAGAAAATCGTAAACATTACGACTGTTTTTAAGTGTAATTTCCAGTTTCCAGTTTTGTCGATATTGTTTTCTTTGAAGTAATCGTTTACTTTTTTGTTTAGAGTTCTAAAAAATTTTAGATTGTCGTTTTTAGAAAAGACAGGTGCGTTGGTATTCATAAAGTACATTCGTATTAAGTTACAAAGGTAGTTATTATAATTTTTTAACGAATTAAAAGAGATGATAATTATTAACTAAAAGTGCTATTTTTGTTAAAAAATCAATTTATGGAAGAAATCCTCAATCATTTTCCTAACCTTACTGAAAGTCAAATACATCAGTTTGCCCAACTTCAGGAGTTATATTTCGATTGGAATGCCAAAATAAATGTTATTTCCCGAAAAGATATTGACGAACTCTACACGCGCCATGTGTTACATTCATTAGGGATTGCCAAAATCATCCAATTTAACCAAGGTGCTTCTGTAATGGATGTTGGAACAGGAGGGGGATTTCCAGGTATTCCTTTGGCAATCTTGTTTCCTGAGGTTCAGTTTTATTTGATTGATGTGATTGCCAAAAAAATAAAAGTAGTCAATGAAGTCGCGCAAGCTATTGGGTTAAAAAATGTGATTGCAGAACAAAAAAGAGCCGAACTCGTCTCTGAGCAATTTGATTTTATTGTGAGTCGAGCCGTGACCAATATGCCCGATTTTGTTTCATGGGTTACTGGAAAAATTAAAAGAAAATCAACACACAATTTTAAGAACGGAATATTTTATTTGAAAGGGGGCGATTTAACCGAAGAACTACAACCTTTCCCAGAAGTCCGAGAATTTTCGTTACAAGATTTTTTTTCTGATGAATTTTTTGAAACTAAGAAAGTAGTTTACTTGCCATTATAAAGTAGATTAGGATTTACACAATTTCTTTACAAAAACACCTTGGTCGCTTTGAATAGTTAAAATGTAAATTCCTTTTTGTAAGCTAATTGGGAGTTCCATTTCATAGTTAATCGTTTGTTCTGTTGAGGTGTAAATGGTTTTGCCTAACGCGTCTGTTATAGAAAATGTCGCGTGGGTTAACGTATAATTTGAATGTAATTTTAACACGTCTTCAATAGGGTTTTCTACCCAAATATTGTTTTCAAATATTTGCGTATTTGTATTTAAATTTGGAATAAGAATTTCATTTAAGGCAAAAGTAACATTATCAGGTGTCAGAGTAACGTGGTTTTCGTTTGTATTTGGAAGGTAAGAAGCCACAAAGGGAGTAGCCGTATTACCTGCAACTGGAGAATACAAATTGGTCGTATTTGAAATTGACATAGAACTCCATGCAGGAATAAAATCAAAATACATGATTTGTAAGTTGTTCATGAATTCTGTAAGCATCGAATTTCCTGTCGTCATGGACGATAAAGAGCTCATGTCATAGCGTCCTCCTGGGGCAGAATCTAAACCATCGGTATAGGATGGAGCTTTAGATTTTGCGATACTTTCATATGCTGTAAACCAAAAAATAACCCATTGCTGTCCTTTGAAATGACTCACTTCAATAGAATTTTGAGCAATGGAAGGTGTAAAATTCAAATTTATAATCGCTCTTTGTGTACTAGACGTGTTGAATGTATGATTCATTACCACCATACCAGGCGTTCCTGTCATGGTTCCATTTCCTGCACCATTAGCAATGGCAATGTTTCTGGTTGTTGTTGGAAATCCCATGGTATTCAATTCGTTTTGAAATACTTGCCTGAAATTGGGACAGCCAACAGGTTGAAGTGCTGTGGTTGGAGTTGTCAAAAATTCTGTGACACTTCCCGATTGTAAATGGCCTTCAAAATGATCGATAAGCATTTCCCGTGCTGCTGGACTTTTCAACATTCCGTTTACCAAGGATTGCATAGTAACATCAGCTACAGGTCCGAATCCCAAATAATTAAATAAATGTTGAAAACCAATAGGGACATTAGCTCCTAAATGGGGAGAATCGAAAGATAAATAGAGTCTGGTATCATGGTTTAATCCATGTTGTTCCATATAACGAAGGGCATAACGTGAAATTAAACCGCCCATACTGGGTCCAATCACTACATTTTTAGCGGTACCTATTTTTTGAGCATTAATTTGATTGATGAGTTCTACCAATATCATCGCATTGCGTTGAATATAATCAACACCTCCATCAACCACTGTGCTGGTGCCTGTTCTAGTGTATGTAGGGAAATTGAGTATGACCAAATCATAGCCTTGTGCGCGAACCATGTCTCCTAAATTCTGACCACTTGTTCCATAATTTAGGAGCGAATAAATACCTGCGATATTTCTCGAATCTCCGGGATCAAATCCATCAAGTAAAAAAATGGGTTTGTCTAAAACACCATCCACGGTGTCTGGAAAAATCTGGTATTCTCCTTGTCCTAAAAATCCCTGAGTTTCATCATATCCTTGATAAGGAATTGTAGCCGTGATAGGATTTATAGTACTCTGACTTGATGTTGTGGTATTTTTCTTAAGCGTTCTGTCTTGAAAATCAACATTTAAAACAATAGATTGTTCTTTAGTTTCGCCGGTTGATAATTTCGTTTTAAAATAAATGGTTTGTAGGCCGTTTTCAGTAAACTCGATTTGAAAAGGTTGGTCAATTTCTAACAAATTCCATTTTTCAGATGTCTCATAACGGTATGAAATGCTGATAATTTTTTTATAGGTGGTGTTAAAAATTAAATTATCTTTCAACAAGAAATCAACTTTTTTACTTTTTGTTTTAGGTAATAAAGCTCCCATAAGGCATAACTCATGCGAATCAAAAAGTACATCTTTTCCTGTAGCTACATCCATTTCATTCTTAGAATTTAAGAAAAGGGTTCCGTTAGTTATATCACTTGTTTTAATCGTTTCAAAATCTGTAATCAACAACGATAAAGGTATTATTTGATTTATAAAACCATTGTTAGCTTCTGTTTTTAGCTCATCTACATTAGGTAAGCGATGGTCAAAATCGGAACGTTGAATCTCGCTGTAGGCTTGTAAAAATGTATTTGTGTTTAGTTTTTGAGGATTTAATTTCGTTGCATTTGAAACAGCATAGACACGGTCGTATAAAATATGGGTTTTTGTTTTTTCTTTTAAAGCATCGAAAGTTTTGTCTTGTGCTAAATTTGTATGTACAACAAAAACTAGAGACAGTGACGTGAAAAATAGTTTCATTTGAAAAATTTTAAAAAACGAAGATACAAAAAATTATAAATCAGCAAAATAAAAAGCCCAAACATAATTGCTTGAGCTTTTTATCTATAGATTATTTAGTACTTCTTACGTCTAGTTTGGTACTTCTTTTTTGTTTTATTCTCCCAGAAAAGGATATCTGTAATCTTCAGGTGTAACAAACGTTTCTTTGATAGTGCGCGGCGAAACCCAACGTAATAAATTTTGCATCGAACCCGCTTTGTCGTTTGTTCCAGAGGCTCTTGCACCGCCAAAAGGCTGCATACCTACAACAGCACCAGTAGGTTTATCGTTGATGTAGAAGTTTCCAGCTGCATTTTCTAGGGCTTTTGTTGCTTCAACAATAGCATAGCGATCTTGGCTAAAAATAGCGCCCGTTAAAGCATACTCAGATGTTTCATCAACCAATGTTAAAGTCTCTTTCCATGCCGCATCTTCATATACGTAAATCGTAATTACTGGACCAAAAAGCTCGGTTTCCATTGTTGTGTATTTTGGATTCGTAGTTACGATAACCGTTGGTTCGATAAAATATCCTTTTGACTTGTCGTAATTTCCTCCCAAAATGATTTCGGCATCTGCATCTTTTTTAGCTTGATCGATATAGCTAGCCAATTTGTTGAATGAACCTTCATGAATAACGGCTGTAATGAAATTAGAAAAATCTTCTGGACTTCCCATTTTCATGGAGTTCACATCGATAATTAATTGTTCTTTTACAGCTGGCCACAAACTTTTCGGAATGTAAGCCCTTGAAGCTGCTGAACATTTTTGTCCTTGGAATTCAAAAGCACCACGAGTGATTCCTGTAACCACTTGTTTTACGTTGGCTGAGGGATGGGCTAAAACAAAATCTTTTCCTCCAGTTTCTCCCACAATTCTTGGATAGGTTTTGTATTTATGAATGTTTTCACCTATTTTTTTCCAAATTTCTTTAAAAACAAATGTCGAGCCAGTATAATGTACTCCTGCAAAATCGGGAGAAGCTAAAATGGTATCTGTAATCATCACTGGGTCACCAAAAACAACATTAATAACACCATCAGGCACACCTGCTTCTTTAAAGACGTCAATAATGATTTTTGCTGAAAAAACTTGGCTGTCACTAGGTTTCCAAACAACAGTATTTCCCATTAGGGCTGCACTCGCAGGAAGATTGGCAGCGATAGCAGTAAAGTTAAAAGGTGTAATGGCATAAACAAATCCTTCCAAGGGGCGATATTCTACTCGATTCCAAATATCTGAAACTGATTTTGGTTGGTCGTTGTAAATTTGCGTCATGAATGCTACGTTATAACGTAAAAAGTCAATCAATTCACAAGACGCATCAATCTCAGCCTGAAAAATGGTTTTTGATTGTGCAATCATAGTTGCTGCGTTGATTCTGGCTCTGTAGGGCCCAGCAATTAATTCAGCGGCCTTCAAAAATATTGAAGCTCGGTGTTCCCAAGGCATGTTTGCCCATGATTTTCTTGCTTCTAAAGCAGCCTGAATAGCTTTTTCAATATGTGTTTTCTCAGCTAAATGGTAGGTTCCAACAATATGTTGATGGTCATGAGGCGCCGACATGGTTCTAGTATTTCCAGTTCTTATTTGTTCGGAACCAATATACATGGGAACATCAACGGTTTCGTTCCACATTTTTTTATAAGCTGCTAGGACAGTTGCTTTTTCAGGTGAATTTGGAGCGTACGATTTTACGGGTTCATTAACCGCATTAGGTACGTGAAAGAATCCTTTTGGCATATCTTTTTTATTTGAAAATTAATAAATATAACAATTAGATAAATCAGTAGTTGTGAATTATGTAATTTGAAACAAAAGTACAAAGGTTTTTTTGAACTTATTACAACAATAGTCACGAAACTTTTTTAAAGCTTGTTTTAGTTGAGGGCATAAGGGGCACTCAAACGAAAGGTAGGTACAAAGACTTTAAAATTTTTACCAGAAGTGAAGTTTATCATGTTAAAAAAACCACGCATAGCTCCATGTGTGGAAGATAATAAACATCCCGAACTGTAGGCATATTTTTCGCCAGGTTTTAGTACGGGTTTTTTTCCAATAACTCCCTCACCGTCTACGATTTCTACCTCGCTTAAGGAATCAAAAATCTCCCAATGTCTTGAAGTAAGTTGAACGGAATCTTTGCTGTAATTTTCTATGGTAATTTCATAAGAATACGCAAAATGAATCTTGTAATTTTTGAAGTAAGTTCCTTCAAAACTGGTCTTTACAGATATCTTAATGCCTCTTGTAATTTGAGTAACCATAAACTAAAGTTTTTGTAAAGTTACAAAAAATAAAACGCAAGTGTAAAAAATTAATTAATAATATCGGTCGATGAAGCGATTCCTTTGCCGATTACTCTATCATAACGTTGGTTGTTTTCTCTATAGTAAATAATCGCGTGATAGTTGTTTTCGGTTTGCCAAAAATTACCTTCTATAGAATTCTCATTGTCTACTTTGCCGTCATTACTAGCAACGGTATGGCAATAATTTGTAAATCCTTGTTTAATCATCATCGCTTTTTCGTAAACTCCTTTTTCGCTATTATATTCCATTTTATTTTCATCTGAAAGAACATAATTGTTAAACATTCCTGTGATGTATATGTTTTTATTAAGGTAAGTGTTGTCGGCAGCTAGAGAGAAATAAATCCAAGCATAATCCGATTCTATTTCGTTGTTTTCGGCAGAAATATTATTTACGAAGAAATTACCATCAATATCAGGCCAATAGGTATAACTTTTTTGAACTCTTGAAGCATTAGTGTACAAATAACAACTGTATAGTCCGCCATTGGTATCTACATGTGCAATGCTATTATTGGCTGCTCGTATATTTTTGTTTTCAAAAAAAAGAAATTCATTTCCAGCCCAAAATTGGGTTTCTTTGTCATATTTGTAAATCAAATCATTTCCAATGGTGTACATCGGTTTGATGTTGGTAATAGCATTGTCGAATCTACTGTTTTGCATTAACAATACTTTTATATTATTTAATGGATTTTGAAATGTGATTGAGGTTGACTTCACCGCAAAATCAAGATTGTGTTTGTAATTAGCATCGTTTAAGTTTCGTGCTCTTTTTATTTGCATGGGAACACTAACTAAGTCTTCGTAGACAATAAATTTTCTCGAAAAAACAACTTCTTTATCTTCGTTTAAAATGCTTATAATATAATTGCCGCTTACTTTTAACTGAGTGAATTTGTTGGGAAATGCAATGCGATAATGAGAATAGATTTGCAAGGTGTTGAACGAATTGGTGTAATCTTGAATACGCTGGTCGTTAAATCCAGTTAAATATTCATTTATAGACAATTGAGATTGTTTCCAGTCGTAGTCACAATGTGTAATTCTAAAGTAATAATTTTCCTCGGAAGCATGTAAATCATCAAATTGAAGTTGGAAGGAATCTCCCAACATAAATATAGGAGTAGCGTTTTGTCCGTTTTGAACAAAAGAAATAGTTTTAATATAAAAAGGAGGATTCACTTCTTTTTCTTGCGCAGAAATTTTTACTACCAAAAGAAAAAGGACTAACGAAAAGAAAATATTTTTAATCATAATGTCGATTTCAGACGTAAATGTATGAAAAATAACATTCTGATATAAAAATTGAATTTAAATTTTACTTAAAACAGATGGGTATGATTTCTCCTGGAGCTAAACAATAACGTTCCACTTGTTCAGGAGTAAGTTTTGCAGTATAATCTTCTTCAATAACAGTAAATCCAATACTTCGTAATTTGTCAAAATAGTCTCTACCATACACACGAACATGGTCGTATTGTCCAAATATTTTGGCACGTTCTTTCGGATCTACAATCGAATCGTCAGTAAATGTAGTAGCACGAGACAAATCTTGAGGAATTTGAAAGATACCCATTCCGCCAGGTTTTAAAACACGAAACAACTCTTGCATTGCTTTTGTGTCGTCTGGGATATGCTCTAAAACATGATTGCAAAAAATAATATCGTATTCGTTGTCTCTAAACGGTAAGTTGCAAATATCTGCTTTCACATCGGCTAACGGAGAAAGTAAGTCGGTGGTTGTATAGTCTATGTTTTTTTGTTTTTTAAATCGTTTGTAAAACTCCTGTTCGGGGGCAAAATGTAAAACTTTTTTCTTTTCAGTTGAAGTAAAAAAAGCCGTTTCATTTTGTAAATATAACCACAACAACCGATGTCTTTCTAAGGAAAGTGTACTTGGAGAAAGTACATTATTTCTTTGATTTCCATAACCATAAGGCAAAAACATTCGAAAACTTTTTCCGTCTATAGGATCAGTAAAACGATTGCCTTTCAATAAAAACGCTAAAACAGGTCGAACCACAATACTCAGCCGAATCAAGATGGGACGGGGTATAGTGTTCAGTATAAATTTGAATAGTTTTTTCATTACAATTTTAATGGGTTTTTACGAAACTCGTCTTCTTCATTGCTCACAATACCTAGTGCGTCATAAATGTATTTGAAAGTCGAAAGAATTTCAGGTTTGCCATCAATTAACGCAACATCATGCTCGAAATGGGCACTTGGTTTTCCGTCGGCTGTCAAAATAGTCCAACCGTCTTTCAATTGCTTGATGTTCTTTGTTCCCATATTTATCATAGGCTCAATAGCGACAACCATTCCTTCAACAAATAATTTTCCACGACCTTTTTTACCATAATTTGGCATTTCAGGATCTTCGTGCATTTTTTGTCCAATTCCATGTCCTACTAGTTCACGAACCACACCATACCCATGTCCTTCACAATATTTCTGAATGGCATTTCCCACATCTTCTACACGGTTCCCTAGTTTGAATTCTTTAATACCGATGTAGAGACTTTCTTTTGTAACTTGAAGTAATTTTTTAGTTTCTGGTGCTACTTCTCCAATTTCGAAACTATAGGCATGATCGCCATAAAAATTGTTTTTTAAAACCCCACAATCTACAGAAATGACATCTCCTTCCTCAAGAGGTTTGCTGTTTGGGATGCCATGAACAACTTGCGCATTTGGACTTACACAAAGGGTGTTTGGGAAACCATATAGTCCTAAAAAACCAGGAACACCTCCATGGTCTCTAATGTGTTCTTCGGCTAGTTTGTCTAGTTGTAATGTAGTTACACCAGGTTTGATGATTTTGGCAATTTCCCCTAATGTTTTAGAAACTAATAAGGCACTTTCGCGCATTAATTCGATTTCTTCTCTTGATTTTGGAATGATCATTTTAATAAAAATTGTGAGGGCAAAAATACAATTTATATGTGATAAAAAATAGGTATATTTACAATATGAGTTTTGTCATATTTTTTGATAAATCTTGTCAATAATTTTGTTCAAAATTTAATAGGTATGAGTAAATATGTAACCGCAGCTGAAGCTGTAAAAGTGGTAAAATCAGGCGACCGTGTGTATCTTCAAGCCGCCGCCGCTGCACCAACGATTTTAGCCAATGCCCTCACCGAACGTGCTTCAGAGTTGAGGGATGTAGAGATTTGTCATTTGCATGTTGAGGGAGAAGCACGTTATGCAAATCCCGAACTCGCAGAAAGTTTTCATGTGAATTCGTTTTTTCTTGGAGCCAATGTTCGCCACACTTTAAAAGCAGGAAATGGATCGTATACTCCTGTTTTTTTGAGTGAACTCCCACATTTATTTCGTAAAAATGTCCTTCCTTTGGATGTTGCATTTATCCATGTCTCGCCACCAGACAGACATGGATACTGCTCTTTAGGAGTTTCTGTTGAGGCGACTGTAGCAGCGATTGAAAATGCCAAAACCGTTGTAGCACAAGTCAATCCTCAAATGCCGAGAACCTTTGGGGATGGTATTATTCATGTATCGGAAATAGATTACTTAGTTGAGGTAGATGTACCTATTTATGGTCACGAGCCTGACCCATTCACTCCAGAGGAAGAAAAAATAGGGATGTATATTGCCTCTTTAATAGACGACAGAAGTACGCTTCAAATGGGCATTGGGTCCATTCCGAATGCTGCTTTGAGTAAACTGAAAAATCATAAAGATTTGGGTTTACATACCGAAATGTTTTCTGATGGAGTTATTGATTTAATTGAAAATGATGTCATCAATTGTAATTATAAAGGAACGTTACGAGGAAGAGCTTTAGCGACATTCTTGATTGGTTCCAAACGGTTGTATGATTTTGTGAACGACAATCCATTTATTGAAATGAAAGAATCCTCTATGGTAAATGATACGGCACGCATTCGAAAAAATCCGAATATGATTGCCATAAATTCAGCTATAGAAGTCGATTTAACAGGACAAGTTTGTGCAGATTCTATCGGTCCTCAAATGTATTCTGGTGTAGGGGGTCAGATGGATTTTATCCGCGGGGCTTCTTTGAGTCCGGGCGGGAAAGCTATCATTGCGTTGCCTTCAATAACTAAGAAGGGATTGAGTAGAATTGTGCCTTTTTTGAAACAAGGTGCAGGTGTAGTTACTACGAGAGCTCACATTCATTATGTAATTACTGAAAATGGAATCGCCGATTTATATGGGAAAACATTGCGTCAACGCGCGGCCGAGTTGGTTCGTATTGCGCATCCCAACCATCAAGAAGCCATTGAAAAAGAGTATTATGAGTTATTGAATAAAATGTAATTCAGCAACTCTATTGGATACGGTTACTATAACAAAAAAAGCCGTCTATTTTGCACTGCCCCCAAAAAGTTAGACACTATTTTGGGGGTATTTTTATGGAAAGAAAAGTCAAGTATGATTATGCATTTAAGTTAGAATGTGTAGAATTAGTTTTAAAGGAGCATTATTCTTGTGA
>NZ_QLSZ01000007.1 GCF_003268855.1 Flavobacterium aciduliphilum
CAAATCAAATTTAAACAAAATGAGCCCGATTAAATATCGAGCTCACTATTATCAAAATTAATTATAAATTTGTCTAAACTTTTGGGTCCAGTCTAAATCGAACGCTTTTTTTGTTATAGTAACGAATGTCTTGTCATTTCAGCGGGTTTTTCAATTCCCATCAGTACTAAAATAGTGGGCGCAATATCACCCAAAACACCATCATGAATCGATTTCAATTCTTGGTCAACTAAAATGATCGGTACAGGGTTAGTGGTGTGAGCTGTGTTTGGAGTCCCATCAGGGTTAATCATTGTCTCGCAATTTCCATGATCGGCAATGATAATCGTTGTATAGTTGTTTTCTAGTGCCGTTTTAACGACTTCTTTGACACACTTATCGACAGCCTCGCAGGCTTTTATAGCTGCTTCCATGACACCTGTATGACCAACCATATCGCCATTGGCAAAATTAAGACAGACAAAATCTACCTCACCTTTTTTTAATTCAGGAAGAAGAGCATCTTTCAATTCGAAAGCACTCATTTCAGGTTGTAAGTCGTAGGTTGCCACTTTTGGGGAATTTCGCAATATTCTGGTTTCTCCTTCAAAAGGCGTCTCTCTCCCTCCCGAAAAGAAGAACGTCACGTGTGGATATTTTTCAGTTTCTGCAATACGAATCTGTTTTTTACCAGCTTTTTCAAGTACTTCTCCAAGGGTTTCGGTGATGTTGTCTTTGTCATAAATCACGTGCACATTTTCGTACGTATCGTCGTAGTTGGTCATCGTGACATAATACAAATTCATTTTATGCATATTGTATTCATGAAAATCTTTTTGGGATAAGGCTTCGGTCAATTCACGTCCTCGGTCAGTTCTGAAATTAAAGAAAATGACAACATCACCTTCTTTGATGGTTGCTAGTGGTTTATTTTCTTCATCCACACAGACTAAAGGGAGAATAAACTCGTCAGTGGTTCCTTGATCATAACTTTTTTGGATGCTTTCTGTCAAATGGGTGGTTGCAGTTCCTTCTCCATGAACAACTATGTCGTATGCTAATTTTACTCGTTCCCAACGTTTATCGCGATCCATGGCGTAGTAGCGTCCTATAAGAGAAGCAATTTTTGCTTCAGAATTTTTAGTATACTTTTCAAGATTTGCAATATCTGAAAGAGCCGATTTTGGGTCAACATCTCGTCCGTCTGTAAAAGCATGGATGAATACATTTTCGAGACCATATTCTTGAGCAGCGTCTAGTAAACCGTATAGATGTGACGTGTGAGAATGTACACCACCATTAGAAACCAATCCTAAAAAATGCACTTTTTTCTGATTTGTTTTTGCATAGTGAAACGCATCCAAAAGGGGTTTTTCTTGATTCATGGTTTTGTTTTGAACAGCCAAGTTTATTTTTGCTAAATCTTGGTATACAATCCTTCCCGCACCTAAATTCATGTGTCCTACTTCTGAATTTCCCATTTGACCTTCTGGTAAGCCAACATTCAGTCCATCAGTGCGCAATTGTGCATTTGGATATTTGGTGTAGAGGCTGTTTATAAAAGGAACGTTTGCATTGTCTATAGCAGATACTTTTGGGTCGGGCGATTTTCCCCAACCATCTAAAATCATTAAAATAACTTTTTTATTCATATCACATTTGATTTATACAAAGGTACGTATTTGCAAAATCTCAGGAGACTGATTATTAAGGAAAATTTTAAAAAAATCACGAAAACGATTTAGGATTCTTTACTAAAGAAAATTAAAAAATATTTTGTATCGCATTGTAATCTATAAAATAGCGAAGACTTATAGAAAAAATCTGATTCAAATTAGTGTTGAGTACATTTGAAAAATTAGTACCAAAATTACTGTCGAAATCTCTTTCAAAAAGTAAGGAGTTATTTCTATAAAGAATGGTTAACTGGCTGCCTGGGGCAAACCACCACGAATAAGAAACATCCATATTCCAGGTGTTGAAATTTGAATTTTTATTTGTTGTGTAGGCATCGTTTGAGAGTAAACTACCATCATCTTGCAATGTTAAAATATCATGATTCACGGCATAAGACCAATAATGTCTTATGGATAAGTCAAAGTTCATTTTGTTATTGAGTGAATATTTTCCAGATAGCGTGTTGGTATAAGTAACACGATCTCTACGCGCAAAAATTATGTTGTTGTCTGCATCGGTGTCAATCCATCCAATGTTTTTGTTTTGTCTAAAAAAATTGAAACTATAAACTAATGAGAACTTATTTGAAAATCGATACCTCGGATCAATTTCAAAACCATAATTTATGCGTCCTTTACTTTCAACAAAGGCAAATGAAGGATTGAAATCTATTGCAAACTTTCGATTGTAATTTGTAGAAATATAGGTCCAAAAATTTATAAATCTAGGAATTGTTACAAACTTTTGTTCATTGGCGGTTCTGGGTTCGTAAAAATCATAAGTTTCTACTGGTTTTATGCTGAATCCACCACCGTAATAGTCATTTTTTTTGTTCGTTGAATTTATATTGATATTTATGTTGGCATTTTGAATTCTATCGGTTCTGTTATCAAATTCTGAATATAAATTTGCATAAATCCCAAAAGAATTAAAGGTCTTCGTTGGGTTTAATATTCGATAACTTCCATTGCCAAAGAATGCATGATAATGGGTTTGGAAATTAATACCTAAATCGTTGTTGTCAAAATCTTTACTGATGTATTGTTCTCCAAATCCATATCGGTATTTTCCGCTGGTTTCTGCAAAATACAGTGACGAGTTAATGCCTCTTTTGATTTCAATATTTTTATCTTCACTGACTTTACTGTATTTGAAATCACCATTTAGTTTGTAGGTGTTCTTTTTCGTGTTCAAATCGAAAACTAATGCAGAAACATTAGCGTCTCTAAAATGACTTTCTCTAAAAACATTAGTGTTTACAAAAGAAACAGAGGAATTTTTTCTAAATCTTTGATCCAATACAAATACGTTATAATTAGCCAAAGGTTCTACCATTTCTTGTCTTTCAGATTGATCAGAAGTGTTCAATATCGTGGCAAAAGCTCTGTTTGTTATGGCGTTTAAAACACCTATGCCTAATCCGTCTTTGGTTCTTCCAGATACTTTTAAAGCGTTTAGTAGATTAACATTTTTTGGATATTTGATCACTTCCTCATTATCGGCAACCTCAGGATAGGTAGACGGACTTCCTCCAATTCTTCTCGAGTAAAACAAATCTCCTTTGCTGAATAATTCGGTTCCTTCGGTAAAAAAAGGTCTATTTTCCATGAATTGTTGCTCAAAAGGACCGAGATTTAGCACAACATTATCAAAAGTAGTTTGTCCAAAATCGGGGATTAAAATTGCATCTAGTGTAAATGCGTCATTGATGCCGTATTTAATATCCAACCCAAGTTTAAATTCTTTTGTCACTAGTTCAGGGTTGCTTTTATAGTAAAAAGAAGTGTAAGGGATAAAAAATAATCGTGTAGGGGTTTTAATATTTTGAATGCCTTCAAGAATTCCCATTTGAGTTGCTTCGTTAGAAATTTTATTGTCAATAAGATTCCAAGTGTAAGCAAATCGATTTCTTTTGTCTTCACGGAAGAAATTCAAACCCCATGTTTGTGTTTTTTCAGAGGAAAAGCGTAGGGCGGCATATGGAATTTTCATCTCGACGGTCCAACCAAACGAAGTAATGTCCACATGACTATTCCAAATAGAATTCCAAGAAAAATCTTCTCCATTGGAGTTGGTATACAAATCATCGGCTTGCACGCCTGACGCACTTACATAAAATCCGAAATATTGTTGTCCGTCATTAAATCCGTTAATAGAAACGCCAAAAATATCAGCGGTACCAAAATCGTCTCGTTTTGTAAGTTCGCGTGGGATTTTATTAGGTTCAGGATCATACATAGAAGCCGCAATGTAAATGGCCTCATTGTCATACAAAACTTTTACTTCAGTACGCGAGTCTTTGGGTTGAGGTTTGCCATTGTCTGGTTGAATCATTACAAAATCACTAGCAATGGCTACATTTTTCCAAGCTGCTTCATCAAATTTACCATCAATCGATATTTTTTCGCTACAAAAGTTGGTGTATAAGGATTTTTTTGGAACTTGACAAACTCCAATAGATATTCCAAACAGAAAAAGAATTAAAATAAAAGATAGGGTTCTTTTCATTGATTTGACTTTACTTTGACTTTACTTTGACTTTTTACATAATTAACTCAAGAAGTAAAAAATTAGTATTGTTTGTAGGACATTTGTTACTGCTTTTTCGAGAACTAATCAAAAATATTTTTCCGATGTCTAGAAATCAATCCGATAAAACTAATTTTTGAAGACAGTTCAAATTCAAAAATGGTACAAAGGATTTATTCAGAACTCAAATTTTTGTACATCACAACATGAGGGCCAATAGACTCAATAATAAAGAAGTCTCCAAGAATGGTGTACCCTAGTTTTTTATAAAAGGGAACTGCTTTTTCTCTTGCATGAAACCAGAGAAGACGGTTTGATTGTGTTTTTAATTGGTTTTCACAATGTTCTAATAATCGTCTTCCGAATCCCTTTTGTTGGTATTTGGGAAGAATCGCCATACCTCTTAATTGGTATTGATCTGCATTTGAGAGCTTTTTATTTTTCGACGAATAAAGCGAAGCGACACCTATTAATTCGTGTTCAAAAAAAAGTCCAAAATGAATTGTTGATGACAAGGTATCACCTTCAAAAATACAAGTTTCAATAGGTCTTCCATCTCTTAATACCAAATGTCTAATAGGAATTAGTTCTGATGCATCGATTTTTTTTAGTTCTATGGGCATGGTGAATTTTTGGTAACAAATTAATTATAAATATTTTATATTTAAATGGTGGTGTGGTAGGAAAAAAAATTAAACTTTTTTGTAAAAAAATTTGCTTTTGAAATAATTTATAACATATATTTGCACTCACAAATGAAGTACATCGGATGCCGAAATATACAACGTTTGTGAGATAAAAGCGGAAGTAGCTCAGTTGGTAGAGCTCCAGCCTTCCAAGCTGGTTGTCGCGAGTTCGAGCCTCGTCTTCCGCTCAAAAAACCCTAACATTGTTAGGGTTTTTCTTTTTATAGTTGGTTTAAGTTAACTCCAGATTCGAGTTCCATTGCGGGATGATTCTTTTGAAACCAACGTGCGGTTAATGTTCCTCTTAAAAAGATATCAGACCCTACTACTTCAAGCCAACTTCCTTCACGCAGTCCCAATACGGGAATAGTATTCAAAACATGAAATTCATTAATCCTAGTTTCCCTAGTTTCTCCCATGTGCTTGCTTTGTAAATCGGCATCTAAATAGTGGGGATTTAAATTAAATGGAAGAATGCCTAATGTATCAAAACTTGGAGGATAAACGATCGGCATGTCATTAGTGGTTTGCATGGAAATGCCCGTAATGTTACTTCCAGCGCTCGTTCCAATATAAGGAGTTCCAGCATTGAGAACAGCTGCCAAAGTATTCATGACGTTCTGTTTGTATAACTCGGTAACTAAAAGAAATGTATTTCCACCACCTGTAAAAATCCCTTTAGCTTCTTTCAAAGCCGTAATTGGATCTTCAAAAGTATGGAGTCCCACAATTTTTTTATTTATCTTCAAAAAAGCTTCTTGAACTTTTGTAGTATATTCATCATGTGTGATGCCTCCCGGTCTTGCGTATGGAATAAAAAGTATGCTCTCACAATGGCTAAAATGGTGTTCAAGTTGAGGAAATAAATACTCTAAATAAGCGCCACCAAAAAGGGTAGATGTGCTCGCAATTAGTAGTTTTTTCATGATATTTTAATTTTCATCAAATTTAAGAAAATATAATTAACATAAATTTAGTGTTGTCTTGGCTTATTTTTCGAAATCATTCTAGGTACTTTTACAGCTAATTAAAATCAATTTGCGTGCGTTTGTTTCGAAGTCTACTTCTTTTATTCTTGCTGAGTGTTTCTGTGCAAGTAGAAGCTCAAAACGCTGTGTTTTCCAATCGAATTAATGGAAAAGTTATTGCAGATTACAATGATTTAGAGGGAATTTACATTATCAATTTAGCTAACGAAAATTCAACTAGTACAGAACGAGGAGGTTATTTTTCAATTGTAGCAAAAGTTGGAGATACTCTTTTGTTTTCAGCTATTCAATTTAAAGCGTTGAAAGTAGCTGTCAAAGAAAATGATGATACTCATGCCCTTTTTTTCGTAAAAATGGAACCTTTAGTTCGAATGATTGATGAAGTACGAATAGGGGAGTACAAAAACATCAATGCGGTTTCATTGGGAATTATTTCGCCTAACATAAAGCATTTTACCCCAGCCGAAAGAAAGTTAAACACCGCTTCTAATGCTTATCCCTCCTTAGGTATTGGAACCAAAATAGGGGTTTCCGCAGGTTTAGACCCTTTGTTGAATTGGATGTCGGGTCGTACCACCATACTAAAAAAAGAACTCGAAGTAGAGAAAAAAGAAACCTTAATAGATAAAGTTCAAAATTGGTTTGAAGAAAAATACCTTGTTGAAAAGCTCAAAATTCCTCAAGATTATGTAAAAGGATTCTTATATTTTGTAGTAGAAGATGAAAAATTTGTAGCTGCGGTCAAATCAAAAAACAGAACGATGGCTACTTTCGTACTTAATGATTTAGCGGTAAAATATAAACAAATCATAACCGAAAAATAAGTACTTTTGGAGTATGATAAAACATAAAAAAATATTTTGGGTATTAATTTTCTGGTTTGTTTTTATAGCCATGATGCCTCATAAATTTTATTCTTCTATTTTCCAAATTAACTACGTGCCTCAAAAGAAAATGGTTCAAATTACGTCTCGAATTTTTGTAGACGATTTGAATCAGGCTCTCGAAAAAAAATACCATAGAAAATTTTTTATAGGCACAGAAAAAGAATCGCTTCAGGAGGAACAAGAACTACTAAAGTATCTTTCTGAGACCGTTGTGTTAAAAATTAATGGAAAAGTAAGATCCTTAGATTTTAGAAGCAAAGAAGTAGAGGCAAATGTCTTAATTTGTTATTTTAGAATTACAGAGGTTACGAAGATACATACTTTTGAAATCGAAAATACTACTTTGATGGAGTTGTATCCCGAGCAACAAAATATTGTACAAGCGAATATTTTTGGCGAAAAAAAATCATTTCTCCTAACAGCAGATAATTTTAAAGGAATGTTAAAAAAATAAGCTTCAAATATTCTTCATAAAAAAACTACTACTTTTATGACCTAAACTAAATGAGTATGTGGTTAAAAAAGAGTTTTATAATCCTAGGGGTTTGTGCTAGTTCAGCCTTGACGGGAATTGCACAAGACACCCAAAAAAGCACCAAAGAAACGGAACAAAATGTAGATAAATTCAAGCAAATGTACGATTTGCTGGCCACACCCAATATGTATCGTACAGCTTCTGGTGCACCTGGACCTGAATATTACCAGCAACAAGCTGATTATAAAATAGATGTTGAACTAGATGATAAAAACACGCGTTTGTATGGAAAAGAAACTATAACGTATACCAACAATGCGAGAGAATCACTGGATTATTTATGGGTCCAATTAGATCAAAATCAACAGGCTAGAACATCATTGACCCCTCTAATTAATGGCAAAACAACCGACCCAGCAATGGAAGTTCAAAATTTTTCGAGAAACTATTTAGAAGATGATTTTGATGGGGGGTTTAGAATAGATTATGTAATCGATGCTCAAGGAAAACCAATGTCATATACTATCAATCAAACGATGATGCGTATCGAATTGCCAAAACTGTTGAAACACGGCGAGAAAATTGTTTTTTCTATAAAATGGAACTATTTAATTAATAATTATACTATCGATGGAGGTCGTTCGGGCTATGAGCATTTTGATACAGATGGCAATAATCTCTATGTAATTGCACAGTTTTACCCAAGAATGGCGGTCTATAACGATGTGGAAGGATGGCAAAACATGCAATTTTGGGGTGCTGGAGAATTTGCCCTTCCGTTTGGGAATTTTGAAGTAAACATTACCGTTCCTTCCGATCATATTTTGGAAGCTACAGGAACGCTACTCAACAGAGCAGAAGTTTTTACTCCAGAACAATTAGCGCGCTATACTCAAGCAGAAAAATCATTTGACAAACCCGTTGTTGTTGTGACACAAGCAGAAGCAGAAGCCCGAGAAAAAAGTATAGCAACCACAAAAAAAACATGGAAGTTCAAAGCCGATAATGTGCGAGATTTTGGATTTTCAACGTCTAGAAAATTTATCTATGACGCCATGGCTGTTAGAGTTGGAGGCAATACCGCAATGGCAATTTCGCTCTATCCAAAAGAAGGGAATCCACTTTGGGAAACATATTCAACCAGAATGGTCGCACATACCTTAAAAAGTTATTCTAATTATACTTTTGATTATCCCTACCCGAAAGCAGTTTCCATCAATGCGCGAGATCAAGGAATGGAATACCCCATGATTTGTTGGAATTATGGTCGTCCAGAAGCCGATGGTACGTATTCTGACAAGATAAAATATGGAATGTTGGGCGTTATTTGTCATGAAGTGGGACACAATTTCTTCCCCATGATTATCAATTCTGATGAGAGACAATGGACTTGGATGGACGAGGGACTCAATTCGTTCATGGAATATTTAGCAGAAACCTCTTTCGATCCAAAATTTCCTGTGCGTCGGGGTCCCGCAAAAAATATAGTTCCTTACATGAGTGGCGATCCTAAAGGATTAGAACCTATTATGACCAATTCAGAAAGCATTCGACAATTCGGAAATAATGCTTATGGCAAACCTGCTACGGCATTAAACATTCTTCGTGAGACCATTATGGGACACGAATTGTTTGATTATGCCTTTAAAACGTATGCTAATCGCTGGAAATTCAAACATCCTACTCCTGAAGATTTTTTTAGAACCATGGAAGACGCTTCGGCAGTCGATTTGGATTGGTTTTGGAGAGGGTGGTTCTATACTACAGACTATAATGATATTGGAATTAAAGAAGTAAAGAAATATTTTGTGAGTAATGATCCTTCCAAAGAAGTAGAATCCTTCAAAAAAAATAGACGCCAGCGTGATTCGAGCCCGAAACCTATGGTTTATATGATTGCTGAAGGAAGTGAAGATTATAAACCTGAATTAAATAAACCTTTCAAGACTACCGATTTTAAAGTATTGAATGATTTTGTGATGGAACACTTTTCGCAAGAAGAACGTGCCAAATTGCATGAACCAAAGTATTTCTATCAAGTTACCTTTAACAAACCCGGCGGATTGGTAATGCCAATTATTGTCGAACTCACCTTTGAAGATGGTTCGACTGAAATTCAGAAATTTCCAGCTCAAATTTGGCGTATGAATGATAAAGAAGTCAGCAGAACCTTTGCAACTCAAAAGCCAATCACTAAAATTCAAATCGATCCAAAATTAGAAACCGCCGATATTGATCTTTCCAACAATACTTGGCCAAAAGAAGCACAAAAATCAAAATTTGACTAATTACTTTGTACCTTTGCACCTATAAAATCATAAATCATGTTTGGAGGAGAATTTTTTTTCATTATACTCATTGCCTTTCTTCTTTTTGGAACAAAAAATTTACCAGAAGTTGTGAGAGGTTACGCTAAATTTATGGCCACACTCAAGAATGCAACTAATGAAATTAAATCTGAAATTCAAAAGAGTGCCGATATAGACGGAATCAATTCTTCTATACAACAAATCACTTCTTCGGTAACACAAGAAGTAGAAAAAGTGAAAGAAAGTGTGGCAACTGATACGGGAGCTATAGGGCAACAGGTACTCAAGCAAACCACAGAGGAAGTTGGCGCAATCCAACAAAATATTGAAGATATTGTAGAAGGGCCTATCAAACGTCAAAAGTAATGCTCGATAAAATTATAGCGCTAGACAAAACTCTTTTTGTGTATTTAAACGGATTGGGTAGTCCTCAATTTGATGGGCTTTGGCTCATTATTACAAAGCAAGCCTATTGGATACCTTTTTTCTTGTTTTTAGCCTATTTAATTTATAAAAAATTAGGGTGGAAGCAGTTGCTCATCATCATGCTTTTTGTGGCGCTACTTTTGTTGTGTTGCAATACGTCTGTTGAGTTTTTCAAGGCGACTTTTCATCGCTTACGACCCTGTAATGATCCCGAACTAAAAAACACCATCAGAATCATCCATCAATCCGATTCCTACAGTTTTTTTTCAGGGCATGCAGCCAATTCTATGGCGACCATGACTTTTTTGTATTTGATGTTAAAAAAACAGTACAAATATATTGTTCTCATATTTCTATACCCTTTGATTTTTGCCTACAGTCGCATTTATCTCGGTGTTCATTTCCCCACCGATATTTTAACAGGCTATGCTTTTGGCATACTATTCGGAGTGAGTTTTTATTATATCAATAAAAAATTTATTCTTAAAAGTTAAAGCACACGACTCACCGTCAACCCATCGCGAATAGGCAACAACACCGTTTCCACTCTAGGATCCTCATTCACCATTTGATTGTATTCCAACAATACTTTCGTACTCATATCTTTCGGATTCAATTCCTCCAAAACCTTACCGCTCCACAACACATTGTCCGATAAAATAATACCACCTGGGTTCATCATCGGTACAATCATGTTAAAATAATGAATGTAGTTTTCCTTGTCAGCATCAATAAAAACCAAATCATATTTTTTATTCAAAGTCGGAATTATCTCTAAAGCATCACCCAAATGCGCCACAATCTGATCCTTCCACGGCGACAAATTAAAATACTTCTGCTGTATCGAAACCAATTCTTCTTTAATTTCAATAGTGTCCAATATCCCTTCTTTTTGCAACCCTTCTGCCAAGCACAAAGCGGCATACCCCGTGTAAGTCCCAATTTCAAGAATATTCTTGGGACAAATAATCTTAGACAACATGCTCAACACACGCCCTTGCAAGTGACCACTCAACATGCGGGGTTGCAATACTTTCTGATGCGTTTCCCTAAACAATTGCTCTAACAATTCAGGCTCTTTTTGCGAATGCTGAGCCACATAATCTTCTAATTCCTCTGATATAAAATGCATGACCCTTTATTTTTTTACAAACTTACAAATATCCCATCATAAATAACCAAACATTCAAATCAACAAATTATGTTACCTTTGCCTCATGATGGAGAAAAAAGACATTAGAGCCTTTTCTAAAGATCAACTTAGAGATTTTTTTGTAGCCAACGGCGATAAAGCCTTTCGTGGCAATCAAGTCTATGAATGGTTGTGGAGCAAAGGCGCGCACTCTTTTGATGATATGACCAATATTTCAAAGGAAACCCGCACCATGCTCGAAACTCATTTTGTCATCAACCACATCAAAGTAGATCAAATGCAACGCAGCGACGATGGCACAGTAAAAAATGCCGTTCGTTTGCACGATGGTTTGGTTGTAGAAAGCGTGTTAATTCCCACTGACACCAGAACAACTGCTTGCGTTTCTTCCCAAGTAGGGTGTAGTTTAGATTGTAATTTCTGCGCAACTGCCCAATTAAAACGCATGCGTAATCTAGAACCAGGCGAAATTTATGACCAAGTGGTTGCCATCGACAGAGAAAGTAGATTGTACTACAACAGACCTCTTTCTAACATTGTATTTATGGGAATGGGAGAGCCGCTCATGAATTATAATAATGTCATCAAAGCCATAGATAGAATTACCTCCGACGAAGGCTTAGGCATGTCTCCCAAACGCATCACCGTTTCCACATCGGGGATTCCCAAAATGATTAAGAAAATGGCGGATGATGAAGTGAAATTTAAGTTGGCCGTATCCCTACATTCCGCTATTGATGAAGTTCGAGCCAACATCATGCCTTTTAGCAAAAACTTTCCTTTAAAAGAGTTACGAGAAGCTTTGACCTATTGGTATCAAAAAACTAAAAGTAAAGTCACGTATGAATATGTCGTTTGGCGCGGCATTAATGATACAAAAGAAGCTGTGGATGCCCTAGTGAAATTTTGTAAATACGTACCCTGTAAAGTCAATTTAATTGAGTACAACCCAATTGACGATGGCATGTTTCAACAAGCCTCAGAGGCAGCCATTGCTATGTATATTAAAGAATTGTCCAAAATAGATGTCGTGGCCAAAGTACGCCGAAGCCGAGGAAAAGATATTGATGCGGCATGCGGACAATTGGCTAATAAATCATAAAAAAACGTCTCGAAAAATCGAGACGTTGTTAATCAAAAAAAAAAATATTTAGAAAAAACCCTAAATTAGTTTCCAATCACAATGGTATAAGAATTTCCATTGATAGTAAACACCGCTGTGTTGTCACAATCTCCAGTACCATAATCTAAAGTTGCGGTGTGATTGTTTTTAGTAAATGTAATTACACCTGAAACAATTAGTGGCTTGTGGACATTCATGCAACTCATTTTAACTTGCAAAGGAGTAGTTATTGTACTCGTAATTGTTCCCGATGGGTGTGTTGTAGTCCAGCTTCCAGTAATGCTGTAAACATTGTCAGATAAATCATTAGGAGTGTCATAACCAGCTATAATTTCTCTTGTTCTTGACCCAACTCTATGGTGTGTTTGTCCGTTAATTGTAGCTGTCAAATCCATTTGCATGATTACAATTGGGTGTGGATTAGCCCCGGTAGTCATGGTTCTAGTAAACGATTTATTTCCTTCAATTTTTATATTATTGTGGTAAAAATTGTCGAAGCTATAATTCACGGTTTGGCTTGTAGCTGTTGGGTGATAAGTAAAGGTAATGATGATTTTTCCACTTACTACATTATTGTTTGCAAGGGTACAACCTGAACCAAAATCGATGGTTTTAGTTACCAAGTCGCCATCATTTAATACGGTTCCAAAAGCAGGTACTCTTGTAATGGTTGCACAAGTAGACAATGCAACTACACCGTTCTTGTTTGAAAAAGAATTGGAATTAATATTATTGTACTGGTCTTCTACAATAGTACTTACATCATCACTAGCAAGGTCGATTTTTGAACTCGCTTGTGCTTCGTCTTTTGACATGTAAGAGGTTTCAGAAGTGTCGTTTTTACTGCAACTTACCACAAACAGTGATAATAGAATGGCAAGGGTTACAATTTTTGTTTTCATAAGTGTCAATATTAATGATTTGCAAGATAAGACTTTAATTTATTAAAAAGGTTTAATCCTTGCTTAAAAATTTTTCAAGTAATTGGATTGTTGTATCTTTGGCACAATGAATATTACTTCCCAAATAAAACAACCGATTCAAGTTGAGATGGAACTTTTCGAAAAGAAGTTCTACGAATCGATGTCTTCCAAAGTAGCGTTGTTGAATCGAATTACGTATTATATCGTAAATCGAAAAGGAAAACAAATGCGTCCGATGTTTGTTTTTCTAACAGCCAAAATGCTTTCTGGTGGGACTGTTGTAGAACGAACCTATCGAGGAGCTTGCGTTATTGAGTTGATTCATACGGCAACTTTAGTGCATGATGATGTGGTGGATGATAGTAATAGAAGACGCGGATTTTTCTCTATCAATGCCCTTTGGAAAAATAAAATTGCCGTTTTAGTAGGGGATTACTTTTTGTCTAAAGGTTTATTGCTTTCTATTGACCATGGCGATTTCGATTTACTTCGGATTATTTCAGTCGCCGTGCGCGAAATGAGTGAAGGAGAGTTGTTGCAAATTGAGAAAGCACGCCGTTTGGATATTACTGAAGATGTTTACTACGAAATCATCCGTCAAAAAACAGCCACGCTCATTGCCGCTTGTTGCGCACTTGGAGCTCGTTCAGTTTCTGATGATGAGGTTCTAGTTGAAACCATGCGGAAGTTTGGTGAACTCATCGGCATGGCGTTTCAAATAAAAGATGACTTGTTTGATTACACTGACGATGCAATCGGAAAGCCTACAGGGATTGATATTAAAGAACAAAAAATGACTTTGCCCTTAATATATGCACTCAACAATTGTTCTAATAAAGAAAAAAGTTGGTGCATCAATTCGATCAAAAATCACAATAAAGACAAAAAAAGAGTTAAAGAAGTCATCCAATTTGTAAAAGACAAGAATGGCTTGCACTATGCCGAACAAAAAATGATGCAATTTCAACAAGAAGCGCTCGCTTTAATTCAAAACTTCCCAGATTCTACGTATAAAGACAGTTTAACATTAATGGTTAATTACGTCATCGAAAGAAAAAAATAATTTTTTATTCCTTCTAAATGCCTTGATTTTATTGAGGTTTACATTTTTTAAATAATTTTTTTGAAGATAAATTTACCTTTGGTGCAACCCTTTTGCAACTGTAATCGTCTATGCTAATAGAAGTCTGAAATTCTGAAATAAGTAATCTTCAATCAAAAATCGAATGAAAGTAATCAACTTACGTCAAGAAGAACAAGAATTAATCGAGTTGGCTGTCGAGCATAATCGTCATGCACAAAACAAGATTTATTCCAAATTTTCTCCAAAGATGCTAAGTGTGTGTAGGCAATACATTAAAGATTTGCACCAAGCCGAAGGCATTATGATTACAGCTTTCATGAAAGTATTCACGAATTTGAAGAATTTTAAAAACGAAGGCAGTTTTGAAGGATGGATTCGACGAATCATGATTAACGAATGTATTTCGTATATCAGAGTTCAAAAGAAGGTAACGTTTCTGGATGATGAAAATTATTATGAAGAATCTACTAATGATATAGAGACACAGCTTTCTACAGATGATATTCAATATTTGATTGACCATTTGCCTGAGGGTTATAAAATGGTATTTAATCTTTATGTAATTGAAGGATATAAACACCAAGAAATTGCCACATTACTTGGAATCAGTGAAGGAACGTCAAAGTCACAGTTGTCACATGCCCGAAAAGTATTGCAAGACAACATAATTAAATTAAAAATGTACGAAAATGGCACAGAATAAACTAGATACTCAAATAAAAGAACAGATAGACAGGCGAGAAATTCAACCCAGCAATTCGTCATGGGATCGACTGGATGCCATGTTGACGATAGCAGAACAAAAAAAACCAAAACGTTTTGATTTTCATTCGTTTCAATCGCTTGGAATTGCTGCCTCTATTTTAGTATTGGTAGCGTTAGGTTTGTTCTTATTCAATCAAAAAGAAAACGTTGTTAAACCAGAAAACAACCTAGTTGTAAAAGGAAATAATTATAAAAATACCAATGAAAATACCAAAACCCATGAGATTGATAGTGTGAAAATCTTTGATATAGATTCTAAGCAACAAAATCAACAAGTCGTAGAAATCAACAATCAAAAAGTAACAAGCAGCCATCAAAGGCAATCAAAAAAGTTCAATCAAAACAAACCTAACCTATTGATTAATCAAGAAAACCAAATCGAATTTCAAAATAAAGAGAGTGTTGCTCAAAAAGTACCTTCTACAGTAGAACCTCAAAAAGCACGTATTTCAAATTCTTTAAATGAAGACAACGTATTGGTTTCGATAGAAAAAACGGCCAAACCAAATACTAAAGTTAAAGTCAATGCCAATAGTCTTTTATCTAAAGTCGACGGAGAATTAGACCAATCTTTTAGAGAAAAGGTTTTAACCAAAATCAGTAAAAACTACCAAGAAGTTAAAGGAGCTTTGGCTGCCCGAAATCAAGAATAAATTTAATATCAATTTCAAAAACAATTTTTAAGATTATTCATATTTCTTAATCTATATTGCAAAAATTAAGTCCAATCATCAATAAATTAAATCATTATGAGAAATTTTACTATTTACTTAGCGTTATCACTATGCCTTTTGGCAAGCAAACTAGTAGCACAAAAATCTTTTGAAACCAAAGCAAAAGCCATTGCTACAAAGATTGAAAACATTACTAAAGAAGAAAAAGAGACATTAAAAAAAGAGATTGAAAATGTAAACGAGCAACTTGAGAAAGGATCGCTTACAAAAGAACAAGCCGATGCTAAGAAAAAAGAACTTTCTGAGGCTCGTGCCACTATTATTGAAAATCGAATTGCTCTGGTTCAGGAAGAACTAAAAGATTTGGTGCAGGATAAAGTAGATGGTATATTAAATGAAGTAAATTCTAATCAAAAAAAATATTCTTTTAGTATTCCTGGTGGATTTAAAGAAAATAATATAAAAGATACGATAAAAAAATCAGAAAAAAGAACTACGTCTCAGTTTATTTTTGCAGCAGGACTCAATAATGTTGCAACAAACCATAAAGTAGCGGGATCAGATTTTAGATATTGGGGTTCGCATTTCTACGAGTGGGGCGCCACCTTAAATACCCGTTTGTTAAAAGAGTCCAATTTATTACATTTAAAATATGGTTTTTCAGTAATGTATAACAATTTACGTCCTACAGACAATCGCGTTTATGTGAAAAATGGCGATCAAACCAATCTAGAAGTAAGCGCGACACATTTAAGCGATTCACGTTTCAAAAGTGTGTATTTAGTCGCTCCTGTTCATTTTGAATTTGATTTTTCTAAAAACAAATCCAAAGAAGGTAAAACAATATTCCAATCGCATGAAAGTGTTCGTTTAGGAATTGGAGGATATGCCGGATTTCGTTTGAAAACCAAACAATTTCAAATTTTTGATGATGAGTCAGGTCACGAAGTCACCATTAAAGAAAAAGGAGATTTCAATGTCAATGACTTTATTTATGGGGTGAGCGCTTATTTAGGGTATAAAGAAACCAGTTTGTATGTCAAATACGATATGAATCCTATATTCCAAAATAATGCTGTGAAGCAAAACAACATTTCATTAGGAATTCGATTCGATTTCAATTAATATTTTTTGTTTGGGTTAGTTGTAAAACTCTTTTAGGACGTCAAATTCTAAAAGAGTTTTTTTTATTAAAAAAACATGTAACTTTGAAACCTTAGAACCTTAAATCTGAGCCTAAAATTGATTACCAAAGAGACTATAGAAAAAGTTTTTGAAGCGGCACGTGTAGAAGAGGTGATTGCTGATTTCGTACAATTAAAACGAGCGGGAAGTAATTACAAAGGGCTAAGTCCGTTTTCTGATGAGCGATCTCCTTCCTTTATGGTGTCGCCTGTAAAGCAAATTTGGAAAGATTTCAGCTCAGGAAAAGGAGGAAACGCCGTAACTTTTATAATGGAACATGAGCGTTTTTCTTATCCAGAAGCGATTCGATATTTGGCAAAAAAATACAATATTGAACTTGTGGAAACGGAACTTTCAGACGAAGGGAAAGAAGCTGCCAATGAACGAGAGAGTTTGTTTTTAATTTCGGAATTTGCCAACCAGTATTTTCAAGAAATGCTCTTTCATTCTGAAGAAGGAAAGGCGATAGGATTGACGTATTTTAAAGAACGTGGTTTTACGTTAGATACCATTAAAAAATTCAATTTAGGGTATTCGCCCAATGTATGGGACGCCTTGACGAAAGAAGCGTTGTCAAAAGGCTATCAATTAGAGTTTTTAGAAAAAACAGGGTTAACAATAGTCGGTGAAGACAAACAATTTGATCGGTTCAAAGGGAGGGTCATGTTTCCTATTCACTCCATGAGTGGGCGTGTTCTAGGATTTGGAGGGCGCATCTTAACCAACGACAAAAAAGCAGCCAAATATCTTAATTCACCAGAAAGCGATTTGTACCATAAAAGTAAAGTGCTTTATGGAATTCATTTTGCCAAACAAGCTATTGCCAAAAATGACACTTGTTTTTTAGTGGAGGGATATACCGATGTGATTCAAATGCATCAAGCAGGTATTGAAAATGTTGTAGCTTCATCGGGAACTGCCTTAACGCCAGACCAAATTAGATTGGTCAGTCGATTAACAAAAAATATTACGGTATTATTTGATGGTGATGCTGCCGGAATTAGAGCTTCGTTGAGAGGAATTGATTTGATTCTTGAAGAAGGGATGAATGTAAAAGTATGCACCTTTCCCGGGGGGGATGATCCTGATAGTTTTGCTAAACGAACTCCATTGCAGGATATGGTGGCCTATTTTGAGGAAAATGCCCTCGATTTTATTCAGTTTAAGGCTTCTTTGCTTATGAAAGATGCTAAAAACGACCCAATCAAAAAAGCAGATTTGATTCGGGATATGGTGAGCAGCATCTCGAAAATTCCCGACCGAATAAAAAGAGAAGTGTATATAAAAGAAGTATCTCGTATCATGGATATTTCGGAGGAGGTCTTGTTTAATACCTTAGCACAATTGGTACAAAAAGAAGTCCTCGAATCTTCAAAAAAGCAAGCCACACAACAAAAAACGTTTGAAGTTGTAAAAAATGAAAGCCCTGTTCAGGAACGAATTGTTGACATTCAATATGAGTTGGAACATAAAATTATCGAAATATTATTGTTGTATGGAGCTTTGGAAGATGAATTTGAAGATGTTTTAATTCAGACCAATGAACAAGGAGAAATGATTGAGGTCAAAGAAAACAAAAAATATAAAGTTTATCAACGTGTGTATTTGAGTTTGCAAGAAGACGAAATTAAATTGGCAAATCCATTATTTAAAGCGATATACGATAATTTAATTTCCTATTATAATACTACAGATTCCTTTGAATTGGATCAGTATTTATTGCAATTGGATCAAGAAGTCGCACAAGAAGTCACAGCCATTTTAATGAATGATGAACGAGACACCTTACACAATTGGGAAGCTAAGCAGATTTATGTGAAAGCAAAAGGACAAACTATTGCACAATATGTTACCGAAACCATTCTTACACTTCGTTGGTTTTTAGTAAATAAAATTATAGAAGAATTAAAAAACACGATACAAAATGAACCACAACCCGATAATTCGGAAACACTGTCATTGGTTGTAGATTATCTCGGTTTGACCAATGTTTTTTCTAAAAAATTAGGTCGAGTAATTTCTAGACACTCCTGATTTTTAAATTTCTAAGTTTTTTGCTTTTTTAGTTAAATCAACCAGATTGGTGACATTCAATTTTTGTAGCAAACGCAATTTGTAAGTAGAAATTGTTTTTTCGTTCAATCCTAAATACTTCGAAATTTCATTATTCTTTTTGCCCTCACACAAAAAACGCAGCACTTCCATTTCACGATTCGATAATTTTCGATACAGGCGTTCGTTTTTGTTTTGCTTTTCAATGAGGTCTAAGTTTCTTTTTACTTGTTCGCTCAATACTACTTCACCATTATAAACTCTCATGATTGTAGTGCCTAATACTTCAAGTTTTTTTGATTTATGAACAAAACCAGATGCGCCTGCTTTAATAATGTTAGGAGCATAAATCTGTTCATTCAAATTAGAGAAGACAACAATTTTAGTATTTGGAAAGCGTTTTGTAATATTTTTTAATTCAATAATACTTTTCATGCCTTCCAATTCAAGGTCCATGACCAAAACATTAATTTCTTTGTTTCGTAAAGCTTCAGAAATCATGTAATAGTTCCCCACATTTGAAACAACACTGATTTCAGGGTGGTCTTTAAAATACATTTTTACGCCGTAATGTACCACTGGGTAATTGTCGGCTAGACAAACGGTTATCATACTACTAATATTTTAAGGAACTTTATAAGTCTTCATGTAAAGTTAATCAAAAAGTACTAATAAAACACTAAATGTAGAATTATTCTTTCAAAAAAGAGGGTATTTCACAAACAGGAATCGGCTCCATTTTGTGTTTGTTGTTTTGGTTTAAACGTTTGTAAATTTCGAAAACCTCTCTTTCTCTTCCAGAAAACTGTTCTATTTGATGACCTTGTTCAGCAGCCAACATTGCCCATTCCAACTCATCATAGCTTGCGCCTAACTGGTCTTCATCGGTACGATTGTCACCAAAAAGTCCGTCAGTAGGTGCTGCATGTTGTATGGATTCAGGGATTTTTAAATAGGCTCCTAAAGCATAGATGTCACTTTTCATTAAATCGGCAATCGGACTCACATCAACGCCGCCATCACCATATTTTGTATAAAAGCCAACTCCAAAATCCTCTACTTTATTTCCCGTGCCAGCTACTAAGTATCCGTTAATGCCCGCCAAATAATACAAAGTAGTCATCCTCAAACGCGCGCGACTATTGGCTAATGAAAGAGGGTATAACGTTTCGTGTGTACTTACTGGAACTTGCGTTTTAAAAAGATCATAGACTGCTGTTAGTTCTACTTGAATAGTACTCACGTTTGGAAATCTTTTTTGTAATTGTAAAATGTGTTCTCTTCCACGGTTGATTTGGTTTTCAGCTTGATGGATTGGCATTTCGACACACAATGTAGGTAAACCAGTTTGCGCACAAAGAGTTGAGGTCACCGCCGAATCAACGCCTCCTGAAATCCCTATCACAAATCCGTTTACTTTTGCTTTTTTTGCGTATTGTGTTAACCACGTAACGATGTATTCGTTCACTTTTTCAACATGTATCGTACTTTTTTTAGCCATAGTTTAGGGAAAATTTAAGATTTCGTAATGTATATTTGCAAAAATATTAAATATGATGAGAAAATTCATGTGTATAGCCATAATTGGTTTTTTATTTTTCTCTTGTGATAAGAAAAGTAAAATTGAAAAGGAAGTTGAAAAAATTCCTGTAACCATGAGATTGCATCGTTTCGAACAAGCTTTTTTCGAATCAACTCCAGAAAATTTATACAAAGTAAAAGCTGAATATCCTGAGTTTTTTCCAAAAGAAACACCAGATAATGTATGGGTAGAAAAGTTACAAAATCCGCAATGGCGTGAATTGTATCTAGAAGTTGAGAAGAAATATAAAGATTTTTCAAGGCAACAAACCGAAATTGAAGACTTGTTTAAACATATTAAATATTATTTTCCAAGTGTGATTACGCCACAAATTTATACGGCCATTGGAGAAATGGATTATTTAAATAAAACAATATATGCGCATGATAAGTTGATCATCGCCTTAGAATTATATTTAGGTAAAGATCATAAGTTTTATAAAAATGAATTTCCAGAATATTTACGTCAAAATTTTGACGAACATCAATTGTTGCCAGATATTGTCTCTAGTTTTGCTTATGGTGTTATTCCGTCCCCAAGAAATAAAGATCTCTTAAACTTGATGATAACTTCAGGAAAAGAACTTTATTTGAAAGATGTTTTGCTGCCCAATTGCACTGATGCAGATCGCATTGGATATACCCCCGAGCAAATTAAGTTTTGTCAGGACAATGAAAGCTACATTTGGGAGTATTTTGTGAGTAACAAAATGTTGTACAGTACCGATTCTAAATTGCCTAATCGATTCATAAACTTAGCTCCCTTTTCAAAGTTTTATTTAGAAATTGATAATGAAACTCCAGGGCGAATTGGTCAATGGGTGGGGTGGCAAATTGTGAGAGCTTTTATGCAAAATAACGACGTTTCAGTAAAAGAGCTGCTAAAAATGGATCCCAACACACTATTTGAAAAATCAAAATACAAACCCAAAAAAAATGAGTAATCAAAACACTTCAGAGATTAAGTTCACCGTTGCATTGGATGAAAATCGTGTACCTGAAAAATTATTATGGACGGCTAAGGATGGCGGAATTGATATGGAAGAAGCAAAGGCGGTATTGTTGTCAATATGGGATAGTAAAGCCAAAGAAACACTTCGCATTGATTTATGGACAAAAGATATGCCAGTAGATGAAATGAAAATCTTCTTTCATCAAACCTTAGTGGCTATGGCAGACACTTTTGAAAGAGCGACTCAAGACGAAAAAATGTCAGCGACTATGAGAGATTTCTGCGATTATTTTGCTGAAAAGTTGGAGTTGAAAGGTTAAAACGAATTAAGTTCTTTAAAAACCTCCTGATTTACAGCGTCAATATATTCCAGCAAACTGGCTCTACCTGTTGCTTCTAGAGAAGACGTTACAAAATATTGAGGCATTTCTTCCCAATTGTTGGCAAGAAGGGCTTTCCTGTAAGCAGCAATTTGAGCGTTTATTTTGCTTTTTCCAATTTTGTCAGCTTTGGTAAAGACTATACAAAAAGGAATTTCTATTTCGCCTAAATAAGTAATAAATTCTAAATCAATCTTTTGAGCTTCTAGTCGAATATCAATTAATACAAAAGCACAAACCAATTGCGCTCTTTTTTCGAAGTAATCTGTAATGAATTTTTGAAAGGTGTCTTTAGTAGATTTTGAAACGCGTGCATACCCATAACCCGGTAAATCAACCAGAAACCAATTGGAGTTAATTTTAAAATGATTGATGAGTTGGGTTTTACCTGGTTTGCCAGAAGTTTTGGCCAATGATTTTTGGTTGGTAAGCATATTGATTAGCGATGATTTCCCTACGTTTGAACGACCAATAAAGGCATATTCAGGCAGGCGCTCTGTAGGGCATTTGCTTACTTCAGAGTTGCTCACAACAAACTCGGCTTTGGTAATAATCATTTATATAACGTTATAGATTTACTTTTTGTAACCATTCGTGTAAAAGACGATTAAATTCATGGGGATGTTCCATCATGGCTGCATGGCCACATTTGTCGATCCAATATAAATCAGAATTTGGCATTAATTTGTGAAACTCTTCCGCAACATCTGGTGGTGTTACATTGTCGTTTTTACCCCAAATGATACAGGTTTTAACATGCATTTTGGGTAAGTCTTTCGCCATATTATGACGGATAGCGCTTTTGGCAATCGCTAACGTTTTGATGAGTTTAATGCGGTCGTTTACCGTAGCAAAGACTTCGTCAACAATTTCTTTCGTGGCCACTTTTGGGTCATAAAAAACGGCTTCGGCTTTTTGTTTGATGTACTCATAATCGCCTCTCTTGGGATAACTATCTCCCATGGCACTTTCATACAATCCAGAACTTCCTGTTATGACCAATCCTGCTACTTTTTCAGGATACATTTTAGTGTGGTATAACGCAATATGTCCTCCTAATGAATTCCCGAGTAAAATTACCCGTTCAAATTTTTTATAGGTAATAAAATCTTTAACATAACGGGCAAATGCTTTGACATTCGTTTTTAAAATATTTTGAGTGTATAAGGGGAGTTCAGGAATAACAATTTTATAGCCATTTTTTGAAAAATGTGTCGCAACACCCTCAAAATTACTAAGTCCTCCCATGAGTCCGTGTAAAATTACTATTGGAGTGCCTTCGCCTATTTCAATGTAGTTGTATTTGCCGTCATTTTTAGAGGTAAATTCCATTTTTTGTATGCTCTTTTTTCAATTGTTACAAATATAGTTCTTTATATCGTAAAACATAGGGTTTAACAAAATATTTAAGGATTCAAGTGATTTCTTGCGGGTTGAGATTTTAAGGTAATACATGCTAATGGTCAATATTTCAATGTTTTTCTTTTCTAAAAAGTGTTAAGATGTGAATTTGGTTTTTATTGAATTTTTGTCATTTTTATAATAATGTTTAGGAATTTTGATTTTGAAAGTGTAATGATTTTGGCTTTTTGCTTTAAAATATTTATCAAATTGAAAAGTGTAAGAGTATCAATATTTTAGTTAGTGGGAAAACTTATTAACAATATGGGAAAAAGTGGTAGAATGTGGTAAATAATTTTATATTTTTGCTGAAATCAATGAATCAATTTTTTTGAATACGATAATCGGAACATACGAGTGTAAAATTGACGACAAAGGAAGGGTGTTGGTCCCAGCTCCTTTGAAGAAGCAATTGGCTGCGTCCATTCAGGAAGGTTTTGTGCTGAAACGATCTGTTTTTCAGCCTTGTTTGGAGTTGTATCCTATGAATGAATGGAATGAGATGATGGGGAAAATTAACAAGCTGAATCGTTTCGTAAAAAAGAATAATGATTTTATCAGACGATTTACTGCAGGAGTTAAGGTGATTGAGATTGATGCTTTAGGGCGACTTTTAGTTCCAAAAGATTTAATGTTTTTTGCGCAAATTTCAAAAGAAATAGTGTTTTCCTCGGCGGTAAATATTATTGAGATTTGGGATAAAGAACTGTATGAAAAAGCAATAGATGATTCGGTTCTTGATTTTGCTGACTTGGCAGAAGAAGTAATGGGAAATACTAATGATGAAGGACATGGAATATCATAATTCGGTATTGCTGAATGAAACTGTGGGTGGCTTAAATATTACGCCTAATGGGGTGTATGTGGATGTTACTTTTGGTGGCGGTGGGCATTCTAAAGAGATTTTGAAAAGATTAGGCAATACAGGAAAATTGTTTGGTTTTGATCAAGACGAAGACGCGGCAAAAAATAGTTTATCGGATGAGCGTTTTGTGTTAATACAAGAAAATTTTAGGTATTTGAAACGTTTTTTACGATTTCATGGAATCAAGCAAGTTGATGGAATATTGGCTGATTTAGGTGTTTCATCTCATCAGTTTGATGTGCCAGAACGCGGATTTTCTACGCGATTTGAAGCGGATTTAGACATGAGAATGAGTAAAAAAAATGAATTATCAGCTTATCAAGTGATTAACGATTATGATGAAGCTGTGCTAAAGCGAATTTTTTTAGACTATGCCGAACTTAAAATAGCGCCTGCTTTGGCACGAACCCTTGTTGAAGCCAGAGAAAAAAAGCCAATTGTTACTAGTGAAGAATTGAAATTGGTTTTAAATCGATTTTTGCCTGAAAAAGTAAAAAATAAGGTATTGGCTCAAATCTATCAAGCGATTCGAATTGAAGTGAATCAAGAAATTGAAGTGTTGAAAGAATTTTTGACGCAATCGTTAGAGGTTTTAAAGCCAGGAGGAAGACTGAGTGTGATTTCGTATCATTCTTTAGAAGATAGATTAGTGAAAAGATTCATGAAAAATGGACTTTTTGAAGGAGAGCCGGAAAGAGATTTTTATGGAAATTACCATGTTCCTTTTCAAGTAATTGGGAAATTGATTGTTCCATCTGAAGAGGAAATAAAAATAAATAATAGAGCCCGAAGTGCAAAATTGAGAATCGCTGAAAAAAAATAATGAGAGGGGGAGTTTATAATATATTAAAAGCTAGGTTTCTAGTGAATGAAGACGCTACAAAAAACTGGCGTTTCATCTTATATATTGTTTTTTTGGCAATTTTAATGATTGCCAACTCACACCGTTATGACCAAAAAATTTTCAAAATAGCAGACTTAACCAATGAAGTAAAAGAACTTCGCTCAGAATTTGTAGACAAACGCTCGGAATTGATGAAGTTGAGAATGGAATCTACAGTTTCTGAAAAAATGGAAAGAATAGGTATAGTGCCCTCGCAAGTACCCCCACAAAAAATAAAAGTTAAAAAAACAGAAGAGAAAAGTTTCTTTCAAAAAATATGGCAGTAGACGATAAACATATTTCCTATCGTATGTATTTGGTAGCTTTCATGATTTTAATGATTGCTGTTGCCATTACAGTAAAACTCACAAATATTCAGTGGGTTGAGGGGGATTATTATCGTAAATTGGCGAAAGAAAGAACGGTAAAAACGTTTGTAATTCCCGCAAATAAAGGAAATATTTATTCAGCAGATGGAAGTTTATTAGCGACTTCAATTCCAAAATACACCATTCGATTTGATGCAGGAGCACCCAATAAAAAAGATTTTGATACCTCGGTTGATTCGCTATCCATTTGTTTGTCTAAGTTGTTGAAAAAGCCAAGTGCCTACTATCTTTCTTTGCTTAAGAATGCAAAGTCGAGCAATCTAAGATATGTCTTAATTGCAGAGAATTTAAGTTATACTGATTATTCTAAAATAAAGAAAATGCCTCTTTTCAATAAAGGAGCCTATAAAGGAGGGATTATCGTTGAACAAAAAACGGTCAGAGAACATCCTATTGGGAAAATTGCTGAGCGTACTATTGGATATGACCGAATAGATGATGGTGTTCGTAAGCGTGTCGGTATAGAAGGCGCTTTTGGGAAATATCTAAACGGAAAAGATGGAAAAGAACTAAAGCAAAAAATTGCTAAAGGACAATGGAAACCCATTCGAGATCTAAATGAAGTAGACCCTCAAGATGGATATGATGTTATTTCTACTATAGATGTGTATATCCAAGACATCGCACATCATGCTCTTCTAAAACAACTTCAAGAATATGATGCCGAACATGGTTGTGTAGTTGTTATGGAAACAAAAACCGGAAATGTCAAAGCGATATCAAATCTAGGAAGAGATGAAGCTACAGGAAATTATTATGAAACCATAAATTATGCTGTTGTAGAAGCACACGAACCTGGGTCGACATTCAAATTAGTCGATATGATAGCCTTGCTAGACGATCATAAAATAGATACTAGTAAAGTCTATGATAGTCACGGAGGAATTATAGAATATCGAGGAAGAAAAGTACGTGATTCTCATGAAGGAGGGTATGGAAAAATATCATTGGCTAGAGGGTTTGAAGTGTCTTCTAATACAGTGATGGTTCAGGCTGTTTACGAAAATTACAAGAATAATCCAGAGGAATTTGTGAACAGAATTGATAAAATGGGTTTGAATAAACCTCTAGGACTCCCTTTTCAAGGAGAAGGAAAGTCAAAAATTCCTCAGCCTTCAGATAAAAGTTGGAGTGCCATTTCACTTCCCTGGATGGCTTTTGGATATGGTGTGGCTGTTACGCCCTTGCAAACTCTTACATTGTATAATGCTATTGCAAATAATGGTGAGATGGTAAAACCGCAATTCGTTTCAGAAATTAAAGAATGGAATAAAACGATTAAGAAATTTGACAAACAAGTGATTAATCCAAAAATCTGTTCAGATGAGACAATAAAAAAACTAAAGGCTGTGATGCAGAATGTGGTAAAACGAGGTACTGGCGCGAAATTATATTCTAAAGATTTTTCAATGGCAGGTAAAACGGGAACAGCACAAGCAAACTATGCTGTAAATGGAGGGTCTGAGAAACATTACATTTCCTCTTTTGTAGGGTTCTTTCCAGTAGAAAATCCAAAATATTCATGCATTGTGGTAGTTCATAAGCCCAATACATCCAAAAACAATTACTATGGAGCAGATGTGGCTGGACCTGTTTTTAAGAGAATTGCTCAAAAGATTTTTACGGACGCCCCTTCGACAAATGAAATTAAAAATTTAAATAGACCAATTCCCTTACAAGAAATAAAATATAAAGAATACTTTGATAAAGCTATAACAACAAAAAATAAAATTCCAAATGTAAAAGGAATGCCAGGTATGGATGCTGTGGCTTTACTGGGAAATCTTGGAGTCAAAGTCAAAGTCAAAGGCGTTGGAAAAGTAAAAAACCAATCCATTCAAGCAGGAGCATTCATCAGCAAAAACACTGTTATTGTATTGGAATTATCATAAGAAACCGTTATGAAATTATTGAAAGACCTATTATATAAAGTAGCTATTGAGTCGGTAAAAGGAACTACAGATCTTACTATCAATAAAGTGGAATTTGATTCTAGAAAAATTGAAGACAAGGATGTTTTTGTTGCTATTCGTGGTACGCTTTCAAACGGGCATGATTTTATTGATAAAGCAATAGCCAAGGGTGCTGTAGCAGTAGTGTGTGATACATTACCCACAAAAATTGAAGAGCAAGTATGTTATATTGTGGTGTCAGATACTAACTCGGCACTGGCAATTATGGCCACAAATTATTATGATAATCCGTCTTCAAAGGTACGATTAGTAGGAATAACAGGAACCAACGGAAAAACAACCATAGCATCGTTGTTGTATCAATTGTTTAAAAACGCAGGATATAAAGTAGGGCTTTTGTCGACTGTAAAAATTATGGTGGATAAACAAGAATACAAAGCGACACATACTACCCCAGATTCGTTGACAATAAATTATTATTTAAACGAAATGATGGAACTAGGGTGTGAGTTTTGTTTTATGGAAGTAAGTTCTCATGGCATTCATCAAAAAAGAACCGAAGGGCTTGTTTTTGAAGGAGGTGTTTTTACTAATTTGACGCACGATCATTTAGATTATCATCCTACTTTCGGTGATTATAGAGATGTGAAGAAATCCTTTTTCGACTTTTTGTCTAAATCTGCATTTGCGTTAGTAAATAGTGACGATAAAAATGGTTTAATCATGTTGCAGAATACCCATGCGAGAAAATTAACCTATGCGTTAAAATCGTATGCCGATTATAGAGCACAAATTTTAGAAAATCAATTGTCGGGATTGTTGTTGAAAATCAATGATAATGAGGTTTGGGTAAAATTAATTGGAACTTTTAATGCCTACAATTTACTCGCGATTTATGGAACAGCGGTTGAATTAGGATTGGAAAAAAATGAAGTTCTACGACTGTTGTCTGAATTAGAAAGTGTTTCAGGACGATTCCAATTTATAGTATCTGATACTAAAATCACAGCAATAGTAGATTATGCTCACACTCCTGATGCGTTAGAAAATGTATTGCATACTATTAACAATATCAGAACTAAAAATGAGCAATTGATTACCGTGGTAGGATGTGGCGGAGACCGTGACAAAACCAAAAGACCAATAATGGCCCATATTGCATCTGAGGGGAGTGATAAAGTCGTTATTACTTCTGATAATCCGAGAACTGAAAATCCCGATACCATTATTGCAGAAATGGAGGCAGGAGTAGCTCCACAGAATTATAAAAAAACGGTTTCTATTTCAGATAGAAAACAAGCTATTAAAACAGCGTGTCAAATGGCTAATCCCAATGATATCATTTTAATTGCGGGAAAAGGACATGAAACATATCAAGAAATCAATGGTGTTCGTTACGATTTTGACGACATGAAAATCGTAAAAGAATATCTTGAATTGTTAAACAAATAAACTAAAACTTATGTTGTATTATATTTTTGAATATTTAGATAAAACATTAGATATTCCAGGTACAGGAGTATTTCAGTATATAACATTTCGATCGGCATTAGCCTTAATTTTATCATTGATGTTGTCTACTATTTATGGTAAAAAAATTATTACTTTTTTGCGTAATCAACAAGTAGGGGAAACGGTTAGAGAATTAGGTCTTGAAGGGCAAACTCAAAAAGCTGGAACGCCTACGATGGGTGGTTTAATCATCATTTTTGCAACGCTAATCCCAGTTTTATTGCTCACGAAACTCAATAATATATACATCATTTTATTGATTGTAACCACATTATGGATGGGTACCATAGGATTTATTGATGATTATATCAAGATCTTTAAAAAAGATAAACAAGGATTAAAAGGAATTTTCAAAGTTATAGGACAGGTTGGATTGGGAATTATTGTTGGTTCGGTACTTTATTTCAATCCATCGGTTACGGTGAGAGAGAAATCGTCTAAACCCATTACATTCAACAGAATAGAAAATGTTATCAGTCAACCCGCTAAAGAATATAAATCGACGATTACAACGATTCCTTTTACTAAAAATAATGAACTGGAATATGCAAAAATATTAGAACCCTTTACGGAAGACTATCAAAAATGGGCTTGGCTTGTTTTTATTCCAATTGTAATATTCATTATTACAGCAGTTTCTAATGGGGCAAATCTAACAGACGGTATCGATGGTTTGGCTGCGGGAACTTCCGCTATTTCGGTACTGGCTTTGGGAATTTTTACTTTTATATCCGGAAATATTATACTATCGAGTTATTTAAATGTAATGTATATTCCAAATTCAGGAGAAATGACCGTATTTATCGCAGCATTTGTGGGAGCATTGATAGGATTTTTATGGTATAATTCCTATCCAGCCTCTGTTTTTATGGGAGATACAGGCAGTTTAACTATCGGTGGAATCATTGCGGTACTAGCAATTTCGGTTCGTAAAGAAATGTTATTACCAGTATTGTGTGCTATCTTTTTTGCAGAAAGCGCTTCAGTAATTATCCAAGTTACCTATTTCAAATACACCAAAAAACGATTTGGCGAAGGGCGAAGAATATTTTTAATGTCACCCTTGCATCATCACTATCAAAAGAAAGGATATCACGAGAGTAAAATTGTAACACGCTTTTGGATTGTGACCATATTACTTGCGATTGTTTCAATTGTAACCTTAAAATTAAGATAATGAAAAGGTTAGTGATTCTTGGCGGCGGCGAAAGTGGTGTAGGAACAGCCATTCTTGGTAAGAAAAAAGGCTACGATGTGTTTGTATCCGATTTTGGAAAAATCAAAGAAAATTATAGAGAAGTTCTCATACTTAATGAAATTGCTTGGGAAGATGAGCAACACACAGAAGCGCTCATATTGAATGCTGATGTTGTCATGAAAAGTCCAGGTATTCCTGATAAAGCTCCCATTGTTAAAAAGCTAGTGGCTAAGAATATTCCTGTTATTTCAGAAATTGAGTTTGCGTGTCAATTTACAGAGGCTATAACCATTGGGATTACAGGAAGTAACGGAAAAACAACTACAACAATGCTTACGTATCATTTACTCAAGCAAGGGGGATTGAATGTGGGACTTGGAGGAAATATCGGAAAAAGTTTTGCCTGGCAGGTGGCTGACGATGCTTATGATTACTATGTGTTGGAATTGAGTAGTTTTCAATTGGATGGAATTGTCCACTATAAACCACATGTGGCAATTCTTACCAACATTAGTCCCGATCATTTAGATCGATATGAATATGATTATCAAAATTATATCAATTCAAAATTTAGAATAACAATGAACCAAACCGAGGCAGATTATCTGATTTATGATGCTGATGATGAAGCTTCGAATGAATGGTTAAAAAAAAATACAGTGAAAGCACAATTAATTCCGTTTTCGGTTTCTAAAATGATAGAAAATGGAGCCTTTTTAAAAGATAATACTATGGAAATTAACATCAACAACGAAGAATTTTTAATTGAAACCGATCAAATTGCTTTAGAAGGAAAGCATAATATGAAAAATGCTATGGCAGCGACTACAGTTGCACAGCTTATGAAGATTAGAAAGCAGACCATTCGTGAAAGTTTGTCTAATTTTCAAGGTGTGGAACATCGCTTAGAAAAAGTGCTTAAAATTCAGAATGTGCAATACATCAATGATAGTAAAGCTACGAATGTCAATGCAGCTTTTTTTGCCCTTGATAGCATGACCACTCCAACGGTTTGGATTGTCGGAGGGGTTGATAAAGGAAATGATTATTCTGAGTTAATGCCCTTGGTGCGAGAAAAAGTAAAAGCAATTATTTGTCTTGGTATTGATAATAAGAAAATTATTGAGGCTTTTGGAAATGTTGTCGATTTGATGGTCGAGGTGGATAATATGCATGATGCAGTGAATACAGCAAAGCACATGACCGAAAAAGGAGATACCGTGCTTTTGTCGCCTGCTTGTGCTAGTTTCGACTTGTTTGAAAATTATGAAGATCGAGGAAATCAATTCAAAAGAGAAGTTAAAAATTTATAGAAATCAGGCATTTTTTGTCCAGTAAAATATGAAAGAAATTATAAACAGTTTAAAAGGAGATAAAGTGATTTGGGCTTTTGTAGCCCTATTGGCGTTGTTCTCGTTTATGCCTGTTTTTAGTGCAAGTAGTAATTTGGCTTACATGCGTCATGGCTCAGGGAATGCCCTTACTTATTTAATCAAACATGCAGTTCATATTTTTATTGGTTTTTTGATTATTTATCAAATTCATAAAATACCCTATCATTATTTAAGGGGAATTTCGATAGTTTTTTTACCGCTTATTTGGTTATTGTTGGTCTATACTTTGGTTAAAGGTACGGTAATCGAGGGTGCAAATGCCAGTCGGTGGCTTCAAATTCCTTTTATTGGAATATCTTTTCAAACCTCCACATTGGCAGCTATTGTTTTGTATGTATACGTGGCGCGTTATTTGTCAAAATCACGAGAAATACCACCGTCATTTAAAGCGTCATTTTTTGAACTTTGGATTCCTGTTTTTATCACATTAATACTCATTTTACCTGCCAATTTTTCGACAGCCGCGTTAATATTTGCTATGGTTATTATGCTTTCCTTTATCGGAAAATATCCTATAAAGTATATTGGAGTGATACTTGGGGCAGGATTGGTGAGTTTATTGTTCTTTATCTTAGTTGTTAAAGCGTTTCCTGGTGCATTTCCTAACAGGGTTCAAACATGGGAAAAAAGAATGGGAAATTTCTTCAATAAAAATGAAGAAGGAAAGAATTCCGATGAGTATTACCAAATAGAACGAGCAAAAACTGCAATAGCCACAGGAGGTCTTTATGGTTTAGGTCCAGGGAAAAGTGTTCAGAAGAACTTTTTGCCACAGTCCTCTTCCGATTTTATTTTTGCAATTATTGTAGAAGAATACGGACTTTTTGGTGCACTCACAATTTTAGGTTTATACATGTTACTCCTCTTTCGATTTATCATTGCTGCCCACAAAGCTTCAACACTTTTTGGAAAGTTGGTGGTGGTAGGGCTCGGATTTCCAATCGTTTTTCAAGCGCTCATTAATATGGGAGTAGCAGTTGAGTTATTGCCTGTAACCGGACAAACTTTGCCATTAATAAGTTCTGGAGGAAGCTCGATTTGGATGACTTGTGTCGCAATTGGTATCATTTTGAGTGTGACTAAAAAAGACGAAGAAATTGCACAAGAAATCGCTGAAAAAGAGAAAAGAGAAGAAGCCTTACGTAAATTAATAGATCAACAATTGAAAGAAGATGAAGAACAAGAAAATTCATCGCTTTCAGAAGACGATTCGTATTCCATTGTAGAACAATAAAAAGAAAACCATGAAAAACTATAAATTCATATTAAGTGGTGGAGGTACTGGAGGGCATATATACCCAGCCATTGCGATTGCAAATGAATTGAAGCAACGTTTTCCTGATGCAGAATTTCTTTTTGTTGGAGCTAATGATAAAATGGAAATGCAGAAAGTTCCTCAAGCGGGCTATCCAATTGAAGGGCTTTGGATTGCAGGGTTACAACGAAAAATCACATGGCAAAATATGATGTTTCCATTAAAATTAATAAGCAGTTTATGGAAATCAAAAAGAATAATTAAAAAGTTTAAGCCAGATGTTGTGATTGGAACTGGAGGATTTGCCAGCGGCCCGTTATTGCAAGTGGCTAACAAAGCTCAGATTCCAACGGTTATTCAAGAGCAAAATTCTTATCCAGGAATCACAAATAAAATTTTGAGTAGAAAAGCCCAAAAAGTTTGTGTTGCTTATGATCATTTAGAGTCATTTTTTCCAAAAAATAAAATAGTGTTTACTGGGAATCCGGTGCGTCAAGATTTATTGGATATTGATAGTAAAAGAGCGGAAGGTATTTCGTATTTTAAATTAAATAATTCTAAAAAAACATTATTAATTCTCGGAGGAAGTTTGGGTGCTCGTAGAGTAAACCAATTAATTGAAAAAGAATTGGATTTCCTTTTGGCTTCTGGCGTACAAGTCTATTGGCAGTGTGGAAAATTATATTTTGAAGAATACAAGAAATATAACGAACACGAAAATGTACATGTTGTGTCTTTTATTGATAGAATGGATTTGATTTATGCCGCTTCAGATATTGTAATTTCTCGTGCTGGAGCCTCGTCGGTATCAGAATTATGCTTGGTAGGAAAACCTACAATCTTTATTCCATCACCAAATGTAGCTGAAGATCATCAAACCAAGAATGCTCGAGCAATAGTAGAAAAAAATGGTGCGATTTTGATTAAAGAGAACGAATTGGACGAAAAATTTAAAACGATATTTTCTGATTTGATGGCTAATGAAAGCTTACAACAAGCATTACGTCAAAATATTAAGAAATTGGCAAAACCTAATGCAACAAAAGATATTGTTGAAGAGATAACAAAATTACTCGAAAGACGAAAGTAATCAGGGATGGCTTGTGAACTGTAAGGTTTTCAAAATTTAAGACTTAAAAAAATGAATCTGAACCAAATACATAATGTCTATTTTATTGGTGTTGGCGGCATCGGAATGAGCGCTTTGGCACGGTATTTTAAAAATATTGGTAAACAAGTAGCAGGGTATGATAAAACACCAACTACACTCACAAATGAATTGATTGCTGAAGGGATAACGATTCACTTTGACGATGATATTCAACAAATTCCAAAAGACTATTTTGTGGATAACACATTGGTTATTGTCACTCCTGCTGTACCTATTTCTCATGCCGAATGGAATTATTTCACAGAACGTGATTACGTCATAAAAAAACGCGCAGAGGTCTTGGGGCTTATCACAAAAGATACGTTTTGTTTTGCTGTTGCAGGAACACATGGGAAGACGACCACATCGAGTATTTTGGGTCATATTTTATATGAAAGCGGACTTGATGTGACTGCTTTTTTGGGAGGGATTGTTGAAAATTACCATTCAAATTTAATAGGAACCGGGAAAACAATTTCCGTAGTTGAGGCAGACGAATTTGATCGTTCCTTTTTACATTTACATCCTGATATTGCATGTGTCACCTCAATGGATGCGGACCATTTGGATATTTATGGTGATAAAAAGGCAATTGAAGAATCTTTTAGAGCGTTTGCAGATAAAGTAGCAGATAAATCAAAAATGTTTGTTCCCAAAGGGCTTGATTTAGATGGGTTAACCATTGCGATTAACAATGATGCTACTTTCAAAGCATATAATATCAGAGTTCAAGACAGCAGTTATGTTTTTGATGTTCAAACGCCATCAGAAGTTATTAAAGATATTGCGTTTAGGCTTCCGGGGCATCACAATTTGATGAATGCTTTGATGGCATTGGCTATGGCTAAAACCTATGGTGTCGAAACAGCTCTAATTTGCAAGGCATTGGCCTCCTTTAAAGGGGTTCAAAGAAGATTTTCGTATCAAATTAATACCGAAAATAAAGTATATATCGATGATTATGCACACCATCCTACTGAGATCAATGCTGTTCATCAAGCTGTAAGAGAGTTATATCCTGGAAAAAAGATACTTGCTGTTTTTCAACCGCATTTGTTTAGTAGAACTCAAGATTTTGCAGATGATTTTGCTCAGGTATTGTCTCAATTTGATTCGATTATATTATTAGATATATATCCTGCGCGAGAGCAGCCTATTGAAGGTGTAACATCATCTTGGTTGTTGTCTAAAATAACCAATACATCGAAACAATTAATTGCTAAAAAAGATTTGATAGAGGTACTGGTAACCTCAGAGGCTCAAGTAATTGTGACTATTGGAGCAGGGGATATTGGAGAAATGGTTTTATCTATAAAAAAAGCACTTTTATGAAATTTTTTAACTGGTATTTCATACGACTTTTTCTAATGCTTGTCTTAGTCGTTTTTTTATATTCTTTTTCATACAAAAGAAATGCGCAGCGGGAAATAAAAAAATGCGATATCGTTTTTGTAGGCGAAAATCAAGGGTTTATAAAAAAAGAGATGGTTAATAAATTGTTAATAGAAAATAGAAGCCTTGTGTCAGGTATTAAAAAAGAGCACTTAAATTTGGACAAAATGGAGCAATCTGTTAACAAATATCCTTTGGTTGAAAAATCAGAGGTTTATGTTACAGTAGATGGTGTTTTAAGAGCTGAAGTAAAGCCAAGAACACCTATTGGTAGAGTTTTTAATGATGAAAGTTCTTTTTATATTGATGATAAGGGTGTTCTTATGCCACTTTCCGATGTGACAACGGCGCATGTGCCATTAGTTTCGGGAACAATTACCAATAAAAACAGAAAATCTTTAGCAGCAGTTTTGAAAAAAATTTATGATGATGACTTTCTAAAAAAGAATATCATCGGGGTTCAAATTACTCCAGAAAATGATTTAGAGATGTATAATAGAAACTTTGATTATCAAATTGAGTTTGGAAGAATGATGCATGTTGACAGTAAGTTTAAAAATTATAAAGCATTTTTTCAAAAAGCGATAACAGATAGTTCATTAGTTAAATACAAAAAGATAAATTTAAGATTCACAAAGCAAGTGGTTTGTACAAGATAAAAAGATTAAGTTAGATTAAGTATTGCTTTTGCAGAATATGAATACTATGGAGAATAGAGAAAACATAGCGGTTGGTTTAGATATAGGTACCACAAAGATTGTTGCCATGATTGGTAAGAAGAATGAGTATGGTAAACTTGAAATCTTGGGTCTTGGAAAAGCCAAAAGTTTAGGCGTAGCACGTGGTGTTGTGAATAACATAACCCAAACGATTCAGTCTATTCAACAAGCCGTGAGTGAAGCCGAAGAAAATTCTGGTTATAGAATCAATGACGTAGTAGTCGGAATTGCAGGACAACATATCAGAAGTATTCAACATTCAGATTATATTAGTAGAACTAATTATGAAGAGGTAATTAGTGAAAAAGACATACAACAGCTCATTGAGCAGGTAAATAAATTGGCCATGTTGCCAGGTGAGGAAATTATACATGTTTTACCACAAGAATATAAAATTGATGGACAGTCTGAAATAAAAGAACCTGTAGGAATGTATGGTAGAAGACTGGAAGCTAGTTTTCATGTCGTTGTGGGTCAGGCATTATCCATTCGAAACGTAGGAAGATGTGTGCAAAGTTCAGGAATCGAATTGTCTGGCATTAATTTGGAGCCACTAGCTTCTGCCGATGCTGTTTTGAGTCAGGAAGAAAAAGAGGCTGGAGTAGCATTAATTGACATTGGAGGAGGAACTACGGATTTGGCTATTTTTAAAGATGGCATCATCAGACATACAGCTGTCGTTCCTTTTGGAGGCAATGTCATTACCGAGGATATCAAAGAAGGTTGCTCAATCATAGAAAAACAAGCCGAGTTATTGAAAGTTAAATTTGGTTCGGCATGGCCAGGAGAAAATAAAGATAATGAAATTGTTTCTATACCTGGTTTGAGAGGGAGAGAACCTAAAGAAATTTCGTTAAAAAATTTGTCAAAAATAATTCATGCCAGAGTTGTTGAGATTATTGAACAAGTTTACACCGAAATCAAAACCTATGGTCATGAAGATCCTAGAAAAAAATTAATTGCTGGAATTGTGCTGACAGGTGGTGGTGCGCAATTGAAACACATCAAGCAATTGGTAGAATACATTACAGGGATGGATACACGCATTGGTTATCCTAATGAGCATTTGGCAGGAAATTCGAGCGAGGAAATATCAAGTCCGTTATATGCTACTGCCGTGGGATTGGTTATGAAAAGTATTGATAATCGTACGCAAAGCGCTTACAAATTGGAAGTTTCTAATAAAGTTCCAGTCAAAACTAAACCTATTGCCCGACCCATAATGGAAGAACCTAGTGTAATAGAAGATGTAAAAAATGAAAGTGAAGCGATACAAGAACCTGTAAAAGAAATCAAAGAAAGTACAGATGTTCCTAGTCAGGAAGATACTGGAAAGAACTTTTTTGATAAATGGGTCGATAAAGTGAAAGACTTTTTAGACAAAGCGGAATAAGTAGATAAAAGAGATAAGAATAAGTAAAACCAAAATAGTATGATAAGCAACTCAGAATTTGGAAGTATTTCATTTGATTTGCCAAAAAATCAATCAAATGTTATTAAAGTTATTGGTGTAGGTGGTGGAGGTAGTAATGCAATTAATCACATGTTTAAGCAAGGAATCAACGGAGTAGATTTTATTGTTTGTAATACAGATTCACAAGCATTACAAAACAGTCCGGTTCCTAATAAAATTCAGTTAGGTGTTAATCTAACGGAAGGATTAGGAGCAGGAGCAAATCCAGATGTTGGGCAACAATCGGCTATTGAAAGTGTTGGTGAAATTGAAAAAATGTTGGATAGCAACACCAAAATGGTTTTTATCACTGCAGGAATGGGTGGCGGAACAGGAACAGGAGCCGCGCCAGTAATTGCACAATTAGCAAAAGAGCGAGAAATTTTAACAGTAGGTATTGTAACCTTACCATTTTCTTTTGAAGGTAAAGTGCGACAAGACCAAGCTAAAGTTGGGATTGAAAAATTACGCAAACAAGTCGATTCGTTAATTGTAATTAACAATAACAAGTTGCGTGAAGTATATGGAAACCTAGGATTCAAAGCGGGATTTTCTAAAGCAGACGAAGTCTTGTCTACGGCTTCGAGAGGAATTGCAGAGGTAATTACACATCATTATACTCAAAATATTGACTTGAGAGATGTGAAAACAGTACTTCACAACAGTGGAACGGCTATCATGGGGTCTGCAACAGCATCGGGTGAAAACAGAGCAAAAGAAGCAATTATTGCAGCTTTAGATTCTCCGTTGTTGGACGATAATAAAATCACTGGAGCTAAAAACGTATTGTTGCTTATCGTTTCAGGTTCTAATGAAATCACTATGGATGAGATTGCTGAAATTAACGAGCACATCCAAGCAGAAGCAGGTCATAACGCCAACATCATTATGGGAGTTGGAGAGGATGAAAGTTTGGGTGATTCAGTAGCTGTTACAATTATTGCTACGGGTTTTAATGTTGAACAACAAGATGAGATCATCAATACAGAGGTAAAAAAGATTATTCATTCTTTGGAAGATGAACAAAAATTGGTACATGATTTAACTCAAAAACCTGTTGATTTTTTTCAAGTGAAGGTAGAGAATCCAATTGAAGTTCCTGCCGAAGTTAAAGAAGAGAAAATTGTTTTTGAACTTATTGAAAACGAAATGAAATCTGAGCCAGCACCCAAAGCTGAAAATGATTTGATTGCAATGAATGAGTTTATAAAAAATTTAGATGTAACATTCGAAATTGTATCACCAATTCAGGATATCGATCTTAATTTTTCTACATTCATTAAAGAAGAACCAAAAACGGTTCAACATGTTGCGCCAATTCAATCTGTAAAAGAGGAAGAACAATTTACCTTTTCATTTGACTTACCCGTTTCAAAATCGGTAGAAACAACAGAAAAAAGTGAGAAAATAGTTTTTGATTTAACTGCAGAAACCAAAGAAATTCAAGTAAATGAGCCGATTGAATTTGTCCCTGTAACCGAATTAAAAGACGGGGTGATTCGATATTCTTTGGAAGAATATATGGAAGTTGAAAATGAGTTATTAGGATCAAAACCTAAAGCTGAAATTAAAGAAGAGCCAGTTGAGGAAGCTTTAAACATCACAATGAAAGTGGCAGAGCCAGCGAAACCTTCTTATGCAACCCATACAAGTGATGAAATTTCTCCAGTAGAAATGACAATAGAAGAAACCTTAAAAATGCGTGCCGATGAAAGACGAAGAAAGTTAAAAGAATTTAATTATAAATTTCATAACAATCCGTCTCGAATTGATGAAATGGAAAAAGAACCTGCGTACAAAAGGTTGGGTGTTGATTTAACTGAAAACAATTCATTAAATAACAATTCAAGAATGTCTTTAGGATTAGATAGTAATGATGATATTCAATTACGTTCTAATAATTCATTCTTACACGATAATGTAGATTGATCATCAAGTTAATTAAATGGAATAGCCCGAAAGTTCGATTGAATTTTCGGGTTATTTTTTTTATCTTTGTAGCGCATTTAAATACAATAAACCGATAATATCATATTATGAGTTTACAAACTAAAATTATGGACGTGATGAAAGAAGCTATGCGTTCAAAAAATACCATAGCGCTTGAGGCGTTACGTGCCATTAAATCTGAGCTTCTATTAGCACAAACGGCTTCAGGTTCTAAAGAAGAAATTACAGAAGCTGATGAAATTAAAATTTTACAACGTTTGGTAAAAATGCGAAAAGATAGTGCTGAAATTTTTACTTCTCAAAACCGTCCTGATTTAGCAGAACCTGAGTTGGCTCAAATTAAGGTTATTGAGCAATTTTTACCCGCACAACTTTCAGAAACAGAAATTGAGGCTATAGTTTCTAAGATCATTACGGAAACAGGTGCATCGGGAATTGCTTCAATGGGGAAAGTAATGGCTGCAGCAACTGCTCAAATTGGTGGCCAAGCTGAAGGGAAAGTTATTTCAGCGATAGTTAAAAAATTATTAGTTTAAAAAATTATCAGTTTTGGATTATGATTCACAATTTGTAATTCAAAACGTGTTATTGTAATATGGCTGCGTAGTTCAACTGGATAGAATATCAGATTTCGGCTCTGAGGGTTGGGGGTTCGAATCCCTTCGCGGTCACTCTATGGGACATGTCTAATTTTTTAGATTTGTCCCATTTTTTTATCCCTCGGTAGGCCTTGTTAATACTGGAAATTTCATTTAATATTGGATTTACATCAGCGGTTCGAACTTTTTTATTTTCAAAGTGGATTTTATTTGGAAATATCGAACCAAGTAATAGCCTTTTTCCTTCAATATCAGCATTATTGTATTGTTTTTCAATAGATTCCATTTTATTTATGGCTTTTTGATACAAATCAAATAACACTTTTTCATCAAAATCATTTTTTTCTTTTTCTTTTAATTCTGTAACTATATTTTCATAGCGTATTTTAGTAGTTTGATAGTCAGATTTCTCGATTTCACCATCTACATACATGTCTTGTAATCGTTCTAATTTTTGCTCAATTTTTTTGATTTGTTCAAAATGTTTAGGGCCTAATTTGTTTGATTCCGCTTTTTCTGAAAGTTGTTCTTTTACGACTTCTTCAAATAGTTTCTTTATTGGACCATTAAGGGATATGCTATCAAGAAAATCATTAAACCACTGACTAACTTCTTCAAGGACATATCTTCCATTACAAGGGCTAATACAATGATAATAGGAATAATGTTTTGTTCTTCCTTTAGAGGTACTTGCTGTTAATGGGTTATTACATACTGGACAAAGTAAAAAACCTTTTAAAGGAAATTTATCGTTTAATTTTTTGTGTTTGGTATGATGTTTTTGTCTTCTATTGTTGAGAATATCCTGTACTTTATCAAAAAGTGATTTTGTTATAATTGGCTCATGCAATCCATTAATAATAGTTTCTTTTTCATCTTTGTATGCTTTTATGAAAATACCTCCATAATAAATTGGATTTTTCAATAGATTAGAAAAAGGAGTTTTACTACTTTTTAACCCCTTTGTTTTAAGTTTGATAAGCACTTCTTTTTGATTATATATACCCGTTGCCATGAGTTCAAATGCTTCTTGAATTAATACAGCATCTTTATTCGGGATTAATAGTGGTTTTTTAGCGCTATCTCTTCCGTTATCATAACCAAGAGGAGCACTTCCCATGTATCGTCCTTCTTTTAATGCTCTACGCATTCCTGAGGTAACATTTAACGAGCGGCGATGATTTTCCACTTCAGGTATAGAAAGATATACAGCAAGCATTAATCCTTGTTCAGGAATCGTTAAATCAAGCGGCTGTTCTATAGCATTTACTCGAATGGCTAGTGCGTTGAAAGTAGCTATCATTTGATATGATTCTGCTGTATTACGAGAGAATCTATCCCATTTGATAAAGATGACTTGGTTAACACTTTTTTTGTTTTTTTTACAAAAATCTAATAACTTCTTAAATTCAGGTCTTTTAAATGTTTTAGCTGAATAATCCTCACGGTAAATTGCTATAATATTCAAATTATTTGTTTGGCAGTAAGTCATTAATTTTTGTTCTTGGTCTCGAAGAGAATAGCCTCTACCAGCTTGTTCATCAGTTGAAACTCTAACATATAGAATTACATTATCCATCTTTATTGCTTTTTTAAAATGTTGTCGATTGAAACTTTGGCTAAAATGTTTAAGAATTTTAGAATTTCCTTAATTTCATCATCGGTGTATTGTTTTGCATTTACTTGTTTTAAAATTTGTCTGGCTTTTTCAAGTTCCATTTGTACCTCAAATAGACAAAAGAAGTAAGATGTACTTGTTTTGTACTTTTAGGTAGTTACGTGCTAAGGATTACTTAGGACATTATTGTTCTTTTTTTAATATTTCTTTTTTTGTGTTTTTTACCACTAAGTGTTTATCATTTCTATAAACCATTTCTATTTTTTCATATTGTTTCATTCCTAAAATTCTTCTAATTTCTTTGGCGTTTTGGTTTTTGACATCTTCCTCAAAAGTTAAGTTTAATGTAATGTCACCACTTTGATGTTTGTTTACTTTTATTTCTTTACATAAATCATCATTTAGCGCATCAACAACTTTTTTCTCATTTTCATTAAAAAAATAAAATTGAAAATTGTGTTTGTCAAAATTTGAATCTTCAAACATTTTTGCAACTAAAGGTACTAAAGGAATGTTTATAAAAGTATCATTAATAATAGAATTTGAAATAAGATTTGCTAGAGTAGTGTTATTATTAAAATTATTACTGTCATTCTTTATAAAAAATACTTCAACAAATTCTTCCTTTTTTTTAATCATCAATGAAACGGAAACATCTCTTAATAAGATGTCAGAAAACACTCCTCCAATATTTTGAAATAAGATATAATTCTTTTCGTCTATAATCTTATCAAAATAAGTCAAAAAGCTACCATCAAGCAAAAGAGGTCTAATAGTATCTTTTAATTCCTCAGGTACATGTTTTAGTATTGAATTTGCAAATTCTTGAGTTGATATGGAATCTAGTTTTTCGTTGTCAAATTCGATATTAGAGTACATGATATCTTTTACTGCTCTTATGGTTGGAAAATCAACATTAAACTCTCTCAATTCTTTGACAATAAATAACCAAAGCGCATCAAATACATTTAAAAAGACATTTTCTCTCTTTTCAATGTTTTTTGATTTAGTTTCTTTTGAAGAATAAACCAAGTTTTCTTTTTTCCAATGATTGTAATTTCTAGAGGGTATTTTTAAGAGACTTAAAGGAATTTTCTTTTCAAATATCCTTGGGTAATAATCGTAAATATTCATATTGTTTAGTATTTATTTAACAATACAAATGTATTAAAAAATAAACATATAACAAATATGTAATAAAAAAATAATTTGTATTTTTGCTTTTTTAAAACAACAAAAATGAAAAAGCCAGTAAAAATTTGTAAAAATCCTGATTGTGGAGTTGAAATAGTAGATTATAAATCTTCTAAAAGAGAATACTGTAGTGATTACTGCAGAAACCATCATGGGCATAAACGAAGATGTGAAGAAAACTTTGAATTTATTGCTCAAAAAAAAGGGTTGGCAAATAACTATAAAATACTAAAAAGGTACATAGATGCAGGTGTTGTTAGAGAAGATTTTGATAAACTGCTAAAATTTGGATTTGATCCAAAATATCTACCTCAGAAATATATAGATAGAACATTTAGTCCAAATATTGCATTTCATATTATAAAGGATATAATTTTTGGATTAGACCCAGTAACAAATCAAGTAATAATAAATTCGGTAAACAATGAAAAATAACACACTTACCCCAAGGCAATTAATGTTGTCTCCAGATGTTTTAGCCTATGAAATAGGTCAAATTCCAACACCAAAAAAAATAGAAAATAGAAAGATTGCAACGTATGTTATTATAGGTGTTTTAGCTACTATAATAGTTGGTGTTATATCCTATGAAATTTATCAGTATCACCAAGAAAATAAAAGGAAAACACAAGATTTGAACTAAAACAAAACAATCAGTGAAAATCATTGATAACTGATTTTCACTGATTGTTTCTAGTTGATATTGATTATGATTAGTTTTTACTGAAAATTATCGATAATTAACTTTTTTATCGATTTTACAACATGCAGTTAAGTTTAATGTTATCTGTCAATACATCAACTGTTTCAAATCAATAGTCGGTATTATCATGGAAAACTTTGTTTAGTTATTTATTAACTATAATAACAAAATAAGAAATAAGAAAAATAGATAACATTGTTTCAAAAATTATATAAAATATTTTTCATTCTAAGGTTACCTTTTTGTTTTATCTCTATTAATAAGAAAAAACAAATATCATGGAACTTACAAACAAAAAATTAGAAGCAGTCGAAGGAATTGCAAATGAAACATTACAAAATCAACTCGAAACTATTTCAAAAGAAAAAGTTGAACGAGTAAAAAGCTTTAAAGACTTTGGTTTTAAGAGAGCGGGTCAAAATTTAGGTAGTTGGCTCTCGTTGAAAACACATCTCAATTGGATTAGAGATGGTCATTTTGTTGATGAAACTTATAATGAAAATGAAGTGGAAATTTTGAGACAGCAAGCAGAAAATAAAATACTTTCTAAAGATGAAGAAAAAGAGAAAATTGAAGGTGATAAAAAAACTGCAATTGAAGTTTTAAAACCTTCTATTGAAAGAAAAATTAAAGATTTGAACGATGAAATTCAGCAAACTAGAATTGATCTTGCTGATAAAACCTTGCAGACAGGATATGAATCTATTAAATTTATCATGTATTCTACTTTGGTTGTCATACTCTCTTTTTACTTATTATTTTTTTATGCCTCGACTATTTATGCTGCTTTTTTTAGAAATAAAAGTAGCTTGATTGCTAATGCGGGAGGAGATATCTCGCTTTATCTGGATTCAATATTTGATGTTAAGGGAATTTTTACAGCATCTCCCATTTTATTGATTGTTTATTTAGGTGCTTTCTTGTTTTTTGCTATTGGACTTATTCCTCATAACATAGAAGGTAAAAACAAGAGTTATTATATTGGGTTATCACTTTTTGGAGCTTTAGTTGCTGATAGTATGCTTGCTTATAAAATTGATAAAGGTTTACATGACTTAAAAATAATGGCTGGAATTTCTGATGGAGAATGGTATTTTTATACCAGTATCAACTTCTATTTGGTATTGTTATTTGGATTTGCAGCCTATTTAGTTTGGGGCTATATGTTTGAAATGATGTTAAAGGAAAAAACAAAAAAATCTCCAGATATTAAAGCGAACATCATTATCAAAGGATTGAAAGAAGAAATTAGCCTTTTGAGAATTGAATTGAGTAATTTGGAAACTAGAATTATCGAATTAGAAACACAACTAAAAGCGATTATGTCACAATTGGAACAATTGAAAAAAGAATTAGAAAAACGTATGCAGAATCCAGATGCTTTATCTCAAAACTTGACTAGTTTTTATATGGGTTGGCAACAATATTTAAACAATACTACTGAATTTATAAACGAGAAAGACCTTTGTGAACAAACTTTTAATGAATTTATACAATCACAATTTCATCTAACAGTAAGTGCTAATTAAAATCTCTTAAAAATTTAAATTTAAAAACATTATGAAAACTATATATCAAAATATAATATTATTTACTTCTATTTTATTGTTGTTTACTTCTTGCGGATATGAAGAAGTGAAAATAGATAAAAAACCTGTAAACTATATTGTTCTGTTGGACTTAAGTGATAGAATTTTAGTTTCAGATCAATTAGATAAAGATTTTGCTTTGATAGAAACTACCTTCAAATCTTTTGAAAAACAAGCGAGGAAAAATTTAGTTATTTCCTCTAAAGACCGATTTAGTATTAAAATCATACCCCAGAAAAATAGTCCATTAAATGTGAATCATTATGAGGATTTATTGCAATTGTATCTTGATGAAACTGATTTTGCTGCTAAAAATAAATCTTTGGTAGCGTTATCAAAAGCATTGCCTAAAATCCTTGAAAACCTTAAGAAAGATGCGTTGTTTGGCACAACTTCTAATAAATATTTTGGAGTTGATATTTGGGCTTATCTTCACGATAACGGAATGGAACTAAGTAAATCAGGTTATGAAAATAAAATTTTAATTCTTACAGATGGTTATTTTGATTTTGAAAGTCAAGCTCACGTAATTAAAGATAAAAATCAATATACCAGCACTCGTTTTTTGAATGATTTGACTACTTCTAAATGGAAACAGATTTCAGATTCACAACAATATGGATTGTTACCAATAAAATTGGATAAAAATACAAATTGGATAGTTGCTGGAATCTCAGGTAAGAGAGCTAATGACATTTTACAAACTGAAAAAATAACCTACTTCTGGAATAAATGGCTGAAACAATCAGGAGTGAATCATGCCTCTTTTATTTTAAATGGTTCAATTTCTACCATGTGTTCTACTTTAAAGGGAAAAATATAATTTAAATATCAAATTAATAATATATGAAAAATTTTAAAACAATAATTACAATTATTTTATGCGTTTGTTATACTGTAATTAACGCTCAAAGCAAAGAAGAAGATCAAAAAGCTATTGCTATTTTTGAGATAAAAGATGCACGTGATAATGGTTCTGATTTTACTCCTAATGTCTTAGAAGAAAATGCTTATTTGGTTCTTTATAAATCAAATGATGGAGAAGAAATAATGTTGTCAAACTATTGGGAAAAATCCAAGTCTCAAAGTTTTGGAAGAATTTATTCTATTACGAAAGAAGGAAAGCCAGATACAGAAACAGAATATAAATATGATTTATATAATTTTCAATGGAGTTACTCTAATAGTTACGATGACAAGAAAGGTACTGCTAAAATTAAGTTATTCGTTGTTTATAAACCACAAGGAACCTATTTTGAATTTACGATTCTTCCAGAAAATTTAGACGTGTTAGTATATAAAGGGACAATGAAGGGAGATTTAAAATTATTAGATGTTAAAATTGATAAGTAAGTTGAAGTTTTTTTTTGAGAAGGCCGTCTTTTTGACGGTCTTTTTATTTTTAAATAATATCCAAAAGATTTTTTTTAAAAGAATTTACTCAGACTAGGTTACCTTTTTATAATTTCTGTATTAATAGTTATAAATAAATTATTTAAAATTAAAAAAAACACACCTGTTATGAAAAAAATATTTTTAGGATTACTACTATTATTAAGCACTTCAATGTTCTCACAAGAGACTTTTGTAAAGAAGTACACCTCAATGATTTCAAAAAAAGATGGAATTTTACAACCATGGGAAAAAACTGATGTTACAGTTGTTTTTAATCCTAGAGGGGTTAAAGATATTGTTATTTATTACTCTTCAGGAAATACGTTGACTCTACATCAAATTGGTGGTGTCGAAGCTGGCAAAACAAATTCAGGTGAAGGATACCAGATAGTTGAGTGTATTGACCAAGATGGTGAAAAATTAGCAATTCAATTATTTGATGATGATACTTGTTTTAGAATACTAATTGCAGAGGGGTATATGATAGAATTTCACAATGATTAGAAATTAATTCACACAAATATTTTTAGAAGTTTAAATTATTTTTATTTCTTCCCAAAAAAATAAATCAAAAAATCAAGGGTTACCTTTTTATAATTTCACTATTAACTAGTATAAAACAATTAATCATTAACAATTTAAATTTTATTATCATGAAAAAAGCATTTTTCTTTATCGCGTTTTTGTTTGCAGCTGCAACATCTTTTGCTCAAACCTCTACTTATGTTTCGGGTTACACCAACAGTAATGGCACTTATGTTGAACCTTACCGCAGAACTACTCCTAATTATACTCGTAATGACAATTACAGTACGGTTGGAAATGTTAATCCGTACACAGGGTCTTATGGAACTAAACCTGCGGATACTTATGTACCAAGTACTACTTATTCTTACAGCACTCCAACGTATTCAACACCAGTTTATACTGGACCACGTGGCGGTACATATTATGTAAATAGTAATGGAAACAAAACGTATATTAGTAGATAAATCAATATTAAACAAATCAATCTCTTTATCACTAAAGAGATTGATTTGTTCTATCATTTCTAAAGTGACAAAAAAATGTTAAATTGCTGCCTTTAAGATTTTATATACAAATATAGAGGTTACCATGGCAGACAAAAACATTTTTTCAAATCTTACTGACCAGGAGTTGTTAGTTAAAATAAAACAGAATTCCGATTATTTAGGTATCGTTTATAAACGATGTAAAACTAATTGTCTGGGGTTTATGAGGAAAATGACAAGCGGAAAAATCAGTGATTATGAACTGGAAGATGTTTTTCAAGATGCCAATATTATACTTTATGAAAAAATAGTAAAAGGTGATTTTGTTCTAACCGCTTCTTTTCAAACCTATTTGAATTCTGTTTGCCGTTTCCAATTATTAAATACTCTTGAAAAAAGTAAATTGACCACTGACTATGAAGATAATTCCGAGGATGACGATGATGAAAACCCTAATGGTTATAATTCTTCTATAACGGATAGTTTGGATGCTGTAGATCACTCCAACGAACCACAATTTTTGGCAATAGAAACTGCTTTAGAAAAGATGAAAGCTGCTGGAGGTCATTGTTATGAATTGCTTACTTTGTTTTGGTATCACAAAAAATCAATGAATGAATTGACTACTGAATTTGGATATACCAATTCAGATACTACTAAAAATCAAAAGGCAAAATGCCAAAAACGATTGGAAAAAATTGCTTATAACGAATTGAATCAATAAAAATGAAATTAGCTATCGACATAGTACAAAGTTTGTTGTTGCCAAAATTGGAGAAAGATGCCATTTTTGATATCAACCAAGCTAATATAGCTTTTTGGGAAACGTTTACTACTGCCTTTCTTGATTTTGAAAAGGATGCTAAACCAGTATATGCTGCTATTTATAGTTTGGGATTGAAAGATGCCGAGAAAATCATTTCTAAATTAGATACTGTTTACATTTCTTTTATAAAAGAGTTGGCTGAAAATCATGTTTTAGGAATTAGTTCTGAAGCTATTGATTATTTGATTACGTCCAAAAACAGCACTTTTGAAAAAGAGGTGCGCTTCTTTACTGATTTACAAAATGCCATTAAGAAAGTGGAGCGTAAACGCATTAAAACGGAACTTCCTAATGCTTTTGATAAACTAAGTTTTCAGCTTTCTGATGATGCTATTGCCTTAGCTATTACCAAAAAAGAACGTGAAGCTCTCAAAGAAAAAATGAATGCTTGGGATGAGCAATTAGTTATTTCGGAAGAAGCTCCTGTTTATTCTGTTTCTACTAAAAAAGAACCTAAAGTTTTCTCTTTATCTTGGATAAAATATGCTGCTGCAGCATGTATTGTTTTGACAGCTGGAATTATGTATTTTAAATTTAATACTGATAACAATGTTGTTCAACCTGGTGATACTAATGTGGTAACTGCTCCGGTTAAAAAAGAAACTATAACTCCTGAAATTCCTTCTGAAGCACTGGCTGAGGTTACTACGGTTACTAAAACGGCTACTGTAGTTAAAAGTGGATTAGGATTTGCTCCAACTTCGTCTAAAATTAAAATTGTTGAAAATAATCAAGCAGCCCGAAAGATTTCAATTGAAAAAGCCATAGAAAAATATCGCCAAATGCTTGAACAAGAGTTTCCAGAAAATAAATTGGGTTATGGTTCAAGAGCCAAAGCCATACAAGATACTATAACTTCGCTACAAAAAGAACTGGTGCTGCTAAATGAAAAAGAAAAACAATATATTTTTGATGGTAAAGCATTGGTTTTATATGTCTCGGTTACTGCTAAAGAAAATGCTATAGTACTTTATGATGAAACTTATTATTTTAAAAGAGATGCCGACTTTTTTAAGTTGACCGTTGCTAAGCAACCTCAACTTTATAAAAAAATAACTGATTTAGATCTTTTAGAAGTATTGAATAATTTGTGTGATGAATAACATGAAGAAATTACTAATTATCTATTTATTTATTTTATCTATTTTTTCCTATTCTCAAGAAAAGAGATTAGCTCTAGTTATTGGTAACTCTAACTATGAAAAAGGAGAGTTGAAAAACCCCGTAAATGACGCAAAATTAATTGCAAAAACTTTGGATTCATTGGGCTTTGAAGTGATTGCAAAGTACAATCTTTCCACAAAAAGAGAACTTTTGGATGTAATTCGTGATTTTGGGGTTAAACGAGAAAGTTATGATGTTGGGTTTATCTATTATGCGGGTCATGGAGTACAAGTAAAAGATGAAAATTTTTTATTACCAACAAAGGAAATTTATAACTCTGAATTGGATGTTCAAGATTTTGGAGTAAGCGTTCAAAGTATATTGAGATATTTGGAAAGTAAAACAGACCAAGTTAATATTCTAATACTAGATGCTTGTAGAGATAATCCATATGAATCAAATTGGAATAAAACTAGATCATTAAAAGGTAGTGGACTTGCTAAAATACCCCCACCAACAGGTTCACTTATTGCTTTTTCTACTGATGTCGGTCAAACTGCTGCTGATGGAAAAAATGAAAACAGTATATATACAGAAAGTTTAGCAAAAAATATGCTGATAGAAAATATAAGTATAGATCAAGTTTTTAGAAATGTTAGAAGCGAAGTATTAGCTAAAACCAAAGGAACACAAAGACCCGTGGAAGCTACACAACTTACAGGTAATAGCTTTTATTTGGTACAAAGTAATTATGAAATTCAATTTAAGAAGGCAAAGGAACTAATTGAAAAAAAAGAATATTTAGAAGCTTTAAATATAAGTAACACAATATTGCAGATTGATCCTAAAAATATTAAAGCACTTTTATTAAGAGCAAATATATATCAAGGAGATTTAAATCAATTTGAAAAAGCATTATTGGATTACGAAAAAGCTATAGAAATTCAACCGAAAAATGCTAATACTTTTTTCTGTAGGTCTGAATTATTTGAAAATTTAAAACAATATGACAAAGCTCTATTAGATTATAACAAAGCTATTGAATTAGCACCTGATAATTCAATTTACTATAATTCAAGGGGTAAATTATATGAAAATTTGTTAAAACAATACAACAACGCCTTATTTGATTATAATAAAGCTATTGTTTTAGAACCAAATAATCCGTCTTGGTATTTTTCAAGGGCATATTTGTATCAATTTAGTTTAGAATTATATGAGAATGCATTAACTGATTATTTAAAAGTATTAGAATTAAATCCTAGATCTTCTGGAGCCACAAATAATATTGGCCTTATTTATAAGGATTATTTTAAAAATAATGAAAAAGCTCTTGAATTTTATAATAAGAACATTGAATTAGCACCCACAGACCCTCTAGGATATTCAAATAGAGGTGATTTGTATCACTTTAATTTTAAAGATAATACAAAGGCACTAGCAGATTATAATAAAGCCATTGAATTGTCTTCAGACGATGCAAACTATTATAATAGTAGAGGTCAATTGTTTCAGGAATTAAAACAATATGACCAATCACTTGCAGATTATTCTAAAGCTATTGAATTAAATCCAAAAGAATCTAATTGGTTATTTAATCGTGCATTATTATATGAAGAAATGGAACAATATGATAAGTCATTATCGGATTATTTAAAAATAATCGAAATTGACCCAAAGCAAACAAATGCTTTCAACAATGTTGCTTTGATATATAAAGATTATTTAAAAGATTATAAAACGGCACTCGAATTTTTAAGTAAGAAAATAGAATCAAACCCAAAAGACCCTATGGGATATAGAAATCGTGGGTTTTTATATCAAAATCAACTTAAGAACAACGAGAAAGCACTTATCGATTATAATAAAGCAATTGAAATAGCTCCAAATGAAGCAAATAATTATTTTTATAGAGGTCAATTTTATGAAAATGAATTAAAACAATATGACAAAGCTTTACTTGATTACAATAAATCTATAGAATTAGAGCCAAAAGAAACGGAGTGGTTATTTGCTCGTGCTTTTTTATTTCAATATAGCCTAAAAAGATATGATCAGGCGCTGTCCGATTATCTTAAAGTAATTGATATAGAGCCCACAATTTCTAATACTTATTATAATGTCGCAAATTTATATAAAGATTATAAAAAAGACTATGAAAAAGCGCTTGAGTTTTATACAAAGCAAATTGAATTAACACCCTCAAATCCTATAGGATATTCAGGTAGGGGCGATTTGTATCGCTTTAATATTAAAGATTATACTAAAGCCGTAGAAGATTATGACAAAGCCATTGAATTAGCTCAAGATAATGCTAGTTTTTATTATGATAGAGGTCAATTGTTTGAGGAAGCAAAAAAATATGACCAAGCACTAGCCGATTATTCTCAAGCAATTGAATTAGAACCAAAAGAATCAAGTTGGTTATTTGCAAGAGCATTTTTGTATAATAAATTAAAACAATATGATAGGGCTTTATCAGATTATTTAAAAGTTATAGAAATTAACCCTAGAGATAAAGATGTGTACTATAATATTTCATTAATTTATCTAGATTACTTAAAAAATAATGAACAAGCCCTTAAATATTTAAATAAAGATATTGAGTTAAATCCAAAAAGTTCTTTTGGTTATATAAATAGAGGTGATTTTTACAGATCGTATCAAATTGATTATGAAAAATCAATGTTAGATTTTAATAAGGCAATAGAATTAGAGAATAATAATGCTGAAATTTATTTTTACAGAGGTGTATTGAATACATTTAATTTAGATAATGTAGAAAAAGGATTGTCTGATTTTAATAAGGCAATAGAATTAGATCCAAAAAATGCCAGCTATTATAACAGAAGAGGTATACTATATAGAGTAAAACTAAAAGATTTTAATAAAGCGCTTGATGATTATAACTATGCAATAAAATTAGAACCAAATTTTAATGAAGCTTATACAAATAGAGCGATACTTTATCTTTTTAATTTAAATGATGTTGACCATGCTTTAATAGATTATAATAAAGCCATTGAACTTAATCCTGAAGATATTGAAGGCTATATTTATAGAATAAATTATTATATCAAAATTAAAAACTATGAAAAAGCACTTGAAGAAGCTGATTATGTGATAAAAAAAGACAATAAAAAGCCCCAACCATTTTATAAAAAGTCTTTAATATATGACAACCAAAATAAATTTTTACAAGCCATTATTGAAGTTTCTATTGCCATTCAGAAATATATAGAAAATCCTAATCCAGATAATGATATTCTTGATTTTGAAGAAATAAATCTTTTAGATTTAGTAGATTTATATTTATATAGAGCTAGTTTATGTAAAAAAATTAATGATTTAGACTCAATGTGTGTGGACCTTAAAAATGCACTTGAGTCTATAAAAGATAATCCTACTAAAAAGAAAGAAATAGAATTTTTGATTAAAGAAAATTGTAAGCAAAAATAATGGCTTTAAATACTAATTGTAATAAATTATTTCCAAAAGTTGGTTTTCTGATAAAACAATAACAAATTTGTTTTTTGAATAATTCAAGTATAACAAATTATTTATTTTGTAAATAGATGTAGGCTTTCCAAATTTTGTAAAAATTGCATCTTTATCTAAATTTTCGCTGAGTCCATTAATTTTACTAAGGTTTGCTTTTGAAACTTCAATAAAATATTTTGATTTATTATATTCATAAACTTCATAATTAGTAGTTTTATTAATTTTAATATTAATTCCATCACCAGATGATATGGTTTTATCTACTTTGTTTAAATGTGTAAATTTCAATTCATTTATTAAATTAGAGAATTCATTTTTTACATTTAAATTTTGTAATGAATCTGATGATGTAGTATTATGAAATACTTCTTTATTGTATTTTGATATAATACTAGATTTTTTGATTTTTTCATTCTCATCAATCTTTGGTACTAAACCTAAATAAAATGACAATAAATTAATGTCATTTTCGTCAGTAATACTTAGTTTTAATTGTTCTAGTCTTTTGCCAAAATCTAAATCTAGGTTCGTTTTAGTAATTTTATTGTTTATCAATTCACTTATTAATAAATTCACTTTAGGCTTCATAAAATTTTTATCTAAAACAGATGAACGATTAAATGCATCATCAGCCAAATTCAGATGATATATTATCGTATCTTTTATTTTTGATTCAGACAACCCATCAAATCGACGATAAATATCTTTAGTTGTGGCTCTAGTGTTTTCTTCAAAAAGTATAGGAAATGAATATTTAGATAAATTATCGTCAAAATCAATTGCTTGTTTTAAATAAATAGCACCTAGATTATTATAAATTTCCCGACTTGTGAATTTCTTTGAGAGTATATGCTCATAACATTTTAAAGCATTTTTATAATCTTCAGTAGCGACCATTAAATTCCCCATTTTAAAAACAATACTTAGTTTGTCTAATTCTTCTAAGTTATTTTTAACAATATTTTCTCTATCCGTTAAACTTGGATATCCTTCAATTGTTTCGGGAAGATTGTAATTTTTGTATAATAATTTTAGAACATTTTCTGCAATTGTTAAAGAATTATATCCAGAGATTTGTGAAAAAAAACCACCAAATAAATCTGCTTGTGTTTCCTCTATTTTTCTATTATTTATCGATTTTACATCTTTGTTTAATTGGTTTTTTAGTTCCGATGTATATGTAAATCCGATATTTTTCATCCAAGTATGATTTAAATAATGATGTGCAAGTTCATGCGATAATACATATGCTAGTGCATCTTGACTATCGTCAAAACTACAAAGTAAATTGAGAGCTTTTTTTTCTAAAAAGACACTGCCATTATATGTATATGCAATTTTATCCACAGAATTAATGAAATTTAATTTTGGAGGACTTGGAAAATTATTTCCGACAGAATTAGTAATATTATTAAAAACTTTTTGTGCTAATACTTCATTTTTAGTCTGTCCATAAGATATACCAATGAAAAAACAGAGTAATATTGATGTTTTAAACTGCATAATATATTTGTATTATTAAACTATTAATGGTATTGTGTAGGATATTTATATTTAGAGTTCGGTATAAATTTAGGAAATTCGTTTTCTATATTTTTTAGAATTACTAATTAAATCTTGGAAAAAAGAAATTATTTCTTCTGTATATTTTACGATAAAGTCTATTTCTGTAATTAAATAATTAAATCCTATTTCAGCAATAATTATATTTTCTTCATCGTCAAATTCCTTAAATTCATAATCAATAATATCTAAATTAATAATTTTTCCTTCATCTATACATTTTTCTAATTCTTCAAATCCAGGTTTATTTTTATCATTTACAGGATGAATAATACCATTTCTGACAAAGTTGTAACTTATTAATATTGTGTACCGTTTAATTGTATCTTTTATAAAAGGCTCTGTTATTTTTTGTTTTTTATTATTTACAACATCTAACATTTCAATAGTCTTTTTAGGGAAAGAAGAATCATAAATTCTTTTAACAATCTCATTAACTTTAGTTAACATAATTTCTAATTCAGAATGAACTGTAATAAAATAGGAATTATATAATGTTTGAATTAATGGATTAGAAACACTTTCATTAGATTGAATTAAGCTTTGACTATTTTCTTTATCTTCACTTAACAAATCCTTTTTAAATTGTTGAGAATCTGATATTAAATGTTTTACTGCTCTTGTAAACGTTTCATGTAGTAATTCAAAATAATAAATATACCCCGTTCTTTCATGATGACTACCAAGAAGCATTTGTATTTCTAATTCAAATTCATTTAATTCTTCTTTTAATTTACCTTTTATCATTCATAAATTTTATTGAGTTATACACCAATCAAAAAACAATCAATTCTACCTATTTGCTGTAATTGTAAACTATCAAAATTTAAAATTGTTGTGAAATTATCAATTAACAATAAAATATTTTTTACGTTGGCTAAATCGCCATTTACAACTTTACTAAAAGAAATAGCATATTCATTACTAATTTCTTTTAGTTCATATTCAGCAATGATTCTATTATCTCTAATTACATAAATTTCTGTGAATTGTAATTCACAACTTTCCCTTTTATGATTGGTCAATTTAAAAGTTCTTGATTTTAAAACAGAATGTATTTCTTGAAGAGTCATATTCTTTTTTTCACAAAGATACTACTCAATATATTGCATATCAAGAAATATGATTAAGATTTGAAAAAGTACAATAACTAAAAAAGTTATAATTTACCCAAAATGCGGCAAAACATATTCTATAAACCATTGTGGCGGAGTACTGGTTTTTAGTTCTAAATCGCCTTTGTAGCATTCGGCAATCAATTGGTTTTTTTTGCCAGAGTTATCAAATAAGTAGGCGCGGTAACAAAGGGGCAACAGTGAAGATAACAATTCTAGAGTTCTATAATAGCGTTCTACTACTTTTACATCGGGCACATCATGCCCGCCATGGCTCACTCTGTTGGATATTCTTGAAATATTAACTTCGGGTTTATCAATACACACAAAATACAAATAGGGTTGATAGCCTAATTGAACCATTTCTTTTATTTCATCTACTTTAGAAGGATGGCTCATCACCGTTTCAAAACTGAAGGATTTATGTTGTGCTACTAGTAAATATCTTATGAAGGAAGCGATAAAAGAACCTTCGTAACTATGAGAGCCAATAGAGTTGTCAACGATGCAATTCTCTTTGATATGAACATCTATTTCATGCCCGTCTGTTTTTGCTTTATTGATAAGTGATTGTGAGTTCGGCAATTTTTTGAAATTCTCTAAATCGGTTTGGGTTGCAACCAAACCAATACTTTTCAAATCAAGCAGCGAAGAATCTAGTAGTTTTTTTTCTATGAGATCGGCATTAATAAAATAACCTGATTTTTCTTTATGAGTATCTTGAAACGCTTCAAATAAAGAACTTTTTCCTGATCCATTTGGACCCGCAAATATTCGAACTCTTTTATTACTTGCCATGAAATACCATTCCTTTTTCTAAAACTATATTGGCCGGCTTTCTTTCTAATACTTCTATCTGTTTTTTTGAACCATCAGGAAGCTCCTCATATACAATTCCATTTTCAATATAAGTTACTACTAAATCTAAAGCTTTGGAACGTCGAACGGCATTTTCTCCACTTATTCTACCGGCTTTCACCAGTGATTTAGTTTGGTTATAATCTCTTCTGAAAATTTTCTTTGTGTTCATAGTAATTGGAATTTTACTGCTTTTAAAGTGTAACAAATGTAATGAATTAATCTAAATCTTGATAGAAAATAATTTAGTTAAAAATAATTCATAGGGTTACCTTTTTTGTTTTTATGTATAAACAATTGTAGGAGGAAATTAAACTCCAATTTAAAGTACATTCAACAAACTTAAAAACAATTATCATGGGATTATTCGACTTCTTTAAATCACCAGAACAAAGAAAACAACAAGAACAAATTAATCAGTTGCGAAAACAAATATTTCCTGGAGGAAGACAACAACAAGAGCAAGAGATTCAAGAAGTGCGCCAATTATTAAATTTTAAATATTCTAAAGAGGCTACAGAATATGCTTATTGCTATGCGGTGATATCTTACTTTACTTCAAATTTTACCAATGGCAATGAATTAACCGATATCATTCTCAGAAACTCAGAATGTACGGTATCCAGAGAAGATGCAACAAAAATAGCTCAGTTTGCAGTACTTAAAAGGCATTATAATTCTACTACTTCTTTAGGACAAACATTACATCAAAAATCAGACGGAGAAAAGTTATTTATGGTAGCTTTTGGCGGTATCGTTGAGATTAAAAGAGCCTATAAAGATTTGACCAACTTTGGAAAATTTGAAGTGTTGTTATTCAATTCGTTGATTGCCTTGCAAGAATATCAATCCAATTATCCTGAAAAATATGAGGCCATGCAAGAAGATTTTTTCAGAAATTTATTCAAACAGGCTAGAGTATACAATATTCCGATGACAAATGAAGCGCTTGCCAATTTTGTAAATTCAAGATTTGAAACGTATATAGAAGAAATTATTAGATTTTTTGACCCGGAAGAAGAAGGGTATATGCTTTTGAAAACCTACACTCTTTTCTATGAACAACCTTTAGAACCAAATCCTGAAATTAGTTTTGATTTATTTGAATACGCTGCATTTCTTCCTGCATTAATGCAAATGAGAACCTATGTTATAGAGAAAACGTTTACTACTATATAGATTAAATTTTAGAATATCATTCGTTAAATCAACAAAGTTATGCTTCATAAACTACTATTCCTTTTGGTTCTTCTTCCTACAATCAATTTCAGTCAAACTAAATTCACTAGTACTAAATACAATTACTCTTTTATCATTCCGGATGGTTGGCATGTGAAAGACAAAATATTTAATCCTGATGTGGATGCCAAGATTGTAGATGGTAAAGGGAACTCGTTTATAGTTTCTATAAAAACGTTTCCAACGGCAACGAAACTTACTGCAAAACAACAAATGGAAGCTACCACTAATCAAGAAATGGAAGAACAGTTTAATGCTGTGTACGGAACTGCAAAAGTAATTAAAAGAGGAACTGTATTTGTCGGCTTGAAAGAGTGCTATTATATTCACCTATTGACCCCTTTTCAGGATGGATTGCAATTGTATCATAAAGAATTTTATTACAGTGAAGGCACAAGGATATTGACCATTGATGCGTGTTCTATCGAAACCTATTTGGATGAAACAACACCTGCCTTTTCTATAATGCTCGATACTTTTCAATTTTCGAACCTAAAGAATAAAAAATAAAAATATTTTTTCAATTTCTAGGGTTACCTTTTTCCATTTTGGCTATTAACTAATAGTAGCAAGAGCGACTTTCTACAAAACTATTTATCAACATAAAAATTAAAACACATGAAAACATTATTTGGAATCGGATTTATTATCCTTGGTATTGTATCTTTTTTTCGCTATTTATCAATTTTTGGCATTCATAGTTTTCCGGAACTTGTGGGAGCTCTTATTGGACTTGGTTTATTTCTTTTTTTACCCGGAATATTATTGATTAGAAGTGATAATAAAAATAAATCGAACACTGATGAAAAGTAAAACTATTATTCTAGCATTATTATTGTTTGTTTCTGTTCACTCTTTTTCTCAAAAGTTTTATTTGGGAGATCGATTAACTCCAAAATCCACCCAGTTTAAACTACTAGGCATTTCCTCTGCAACTGGTGTTCATACTTATAAATACATTGGTGCAATTACAGAAAAATATTTTTTTAATAGAAGAATTGGAGAGATTGTGGTAGGTATTAAAAATGGCATCATCGTAACCACGATATACAATCTGATACCAGAAAAAGACGATGTTGGGGTGCCTCAATCTACTTTAGATTTAGTACAGAAAACCATTCCGTTTCCTTTGGCTTATGTGAATGGCGTTTATGGAGCTAATATAGATAATATGTCCATTTCTTTGAGTAGGACATCTAACGCCATAACGTTTCATAAAGACCGGATCATGTTTTTGACTTCTGTGAAAAATAGTATTTTGAGACAATAGATACTACATTTTTTAAAAAATTGAGTTTCAAAATGAAATTAAAAAATACAATAAAAAATTCTGTTTTTAATCTATTTAGAAATCAAACCAGAAGAAAAGGACTTGATAGTCATCAAGAAATTGAGTGTAAAAATGAAGTCCTTTTAAATCTTAATGAAATTATGACCAATCAAGAAATTCATGAATTTGGTATTGATATTATTTCTAATTATGTTGAAAAAGAAGGGTATGAAATTGTTGCAGGTTCGTTAAATATAAATGAAAATCCACAACTCGTTATCCGAAAAAATGAAATATTATATTTCGTGATGATAACAACTGGTGCAGGAAAAAGCACTGAATTATATTATGATAAAAAAATAGCACTTCAAGTATTCAATAGATCAAAAGCACATAATGCCAAAGCATTATATGCAGCTGTTGGTCTTTATTGCCTAACACATGGTGAAACAATGGTTAGAAAAAAAGGATATCTCGTAGATTTCGTAGGTTTTAAATCAATTGAATTTTAAATAATAAATTATAGGAATCATGGAAGCATACATTACTTCTCATAACGCACAAAAGATTATTAACAGAAATAATTTTAAAAACATCCAACTTAGTGGTGAAGTTTATAAACACAAACTGCATATTTTCAGTAAAAATGAAGAGAATAGCTTGTTAGCTATTCAAGAATTATTTAAAAATCCAGAAAAATATTTCAAAGAAATATATAATCCGATGATAGTTTTTGATTCGAAAAAATATATTTATAAAGAACAGCAGCCTGCTTATCATACCTCAAAAGATTGCCCAAGATTGCATTCCGATTTTACCAATTTTGAACTACCACAAGAAATTATAGAAAGAGGTGATGCGGAAATAGAACGATTCAGAACTTGGTTTATCGAAAATCGTTATTTGCTTGAAAGACCAGATGCTTTTGTTATGCGACTTGAATTGGCATTTAAAATAAAATACAATCCCAAAGCCATTAGCTATGAAAATTCTGGTTTTTCCGATTTTAAGAACTATTCTTTAGAACAACTTGAAAAAGAAATAGATTCTTTAATAAAAGAAGCTGGAAGATATTTTTATGCTTCTGGAAAAAATACTTCTATCTTAAGAATTTTTGGTAAATATTCTGCATGTGCATTTTCTGAAACCTCTCTTTATAACAACAATACAGGATATTCAGATCATGAAGTAAAAATCTTTTTAAAAGACTATCATATGAAATTTAAAGTCCCTTTAAAAAAATTATTAATTGAATATTATCGAGTTAAACTTAATCCAACACTAGAATTTGCTGAAACTTTTATGGATGCACTCGGATTTAGAAAATGTGGGGCTTGTAAAAAAAGAGAATTAGAAGCATCTGTTAACTTGTTTTTAAATACATTTTCTCTTGAAAAAAGAAATGAATTCATTGATTTACCATTTTGAACTATTTCTAGATGAACTCGGAGCAAAAAAAACTTTTGAAACAATTGGCGCAAATGGGGGACGTTGTTTATGTAAAAAAAACAGAAAATACAGAAGCTGCTTTCGCCTATCACTTTTCATTGCTTGATATTGAAGGATTAGACACAATATTGAGTAATAAAAACTATTATGATGGAGTTACAAAATCATATTATATCAATCTTATTAAAAATCAATTTGAACGCTTAAAAGCTGAAGGAATTCATAATTTAAAAACAATACCTGGGGTTTGTTACGGTTGTAAAAATGGATGTTCTGGTTTTACATTTCTTGATGAAAATAAAGGGTTTTATATGGATTTTGTTGTTGAAGTTAAAAATTCAGAAATTATAAATTTTATGGAGTGTTTTGATTTAAAAAACGAAGTAGAAGTTCCTAATAAAAGAGAACAAATTGTAATTAAGCCTTATAAAATAGATATTGATAATTTACCTTTCTAATAGCAACAGTGGTTTGATACATAAAAATAACAGCAATGACTGAAAACAATCTTACTATTACCTATCGAATATATATTTTTGCGATATTATTCTTTTTGTTTGCTATTGGAATTATTGTACAGTTAACTAACATTCAATGGGTTCATGGAGCACATTATAGAAAATTAGCTAAACAAAATACTATAAAAGAATTTATTGTTCCTGCCAATAAAGGGAGTATCTATTCTTCAGATGGTAGCTTATTGGCAATTTCAATTCCGGAATATACTATAGCCTTTAACGCTACAAAACCAAGCGAAAAAAACTTTAACGAAAAAGTAGATTCTTTGTCAACCTCGCTTTCAAAATTATTTGGTAAATCAAAGGCGCATTATTTTTCTATACTTGCAAAATCAAGACAACTGAAAAGAAGATATGTTGTTATTCAAAATAAAGTAAATTATTCCAATTACATGCTTGTAAAAAAAATGCCATTGTTCAAATTAGGTAGCTATAAAAGTGGATTAATTGCAGATTTACATACTATTCGAGCTTATCCACTTGGAAATATTGCACAGCGAACTATAGGATATACCAGTATTGATAACAAAGGAAATACAACATCTGTTGGTATTGAAGGGTCTTATGACAACTATCTCAATGGGAAAGATGGTAAAATATTAAAACAAAAAATAGCACATGGAGAATATAAACCTATTAGAGATGAAAACGAAGTTGAACCCATTGATGGCTATGATGTTATTTCAACGATTGATGTTTCTATTCAAGATATTGCTCATCATGCTTTGTTAGATGCTCTAAAAAAGTTTGATGCGGAACATGGTTGTGTGATTGTTATGGAAAGTAAGACTGGTTATGTGAAAGCTATTGCCAATTTGGGTAAAGGAACTGATTCAAAATATTACGAACAACTTAATTATGCTGTAAGGGAAAAAGGAGAACCTGGTTCAACCTTTAAACTTGTTGATATGATTTCCTTATTGGAAGACAAGAAAGTTGATACTAATAAAGTATATGACCGCAAAGGAGGTTTGATTACCTATTTTGGGAAAGATGTTGTTGATTCGCATCGTGATGGGATTCAAAAAGTAACATTAGCACAAGGATTTGAAATGTCATCTAATACTGTTATGGTTCAGGCGGTCTATGAAAATTACAAAAAAAATCCAAAGCAATTTGTTGACCGCATTAATACCATGGGCTTGAATAAAACATTAGGATTGTCACTAAAGGGAGAGGGTATTCCAATTATTCCTCAACCAAATACTACACAATGGAATGGATTATCATTACCTTGGATGGCTTTTGGTTATGGTGTGGAAGTTACTCCATTGCAAACCTTGACTTTGTATAATGCTATAGCTAACAATGGAGAAATGGTAAAGCCACAATTTGTTTCAGAAATTAAAGAATGGAATAAAACTATAAAGAGGTTTGATAAACAAGTTATTAATCCCAAAATATGTTCTGATGAAACCATTAATAAGTTAAAATCAATACTGAAAAATGTTGTCAAAATAGGAACGGCAAAAAGCATTTATTCTAAGGATTTTTCTATGGCAGGAAAGACTGGAACTGCACAAGGAAACTATGCTGTGAATGGAGGTGCTGATAAACATTACATATCCTCTTTTGTTGGTTTTTTTCCAGTAGAACAACCTAAATACACTTGCATTGTAGTGGTTCATAAACCGAGTACCGTAAACGGAAATTATTATGGTGCCGATGTTGCTGGTCCTGTTTTTAAAAGAATAGCTCAAAAGATTATTACAGATTCTCCAACAACCAATGAGATTAAAGATTTGAATCAAAAAGTAAATAAGCAAGAGTTTAGTTATAATCGGTATTTTACTGCTTCACAAAATAAAAAAAATACAGTACCAGATGTAAAAGGAATGCCAGGAATGGATGCTGTTGCATTATTAGAAAACATGGGCTTAAAAGTTAAATTGAAAGGAAATGGAGTAGGTAAAGTTATAAGACAGTCTATTCTAGCTGGACAACCTATCTTTAGGAATTCGATTATAGAATTACAGTTAAATTAAATTTTAATTTGACGCATTATATTTAAAAAATAACTTTATAAACTATAATATTTTCTAATTTTGACGATAAAATTTTAGTAATTGTACTAAATTTGAATTATTAACTAAATACTCTCATAGGAAAAGTTCAGTTTAGTTTGAATCCGTAATTTTTTTTACAAAATATTTGATGTGAAAAACACTAAAAAATCGGTTACTTCATTGGAAAACAAGTCTATAGAGTTCACTTGTACCAATGACCCCTAAATTTAGTTTTAGGGGTTATTTTTTTACAACATATTTGATGTAAAAAATTCTAAAAAATCGGTTACTTCTTTGGAAAACAAGCCTATAGAGTTCACTTGTGTTAATAACCTCTAAATGTAAATTTAGGGGTTGTTTTTTTATAAAATATTTGATGTTAAAAATTCTAAAAATCGGTTTCTTCTTTTGAAAATAGATCTATGAGTTCAAAAATTTTTAATATTCTGAGTTAACAGAAAAATTGTTAAATAAACAGTGGTTTTTGATTACATAAACTTTATATAATAATATTTGATAAATATTCTAAAATATAATTGAAACGATTTGAAATTATATTATATTTGAGGAAAACTAATAAACTAGTAAAAAATGAAAAAAACAATCTTATTGGCTTTACTGTTGATTTCTTCAGTAGGTTTTACTCAAAAAATTAAAGTTGTTAAAGGAGATTTTAAATTTCTTTCAAGCGAAAAAAATGTCAATGTAGAGTTTAATTACTCTAATTTATTACTTATGAAAGAGAATATGACAGAAAGTAAATATGTTGAAAACAGAAAAAATGAGTTGAATGAAAAAACTCGTGGTGTGGGTGATAGTTGGGCAAGGAAATGGGAAGGAGCTAAAGATGGTATTTGGCAGCCAAAATTCTTAGAGTTAATGGCAGCAACAGTCTCAAAAGAGAAAGATATTGTTTTTCAAGAAGACCTTAAAGATACAAAATATACTCTTTTAGTTGATGTAGTATGGATTTATCCAGGATGGGATGTTGCAATGATGAAACAACCAGCTAAAGTTTCAGTGAATTTGAAAATAGTTGATTCTAAAAATAAGAATAATGTTTTAGTTGAAGTTAATAGTGAAAATGCTCCAGGTGATCAATGGGGAAGTAACTTTAGTAATGAGTCAAGAATTGGTGAAGGATTTGCAAAAACTGGAAAATCATTTGGTAAAATGATATCGAAAGATCTGAAATAAAACTTAAAGTGTGATTAAAAAGCTCCAAACAATTAAATATTTTGGAGCTTTTTTATTGGTCTCAAAAATAGTTAAAACTATGCACTTTAGTGCATTTCGCTTTCAGCTTCTAAAAATATTTTTTACCACAAATTACACAAATTAAATCCGTGTAGATTCGTGTTTTGTGTTTGAAATTATGATGTTGCAATCTTGCTGACTTTCAGTCTGCTACCAAACCTATGGACTTAAAGTCCATAGTGGTTTAGTTTTGAATAGATTAACTCTGTTCTTGTTGAATCATATAGGCCATGTTTTTAATCACGTTATCATGTTTTTTTACAAATGGATTTTCATTATCCCAAACATAACCTGCTAAAACAGCACATATTTTTCTTTTTACGTCTGGATTTTCAGGTTGATGAAAAAATAATGTTTGTAGATTTCCAGTATACCATTCTTTTACATAAGTAGTAAATACTCCAATGCCACTTTTCATGTATTCGGTAAACTCAATTTCCCAATCAATAGTTTCACCTTTTAATTGACGATTAATTAATTTTGCGGCTAACATTCCAGATTCTGTTGCAAATGCAACACCTGAAGAGAAAACAGGATCCAAAAATTCGGAACTATTCCCCGTTAAAGCAAAACCATCACCATACATTTTTTTAACCGAACGTGAATAATTTTCCAATTTTACAGGTTCAAATAAAAAGTCAACTCCACCAAATCTTTTTACATAATAATCTGACAGTTGAATAGCGTTTTTCAATGCTTCCACATTGTCTTTGTTTTCTGAAAGGGAGTTTATAAATGAAGTAGGACCGACTACACCAACACTAGTATTGCCATTTGAAAAAGGAATTACCCAAAGCCAAACTTCAGTTTCAAGTATGTCAAAAGAAATCAATGTACCCTCTTCTCCCTCTGGTCTATTAATGTCTTTTACATGGGTAAAAATTGAAGAATGGGGGTCAAGTTTAGATGGGGTATCTAAATCTAATAATCTTGGTAAAACACGACCGTATCCGCTAGAATCAATAATGAATTTTGCATGAATTTCTTTTAAGTTTCCTTCTTTGTCTTTAATGGTAGTAATAGAATTAGAATCTTCAAATTTCACGTCGATAACTTCGCTTTCAAATTCCAAATCGATTCCCATTTTTATTACTTCTTGAGCCATAACATTATCAAAATCAGCTCTTGGAACTTGCCATGTCCAATCCCAACCTTCAGAAAATTTGTCGCTAAAGTCAAAAATACAAACTTCATTTCCTCTTATGAAACGGGCACCTAATTTTTTTTCAAAATTCATAGCATCTAAAGCAGGGAAAAAACCAGCTTCGTCAAAATGATCCATAACTCTTGGTATCAAGCTCTCTCCAACTACAAGTCTAGGAAATTTTGTTTTCTCGACGACTTTAATTTTTACACTATTTTTGTGTAAATAGGAAGCAGAAACGCAACCTGATGGGCCTGCTCCAATAACCAAAACATCTATATATTCTTTTAACATTATAAATTTCTAATATTAATATTATCTTTACGACCTCAAATGTAAATACATAATTTCAATATTTAAACAAAAATATTTGATTTTTATTAGCTAAAACTTTGTAAGATGAAAGTAATAAATGAATTTCTAAGCCTAAAAGATTTTATTTCAATTGTATTTGAAAATGAAAAGGTAGATATTAATGATGAAGTGATTGAAAGAGTTGAAAACAGTTTTTGTTTTTTGAAAGATTTTTCTAAAAATAAAGTTATTTATGGAGTAAATACAGGTTTTGGACCTATGGCTCAATACCGAATTAAAGAAGAAGATCAACTACAATTGCAGTTCAACTTAATTAGAAGTCATTCTTCTGGAACGGGAAAATTACTAAGCCCTATTTTTGTGAAATCAGCTATTTTAGCTCGTTTAAATACGTTGTCTTTGGGGAATTCAGGGGTAAATACAACTGTCATACATTTGATGAAGGAGCTTATTAATCGCGATATTACTCCCTTAATTTTTGAACATGGAGGGGTAGGAGCAAGTGGTGATTTGGTTCAATTAGCTCATTTAGCACTAGTATTGATTGGGGAGGGTGAAGTTTTTTATAAAGGCGAAAGAAAATCCACAAAAGAAGTATTTGAAATTGAAAAATTAACGCCCATAAAAATAGAAATACGTGAAGGACTAGCTTTGATGAATGGAACCTCTGTTATGACGGGAATAGGTGTCGTAAATGTTCACAATTCGGCTAAGATTTTAGATTGGGCAATAAAATGTTCTTGCGCAATTAATGAAATTGTTCAAGCGTATGATGATCACCTTGGAGAAGAATTGAATGGAACTAAGCGCCATTTTGGACAACAAGAAGTAGCAAAAATAATGCGCGATTATCTTAAAGATAGTACTTTAGTTAGAAAAAGAGAAGATCATTTATATACGAGTGAAAATACTGAAGAAGTATTTAAAGAAAAAGTACAAGAATATTATTCTTTGCGTTGTGTCCCTCAAATTTTAGGGCCTGTTTTGGATACAATTCAAAACGTTTCAACTGTTTTGGAAAACGAAATTAATTCGGCAAACGATAATCCTATTGTGTGTGTGAAATCGCAACATGTATACCATGGGGGAAATTTTCATGGTGATTATATTTCACTTGAAATGGATAAATTAAAAATCGTAATTGCAAAACTTACGATGTTAGCAGAACGCCAATTAAATTATCTGTTAAATTCAAAATTGAACGAAATTTTGCCTCCGTTTGTTAATTTAGGGACCTTAGGGTTTAATTTTGGTATGCAAGGAGTTCAGTTTACGGCCACATCAACTACTGCCGAAAGTCAAATGCTTTCCAATCCTATGTATATTCATAGCATCCCAAATAACAACGATAATCAAGATATCGTAAGTATGGGAACTAATGCAGCAGTCATTACTGGGAAAGTAATCGAAAACGCATTTGAAGTACTCACAATTGAGATGATTACCATTGTTCAGGCTATCGATGCACTTGGATATAAAGACAAAATTTCTTCCTCAACAAGAAAAATGTATGACGAAATAAGAGTAATTATACCTGAATTTAAAGAAGATCAAGCAATGTACCCTTTTTTACAAAAAGTAAAAGAGCATTTGATGAAATAATAGTATAACAAATCCAAAATAATATGAAAAAACTTATTTTTTTATGGGTAATAACAATTCAATTTGTTTCGGCTCAACAAGAGTTGGCTTTAGTAAGAAAAAACGGTAACTTTGGATATATTTCTAAAACGGGAGATTTTGTAATTCAGCCTAAATTCAAGAAAGCTAAAAATTTCTCAGACGGACTTGCTTCTGTAGAAGAAAATGGAAAATGGGGTTTTATTAACAACAAAGGGGAATGGGTTATTTCGGCAATATTTGATGAGGCCAAATATTTTAATTCAGGAATTTGTGTAGTTGCTAAGGATAAAAAATGGTTTTATATCAATAAAAAAGGAGAAACAATTCAATCACCTACTTCTGATAAAGTTTATGATTTTGATGATGGCATTGCATTTGTTAGGGTAGGAGAAAAGGTTGGATTAATCAATTCAAAGATGGAATTCGTTGTTGAACCAAAATATGAAGTAATTAAACCGTTTGAAAACGGCTATGCTCGAGTAAGAAATAATGATCGTTGGGGAATAATTGATAAAACTGGAAAAGTTGTTGTTGAACTGATTTATGATGAAATAGGGAATTATTATAAAAATACAACTTGGGCAAAAAACGGATCTGTTTTTGGGTTGGTAATTGATGGCAAATTTAAAGAAATAGCAGGAGTTGATAAAATTTGGGATTTTAGTATTAATGATATTACTTATGTACGTAAAAACAATAAAATGGGTTTTGTAGATCTAAATGGGAAATGGATAATTGAACCAAAATATGATAAAGTTCGTGCATTTGTAAACGATTTAGCTCCAGTTTGTGTTGATAAGAAATGGGGATACATTAATAGAAATGGGGATTTTATTGTTGAACCAATTTATGAAGATGCAGAAGTTTTTAGTCTCGATGGATTAGCGCCTGTAAAAGAGGTGAATTGGGGTTTTATTGACAGAACTGGTAAAGTGATTGTAGATACAAAATACGGAATATCGGCTGGTGGTGTTTTTGCAATTTTTAGAGATGATGAAAAAGGATTTGTAAATGGCCTAGCTAGAGTGAAAAATGAAGATAAATGGGGTTTTATTAAATTAGATGGTTCCGTTTTAGGAAATCAATGGTATCAAAATGCCGAATTGTTTAATAAATAATCAATAAAAATAGAGATATGAAATGTGCATTGGTAACAGGAGGTTCTAGAGGAATTGGAAGTGCGATTTGTCAGAAATTGGCAGAAGATAGCCAGTATCATATACTAATAAATTACCAATCAAATAGTGATGCGGCTCAAAAAACATTAGACGAAGTTGTTAAAAAAGGAGCAACTGCCGAATTGATTAAGTTCAATGTTGCTGATGCAGAAGATGTGAAAACGGCTTTAACAACTTGGCAAGAAGCCAATCCTGAAGCAATTGTAGAAGTGATAGTGAACAATGCCGGAATTACTAAAGACGGTCTTTTTATGTGGATGTCTCATGAAGATTGGACAAATGTAATCAATACAAGTTTGAACGGATTCTTTAATGTGACCAATTTTTTTATTCAAAGAATGTTACGTAACAAATATGGTAGAATAATCAATATGGTATCAGTGTCTGGAGTTAAAGGAACAGCTGGTCAAACTAATTATTCTGCAGCAAAAGGAGCAGTTGTTGCTGCTACCAAAGCCTTGGCTCAAGAAGTAGCAAAAAGGAATATTACCGTAAATGCCGTAGCTCCAGGATTTATCAGAACCGATATGACAGGCGATTTAGATGAAAAAGAATTAATAAAATTAGTGCCTGTAAATCGTTTTGGTGAAGCCGAAGAAGTGGCTGATTTAGTGAGTTTTCTAGTGTCAAAAAAAGCAAGCTATATTACTGGAGAAATAATAAATATTAATGGAGGAATCTATTCTTAATAAAATATATGGAAAGAAGAGTTGTAATTACAGGAATGGGGATTTATTCATGTATTGGAACTTCACTTGAAGAAGTAAAACAATCACTTTATGAAGGAAAATCAGGAATAGTTTATGATGAGGAACGTAAAGAATTTGGTTTTCAATCGGCCATTACAGGGATGGTTCCAAAACCCGATTTAAAAAATCTGTTAAATAGAAGACAACGTGTTAGCATAGGGGAAGAAACAGAATATGCTTATATGGCAACAATTGAAGCTCTGAAAAATGCCCAAATTGAGGATGCTTTTTTTGATGAAAATGAAGTAGGGATTATTTATGGTAATGATAGTGTTTCAAAAGCGATTATTGATGCAACAGACATTATTCGAGAAAAAAAAGATACCGCATTGATAGGGTCAGGGGCAATTTTTAAATCGATGAACTCTACCATTACAATGAATTTGTCGACTATTTTTAGGTTACGAGGGATAAATATGTCCATCAGTGCTGCATGTGCAAGTGGTTCGCATTCCGTTGGGTTAGCGTATTTGTTAATCAAACAGGGCTTGCAGGATATTGTAATTTGCGGAGGGGCACAAGAAATTAATAAATATGCTATGGCTAGCTTTGACGGATTGGGAGTTTTTTCTCCAAATGAGCAAGAACCCTATAAAGCATCTAGACCCTTTGATGCTAATAGAGACGGATTAGTGCCAAGTGGAGGAGGTGCAACGTTGATAATTGAAAGCTATGAATCGGCAGTTGAACGTGGAGCACCAATCATTGCAGAAATTGTTGGGTATGGATTTTCATCAAATGGAGGACATATATCAACTCCCAATGTTGATGGTCCTGCAACTGCTATGCGAAGAGCATTAGAACAAGCAGGGATGCAACCAAGTGAAGTGGGTTATATTAATGCTCATGCCACTTCAACACCTGTTGGTGATGCAAATGAAGCCAAAGCTATTTTTGAGGTTTTTGGTGAAAATGGACCCTATGTTAGTTCAACAAAATCCATGACAGGTCACGAATGTTGGATGGCAGGTGCAAGTGAAATTATCTATTCTACTTTGATGATGCAAAATTCTTTTATTGCGCCAAATATTAATTTTGAAACACCTGATGAAGATTCTGAAAAGATAAATTTAGTTAACAAAACGTTAAACAAAAAATTTGATGTATATTTGTCAAATTCTTTCGGATTTGGAGGGACAAATTCGGCAATTGTTGTTAAGAAAATTTAATTTATATGAGCACACAAGAAATCTTAAGCAAGATTAATGAAATTTTAGTAGATGAATTTGAAGTAGATGCTGATGTAATCACGCCTGAAGCCAATTTAAAAGATACTTTAGGTTTAGATAGTTTAGATTATGTTGATTTGGTAGTTACAATTGAATCAAATTTTGGTGTTAAACTAGGGGAGGCAGATTTTGTAGGTATAGAAACTTTTCAAAATTTTTACGATCTATTAGAAGCAAAACTTAAACTTAAAAATTAATTATAATAGAACTTGGAATTTTAGATTCTATGTTCTAAATTCTAAACATATGAGCCAATGGGATGGTAAATCTAAAGGGACTCTTTTAGGATATAAAATATTTGTTTTCTGTATAAAAAAGCTCGGAATTAAAACGTCTTACATTGTTTTAGTTTTTGTAGCTTTTTATTATTTTTTATTCCTAAAGAAAAGTAATCAAGCAATATTCACCTATTTTCATAGGAGACTTGGTTATTCTTATTTTAAATCAAAACGAATGGTATACAAAAGTTATTTTACTTTTGGGCAAACCATAATTGATAAAGTGGCTATTTCAGCAGGATTAAGAAATAAATTTACTTATGAATTTGATGGGATTGATGTGTTAAATCAATTGCTAAAAGATAAAAAAGGTGGGGTTTTAATAAGTGCTCATATTGGGAATTTTGAAATAGCCGAACATTTTTTTGGAGAAATTGATTATGATTGTCAAATTAACTTGGTTACAACCGATAGAGAACACTCGGTTATAAAAGAATATTTGGAGTCAGTAACCAAAAAATCATCAATAAAATTTATTTTTATCAAAGACGACATGTCTCATATCTTTGAAATTAACAACGCTTTAGAAAGAAATGAGCTGATATGTTTTACAGGTGATCGTTATTTTGAAGGGACTAAATGTCTATCGGCTCCAATTTTGGGGGAAGAGGCGAATTTCCCTGCGGGACCTTTTTTAATAGCCTCCCGATTAAAAGTTCCCGTTGTCTTTGTGTATGTAATGAAAGAGCCTAATTTACATTATCATTTGTATGCCCGAAAATCGGAAGCTAAATACAGAGACGAAAAAGCACTTTTAGCAAGTTATATAGAAAGTGTAGAGTCTATGTTAAATAAGTATCCGTTACAATGGTTCAATTTTTTTGATTTTTGGAAAATATAAGAAACTAATCTTCAAATTTTTCCGAAAAAAAATCTTCTAAACTTATTTGATGAATTTCTAAAATCTTCAAAAGGTTTTTAATAGTAAAATTTGTGCCTTTTTCCATTCTCCAATACTGAATTCTTGATAAATCATGTTGATGTGCAAAGTTTTCATAACTCGTATAACCTTTTTCGATACGAAGTTTTTTAAGCTTTGTGGCTATTTTACTTATAATTAAATCGTATTGTCTGCTATCTTCCATGATGAGGTAAAATTCATATTTTTGATTTAATTTTTTTGCTTCAAATATGATGTTTCGTAAAAGATACATATATTTGTGTTTTAAAAATTTTTATTATGATGAGTTTTGTTAGGAGACAATTTGATGCAGTTATTTATGGTTTTATAGGACCTTTTGCTATTGCTTACATATTCCCTCATTTTTTTATGGAATTAGAAGAAAAATTTATCTGTACATTTTTAAAAAATAGTATTTTAAATATATTGGGAGTAATAATGCTAAACTTAGGTGGTCTTTTAGCGATATGGTGTACTATAGTTATGTATAAATCAAAAAAAGCTTCACCAAGTCCTTTTTCACAGCCAAAAAAATTGATTACAAAAGGACCTTATAAAATTGTAAGACACCCAATGATGTGGGCTTTACATTTTGTAATAATTGGACAGATATTTGTAAATACTTCTCCTTTTATTATTATTTGGTTTTTAATTTGGTTGAGATTCTCAGTTATTTTTGTAGATAAATATGAAGAACCATATTTGATATCTGTTTTTGGAGAAGATTATTTACAGTATTGTTTAAAGACTCCGAGATGGATTCCTTTTACTGGAAGAATTAAATCAAATTAATAATTTAATGAAAATCCTTTTGTACTTTAGCAGAATATATTAAGTATGGAAGTAGAATATGACGCAATAATTATTGGTTCTGGAGTTGGTGGATTGGCAACAGCTATTTGCTTGGCTCGAGCGGGACTAAAGGTGCTCGTTTTAGAACAGCATTATGTGCCAGGAGGTTGGAGTCATAGTTTTACACTTCGAGGACAACGATTTAGTCCAGGAGTTCATTATGTAGGACTTTTAGATGAAGGACAATCACTAAATGAATTATACAAAGGACTTGGAATTGCCAACGATTTGGTTTTCTTTAGAATGAATCCACAAGCCTACGAGCATTGTTTAATTGGTAATGAAAAAATTGATTATCCATCTGGGATAGAAAATCTTGAAAAAACACTTTCTGAACGCTTTCCAAAAGAAGCAAAAAATATTAAAGAATATTTAGCTCTAGTTGTTAAAGTTAATTATGAATTGCAATTGATGCCTAAACTTAAAGGATGGTGGCAAAAAATTACAGTTCCATTTCGGACTAAACATTTTGGTAAATTTTCTCTTTTTTCACTAAAAAGAGTAGTAGGTTGGCATGTTAAAGATCCATTGCTTCAAACGGTTTTAAATATTCAATGTGGCGATCACGGTTTGCCTCCAAATAAGGCTTGCTTTCCAGTGCATACTTCCGTTATGGGTCATTATTTTGATGGTGGTTTTTATCCTATGGGTGGAGGCGGAGGCATTGTAAAAGCAATGACTAATCAAATAAAAAAGCAAGGTGGTGAAATTAGAATAAAGCAAACCGTAGAAAAAATTATTATTCAAAACAACAAAGCAATCGGAGTGAAAATTAAAGACGGAGCTACGATTTACGCAAAAAATATCATTTCCAATGCAGATCCTTCCACGACTTATTTGAAATTAATAGGGAAAGAGAATATCAGTAAAAAACTAACTAAGAAACTAGAAAAAACAAAGTATTCAGTAACTTCATTAATTCTGTTTTTAACTTTAGATGTGGATGTAACAAAGTTCGGAATTGATTCTGGAAATATTTGGATGTTGAAAGATGAGAAATTAGATGACCATTTTAATTCGTTAGTGTCTGAAGATGTTACCCTAGGTAAAGAATTTCCTGCTTTTTTCTTGAGTTGTACAACCTTAAAAGACCCTACAAGTTTTAATGGTAGATATCATAATTTTGAAGTGGTAACTTATGTTAATTATGATGCCATTCCAAAATTTAAAGGTGACAAGGATTATCATTGTACCGAATATCAGGAATTTAAAGATAAAATTATTGCTAAGTTTTTAAATAATATTGAAAAAATAATACCAGGAGCTAAGGATAGTATAATTCAAGTTGAACTAGGCACTCCATTAACCAATGAATTTTATATCAATTCAACCCAAGGGAATGTGTATGGTACTGAAAAAACCCTCCATCAAGTAGGACCATTTTCATATAAAAATAAAACAGAAATTGAGAATTTATTTTTATGTGGAGCGAGTACGCTTTCTCATGGAGTCGCTGGAGCTACACATTCTGGATTAGCTACAGCGGCGGCTATATTAGATTGCCATCCTGATGATTTTTTGATTCCTGATGAAACCCAAAAAATTAGAATTTATGACGCTGAAGATTCAACAAGTTGGCCCAACTGGGTTCATGTAAAGCGTTCAGATAAAATAAGAACTTTTAAGGATTTAAAGATTGTTTAACGATTTTAAGTAAATTTTAAGCTAAATTTGCATTCTTAAAAAAATAAATTAATGAAGAACGTTCTTGTTATCTATTATTCACAGTCGGGGCAATTGAAATCCATTGCGGAAAAAATTGCATACCCGCTATTGAATTCAGATGAAATTAACGTTGTCTTTTATGAAATTAAATTGGAAGAATCATTTCCCTTTCCTTGGGATAAAGAATCTTTTTTTGATGTCTTTCCCGAGTCTTTTTTGCAAATTCCAACAACGATAAAACCTGTTCCCGAAGAAATTATAAATACTAAATTTGATTTAATTCTTTTGCACTATCAAGTTTGGTATTTAACCCCATCAATTCCAATAAACTCGTTTTTAAAATCTGACCAAGCTAAACAATTGTTAAAAAACACAGCCGTTGTTACGATTAATGGTTCTAGAAACATGTGGATAATGGCTCAAGAAAAAATAAAAGTATTGTTAAAGCAAAATGAAGCTTTACTAAAAGGCAATATTGCGCTTGTTGATAGAGCTGGAAATTTAATTAGCGTAGTTACTATCGTAGAATGGATGTTTAGTGGAATTAAAAAGAAATATCTTGGAATTTTTCCACTTCCAGGTGTCTCTGAAAAGGATATTAATGAATCAAAAAAATTTGGTGATGTTATTAAAATAGCACTTTTGAATGATGAATTTGAAGATTTACAACCTAAACTAATAGACGTAGGTGCTGTCAAAGTGAGTTCATATCTTGCCTCTGTAGATCGTACAGGTAATAAAATCTTCGCAAAGTGGTCAAACTTTATTAAAACCAGAAAAAATTCAAGAAAAATTTGGTTAAAAGCGTTTTATGTATATTTATTACTCGCAATTTGGCTAATCTCGCCAATTGTATATATATTGCATGTCTTTTTATATCCTTTAAAAATTAATAAAATAAAGAAAGAAATTCAGTACTATCAAGGTATTGAATACAAAATATAAATATGTTCGAAGTCTATATTACAAAAGCAGGGAAATTTTTGCCAAACGATCCAATTTCAAATGACGAAATGGAACGTTATTTGGGGCTTATAAATGAAGCTGCTTCAAAAGCAAGGAGAATAATCTTAAGAAACAATGGTATTACTTCACGTTATTATGCGTTAGATAAAGCAGGCAATTCGACACACTCTAATGCTGAAATGGCTCATTTAGCTATAGAAAAATTGTTTGATAATACTTTTTCAAAAAATGATGTAGAATTGTTATCCTGCGGAACTTCAACGCCCGATTTAATGTTGCCTTCTCATGCTGCTATGGTTCATGGATTGATGAAAAATAAATCGGTAGAATTAAATTCATCTTCTGGAGTATGTTGTTCAGGGATGAATGCCCTAAAATTTGCATTTCTTTCAATAAAATCCGGGAGTACAAAAAATGCGATTTGTTCTGCCTCTGAAAGACCTTCTTCTTGGATGATTGCGGATAAATATGAAAATGAAGTTGTCAATCTTAAAAAAATCGAAGAACAACCCATCATTGCATTCAAGAAAGATTTTCTCCGTTGGATGTTGTCCGATGGAGCAGGTGCTTTTTTATTAGAAAACAAACCAAAAGGAAATATTTCTCTCAAAATTGAATGGATGGAAGCCTTTTCTTATGCTCATGAAATAGAAGCATGCATGTATGCAGGTGGAGATAAAATTGAAAATGGAGAAATGAAATCATGGAGTGATTATAAATCGAGTGAATGGCTAACAGAATCAGTATTTTCTATCAAACAAGATGTAAAACTTTTGGATAAGTATATTCTTGAAAAAGGTTCTGAAAGTATGAAAATAGCTCTAGAAAAGAATCATGTACAAGCTGATGATATAGATTACTTTTTACCCCATGTTTCATCACACTATTTTGTTAATGGACTTCATAAATCACTTGCTGAAAAAGGGATGAATATTCCAAGAGAGAAATGGTTTATGAATTTGAAAGACGTTGGCAATATTGGTGCAGCTTCAATCTATTTGATGCTAGAAGAACTTATGTATTCGGGTAAGCTTGAAAAAGGAAATAAAGTACTTTTATCGGTTCCTGAAAGTGGTAGATTTTCGTATGCGTATGCGTATTTAACCGTGTGCTAATTATGGATAATTCAGCAGTTTTTCCAATAATAGATAAAGAATTTGTCGGGAAATTAATTCCGCAAAAATTTCCATTTGTAATGGTCGACAAAGTCTTGGCTTTTGCAGAAAATGAAATAACGTCTGGATTTACAATCCTTGCAGAAAATATTTTTGTAGAAAATATGGTTTTTCAAGAATCGGGATTAATTGAACACATGGCACAATCGGTCGCGCTATATACTGGGTACCAATTTTATTTAAAACAAGAGCCAGCTCCGACAGGATATATTGGTTCTATAAAGTCAATTGAAATCAAACAATTACCAAAATTAGGTCAAGAAATTGAGACTACCGTTAACGTACTTCAAGAGTTTATGGGAGTTACGTTGGTAGATATTTCTTCAAAAGTTAATAATGTAGAAATTGCACGAGGTCAAATGAAAACCGTTTTGGCACATTAAAAAATGCAGCATAATACCAATACCATATCAATTCAAGATTATTTGCCGCATCGTGCTCCGATGCTTATGGTAGATTTAATATTGGAATTAAGCCACCAAGAAGTAAAAACTATTTTAGATATAAAAAAAGACAATGTTTTTGTTGAGAATGATGTTTTTGCCGAAATTGGATTGGTAGAAAATGCCGCTCAAACGTGTTCTGCCATAGTAGGGCAATCGTTTTTTTTAGATGACAATCAAGAAATAAAACAAGATATTAAAGTTATCGGTTTTATTAGCGGAATTAAAAAAGTAAAAGTGTATGATTTGGCTAAAGTAGGCGATGTCATCCAAACCAATTCGGTTTTGGTTTCACGATTCGATAATGATAGTTACAGTATTTGCACCATGAGTACAGAGACGTATGTTGAAGATAAATTAATTTTTGAAGCTGAAATGAATCTTTTTATCCAAGAAAATTAAGATGAAACAAGAAGAAGTCCCACAAGATAAAAGTAATCTATCCTCTAAAAATGTTAGAGAATTGTGTTACGCTACCGATAAAGACGGAAATTACACCACCGTTTTAAGTGAAGGATGGGAACCTAAAACGATAGCTTTGAATAATTCCATTCAAGATATTGAAGAACGAATTGAACTTGCTAAAGCAGATGTAAAAGCTGGAAAAACAAGCCCAATTGTATATTTCATGGAATTACATAAAATGGATTTAATTGTGCTTTCTGATTATGTTGGAATGTGGAAATGGCGTGTAAAAAGACATTTTAAACCCTCTGTTTTTGCCAAATTAAACGACAAGATTTTGAACAAATATGCAGAAGCTTTTGAAGTAACTGTAGCACAACTTAAGAACTACAAAGGAGAATAATGGAAACTAATTTTATTCATCATCAATCAGCGCATTGCGAAAATGGTGTTGCTTCGAATCTTTTGAAGCATCAAGGAATAAACATTAGTGAACCTATGGTTTTCGGAATAGGTTCTGGATTGTTCTTTTTTTATTTTCCACTTCTAAAAGTCAATCACGCGCCCGCAATCAGTTACCGTCCAATGCCTGGTTTTATTTTTAATAAAGCTGCTAAACGATTGGGAATTAAAGTAAAAAGAGTCAAATTTTCCAATCCTATTCAAGCACAAAAAGCTTTGGAAGAAAATTTAAGAAGTAATATTCCAACAGGTTTGCAAGTTGGGGTTTATAATTTGACGTATTTTCCAGACGAATATCGATTCCATTTCAATGCCCATAATTTAGTGGTGTATGGAAAAATGGGTGATACTTTTTTGATTAGTGATCCCGTAATGGAAACGACTACGATTTTGACTGAAAAAGAATTGGAAAAAGTGCGTTTTGCAAAAGGGGCATTGGCCCCAAAAGGGCACATGTACTTCCCAATTTACGTTCCGAAAGAAATGGATTGGGAAAAAGCAATCAAAAAGGGAATCAAAAATACATGCAACGATATGCTTGCTCCAGTTCCTATTGTTGGAGTAAAAGCCATTCGAACTATAGCCCATCAAATTAAAAAATGGCCTGCCAAAAAGGGAATTAAAGTTACTAATCACTATTTGGCTCAAATGGTTAGAATGCAAGAAGAAATTGGTACAGGTGGCGGTGGATTCCGATTTATTTATGCTGCTTTTTTACAAGAAGCATCGAGTATTTTAAAAAATGATGCCCTTAAAAAATTATCCATAGAAATGACTTCCATCGGAGATTTATGGCGCGATTTCGCTGTAAATGCTTCAAGAGTATACAAAAACAGAAGCAATCAAACCGATGTGTACAACAGTTTGTCTAACGAATTAATTCATATAGCCGATTTAGAAGAAGCGTTTTTCAAGAAATTAAAAAAAGCAATCCAATAATGACCAATTCCATCATCGAAGTTAATCAACTTTATAAAAAATATAAAGAGGCTGACGATTTTTCTGTCAATAACATGAGTTTAGTTGTTGAAGAAAAAGAGATTTTTGGTTTGTTAGGACCCAATGGTGCTGGAAAAACGACATTACTTTCTATGTTATGTGGTTTGATAAAACCTACTTCGGGAACTTTTGCTATCAATCATTTGACTTATGATAAAAATGCGAATGACATAAAAAAAATTATTGGTGTTGTACCTCAAGAATATGCATTGTATCCTACGTTAACGGCCAAAGAAAATTTAATGTATTTTGGTAGTATGTATGGATTGAAAGGCAAAGATTTGAATAAAAAAGTTGATAAAACCTTGGAGTATCTAGGGCTTTTAAAGTTTTCAAATAAAAAAATTGACACATTTTCGGGTGGAATGAAACGTCGAGTGAATTTGATTGCTGGAATTCTTCACAATCCGAAAGTGTTGTTTCTTGATGAGCCAACCGTTGGAGTTGACGTGCAATCTAAAAATGTAATTATTGAGTATTTGAAAGAACTCAATTCAAAAGGAACAACTATCATTTACACATCTCATCATTTATCGGAAGCACAAGATTTTTGTACCAAAATAGCCATTATTGATAGAGGGAAAATTTATGCTGAAGGCACTCCAAATGCCTTAATTTCGGGAACGCCCAATGCACACAATTTAGAAGATGTTTTTATTTCACTAACCGGTAAAGAACTTCGAGATGCTATATAAATTTTGGATGACGGTAAAAAAAGAACTCTTGTTACTTCAAAGAGATTTCGGCGGATTGGTGATACTTTTTGTAATGCCATTAGTCCTTATTATTACCATTACACTCATTCAAAATTCTGCTTTCAAGTCACTTTCAGAAAATAAAATTCCAATTCTTTTGGTGGATTATGATAATGGTTCGATTTCCAAAACCGTGAAAGACAACCTTAATAAAAACGGTTCTTTTAGCATTGTTTCGAAAATACACGGAATCAAATTAAATGAAACTTCAGCCAAAGAAGCTGTTTTTAAAGGGGAATACCAATTAGCGATTATTATTCCTGAAAAATTGAGCGTTGATTTACAAACTAAAGTCGACCAAAATGTCAACAAAATTTTGAGTGGTTTTGGGGTGACTGATTCTGCCAATACAATAAAAAATGGAGATGTTATAGGTCAAAAGGAAGTGCGTTTATATTTCGATCCTGCGACACAAATGACTTTCAAAAATGCGGTTAAAAGTGCCATTGATAAAATGATTTCGCAAATTGAAACCCAATCGATTTACAAAACATTTCAGGATCAATTAGGTGAAAGCAATAATCCAATTTTTGATCAAAAAAGCTTTATTGCATTTAAAGAAATTGTTCCAACTGTAAATAATAAAGAAATTTTACCCAATTCGGTACAACACAATGTTCCGGCATGGTCATTGTTTGCCATATTCTTTATTGTAGTGCCTTTGTCTATCAATATTGTTAAAGAAAAAGGTCAAGGAACACAAATTCGATTAATCACAAATCCGGTGCCTTACGCGATTTTAATTGCAGGAAAAACAGCGACTTATTTACTCATTTGTCTGATTCAGTTTTTGTTGATGGTAGCCGTAGGAGTTTATATATTCCCTTTTTTGGATTTACCAGTTTTAGATGTTTCAGGAAAAATAATGCTAATGATGAACGTAGCTTTTTTTTCAGGATTAGCGGCTATTGGCTTCGGAATTTTACTAGGAACAGTTGCTAAAACGCATGAACAATCTGCCCCTTTTGGCGCTACATCAGTTGTGATTTTAGCTGCCATTGGAGGTGTTTGGGTTCCTGTTTTTGCGATGCCTAAAGTAATGCAATATGTTTCCCATATCTCGCCAATGAATTGGGGATTGAACGCATTTTATGACGTGCTTTTGCGTAACGGGAGTATCCTAGAAATTTTACCCGAAATTATTTTCTTACTTTTGTTTTTTATAACCACAATCACCATAGCCATTCTGTATGATAAAAAGAAAAGAGCAGTATAACGAAGCAACAGAATTAACGATTTCTAAAGAAATTCGTGTACGTTTTAACGAAACAGATCCGCTCGGAATTGTTTGGCATGGCTATTATATTACGTATTTTGAGGATGGTCGCGAGGCTTTTGGTCGCCATCACGGCATATCATATTTAGATGTTCACGAGCATGGTTATACAACACCAATTGTAAAATCGGTTTGTGAACACAAATTGTCCTTGCGTTATGGCGATGTGGCTCGAATTGAAACTACCATTGTCAAAACGCCTGCGGCTAAAATGATTTTCAGGTATAAAATATTTGATGTAAACAATGAAATTGCTTGTACTGGTGAAACAGTTCAGGTTTTTGTGGATAAAAATGGAGATTTGAACTTGAATTGCCCACCATTTTACGAAGAATGGAAGCGAAAAGTAGGTTTGGCAGATGAGTAAAAATTGTTACATAATTCAAACCAATTGCGTAACGCCTTTAGGATTTGATGTTAATTCGAATTTTGAAGCGATGCTGAATGGAGATTCCGGAATTCAATGTCATAAAAATTCACCTTTGTTAGGCAGTTCTTTTTATGCGGCTACTATTGATTCTACTCAATTAGATGTTGCATTTAGTAAAGTTGAATGCAATGCTGAATTTTCTAGATTAGAAAAAATGCTGATTTTAAGCTTGCAACCGATAATTTCCAAACAAAAAGTAACTCCGAAATCGGTTTTTATCCTGTCAACAACCAAAGGGAATATTACAGCCTTAGAAAACAAAGAATATCCTATTGAAGGCACTTATTTATCAGTTTTAGCCAAAAAAATTGCATTGTATTTTGGTTTTACAACGGAACCTATTGTGGTTTCAAATGCTTGTGTTTCGGGTGTTTTAGCTGTTGCAGTAGCCAATCGTATGATTCAAGCAGGAGTTTATGAAGAAGCCTTTTTAGTAGCTGGCGATGAGGTTTCTGAATTTGTGTTGTCTGGGTTTAATTCGTTTCAAGCTATGAGCGAAAATCCTTGTAAACCATATGATAAAGATCGAAATGGTGTTACTTTAGGAGAAGCAACAGCAGCAGTCTATATTTCGTCCGACGAAAGCAAAATAGGGAAGGGATCAATAAAAATTTTAGGTGATGGTTCGGTTAACGATGCCAATCATATTTCGGGACCTTCAAGAACAGGCGAAGGTTTGTATCGAAGTATTTCAAGTGCTCTCAAAGAAGCTTATATCAATCCGCATCAAATAGATTATCTCTCGGCACATGGAACGGCAACGTTATATAATGATGAAATGGAAGCGATTGCTTTCAGTCGTTTGGGTTTGCAAAATGTTCCAATAAACAGTTACAAAGGATTTTTTGGTCATACATTAGGTGCTTCAGGATTATTAGAAACAGTTTTTGCTATTGAATGTGCCAATCGCAATCAGCTTATAGCATCCAAAGGATATAATGAAAATGGAGTGTCACAAAATATCAATATAATTCATAAAAATGCAAAAAAAGAAATTACCTATTTCTTGAAAACCGCCTCTGGCTTTGGAGGTTGTAATACAGCAGTTGTCTTTGAAAAAATAAAATGAATACAGAAAACTACATATCAAAGTATTGTCAAATAGAAAATAACACTGTTTTTGTAAATGGTGAAAAACTATTTGAACTAAAAGATGTTGGCTTTTCTGAATTTATCAAAAATGCGTACAAAGAGTTTGAAATTGAATATCCTAAATTTTTTAAAATGGATAATTTGAGTAAATTAGCCTTTGTAACATCAGAAATTATTTTGAAAGATGTATGCGAAAAGGACCAAGAAAATGATATTGCCATTGTTTTTGCCAACCAATCGTCAAGTTTGGATACAGATGTAAAATATCAAAATTCAATTCAAGATAAAGAAAATTATTTTCCAAGCCCTGCCGTATTTGTTTATACGTTACCCAATATTTGCGTAGGCGAAATCAGTATCAAACACCAACTAAAATCAGAAAATGCATTTTTTGTTTTTGAAAATTTTAATACTAAATTTATAACCAATTATGCTAATCAACTCATAAAATCGAGAAAAGCAGAAAGCGTTCTTTGTGGATGGGTGGAGTTTTATCAAGAAAAATATAAATCATTTGTATATTTGGTGAGTAAAGATGGACTACTATTTCACAACGAGAAAAATATAAATACACTATACAATAAATAATAATTATTATTATGGAATCATTAAAAGTAGAATTAAAAGCAAAGATTATTGAAGTTTTAAATTTAGAAGATATTTCAGTAGAAGATATTAATGATAACGATCCTCTTTTTGGTGAAGGATTGGGTTTGGATTCAATAGATGCATTAGAACTAATAGTACTGTTAGATAAAAATTATGGAATTAAGTTAACAGACCCAAAAGATGGTAAGGCAATCTTTCAATCTGTTGAAACTATGGCAGCTTTTATTGCTGCAAACAGAAAGAAGTAATTTTAAAATTTGAATTTAAAGTATAGAAATTACAATTTCAAAAAATGAAAATAGCAATAACTGGAATGGGAATAATTTCTGCAATCGGTAATACGGTTGAAGAAAATTATAATGCTTTAATCTCAGGCAAAATGGGTATTACTGATATTGAATATATTGATACTATTCACAAAAATGAGATAAAAGTAGGTGAAATCAAATTTACCAACCAACAGTTAGAGCAACTTTTACAACTACCACAAGATAATAATTTTTCTAGAACGGCTATGTTGGCCACTATTGCTGCTAAACAAGCTGTTGAAAATGCTAAAATTCAGGATATTAACGAATGTAAAACGGGATTCATTTCCGCTACAAGTGTAGGCGGAATGGACATGACTGAACGTTTTTATTACGAATATTTTGATAATGAAAGTTGTAGAAAATACATTAAGAGCCAAGATGCTGGTGATACAACTCACAATACGGCACATTATTTAGGGTTAAAAGGTCTTGTAACCGCTATTAGTACCGCTTGTTCTTCAGCGGCTAATGCCATCATGATGGGAGCTAAACTTATCGAAACAGGACAATTAGATCGCGTTATTGTGGGCGGAACAGATGCCTTGTCGAAATTCACCATCAATGGATTCAAAACGTTAATGATTCTTTCAGATACCTACAATACGCCTTTTGATAACAATCGTAAAGGTTTGAATTTAGGAGAAGCCGCCGCTTATTTAGTATTAGAATCGGAAAACATTGTAAAAAAGAACAACAAACAAGTTTTGGCTTACATAACAGGTTTTGGTAATGCAAATGATGCGTTCCATCAAACAGCTTCTTCTGAAAATGGGGAAGGAGCTTTTTTAGCTATGCAAAAAGCGCTAAAAATGGCAAATCTTGACCCAAGTGATATTGATTATATCAATGCCCACGGGACTGCAACGCCCAATAACGATTTATCGGAAGGACGTGCCATAATTAGAATTTTTAATGAGGACGCACCTGAATTCAGCTCTACAAAACCATTTACTGGGCATACATTAGCCGCCGCCGCCGCCATTGAAGCAGTTTATAGCGTATTGGCTTTACAAAATGACATCATGTTTCCAAATAAAAACTTCCAAACACCTATGGAAGAATTCAATTTAAGACCTATAACAAAATTAACACAAAAACCATTACAACACGTTTTATCTAATTCCTTTGGGTTTGGGGGGAATTGTTCTACAGTAATTTTTTCGAAAAGCTAGGTTGATAAGAATATATCAGAATACTAAATCTAAAATGTCTTTATAATTTTTATATTTGCCATTAGCATAGATAAAACAAACAATGGTAAAAACATATATAAATGGAGTAGGAAGTATTTCTGCACAAAAAACCTTTGAAGGTGATTTTTTAGAGGAAATAATCAGTAACGAAAGTGAAAATGTGATTTATGCAGTCCAACCTTCCTATAAAGAAGTAATTCCTCCCGCATCTATTAGACGAATGTCTAAAGGAGTTAAGATGGGAATTTTTACTTCCAATAAAGCATTAAAAGAGGCATGTATTGAGGTTCCAGACGCTATTATTACTGGAACTGGCATGGGGTGTGTAGAAGATTCGGACAAATTTTTAAAAGCAATATTAGATAACAAAGAGCAGTTTTTAACACCAACTTCTTTTATTCAATCTACACATAATACCGTAGGGGCTCAAATTGCATTAGGATTGCAATGTAAAGGTTATAATTTTACATATGTTAATGGTGCGGTCTCATTTGAAAGTGCTTTATTAGATGCAAAATTGCAATTAGAAACAAGTGAAGCCAATGCCATTTTAGTAGGTGGAATTGATGAAACTACACAGCATACACTTGATTTGTATCGCTTAGTCAATTTTATAAAAAATGAAAAGGATCAGCCTTTCAGCGTGTTGAATTCTAATTCTAAAGGAGTAGTTTTTAGCGAAGGATCCAATTTTTTTGTGCTTGAAAATCAACAAAAAACAAGTTCATATGCTACGCTTGAAGCAATTAATTTTTTTAATGAATTGAAAATTAGTGAAGTAGGTGAGTTTATCTGTTCGTTTTTAGATTCTAATGGGATTAAAATTGAAACTATTGATGCAATTGTTTTAGGAAATAATGGGGATACCCAATTTGACGACTATTATACTATTGCCAGTACTCTTTTTAGCAAAACACCACAAGTATATTACAAACATTTGAGTGGAGAATACAATACTGCTTCATCATTTGGGTTTTGGGTAGCATCCAAAATTTTGAAAAATCAACTGATTCCGTCAGCTGTTAAAATGAATGATTTGACGAAAGATAATTATACATATGTGCTTTTATATAACCAATACCGAGGAAAAGACCATAGTTTAATTTTGATCAAAAAATGCTAAAGCACAAGTACATAAAAGTTCTTTTTGTGGGTATATTCATAATACTTTTTATGGACTCTTTTTTTAGAGAAGTAAACGGATGGATCTACTTTTTGGGATTGTTAATATGGCTAATGATTACAATCTGGGGTTCGTTTGATATACGTTCCAATTATTTTGTAAAAACCTATTGTAAAGGTAAAACAGTTGGAAAAACAATAGCGATAACCTTTGACGATGGTCCAACTCCAATAACAAAAGAGGTTTTGAATGTTCTCAGAAAATACAATGTTAAAGCAACTTTTTTCTGTATTGGAACACAAATTGAAGAGCACCAAGATATTTTTAATGCTATTTTTGAAGAGGGTCACTTAATAGGAAATCATTCTTATTCGCATGATAAAAAGATTGGTTTTTTTTCGACTAAAAAAGTAGTAAGTGAAATTCAAAAAAATGATTTGGTAATCGAAAAGTATTTGGGTAAGAAAACATTACTTTTTCGACCTCCCTTCGGAGTCACCAATCCAAGATTTGAAAGAGCCATTAAACAAACTAAGCATTTTGTAATTGGTTGGAACAATCGTTCCCTTGATACTATTATGGATGATGAAAATAAAATTTTGAAGCGAATTTCAAAAAAAATCATGCCAGGAGGAATTATTTTACTTCACGATACTTCTGCAAAAACGGTCCGTGTTTTGGAACAATTATTGCTATTTTTGAAAACAGAAAATTATACCGTAACACCATTAGATGAGTTACTTAAAATTAAAGCGTATGAGAATTAAAATTTTCACGATACTATTTTTAGCACTAACTAAAATTGTTTTTTCACAAGAGCAAAAAATGTCAGTTACTGAAATAGCCGAATTTAAAGCCACAATCGAAAAAGAATCCAAAACAATTAATACAATTAAAACCGATTTTATTCAGTATAAACATTTGGATTTTCTTTCTAAAGATATTGAAACATCAGGTAAAATGTCTTTTAAAACACCTAATTTGTTGAATTGGCAATATACCAAGCCGTACAATTATAGTATTGTTTTTAAAAGTAATAAGATATTTATCAATGATCAAGGAAAAAAGAGCATTATTGATGCAGGAAGTAGCAAAATCTTTGAAAAAATCAATAAAATGATTGTAGGAAGTGTTAGCGGTAATATGTTTGACGACAAAGAATTTGCGATTTCTTACTATAAAACAAAAGAATTTTATATTGCAAAATTGAGTCCCAAAACGAAAGAAATATCGAAATATATTCAACAAATAGATTTGTATTTTCCAATAAATGATGTTATAGTTTCTCTAGTAAAATTGAACGAACCCTCTGGAGATTTCACGAAAATTGTTTTTAAAAATAAGATACTCAATGCAAAAATTGACGACTCGGTTTTTAGTAACTAGTTTGTTATTAATAGTTCTGGTTTCTTGTAAAAGTTATCAAATAGAAGGAGCAAACAAAGTAGCAAGTGCGATCACTAATTTTCAAAATTTATATTTTTCAAATCCAGAAACAGATTACGTGTATAAAGCACATATTGAAGTGTATGGCAATGATTTGAGTGGTGTTTTTGTTGTAAAAAAGATTAATGATTCTATTCATCGCGTTGTTTTAACTACAGATTTTGGTAATAAGTTATTGGATTTCGAAGTATCTGAAACCGATTTTAAAATCAATTATGTTGTTGAGAATTTGAATAAGAAAATCGTCATCAATACTCTAAAAAAAGATTTTGTTTTGTTGCTAAAAGCTAATCATAAAGTTGATGAAGTTTTTGAAAATGGTACTAGTATTATTTTTAAATCCAATGAAGGAAATCGAACTAATTTTTTCTATGAAAATAGTGATGATAATCAATATGTAAAACTTGTGCATACTATCCATGCGAAAGAGAAAGTAACGTTTTCATTTTTGCCAAAAAACACTACTTTTGCTGAATCTATTATTATTCAACACCACAACATTAAATTAAAAATAGAACTAACACAAATTAATAATTAAATTAAATGAACATGAGAAAATTATTTATTCTAATCGTATTATGCTTATTAGGATTTTCATCATCAAATGCACAAGTAACTTTTAGACCAGGATTAAGAGGAGGGATTAATTTTGCTCATTTTACAAAAGGGGATTCCTATTACGATTATAATACCAATACACGAGTTGTTGATAATTTTACTGCAAAAACAGATTTTCACATTGGTTTTTATGGTGCATTGCATCTGTCTAAATATTATACGTTACAACCAGAAATTGATTATTCTAGACAAGGAACTAAATTAGAATCTCAAAAATATGATGTGTCTTATTTATCAATCGCTGCGGTTAATAAATTTTATTTTAATGAAAAGTTTAATGTTCATCTTGGTCCTACAATTGATTTTGTTGTTGATAAAAGTACCAACATTAATCCTAAAAGTGATGTGGATTTGGCATTTTTACTAGGTATGGGGCTCAATTTTAATAAAAATTTTGGAATAGAAGCGAGAATAAAAAAAGGAATCGTTCCCGTAGTAGATAATCAATCAAATCATACGAATGTAGTAATCTCTTTAGGGGCAACATATACTTTTGATTTATAAAATAAGTGATAATGAGAAAAATATTATTTATACTACTATACGTTGTTCCCTTTTTTAGTAATGCTCAAGTTGAGTTTAAACCAAGTGTAAGAGTTGGATTGAATGTGTCTAAACTAGAAGGAATAGATATTCCATCTAAAAATGATATTTATTTTGGGATAAGTGGAGGGATTAAGCTAAGTAAAACATATACCCTACAACCCGAATTATCCATTTCTAAACAAGGAGCAAAAGGATACTACGCATATAATAATAATGGATATTTTGTTTCTGGTAATACCGATATATCACTTCAATACCTATCATTTTCAATTAATAATAAGTTTCAATTGTTTAAAAATTTTAACTTACTTTTAGGGGAGTTTAATGATATCGTTATTGGTGATAAAATAATTCAAGAAAATTCAAGATCAATTTCTAAAGGACAAGATATTGATTATGGAATTTTCGGCGGAATAGGTTACGAGTTTCCAAAAGGAATAGGTTTTGAAGTTAGAGTAAAGAAAGGATTTGGTGATGCGTTAGATGACTATACTGGTTATAAATCTCAAATTACAAATTTAGTTTTTCAGTTTGGAGCAACCTATACAATAAAATTTAACAAGAAAAAATAAGCACACATTTATGCTACTAAAGGATTTTTATAAAGTTGAAAAACTAGAAAGAACTGATGAAGGAAAATATATTGCAGTTGTTTTTCTTAACAAAGAGCACGATATTTTTAAAGGTCATTTTCCAGGAAATCCCGTGACACCAGGTGTGTGTATGATGCAAATCATCAAAGAACTAACTCAAAATATTTTGGGGAGTTATTTAATCATGACTTCGTCTACTAATGTCAAATTTATGGCTCTTATCAATCCGGAAAAAAATTCTATTTTAAAATTAGATTTAGAAATTTCTGGCAATTTGACTACCGAAATTAAAGTTAAAAATACTACTTCATTTGATGAAACCGTTGCTTTAAAATTGACTAATGTTTATAAAAGTGCTTAATTTTGAAATTAATTGCAACATTTTTATTGTCAATTACTTTACTCGTTTGTCAGGAAATACCAAACGCGAGACAGCATTATATTGATGCTTCCAAAAGTCAAAAAAACACTGATGAATTTTATTCCCTTATGGAAAATTACAACAAGGATAATAAAGTACTATTAGCTTATAAAGGAGCCTCAATTGCGTTGAAGGCAAGATATACCAAACAAATCAAACAAAAGAAAAGTTTTTTTATCGAAGGAGTTAAACTTTTAGAAGACGCATTAAAAAACGACCCAAATAATCTTGAAATCAGGTTGATCAGATTAAGTATTCAAGAGAATACTCCAAAAATCTTAAACTATAAAAATAATATTGATGAAGATAAAAGATTACTTTTGAGTTCTTTTTACAAACAAAATCAATCATTAAAAGAATACATTAAAAATTATATTTTACAATCCACCGGATTTACCGATAAAGAAAAGAAAAGTATTCTCAATTAAATACACAAGTCATGAATTCTGAAGCTGTTATAACCGAGAGAATGAAACAACTGAAGACTTGTGTTATTATTCCAACATATAATAATCACAATACTTTAAAGCGTGTTATTGATGGGGTTTTGAAATATACTACAAGTATAATTGTTGTTAATGATGGGTCTACGGATTCTACTTCTGAAATTCTGAAAACATACACGCAAATTGATCAAATTTCAATTACTCCCAATCAAGGAAAAGGAAATGCACTTCGTTTAGGATTTAAAAAAGCATTGGATTCTGGGTATGAATATGCCATAACAATAGATTCGGATGGACAACATTTTCCAACAGATATATCTGTTTTTTTGGAAACTTTAAAACAAGAAGAAAAACCTGCATTACTTATCGGAAACCGAAACATGAGTCAAGATGGAATTCCAAAAAAAAGTAGTTTTGGTAATAAATTTTCCAATTTTTGGTTTTGGTTTGAAACAGGGATTAAATTAGATGACACACAATCAGGCTACAGGTTATATCCCTTGCTATTCATTCCAAATAGGTTTTTTACCAAAAAATTTGAGTTTGAAATAGAAGTAATTGTTCGTACCGCTTGGAGCCAAATTGCAGTAAAAAATGTTCCTATAAACATTCTTTACGATCCCAATGAAAGAGTTTCTCATTTTAGACCTTTTAAAGATTTTACACGAATAAGTATATTAAATACAGTTTTGGTAATCCTCACGATTTTTTATATTAAACCCAGAGACTTTTTTCGTAGTTTCAAAAAAAAAAGAATTAGAGACTTTCTACGTGATGACATCTTAGAAAGTTCAGATTCTAATTTAAAAAAATCACTTTCAATTGCGTTGGGAGTTTTCATAGGTATTGCTCCATTGTGGGGGTTTCAAACAGTTATTGTTATTTTTTTAGCGGTTATACTCCGATTGAATAAAGTACTTGCTTTTACTTTTTCTAATGTGAGTATTCCACCAATGATACCATTTATAATTTACGGGTCATTAAAAATTGGAAATTTTATTATTCCATCGAAACATCCTTTAATTGGTGTTACTATGTTGCGTTTTTCGTCGATTCAACATAATCTTTTGCAATATGTTGTTGGAAGTGTGATTTTGGCAACAATAACGGCTGCTTTTTTAGGAATTTTAAGTTTTTTTATTCTGACATTTTTTAGTAATTTTAGAAAAATTAATTAACAATGCAGCATTTGTTTTTATCCATTTATATCTATTTCAAAGCCAATAAATTTAGAGCAATTGGAGTCTTTCTTTCGTTGTTTGTATTGTTGTTTTATTTTGCAACACGAATTTCATTTCAGGAAAACATTACTCAATTAATCCCTTCAAATAGTGCGTCTGATGTAACTTCCAAAGTCCTCAAACAAGTCAATTTTGCTGATAAAATTACCATCATCATCAGTAGTGAAAAGGAAGGTAACTCAGACGATTTATGTACGTACGCTAATCAATTTATAGATAGTATTGATGTGAGTTGCAAACCATACATAAGTAAGGTTCAAGGGAAATTAGACGAAAAAAATATTCAAGAAACTTTCGGTTTTGTATATGAAAATTTACCACTTTTTCTTGATAAAAATGATTATGATGCTATCAAAAAGAAAATCAATAATGACAGCATTGCTAAAATAGTAGAAACAGATTATAAATCATTGATCGCACCAACAGGGATAGTTTCGAAAGATTTTATCTTAAAAGACCCCCTCGGAATTTCATTTATTGCTTTAAAAAAAATGCAGCAATTAAGTGTTGGCGATGATTTTGAACTTCAAAATGGGTTTGTTTTAACCAAAGATAAAAAGAAACTACTATTATTTTTAACCCCAAAAATGGCTGCTAATGAAACCGATAAGAATACTTTTTTTATTGAGAAATTAAATCAAATTCAGAATCATTTAAACTCAAAATACCATACTAAAGTAACCATGAGTTATTTTGGCGCTACACCTGTTGCGGTAGCTAATGCTACTCAAATTAAAGCTGATGTTCGAAATACCTCTATTTTTGCGTCAGTTGCTTTGATGTTGGTTTTGATATTTTTCTATCGCAGTGTATTAATTCCGATTATCATTTTTATTCCCTCGCTTTTTGGAGCTGTTTTTGCCTTGACAATTTTGTATTTTACAAATGGAACTATTTCGGCTATTTCACTCGGAATAAGTTCAATTTTACTAGGAGAAACCACCGATTATTCTATTTATGTATTGACTCATTTACGAAACAAAAGAGATATTAAACTGCTGTATAAAGATATTTCAAAACCTTTGTTATTGTGTGGAACCACTACGGCTATTTCATTTTTGTGTTTGTTTTTTGTAAAATCGGAAGCACTAAAAGATTTGGGGATATTTGCAGCCTTAAGTGTGATTTTAACTTCGGTCTTTTCTTTAGTTTTGATCCCACTTTTGTATCGAATTGCTCCAAATAATGTTGTTGAAACCCAAGTTAAACCAGTTAAATTTAATATAATTGATAAATTAGGAGCCTATTCTTATCACAAAAATAAGATTCTAGTTTTGTCGGTTGTTTTGTTGCTTATTATCAGTTTTTTTACCTATTCTAAAGTTACGTTTAACAACGATTTGTCGGCACTGAATTTCATGCCAAATAAACTTCAAAAGGCTCAAAAAGAATTAGAAAATATCGCAAACGTTTCTTCAAAATCCATTTACTTGGCAACGTATGGAAAAAGCTATGAAGAAGTTTTAGAAAAGAATAATGTACTTTTTAATCAGTTACAAAAAGAAAAAAAAGCATCACAAATTCTTAATTTCAGTTCGATTGGAGGCATGGTTCTTTCGAAAGAAATGCAACAACAAAAAATTCAAGATTGGAATGCGTTTTGGGATATTGAAAGTAAATCAAAGCTAAAAGAGCATTTGATTTCAAGCGGAAGTTCTTTTGGATTTAAACAAAATGCTTTCGATCAATTCTATCAAATGCTAGACTGTCGTTTTTTGCCCGTTTCTTTTCGAGAATACGCAAAAATAAAATCGTTTTTTATTGATGAGTTTGTCGCTCAAAAAGATGGTTTTTACACAGTTTCAACTTTGGTGAAAGTATCAAATGATAAAAGAGATGCTTTTGTAAATCAAATAAAAAAACAGAAAACACTTGTTGTTATTGACCGACAACAAACTAATGAAATTTTTTTAGGTTCTTTAAAAAACAGCTTTGAAAAGTTAGTCGACTATTCGTTTATTGCCATATTTTTAATCTTATTAATGGCATTTCGACGTGTTGAATTAGTTGTTGTAAGCATCATTCCAATATTAATCAGTTGGATTATTACTACAGGTATGATGGGATTATTTGGGTTGCAATTCAATATTATCAATATTATTGTTTGCACTTTAATTTTTGGAATTGGAGTAGATTATAGTATTTTTATGACTACTGCTTTGCAAAAAGAGCATACGTATGGAAAAGAAGAATTACCTATTTATAAAACCTCTATTTTACTGTCTGTTGCAACAACTATTTTAGGAATTGGAGTACTCATTTTTGCACATCATCCTGCTTTAAAATCAATTGCATTAATTGCTGTAATTGGTGTTTTTTCAGCATTGTTAATGACCTATATTATTCAACCACTAGTTTTTCAATTTTTTGTAACACATAGAACTTCAAAAGGAAGACCACCACTTCAATCGCGCACATTTATTCATGGTGTTTTGTCTTTTTTTTATTATGGTTTTGGTGGTTTTTTGATGTCGATATTTAGTCTAACACTACTGAATATCATTCCATTGAAGGTAAAAATAAAAATGAAAGGTTTTCGGTATGTGATTTCAAAGTTTATGAAATCGGTTTTATACACCAATCCATTCGTTAAGAAAAAAATAATAAACCTAACAAACGAAAAATTTGAAAAACCCGCTGTAATAATAGCCAATCACACTTCGGTTTTAGATATTCTAGCCGTTGGAATGTTAAGCTCTAAAACTATTTATTTAGTTAGTGATTGGGTGTATAATTCACCCATTTTTGGTGGAGCTGTAAGAAAAGCAGGTTTTTATCCAGTGTCTGAAGGATTAGAGGGAGGTGTGGAGCATTTACGAAAAAAAATAGAAGAGGGTTATTCAGTTATTGTGTTTCCTGAAGGAACTAGATCTTTAGATAATCAGATTAAACGTTTTCACAAAGGAGCCTTTTTTTTGGCAGAATATTTTAATTTAGATATTTTGCCTGTACTAATTCATGGTAATTCGGAAGTTTTGCCTAAAGGTGATTTTGTTATTTATGATGGAGCTATTACGATTGCTATTTTAGATAGAATAAAATCAAGTGATATCAGATTCGGAACAAATTATACTGATAGAACAAAAAATATAAGTACTTACTTTAAGTCAGAATTCAAAAAAATGAGAATAGATTGTGAGGATAGTGCTTATTTCAAAAAAATACTATTAAATAGTTTTGACTATAAAGAGTCTTTCGTTATCAACGAAGTAAAAAGAAATTTGCAAAAGTATTTAGAGGTTTATTATGACTTAAATTTTCAAATAGCATCAAAAGCTAAGATATTACATATATCAGATGATTATGGGCAATGGGATGTTTATTTGACTTTGCAAGAATCTTCAAGAAAAATAGATTCATATATTGAAAATTCTAACAAAAAAGCTGTTGCTCGTACTAATTACCACACGAAAACTCGTTCTATAAATTATATAGACAAACTTGATTTTTCAAAAAAATATGATCTTGTTCTAATATCAACCGAGAGTTGTATTACTAAAATAAAATCACTAGAATTGTTCTCAGATACAATAATTCTAATTCATAATAATGATATGAAAAATAATATTATGGAGCTTGGTTTTGAAATTAGTAGTCAAAATAATCAACTCATTGTGTTTAATAAAAAATAAGATGAAAGAACACTACGATATAATTGTAATAGGAAGCGGTCTTGGTGGATTAGTGTCTGCAACGATATTAGCAAAAGAAGGCTATAGTGTTTGTGTGCTCGAAAAAAATAATCAATATGGAGGAAATCTTCAAACGTTTGTTCGAGATAAAACTATTTTTGATACTGGAATTCATTACATTGGGGGATTGAGTGCAGGTCAAAATTTGAATAAATATTTCAAATATCTTGGGATAATGGATGATTTGAAATTAAAAAAAATGGATGAAGACGGTTTTGATATTATATCATTTGAAGAAGAAAATGAAGAATATCCACATGCACAAGGGTATGAAAATTTTGTCCATCAACTAGTGAAATATTTTCCAGATGAAAAAGATGCAATTCAAAAATATTGCGATAAGGTTATAACCGTATGTAATTCATTTCCTTTATATAATTTGAATGTTGAAGGAAAATACGATACAGAAATATTGTCTTTAAATGCAAAAAAATGTATTGACGAAATAACTGATAACGACTGTTTAAAAGCGGTTTTAGCAGGAACCAATTTTTTATATGCAGGAATAGAAGACAAATCACCTTTTTATGTGCATGCACTTTCAGTAAATTCATATATTCAAAGTTCTTATCGTTGTATTAATGGCGGAAGTCAAATTACCAAACAACTCATCAAACAGCTAAAAAAACACGGTGGGGAAATTTATAAATATAAGGATGTTTGTAAATTAGAAGTAGAAAATAATGCTATTATTGAAGCAAAAATGAAAGACGGCTCTTTGGTGAAAGGTAAAATATTTATTTCGAATATCGAACCCAAAACAACTCTTAGAATGGTGGGCGAGGAGCATTTTAGAAAATCGTTTTTTAGCAGAATTGAAAGTTTAGAAGGTGTTATCTCAGCGTTTAGTCTATACATTGTTTTTAAACCGCAAACGTTTAAATACGTGAATAATAATCTATACCATTTCAAAAATAGCTCAATTGTTTGGACTGCGCATGAGTATACAGAAGAAAATTGGCCGCTAGCCTACATGGCTTCCATGAATGCTTCGGGGAAAGACGAAATTTGGGCAGATGGAATGACATTTATTACTTACATGAAATATGAAGAGTTAAAAGAATGGGAGAATACTTTCAATACCACAGCAGATGAACACGATCGAGGTAAAAGCTATGACAATTTCAAAGCCAGAAAAGCAGAGCGTTTTCTTAAAGAAATTGAAATAAAATTTCCAGGTATTCGAAATTGTATTAAATCAATTCATACTTCTACTCCATTGTCATATAGGGATTATATTGGAGGGACTAATGGGAACATGTATGGTTATGTGAAAGATTCAAGCAATCCTATGAAATCATTTATTGCTCCCAAAACAAAATTGAATAATTTGTATTTAACAGGTCAAAGTATCAACATGCATGGGGTTTTAGGGGTAACAATTGGTGCCGTAGTAACATGTTCTGAAATTGTTGGAAAAGAATATTTAGTAAATAAGATAAAAGAAGAATCAATGTAAAATTTAGACCTATGAAAATCAAAATATACATTTGGGTATTTTTAGGTTTTACATGGAGTTTTGTGGCCTGCGGAACTTCAAAATCATTGCATCACAAGCCACAACTAGAAGGGTATAATTCTGCAATTCCCATAGTAGAAAAGCAATCTAATGGCGCATATAAATCGGGGGATAATTTTTTGGTTAAAAACAAGCAAAACCTTTGGGAACTTTATGTTGAAGGTGATGCGCTAGAACGCGGATTAGTAACAGGAGCGTTAACGGATTCTCTATTGAAAAAACAAGAACGCACTTTTTTTTCAAAACTAGCTGACATTGTGCCTTCAAAAATCAAACAACGATTCCTTCGTGGATTTTTGAAATGGTACAATAGAAAATTATACTTGAATGTAGCCGAAGAGTATAAAACGGAAATTTATGGAATATCCGAATACACTTCACACGATTATGATTACATCGCACCGCGTTATTTGAGAAGTTTATATTTGCATGGAGCACACGATATTGGTCATGCACTGCAAGATTTGGCTTTAGTAGGTTGTTCATCATTTGCAGCTTGGGGCGAAAAATCGGAAGATGGGAATTTGATTTTAGGAAGAAATTTCGATTTTTATGCAGGTGATGATTTTGCCAAAGATAAAATAGTTGCATTTGTAAATCCGAAAGAAGGCAACCCCTTTATGATGGTGACTTGGGCAGGAATGATTGGTGCCGTTTCTGGTATGAACAAGCAAGGTTTGACCGTTACAATTAATGCCGGAAAATCTAAAATCCCGTTTGTTGCTAAAACACCAATTTCATTAGTAACTCGTGAAATTTTGCAATACGCCACCACAATTGATGAAGCGATTGTCATTGCAAGAAAACGAAAAGTCTTTGTTTCTGAATCGATTATGGTGGGAAGTGCTAAGGATAGAAAAGCTATTATTATTGAAGTTTCTCCCAATAAATTTGGAGTTTATGAAGTGCCAAATAGCAATAATCAATTGATTTGCTCGAACCATTTTCAGAGCAACGAATTGAAAAATGATATGCGTAATCAATATCAAATTACCAATAGTCATTCTAAATATCGCTATGATCGAATGGTTCAACTTTTTGATAAAAACCCGAAAATAAGTCCAAAAACTGCAGCGTCAATACTTCGAAACAAGGAAGGTTTAAACGACGAAGCTATTGGTTATGGGAATGAAAAAGCATTGAATCAGTTGATTGCACATCACGGAATCATATTTAAGCCCGAACTACTTTTGGTTTGGGTATCTTCAAATCCATATCAATTGGGTGAATTCGTGTGTTATGATTTGAATAAAATTTTTAAAAAAAGAAATTTAAGTGATGTTGTTGTGTCGGTTGAAGAAGAAAATTTGAATATTCCTAAAGACAATTTTTTAGATTCACAAGCCTATATAAATTATGAGTTGTTCCGAATCGAAGATCGAAAAATGGATGTCTTTTTAGAAAATAAAACCGTTTTACCTTCAGATTTTGCCAAAAATTACCAATCTTTGAATCCCGATTATTGGTTTGTGTATTATAAGGTAGGTGTTTCATTGTTTCAACACAGAAAATATCAACTTGCGAAAGAACAATTTGAAATAGCTTTGACTAAAGAAATTACAACAATTCCGAATAAAATAGAAATAGAAAAGTATTTAAAAAAAATCAAAAGAAAATTGCAATGATCCCAAAAATAGAAAAGGCCTCTTTAGATGAAATTAAAGCTTTTCAAGAGCAAAAACTTTTGGAGGTTTTGACCTATGTGAGCGAAAAATCATCATTTTATAAAAATCTTTTTGCTAAAGAAGGTATAGATATTAAAAACATCAAAACGTTAGAAGATTTAAATCAAATACCTGTTACGACTAAAGAAGATTTGCAAAAATTTAATGATGATTTTTTGTGTGTTCCTGTGAGTGAAATTATTGATTTTGCAACGACTTCTGGTACATTAGGAGAACCTGTAACCTTCGGATTAACCGATAATGATTTAGACCGATTAGCCTATAATGAAGCTATTTCATTTGATTGTGCCGGGATTAAAGAAGGGGATGTTGTTCAACTGATGACTACTATAGATAGGCGTTTTATGGCTGGATTGGCTTATTTTTTGGGATTACGAAAAATGAAAGTAGGCGTTATTCGAGTAGGAGCGGGCATCCCCGAATTGCAATGGGATTCAATTAGAAAATACAAACCAACTTATTTAATTACGGTTCCATCATTTCTTTTAAAATTGATTGAATATGCTGAAGCACATACTATTGATTTTAATAATTCTGGAATTAAAGGCGCAATCTGTATTGGAGAATCATTGCGTAATCAAGATTTCACACTTAATACGCTGTCAAAAAAAATTACAGAAAAATGGAATATTAAATTGTTTTCAACGTATGCCTCTACTGAAATGAGTACTGCTTTTACCGAATGTGAACACGGAAATGGTGGGCATCATCATCCTGAATTGATTATTGTTGAGGTTTTAGATGAACAGAATCAACCCGTTAAAAATGGTGAATTAGGCGAATTGACTTTTACCACACTTGGAATTGAAGCCATGCCATTAATTCGTTTCAAAACAGGGGATATTGTGAAGTTTCATGATCAACCTTGTACTTGTGGCAGAACCACGTTGCGTGTTGGCCCCGTAATTGGTAGAAAACAGCAAATGATAAAATATAAAGGCACTACATTGTATCCACCTGCTATGAATGATGTATTAAATGGTTTCGAAAATATAGAAACACACATTATAGAAATTTCGACGAATGATTTAGGAACCGACGAAATTTTGATAAAACTTGCTGTAAAAGAACAATCTGAAGTTTTTTTACACGAAATAAAAGACCATTTTAGAGCTAAACTACGTGTAACTCCAAAAATAGAATATTGCTCAAGAGAATCTTTAAATACTCTTATTTTCAATCCCATGAGTCGTAAACCTATTCATTTTTTTGATTTGAGATAAGGGTTTATTTCAAAATAAAACCCCAATTCATTAGAATTAGGGTTTAAAATTTTTTTTCGAAAAAATTATCCTTTTGGAGTTTCTTTTTTATCTTCTCTTGGAGGTCTCGGTAAAAGTTGTTTTCTGGATACTTTTTCTTTCTTTGTTTTAGGATCAATACCCAAATATTTCACCATAAACACATCACCCATATTCACTACATCAGAAACATTTTCTGTTCTTTCCCAAGCTAATTCAGAAACGTGAAGTAATACTTCATTTCCTGGAGCTTTTGTATATTCTACAACCGCACCAAAATCTAACATCTTTATTACTTTTACTTCATAAGCTTCACCAACTTCAGGTTTAAATATGATAGAGTCAATTTTTGCCAATACCGCTGCAATTCCGTCTGGGTCAGTTCCAAGAATTTCAACAACACCTTGCTCATCAACTTCGTTAATCACAATAGTTGTACCAGTAGTTTTTTGTAATTCTTGAATCACTTTTCCTCCTGGTCCAATTAAGGCGCCAATAAAGTTTCCTGGAATTGTACGCATGATGATTTTAGGAGCATGTTTTTTAACATCTTCTCTTGGTGTAGCAATAGTTTCAGTGATTTTTCCTAAAATGTGCATACGTCCTTCACGAGCTTGTTCTAGTGCTCGCTCCATAATGTCATAACGCAATCCATCAATTTTGATGTCCATTTGACAAGCCGTGATACCGTCTTTAGTTCCTGTTACTTTAAAGTCCATGTCTCCTAAGTGGTCTTCATCACCTAAAATATCTGATAACACTGCAAATTTTTGACCATCAGTAATTAATCCCATAGCAATACCAGAAACTGGTTTAACCATTTGTACTCCAGCATCCATCAAAGCCATTGTTCCAGCGCAAACCGTAGCCATAGAAGAAGAACCATTAGACTCTAATACCTCAGAAACCACTCGAATTGTATAAGGACAATCAGTAGGAATCATATTTTTCAAAGCGCGCTGTGCTAAATTTCCATGCCCAACTTCCCTTCTTGAAGTTCCTCTTAAAGGTTTTGCTTCACCAGTTGAAAAGGGTGGAAAATTATAATGTAAATAGAATTTTTCTTCTCCTTGTTCTGAGGCATTGTCAATGATGTTGGCTTCTCTAGAAGTTCCTAGTGTTACTGTAGCTAAGGCTTGTGTTTCTCCACGAGTAAATAATGAAGAGCCGTGAACCGAAGGTAAGTAATCCGTTTCACACCAAATAGGTCTGATTTCGGTTGTTTTACGACCATCTAAACGAAGCCCTTTTTCAAGAATAACATTACGAACCGCTTCTTTGTTGGTTTTGTAAAAATATTTACCCACTAATCCAGATAAATCACTGTTTTCAGCATATTCTTCTTCAGAAAACAAAGCTTTACATTCCTCTTTTACAGCCGCAAATTTTTCGCCTCTTTCGCTTTTCCCAGAAGCTTCTTGAGCAATAGCATAACATTTATCGTATGCGGCTTCTTTAATTTTTTTGTAAACAGCTTCATCTTCTACTTCTCCTTCATAAGTTCTGTAGGCTGGTGAACCAACAGCTCCTCGCAAACGTTGTTGGGCTAAAATTTGCACTTTAATGGCTTCATGCGCAAATTTAATAGCTTCCACCATTTCGGCTTCTGAAATTTCTTTCATTTCCCCTTCAACCATAGCTACAGAGTCCATAGAAGCCCCAATCATCATGTCGATATCTGAATGTTCTAAAGCAGCTCTACTTGGGTTGATGACTAATTTCCCGTCAATACGTGCCACACGCACTTCCGAAATTAAGTTATAAAAAGGAATGTCAGAAACAGCTAATGCCGCCGATGCTGCTAATCCAGCCAAAGCATCGGGCATCACATTTTCATCATGCGACATCAATTGGATCATCACTTGCGTTTCTGCATGATAATCATCAGGGAACAAGGGACGCAAGACACGGTCAACCAATCGCATGGTTAATACTTCGCTGTCGCTTGGACGTGCTTCTCTTTTGAAAAAACCGCCAGGAAAACGTCCTGCAGCAGCAAATTTTTCACGGTAATCTACCGTTAAAGGTAAAAAGTCAACACCTGGGTTTGATGTTCTAGCCGATACTGCTGTTGCTAAAAGCATGCAGTCTCCGCATCTCACAACAACCGAACCGTCGGCTTGTTTTGCTAATTTACCTGTTTCGATTGTGATGGTTCTTCCATCACCTAAATCGATTGTTTCTTGGGTTACTTTTGGAATCATAAAAATGTAATTCGTTTAAACTATTAGGTTAGTTGTGTTGTTGTGTGTTAGTAGTTGTATGTAACCCAATGAAAAACCGAAACTTTTCTTTATTGTTGAAGTGTTTGGAAACACTTAAATTTAAAAACAAAAAGAGGCGCGCAGGCACCTCTTTAAGATATGTATTATTTTCTAATACCTAATTCTTTAATAATCTCACGATATCTGTTGATATCTTTTTTCTTTAGGTAATCTAGAAGACTTCTTCTTTTTCCTACCAATTTCACTAACGAACGCTCTGTGTTGTAATCGTGACGATTTGATTTTAAGTGTCCAGTTAAGTGGTTAATTCTAAATGTAAACAAAGCGATTTGCCCTTCTGCAGATCCTGTGTTTTCAGCTTTTCCTCCGTGTTTAGCGAAGATTTCAGCTTTAGTTTCTTTAGTTAAATACATTCCAATATTATTTAAATGATTATTATGTATGAAAGAGGATTTTCCTATTTCGTTTGCAAAGATAATCTTCTTTTTTTATTAGGCAAATAAAAAAGTACTCTTTAAAATAATTTTGCAACTTCGTGGTTTACAAACTCCAGAAATCGTTCGTCTGCTGCTGTAAAAGGATTTAATGTATGGCTATCAATGTCGAGTTGGCCAATATTTATTCCATTTACAAATAATGGAATTACAATTTCTGATTTTACAGTAATGCTACAAGCTATGTAATTATCTTGAGCTGAAACATCGGGAACCACAAAGTTAGCGTTCGATTCAGCTACTTGTCCACAAATTCCTTTACCGAATGGAATAATGGTATGGTCGGTTTCAGCACCATAATAAGGACCTAAGTGTAAGGTTCTATTTTCGTGATTGGCAAAATAAAATCCCACCCAATTATAATAATCTACTCTTTCTGATAGATATTTACACAAGTTTTTTAATTTTTCATCACGGGAGAAATCCTTTTTTTGAAGTATTTCAATTACAGACGTTTGTAGGGCTTCGAAATTCATTTTATACTTTTTTGCAAAAGTACGTATTGAAATTTTGTACTTTTACCTAAAATTTGTTAAAAAAATACTTTGAGAAGTTACTATATTCAATTTAAGCCTTTTTTGATCTTTTTATTCAAATTCTTAGTGTGTTATGTCTTGCTAACATTTGTATACGAAAAGTATCTTGCAAGCTTTGATCAAAATCATTTTGAGGTAGATGGTTTTACAAAATTGGTAGCCAATCAAAGTAAAAATGTAATAAGAGCATTTGATTCTGTAGCAAGTGTTTCGTCTAGTCGAGTGGAGGCATCGATGAATTTGAAATATAAGGGCAAATGGGTAGCTCGAATCATAGAAGGATGTAATGCTATGAGCGTCATGATTCTTTTTGTGAGTTTTGTGGTTGCTTTTTCTGGGACTTGGAAATCTACGTTTCTATATATTTTGTTTGGTAGTCTCATTATACATGTTTTTAATATTTTACGCATTGCATTATTGTCAATATCGATGTATAATTATCCACAATACGAATCGGTTCTTCATGGGGTTCTTTTCCCCTTAATTATTTATGGAACTGTCTTTCTTTTATGGGTAATTTGGGTTAATACCTTTTCTTCTTATGCTAAAAAACATTCTAAAAAATAAAAAAAGAGTTTTTGGAATACTCTTTTTGGTGTTCCTTCTAGCAGGATTGCGTGCCTTCGAAGAGACACTGTTTTATGATCCTTTTCTGCGGTATTTTAAAACGCCCAATTTCAACAATATTCCTTTACCTAAACTACGAATGGTTACTCTTTTTTTTAGTCTAGGATTTCGTTATTATTTAAACTCTATGATTTCTTTAGGTATACTTTGGTTGTTGTTTAAAGAGGGAAAAATTATTAAGTTTTCTGTGCTTTTGTACGCTTTTTTTGGTACGATTTTAATGATTAGTTTTTTCTTTGTTTTGGTAAAATTTGGTTCAACCAATAAAATGAATTTGTTTTACATTAGAAGGTTTATTATTCAGCCGATATTTCTTATTCTTTTTGTGCCTGCTTTTTATTATCAAGAGAAGACTAAATAGTTGTTTTTTTTCGTACCTTTACTAGAACAAAAGTCAGGGTATGAAAGTAGTTAAACATTCAGGGACAATTGTCGATTTCGAACCTGAAAAATTAAAAAAATCATTGTTAAAATCGGGAGCTGAGGAATCAACAGTTAAACGAATACTAAAAGAAATTCACAGCAAGATATATGATGGTATTTCGACAAAAGAAATATATAAAATTGCTTTTTCGCTTCTAAAAAAAGAATCCAATCATCATGCGGCCAAGTACAATTTGAGAGCTGCTATTCAAATGCTCGGACCTGCAGGTTTTTTCTTTGAAAAATATATCGCCCGACTTTTTGAAGCTGAAGGATACAAAACAATCACTAACATGATTTTGCAAGGAAAGTGTGTTTCTCATGAAATTGATGTAATCATAAAAAAAGATATTTTTGAGATGATAGAATGTAAGTTTCATGCGAGTCGTGATATTGTTTCTGATGTGAAAGTTCCTATGTATATTTTATCCCGATTTAACGATATCAAAGACAGAAAGCAAATGGTGTTTTCGAAAAATGATAGTATCGAAAAATGTTGGATAGTCACCAATAATCGATTTAGTGCTGATGCCATCGCTTTTGGTACTTGTAGTGGTATCCAATTGTTGAGTTGGGATTATCCCAAAAAAGAAAATCTAAGAGATCGTATAGATAAAGATCAATTGTATCCTGTAACGTGTTTAACAACGTTGTCATTGGCGGAAAAAGATAAATTGCTTGTTTCTGATGTGATTTTGGCTCAAGAACTAAGTAATAATACCGAAATCTTAGAACATATTGGACTCAGTTCAAATCGGATCAAAAACGTATTAAAAGAAGTGTCTGATTTGTGTAAATACATCTAGAATTATGAAAGTAACTTTTATTGGCGGAGCAAGAACAGTTACAGGTTCCAAAACATTACTAGAAAGTAATGGTTATAGAATATTGATAGATTGTGGACAGTTTCAAGGAGTAAAGGCGCTTCGGGAACTTAATTGGGAACCCTTGCCAATCTTGCCAAGTACGATAGATTGTGTGTTGCTTACACATGGGCATTTGGATCATTGTGGGTGGTTGCCACGCTTAGTTAGTCAAGGTTTTGATGGAAAAATATATTGTACAAGTCCCACTAAAGATATTGCAAAATTAATACTATTGGATAGTGCTAAAATTCAAGAAGAGGAAGCACAAAAAGCGAATGAAGGGAAATATTCAAAACATGAAGTCGCCGAACCGCTTTATGATGTAGCTCAGGCCGAACGTGTTTTTCCTCTTTTTACGGTTGTGAAAGAAAACAAAAAAGTGGCATTAGAAGCTGAAATTTCGGCAGTTTTTTCAAATGCAGGACATATTTTAGGAGCCTCTTCAATAAGCCTACATGCGGAAGGGAAAACCTTGGTGTTTTCTGGAGATATAGGTAGAGAGGATGATGTACTCATGTTTCCTCCTAAAAAACCAATTGAAGCAGATTATGTTTTTTTGGAAAGTACTTATGGGAATCGCATACATCCTGAGGAAGATGTCAAAAGCTTACTTGAAAAGTATATTTCGACCACAATTTCCGGAGGAGGAAATGTAGTCATTCCTAGTTTTGCGGTTGAACGTGCTCAAACACTAATGTACTTGTTATGGCAACTCAAAGAAGAAGGCAGACTGCCTCATGTTCCTTATATTATTGATACCCCCATGGGAATTAGTGTTTTGGAGGTTTTTCAAAGAAACCAAAGTTGGCATAAACTTCCATTGAAGGATTGTATAGAGATGTCTAAGATGTTCGACAAAATTACCGATTACCAAGAAACAATTGAAGCAATTTATGATAAACGTCCGAAAGTAATTATAGCAGCAAGTGGTATGGTCACTGGAGGTAGGGTGTTGAGTTATTTAGAACGATATATAGGATTGTCTCAAACATTGGTAATATTGGTGGGGTATCAGGCAGAAGGAACACGAGGAAGACAGCTCTTAGAAGGAGCATCCGATATTAAAATGAGGGGAAAGTATTTTCCTGTTCACGCAAAAATTGTAGAAATTGAAGGGCTTTCTGCACATGGCGATCAAGAGGATTTAGTTCACTGGTTGTCTGATTTGAAAAAAGCACCTCAAAAAGTGTTTATAGTTCATGGAGAAAACGAACCTGCAAAAGCTTTGCAAGAGCAAATAGAAGCTCGATATTCATATGAATGCATCATCCCAGTCATAGGGCAAACTTTTGAAATTTAATATTTTAACGTGATTTTGTGATTGTTTTTTGTAGAATGATTACCTTTGCAGTATGAATTTTAAGAAATCTGTTGCCTTACTATTAACCGCTTTTCTGTTGATTTTTCAGCTAGGGATTGCTGTTACGATTCATTATTGCGATGATGAAATTGCTTCAATATCCCTTAAAATTCCGTTCTATAATCAAAATATTGAACAGAGTTGTTGCGGTAAAATGGAACAAAAATCCAAATGTTGCAAAAACAAAGTAGTTAAATCTGCTGAAAAATTGGATCAAATTAGTACTAAAATAGTAGGATTTGACGTTTCAGATTTTATAGTTTTTGATAATTGGAGTCCTAGTATTTTTTCTGTTAGAATCTTACCTGTTCAGAAAATAGGGGCTACCTATTATTGTAATGCACACGCACCACCACTTTATCTTCTCTATCATAGATTGATGTTCTACGCTTAAGTTTTTGTTTTTAAAACACGTTATAAACTTAAACTACATTTATATGAAAAAAATAACATTATTCCTGATGTTATGCTTTTCAGTATCTTCTATGTCACAAAAAATACTAGATACTGTCGTTGTTACTGCATCACGAAAAGGAATAAGAAAATTGACGACCACTTCCAATACTTCTGTGGTCTCAAGTAAAGAATTACTTAAAGCGGCTTGTTGTAATCTAGCTGAAAGTTTTGAAACCAACCCTTCAATTGATGTTAATTTTTCTGATGCTATATCGGGAACTAAACAAATAAAAATGTTGGGGCTTACCTCTCCGTATATTCTCATTACAGAGGAAAATATTCCTTCTATTCGCGGGGCATCTCAAGCCTATGGGATGTCTTTTACACCCGGGACTTGGGTAGAAAGCATACAAATAACAAAAGGTGCCGGTAGCGTCGTAAATGGATATGAGAGTATTTCGGGGCAAATTAATACGGAATTGATCAAACCGATTAAGGATATTCCTTTTTTCCTTAATGTTTACGGAGCTTCCGATTCAAGAACGGAGATTAATACGCATTTTAATCAGAAATTATCAAACCAATGGTCCACCAGTCTTTTTTTGCATGGGAATTCTAGATGGTTTAAATATGATATGAATCACGATGGGTATTTGGACAATCCATTAGCCAAACAAGTGAATTTAACCTCTCGTTGGCAATACGTAAATCCTCAAACAGGCTGGGTTAGTTTTATAAATATCAAATGGTTGAATGATGCTAAACAAGCGGGACAAGTAGATTTTAATCCTGAAAGAGATAAATTTTCAACGTCCTATTGGGGTTCAGAAATTAAAACGAATCGGATCGATGTTACCTCCAAAGTGGGATATGTATTTAAAGATATGCCTTATCAAAGTATAGGTTTTCAGAATGCATTTAGCAACCATGACCAAGAGTCATACTTTGGATTACGTCAGTACAATATTGTCCAACAAAGCTTCTATTCAAATCTGATTTTTAATTCTATAATTTCAAATACGAATCATAAGTTTGCAACAGGGGTGACCTTTTCATCAGATCGGTATCTTGAAAATTTCAATCAGGAAGATTTGGGAAGACGCGATACCGATATAGGAGCCTATTTTGAATATACTTTTGACAATCAAGAAAAATGGAGTTTTGTATTGGGTGGAAGGGTGGATTCACACAACAGACTTGGTTTTTTTGCAACTCCCAGACTCCATGTTCGATACAAACCGTGGGAGAAAGGGACGTTTCGTTTTTCAGCGGGAAGAGGAAAACGAGCAGCTAATATTTATGCTGAAAATCAAAATTTATTCGGTAGTTCAAGACAATTTTCTGTATTAGATGCTTCAGGAAAAATTTATGGTTTGAATCCTGAAATTGCTTGGAATTACGGATTGAGTTTTACACAAAGTTTTAGACTTTTCAATAAACCAGCAGATGTAACACTAGATGTATATCGTACAGATTTTCAAAATCAAGTCGTGGTTGATATTATGCAAAGTCCACAAGAGGTTTTGTTTTATAATTTAAAAGGGTCTTCCTATGCGAATAGCGTACAATTCGATTTTAATTATGAAATTAGAACACGTTTACAACTTCGTACAGCCTATAAATATTACGATGTAAGAACGTCTTATTTGTCAGGTAATTTTCAAAGACCCCTGCAAGCCAAACAACGCTTTTTTGTAAATGTAGAATATGACACCCCGCTTACCAAAAAAGGAAAGCAATGGAAATTCGATTTTACCTATAATTGGCTCGGCAGTCAACAATTACCCAATACTGCATCCAATCCAGTAAATGATAGACTTTCTGAAAATTCGCCCGCTTTTTCAGTAATCAATGCTCAAATTACAAAACGGTTTTCCAAAAGTTTCGAATTTTATTTAGGAGGAGAAAATATAGGAAACTACAGACAAAACCAAGCTATTTTGGGAGCAAACAATCCTTTTGGGTCTACATTTGATACCTCAATTGTATACGGACCTATTTTTGGAAAAATGTATTACGCAGGCTTGAGATATAAATTAAAATAAACACTAACTAATAAAATAGGAAAATGAAATCAATATTTTTAGGAATCATGCTAGCTTTGGTAACGTTATCAATTCAAGCTCAAGAAAAAAAGAATAAGAATGCGAAGTTCAGTATTGAAGTGAACGGAAATTGTGACTTATGTAAAAAACGAATAGAGAAGGCAGCGTTGTCAGTAAGTGGCGTAAAATGGGCGGTGTGGGATAATGAAACTCATCAATTAGCATTGGTTCTCAATGAAGAAAAAACCACACTTCTCGAGGTGGAAAAAGCCATTGCCAAAGTAGGTCATGATACTCAAGAGGTAAGAGCTCTCAATTCCGATTATGAAAAACTACATACTTGTTGTCAATATGAACGACACAAATAAATTATTAAATTCTAGAGAATCACTTAAAAAGCTAGGGCAATACGTTCTAGCTTTTTTGTTTTCTTGAAGCGAGGTTAAGATTCACTTTCTAAAAATTCCTAAAAAAACAATAAATAGTTGTAAGATACGCAAAATAATACCTAATTTCACGGACTAATTTTTTTAGAATCGTTTTTATGACTCATTTTGATTGGAAACAACTTTTTAATCCAGAATTTTATATTCTACTTGAAATTGCTGGAGTTAAGATTGGATTATATGTAGTGCTTTTTATAGTGTTTGCCGAAACGGGTTTGTTAGCCGGTTTTTTCTTACCAGGCGATAGTTTGTTGTTTCTTTGTGGAATTTACAGTGAGTCTTTATTGAAAGATTTTTCAACAGGAAGTGATTTTTTAAATGTTTCAATTCTGGCAAGCTTGATATCATTGATGGGTATTTTAGGAAATGTTTTTGGATATTGGGTTGGTAAAAAAAGTGGTTCGTATCTTTATAAAAGACAAGATAGTTTCTTTTTTAAGAAAAAATACTTGTTTCAATCGAAAGATTTTTTTGAAAAATACGGCTCAAAAGCCATCGTTTTTGCGCGTTTTCTACCTATTGTAAGAACCTTTGCACCGGTTGTAGCAGGAATAGTAAATATGGATCGAAAACGATTTATGTTTTTCTCTGTTTTAGGGTCAATACTTTGGTCATTTACCATGATTTTTGCAGGACATTATTTGTATGAATTGTTTAAAATAGAATTTGGAATCGATTTAAAACACTACATAGAGTTTATCGTTTTTGGAATAATCGCTGTAACAACAGTTCCTGTGTTATGGAAACTTTTCAAGAAGAGAGTACATATCGAATAATTCGAAATAACCTAAAAACAAAATCCGCTCAATCATTGTGATTAAGCGGATTTTTTTAGTTCGTACGTTATACTTTTAACGTCGTACTTTAAATTACATCATTCCAGGCATGCCACCACCCATTGGCATTCCACCAGCAGGATTGTCTTCTTTAATATCAATTAAAGCACATTCTGTAGTAAGAATCATACCTGAAACAGAAGCTGCATTTTCAAGAGCGACACGTGTTACTTTTTTAGGATCTATAATTCCTGCTTTCAACATGTCAACATATTCATCTGTTTTAGCATTATACCCGAAGTTTTCTTTTCCTTCAGCTACTTTTGCTACAACAACTGACCCTTCTAATCCCGCATTTTCTACAATAGTTCTTAAAGGTGATTCTATAGCACGAGAGACAATTTGAATACCAGTTGCCTCATCAGCATTGTCAGCTTTTACTTTTGCCAAAGTGTTTTTAGCTCTTAATAAGGCTACTCCACCTCCCGCAACGATACCTTCTTCAACAGCGGCACGAGTGGCGTGTAACGCATCGTCAACACGGTCTTTTTTCTCTTTCATTTCTACTTCAGAAGCGGCACCCACATAAAGAACTGCCACACCACCAGCTAATTTAGCCAAACGTTCTTGCAATTTTTCTTTGTCATAATCAGAAGTAGTAGTCTCCATCTGACTTTTTATTTGGTTGACTCTATTCTGAATTAAGTCAGCACTTCCTGCACCATTAACGATTGTTGTATTGTCTTTGTCAATTGTGATTTTTTCTGCTGTACCAAGCATTTCAATAGAAGCATTTTCTAGAGTATAGCCACTTTCTTCTGCAATGACTGTTCCTCCAGTTAATATAGCAATGTCTTCTAACATGGCTTTTCTTCGGTCACCAAATCCAGGTGCTTTAACAGCTGCAATTTTCAAGGCACCTCTTAGTTTGTTAACTACTAAGGTCGATAACGCTTCACCGTCAACATCTTCAGCAATAATTAATAATGGTTTTCCAGATTGTGCTACTGGTTCTAAAACAGGAAGTAATTCTTTGAGAGAAGACACTTTCTTGTCGTATAAAAGAATGTAAGGATTGTCTAATTCTACATTCATTTTTTCTGGATTAGTCACAAAATAAGGAGATAAATAACCTCTGTCAAATTGCATACCCTCTACAACGTCTACATAAGTATCGGTTCCTTTAGCTTCTTCAACAGTTATTACACCTTCTTTACCCACTTTTCCAAACGCAGTTGCGATTAATTCGCCAATCACTTCGTCATTATTAGCAGAAATAGAAGCGACTTGCTTAATTTTTTCTGAAGACGAACCTACTTCTTGAGCTTGTTTACCTAAATCGGCCACGATAGCTTCTACAGCTTTATCAATGCCTCGTTTTAAATCCATTGGGTTCGCTCCAGCGGCTACATTTTTCAATCCTTCTTTAACTATAGCTTGTGCTAAAACAGTAGCAGTTGTTGTTCCGTCTCCAGCCAAATCATTTGTTTTTGAAGCTACTTCTTTAACCATTTGCGCTCCCATATTTTCAAGAGCGTCTTTCAATTCAACTTCTTTTGCCACAGAAACACCATCTTTAGTTACAGTAGGGCCACCAAATGATTTAGAAATAATTACATTTCTTCCTTTTGGACCTAGAGTTACTTTTACTGCATTTGCTAATGCATCCACACCACGTTTTAATCCGTCTCTTGCTTCAATATCAAATTTAATATCTTTTGCCATTTCTTTTTTGTTTTAAATTTTAGACTTACTTTTTTAAATCAAAATCATTTTAGATGATTGCTAAAATGTCATCTTCTCGCATTATTAAATAATCTTTACCGTCTAATTTTAAATCGGTGCCAGCATATTTTCCGTATAATACTGCATCACCAACTTTGACAGTCATTGGAGTATCTTTTTTTCCATTTCCTACAGCAACAACAGTTCCTCTTTGAGGTTTTTCTTTAGCTGTATCAGGAATAATAATCCCAGAGGCCGTTTGTGTTTCCGCAGCCGCTGGTTCCACGATAACGCGGTCTGAAAGGGGTTTAATGTGTAATGCCATAATGATATGTTTTAATATTAATAAATTGTTTGACGGCTTCACATATTCAGAAATTATGCCAACCTAATTTGCCTGACATAATTTCAGAACACCAAGTACAATTTGACAGAAATAAAAAAGTCTCGAGGGGTTCTCGAGACTTAAAACTATTTTGTGAAAATTATTTCTTTTCTGTTTTAGAAGCTGGCGCTGCTGGAGTGCTACTCGTTTTAGGCGCTGCCGTTTCGGTTTTCTTTGCTTCCGATTGCGAAGAGTCAATGATTTTTTTATTGTCGTTTAAACTTCCAGTAAAACTTAAACTAGATAACAAAACCAATGCAATTAGAGTGCCTCCTAAAACCCATGTGCTTTTGTCTAAAAAGTCTGTGGTTTTTTGAACGCCTCCTAATTGTTGCGATCCGCTAATTGATGATGATAATCCTCCTCCTTTTGGGTTTTGTACCATTACTACGATGATTAGTAAAAAACAAACGATGGTGATTAATACTAAAAAGATTGTAAATGTGCTCATTGTTAACTATTGTTGTTTTGTTGTAAATTTTTAATATCTGATATTCGGTCTGCAAAGAAACTACTTTTTTCTGGATATTTCAAAATTAATATTTCATAAGCTTGAATTGCTTTCGAATATTTCTTTTGTTCCAAATAAACTTTTGCCAATGTTTCCGTCATTAAATAGGACTTATCCTCAATTTCTGGAATCAAAATAGGAGTAGAGGTGTCTTTTTTTACGGGTGAAATTTTTGGATTTGTTTCGATAAATTTATCAATTATGGCCAGTTTTTTCTTTTTAATCGCTTCTTCTTCTGATGTTTTTTCTTCTCGTTCAATGGGCTTTAGGCGTGAAAGTTGGAGCCATTCTTGAAAGGAATGTTTTTCTGTCTTTGTGAAATCTAAGGGTTTGCCCAATTCTAGCTTTTCTTCAAGTTTTTCCTTAGGGTTCGATTGTTTAATAGACAACATTATAGAGTGTTGTAACGCATCTGCATCATTGCGCTCTATTTTTACCTCTTCGCTTTCTATGACATCGATGTTGAGCAATTCTGCAATTTTTTGGTCATATAACCCACTTTGAATGGTTTTAAAATGGTCGGCAGTAATAAAATCAAACAAAACACTTCGGTCTGTTGTATAAGCAGCTGCAATTTTTAGAGCATAGTTGTATTTAAAACTATCCTGATTATACAAGTGTTTTAATCGCAAGACTCTGGCGCTTTGAAAATAGGGAAATTCATCTACTATTTTTTTCAATCCATTACTGAGTCGCTCGTTTAAGGCGTCTGGCTTATTGATGATATAGGTGTAATCGGAACTATTCATACTACCATTTGGCTAGCGATTGATTGAAAATATCTTGTGTGATTCTCTCGAAAATTACATCTAAAGCAGCAGTCAACGAGGCACCTGTAAGTTGTTGGTCGCCTGCATAGTCATAATAAAATGAAAAGGGCTTTTCAAAATTTTCCTTATCGTCTTTTCGATTCACAAATCGTACGTTTATAGTAATAGTCAGTCTGTTTTGTGCAGCAGTTTGACTTGCTGTTGCTGCCATTGGGGTGATGTTATAACCAGTTATTTCTCCCTCATACATTAAATCACCATTGGTATTCGTCAAATTTAAATTGGTTTGATTTTGAAGAATTTCCTGAAGTTTCAAAGTGAACGTACGTTCAATACCCGGTTGTACCAAAGGCGCATTGTTGTGAAAATAATTCACTTGAAACGTCTTGGCATCAATTTTTCCTGTTCCCGTAAAATTATAAAAACCGCAACTTGAAAAAGTAAGTGCGACTACAACTAACAGAATATGCTTCATTTTTTTCATTCGTTCTAAAAGCCAAAGATAGTTTTTTTAAAATAAAGTGCTTTATAAATCGTATTGCTTTATTTTTCGATATAGGGTTCTCTCGGAAATACCGAGTTCTTCGGCGGCAATTTTACGTTTCCCTTTATTGCGTTCTAAAGCTTTTTTTATCAATTCGATTTCCTTGGCTTCCAAACTTAGGGTTTCTTCTTCTTCGACGGTTTCTGCAAAAAGATATTGATTGTTGTCTTCATCTTCCTCAATATAATTTTCATGAGTGACGGTTGCGTGCGTGGGCATCACTTCCACTCTTGGTTTTTCTTCAAAGAACGACTCTTCCTCGGGTTTTCCATAGATTTTCTGAATCAAACTTGGATTAATATCTTGAACTTTAGTTCCGTTTTTCATCAACTCTAAGGTGAGCTTTTTCAAATCATTTAAATCGCTTTTCATGTCGAAAAGCACTTTGTATAAAATATCCCGTTCCGTGGAAAAATCGGAGTCACTTTTTTTATCCTTTATAACACTCGGAAGTTGACTGCCTTCTTGTGGCAAATACGAAAACAGCGTTTGCGCAGAAATATCTCGTTTGGTTTCTAAAACTGAAATTTGCTCAGCAACATTGCGTAATTGACGAATGTTTCCACTCCAACGATAATTTAATAAATATGCAATAGCATTATCTTCTAATTTGATAGCTGGCATTTTGTATTTGTGAGCAAAATCGGAGGCAAATTTTCTAAACAACAAATGAATGTCCTCTTTTCGGTCCCGTAGTGGAGGCAACCCGATTTCAACCGTACTCAAACGATAGTATAAGTCTTCACGGAATTTTCCTTTTTCTATGGCGTCAAACATATTAACATTGGTAGCTGCTACAATGCGTACGTTTGTTTTTTGTACTTGAGACGAACCGACTTTGATGAATTCACCATTCTCCAAAACACGTAGTAAACGAACTTGTGTTGTAAGTGGTAATTCGCCCACTTCATCCAGAAAGATAGTTCCTCCGTTGGCTACTTCAAAATACCCTTCACGGGTAGCTGTAGCTCCAGTAAAAGACCCTTTTTCGTGTCCAAAAAGTTCACTATCAATAGTTCCTTCTGGAATAGCACCACAGTTTACAGCGATGTACTTGCCGTGTTTGCGATGCGAAAGCGAATGGATGATTTTTGGAATACTTTCTTTTCCCACACCACTTTCTCCTACAACCAATACCGAAATATCAGTAGGCGCTACTTGAATGGCTTTCTCCACGGCACGATTGAGTTTTGGATCATTTCCAATAATTTCAAATCGTTGTTTTATGTTTTGAACGGATTCCATATGTAATTTGTGGCTTTAATTAATTGGATTGCATCTCACTAAAACCAACCGCTTCACCAATTAAGGTAGCCGTGGTGCAATCAGTTACTTTAACCAAAACGAAATCACCAACTTTATAATTTTCTTTTGGGAACACCGTAACGACATTCTCAGAAATTCTACCACTCCAATGCGCATCGGATTTTTTTGATTCTTTTTCAATCAACACTTCAACAGTTTCGCCTAAAAAACGAGCAGTTCTTTTTTCACTTAACTTTTGCTGTAAATCAACGATCTCTTGTAATCTACTTTTCTTAACCTCTTCGGGAACATCGTCATCCATTTTTCGGGCGGCCAATGTACCAGGACGCTCTGAATAGGCAAACATATAGCCAAAATCATATTCCACATATTCCATCAACGATAACGTGTCTTGATGGTCTTCTTCAGTTTCAGTTGGAAATCCAGCAATCATATCTTGAGAAATCGAACAATCAGGAATAATACGTTTGATATTGTCAATCAAAGCCATATATTCTTCACGAGTATGTTGACGGTTCATTTCCTTTAAAATTCTTGTACTTCCACTTTGTACGGGTAGATGGATGTAGTTACATACATTTGGATATTTAGCAATAACATGCAATACTTCTTCGTGCATGTCCTGAGGATTGGATGTCGAAAAGCGAAAACGCATCTTCGGAAAGTGTATCGCGCACATTTCTAATAGTTGCGCAAAGTCAACCGCTGTAGCTTTTTGCATCTCGGTTGCTTTGTCAAAGTCTTTTTTCAAGCCACCACCATACCACAAGTAACTGTCAACATTCTGACCCAAAAGACATACTTCTTTATACCCTTTAGCCCATAAATCTTGAATTTCTTCCATAATACTTTGTGGTTCTCGGCTGCGTTCACGACCCCGCGTAAAAGGCACCACGCAAAACGTACACATATTGTCACATCCGCGAGTAATTGAAACAAAAGCATTGACACCATTGCTGTTCAAGCGAACGGGTGCTACATCACCATAGGTTTCTTCTTTCGACAGAATTACATTGATGGCATCACGACCTTCTTCCACTTCTTTCAAAAGATTGGGTAAATCCTTATAAGCATCTGGACCTACCACCATATCTACAATTTTCTCTTGCTCTAAAAATTGGTCTTTCAATCGCTCGGCCATACAACCCAAAACGCCCACTTTCATGCTCGGATTAATACTGCGTTTTACTGCATTGTATTTTTCCAAACGCTTGCGAATGGTTTGCTCGGCTTTATCTCTAATCGAACAGGTGTTAACCAAAACCAAATCGGCTTCTTCCAAGTTTTGAGTCGTATTGTATCCTTGTTCTGTCAATATTGAAGCTACAATTTCACTGTCTGAAAAGTTCATGGCACAACCATAACTTTCAATAAATAACTTTTTAGAATTTTCTGCTTTTTGCTCGAGTACAAGACTTGTTCCTTGTTTTTCTTCGTTTATTTCCTTTTCCATGTATGCTGAAATTATCTCAGGATCTGTTTAGATATTGTTTTTCAAATGCAAAGATAATACTAAATTAGGAAAACTGACAAGATGACAGATAATGTTTAACATACTTTTTTATATGTAGCGAATCGCTTGGGTATTTTTAAAAACCATATTCCCGCTTTCGTTACAATTTTTTTGTCACTCTTGTTTGGAGGTGTTGTGTGAGTTTCCTCTTCTACAAAAAAAAATTTCACTTCAATCGGGGCTAGATTGTATTTTTTTTGCAAAATTCAATACTAGGCAACAAGAACTGTTTTTTAAATCGAAGGGAATTTTAATGCTAAAATAATTTTCAAAATCTCAAAATTTAAAAAAAACCTATACTTTTGCGAACAAATTATCACCCTATGGCTAAAAATTTAGTAATCGTTGAGTCACCCGCTAAAGCAAAAACTATTGAAAAATTTCTAGGTTCTGACTATCAAGTAGAATCGAGTTATGGACATATTGCAGATTTGCCTTCCAAAGAAATTGGCGTGGATGTGCTCAACGGATTCAAACCTAAATATGAAGTATCACCCGACAAAAAAGCGTTGGTGACGAAGTTGAAAGGATTAGCCAAAAGTGCAGAAATGGTTTGGTTGGCTTCCGATGAGGATCGTGAGGGAGAAGCCATTTCTTGGCATTTGTCTGAGGAATTGAACTTAAATCCAAACAAAACAAAACGAATCGTTTTTCATGAGATTACCAAATCGGCGATTCAAAAAGCAATTGAAAATCCTAGAGGAATTGACTATAATTTGGTCAATGCCCAACAAGCCCGTAGGGTACTAGACCGTTTGGTAGGATACGAATTGTCGCCCGTTCTTTGGAAAAAAGTAAAAGGAGGTTTGTCAGCAGGTCGTGTTCAATCAGTTTCTGTTCGATTAATAGTTGAAAGAGAACGTGAAATTCAAGACTTCAAAGCAGAAGCTTCCTACAGTGTGAGTGCAGAGTTCACCAATGAAGCAGGAAAAACATTCAAAGCCAAATTGCCCAAGAATTTTACTACTCAAAAAGAAGTGGAAGCGTTTCTAAATAAAAATATAGGAGCAAGTTATAAGGTAGGTGATTTGGAAACAAAGCCTACTAAGAAATCACCAGCAGCGCCATTTACAACGTCTACGTTGCAACAAGAAGCTGCTAGAAAATTATATTTGCCAGTAGGTATTACTATGCAAATTGCACAACGTTTGTATGAGGCAGGACTGATAACCTACATGAGAACAGACAGCGTCAATCTTTCGCAAGAAGCGATGGCAGCAGCTCAAGCAGAAATCACGAGTTATTACGGAAAAGAGTTTTCTAAACCAAGAAGTTTCAATACTAAATCAAAAGGAGCACAAGAAGCGCACGAAGCCATTCGTCCTACTGATATGTCGCGACATACGGTGCCTTTAGAACGAGACCAAGCCCGATTGTATGAACTCATTTGGAAACGCACGTTGGCTTCACAAATGAGTGATGCCGAATTGGAACGCACAAATGTTAAAATAGAAAGCAATACACACTCAGAATTATTTACAGCAACAGGTGAAGTAATCAAATTTGAAGGTTTTTTAAAAGTATATCTTGAAGGGAATGATGACGATGAAGAAGAACAAGAAGGAATGTTGCCTGCTTTAAAAAGTAATGAGAAACTAGTAGCCAATTATATTACAGCTACGGAACGTTTTTCAAGACCGCCTAGTCGTTATACAGAAGCTTCATTGGTTAAGAAATTAGAAGAATTAGGAATCGGAAGGCCTTCCACCTATGCGCCAACCATTTCTACAATAATTGTTAGAACCTATGTTGAAAAAGGAAGTTTTGAAGGAACTGAACGTAAATATACCCAACTCACACTAAAAGAGGCTGAAGTTAAGACGCAAGTTTTAACAGAAGTCACGGGTTCAGATAAGGGAAAATTGGTGCCAACAGATATCGGAATTATTGTGAATGATTTTTTAGTGAAAAATTTTGAAACAATTTTAGACTATAATTTTACAGCAAAGGTTGAGCAGGATTTTGATGAAATTGCTGAAGGTACGGTCGATTGGGCAAAAATGATGAATGATTTCTATTCTCATTTTCATCCAAATGTAGTGGATGTTGAAAAGAATGCCGACAGAGAAAGTGGTGAGCGTATTTTAGGAAAACATCCTGTTTCTGGAAAACAAGTGTCGGTACGTTTGGGTAAATTTGGTCCTATGGCTCAAATAGGAGACGCAGAGGATGAGGACAAGCAATTTGCAAGTTTACGTCAAGATCAAAATATTGGAAATATTTCGCTAGAAGAAGTGTTGGATTTATTTTTACTTCCAAAACAGTTAGGAACTTATCAAGGCGAATCGATTGAGGTAAATAACGGACGTTTTGGGCCCTATGTGCGTTTTGGTAAACAGTTTATTTCCTTGCCTAAAGGTGTTGAACCTCTCGATGTATCGTTGGAAGATGCCAAAAAACTAATAGATGAAAAAACCCAGGCCGATGCGCCTATAGCTATGTACGAAAACATGCCCGTTCAAAAAGGAGTTGGACGTTTCGGACCATTTATTAAATGGAATGGCATGTTTATTAATGTGAGTAAAAAATACGATTTCGATCGCTTGTCGCAAACAGATATCAACGAACTTATTGAGGAAAAGCAGCAAAAAGAAGTTGATAAAGTAATTCACAATTGGCAAGCTGAAGGGATTCGTGTGGAAAAAGCCCGATGGGGACGTAGCGTGATTTTAAAAGGGAAAATAAAAATTGAATTGAGTAAAGATGTAGATGCAGGAGCATTAACTCTAGTTGCAGTTCAAGAAATGATTGAAAAGAAAGCTCCTGCAAAAAAGACTCCAGCAAAAAAAACGTCCACAAAAAAGAAATAGTACATGGAATTTGATTTTCTGACCCCTTTAGAGACGGATTTAATAATTGATATCAAGCGACTGTCTTCACAACATTTGGCTAATAAAGTAGTTTTTCATACGGAACATGATTTTCCAGATATGAGTCAAGTGCGCATGGCAATACTCGGAGTGTTGGAAAATAGAGGCGATGAAAATCGTGCAGGAGCCGATGTGGATTTGACAGATTTTAGAAAAAAAATGTACAGCCTTTTTCCAGGAAATTGGAGTCATGGCATAGCAGATCTTGGAGATATTGTTCCAGGAAATTCAAAAGAAGACACCTATTTTGCCGTTCAAAAAGTGGTGTCAAAACTCATAAAGAGTAATGTTATTCCTATTGTTATAGGAGGAACACAAGACATTACCTATGCATTATATAGGAGTTATGATGTTTTAGAACAGATGGTAAATTTGGTTTCTATAGACGCTAAATTTGACTTTGGAAAACAAAGCGATGCGGTTTCTAGTGAATCCTATTTGTCTAAAATAATTTTAGACGAGCCTAATAATTTGTTTAATTTTAGTAACATCGGATATCAAACCTATTATAATTCTCAAGAGGAAATTGATTTAATAGAGAAATTGTATTTCGATGCCTACCGATTAGGTGAAGTGTGTAATTCATTAGCTATTGCCGAGCCCGTATTTAGAGATGCTGATTTGGTTAGTTTAGATATTAATGCGGTGAAATCATCAGATTCAGGAAAAAAAATCGATTTTCAACCTAATGGATTTAATGGTAAAGAGATTTGTGCACTTTCACGCTATGCAGGAATTAGTGATAAAGTATCATGTTTTGGAATTTTTAATCAAACAGCAACCGAGGAAGAGGCTGTTTTGTTGTCACAAATGGTTTGGTATTTTATAGAAGGAGTGCATTATCGTTCCAATGAGTATCCTTTTGGAAGTAAAGAAAATTATACAAAGTATACAGTGCCCTTTGAAGAGGAAGATATTGTTTTCTTTAAAAGTGATAAAACAGATCGATGGTGGATAGAAATTCCTTTTTTTTCAAGCGCAAGCAATAAATTAAAAAAGAATACGTTATTACCATGTTCACATGAGGATTATTTAGCGGCATGTAATCAGGAAATTCCCGAGCGATGGTGGAAGGCACAGAGAAAGAATATTTTGTAATCATAAACTGAGATTAGCTTTTTAATTTTATGATTAATTGTTTGTATATATTAATAATAGTAGAATAAGGCAATAAAAAGTACTAAATTTCGTTTTTCTACGAAATAAGTAAATTTTAAGAAATAAATAATTGTTTTTTTCAAAAATAATAAATAGGTTTACGCCCTTAAAAATAAAGAACATAATTAACCCAGATTTATATGAAGAAGTTCATTGCATTTGCATCTGTTTTAGCGCTACTAGCGAGCTGTGGAAAGTCTAACGACAAAGGTGAGTTAGTAGGAGTAAAAGGAAAAAAATGGCATCCAGAGAAACCATACGGAATGACTTTAGTTCCAGGAGGTGCTTTTATTATGGGTAAATCAGACGATGATTTAGCTAATGTACAAGACGCTCCGACTAAAACAGTAACCGTTCGTTCGTTTTATATGGATGAGACAGAAATTACAAATAGTGAATACCGACAATTCGTGGAGTGGGTTAAAGATTCTATTATTAGAGTTCGTTTAGCAATACTTGCTGATGAAGTTGGTCAAAAACCTGGTTCTGGAAAAGGAGGAAAAGCTGGTGGTAGTATTGGTGATTATGCTTTTGCGGATCAAGACCCAGCTAAAATGACTCCTTATGACAAATATATGTATGAAAATTACTATAGTGTTGGGACTAAAGATGATCCTTATGCTGGACGTCGATTGAACAGAAAGGTTAAATTAATCACGGATACTAAAAAATATCCTGATGAATACTACACGGAGGTTATGGATACAATGTATCTTCCAGTAAGTGAATCGTACAATGGATTGAGAACTATTGATGTGAATAAATTGAAATTTCATTATTCATGGATGGATATTCAAGCGGCTGCAAAAGCTAAAAAAGGAAAAAGAAGTCAGTTTGTAAAAACAGAAAATACTCCTGTATATCCTGATACAACTGTTTGGATAAAAGACTTTGCGTATTCTTATAATGAGCCAATGCATAATGATTATTTTTGGCACCAAGCGTATGGGGATTATCCTGTAGTAGGGGTAAATTGGAAACAAGCTAAAGCATTCTGCGCTTGGAGAACGTTGAATAAAAATATTTATGTTAAAAAGAAAAAAGGAAGAGATTTGATAAATTCGTTCCGTTTACCTACTGAAGCTGAATGGGAATATGCAGCTCGCGGTGGTCTAGAGTCAGGAAATTATCCATGGGGAGGTCCTTATACTCATAATGATAGAGGGTGTTTCATGGCAAACTTCAAACCAGATAGAGGAGACTATGCTGCTGACCAAGCGTTGTACACTGTTGAAGCAAAATCATATCAGCCTAATGGGTACAACTTATACAATATGTCTGGTAACGTTTCAGAATGGACGGATTCTTCTTATGATGCTTCGGCTTATGAATATGTTTCTACAATGAATCCAAACGTACCAGATACCTCAAACAAACGTAAAGTGGTAAGAGGAGGGTCTTGGAAAGATGTAGCTTATTTCTTGCAGGTAGGAACAAGAGATTTTGAATATCAAGATACTGCTAGAAGTTACATTGGTTTTAGAACCGTACAAGATTATATGGGAACTCAAACTACGGGTAACGGAAAAAGAAAATAATCAATTTGTATATTAACTAACTTAAATATAAAACTTAACTAACTAAAATTATTATTATTATGGGATTATTACCAAAAAGAGTTATGGAATTCACCTACGGAATGGGTGCTGCTGTCGTTATTGTTGGAGCATTATTTAAAATTCAACACTGGCCGGGTGCAAGTCAATTTCTTATTGTTGGACTATTAACAGAAGCTTTTATCTTTGCTTTGTCAGCATTTGAAACTTCACCTGATGAAATTGATTGGTCTTTAGTATATCCTGAATTAGCTGGTGGGCAAGCAAAAGAAAAAACCAAAAAAGAGGAGCCTAAAGATGCTCAAGGTATGCTTTCTCAAAAATTAGATGCTATGTTGAAAGAAGCTAAAATTGACGGTGAATTGATGGCGAGCTTAGGAAACAGTATTAAAAATTTTGAAGGTGCTGCAAAATCGATATCTCCTTCTGTAGATGCAATGGCTGGTCAAAAGAAATATGCCGAAGAAATGTCTAAAGCAGCTGCACAAATGGAGACGTTAAATAATTTGTATCAAATACAATTACAAAGTGCTGAAAGAAACGCTAAAATTAACGATGAAGTTGCTGAAAACAACTTAAAATTAAAAGATCAAATGCAATCATTAACATCTAACTTGTCTACATTAAACAATGTATATGGTGGAATGTTGTCTGCAATGAGTAATAAAGGATAATTAGTTTTTTAACTAAATTTTACTAAATTAACATTAAAAACTAATTAGAAAAAATGGCAGGAGGAAAATTAACCCCTAGACAGAAGATGATTAACCTGATGTATCTGGTTTTCATCGCAATGTTGGCATTAAACATGTCAAAAGAAGTGTTATCGGCTTTTGGATTGATGAATGAAAAATTTGAGAATGCGAATACCGCTTCTTTGGAAAATAATAAAAAGCTTTTAACATTAATTGATCAAAAAGGAGCTGAAAATGCAGGTATGTATGGACCAGCAAAAAACGCTGCTGATAAGATTGCAGAGATTTCAAAGACTTTTTATGAATATATCGGAACTTTGAAAGCAGATGCAACCAATGGTGTAGAAATTGATAAAAAAACAGGTAAGTTACCTTATGAGGCTATGGATAAAGGACCTCATATAGATGAAACTTGGTTTAAAGGTGACAACTATTCTGCAAAAGGAACTGCAATTGTTGCTGCTATAAATAAATATGTAGCTGATATGAAGGCTGCTGTAGCAAGTGAACCAAGTTTGTCTAAAAAACTTTCTCCTATTATTGCTGATTTGGATGCTAAATTCAATACTTCAGATGTTAAAGATCATGATGGGGTAACAAAAAAATATTTATCTTATCACTTTGAACATTTTCCAGCTATTGCATCATTAGCAAAATTAACGGCTTGGCAAAATGATGTTAAGAAAGCCGAGTTTGATTGTTATAGTTCTTTATTAGGTGGTGCTGCAGTTGATGCGGCTTCTATGAAAAACTATACTGCTATGGTAGTGTTAGAAAAAAGTGCTTATTTTCAAGGAGAGGCTGTAAAAGGTAAAGTGGTTTTAGGTCGTTATGATGAAAATACTAAGCCAACATCTTTTCAAGGTCCTGGAAAAATTGAAAATGGTCAAGCGGTTATTTCAATGACTGCAGGTTCAATTGGTGAACAAAATATTAATGGGCAGTTCACTTTTATGGAAGATGGAAAGCCAGTGCCATTAAAATTTGAAGGAAAATATGTTGTTATACCTCGTCCAAATTCTGCTAATATTTCTGCAGACAAAATGAATGTGGTATATAGAGGGTTACCAAACCCAATGACAATTTCTTTTGCAGGTATTGGTGACAATAACGTTACGGCTTCAGCTCCTGGGTTAACTAAAGCTGGTGCAAATGGTAAGTATATTTTAAATCCAGGTTCTGGAGATGAAGTTTTGGTTACTGTTAATGGTAAGATGTCAGATGGTAAAACAGTAACTGATAAAAAAGCTTTTAGAATAAAAGGTATTCCTGCACCACAAGCTGCTATTGGAGGAACTATAGGCTCACAAAAAGGAGCAAAATCACGTCTTCAATCATCACAAATAACAGCTGTATTACCCGACTTTTTGTATGATTTGAAATTCCAAGTAACTCAATTTGTATTGAAAGTACCTGGACAAGCTTCTATAGTTGTGAATGGGGATCGTTTAAATGCTCAATGTGTTGCAGCTTTGGGTAGAGCAGTAAAAGGTGATCAAATTACCATTTCTGATGTAAAAACAAAAATTGTAGGTGAAGGTTCTGGTATTCAAACCAAAACAGCTGCACCAGCTATTTTTGAATTACAATAATTTAAGTTTAGTATCTTTACTTAAATAACTTATAAATAATATTATGAAATTGAAAAACTTTTTATTAGTTGTTTTGAGTGTTGTTGGAGTATATTCTACTTCTGCTCAATCTAATTTGTTGAACGCTAAAACACCAGCTGATATCGGAAAGAAGACAGCTGCTCAAATGGAGTCTGATAACGACAAGCCTTTGCCTTATGGGTATGTGCATGACAGAGATGTTTTGATGGGTAAAACAATATGGGAATTAGTAGATATAGATGAAAGAATTAACTTTCCATTATATTATCCTGTAGACACTGCTTTTGTGGGTAAAGATAGAAGATCTCTTTTTGCTGTTTTGTTGAAAGGTATCAAAGATGGTAAAATTACCGAAGTATATGGTGATGACTATTTTAATACCAAAAAAACTTTGAAAGACATGGAGAGTGTATTTAAGTTTAGAGATACAACAGCTGCAGGTATCGATGAATTTAATACAGATATTGCAGCTTATAAATCTGGAAAAAAAGTTCTTGATAAACAATTTATTAACGAAACTGAATTAGACGCTTCTGATATTACAGGGTATAAAATTAAAGGGTATTGGTATTTTGATAAACGTCAAAGTGAATTAAAATACAGAATGTTGGCAATATGTCCAATGGCGACTGAAGCACGTGATAAGGCTAAAGGAAATACTGATGCTATTGAATTATTTTGGGTATATTTCCCTTCAATAAGAGATATTCTTCACGAAGCCAAGTCCTTTAACGATCGAAATTCTGCAATGCCAATATCTTTTGACCATCTTTTAAATTCACGCCGTTTTAATGGGGTCATTTACAAAGAAGAAAATGTATACGGTGATAGACAAGTCGATCAATACATGAAAGATAATGCCCAAATGCAATTGTTAGAGTCAGAACGAATCAAAGAAAAAATTCGTAATTTTGAACAAGACATGTGGAATTACTAATTAAAGTTTTCAATTAAAATAAAAAAAACTCTTACCTTTGGTAGGAGTTTTTTTTATTTCTACTTATGTATGATTATCTAATCATTGGTGGTGGGCTAGCTGGGATTTCTTTCTGTGAACAAGCCTTAAATAAAGGTAAATCCGTTTTAGTTCTATCTGATTCTTCTCAAAATTCTTCTGTTATTGCTGGGGGATTGTATAATCCCGTTATCTTAAAACGATTTAGCGAAGTTTGGAAAGCTTCCGATCAATTGGAACTTTTGTATCCATTTTATCAAGCATTAGAGCAAAAGGTGTCGCAAAAGCTTATAAACCCCATTCCGCTTTGGCGTAAATTTTACTCCGTAGAGGAACAAAACAATTGGTTTATTGCAGCCGATAAACCTAATCTCGCCCCTTTTTTAGATGCTAATTTAATTCACACTACATTATCTTCTATTGAGTCGCCTTATGCCTATGGACATGTAATGCATACCGGTTATGTAGATACGGGTTTGTTATTGGAGTCGTATAAAGCATACTTGAAAATGCAACAATGTTTCCGTGAAGAAACCTTTGCATACGATTTGTTAGAGCATCACGATGAATATATTGTTTACAAAGATATTCGAGCCAAAAACATTGTTTTTGCTGAAGGATTTGGATTACTGTCCAATCCCTACTTTAATACACTACCATTAGATGGAACCAAAGGGGAAGTTTTGGTTATTCATGCACCCAAATTACAACTCGAAGTGATTGTTAAATCCTCAATTTTTATCATGCCTATCGGAAAGGATTACTATAAAGTAGGCGCTACCTATAATTGGGTTGATAAAACAAATATTCCTACTCTTGAAGCAAAAAACGAACTTCTTACTCAATTGAAAGAGTTAATACAATGTGATTTTACTTTAGTAGAGCACTTGGCTGGTGTCCGTCCCACTGTAAAAGATCGACGTCCATTAGTGGGAAGACATCCCTTATATAAAAATATGTTTATTCTAAATGGTTTAGGAACCCGAGGAGTCATGCTTGCTCCTGCTATGGCACGGGATCTTTTTAATTATATCGAAAACGATGTGCCCTTAGACCCATATATTGATATCAAGAGAGTTAAGCGTTTTGTTTCCAGTTTTTGTCATAACGGATAAACATGTTTATATAAATATTTCGCGCTAGTCTCGCTGTAATTGGCATCAATAGAAGGATTCCTACAATTATTCCTATAAAAGAGTTTAAGATGTCTTGGTTAAGAAAAACATGTAAAATGATAAAAATAGCTACGCCAAAGGCTACAGTAAGACCATAGCTGACATACATTGCTCCATAAAAAAAAGAGGGTTCTATTTTATATTGTGTATGACAATGACTACATGTATCATGCATTTTGTATAAAGTTGTCAGTTTGTATGGGTTTTTGACTTCATACATGCTTTCTTCATTACATTTTGGACAAGTTCCTGTTAAAATACTATATAATGTGCTTCCTTTTTTTAACATTTGCAAAAATTTTCTGCAAAGGTAATTCATACGAAAGTTTTTAATGTAACAATTGTAACAAATAATATGCTAAATATTCATAATTTATCCGTTTCTTTTGGAGGTTCTTTCTTGTTTGAAGAAGTTACCTTTCGTCTCGGTGCAGGAGATCGTGTAGGTCTTGTAGGAAAAAATGGTGCAGGTAAATCGACTATGCTTAAAATATTAGCTGGCGACTTGAAACCCGATTCAGGACAGATTGCAACAGAGAAAGAAATAAAAATTGGATTTTTAAGACAAGATATTGATTTCATTCAAGGGAGAACTGTTTTAGAGGAAGCGTATGAAGCTTTTTATGAAATTAAAGCGGTTGAAAAAAAGTTAGAGCACATCAATCATCAGTTGGTTTCTCGAACCGATTACGAAAGTGAAGCGTATCATCAAATTATTGAAGATTTATCGGATTATACCCATCGTTTTGAACTTTTAGGAGGATATAATTATGTAGGAGACATTGAGAAAATATTACTAGGTCTTGGTTTTAAACGTGAAGATTTTAATAATTTGACCGATACTTTTTCAGGAGGATGGCGCATGCGCATTGAATTGGCAAAATTACTGTTGCAATCCAATGATATTTTATTACTCGATGAGCCTACAAACCATTTAGATATAGAGAGTATCATTTGGTTGGAAGGGTTTTTACGAAATTTTCCTGGCGTAGTGGTAATTGTTTCTCACGATAAAATGTTTTTAGATCATGTGACTAACAGAACTATTGAAATATCTTTGGGGAAAGCCTACGATTTTAATAAGCCCTACACCCAATATTTAGAATTGCGTAATGAAATACGCGAAAAGCAATTGGCCACTCAAAAGAATCAAGCCAAAAAAATAGAAGAAACGGAAAAATTAATTGAAAAATTCAGAGCCAAAGCTTCTAAAGCTTCTATGGCGCAATCCTTAATTAAAAAATTAGACAAAGTAGAACGCATTGAAGTCGATGAAGACGATACATCGGTCATGAATATTTCGTTTCCTTTGTCTAAAGAACCAGGCCGTGTGGTTGTAGAGATTGATCATTTGACCAAAGCCTATGGTTCAAAAATGATTTTGAAAGACATTAGTTTGCTTGTGGAACGCGGTAGCAAAATAGCTTTTGTTGGACAAAACGGACAAGGAAAATCTACGCTTATCAAAGCGATTGTCAATGAGTTTGAATATGAAGGAACGATAAAGCTAGGACATAACGTGCAACTGGGCTATTTTGCACAAAATCAGGCGGAATATTTAGATGGAGAGAAGACCTTACTTGATACCATGCTCGAAGCAGCTTTAGACACCAATCGTTCTAAGGTAAGGGATATGTTGGGTGCCTTTTTATTTCGTGGCGATGATGTTGATAAAAAAGTTAAAGTGCTCTCAGGTGGTGAACGAAACCGATTAGCGTTGTGTAAACTCCTATTACAACCCATCAACGTGCTGGTTATGGATGAGCCTACCAATCACTTGGATATTAAATCTAAAAACGTTTTGAAGGCCGCTTTACAAAAATTTGAAGGAACGTTGTTGTTGGTTTCTCACGACCGTGATTTCTTACAGGGCATGTCTAATATTGTTTACGAATTTAAAGATCAAAAAATCAAAGAATATTTAGGGGACATCAACTTTTTCTTGGAACAACGCAATCTTCAAAACATGCGTGAAGTAGAGAAAAAAGAAGTGGTTAAAAAAGAAGCGCCAAAAGAAGTAACAAAGTTGTCTTACGAAGACCAAAAGAAGACAAAAACGCTTCAGAATCGTATCAGTAAAATTGAGAGTCAAATCAAACAGCTCGAAAATGATATTCAAAATGACGATAAGGCATTAGCTTCTAATTATGATAAGCATATCGAAGATGCTTCGTTTTTTACAGCATACAATAAGAAAAAACAAGAGTTAGACGCGCTATTGGAAGAATGGGAAAAAGTACAAATGGAATTGGATACCCTAAATTGATTGCATGATGCCATGCTTCTTATTTAAAAGGATGCCTTCTTTGCCATTCAATATTGGGTTCTAGTTTTTTAAAGAATCGATCAAGATATTTGTTAATCCAGCGGGTGTTGTGGTAAATAAAACCAGACATCGTAACTGGTATGGCTCCAATAGAGCTTTTTATTTCTAGAGCGGTACGACCAAAAATGATTCTTTCGAATTTATTTTCAATACCAAATTCAGCCATATTATAAAGCATGTTCAAATAGAGCATGTTTTCTTTTTGTACTTGAGGGTCATAGCCAAGAAAATAGGTTTCCAATACTTTGTCATTGAGCAAGATGGTATGGAATCCGACGAGTTTGCCTTCTAGTAAATAACCATACAATTTGAAATGATCAAGGCATTGGTTTTTAAGAGTGGAGAAATGATTTTTAGCTAGGAAAAACGTGTTGAAGGGAGCATTTTTTGCCACATAATGATACAAGTCATAAAGCGTGGTTTCATGTTCAATAATTTCTTCGTGTGTTAATTCTTTAACCTGAACTTCGCTACATTTTTTACGGGCTCGTTTGTATTGGTCTCTATATTTTTTTGAAAAGGCATTGATATAATCATTTCTATCCTGCCAAAGAGGAGCGACATACAAGACCATATTGGGTTGCGAACTATACTCAAATAGCGAAGAAAAACTGTTTTTTTTCAACTCTTTAGCACAATCTTCATAAAAATCTTTGAACGAAACGAGGTGTATCTTGATATTTTGATGCTTGAAATACTGTGTGATTTCTCGTGCACTTTCCATGAGTATGGAACTTAGTGCTTCAAAATCGATTTCTTTTGAAAAAGTATACCCATTTTGCCCCGTAATCATGTTGTTTCCTAAGAACAGCGTATGTGAACCAAAGTTTCTAAAAATGATATTTCTAATCCAGGTTTTAAAACACTTATCTCGTTCGCCAAAAGATTCTAGTTTGTTTAAATCAAGATATTGAGCCAGAGAAACACCAATAAGTTCAACGTCTTCATAAATAGCAATATAAAAACATTGCATGTTTACGGGAGCTGATTTTTCGAGAACTTCCAAATACTTTTTTTGAAGAAAGACGTTTCTATAGGCTACCGTGTCCCAATTATTTGGGAGGGTATCAGTGTGATTATATATTTTAAAGGAAAGTTTTTTCATAAAAAAAATCGCCCGCAAATGTAGGGCGATTTTACTATAAATAAATGTTAATTATTTCCAACCACACACAATGGCTCCCATGAGGGTCATAATCACAGTCCAATAGCCCGCCGAAATAGCAATGTATTTCCATGATTTATGTTCGAAAAGCCCTTTTATAGCTACAATAGGTAAGGCAATAAAGAGTCCTGACATAAATCCGTGTAAAGCGCCATGTTTAAAAGTTCTAAAAGCATCTCCGTAATCATGCATAAAGGCCGCATAGGATGGCAGCGCCGAATCAATAAATTTTGGACCTCCAATCATTCCCAAGGCGCCCATTTGATGAATGGTTAGAGCAGGCATGATAAAAGCGAGCATCAGCGAATACACAAACGTGAGTCCGAAGATTTTAATCATATTTCCACTTTTGGCTTTTTCTTCGGTCATTCCAGATTCTTTCATCCAAATTGTACCGAAAACCTTAGGATTATACCAAATAAATCCTACCACAAAACTTGAGAGTGCAGCAACAAAAACTGCTAAAAAATTAAATTCCATATTTGTTATTTTCTTGGTTAGTATAACAAATATATAAAAAAGCTTTCAAAAATTAAGTAAAAAATTAATCCTCGGTTCCTTCGCTAGTTTTTCGGTAGATATAATTCCCATAAATATGGCGTTTAGCAAAACGATTGGGAGATTCCGCATGAATCATTTTGATATAAATGTTTTTTGGCACCCCAATATATTCATAGGACATGCCATTAAGATAGGAAACGAACAAGGTTTGTTTTTCAAGGTAGAAATCTAGTATTGAATAGGTGTTGATCGTTTCTTGATATTCTGGCAAGTTTTTTTCAACAGTTTTTTGAGCAATACTTACCAAAAAATGGTAGGCGTTTATAATTTCTTTACTTCGTTCTTCGGCAGCTTGTTTTGAGACTTCATCATCAATAAATTTATCTGGATGGTTGTCTTTCATCGTATTGCGATAGATGGTTTTCAATTCTTTCAAAGTAACGTTTTTGTCTACGTTAAGCAATTTTCGGTATTCTACAACTCTTTTCATATTATTTTTTAAGAAGGTGCAAAGCTATCATTATTTGCTCTTTTTTCGTTTAAAATAGAATATAAGTTTGTAAAATAATCAAAATGGTATAAAAACTATATATTTGTATGATAATCAAGACATGAATATGAAAAAAGGAACCTTTTTACTGCTTTTTATGCTCTCTTTTGTGGTTGGGCTGGCACAAGACTACCGCTATACTAAAACGCTTTTTCCTTCATCAACTGCGATACCCAATGTGGTGTATGGCACGGCTCCCTTTATTGATGGGCCGCTTTACACTATGGAAGAAAGTACCACGACACAAAATTTAGTCATGGATATTTTTAAGCCCACAGGCGATACATTTAGTTTGCGTCCAGCTATTATTATGGCTCATTCTGGGGGTTTTTTAACAGGAAATCGAAATGTAAACGACATGATGGCGTTGTGCGATTCGTTAGCTAGAAAAGGATATGTCACCGCCACTATAGATTACCGCCAAGGCTTTAGCTTGGTTGAGAATGTCGTTTTACATTCTACTAGAGCTGTATACAGAGGACTTCAGGATGGACGCTCGGCTGTGCGATTTCTTCGTGCTCATGCTTCAGAGTATGGGATTGACCCAACAAAAATTTACTTTGTAGGAAGTAGTGCAGGAAGTTTTATTGCTCTTCATTCTATCTATTTGGATACGCCTGCCGAAAAACCTGCGCTTACGGGTACCAATACGTATACGAATGTCACATATCCGTTTACGCACACCGCTCCCGATTTAGGGCCTTTGGATATTGGTCAAAATCTAACATTCAATGGCAAACCCGATGCAGTAGTGAGCATGTGGGGGGCTATTGAAACTACCGATTTGATCACCCCAGATAATAACACCCCCGTTTTGTTAATTCATGGAGAAGCCGATACTACTGTGCCTTTCAATACGGGAAGTCCTTTTGGCTATAGTTCGCTTCCTCAATCACAAGGGAGCAACATCATCAATACAAAATTAGATGCTCTAGGTTTTACCAATAAAGAGACCTATTTTGTTGCGGGGCAAAATCATGAATTTTATGGAACTACCAATGGAACTTGGAGTAATGGTACAGGAGGAAATAGTTATTATCCTATTGTCTTCAATAAAATTGTACAATTTTTGTGGAAACGTCACAAACCTTTAGCGAATTTTGATTGGACTCCCAATAATTTATCGGCAACGTTTACTGATACCAGTACAGGCAGTTTGGCTTGGTGGTGGGATTTTGGTGATGGAACTTATAGTAATGACCCACAGCCTACTCACGTCTATGCCACAGCAGGGGATTATACGGTGAAATTGTACGTTGAAAACAATATTAAAAGTTGGGATGAAATTACCAAAACCGTTACGGTCTCTAATTTAGCCACATCAAGTTATGCATTGAAAGATTTTACAATAGCTCCCAATCCAACGTCAGGATGGATTCGTATTCATTCAAATGAGGCGATGTCTCATTTAGCGTGCCAAGTGACGGATATTACAGGGAAAATTATTATGAGACAAATAGTTTCTGATTCAAGTATGATAGACCTCACAGCTTTATCTCAAGGAATGTATGTTGTTACCTTAACTTCGGACGAAAGTTCGAAAACATTTAAAATAGTAAAACAATAAACTTAAACGTTTAAAATTGAGATGATGCCCCATGCGATGAAGGAAAACAGCATTAAGAGAAAAACGCATCCCGACCCTCGAGTGGTTTTTTGATACACTTTGTTATAAGCATATTTTTTGGGATTAGTCAACCAACCATAGCCTCTTGGGGCTTTTAATCCTAGTTGGTTTTGAACGATTCTTTTTACAGAAGTACGCGCTGCAATTCGTTTGGTTAGGGAAGGCGTTCTAAATCCGAATTTCATCTTATTTGGGTTCTTGTGAGAAAATTGTTTTTAATAGTTCTGCCAATCGAATGCCTGCCACTTGAAGTTGTTGTTTGATGAGTCCTTCATTTGTTGTGATGTACGCTTCGGATGGAGCATTTCCATTTAGCGAATAAATCTGGGTTAAGTGACTTCTGGATTCTTTAGCCCAATCGAGCACCGAACCTTTATTCATTTTTTCTATATCATCCTTAGTGTATACGTGGTATTTTAAGCAATGTTTTAGCTTTATGTTTTGTGCTTCAATAATGCCATAGTCAAACAATCCGTGTAAATCCATTTTTTTGTCTAAGTATTTCAAATGAATGCTGTTGCCTCCTTTATCGCTGCCATAGCCTACATGAAGCGGTTGGTGCAAATCGCCCATCAAGTGAAATAAATAACACAATTCCATTTTTACCGTAGCTTTGGGGAGTGTTGGGTATTTTTTTAATGTTTCAATCGTTTGAGATAAACGATAAATAATATTGTCGCAACACGTATCTTTTACCCGTTCGTTTTTCTCAAAATTGACATAATGCCACGGTTTTAAATGGTCATAACTATGGTCTTTTTTGATCGCATCCATCCAATTGGCCGCTTCTTCAATAGACATCCCGTCTAAGTATTGAAGAATTATTTTTCGTGTTTTTCGATCCAAATTTTTAAACGCGATTTCGGCTACAATACGATGTCCTTTCTCTCCCCAAGCAAAAGTGTGAAGTGGCAAAAAAGCAAATGCTACAATAAAAACCAACATTTTTTTCATTTTTGAAAACATTTAAAAAACACTTCGAAAGTATAAAATTAATGCGCATGAAGGGATTATTTTTGCTTAAGATTTAGCTAATAAATTGTGGTATTTGAAGAGAAACCTTGAAATCAATTTTTAAGCAAATAAAAATATATTTTTCTGTAACTTTTTTACTTTTCTGTTCGTATAACAAGCCGAACACTTTTATGTTAATATAAAAAAACAAATGAGACAGCTCAAAATCACCAAGCAGGTTACCAATCGTGAAACCGCATCCCTAGACAAATACCTACAAGAAATTGGAAAAGTTGATCTAATCACCGCTGATGAAGAGGTAGAGTTAGCGCAACGCATTAAAGCTGGAGATCAACGCGCTTTAGAAAAATTAACCAAAGCCAATCTACGTTTCGTAGTTTCGGTGGCGAAACAATACCAAAATCAAGGATTAACATTGCCCGATTTAATTAATGAAGGAAATTTAGGTTTGATTAAAGCCGCACAACGTTTTGATGAAACACGCGGATTCAAATTTATTTCCTACGCTGTATGGTGGATTCGTCAATCTATTTTACAAGCCTTAGCTGAACAATCGCGTATCGTTCGTTTGCCACTTAATAAAATTGGATCTATTAACAAAATCAACAAAATGTATGCGTTATTAGAACAATCGAATGAGCGTCCACCTTCAGCTGAAGAAATTGCAAAAGAGCTTGATATGACGGTAAACGATGTGAAGGAATCTATGAAAAATTCCGGACGTCACTTGTCGATGGATGCGCCCTTAGTAGAAGGAGAAGATTCTAACTTATACGATGTATTACGTTCTGGAGAATCACCCAATCCAGACCGAGATTTAATTCATGAGTCGCTCCGTACAGAGATTGAACGTTCTTTAGAAACCTTGACACCGAGAGAAGCAGACGTGGTGCGTTTGTATTTTGGTTTAGGAGACCAACATCCGATGACTTTGGAAGAGATAGGAGAGACATTCGATTTAACCCGTGAGCGTGTGCGTCAAATTAAAGAAAAAGCCATCCGTAGATTAAAACATACGTCTAGAAGTAAAATATTAAAAACCTATTTAGGATAATCCCAATATAGGAATCCTTACAACAGTATCATTACTGTTCGTTTTTGATTGATGATTGAACTCCGGTTGATTGCCGGAGTTTTATTTTTATCACAAAGGCAAAATTTTTACCTTTGCCAAAACAACACGCTCACAATGAAAAACACTCTTATCGCACCTTCAGTACTAGCAGCCGATTTTGCCAATTTACAACGAGATATCGAAATGATTAATCAATCGCAAGCTGATTGGTTTCATATTGATATTATGGACGGGGTGTTTGTGCCCAACATCTCTTTTGGAATGCCTGTACTCGATTCGATTCGAAAACATGCACAAAAACCTTTAGATGTTCATTTAATGATAATTGACCCTGATCGGTATATTAAAACTTTTGCGCAATTGGGCGCTTCGGTTTTGACGGTGCATTATGAAGCCTGTACGCATCTTCATCGCACTCTGCAAGCGATTAAAGCTGAGGGTATGCTAGCCGGTGTGGCTTTAAATCCTCATACTTCAGTAGGTTTGTTGGAAGATGTGATACGTGATATTGATTTAGTGTGTTTGATGAGTGTCAACCCTGGTTTTGGGGGGCAGTCTTTTATAGAAAATACGTATTCAAAGGTTGCCAAACTGAAAGAGATGATTGTGAAGCATAATGCCCCTTCACGTATCGAAATTGATGGAGGAGTTACGCAGCACAATGCAGCACAACTTGTTGCAGCAGGTGCCGACGTCCTCGTGGCGGGAAGTTTTATTTTTAATGCTTCGCAACCAATAGAAACCATAGCACAATTAAAGGCGTTACCAACACCATAATCGAAATGCTCCCAAGAGGAGCATTTTTTAGTATTGGTCAATCAAATATTTAATTAAATCGGTTGTAGTTACGATGCCTACTAATAACTCGTCTTCCACTACAGGAAGCGCATGAAACTCCTTACTTGCCAATATTTCGGATACTTCTCTTATTGTTGTTTCAGGAGATACTTTTACTAAGTTTCGCGCCATAACTTGCTCTACCGAAAACATATTGTATACCGTTACATCAATATCGGTCTCGTCTTCATATACAGCATCAGCAAAAGAAATGCGCAACAAATCGGTATAGCTCAACATGCCTACGATTTTGTTGCCATTTACCACAGGAATGTGTCTGATGTGATGTTTTTTAAATAGATGTTCCGCTTTGGTTAAATCATCAGATAAATTTAACTTGATAACATGTTTGGTCATAATTGTTGACACGGGGACTTTCTGTTTCATACCTCAAGAATTTGTAGTTAATATATTTCGTTTTGCCTAGTGTGTCTCAATCTAGTACAAAACGCTTTTCGTTCGAATAGACACTAAAATTACAAATAGATAGGCTCAATAAACATGATATTAATCAGTCTTGAAACAAAGATAGTATACAACCCTTCAACTATTGGTCCGAAAATTTCAAATCAACCCGTTGCACAAACTTATTAAAAACGTCAAATCGAGTTTTTTCTGTAGCGTATCACAACAAAAAAAGTATCGAGAAACTTTTTTAATAAATTTTTTCACGTTCTCGATACTATTTTCTATTGAAAATCACTCGAAGAGACGAAAAGTATCATCAAAAACGAATGACCATCATGGGACTAAGCCTTATTCTTTTACAATTTTGAATACCTGGCTGTTACTGTTTGAAGTTACTTTTACAAAATAAATTCCTGATGAAATTGCCGAGACATCAACTGTTTGAGTCGTTGCATTTGCAGGGAATTCCAAAACACGTTGCCCTGCTAAGGTATAGAGGGTGATGTGTTCTATGATAAATGGGCTTTCAATAGTGAAGCGTTCTTTCACAGGATTGGGAGAGAAGCTCATGCTGTTCTGTTCAAATGTGGAACTGTTTAGTACAAGATGAACAGTAACTGGCAAACGGGTCGTACTTTCATACCCTCCAATTTTTTGCGTAGCATAGTAGGTGGTATTGTCTACCAATGGAGTGTTCATAGGCAAAGCACTCATGACCATGTTACCGCCAGCAAAATTTCCTGTGCTGGTAGCATACCACTGAATGTTTTGTCCTGAAAGTTGTATGTCGGCAAGAGTAGCGCCTGGACTAAAAAATTGAGACGTATTTCCAGTAGGAGCAGGGGTTCCAGTGAGGTTTACTTCAATATTTGTAAGTACTGTAGGATTACAACTGTTATTTCCTATACCATCATAAATCGTCAAGGTATGCATGCCTAAAGAGACGTTTGAAAAAACAGGACTAGTTTGAACAGGGCTATCATCCAATTGATAGGAATAAATGCCATACCCTTCAATATTTACAGTTAGTGTTTGATTTCCTCCATTATTAACAATAGTGTAACCAATACCTATGGGACTTGCTGGCCCCGATTGAAATACGATATAATTTGAAGAAGTAAGTCCGCAACCCGAGAAACTAGTTAAATTTACCTGAAAATCAGCTTGTGAAGTTCCTTGAAAACCTGTGGGTATGGTGTAAGTAGCATTTGTGGCGCCTGAAATAGGTGTTCCATTCAAATACCATTGATAGGTATAAAAGGGAGTACTTTGTGTTAGGTAATTAGTCGTATTTATTACTGACAATACTCCTCCGTTTAGCACTTCATGGGTAGTATAATCCACACAGATTGTGTTAGTATTACTTGCAATCATTGGTGTTGGTACTTGTTCAATAGTCGTATGAAAACTTGCGATGGTATAGCAACCCGATTGAGTGTTTGTAACTCGAAACCAAATGTCATGAGTAAACGTTTGATACGTTGTAGGATTCGAAATTGCATTAAAATTATTTTCTGCACTCATTTGATTGTTGTAAAAGGATACGGTACAATTGGAGTCATTATTTGTTATACTTGGAATTAAGGCGTTTAAATTGTAAGTTAAATACCCATCATTAGTGCCGTCAACATCACATTCTACAAAATCAGGTGGGGTATTAATTACGGGTTTAGGTGCCACAAAAACCGTCATAGTTACATTCATAGCGCATTGATTGGTGCTTGGGGTAAACAAAAAGGTATTGGCGCCTGGAATGCTTGTATCAATAGTCGTTGGTGACCAAGTTCCAGTAACGGAATTAGTTGAAGTAAGAGGCAAGGTTGGTGCGGCATCTCCTTGACATAAAGAGGCTATTGAAGAGAATGTTGGTGCAATAGGGTTTTGAACCATTAAAGCAAAAACACCGATAGCATTTTGTGTTGAACCGTTAAGTACAATTTTAACGTAAATTACTTGTTGGTTGCTCACATTGGTATAAGCACTAGGATTAGAAATAGGGTTGATTCCCGCACTTGCATTGGCTTGCGATAAAAAATAACTCACCGTATAATTGGAAGCAGGCGCACTTTGAGCCGCTAAAATGAGTGGCGTTTGTACGGTTAAATCAAAGACCGCAAACCCATCATAGTTGGTGTCACACATCGTGAGATTGTTTAAGCTGGGCATGGTAGGATTGGTAGTAGCCTTTAAAATAACATTGTTTATAAGGTGGGGTCTATCGGGAGCTCCCCATACCAAGTTTCCTGCTAAAAATAAGCTTATACATAAAGTAGTAATTTTCATAGTATAACGATTTGAAACACAAAACTAAACAAAAAAACAATAGGTTGTGTTTTTTTAGTAAATGATAGAGAACCAAAACATTTGTAAAGACGATTTTAAAGGTTCCTGCGGACGCTTTGTTTATGTCTTCAGGGCCAGGTCGAAAAACGACCGCAGTCATTTAAGGATTCGACCGCGGTCGTTTTGTAATTTGACCGCGGTCACTTTTTAAAATGACCGCGGTCGTTTAATAAGGTTTTTAGGAACTTTTTTGTGGTTGTTCTTTATCGTTGAAGATGTTGTTTATGAGTAATAAATGAAAATAAAGTACTCCCATTTCTATTTTAAGGTTATCTCCTGCTTTTGTTGCTAAAAAATTCACAATGCAGATTCGTAAATTTTAAAAATATTTAGGATAGAAATAATTTGTGGTGAATTTGCAATTCAACCCCGCAGCCTTTAATAGTTTGTATGGAGTGAGCATAAAAAAAGCCACTCATTTCCGAATGGCTTGTTTAGTAGCGGGAACAGGACTCGAACCTGTGACCTTCGGGTTATGAGCCCGACGAGCTGCCTACTGCTCTATCCCGCGATGTTTCGAGTGCAAATATACAACGATTATTGATTCGTGCAACAAAAAATTAAAAAAATCTTTTAGTATTACTATTCGCTTGATATAACTACCTTTGCCGGAAATAAAAAATAGAAAAATGTTGCATAAAGCCGGTTTTGTAAACATTATTGGAAATCCAAATGTGGGAAAGTCAACCTTAATGAATGCTTTTGTAGGAGAACGATTGTCAATCATCACCTCAAAAGCACAAACAACCCGTCATCGAATTCTCGGAATTGTCAATGGTGACGATTTTCAGGTGGTTTTGTCTGATACTCCAGGAATCATCAAGCCAGCTTATGAAATGCAAAAGTCTATGATGGATTTTGTAAAATCCGCTTTTGAAGATGCCGATGTACTCATTTACATGGTTGAAATTGGCGAAAAAGAATTGAAAGATGAAGCGTTTTTCAATAAAATCATTCATGCTCCTGTTCCTGTATTGTTGTTATTGAATAAAATTGACAAGTCCGATCAAACTCAACTGGAGGAGCAAGTGAGCTTGTGGCAAGAAAAAGTACCCAATGCAGAAATTTATCCCATATCTGCTTTAGAGAATTTTAATGTGACTCCTGTTTTTGAGCGCATCTTAGAATTATTACCAGAGTCGCCTGCCTATTATCCTAAAGATGCTTTAACCGATAAACCGGAACGCTTTTTTGTTAACGAAACCATAAGGGAAAAAATTCTATTGAACTACGATAAAGAAATCCCTTATGCTGTTGAAATTGAAACCGAAGAATTTCTTGAAGACGAGAAAATCATTAGAATTCGTACGGTAATCATGGTAGAACGCGACACCCAGAAAGGCATTATCATTGGGCACAAAGGTGCTGCTTTAAAACGGGTAGGCATTCAATCCCGTGAGAATCTAGAAAAATTCTTTGGCAAACAAATCCATTTAGAATTGTTTGTGAAAGTCAATAAAGATTGGCGTAACAACCAATACCAATTGCGTCGTTTTGGGTATAACCAAAAATAGAACAACCCGTAAACACGATTGCATACTATTTGTCCTAATGTCTGTAGGGGCTATAATTTGTCGTGTTTTTAATCAATAATTTTCAAAAACAAACGCATCAATTCCATAATTTGATGCCGACCGTTGTAGCGAATTTGTTTGGCGATAAAATACAACAAGAACCACACGACTACCATAAGTCCCGCTACAATTAAATCATTTGTGGCAGGATTTTTAAGCATCCAATCGGAGCAAGCAAACATGGCAAACACCAAAAAGATTCCCGCTACAATAAAATGCAAAAACATAAAGAAGGTCCACACGGTTTGGTCAGGGCCAAAAAGACATTTGATGTGCGTGGTTTTGTCTTCGTTTTCAAACAGTTCGATATGTAAATGAGGCGAGTAATAGCGTCTTTTAGCAAGAATAATGAACAAAAAGATGTGGTGTCCTGAAATTTTTACTCGATAGTCTTCTCGTACGTCCTCTTTAAGTTGTGTCGCATGTTCGAGGATTTGCTCTATTGAAAGGGGTACCTCTTTGTGAAATCGAGGTCGTAATACGATAGTATTGTCTAATTCCATAGTGAAATAAAGGGTTTAGTTACAAGATATTGTGAAAAAAACAGCAATACCCTGTGACTAAAGTATAAAAAAATAAAATTAGTAGTACCTTTGCAACTTATTTTAGAATGATTATGAACAATATTGTTGCGATAGTTGGAAGACCAAATGTAGGGAAATCCACTTTTTTTAATAGACTCATTCAGCGCAGAGAGGCTATAGTAGATTCGGTGAGTGGGGTAACGCGTGATAGGAATTATGGTAAAAGTGAATGGAATGGGAAAGAATTTTCTGTCATAGATACAGGAGGGTATATCAAAGGATCGGATGATATTTTTGAAGGAGAGATTAGAAAACAAGTAGAATTGGCTATTGATGAAGCCGATGCTATCGTTTTTTTGGTAGATGTGGAAGAAGGCATAACGCCAATGGATGAAGAGGTTGCCAAATTGTTACGTAAAGTGACCAAGCCCGTGTTGTTAGCTGTTAATAAAGTAGACAACGCTATGCGTGAAAAAGACGCGATAGAGTTTTATAACTTAGGTTTGGGCGAATATTTCACCATTGCAGGAATGAGTGGAAGCGGAACGGGTGAGTTGTTGGATAAATTGGTAGAGGTTTTACCAGAGTTACCCGAAATTGAAGAAGAAGCTGAAGCATTGCCTCGTTTTTGCGTGGTGGGACGTCCCAATGCAGGGAAGTCTTCATTCATAAATGCATTAATAGGAGAAGATCGTTATATTGTAACGGATATTGCAGGAACTACAAGAGACGCCATTGATACTCGATACAATCGTTTTGGTTTCGAGTTTAATTTGGTCGACACAGCTGGAATTCGAAGAAAAGCCAAAGTCAAAGAAGATTTGGAGTTTTATTCTGTAATGCGTTCCATCAGAGCCATCGAGCATAGTGATGTGTGTATTCTTATGATTGATGCAACGAGAGGTTTTGAAAGTCAAGATCAAAATATTTTTTGGTTGGCCGAAAAAAACCGAAAAGGCATCGTGATTTTGGTAAATAAATGGGATTTGGTCGAAAAAGATACGATGTCAACGAAGCAGTATGAAGCTAAAATAAGAGAACAAATTCAACCCTTTACCGATGTGCCTATTTTGTTTGTTTCTGCATTGACGAAACAACGTTTACTAAAAGCACTAGAGACAACGGTTCATGTGTTTGAAAGTAGAAAACAACGGGTACCAACTTCCAAATTTAACGACCATATGTTGCGAATCATTGAAAATTTTCCGCCACCTGCCATTAAAGGGAAGTATGTGAAAATTAAGTATTGCATGCAGTTGCCTACACCGGTACCTCAATTTGTTTTTTTTGCCAATCTGCCTCAATATGTAAAAGAACCATACAAGCGTTTTTTAGAAAATAAAATCAGAGAAAACTGGGATTATTCGGGAGTTCCTATCGATATTTATATTAGAGAAAAATAACCGAATGAACTTCTCTTAAGGTTAAAAAATAGGTTTTTATAAACCTGCAAAAAAAGAAAAGACAATGCTTACAAAAGAAATACAAATTGCTGTTGAAAAGGGAACTTTTTTGCCATTAATGGAGGAGTTCTATACCATTCAAGGCGAAGGGTATTATACAGGAACTGCGGCTTATTTTATTAGAATTGGAGGCTGTGATGTAGGTTGTCACTGGTGTGATGTGAAAGAAAGTTGGAATGCAGCTCTACATCCACCCACTGCGATTGAAACTATTGTTGACCATGCCAAAGCTTTGGCCGATACCGTAGTAGTTACTGGAGGAGAACCCCTCACATGGGATATGAATCCTTTAACGGATTTGCTCAAAACGGCAGGGCTTCGCGTGCATATTGAAACGTCAGGATGTTATGATGTCACAGGAACATGGGATTGGTTTTGTCTTTCTCCAAAAAAGAACAAACTACCCGTCGCTAGTGCTTATGAAATTGCCGATGAACTTAAAATGATTATTTACAACAAGCATGATTTTATCTTTGCTGAGGAACAAGCGGCTAAAGTAAATCCGAATGCGCGACTTTATTTGCAACCCGAATGGAGTAAAAAAGAAGAAATGACGCCGTTGATTGTGGATTATGTAATGAAACATCCAAAATGGAAAGTTTCGTTGCAAACGCACAAGTATTTGAATATTCCTTGATGTGAAATTGTAACAAAACACCACGCTTCACTACTAATAAAAAAAATTGCTACTCTTGTTGTAACAATAAAATAAAACGATACTTTTATAAAAATTTAAAAACAAAACAAAATGAAAAAACTTATTTTAACTTTTGCCTTCCTAGTAGTAGCACAATATGGTTTCTCACAGGCTGTAGATGAGGCATTCAAGAAAGATGTAATGCGTGTTATTGAAAGAAGTGGTGCAGGTGGGCAAATGGCATCAGCTAAAAAACAAATTTTATCAATGATACCTGAGGCTAAACAAGCGGCATTTTTAGTAGAATTCGATGCATTACTACCAAAAATCTATGAAACTACAGCCAAAATCTATATGGAAGAGTATACAAAAGAAGACATCAAGGCGATGTTGGCTTTTTATGATAGTCCAGTAGGAAAAAAAATGGCCGATAAAGCGGAAACGATTGCTAGTAAATCTCAAGAAGCGATGATGTCATTACAAGGTGATATTCAAGCATTGGTAATGAAATACATGCAATAATTGTTTTGAATTTGAAATCAAGTCCCAAATAACACTGTTGTTTGGGATTTTTTATTTAATACAATCGTGCCAAATAATCAAAATGATCGCCCTCTTCCATTAATTCGCATTGCAAACCATTGGCAAAAGCTGCATTTTGAAGCGAATTGTAATCTAAATACAACCACGGAAAAGGTACTTCGGTTTGGTTTTTGTATGAAATGGTAAAGGTGAGTTCGCCGTAATACCCATGCGCTGGAATCCACTTGGAACCGTCTACATCTTCATCGAACATATAAATGATGTCGGAAGAATCGATAAGAATCTGTCCGTTTGGAGTGAGTAGGCTTTTTAATTTTTGCAAATAACGCGATGTTTTAGGTAATGTTTCAAAAATTCCTGTACCATTCATTAATAAAAGAATAGTGTCAAACTTGTCATTTGAATGCAAATTAGAATCCATATCTAAAATATTTTGCACTTTAGCTTTTTTTAAACCTCGAAGTTGGCAGGCTTGAATGGCATTTTCAGAGATGTCAATAGGAGTGACTTCGAGTTTCTTCTCGTTTTGCAAATACAAACTATGACTTCCAGCACCACATCCAACATCAAGAATTTTTCCTTTGGATAGTTGTAGTGCCTTTTTTTCGAGTTTAGGCATTTCGTTGTAACTACGAAAAAGATACGCTACATCCATGTCATCAGCCTCCGAAATGTTGGTCTCAGTAACTAGAGGCATAGGATTATTATTAGTTTGATAGTCAAGTATGGCTTTTCCGAAAAGATCTTTCATAAAAAGTTTAAAAGGGTTATGGTTTTTAGCGTTTAAAAGTTATTTAAATTTGCAAGAGAAAACAAAAGAAATGTTAAAGCCACAAGTAAACGAACTCCAAAAGCTTGCCAAAGATAAGCATAACGAAAACAAAAAGTATTTCGATAAGCTCAAAAAAAAAGCGCCCAAGAATTTGGATTATGTTATGCAAGATTTACATGAAGCCGAATTTAAAAAAACCAATTGTTTAGAATGTGCCAATTGCTGTAAAACAACGGGACCATTATTTACTACAGCCGATATTGAACGGATTTCAAAACATTTCAAGCAAAAACCCCAACAATTTATAGCGCAATATTTACGAATAGATGAAGAGAATGATTATGTCTTACAAAGTGTTCCTTGTACGTTTTTAGAAGCAGATAACAAATGTTTTATCTATGATGTGCGTCCCAAAGCCTGTAGAGAATTTCCCCACACCGACAGAAAAAAGTTTCAACAAATAGCCAATTTGACGTTGAAGAATATCGAAATTTGCCCTGCTGCTTATAATATTGTAGAGGAAATGAAGAAAAGAATATCATTATAAATTATTCACACCTGAATTCAATTATTCATTTGAAGAGGCTGTTTTAATAAAATAAACAACTCCAAATATGACAAATAGTATTCCAAACAGAAAAGAAAACGTACTGATTGGATGACCTAATTTAGTAGTAAATCCGAATCCACCCAATCCAATTCCTAATACTACAGAAAGTAAACTTAATAATACTTTTACAGTTCTTTTTTTTATTTAAATTTTCTTTAGTCTTTTTCTATGTTCTCTTTTCTCTTTTCTATATTCTACTCATAAATCAAATACTTCTTCCTCATGTCTTTAAAATCATTGAGGTCTTTCTCCCAAGATGCTCTAATTTCCGTTTCAGAAATACCTTGCTCTATTTGCTGTTGCAGTTTTTTTGTACCCGCCAATTTGGTAAAGAAATTAGTAAAGAATTTCGATTTATCGGAAGTCGTGTTATAAGCCTTAATCAGCCATTTTAATTCTAATTTATTAACTTTTTTAATAGAAGTAAGATTTTCACCATAGCACAATTGGTTTTTATAAACTGGGTCTTTGGCGCCAAAATTAGGAATCGGCGTAAAACTGAAGTCACTTTTTGGTAAAAATGGTGAACCGTATATTTGAAACTGCATTTCAGTTCCACGTCCCACGCTCACATTTGTTCCTTCAAATAAGCACAAACTCGGATAAAGATTTACAGCTTGGTCATTGGGTAAATTTGGCGAAGGTTTCACAGGCAAGCTATACGCCATAGTTCTTCTGTAATTCAAACATGGAATAACTGTCAAATTACAAGAAATCCCATTATTCAACCATTTTTCACCATTAATCATTTGAGCATATTCCCCAATAGTCATCCCATGAAGTAAAGGAATAGGGTGCATGCCCACAAAACTGCTAAATTCTTTTTCCAGAAGGGGTCCGTCAACAATTCCTCCATTTGGATTGGGTCGGTCCAAAACAATAAGCGGAATGTTGTTTTCTGCACATGCTTCCATAATATAATGCAAAGAAGAGATATAGGTGTAAAACCGCGCACCCACATCTTGTAAATCAAAAACCATTACCTCGATGCCAGCCAATTGTTCAGGTTTTGGTTTTTTGTTGTTTCCATATAACGATATAATAGGTAATCCAGTTTTGGTGTCTTTTCCATCAACCACATGTTCCCCTGCATCGGCGGTACCACGAAAACCATGCTCTGGAGCGAAGATTTTTTGAATTTTGATGTTTTTCTCTATTAAAAAATCGACAAGATGAATGATTGGAGTAATATTTTTTGCTATTATTTTACCATTTGGTAGTGTATCAAGTTTTTGATAATTTTCTAAAATTCCTGACGGATTTGTTATAACTCCAACTTTTTTATTTTTCAATAATGATAAATATGAAGTATAATTTTCTGCTCCACTATTAAATATAGTAGAAGTTTTAAAATCACGAGAATAAACAATTGATTCTAAATCCTCACCTTTTCTACTTTCATTGCTAATTTTCGGTTTATTAACCTGACTTTTACATGAAGTAATAATTAAAAGCAACAATCCAATTTTAATACTATATTTCATAAAATAATTTTTAATCTGTGAAAATCTGTGTAATCAGTGGCGAAAAACTTTGTGTATCTTTGTAACGAATTCAAAAATAAACGAATTGAATCTAGAATATTTCATCGCCAAACGCCTTATTACTGCTAAAGACCATAAAAGTAGTATATCTGCTCCAATAATAAAAATTGCAATTATTGCAATTGCGTTGGGGATGATTATGATGATTGTGTCGATAGGAACAGGTATTGGTTTGCAACAAAAAATTAGACAAAAAATAGCCGCGTTTAATGGGCATATCATTATTTCAAACTACAATGGAAACGCATCCGATGTAAGTGTAGATCCTATTTCAATACATCAAAAGTTTTATCCTAAGTTTAAAACGGTAGAAGGCATAAAACACATACAAGCCGTTGCTACCAAAACGGGAATAATCAGAACACCAACCGCATTTGAAGGAATTGTTTTTAAAGGTGTGGGAAAAGATTACGATTGGGAAGCTGTTTCGGAATATCTAATTCAAGGAAGAATGCCCAATGTAAAACAAGATTTAAATAATGAAATTGTTATTTCTGAATACTTAGCCAATCGCCTTCAGTTAAGATTAGGAGCTTCTTTTAATACTTTTTTTCTGAGTGAATTCAATGATAAGCTTCCCAAAAGCAGGAGATTTAAAATAGTTGGAATTTATAACTCAGGATTGCAAGAGTTTGATGCTTCTTATATAATAGGGGATATTAGACATATTCAAAAAATCAACAAATGGCGTCCCGATCAAATTGGGGCTTTTGAGGTTTTTGTGGATGATTTTTCTAAAATCACAGAAAAGGGAGAGGCGGTATACGCTGAGACGGCGTCTATTTTAAACTCCCAAACCATAGTGGAAAAATTTAGCTATATTTTCGATTGGCTAAAATTATTTGATACCAATATACTTGTTATACTCATTATCATGATAGTTGTATCTACTATTAATATGGTTGTCGCGCTTTTAGTCATTATTTTAGAACGCACCCAAATGATAGGAATTCTTAAATCTATTGGAGCATCCAATTGGAGCATCCGAAAAATATTTTTATACAATGCCTCGTATATTATTTTGAAAGGATTGCTCTGGGGAAACGGCATTGGTCTTGGAATGTTGTTCGTTCAAAAATATTTTGGTGTTGTAAAATTAAATCCAGAGAGTTACTATGTTTCGGTGGCCCCTGTGACTATAAATGTCGAGTATTTTGTATTGCTTAATATAGGAACCATGGTTGTTTGTTTGCTTGTTTTGTTAATTCCTTCCTATATAATAACTAAGATCTCTCCATCCCAATCTATTCGTTTCGATTAATTAGAAGCCCAAACGGTTGTTTATTGTGATGATTGTAATTCCCGCTTTTCGCGCTACGAGGTAGCTAGCTTCAATCGGGGCTAAGGGCGGTCTATGGGAGTAGAATATACTAGAGTGGTACACGTTTTGATTCAATAGTCGTTGGATTAAAAAAAACTTTAGCGACAACCTTCATAAAATCAGCTGATTAAAAAATACTTTAAAAAAAGGTTGTTAAAAGATTTGTCAGAATGGAAAAGAGGATTAGTTTTGCACCCGCAAAGAAGTTCACGGAAGCTTATTAATGGATAAGAAAGAAGCGAATAGAAAAAGGCGAAGTTCATTAAAAAGATTGTTAAAAAAAACTTTAAAAAAGATTTGTGAGATTAGATAAAGGTATTATCTTTGCAGTCCGC
>NZ_QLSZ01000008.1 GCF_003268855.1 Flavobacterium aciduliphilum
ATTGCGCCCTTTTTTTATATGTTTTATACAAATCATTATATTTACTACCTTTTAATAAGAGCACATAACTAACTTATATTTTCGGAATAATAACCTGAAAACTTCCAACTAATTCCCTTCCTTAAAAAATGAAAAACACTATCAAACAGATTTCTTTACTCTTTATATTTCTTTTTCTCATGCAATCTTGTAGTAAAAGTGATAACGGAATTAGCAATGATTCTCCAATAATAAATCCTGATGGGTTTGTTCCTCCTGCTACTGCTGATGTAGTCATGTATGAGGTAAATCCTGTTGCCTTCAGTACTTCTAAAAACCTTCAAGGAATCATCAATCGTTTGGATAATCTTAAAACTCTAGGAATAAACACAATTTGGATTATGCCAATTTATCCAATTGGGAGTGTAAATTCATTTGGATCCTACTATTGTGTAAAGGATTATACTTCGGTTAGAAGTAGTTTAGGCACTTTAGACAACTTAAAAACGCTTGTTACCGAGGCACATCAAAGAGGTATTGCAGTACTATTGGATTGGGTTGCGAATCACACTTCGTGGGACAACGCTTGGATTTATGCACATCCCGAATGGTATACTCACAATTCTAACGGACAAATTATTAGTCCAGCTGGGACTTCATGGAATGATGTTGCCGATTTGGATTATTCCAATTCTTCTATGCGATTAGCCATGATTGATGCTATGAAATATTGGGTTATTAATGCTAATATTGACGGATTTCGTTGCGATGCAGCCGATTATGTTCCGTTTGATTTTTGGGTACAAGCAAACGTAGCTTTATTTGCGATTCCAAATAAAAAATTACTATTACTCGCAGAGGGAAATCGGATAGATCATTTTTCAGCAGGATTTCAAATGAATTTTGCTTGGGATTTTCTAAACACTGAAAAAAATATTTTTGGAACTACTCAAGCCTATGCAAGCTCATATTTTTCTACGAATACATCAGAATATTCTGGAGTCCCATCAGATAAAAGAAAATTACGATTCACTACAAATCATGATGAGTCCAATAATGCAACTCCTATCAGTCTTTATGGAGGAAAGAATGGCGCCTTAGCAGCATCGGTAGTAGCCATTTATCTTCAAGGTGTTCCTTTATTTTACAGCGGTCAAGAAGTTGGTGTGGCCAATACGTCAACCTACAATGGGACTAACACTATTGATTGGACAGCAAATAATGACATGTTGAATAGCTATACAACCCTTTTGAATTTTTACAACAGTTCTTCTACTGCACGAACAGGAACATTAAATACATTTAACGATAATAATATCGTGGTATTTACTAAAAGCACCTCTAATCAAACAATAGCAGTTTTAGTTAATACACGTAATACAACATTATCTTACTCAGTTCCAAGTTCACTTCAAGGAGCCTGGACCAATGCACTAACAGGCGGAAGTATTTCATTAAGTAATACTTTTTCAATTAGTCCTTTTCAATATCTAATCTTAAAAAAATAATATAAAACATTCTTTTTGAAATGTAATGGTATTCTATTACCCTGTCAAAATTACTAGATTCTTAAGGAGAACTCACAGAAAAAGCCATTTCGAACGGAAATGGCTTACTATTTATGTAAATATTTCTTTTATTGAATATAATAAATATATCCAAAATTTAACCACACATTCCAGTCATTAGCTTTATTTTCAGTATATACTTCTGGATTTGGACGCAAACCATCTACCCAGTCTGAAAAATAATATTGAAAACGCATTTCCAACATTAAATCAGATAAAGGCGATAATTTATAACGCGTTCCTATACTCGTTACTATAGACCAAGTAGCTTGACTATTAATTTTAACAGCTCCTATATATTTATCTGGAGTAACTGTTGTGGTTTTTCCCAAACCTGGTCCCATATCAGAATAGGCATTCGGTTTGAAAAAGCTAAAATGACCTCCTAAAGCAATAAAAGGGGCAAAACTTCCGACAGAAACTGTAAAATCTCTAATACTTTTCGGAAAAAATTCTAATTGCATACCAATGTCTGTAAGCTCAGTACTTCCATGCATGGCACGTAATTGCTCAGCTGTTAATGATGTTTTACTAGGATCTACCCAATCGCCATAATGTTTAAAATTACTTTTTGTGTAAGATAATTCCGTTCTTAACTTAAAATGATCATTAAAATACGTTTCTGGTGTATAACAACTACAATCAGCTCTGTATGAAAAGTTAAGATAATGAATAAGACCAATACCATACCCAATATTTCCTGTTGTAGCTGCCAAGTTATTTCTTTGCCCATAATCCGATTGAAAAAAAGTTGGACCAACAAAAGCACCTATTTCATGGGAAAAACCATACTGAGCCAAAGCAGTGTTCTTTATTCCTAGCAAGAGTATAAATGAAAAAATAAAATATTTGATTGTTTTCATACAAATTAATTCAATTCTGGACAAATATATAAAAACATCATTCACTTATAAAATAAATAAATAAATACTTTTTGACCTAAGTAATAAAAACTAGAAAAATAATCAAAAATGGATTTTTAAAATCAATTCTACCATCAAAAAAAACAAGAAAAAGAAAAAAATTATGCCATTATTTTAATAAAACGTATATTTGTCCAAAATAACGAAATCGTTTTCTTAAACATTAATAGAATAAATTTATGTCACAAAGTATCAATGCATTTATTGACTTAGTTGCAAAAAGAAACGGCAACGAGCCAGAGTTTATGCAAGCAGTTAAGGAAGTTGCAGAAACTGTAATTCCTTTTATCGAAGAAAATAGAAAATACCAAAACAAAATGCTTTTGGAACGAATGGTAGAACCAGAACGAGTAATCATGTTCCGTGTAGTATGGGTTGATGACGCTGGTAATACTCAAGTAAATAGAGGATACAGAATTCAAATGAACTCGGCTATTGGCCCATATAAAGGGGGTATTCGTTTCCATCCAACGGTAAATTTAAGTATTCTTAAATTTTTAGCGTTCGAACAAACGTTCAAAAATAGTTTGACTACATTGCCTATGGGTGGTGGAAAAGGAGGTTCTGATTTCGATCCAAAAGGAAAATCCGACAATGAAATCATGAAGTTCTGTCAAGCTTTTATGACAGAATTATCTAAACATATCGGTGCTGACACTGACGTTCCTGCAGGAGATATAGGTGTTGGAGGAAGAGAAGTAGGCTACATGTTTGGACAATACAAAAGATTACGTAACGAATTTACAGGTGTACTTACAGGAAAAGGAATTTCATTTGGAGGTTCTTTAATCCGTCCTGAAGCAACTGGATATGGCGATGTATACTTTGCTCAAAGTATGTTAGGCACAAAAGGCGATAGCTTTTCTGGTAAAACAGTAGTAGTTTCTGGTTCTGGAAACGTAGCGCAATATGCTTGTGAAAAAGCAACACAATTGGGTGGTAAAGTGGTTACTTTATCAGACTCATCAGGGTATATTTATGATGCTGACGGAATTGATGCTGAAAAATTAGCGTATGTTATGGTAATTAAAAACGTAAACTACGGAAGAATTTCAGATTATTTAACAAAATATCCTAACGCTAAATTTGTAGCTGGAAAACGACCATGGGAAGTAAAATGTGATGTCGCTTTACCTTGTGCCACTCAAAATGAGTTGAACGAAGATGAAGCTAAAATGCTGGTTGCCAATGGTTGCATCTGTGTGGCAGAAGGAGCTAACATGCCTTCAACCCCAGAAGCTGTTGAAGTGTTCCAAAAAGCAAAAATCTTATTTGCTCCTGGAAAAGCTTCCAATGCTGGAGGTGTTGCTACATCAGGACTTGAAATGTCTCAAAATTCTTTACGTTTAAGTTGGACTTCTGAAGAAGTAGACGAAAGACTTAAAGGAATTATGTCAAACATTCACCAAGCTTGTGTAAAATATGGTTCAGACGGAAACGGTTATGTTGACTACGTAAAAGGAGCAAACATTGCTGGATTTGTTAAAGTTGCCGATGCTATGCTAGCGCAAGGAATTGTGTAACAATAATTTTAAATTTGATATCGAAACCTTCTTTCATTTTAAGAAAGAAGGTTTTTTTGCTTTTTATATGAAATCACAATAAATTACGTTTTATAGTATATTTGTCGTTCATTAGCACTAGTTTCTATGTTGAAAAAAAGTATTTTTTTAGTAATTTTATTTCACTTTTTTGGTGGCTTTTCTCAAAGCAATTCGTTGTGGCGTGGCTATTTTTCATACAACCAAATCACAGCGCTTTCCGAATCCTCTCAGAAAATTTATGCCTCTTGTGAGAATACTTTTTTTTCAAAAGATTTGGTCTCAAATGATCTTAAAACCACTTCTTCTATTGACGGACTAGAAGCCGAAACCATTACATGCCTCTATCATAGTGATAGTGTAAATAAAACTTTTATTGGAAATAAAAACGGACTTCTCCTTGTAGTCAATCAAGATGGTTCTATTTTATATAAAAAAGGAATTGTTGATGAAGTCCCCGTTTCGTCCTTACTAAAAAAAATCAATCACTTTATGGAGTACAACAACAAATTGTATCTTTCTTGTGATTATGGTATCTCGGTTTTTGATTTAGCCACATTTGAATTTGGCGACACTTATTATATAGGGACTGGTGGGACTCAAAGCGCAGTATACCAGACAACCGTTAAAAATGATGAACTATACGCAGCCGTAGCAGGGAGTGGCATTAAAAAAGTCTCTTTATCAAATCCAAATATAATCGATTTTAATCAATGGCAAACGATTTCCTCTGGGTCATGGATTGGCATAACCACACTTCAAAATCAATTGGTTGCCACAAATACCGACAAAAAAGTGTATCAGTATAACGGAACCTCCTTTTCACCATTTGCAACATTTTTCTCAACCATTATTAACCTTCATGCCACAGCAGATTATGTTCTAGTCACAACAGCCACCGAAGTAAAAGTTTTCAGCTCTACTTGGCAAACGGTACTTCAAGTTTATAACAGTCAAATTACGCCTTATGTAACCTTTACCTGTGCTACTGTAAAAAACAATATTCTTTACATTGGAACCAATGAACAAGGTGTCCTTACCCTTCCTTTTTCATCGCCTACCAATTACGATTTCTTATTACCAAACGGCCCCTTGATGAATAAAATTTTTAGGGTAAAAAAATCCAGTAGTGCCCTTTGGGCAATTTATGGAGGCTATGACATTTATTACAATCCGTACAACCCTGGTTTAATGGAATATCCTATTAGTAAATTTTCAGCTTCAAATGGATGGACCTTTATCCCCTATGCCAATCTCATGGGTGCTAAAACTTTTGCTGGCATTGCGTTTAGCCCACAAAATGATAAAAACTTCTACGTGAGTTCATATTTTTCTGGCCTTCTTAAATTTGAAAATGAACAGGCTACCACTTTATATAATACTACAAATACTGGAACTGATGGATTGCAATCCCTAACACTAACTCCGCCCAATCCAAGTTATATCGACATTCGTGTTAATGGACCGGTTTTCGACAAAAATGGGAATCTATGGATGACCAACAATATGGTCACCAAACCCTTAAAAGTATTAAAAAGTAACGGGCAATGGCAATCCTATGATTTTACATCAGCCGAATCTGCACAAGACTTAAAAGACACGAGTTACGGTCCCTTTGTGATTGATAAAAATGGAACCAAATGGTTGACGCAAGATCGCAATGGAGTGGTTGGATTTAATGAAAATTATAACAACAAAATCATTGCTATAAAAACAGGAACCTCTGGGAATTTACCAAATAATGACGTACGATGCGTAGCGGTAGATACCAAAAATCAATTGTGGATCGGAACCATTAGTGGTCTACGAATTGTCCCTTCTGTAGACTCTTTTATAACAGATACGGATATTCAAAGTAAAGCCATCATTATTTTAGAAAATGACTTGGCGCAAGAATTATTTTATGATCAGTTTATTATTGATATTGCTGTCGATGGTGCGAATAGAAAATGGGTCGCTATAGCTCAATCGGGGGTTTATTTGGTGTCCTCAAATGGGCAAGAAACCATTTATCATTTCACTAAGGAAAATTCTCCTTTACCCGACAATAATGTGAATGATATCGAAATTGACCCAGTAACTGGGGAAGTGTTTTTTGCAACCGATAAAGGACTCGTTTCTTTTAAAGGGATGGCTACACAAGCGAGCGGGGATCTCACGAGTGTGTATGTCTATCCGAATCCGGTGCGCCCAGAATATGAAGGAACAGTGAAAATATCCAATCTCACCAATAAAGCTGTAGTCAAAATCACCGATGTTGAAGGAAACTTGGTTTATGAAACCACTTCAGAAGGGGGAACAATAGAATGGGACACCACAGCATTTGGACAATACAAAGTCGCTACTGGAGTTTATGTCATTCTAATTTCTGGTCAAGATGGGGTGGAAACTACCGTTAAAAAAGTGATGATTATTCGATAAAAAAACTACAAAACATGAATCTAGTAAAAATGAATTCCAATAATTGTTTCGATTTTCTTAGGTTTTTTTTCGCTATTAACATAGTCTTATCGCATCTTTGGCAGCTATCACAAAGTAAAAGTTTGTTTTTTTTATCTTATATTTCTGATTCAGGAATAGCTGTTAAAGGTTTTTTTGTAATAAGCGGTTTTTTAGTTGCTAAAAGCTATATTACCACGCCTTCTTTAAAATTTTATTTTCTTAAAAGAGCAAAGCGCATTTTACCAGCCTATATTTTTGTGGTACTGATTTCCGTTGTTGGGCTTTCTTTCTTTAGTAACCATACAGTTTTTGATTATTTTACCACTTCTAATACTTATAGTTATTTGGGTTGGAATCTTATTTTTTTAAATTTTGTTCACCCTTGTTTACCAGGTCTTTTTGAAAATAATTTGATGTGTGCTGTTAATGGGGCGCTTTGGACCATAAAAGTTGAAGAAGGTTTTTACCTGATACTCCCTTTTATTTTTTATAGTATTACTAAATTAAAAAGAGCAACTTTAGTGCTTTTTTTAATTTATATAGGTTCTTTACTGTATTGGTATCTTATGGATTCCTATTTGCAAAAACCCCTATTGGCCAAACAGCTGCCAGGGTATTTGTGCTATTTTGTAGTAGGAATCTTTTTGTTTCTAAATTTTGATAGGTTACAACATTACAAACTGCGATTTTTTTTGGTTGCTACAGCATTATTTTTAGTTTCATTTTTTTCGCAAATAAAAATTGATTTTTTTTATCCTGCGGCTTTCGGAATTATCGTGATTGTATCGGCATATAGTTTGCCATTTTTCAATGCTTTTGGGAAATATGGTGATTTTACTTATGGCATTTATATTTTCCATTTTCCGCTGATTCAACTTTTTAGACAGTACAATTTATTTGAAAAACACAATCCTTACTTTGTAGCTATTGTTCTGCTTTTTGTGCTTTTTGTTGCCGCTGTTTTTTCTTGGTTTGTTGTCGAAAAAAGATTTTTAGACCGCTATAAAATAGCTGTTAAAGCTATTTCAACTTAATTTTTTTTTATGTTAGTCAAAACAAAAGCATTAGTACTATCTTCTCAAAAATATCAAGAAAAGAGTTTAATCGTAAAATGCTTCACAGCTACAGACGGAATTAAAAGTTATTTCGTTCCTAACGCTTTTTCAGGGAAAAAAAACCAACAAAAAAAAGCCTATTTTCAGCCTCTTACACTACTAGAACTTGAAGCGAATCATAAAAACAAAGGAACGTTAGAATACTTCAAAGAAATAAAATTAGCCACTCCCTACTACTCTATACATACCGATATTACCAAAAGCACCATTGTTCTTTTTCTTTCTGAGATTATAGCACACAGCATTCATGAAGAGGAAAAAAATCAAGATCTTTTTACTTTTTTTGAGACGGCCTTATTGTGGCTCGATTCTCATGATGAAGCCTTTAATTTTCACCTCATCACACTATTGCAACTCACAAAATTTTTGGGATTTTATCCCGAGGATTCCCAAATAGATGCTTGCTTTTTTGATGTAAAAGAAGGGGTGTTTACCTCTCATGCAAATCAACATACCTTTTCAGAATCCGAAACTACATTACTTAAAAAGCTAATTGCTTTAAAATTTGACTCCCCTCAAAAAACGTTTACTGGGGTTGAACGCCATCAAGTACTAAACCTGCTATTACACTATTACACCTTGCATCTGGAAGGATTCCAAAAACCAAAATCTTTAGACGTTTTAAAGGAAGTTTTTTCTTGATTGTGCTTGACAAAAACACCTATTAAAATTTATAGTTATTCTATTTTTCGTGCTTCTTTTTTCTCAATATCATAAAAATCCGTTTTCTTCAGTAGTGTATCACAAAAACTGAAAACTGAAAACTGAAAACTGAAAACTATTTATTACTTTCGCAAACTGATTTAAGTATACGACAAAATGAGCACAAAATTTACTGAATACAAAGGACTTGACTTGCCTACGGTGGCTTCTGAAGTTCTGAAATTTTGGAAAGAAAACCACATTTTTGAACAATCGGTAACGTCTCGTGAAGGAGCTACGCCTTATGTGTTTTTTGAAGGACCACCATCGGCAAACGGACTCCCTGGCATTCACCACGTGATGGCTCGTGCGATCAAAGATATTTTTTGTCGTTACAAAACTCAAAAAGGCTACCAAGTAAAGCGTAAAGCCGGTTGGGATACCCATGGTTTACCAGTAGAATTAGGTACCGAAAAAGAACTCGGCATCACTAAAGAAGATATCGGGAAAACCATTTCGGTTACGGAATACAACGAAGCGTGTAAAAGAACCGTAATGCGTTATACTGACGTGTGGAATGATTTGACAGAAAAAATGGGGTATTGGGTCGATATGGAAGATCCGTATGTGACGTACAAATCCAAATATATGGAATCGGTTTGGTGGTTGCTCAAACAGATTTATAACAAAGAGTTATTGTATAAAGGCTACACCATACAACCCTATTCACCCAAAGCAGGAACAGGTTTATCCTCACACGAAGTAAATCAACCCGGAAGTTACCGTGATGTTACAGACACGACTATTGTGGCTCAATTTAAGGCGAAAGATGAAACACTTCCTAGTTTTTTACAAGGTTTTGGAACGGTTCATTTCTTAGCTTGGACCACAACACCTTGGACGTTGCCAAGTAATACTGCCTTAACGGTAGGACCGAAGATTAGCTATGTTTTAGTTGAAACAGGAAACATATACACTGACACAAAAATCAATGTTGTTTTAGCAAAAGATCTTTTTAATAAGTATTTTTATAATGAAGATAAAGAAGTTCATGTAGGGAAATTTTCAAATTCTGGAAAAATTTCGGAAACCTTAAAAGGTAAAAATTTATCTTGGAAAATTTTATCTGAATTCAAAGGTTCCGATTTAGTTGGAATTCGCTACGAACAACTGTTGCCTTTTGTTTTACCCTATCAAAATCCTGAAAATGCCTTTCGGGTGATTTCGGGTGATTTCGTGACGACAGAAGATGGAACGGGAATTGTACACACGGCTCCGACTTTTGGTGCTGATGATGCTAAAGTTGCTAAAGAAGCCACCCCAGAAGTACCACCCATGTTGATTTTAGACGAAAATGGAAATCCCGTACCTCTAGTTGATTTACAAGGAAGATTTGTAGCTCAAATGGGAGAATACGCTGGAAAATATGTGAAAAACGAATATTATAATGAGGGCGAAGCTCCCGAAAAATCGGCAGATGTTGAAATCGCCATTCGTTTAAAAGAAGAAAATAAAGCCTTTAAGGTTGAAAAATACGTACACAGTTACCCACACTGTTGGCGCACTGACAAACCCATTTTATACTATCCCTTAGATTCTTGGTTCATTAAAGTAACCGAAATCAAAGACCGAATGTTCGATTTGAACGATACCATCAACTGGAAGCCCAAAGCCACCGGAGAAGGTCGTTTCGGAAATTGGCTAAAAAATGCCAACGATTGGAACTTGTCGCGCTCTCGTTATTGGGGTATTCCATTACCTATTTGGAGAACGGAAGATAAAACGGAAGAAATCTGTATAGGTTCAGTTGAAGAATTGTACCAAGAGATTGAAAAAGCGATTGCTACTGGTTTTATGACGGAAAATCCTTATCAAGGTTTCCAAATCGGGAATATGGATGAACCGAATTATGACTTAGTAGATTTACACAAAAATATCGTAGATAACATCGTTTTAGTTTCCGCTTCTGGCAAACCTATGAAACGCGAAACGGATTTAATTGACGTGTGGTTCGACTCGGGTGCCATGCCTTATGCACAGTGGCATTATCCTTTTGAAAACAAAGAGCTGATAGACGAAAATAAGGCGTTTCCAGCCGATTTCATTGCGGAAGGTGTCGACCAAACTCGAGGTTGGTTTTATACCTTACACGCTATCGGAACCTTAGTCTTTGACAAAATCGCCTATAAAAATGTAGTGTCAAATGGTTTGGTTTTGGACAAAAACGGACAAAAAATGTCCAAACGATTAGGCAATGCCGTTGACCCATTTATTACTTTGGCAGAATATGGTCCCGATGCGACGCGTTGGTATATGATTTCGAATGCCAACCCATGGGACAACTTAAAATTTGACATTGAAGGTGTGGCTGAAGTTCGTAGAAAATTTTTCGGAACCTTATACAATACCTATTCCTTCTTTAGTTTGTATGCCAATATCGATGGATTCAAATATGCCGAAGCAGAAATTCCGTTGCACGAAAGACCTGAAATTGACCGTTGGATTTTATCAGAATTGCATACCCTAATAAAGATTGTTGATGAGTCTTATGCTGATTATGAGCCAACCAAAGCCGCTAGAGCGATTTCCGATTTTGTTCAGGAGAATTTGAGTAACTGGTATGTTCGTTTGTGCAGAAGACGCTTCTGGAAAGGCGAATATGGAACCGATAAAATTGCTGCTTATCAAACATTGTATACGTGTTTGCTAAATATAGCGAAACTTTCAGCACCTATAGCGCCCTTTTTTATGGATCAATTGTACCGCGATTTAGTCCAAGCAACCGAAAGCGAGCATTTTGCTAGTGTTCACTTGGCTGATTTCCCGGTTTCAGTTGAAAACTTTGTTGATAAATCGTTAGAGAGCAAAATGTTGAAAGCACAAACGGTTTCTTCTTTGGTTTTATCGCTTCGTAAAAAAGAAATGATCAAAGTGCGTCAACCGTTGCAAAAGGTTATGATTCCTATACTTGATAAGAATCAACGTGCCGAAATTGAAGCGGTTTCTGACCTCATAAAAGCTGAAGTAAATGTAAAAGAAATCCAACTTTTGGACGATGCCTCAGGAGTTTTAGTGAAGCAAATTAAGCCTAATTTTAAAGCGTTGGGGCCTCGTTTTGGAAAAGATATGGGTTTGATTTCCAAAGAAATACAATCTTTTACTCAAGAACAAATTAATAAAATCGACTCACAAGGAACCCTAACACTTGTTGTTTCAGAAAAAAGTATTACTTTAACCACCGAAGATGTTGAAATCACTTCTCAAGATATCCCTGGCTGGTTAGTGGCCAATGCAAACGGAATTACGGTTGCCTTAGACATCACCATTTCTGAGGAATTAAGACAAGAAGGAATGGCTCGAGAATTGGTTAACAGAATTCAAAATATTAGAAAAGATTCTGGATTTGAAGTGACTGATAAAATAAATATTGTATTACAACGCGATGGTATTTTAGAATTGGCTGTACAGCATAACTTAGAATACATTACATCTGAAACGTTGACAGAAACGTTAGATTTTTCAGACAAAATAAATGAAGGAATAGACATTGAATTTGATGACATAAAAACAAAAATATTAATCTCAAAATAGAAAAAGATGGTAGAAGAAAAATTGAGATACTCAGATGCCGACTTGGCCGAGTTCAAAGAAATTATTCTCGCTAAGATTGAGAAAGCGCAACAAGATTTAGAATTAATCAAAAGTGCTTATATGAATGATTTGAATAATGGTACCGATGATACCTCACCTACTTTCAAAGCTTTTGAAGAAGGCAGCGAAACCATGAGTAAGGAAGCCAATTCACAGTTAGCCATTAGACAAGAAAAATTTATTCGCGACTTGAAAAATGCGCTTTTCCGTGTGGAAAACAAAACCTATGGGGTATGTAAAGTCACAGGAAAATTAATCGGCAAAGAGCGTTTAAAAATTGTACCTCATGCCACCATGAGTATTGAAGCCAAAAATTTACAACGATAACAACATAAAAAAACAAACGCCTAAATTCCAAATCCCGGATCATTACTATTTTTTTGGGATTTGGAATTTTTGATTTTTTATAATTTAACTACTTTTGCACCTGAAAATTGATAACCCATGAAACTTAAAAATTCGATACTGATCATCTTTTTGATATTATTAATAGACCAATGTTCAAAAATTTATGTGAAATCGAATTTTATTTTAAACGAAACTATTCCTGTTTTCAAGTGGTTTCGATTGGTATTTATTGAAAATGAAGGCATGGCATGGGGCACCGTTATTCCTGGTGCTTATGGAAAGTTATTCCTCACGTTATTCCGAATTATCGCAGTGGGCGTGATCGGTTATTGGTTGGTTGATTCTACTAAAAAAAGAAAATCTAACTATTTATTGGTAGCGATTTGTTTTATTTTTGCTGGGGCACTCGGAAACATTATAGATTCGGTCTTATATGGTGTAATGTTTGACAACAGCCTCAATCATTTAGCAACATTTTTCCCAGAAAACCATTATGGAACTTGGTTTCACGGCAAAGTTGTAGACATGTTTTATTTTCCATTTATTGAAGATTATATGATGCCTAATTGGGTTCCATTCCTTGGTGGAAAACAAATCACTTTTTTTAATGCTATTTTTAATGTGGCAGATTTTGCTATTTCTACAGGAGTGGGAATTTTAATTTTCTTCAATAAAAAGGCCTTTGGACACTCCTACTAATTATTTGCACTAAACGAGTATATTTTATTAGGCGTAATCACAAAATCTAGAGGAATATCAGTCGCTTGAATGTCTTCAATATAGCGTTCAGGCTCAAAAAAAGATAAGCCAATTTTCAACGTGTTTGGTGCACATTGTTTTAAAAAAACATCATAAAACCCCTTTCCATACCCTACTCGGTTTCCTTTGACATCATAAGCCAATAATGGCACAAATACTACTTCTATTTTAGCCGTAGGAACTTCCAATCCGTCTACAGGTTCAGGGATATTATACTTGTTTTTTCTAAATTTCGTATTGTCTGTTAGAAGATAATGTGTCATTGCTAAAGTTGAAAAATCACACTTAGAAACTATTATCTCTTTGTCTTTTCCCGCTAATATTTGAAGAATAAACTCCGTATTCACTTCTTTTTGTTCTTCAATGGTTAAGTACAAGTGATAATAGGTTTTATCCCAAACATGCAGTTGTATCAATTGATTTGCAAGTGCCAGACTTTGTTCTTCAAGAATTTCAGGAGTTAAACCATTTCTTAAATCTTTATATTTGATTCTCAACTCTTTTTTACGCATAAACAAACGACTTCAATTCGTCGATAAAAATACTCAAATGTTGGACTTCTACATGATTCATAAGTACAATTTTATACCATTTATTTTCATAATTATGCGTTTCGGGTACTAAGTGGTATTTTTCAGCGAGTTCTTTTGGCACAAATTCTCCATGAATGGTAACAATATTCATAAAAGGTTCCCGAAAATACTTGATTCCCAATTGATCTAATTCTTTGCACAAATATTGTGTTCGCATTTGCAACACACTCACTTTTTCAAACCATTTATGCGGACCATACGTCACTAATATCATCCAAACTGCAATGGCATTGGCTCCCGAACGACTGCCACAAAGGGTTAAATCCATACCCTCTACATATTGTGCTTCTTTGGTTAATACATTTTCTATTAATCCTTTTCGGCAAATAAAAATTCCTGTCCCGTAAGGCGCTTGAAGCATTTTATGGGCATCAATTGTAATCGAACTAATCTTTGGATTACTGAAATTTATAGTAGAATTTTCATTGCTAAACGGATATACAAATCCGCCATAAGCCCCATCAATATGTAGTTTAAAATCTAAATTGTATTTTTCTAGAACAGTAATATAATCTTCTGGATTGTCAACCGAACCAAACATGGTAGTTCCCATATTGGAAACCACTATGAAATATTTTTTGCCGTTGTTTTTTGCTTTGGCTATGATTTCTTCTAAAGCTATTTTGTCAATCACTCTATTTTCAAACGAAACCGGAATTTTCAACCAATCCAATTGTAAAAGATTTGCCCCTTTCGGAATTGAATAATGCGTGTCTTCTGAAGCAACAATAACGATTTCATCTAATATTGCTCCTTTATTATACATGAAATAATTTCGGTACATCCAAATCGCTTGAATATTAGCCTCCGTTCCTCCAGGTGAGATATAACCATCAAATTCATTGGGTTTTGCTTTGAAAACATCTACAGCAAGAACATTCAAAACTTCTTTTTCTAATTCATGCGTGCCTTTAAATGCACTTTCTGAGTCCCCTAAAGTATGGCATCCTATATGATTGGGATTGGAAACAAAAGTTTGCAAAACAGGAGCTTCTTTTAAAAAATCGGCATCGTAAAACACTTTTTCATCCAATTTAGAGGCAGGATATCCAAGAGACGTGTCTTTGGCAAAATTCACATTATCGTGCAAGGCTTCTTGAACTTTTCTTTTTCGCGCTTCTTTTGAGAGTTTTTTCCAATAAATCATACCTAAAATTTTTGCCAAAACTACTGTAACCAACTTATTTAAAACATGATAATTGTTAGTTATAATTCTCATTTTTTGAGTTTGTTTTCTTTAAAAATAAAAGTAAATTTGTTTGAAGATAATTTACAAAATATATATCCGTGAAAATTCGTTATTATCTGTCTCAAATATTAAATTTATTGAGATTTCTACGTAATGAAAACGGTGCAGTTAAGTTCATTTCATAAAATCATAAATCGTTAATCTGCAATCATAAATGCTACTTCCCTCATTAGACCTTCAACTACAAACCTTACCCGATCTTCCGGGAGTATACCAATATTATGACAAAGAGGGAAAAATTCTGTATGTAGGAAAAGCAAAAAATCTTAAAAAAAGAGTTGCTTCCTATTTTAATAAAGTACATAATAACGGAAAAACTAATGTTTTGGTTCGAAAGATTGTCACGATCAAGCACATTGTCGTTTCGTCGGAACAAGATGCTCTTTTATTGGAAAATAATTTGATAAAAAAACTACAACCCCGATACAATGTCTTATTGCGCGACGATAAAACCTATCCTTGGATTTGCATTAAAAAAGAACCTTTTCCACGTATTTTCCCAACCCGAAGAATGATTAAAGACGGTTCAGAATATTTTGGCCCTTATACCAATTTCAAAACCGTTCACACCATTTTAGATTTAATCAAAGAATTATACCCGTTGCGCACTTGTGCTTTCGATTTAAGCCCGGGAAATATCGAAAAAGGGAAATATAAAGTCTGTTTAGAATATCACATTGGCAATTGTAAAGGAGGTTGTGAAGGGTATGAAACCGCCGAAAATTATCAAGAACACGTTCAAGCCATTCGTGAAATCTTAAAAGGAAATTTTAAAGAGAGTTTGAGAAATTTCAAAACAAAAATGCAAGAATTTGCGGCTAGTATGCACTTTGAACAAGCCCAACAGATTAAAGAAAAAATAGAAGTTCTCGAAAATTATCAATCGCGTTCTACAGTCTTCAATCCGAAAATTTCCAATATTGATGTATTCTCTATTGTTTCTGATGAAAGTATGGCCTATGTCAACTTTTTACAGATTGCTCATGGAGCGATTATTCGGTCACACACTTTAGAATTGAAAAAGAAATTAGATGAAACAAATGAAGAACTGCTAGAACTTGCAGTTGTCGAACTTCGTGAACGTTTTCATCTGACTTCCAAAGAAATTGTATTACCTTTTCCGTTAAATTTAGGAGAACAGATCAAAGTAACCGTTCCGCAATTGGGAGATAAAAAACAAATCCTTGAACTATCAGAAAGAAATGCCAAATATTATCGTTTGGAACAATTAAAACAAATTCAAATTGTAGATCCTGAACGCCACACCAATCGAATCATGGCACAAATGCAAAAAGATTTGCGCCTTTCAATTGAACCACGACATATTGAGTGTTTTGACAATTCTAATATTCAAGGAACGAATCCTGTTTCGGCTTGCGTTGTTTTTAAAGACGGAAAACCATCCAAAAAAGACTACCGACATTTCAATATAAAAACCGTAGAAGGGCCTAACGATTTTGCGTCAATGGAAGAAGTTGTACACCGACGATACAAACGCCTTTTGGAAGAAAATCTCCCCTTACCTCAATTAATCATTATTGATGGAGGAAAGGGGCAATTATCATCCGCATTAAAAAGCATTGATGCATTAGGTTTGCGAGGAAAAATTGCGATTATCGGAATTGCCAAACGATTGGAAGAATTGTTTTATCCTGGCGATTCGGTGCCTTTATACTTAGATAAAAAATCGGAAACCCTGAAAGTCATTCAACATTTAAGAAATGAAGCCCACCGATTTGGAATTACCTTTCATCGAGAGAAAAGAAGTAAATCGGCACTAAATTCGTCTATGGAAACCATCCCAGGAATAGGTGAAAAAACTATGGAAACTCTTATCAAACGCTTTAAAAGTGTTAAAAGATTAAAATTAGTGAGTGAAAAAGAAATTTCTGAAGTCATAGGTGCATCAAAAGCCAAAAAAATTTACGACTTTTACCATAAATTATGACTCATAATATTTGAAGCGGATGTTGAAAGCCTTTCCAAACTATAGCGTCATCTCAAACGCAATTCAACTTTTTTTTGCAACTGTTGGCAGAAAAAATAATTTTTCATTACGCTTGGAATTAAGTATATTTAAACTTGTTCCGCCAACCCTTTCGAAAATTGGACTCCTATTTTTTTTATGTTTTTTATTTTTCTTTCTACCAAGCCAAGCTCAAGATAGCGGCAAACATCCTAAAGTTGGATTGGTGTTGACAGGCGGAGGAGCTAAAGGATTTGCACATATTGGGGTTTTAAAAACTTTAGAACGAGAAGGCGTTAAGATTGACTACATTGGAGGCACAAGTATGGGTGCTGTTGTTGGAGGTCTGTATGCTATCGGTTATAATGCAACTCAAATTGATTCTATTTTTAGCACAACCAATTTTGACGAACTGTTGCAAGATTTCATTCCTAGAAATTCGAAAAGTTTTTATGAAAAACGAAATGACGAATTGTATGCCGTTGCCTTGCCTTTTACTAATTTTAGTTTAGGAGTACCCATTGCACTTTCTAAAGGAATGTACAATTACAATATGTTGGCTAAATTAACACATAAGGTTCGACATATCAGAGATTTTAACTTGTTCCCCATTCCGTTTGTTTGTGTAGCAACTGATATTGAAACAGGACAACAAGTGGTTTTAAAAAACGGATATTTACCCCAGGCGCTTTTAGCAAGTTCAGCCTTTCCTACACTTTTTTCACCAGTAGAAATTGATGGTAAAATTTTAGTAGACGGAGGGGTCATAAACAATTATCCTATTGAAGAAGTAAAAAAAATGGGGGCTGATATCATTATTGGAGTTGATGTTCAAGACGGATTGAAAGATAGAAACTCCCTGAAAGAAGCCACCAAAATATTATTACAAATTTCCAACCTCCAAATGGTGGAAGGAATGAAAGAAAAAATTAAAGAAACCGATGTTTATATCAAACCTGATATTTCTGATTATTCGGTAATTTCTTTTAATCAAAGAGATGAAATTACACAAAAAGGGGAAGAAGCCACAGCCGAAGTCATTGATAAAATTAGACAACTTGCCTTAAAAAATCCAAATCACGACATCCAACACCTGAACGTTAAACAAGATAGCATCCATATCACTCGACTTAGCATTAATGATGTGGACGATTACACGAGAGCTTATATTATTGGAAAACTTGGATTTAAACAAGGCATGAAAGTGAGTTATAATGACCTAAAAAAAGGAATCAATACCCTAAATGCTACAGGAAATTTTAGCTCCATCAGCTATCAATTGAACGAACTTGAAAATGGAGATGAATTTGATTTGCATGTTAAAGAAAGTAAAAACAAAACCTTTTTGAAATTTGGTTTACACTACGATGGCCTCTACAAAAGTGCCGCATTGCTTAATATTACACAAAAGAAATCTCTTTTTAAAAACGACGTCCTTTCCATTGATTTTGGACTTGGCGATAATTTTAGATACAACTTAGATTATTATGTAGACAACGGCTTTTATTTCAGTTTTGGTTTTAAATCAAGATTCAATCAATTTAATAGAAACGTTTCAACCGACTTTAGTAATGGAAAATTTTTCACGCAATATGGCATCAATTCTATCAATGTTGATTTTTCAGATTTCACTAATCAAGCCTATTTGCAAACTATTTTTGCTCAAAAATTTTTAATTGGCGCAGGTTTAGAACTCAAACATTTAAAAATCAAATCCAAAACACTAGAAAACAACAATCCAATTTTTGAAAACAGTGACTATGCTAGTGCTTTTGGATACTTAAAATATGATTCTTTTGACAATAAATATTTTCCAAAGAAGGGTTGGTTTATAGATGGGGATATTCAAACTTACTTATATTCCAGCAACTTTACAAACCAGTTCAATAGATTTTCGATTATGAAAGGTGAATTTGGTTTTACCCGAACGTTTTATAAGTTCATCAATTTAAAATTTCAATCAGAAGCAGGATTTGCTTTCGGTGCCAATAGTGTTCATTTTTTAGATTTTGTCTTGGGCGGATATGGCTACAATACGATAAACAATTTCAAACACTTTTACGGGTATGATTTTATAAGTATTGCTGCCGATAGTTTTATTAAATCTCTGGGTACCATTGATATTGAATTTTATAAAAAAAACCACGTCAATTTTTCTATGAATGCTGCCAACGCTGAAGACAAACTGTTTCGTTCTGGAAATTGGTTGGCCACTCCAAGATATACAGGATATGCTTTAGGCTATGGATTAGAAACTATATTAGGCCCCATAGAAGTAAAATACTCTTGGGCGCCCGAATTACCTAAAGGGTATTTTTGGGTGAATCTAGGATTTTGGTTTTAGAAAGTTTAAAATTTCATTTTTAATAAAAATATTAAACAAAAAAAGTATATTTGAACACCATTAACAAAAAATATAAAAAATATGTCTGTTTGGAGAGTAAAACCTGTATCTGCTTTTGAAGCGGATATGAAAAAAAGTGAATTAAAAAGAGTACTCGGAAAATGGAGTCTCACAGCTATTGGTGTTGGGGCTATCATTGGTGGAGGAATTTTTGTTTTAACAGGTACTGGAGCTTATTATCATGCAGGTCCTGCTCTTGCGATTTCGTTTATTATTGCTGGGATTGCTTGTGTCTTTGCTGCTTTATGTTATTCAGAATTTGCATCAATTCTTCCTGTTGAGGGTTCTGCCTATGCCTATGCCTATGGAACCATTGGTGAATTATTTGCCTGGGTCATTGGATGGGGACTCATACTCGAATATGCCATGGGTTCCATGACGGTCGCCGTGTCTTGGTCGGGGTATTTCAACAAGCTTCTCAAACTCTTTGGGCTAAAAATTCCAGAATGGCTCACAACAGATCCTGCAAGTTATACTGGGGAAGGATTTTCTATGAATCTACCCGCTTTTTTTATTGTACTTCTTGTTATTTCCATCTTAATCAAAGGAACGAGTAGTGCCGCAAAAGCAAACAACTTTATTGTGATACTAAAAGTTGCAGCCGTTTTGTTTGTAATTATTGCTGGAATCTTTTTTATTAACACCCAAAACTGGGATCCTTTTATTCCAACAGCAACCCAAATTGTAGAAAAAACAGGAACCCATAATGCCTATGGTGTTGCTGGAATCATTTCTGGGGCAGCCGCAATTTTCTTTGCTTATGTCGGATTTGACGCAGTTTCTACACAAGCAGGTGAAGCTATAAACCCTAAAAAAGATGTTCCTTTTGCAATTATCGCTTCATTATTAATCTGTACTGCCTTATACATTTTAGTTTCACTAGTGCTCACGGGAATGATGAATTACAAAGATTTTAATCCGCTAGGAAAATACCCTGAAGCCATCAAAGCACCTGTTGCTTATGCTTTTGATATTGCGGGTCAAGCTTGGGCTGGATTTATAATCACAATTGCAGCAACTTTAGGTCTGATTTCTGTATTAATGGTGATGATTATGGGACAATCGAGAATATTCTTAGGAATGTCGAAAGACGGTTTAATCCCTGCCGTTTTTTCTAAAATCAATCCTGTTTCAGGAACTCCAAAAACAAATTTAATGATACTTGGCTCTATAATTTCTGTGGTAGCTGCATTCACTCCTATTAATAAATTGGCTGATATGACCAGTTTTGGTACTCTGTTTGCCTTTACTATGGTGTGTATTGCTGTTTGGATTTTGAGAAAAAAACAACCTAATTTAACTCGTACCTTCAAGGTGCCTGCTCTTCCCGTTATCGCGGTATGTGGTATTTTAATTAACACCTATTTAATGATTAACCTAAGTATTGAAGCCCAAATGCTTTCCTTAGGGTGGCTAGGTATAGGGATTGTAGTCTATTTCTTATATGGTAAACGAAATTCTAAATTAGAAAATCAATAAAAAAATAAGCCACTTTTTTGAGTGGCTTATTTTTTTTTTGCGATATTTGTTATAATGAATTAAAAAATGAAACCACATTTTAAAGAGTTATTAGCACATCTAAAATTTCTCATCAAACGGAATCCTGAATGAGAAGTGTATTTTTTTATGAGAATGAAACTATTCTGTTTCAAAGTTTTAACTTTTAAATGAAAAAATATGCCAATATATCACAAACTAGGAACCATTCCTCACAAGCGTCATATACAATTTACAAAACCTAATGGGGATTTGTATTACGAACAGCTTTTTGGTACTGTTGGTTTTGATGGAATGTCGACCAATTCCTATCACGAACAACGTCCAACGCAAGTTAAAGAAATTCGAGCACAATATAGTGTAGCACCAATAATTGCAAAACCAAACAACATTCAGTCCTATCGTCTTAGAGGATTTGAGGTTCCAGCGGAAGACGACTTTCTTGAAAGTAGAAAAATAGTTTTAACCAATTCCGATTGCCATATCGTTTTGGCAGCACCTCGCAAATCAACAACTTCATATTTTTATAAAAATACCGATTCTGATGAAATGATTTTCATTCACAAAGGAAGTGGAAAATTGAGAACAATATATGGAAATCTTGATTTTAAATATGGAGATTACCTGATTGTCCCCCGAGGAATTATTTATAAAATTGATTTTGATACTGAAGACAATCGCTTGTTTATTGTAGAATCTCATGCCCCGATTTATACTCCGAAACAATACCGAAATTGGTTTGGGCAATTATTAGAACATTCTCCTTTCTGTGAAAGAGATATTCGAAGACCCGAAGAACTCGAAACTTATAATGAAAAGGGAGATTTCTTAATCAAAGTAAAAAAGAACGATGAAATTTTTGATTTGATTTATGCAAGTCATCCTTTTGATGTTGTGGGATATGATGGGTTTAATTATCCGTATGCCTTTTCCATTCACAATTTCGAACCCATTACCGGACGTGTCCACATGCCACCACCTGTGCATCAAACATTTGAAACAACTGCATTTGTAGTATGCTCTTTTGTGCCGCGTTTGTATGATTACCATCCACTTGCAATTCCTGCTCCTTACAACCACAGCAATATTGATGCTGACGAAGTTTTGTATTATGTTGATGGAGATTTTATGAGTCGTAACGATATCGAAGCGGGACATATCTCTTTACACCCAGCTGGAATTCCTCATGGCCCTCACCCAGGTGCAGCTGAACGAAGCATTGGTAAAAAAGAAACGTTGGAATTGGCCGTCATGGTTGATACCTTTAAACCTTTGATGGTTACAGAAGAAGCTCTCAAAATTTCAGACGATACGTATTTCCAATCCTGGTTGGAATAACAGTCAATAAACCAAAAACAAACTAAAAATCTAAACGAATTACGTGTGATCATCAACTAAAATAGGCTTTTTAATACGTAATCGCTTTACTAAAAACATAGAACAATGGCAAAAGACGTAACTTCCGTAGAATACGGACTCGAAAAAATATTTTCAGGGGCACAAGATTTTTTACCCCTATTAGGAACGGACTACATCGAATTTTATGTAGGAAATGCAAAACAATCCGCGCATTATTACAAAACAGCGTTTGGATTTCAATCACTAGCTTATTGCGGTCTAGAAACTGGTTCAAGAGACGCCGTAAGTTATGTGCTGAAACAAGACAAAATTAGATTGGTATTAACCACGCCTCTTAACAGCAATTCCCCTATCAACGACCATCTTAAAAAACATGGTGATGGGGTAAAAGTGATTGCTCTTTGGGTAGAAGATGCCCGTTCCGCTTGGGAAGAAACCACAAAAAGAGGCGCCAAATCCTTTATGGAGCCCACCGTTGAAAAAGACGAACACGGTGAAGTGGTTCGCTCAGGAATTTACACCTATGGAGAAACGGTTCACATTTTCGTAGAAAGAAAAAACTACAACGGAACTTTTTTACCTGGATTTGTTGAATGGAAATCAGATTACAACCCAGAGCCATTAGGATTAAAATATGTAGACCATATGGTGGGAAATGTTGGTTGGGGAGAAATGAACCAATGGGTAAAATGGTATGAAGATGTGATGGGATTTGAAAATTTCCTATCGTTTGATGATACGCAAATTCACACCGAATATTCTGCTTTAATGAGTAAAGTGATGTCAAATGGAAATGGAAGAATAAAATTTCCAATCAATGAGCCTGCAAAAGGAAATAAAAAATCTCAAATTGAAGAATATATCGACTTTTATGAAGGTCCTGGCTGTCAACATATTGCCGTAGCTACCGATGATATCATTAAAACAGTAGCCGGATTGAAAGCACGAGGCGTAGAGTTTTTACCACCACCACCACAAGCGTATTATGACGATATTCCTAGACGTCTAGGGACTCACATGGAAATGATGAAGGAAGACATCAAAGAATTACAAAAACTTTCTATCCTTGTAGATGCTGATGAAGAAGGGTATTTATTACAAATATTCACAAAACCTGTAGAAGACAGACCCACTTTGTTTTATGAAATTATTCAAAGAATGGGAGCTAAAGGTTTTGGAGCAGGAAACTTTAAAGCATTATTTGAATCTATTGAAAGAGAACAAGCTTTGCGAGGAACATTATAAAAGTAGTGTATTTTTACATTATTCGTATTTTTAACACCTTTAAACATAGTGTTTTTAATATATTTGTGTTAAAGTTTGTTTTTTGTTGAGAATATTTCAAAAAGCGTCTTACATTTGCACCAACAAAAACAACAAAGGGGTGGTTCCCTTTAAGTTTTTATATAAGTTTTTCATAATTTATAGTTTTTTGGTTGGTTAATAGCATAAAAACTCCGTCATTAATTTGACGGAGTTTTTTTGTTTTAATACTTTTGGAACAAAAATTGTATTATTTTTACAACACATGAAAAAAACTAATGTATGAAAAAGATATTTTTCTTGTTTCTTTTATTCCTTACCGTAAGTTTTGATTCTCAACGAACTCCAGCTTTTGATGTTGGGGAATGGTTTAAATTCAGGATTCATTATGGTTTAGTAACGGCCGGATACGCTACACTAGAGGTAAAAGAAGCCATAAAAAATAACAAACGTGTTTTTCATGCCATTGGTAAAGGCTATACCACCGGCATGTCGAAGTGGTTTTTTAATGTCGATGATAATTACGAATCTTACTTCGACAAAAACACAGGAAAACCCTATCAGTTTGTTAGAAAAATTGACGAAGGTGGGTATACAAAAAACCAAGAAGGATTTTTCAATCAAGACAAAAATACAGTTCTCGTAAAAGACTATAAAAACGATACAAACAAAACTTTTACTACTCCTGAATACGTTCAAGATATTGTATCGACGTTTTACTATTTAAGAAACCATCCCAATGTAGATAAACTAAAAGTAGGTGAGTCAATTGTAGTTGACATGTTTTTTGACGATGAAACTACTAAATTTAAATTAAAATTCATTGGAAATGAAGATTTAGACACTACATTTGGTACCGTTCCTTGTATGGTATTTAGACCTTTAGTACAATCTGGAAGAGTTTTTAAAGAACAAGAAAGTCTAACAGTTTGGATATCAGACGACGAAAACAAATTGCCTATACGAATCAAAGCTAGTTTGGCAGTAGGATCTTTAAAAGCAGATCTAGAATCTTTTAAAGGACTTGCCAATCCCTTTTCAATAAAAGTACAATAATGACAACAGAAAAAACACCTATAATAGAAGCTTTAGAACAAAAATTTGAAGCCATAAACCAAAATATAGATACCCATTTGGAAGGGTTACTTTGGGCAAAACCGATTACGTATTGGGATTATATTCAAACTGACGCATTGTTGAATCTTCAAATTCAACGTACCACCTTGCCCGACGAGATGGTTTTTATCATGTACCATCAAGTGAATGAGTTGTTGTTTAAAATGATCTTATGGGAAATCAAACAAGTATGCCATGCCACGACACTTAATACAAATTTCTTTGCAGAAAAACTTATGCGTATCAGTAGATATTTTGATATGTTGACTACTTCTTTTGACATCATGGGCGATGGTATGGAAGTGGCACAATACATGAAATTTAGAAATACTTTGACTCCTGCAAGTGGCTTTCAAAGCGCACAATACCGACTTATTGAATTTGCTTCTACCGACTTAATTAATCTTATCGACTATCGTTTCAGAGCCACTATAGACCGCAACACCCCCTACTCACATGCTTTTGAACACTTATATTGGCAAGCCGCAGGAAAGGATTACCAAACGGGTAAAAAATCCTATTTGATTCTTGAATTTGAAAGAAAATATAAAGAGGAATTTTTGCGTTATATGGAAGAATATAACACCATAAATATTTGGAGAAAATTCAAACAACTTCCTGAAACAGATCAAAAAAACGAACAGCTTGTTGCAGCGATGCGTCATTATGACAAAACGGTTAATGTTACTTGGGTTATGGGACACTACAATGCAGCGGTAAAATATATTGACAGCAGCGGTTCGGGCGAAGCTACTGGAGGAAGCGATTGGAAAAAATACATGCATCCTAAATACCAAAGAAGAATCTTTTTCCCTGAATTATGGAGTGAAGAAGAACTAAAAAACTGGGGAGAAGATTGTTAAAAATAAATCATACGTATTGAAAAAGATTATAGCACTTTTAATACTCTCTGTAATTTTATTTTCTTGTAAAAAACAAGAAGAAGACTTTGTTATTGAAGACTTTGAAAGCGAAAAACCTATAGTAGATTTCGGATTTCATTTTGACGATTTCAATGTACATTACGACACCATTCAAAGTCAAGATACTTTTGAAAGAATACTCAAAAAACAAAATCTTAACGGGAAAAAAGTGGCTGACATCGTTAAAGCCGTAAAAGACTCTTTCCCTACTACCGTTCGTTTTAAAAAACCTTATATCTGTTTGCGATCGAAAGACCGATTCAACAAACTCCAATATTTAATATATCAAACCAATCGCGTGGATTATTATTTAATCGACTTAACGGATTCTATTGTTGGATATAAAAAATCGAGGCCTCTTACCTTTAAAGTGAAAACCATAGCTGGCGAACTCACTGGCCCATTAACAAAAACGTTGAGGAGTATGAAAATCGACCCAACCTTATCGGGGAGATTAACCAAAGTATACGCTTGGTCTATCGATTTCTTTAAGTCGCGCATAGGCGATAAATTTGCCCTAAGCTTTACTGAACGTTATATTAACGACACTATTTATGACGGTGTTGATAGTTTACGCGCCGCTTTTTTTGAATATAAAGGCGAACGAATCTATGCCTTTCCTTTTGTACAAGATCGAAATGGGAAAACCGATTACTATGACGAAAATGGAAAAGCTTTAAAGAACTTTTTCCTGAAAGCACCGTTAAAATTTGTCAATATTACTTCTCATTTTTCCAAAAGTCGTTTTCATCCAGTGCAACTAAAATGGAAAGCACACAACGGAACAGATTATGCTGCTCCCACAGGAACGCCCATTATGACCACCGCTGCCGGTGTTGTGGAACAAGCTGGATACACCGCTGGGAATGGAAATTTTGTTAAAGTAAAACATGATAGGGTTTATTCGACACAATATTTACACATGTCTAAGATTCTAGTTCGTCGAGGACAACATGTAAAACAAGGACAAATTATTGGCAAGGTAGGAAGTACTGGTCTTGCAACAGGTCCGCATGTATGCTATCGTTTTTGGAAAAATGGGGTTCAAGTAGACGCCTTGAAATTGAAACTCCCAAATTCGCAAGCGATGGATTCCCGAAACTTACCCCGATTTAAAGAACAAATGCGTCCGTTAAAAAGAGCCCTAGATAGTGTGGCTGATTTAAAATTCAACCGATATTAACCCACACACAAAAAGATTTCAACCTACAACGTTTTCATAACCTTTTTTTGATGTAAACGGAACACCTCATCCGTTTATCTTCAATCTTTTTATATAATTTTGCTGCTTAAAATTTAATCTAATGGCATTACAAAATATCAACCCAATCAACACCACAACTTGGAAGCGTTTAGAAGCGCATTATGCAGACATGAAAGACCGTTCTATTAAAGAACTTTTTCAAAATGATCTTGACCGAGCGTCAAAATTCCATATTGCTTGGAATGATTTTTTAGTAGACTATTCTAAAAACAAAATCAATCAAGAAACACTAGATTTACTTCTTAACTTGGCTGAAGAAATGCAGCTAAAAGACGCTATAGTAAAATATTTTCGTGGAGATCTTATCAACAAAACCGAAAACAGAGCGGTGCTTCACACAGCATTGCGTGCTCCCGAAGAGGCTGTAGTATTGGTAGACGGCGTTAATGTCATTCCAGAAATATATACTGTAAAAAAAGCTATCGAAACGTTTTCAAACGAAATTATTTCAGGTAACCGTAAAGGATATACAGGAAAACCTTTTACAGATGTCGTAAATATCGGTATTGGAGGTTCTGATTTAGGACCAGCGATGGTGGTAGAGGCATTACAATTTTATAAAAACCATCTGAATGTTCATTTTGTTTCCAATGTGGATGGAGATCATGTTTCAGAAGTCATCAAAAATTTGAATCCTGAAACGACATTGTTCGTTATTGTTTCCAAAACATTTACCACACAAGAAACTTTAACAAACTCAGAGACCATTCGGACGTGGTTTTTACAATCAGCACAACCAGAAGATATTGCAAAACATTTCGTAGCTGTATCTACAAATATTGAAAAAGTTACCGCTTTTGGTATAGATGAAAGCAATATTTTCCCGATGTGGGACTGGGTAGGAGGTCGTTTTTCATTATGGAGCGCCGTTGGGCTATCCATTAGTCTAGCCGTTGGATTTGATCATTTTGACCATTTGCTGAAAGGAGCCCATCAAATGGACAACCATTTTAAAGAAGAACCTTTTGAAAAAAACATCCCTGTTGTTTTGGCGCTTTTGAGTATTTGGTACAACAATTTCTTTAATGCCGAAAGTGAAGCCTTGATTCCTTATACACAGTACCTGCAAAAACTCACACCCTACCTTCAACAAGGCATTATGGAAAGCAACGGAAAGAGTGTTGATAGAGATGGGAAACCCGTACAATACCAAACAGGAACTATTATTTGGGGCGAACCCGGTACCAATTCCCAACATGCCTTTTTTCAATTAATTCATCAAGGAACCAAACTTATTCCTACCGATTTTATAGGTTTTATTTCTCCATTACATGGAAATCAAGAGCATCACGATAAATTAATGTCAAACTTTTTTGCACAAACTGAAGCGCTATTACAAGGAAAATCTGAAAATCAAGTGCAAGACGAATGTGACAAATTAGGAATGGCACAAAATCAAGCTGATTTCTTAAAACCTTTTAAAGTATTTGCAGGAGATAAACCTACCAATACCCTTTTAATTAAGAAACTCACTCCACAATCTTTGGGTGCGCTAATTGCACTCTACGAACACAAAATTTTTGTTCAAGGTGTACTTTGGAATATCTTTAGTTATGACCAATGGGGTGTCGAATTGGGAAAACAATTAGCCAACTCCATTTTAGATGAAATCCGTTCAAAACAAGTAAAAAAACATGATAGTTCTACTCTATTTCTACTAGAACATTTCTTAAAAAATAAATAAAATTTCGCCTCATGTGCAAGCATCGAGGCTTTTTTATTCTTTTTTGTCTATATTTGTTTCAACAAAAATTTAATTTTTCATTATGGATCACATACTTCAAAAAGCACACTCAGGTTGGGCTTACTTAGTTTTTTTATTGTTAATACTGGCATTAATCAATGCTGCAACAGGAGTGGTTTCTAAAAGAGAATTTACGGCAAAAGACAGAAAAATTGCCTTATTTGGATTGATTGCTACACATCTACAATTAGTGTTTGGATTTGTTTTATATTTTGTTTCTCCTTTAGGAAAACAAGGGTTAAGTCAGATGAGTAATGCAGCTGTTAGATTGACAGCATTAGAGCACCCAATAGTGAATATCATTGCAATTGCTTTAATAACGATTGGATGGTCTAAACACAAAAAAACTACAGAAAGCCTTGCTAAGTTCAAAGCCATAACTATTTTTTATGGATTAGGAATTGTTTTCTTACTCTCAAGAATTCCTTGGAATTTATGGTTCTAATAATGTAATGCTCCCAAAAAATGGGGCAAAATACCTTTACCAAAACAAAGACCTTTTTTTTGTTTTTGTAAAAAATATGTTCAGTATGAAAAATAGAATTTTAATTATTCTTGCTTTAATAGTCACCAGTTTGTTTTTTGCACAAGTAATAGGGACTTCTAAACAAGATGTAAAAAAAATACCCAAGGATTCCATTACCAAAAAAAATACTACTCAAGAAAATGTAGTGGAAACCGATTCTACGGTAGCCTTCAAAGGAAAATTTAAATTGTATAAAAAAGGAGCCCATGCTTCTTTTTATGCCAATCGTTTTCATGGTCATAGAACCGCTAGTGGCAAAATTTATGATAAAAACAAACTTACGGCAGCTCACAAATCATTTCCGTTTGGCACCAAAGTAAGAGTCACCAATGAAGCTAATGGAAAATCGGTAGTTGTTGAAGTCATAGATCGTGGTCCTTTTGTGAGAGGGCGTGAAATTGACTTGTCTCGAAAAGCTTTTTATACCATAGCATCAAGTAGTGGTATGGGATATATCAAAGTAACTTTAGAAGTCCTTCAAAAATAAATTACCACGACCGAAATGGATGTGCGCTTAGATAAGCGTTGTAATATTTTGCCTCTTGTGTAACTTCTTTGCCCAACCAACTAGGCTTTTGGATGGTTTCGTTTTCATCTTGCAATTCGATTTCTGCTAGAATCAATCCCGAATTTTCGCCATGAAATTCGTCTATTTCAATGCAATGCGTGCCCGATGTTACTTCATATCGGGTTTTTTCAATAGTTCCAGATTCGCATAATGTAAGTAAAACTTTGGCTTCCTCTAGCGGAATTTCGTGCTCCCATTCAAAACGCGAAGCTCCAGTAGCACTACTCATTCCTTTAATGGTGAGATAGCCTTTTTGGTTTTTAATACGTACCCGCACTGTTCGTTCGGGATTAGAATTTAAATACCCTTGCGCGATAAAATGTTGCGCATGCGCTTCTTGCTTATAGGCATCGGATGTCACCAAATATTTGCGTTCTATTTCTATCATCGGTAAGTTTTTAAGACCCTATTCTTTTAGACCAAATAAAAGACAAACATAGGGATTCTTTTATTCAAACTATTCCCATAGGATGCAAAATTTCAATAATTTTGTAGGATGTCAGACGAAATCAATACCAGAAAAATTATTCATATTGATATGGATGCCTTCTATGCTTCTGTAGAACAGATGGATTTTCCAGAGTGGAAAGGAAAGCCTATTGCTGTAGGAGGAAGTGAGACAAGAGGGGTGGTCTCGGCTGCAAGCTATGAAGCTCGAAAATATGGAGTGAGAAGTGCCATGAGTGGCATACAAGCCAAAAGAAATTGTCCTGAACTGATTTTTGTAAAACCTCGTTTTGAACGCTACAAAGAAATCTCTAATAAAATTAGACGGATATTTCACGACTATACCGATTTGGTCGAACCCCTCTCTTTGGACGAAGCCTATTTAGACGTGACTCAAAACAAAAAAGGAAACCCCAGTGCCACCTTGATTGCTCAAGAAATTAGACATCGAATTGCTTCCGAAGTGGGGCTTACAGCTTCGGCTGGAATCTCTGTAAATAAATTTGTGGCAAAAATTGCTAGTGATTATAACAAACCCAACGGACAAAAAACGGTGCCTCCCGATGAAGTGATTCCATTTTTGGAACAATTAGACATTTCAAAATTTTATGGCATTGGTAAAGTAACCACCCAAAAAATGTATCAGCATGGCATTTTTACTGGCAAAGACCTAAAAGCAAAAACCAAAGATTATTTAGAACAACATTTTGGCAAAAGTGGCGGATTCTATTACGCCATTGTGCGGGGAATTCACAACAGTGCTGTAAAACCGAATCGAATTTCCAAATCGGTAGCAGCTGAACACACTTTTCATGAAAATTTAACCTCTGAAATTTTTCTTCAAGAGCGCTTGGAACGAATTGCAGCAGCATTGGAAAAACGATTAAAAAAACACCATATTTCAGGAAAAACGGTGACTTTAAAAATAAAATACAGCGACTTTACTACTCAAACTCGAAGTAAAACACTCCCCTATTTTATTGCCGATAAAGGCCTTTTGAATGAAACCGCCAGAGAACTACTCTATCAAGAACGTCTAAAAGAATCCGTAAGACTGCTGGGCATCTCTTTAAGCAACCTCAATACCGAAATTAAAAAAACCGTAGTCGTGCAATTGCGTTTTGACTTTTAACGTATGGCGAGTAAATTTAAAATCTTGTGTACTGTAAGCTTGTTTTAAGGTTTTATAATCATAATGAAAAACCTATCAAAAAAAACCTTTTTTTTATTCATAACTTTATCGTAATATTGCAATATTAATATATAATGATGGGCACTACTAAAACAGATTTCTACACAGATCGTCAAAACGAACTGGCCATATTGATAAAAGCACTCGGTCATCCAGCCCGAATCGCAATTATACAGCACCTCTTAAAAGTAGACTCTTGCATTTGTGGAGATCTTGTAAACGAATTACCCTTGGCACAACCAACGGTTTCACAACATCTAAAAGAATTGAAAAACGCTGGATTGATTAAAGGTAGTGTTGAAGGAAATGCCATTTGCTATTGTCTTGACGAAAACGGATTTGAAAAAGTCAAAAGTTTTTTTCAAAACATAAACGACTTCATAGAAAAAAAGAAAACAAGTTGTTGTTAAATTAAAAATCATAGCATGAAACTATCAGACGTAAAAAATCAATTAAGCGCTCTTGAAAGGGTACTTTTTAAATTACCTAATGGGGCTTTTGTTCCTGAACATTTTCACATTACCGAAATTGGCTTGGTTACTAAAAACTTTATAGATTGTGGTGGAACCGTTCGAAAAGAAAGTGTTGTCAACTTCCAACTTTGGGAAGCAAACGATTTTGAACATAGACTAAAACCTCAAAAACTTCTTAAAATTATTGAGTTGTCTGAGCATGTTTTAGGTATAGAAGATTTTGAAATTGAAGTCGAATATCAAGAGTCCACAATAGGAAAATACAATTTAGATTTCAACGGAGACCATTTCGAATTGATAAATAAACAAACAGACTGTTTAGCACAAGACAAGTGCGGCATTCCAGCAAACAAAATAAAAGTCAATATAGCTGATAAAAAGGATGCCTCATGTTGCACTCCAAACGGAAAATGTTGCTAAAAATAATGCTATAATAAAAATAAGAAATGACAACAACACAACCCATTCTGTTTTCAGAAATAGAAACCCTAATTAACACTTTAAACCTTCAAAACCTCTCAAACGAACGTAAAGAAATGTTACAACCGCTTGTTGACTATATCCAATCTAAAACTAGTAATCAACAAGAAATTAGGCTAAATTTAATTTGCACACACAATTCCAGAAGAAGTCATTTAGCCCAAGTCTGGGCACAAACCGCATCAGCGTTTTTCAACATTAAAAATGTTTTTTGCTATTCAGGCGGAACAGAAGCAACTGCGATGTTTCCTATGGTGGCAAAGACATTAGAAAAACAAGGATTTAAAATTAAAATGATTGCAGAGGGTAATAATCCTATTTACACTATAAAATATGCAAAAAACGAACATCCAATAATTGCTTTTTCTAAGGTATATGATGATGATTTTAATCCCAACAACGCGTTTGCTGCTTTAATGACTTGCTCACAAGCAGATGAAGGGTGCCCTTTTATTTCGGGTGCAGAAAAACGTATTCCTATTACTTTTGAAGACCCTAAAGAATTTGACAATACACCGCTACAAGCTGAAAAATACGAAGAACGTAGTTTGCAAATTGCCACTGAAATGTTTTATGTATTCTCACAAATAAAACCATAACTATGTCTGTTACTAATTGTACCCCCGTCGTAGAACGAAAAACGTTAGGATTTTTAGACCGTTTTTTAACTCTTTGGATATTCCTCGCAATGGCTATCGGGGTTTCAATAGGTTATTTCATACCCTCAAGTAGCGGTTTCATTCATTCCTTTTCTAGCGAGACCACCAACATTCCGTTAGCCATGGGCTTGATCCTGATGATGTATCCCCTGTTGGCAAAAGTAAAATATGAGCAAATGGGCGAAGTATTTAAAAACACAAAAGTTCTCGGAGCCTCATTATTCCTTAATTGGATTGTCGGACCCCTATTTATGTTTGCCCTAGCCCTAATTTTTCTTAAAGACTATCCTGAATATAGGATTGGTCTCATCCTTATTGGTTTAGCTCGTTGCATTGCAATGGTAGTCGTTTGGAATGATTTAGCAGAGGGAAACAGAGAGTATGGCGCTGGACTAATCGCTTTAAACAGTATTTTTCAGGTCTTGCTTTACAGCGTTTATGCCTATGTTTTCATCACAATTCTACCACCCTATTTTGGCTATACAGGTTTTGAGGTACACATCAGCATCGGACAAATTGCAGAAAGTGTTGGAATCTATTTAGGAATTCCGTTTGCACTCGGAATAATCAGTCGATACTCACTAATAAAATTAAAAGGCGAAGAATGGTTTAAGACGACCTATGCGCCTATAATTTCCCCAATAACATTAGTTGCATTATTGTTTACAATCTTAATAATGTTTAGTCTAAAAGGAGCGTTAATTGTAAAAATTCCTATGGATGTAGTTCGAATTACAATTCCCTTAGTCATCTATTTTGCAGTAATGTTTGTCGTTAGTTTTTTTATTGGAAAATATTTTGGAGCCGACTATTCAAAATCTACTGCAATAGCATTTACAGCAACAGGAAATAATTTCGAATTGGCCATTGCAGTAGCCATTGGGGTTTTTGGCATCAACAGTGGACAGGCTTTTGCAGGTGTCATTGGCCCTTTGGTAGAAGTACCTGCGCTAATTGCATTAGTAAAACTTGCCTTTTGGTTTAGAAAAAAATATTATTTGAAAGACCTTTAATAAAAAGAAGAAAACAACCTATGATATCGGTAATATATTATTTTTGAAAATTAAAAAATACTTGTTTTAAAGAATATTTTCTATTTTTACATCAATTAAAATTTTTATGAAAAAAACATTACTTTTTATTTTGTGTGCAATTTCTTCTCTTACAAAAGGACAAAATATCTTTAGAGAGGATTTTACTACTTATGTATCAGGCCAACAATTAAATGGTCAAGGCCCATGGACAAACAACTCGTCTTCTCCAGGAGGATTGGGAAGTTGTGTTGGAGTGTTGTGCGAAAATGCTCAAGTTGTACTTCAAAACATGAGTGCTTCAGGATATGGCACTTCAAATAAGGCTTTCTGTTTAACTCCAAGTACTGATGGATGTGGAAGGTCTTTTACTCCATTTAGTTCAAATGGTAATCTTTATGTTGGGATGGTTATAAACCTTTCAGATGCTCAAAGTAGTCCACTTGATTTTTTTAGAGTTTTAAGTGGTAATAACTACAATACTACATTCAGAATGTTTGTAAAACCTACCAGTGGTTCGACTTATAGTATTGGAATTAGTAAAGGAGGTACAACAAGCCCTATCGTTTACACAACAAATTCGTATAACTACAATACCGATTATCTACTAATTTTTAAATATACACAAGCCTCAGGAACAACTGATGACACTATTACCTTATATGCTAATGCCAATTACAGCTTGGGTGAAGCAGGCAACACCGTTTCTGCAACTAATTTCGCTGGAACAGACCAATCTGGAAGTATAGATAGGATGTGTTTTAGACAAAATGCAGGGCCAGCCGGAATGCCTATTGGAAAAGTAAGTTTAGTGAGTGTAGCTACCTCTTGGGAAGACTTAACTTTCAATCTTTCAGTTTCTTCCTTTTCAAAAAATTCAGTAGCAATATATCCAAATCCTGCAACGTCTTCTGTATCTATTATGAGTAAAAAAGCAATTACAGGAGTATCAGTTTGTACACTTTTAGGACAAGAGGTTTTCGTTAAATCATTGGATGGTTCATTTTCTCAATTAGATATTTCTAATCTTGAATCGGGTACTTATTTTATCAAAATAGCCTCTGAATCTTCTCTGGAGACATTCCAATTGATTAAAGAGTAATTTTTAAATGTATACCTGTTTTTGATTTACTACTGCTAATAATTCTTTTTGTTTCAAATAATTTCAGCTCTTCGTTACAAATCTCCTCTAGATTTTAACAATAAAATTTATGATTACAAAAAAGTTTGCCTATACAATAATTTTTTTGAGTTTGATTCTATTGATTTTTAACCTGACGAGATTGAACTATAAGAATCTTGAAGACTCACATTATTTAGGGATTATTTCAAATATATGCTTAATTGCAACTATGATTATATCCATTCGAGATCGCCATCACAAGAACTAAAAGCATCCAAAATCTACTTCTGGTCAATTTCACAAAAAATTTCCAAACAAAAAAAGGAGTCATTTTTGACTCCTTTAATATGATTCTTCTATGTCTTATCTAAAAGCTTGTTCCAAGTCGGCTAATAAATCGTCAATATCTTCAACTCCTGTACTTAATCTCACTAAGTCATCTGTGATGCCTACTTCCCATCGCTTGTCTTCTGGAATAGAGGCATGAGTCATTAAAGCGGGATGATTGGCCAAACTTTCTACGCCTCCTAGAGATTCGGCCAAGGTGAATACCTTCAATTTTTCTAAAAACGCAATGGCGTCTTCTTTTTTACCGGAAGTAAAAGTAAACGAAACCATTCCTCCAAAACCATTCATTTGTTTTTTGGCAATAGCATAATGCGGGTGATCAGGCAATCCTGGGTAAAATACTTTAGCAACCTCTGGATGATTGCTCAAAAATTCGGCTACTTTCATACCATTTTCACAATGGCGTTGCACACGCAAATGCAAGGTTTTAATCCCTCTCAAAACCAAATAACTGTCCATAGGCCCTAATGTCGCACCCGTAGCAAATTGTTTAAAATGCAACTCGTCGCCCAATGCTTTGTCTTTTATAATCAAAGCACCCGCTATCACATCGGAATGCCCACCAAGGTATTTGGTAGCCGAGTGCATCACAATATCGGCACCCAAATCTAAGGGTTTTTGCAAATAGGGCGTTGCAAACGTATTATCGACTGCAAAAAGAAGATTGTGTTTTTTGGTGATTTTGGCAAGTTCTTGAATGTCTGCCAATTTCATTAAAGGATTGGTAGGTGTTTCTACCCAAACCAATTTGGTATTTTCGTTAATTAACGATTCAAACTGCGCCATGTTGTTCATGTCTACAAAATGGAATTTGATACCGCTATCTTTGTATAACCGTGTAAATAAGCGATACGTTCCGCCATACAAATCGTCCATAGCAATGATTTCATCTCCCGCTTTGAACAAGCGCAACAAACAATCGGTTGCGGCCAATCCAGAAGAAAAGGCAAGACCTCGAGCGCCATTTTCTATGGAAGCTAAGGCATCCTCGAGCGCTTGCCGCGTAGGATTGGCGGCTCTACTGTATTCATAATCCCCTACGGGTTGTCCAGGACTGGATTGTGCATACGTTGACGTTTGAAAAACAGGAGTCATTACCGCTCCTGTTACTTTTTCGTGGTGTTGGCCACCATGTATAACTTTTGTATTGAATTTCATAAGTTTGTTTTTTGCAAAGATAACGAGTTTACACAAATTTTCTTATCTGCATCATAATGCCAAGATGCAACTCTTCGTGATAATTATTGAATGCGATGGCTTCGGCAGCATTTGTGATACGAAATCCAACACCCGTTGTAAATTCATTATACTTTTGAAATACGTCTTGCGCAACATCGGCTTCTGTTTTTTCTAGCGTGGTAAAAAGTAAGGTTTTGAGTGCATCAACTTCCTTCTGCATGGCAGGCTGTTCGGGCTTCGTTCCCTTACGGTATTGCTCCACCATCGCATCCGATACCATCATAGGTAAATCAGACAACTTATACACCAACATTTGTTGGACTACAATACAATGACCAATATTCCAAATGAGATTGTTACTAAATCCTTCGGGAAAGGTATTAAGCTGGTCTATCGTATAATTTTCTAAAAACCCTAATAGCATTTTTCGGCTGGAATGGTTTATTTTAAAAGACGTTTCCATAGATTGAAATTTTTTATAAAAATACAGATTATAAGTTGGAAATGATTTTCCTTTGCAAAAAGAAATTTTATGACAAACAAAATCTATTATTTGGCTTCGTGCGATACGTGTCGAAAAATAATAAAATCGCTTCCAAAAACAGCCTCATTAGAATACCACGACATTCGTCAAAATCCTATTACAGAACAAGAATTGGAGGTATTACACAAACTTGCAGGAAGTTATGAAGCTCTTTTTAGTAAAAAAGCGCAGCTTTACAAATCGATGGATTTAAAAAATAAGAATCTACAAGAATCTGATTATAAAAAATACCTTTTAGAGCATTATACCTTTTTGAGTCGTCCTGTTTTTATCTTGGAGGGTAAAATTTATATAGGAAACAGTCAAAAAAATATTACCGAAGTTCTTAAAATTTTAAGCTAATGTCAAAAAGAAATTGGGCATTAGTTGCCGCAACACTAGTTTCTATTATTTATGGTGTCACATTTACCATTGCTAAAGACGTCATGCCTGCTTTTGTGCAACCGTTTGGATTTATTAGCATGCGCGTAGGGGGTTCGATGGTGTTGTTTTGGTTGGTTTCCTTTCTAGGACCAAAAGAAAAAATTGCATTACAAGACTTTCCACGAATTGGAGCTGCAGCTTTGTTTGGTGTAGCGTTAAACATGCTCACTTTTTTCAAAGGACTGAGTTATACCTCGCCTATTATGGGAGCCGTACTCATGGTTACTACCCCTATGATTGTGCTGGTGTTATCGTCTATTATCATGAAAGAACGAATGCAAAAAAGAAAAATGACAGGAATTTTATTGGGGTTGGCTGGGACGATCACGTTAATTTTATATGGAAAATCAATGGTGAACGCTCCTAATGCCATGTTAGGTAATTTATTGGTATTTATTAATGCCATTTCGTATGGTTTTTACTTGATATTGGTGAAAAAATTAATGGACAAATACAACGCTTTTACGTTTGTGAAATGGATTTACACTTTTGGATTCATTATGGTCATTCCGTTTGGTTGGAACGAATTTCAAGCCATTCAATGGCATGCAATGCCTACAGAAATTTTTTGGAAAATTGGTTTTGTAGTAGTCTTCTCAACCTTTCTAACCTATCTTCTAAATTTAGTTTCCATGCGAGAACTCAAACCTACAATCGTAGCTGTTTTTATTTATTTACAGCCGCTTTTTGCAAGTATTTTTGCTGTCAGTTTAGGGAAAGACGACCTAAGTCTTATTAAAATACTCTCTGCGGTACTAATCTTTGCAGGAGTTTATTTGGTAACACAAAAAAGCGTGAATAGGAGTACGTAAATATTTATTGATTGCTCAGGGCACTACTAACTATTCACAAATAACGAATTACTTTTAGTATATTTGAAGTCTTTTTAATTCATAAGAATGATACAATCAATGACTGGTTTTGGGAAAGCAACGCTGCAATTACCAACAAAAAAAATTTCTGTAGAACTAAAATCGCTAAACAGCAAGGGGTTAGATTTAAACACAAGAATGCCATCGGTATATCGCGAAATGGAATTAGGCCTTCGCAATCAACTTTCACAACGATTGGAACGCGGAAAAATTGATTTTTCATTATATATTGACGTGACTGGCGAGGAAACCTCATCAAAAATTAATATACCCATCGTTAAAGGATACATCAACCAAATGAAAGCAGTGATTCCGAATGCCGACGAAACCGAATTGATGAAAATGGCTGTGCGAATGCCCGATGCCCTAAAAACAGAACGGGAAGAAATTGATGAAAAAGAATGGGAATCGATTCAAAAAGTCATCGACCAAGCTTTGGAAAATATCGTTAGTTTTAGAAAAGATGAGGGCAAAGCACTTGAAAAAGAATTTATACAACGCATTGCGAATATCAAAAAACTCATGCTAGAAGCAGTAGCTTATGATAGTGAGCGCATCGAAACCGTAAAGACTAGACTTCGCACAGCATTAGATGAACTTCAAATGAATGTGGATGAAAACCGGTTTGAACAAGAATTGATTTTTTATCTCGAAAAATATGATATTACGGAAGAAAAAGTACGTTTAGAAAATCATCTAAATTATTTCGTTGAAACCCTTGCTGGAACAGAAGCCAATGGTAGAAAATTAGGATTCATCACACAAGAAATGGGTAGAGAAATCAATACAATGGGATCTAAATCCAACCATTCGGAAATGCAAAAATTGGTGGTGATGATGAAAGACGAATTGGAAAAAATTAAAGAGCAAGTACTTAATGTTTTGTAAGTGATTAGTGAAGAGCATTTAAAAACAAATAAATATGGGGAGCATAAATTCTTATAAAGACTTATTAATCTGGCAAAGAGGGATCGTTTTAGTCGTTATTTATCAATTAGTTACATCCTTTCCTCAAGAAGAATTGTATGCTTTAACTTCTCAAATTAAAAGAGCTGCCATTTCAATTCCTTCAAATATAAGCGAAGGTTATGGCAGAAACACGGATAAATCATTTAGTTACTTTTTAGATATTTCAAGAGGTTCTTTAAATGAATTAGAAACTCAGTTAATTATTGCAAAAGAATTAGACTTTGTTACAGATTTAAAATCATATAATGAAATAATGATTTTGATTGAAGAAGAAAGTAAAATGATAAACGCTTTCTCAAGAAACTTAAAAAACTAATCACTATTTACTAATCACTAAAATGAAAGGAAAATTAATCGTATTCTCAGCACCATCAGGTTCGGGAAAAACCACGATAGTAAGGCATTTATTGCAACAAGACGATTTAAATCTGGAATTTTCGATTTCAGCAGCGACCCGTGACCCTCGTGGAGAAGAAGTTGATGGAAAAGAGTATTATTTTATGTCTATTGCCGATTTTAAAAAGCACATTAAAGCAGAAGATTTTGTAGAATGGGAAGAAGTGTATCGCGATAATTTTTATGGAACGTTAAAAAGTGAAGTGGAGCGCATTTGGGCTCAAGGTAAAAACGTGATTTTCGACATTGATGTGGCAGGTGGACTACGCATAAAATCAAAATTTCCAGAAGAAACCCTAGCTGTTTTCGTCAAACCTCCTAGTGTAGATGAACTTAAACGAAGACTCAAAGAACGTTCTACCGAAAGTGATGATAAAATCAATATGCGAATTGCTAAAGCCCATGTAGAGTTGGCTACGGCCCCACAATTTGATAAAATCATTAAAAATTATGATTTGGATGTTGCGAAAGCGGAAGCTTATGAATTGGTAAAAAAGTTTATTTCAAAAGATTAAATAGTGAAAATTGGTCTGTATTTCGGAACATTCAACCCCATTCATGTGGGGCATTTAATTATTGCCAATCATTTGGCAGAACATTCCGATTTAGATCAAATTTGGATGGTAGTCACGCCACACAACCCACACAAACAAAAAAGTACCTTATTGGATGATTACCAACGGTTGTATATGGTCAATTTAGCCACCGAGGCCTATCCAAAAATTAAAGCTTCAGATGTGGAATTTAAACTGCCTCAGCCAAATTTTACCGTCAATACATTAGTCCATTTGAATGAAAAGCACCCACAACACGAATTTTGTTTAATCATGGGTCAAGACAATTTAAACGCCTTACATAAATGGAAAAATTATGAATACATTATGGCTCATCACGAAATTTATGTCTATCCTCGATTGCATTCGGGTACTGTTGATGCTCAATTTGTAAACCATCCCAAAATTCACATGGTAAACGCTCCAGTAGTGGAGTTATCTTCTACCTTGATTCGAGATAGTATTAAAAACAAAAAGAACGTACGCCCTTTAGTTCCTGAACAAGTTTGGGAATACTTAGAGCGCAATAATTTCTACAGGTCATAAACTTAGATTTTATTTAGTTACACCTTAACATTCCTTTACCACTTGTTCGTGGGTTCATTTTGTACCTTTGTCGTTCTAAATTAAAACATCATGAACAACTTTGAATTATACAATCCCGTAAATTATATTTTTGGTAAAGACCAAGTACAAAAATTAGCCGAACTAGTTCCTGCAAACGCTAAAGTTTTGATAGCCTATGGAGGGGGAAGCATCTTTAAAAACGGGGTTCATGAAGCCGTAACCAAAGCATTGAAAGGGTTTGAAGTGGTAGAATTTGGAGGCATCGAACCTAATCCCCATTTTGAAACCTTGATGAAAGCGGTGCAGCTCATTCGTGAACAAAATATTGACTTCATCCTTGCCGTTGGTGGAGGAAGTGTGATTGATGGCGTCAAATTTATTTCTGCGGCGGTGCATTATGATGGGGATGCTGCCGATATTTTAAGAAAACGCATTCTTTTTAAAGCTGGAGCCAAAGTAATTCCCTTTGGAACGGTGTTAACCCTTCCTGCTACTGGTTCTGAGATGAATTCGGGAGCCGTAGTTACCATCGCTGCAACTCAAGAAAAACTGACTTTAGGAGGGAGTGCATTATTTCCAAAATTTTCTATCGTTGACCCTACTGTCATTATATCACTTCCAAAAAGACAACTACAAAATGGTGTCGTAGATGCCTTTACACACGTTATGGAGCAATACCTAACCTACCCCCATGAGGCGTTTTTACAAGATCGATTTGCCGAAAGTATTTTAAAAACACTCATCGAAATTGGTCCGAATGTGGTTGAAAATCCAAGTGATTATATCTTGGCTTCCAATTTTGTATGGTGTGCCACTATGGCTTTAAACGGGTTGATTCAAAAAGGAGTACCTAGTGATTGGGCTACACACATGATCGGACACGAGTTAACTGCACTATACCAAATTGATCATGCTCGAACCTTGGCGATAATTGGTCCGAATCTATACAAAGTCATGTTTGAAACCAAGAAAGAAAAATTGGCTCAGTATGGAAAAAGAGTTTGGAATCTTTCCGAAAATTCGGTGGAGGAAAATGCTCAAAAAGCGATTGAAAAAACCATCGAATTTTTCCACATTATGGGAATGAAAACCAAAATTTCAGAAAATGCTGAAAACATAGAAAATACAGCAGAGATGGTTGTAAAACGTTTTCAAGAAAGAGGATGGAATGCTCTAGGAGAAAGACAAAATATCACGTTAGAGAAAGTTCAAGAAATTGTGGAAATGAGTTACTAACCTCTTTTTTATTTTCTAAAACAAAACATCAGTCAAAAGGCGTTCATAGATATATTCTAGAACGCCTTTTTCAAACCCAAAACAAAAAGTAATACAAAAAATAGTCCCATTAGAGTCTATTTGTATACAGAAAACGTAAAAATGAAATTCTTATTGTATTGAATTACAAAAAAGTATCTTTTCTTTTCACATCTATTTATTTGAATCTCAATCCTTGGGTATTCTCGATTCAATAAAATTCTGTATTTTTGATTCTTCAAACTATTGAAAAAATGAATCAAAATATAAAATTTGCAGTGATTGGCGGGGGAAGTTGGGCTACTGCAATTGCTAAAATGTTGTGTGTTAATCTTAACGAAATTGCATGGTATATGCGAAATCAAGCCGCAATTGACCACATAAAAGCCTACAAACACAACCCCAATTACTTAAGTTCTGTTGAGTTCGATACCAAAAAATTAATCTTGACCTCAGATATTAATGAGGCGGTGCGCTATGCCGATTATATTATTTTTGCTATTCCGTCTGCTTTTTTAAATGGAGAATTAGAAAACCTCACCGAAAGCTTAGAGGGTAAAGTAATTTTTTCGGCCATCAAGGGTATTGTCCCTGAAACTTTTCTAATTGTTGGGGAACATTTTCATAAAAAATATACCATTCCTTATCAGAATATTGGAGTGATTACGGGGCCTTGTCATGCGGAAGAAGTCGCTTTAGAACGATTGTCTTATTTAACTATTGCCTGTGGTGATGCCTCTAAAGCAAAAGTAGTGGCAAATGTACTCGCTGGAAATTACATCAAAACTAAAATTTCAGATGATATCATCGGAACCGAATATGCCGCGATGCTTAAAAACATTTACGCTATTGCGGCTGGAATTGCACATGGTTTGGGGTATGGCGATAATTTCCAATCTGTTATTATGAGTAATGCCATTCGTGAAATGAAAAAATTCATAAGAAAAGTGCACAAAATGAAGCGTAACATCAATGATTCGGCGTATTTAGGAGATTTATTGGTTACGGGATATTCTGTGTTTTCTAGAAACCGAATGTTTGGAAATATGATTGGCAAAGGCTATACTGTAAAATCGGCTATGATGGAAATGAGCATGGTAGCCGAAGGATATTATGCGGTAAAAAGTGCGTATGCCTTAAATCAAGAATATAAAGCAAAAACCCCTATTATTGATGCAGTATATCAAATTCTTTATGAAGGGAAAAACGCCAGAACGGTCTTTAAAAAACTAACCGAAAAAATGGATTAATTCTTTAGAAAGCGAACTAATTCTTAATATAATATCAATAACAAAAAAACCGCCTTATAAAAGACGGTTTTTTGTATTTAATGTAAAAAAATTAATTTCCAATAACTTTAACATTATCAATTTCCCAAGTTGAAGCTGCTGATGTGGTTGAAGTATATTTAAATGCTACATATACAGTATTATTACCTGCAAAAGCTGATAAACTTACTGGACCAGAATTTACCCAAGCAAAACTACCTGTAGAAAGAATTGGAGACAACGGAGTCCATGTTGCTGAGTTTGGATTTCCAGTTCCAGTATAGTTACTAGACACTAACACTTGAATAGGTGCACCTGGATAGTTGTATGCACTATCAAAAGTTAAAGTAACATTAGTATATGTTGAAAAATTCATTACAGGTGAAATTAACCAATCTTCATTAGCTTTATTTCCTCCTGAATAACCAGATATTGAAGCACATGGAGCAGGATTTCCATAGGAAGCTTGTCCCCAAACTTGTGCTCCTGAAACACTGTAAGCATTCCAAGCTGTCAAACCATTATTAAAATCTTCACTTAAAGCTGGAATAAAACGAGCCCCAGTAAGTTTGAAATCACTTTCATAACGTACCATATATTGAAAATCGGTATTGTATTTGGTCATCACTCCTCTTATAGATCCCATTCCTGAAGGAACCATATTTACAGAAAAGGGAGCATATTTGCTTATTCTACAAATGCTTGTCGTCCCTAAATTTGGATCTTCAATCATTTGGTTGGTAGCATATCCTCCAGAATCAATATCAAAATAAGTTCTTCCTAATGAACCTTTAGCAAATTGAACATTATCTACTTCAACTAAAGTATTTAAGTTAGCATTTGAAAGCGCATTGGCCAAAGTCATGTGTCTCAATAGCGTACTTTCGTCCACTACAGTTGCAGATGGGAAAAGAAATTTTTGATAATCTAAAGGTTCAATACCGTTTAACGAAGCATCTACTCCAATTTTCAAAGACCCATATTGAATCCCATAATACAATCCTTTCAATTTGATGTACACTTTTCTACCTGGGTAAAAACCGTCGGCATACGTCATCGCTTTATCAACCGCAACACTAAACCCGATTGGCGTTGAAGTTCCAATCTGAACATCTTGAAAAGAAATAGATTTGTAAAAATTGCCCGCTGCATCATTAGAGGTAACATACGCTTCAATAATATCATCTGCAGCGTATTGCGTTGGTGTAGGGGTTGCTATACTATTTAAAGAAGCCACCGTAATAGTTGGAGTGAAGGCATACGTCTGAATTTCAGGAGCACCACTCTGATACGATTTATCGCTATCGGTACAACTCGAAAGAGCTATAAAAAGCGCTAGTAAAAAACTAGATTTAACAAGGTTAAGTTTCTTTTTCATATTTTTTAATTACTTATAATTCTAACATTATCTATTTGGAACGTTCCACTCAATGCAGGAACACCTATATATTTAAATGCAAAGTATAAAGTTCCTTTATAATTTGATAAATCAATGGCTCCTGAATTTACATATATGTATTTATCGGTCAGTGGATAAGGAAGTGGCATATTGTAATCAACTTTCGTCCATTTAGCTTCTGTAAAATTACTACCGTTATAGTTTGTTGAAACATAAAGTTCTACAATATTAGTAGTTGTGTTTACGTATTTATTGTGACACGTTTGGAAGGATAATTGCTCGCCATCTACCACATCCATATTAATAGGTGGTGAAATTAACCAGCTATTTAATTGTGAAGGCGCTGAACTCGACGTACTGTACCCATTTAATTGTACATAGCCGTCACCTCCATAGGTTCCCGCAGACCATACAGTCGTACCTGTTTGAGCAAAAGTAGTCCAACCCGTTGGCAAAGCGACACCGCTATCGAAATTCTCTGAAAAATAGACATTTTTCATTGAAGGATAAACCACATCGCTATCTTTTGTACAGCTTGAAAACACTGAACCCAAAACAACAAAAAGTGAAAGAAGTTTAATTTTTGATATCATAGCGTTATTGATTAAAAGTTAATAGATAAGTTTACAAAATACGTTCTACCATACCCATAAAAATATTTAGGTCCAAACGTTGGGTTAATTGTAGTAGCACCACTTGGTCCAACGTGTGGGGTATAATCTTGATCCATTTGTGTATAGTTTGAATTTCTAGCTTGTTCAAAACCACCTGTTTTGTATCTTGTATCAAACACATTGTTTACCATAACATTGATAGCGATTGTTTTGTCTTTGATTTTCCAAGATTTTCCTCCAGAAAGATTAATCAAACTGTAATCGTTGAATTTTTCTTGTTTTAACAATTCAGCTGCTCTTGCTTCTGTTGCTCCAGCCACTGGAACTCCTGGTGATAAATTTGGATCGTCATAGAAGTGAGACGTTCTTGTAATTGGTGCAATATCAATATAAGAACTTCCTAAGTAATTAGCATTGGCACCCACCCACCAGAATTTTGGATCACGGTATTCAATTCCAATAGAAGCCGCTTGTTGTGGCATTCCCGATTGTTTGTAGTTTTTAATTAAAGCTTGACCATAATTAATTACAGGTTTTGTATTAGTAGCCGTTGCTAATGCATCAATATTTACAGAAACGTTTGGATTGTTGTCATAGATATATTCTCCATACGCCGCAGCTCCTGTAATTTTAACAGTAGAGGTAATTGGGTATTCAAATCCAAATTCAAGACCTATGTTTCTTTTACTAATGTTGGTTACAGTCTCTGCTACGAAAGCACTCGTCACATTAGAATCTGTAGTAGGGTCTTCAAAAGTTACTCCATCTCCAAAATAGAAAGACGTTTCTGTTTGATTTTTGATGTGTGTATAATATGCCGTTAATCTTGTTTTAAATTTAGGAGAATTGATAACATAACTTACATCAGCATTTGAAATCGTTTCACTTGCCAATCCGTCTGTAACATTATTGTTAACACGAGCATTATTAAATACATTTCGTAATGCAGGCGCTTTTGTCATGTACACCCCGTTAAATGTCAAGAATTGTCTTCCTGAAATTTTGTAGGTCATACCTCCTTTAAATCCAAAGTTATCGTATGATAATTTTTCGCTTTTTCCAAAAGAGTTTGTTGGGTAATATCCGTTTTTATACAACCCTTCTCTTTGATATTCTGAACGAGAATAGGTTTGTCCTAGATAAAAATCAACTTTTTTATAGAAAAATTTAAATTGGGTAAATGCGGTATAATTGTTTGAAAACAAATTATAGTTGTATCCAAAAGTATCTCCAACACCTACATGTCTCTCTGGATTGTTTAAGTCAGATTGTTGTTGACTAGGTCCATTTCCATAAAGAGTCACATCTCTGAAATAATCTCCTCCTAAAAGGTCTAACATGTTTTGAAAGTTGTGTGAACGTAAGTTTCTAAAAGTGGCACCCCCATTAAACACAATGTTTTGAGCCAATTGCGAACTAATTACGGTATTAGCCGTAAACAATTTATCATCTGTTCGGTCTTCATACAAAGTATATACACTATTTGTATTTCCTCCTTGTTGGTGGGTATTCGCTTTAATCATATATTCCCAATCCAATTGACCGTTATTGATGAATTTGTTTTTCAAGGCCTCAGCTTGATCAAAAGCATATGCTGGAATTGGCTGATCTAAAGGGGTTTGAATTCCACCTGGTGTCCAAGCACCAGTATTAGTATCATATAAAGAGATTATTGAACTTGGTAACTGTTTATAGTATGTTGGGTCTGGATTAGTCACCCCTTGATAGGTCAAACGAGTGTTTCCAATTTTTCCAAATTGATACGCCACACTCGTTGTAATGTTTGTTTTTGGAGTTATTTTCCAATAATCAGTCAACATGAAAATAGGTTCTTCCACATTTTTCTCTCTAGAATTTCTAGCGCGACCGTTTTGGTATCCCCAATATGAATTATAATTAATCCCTTTTAAATCGGTTACTTCTTGTGTATTTGGAGAGTTTTTACCTCTTTTATTTTGTCCATAAATAGACGTGAAGTTTAAACTGTGTTTGTCGTTGATTTTCTTTTCAACACTAGCATAAAACGAATTAGCACTATAGGTTGTTCCTTCAAAATATCCTTCATTCGCAAAACGTCTCGAAGCAGATACTACATAGGCCCATCCATCTTTACGCATCCCAGAAGCAATAGTCCCCATTAATCTTCCTGAATAATTGGTATTTGTTCCCACCATAGAAACACGATTCCCTGGACGATTTAAAGAAGCTCTGGTATTGATTTCGTTAGTTCCTAATATTCCTCCAAAGGTATAATCAGAAGGAGCAGAACCATTAGTGTATTCTTGATTTCTTAACGCATCATTTAACCCACCCCAGTTGCTGTATTGTGGACGATCGTCATATATTTTATTCATCAAAACCCCATTAATCATTACATTACTGTAGGCATTATCCAATCCGCGTAATTTAAATCGTGCTTGACCCCAATTGAAAGCAGCCGCTTGGTTGAAAACGTCTCTTGAAGCTTGTAATAAACTCGCCGTAGTTTCCGATCCACTGTTATCATCTCCCAAATCGTTGTCTGTAATCGTTACCAAACTTAATTGTTGATCTTGTGTGATGTCTTCTTCTAGGACAACTACTCCTAAATCAACGATTTTTCCAGCAACAACTTCAACAGAAAGCAGTTGGTCTTTGTAGCCAGTAGTACTAATCAGTACCATTTGTGATCCTACGGAAACACTTTTAAAAGTAAATTTACCCTCAGAATTAGTCACCTCAGTGAGGCCCAAATTCTGTACAGAAGCTACAGCGTTTTGTAATGGTTTTTGCGTCTTTGAATCCACAACTTTCCCTGTAAAACCAGTTCCTGATTGCGCGAAAACAAAAGCGATTTGCATTACGAACAAAATACTAAAAATAATTTTTTTCATAAATAAAATAAAGTTAATTTTCTTTTTTGCCGAGTCTTAATAAAAACTTAACAGCCTACAAATGTACATCATTTAATATTATTATTTACTTTTGAGCCCAAGTTTGTAACAAACTTAATTTAAATTTAATCTAGTGATTTATGAAAATTAGAAACTTAATTGCTCTTTTTATTGTAGTATTCGCAATTTCTGGAGTACATGCCCAAGCCAAAAAATACAACATTCATACGGTGGCATTTTACAATTTTGAGAACTTATTTGATACCATTAACGACCCTAAAATCATTGATGAAGAATGGTTGCCTGGCGGTGCTCAGAACTGGACTTCAAAGAAATATCATCAAAAATTAGAAAACTTAGCGCATGTATTATCAGAAATAGGAACAAGTGGAAATCCAAATGCTCCAACGTTGATAGGTGGTGCCGAAATTGAAAATAGAGGCGTTCTAGAAGATCTTATCAAACAACCTAAAATGTTGGCAAACGATTATGGTATTGTTCACTTTGACTCTCCCGATAAAAGAGGAATTGATGTGGCGTTACTCTATCAGAAAAAACATTTTAAACCGACAAGTTACATCAACATTCCGCTTATAATCTATAAAAAACAAGAAGCTAAAGTAACAAAAAAAGAAAAAGACGAAGAAACCGATGATAAAGTAGCAGAGGACAATACCTCTGAACGAGTATTCACTAGAGATCAATTATTGGTAACAGGATTTTTAGATGGGGAAGAAGTAAATATCATTGTCAATCACTGGCCTTCTCGTGCAGGTGGGGAAAAGAAAAGTTCTCCTTTTCGTGAAGCGGCGGGAGCATTAAACAGAAAAATTATCGATTCGCTTGTTAAAATAAACCCCAACGCTAAAATCATCACTATGGGTGATTTGAATGATGGGTCTTACAACCGTAGTGTAAAAGTAGCCTTAGGTGCTAAGTTGAAAAAAACAGAATTGAAAGCCCCTGGCGATATTTACAACCCTTTTGAGCAAATGGCCAAAGAAGGAAATGCGACGCTATTCTACAGAGATGCAGGTGATATTTTTGATCAAATTATGGTTTCAGAACCGTTAACAAGAAGTGATTACACCTCATTTCGTTATTGGAAAGCAGGGATTTGGAATCCGCCCTATTTAATACAAACGACAGGACAATACAAAGGATATCCTTTGCGACACTCCATGAACGATGTAGGGTTTAGTGACCACTTTCCCGTATACATTTACCTTATAAAACAAATGAATTAATAGCATAAAAGGGGTTGATGTATTCTCCCCTTTTTTTTATTTTCGTACCAAAAAACAATGGCTGTACAGAAACCCTTTCATTTGAATCAATGGATTCAAGAAAACAAACATTTATTAGTTCCACCTGTTGGAAATAAAAATATTTATGTGGAATCGGGAGACTATATCGTGATGATTGTTGCCGGACCCAATGCTCGAAAAGACTATCACTATAATGAAACCGAAGAACTTTTTTATCAATTAGAAGGTGACATAACGGTTTATATTCAAGAAGACGGTGTAAAAAAAGCCATGCCACTCTCGGCAGGCGACATGTTTTTACTTCCTGCTAAAGTGCCTCATTCGCCAAGCAGAACCGAACACTCAATTGGATTAGTTATCGAACGAAAACGTGCTGGGATGGGGTATAGAGATGGCTTGTTGTGGTTTTGCGAAAACTGCAATCACAAACTACATGAAGCTTATTTTGAGCTGCACGATATTGAAAATGATTTTCTTTCGCATTTTAATGATTTTTATAGTTCTGAAGAAAAAAGAACATGTTCGAAGTGCGGAACGGTTATGGAAACTCATTCAAAATTTATAGCCAAAAAAGAAGATCAATAAACCCTTATGGGCTTGAAATCCCTAGTTTTGGTGTAGCCGTCTGAAATCGGCAAGGATGTAGCACCTGCATTTCAGTCTTCACTGTAAAAATATTTTAGGAGCAAAAAAAAACGAAAGAGCTTCATTTTATCTCTAATTTGAGCCCAATAAAGCCTAGTATGCCTACGGGTATTAAAAATTCAAAATAAACCGCTACTTTTGTATAAAATTTTAACAAACAAAAACAAACAAAACATATCATGTCAACAATTGCACAACAATTCGGAATGACCGAAGCCCTTGAAATCCTTGGTGTAAAAGCCATCAATGATGGAACTTCAACAGGAAGCCATCATTTTTCAAATGGAGACCTCATCGAGAGTTATTCTCCAGTAGACGGACAACTTATAGGAAAAGTACGCACGACCACAGCGGCTGATTATGAAAAAGTGATGGAAACTGCCACCGCCGCTTTTCTAACGTTTAGAGCCATGCCTGCACCACAACGTGGCGAAATTGTTCGTCAATTTGGAAATAAATTAAGAGAACTAAAAGAGCCTCTTGGAAAATTAGTTTCTTATGAAATGGGAAAATCGCTTCAAGAAGGATATGGAGAAGTACAAGAAATGATTGACATCTGCGACTTTGCAGTGGGTTTATCCCGTCAGTTAAACGGGCAAACCATTCCATCAGAACGTCCAGGTCACGTGATGAGAGAACAATGGCATCCAATTGGAGTAGTTGGAATTATATCGGCGTTTAACTTTCCAGTAGCCGTTTGGTCTTGGAATACAGCATTAGCATGGATTTGTGGTGATGTATGTGTTTGGAAAGCTTCAGAAAAAGCCCCTTTATGCTCTATCGCTTGTCAAAATATTATCGCTGGAGTTTTAAAAGCAAATAATTTACCTGAAGGAATTTCATGCATCATCAACGGAGATTATAAAGTAGGTGAAATGATGACTACCGATACTAGAATTCCATTGATTTCAGCTACAGGGTCTACTAGAATGGGACGAATTGTTGGGGCTACGGTAGCGCAACGTTTTGGAAAATCTTTATTAGAATTAGGTGGAAACAATGCAATAATCATCACGCCATCGGCCGATTTAAAAGTAGTCGTTCCAGGGGCTGTGTTTGGGGCTGTTGGTACTGCGGGACAACGTTGTACATCCACAAGACGCTTAATCATTCACGAATCGGTTTACGATAAAGTACGAGATGCCATCGTTGGTGCGTATGGTCAATTGACTATTGGAAACCCACTGGATCAAAAAAATCATATCGGACCGTTAATTGACACCGATGCTGTAAATACGTATTTAGCGGCTATTGAGAAAGCAAAAGCAGAAGGCGGAAAAGTTTTGGTTGAAGGAGGCGTTCTTTCTGGTGCTGGATACGAATCAGGATGTTATGTAAAACCCGCCATTATTGAAGCTGAAAATTCTTTTGAAATTGTACAACACGAAACGTTTGCACCCATTTTATATTTAATGAAATACAGTGGTGAAGTTGAGCATGCTATTGCATTACAAAACGGTGTGGCTCAAGGTTTATCGTCTGCTATCATGACTAACGAAATGAAAGAAGCTGAAAAATTCTTGTCTTTTGCAGGTTCCGATTGTGGAATTGCCAATGTAAATATCGGAACTTCAGGTGCTGAAATTGGTGGCGCTTTTGGTGGTGAAAAAGAAACTGGAGGCGGAAGAGAATCAGGTTCTGATGCATGGAAAGTTTATATGAGAAGACAAACCAATACCATTAATTACTCTGATCAATTGCCTTTGGCACAAGGAATTAAATTTGATTTATAATCTTTTTAAGAGAATAGAATATAGCAAAAGCGCTCTGAAAATTTCAGAGCGCTTTTTATTTAAAAGATTTGCGAACTTTTCGACAAGACTTTGTAGCCTATGCGGTTAAGTCTTATTTCGTTTTCTTAACGTATTGCGTCAAGATATAAATGTTCTGGTTTTCTACTCTTCCTTCGATTAAATTTGCATCGTCCCAAACCAGTTTGATGTTGTGTACTGCAGCGCCACGTTTTGCAGTGAAAGTCGCTCCTTTCACATCCAAATCTTTGATTAAAACTACAGAATCTCCATCCAATAAGACATTCCCATTGGAATCTTTGTGTACAATTTTTCCTTCCTCATCGTCGTCTTCTCCTGTGGCTTTTGCCCATTCTAAAGCCTCTTCATCAAGATACATCATGTCGAGTAAATCATGATTTTTAAGGCGTGCTAGCATGCGCCACGAAACAATTTGCACGGGTAAATTTTCATTCCACATACTGTCTGACAAGCCTCTCCAATCGTTTGGATTCATCAGTTCCTTGTTTTCAATTTGGTCTTTTAATGTTTTTGTAATTAAAATGCAATTTTCGGGTGTAGCTTCTGTTTTGGGTTCCACCAAATACACTACTAAATTTTCATCGCTGCCACTGATTTCACATTTAGAATTACTGCGGTCTTTCAGTCTTTTTTCGGTAATAATACTCATTTTGAGAAGGGTTTATAAATTAAAAGAGGCCCCAATATGGAACTCGAATTGGTTGTTGTAATAGTCAAACCCACTCAGATGCGAATCGTAGGATGCTAAAGGGAAACTAGTCTCCGCAAAGAGTCCAAAGCCTTGGGTGAAAAAGTATCTTCCGCCAAGATGCCCTCCAAAATTTCGTAATCCTAAATTTAAACCAGGGTAGACGTCAACATTTTTGGGCAAATGAAAAACATCGCCAATGTTGGCATTGAAACGAAATTTTACGTCGATTCGGTCTCCAAATCTAGGTTTTTCATTATTGATGGTGTTGGCATTGAGCATGTAGGAACTTAAAAACCCAACCGACATATTGGATCCCAATCCAAAATCGGACATTACGGAAATTCCCGAGCCTCCACTTTGAAGATTCAACCCCACTTGACCTTTAAGATCTCCTTTTCCTTTAAACGCTTGCGCATTAGCAAAACTACTTGCTAATACTAGCACGAACAGCACAATCCTTTTCATTTTGTTTCATTTTAGAGTACAAATATAGAAATTCAATACCAATAGTAATGACAATTTAATCTTCTATTCTCTTTATTCTATTCTCTTTATTCTATTCTCTTTATTAATTAGTTCCTACCTCTTTCTGTGGGGTATATGTGAGGCAACGGTTCGCTTTGCCAAAATTCTTTAGTATCCACATCCATTAGGGTCAAAGGCCCTTTGAAAGCAGCTCCGGTGTCGACATTCCAAATACATGCTTTTTGAATGGGAATGGTTTGCCCAATTCGGGTTACTGGCGTATGGCCTATATAAATTTCTCGGTACAACGTCAATCGTTTAGGATAAAACACACTGGTCTCTTCTAGCGTTTCATCTAGTGCGAGTGCGGTTTCCCACAACGTCCTGTCCCAATAGAACAATTTAGGAAAATATTCATAAGTTACCCCATTCATATTGGTAAATCCGGCATGAATGAACAAGCGGTTTTGCTCATCCAAATAATAATTTCTCAAGGTTTGTAAAAACGCAACATGCTTTTTCTTTGTAGCTTCAGTAACCTTTTCGTAAGCCAATACCGTAGCCTCGCCTCCGTGTTTGAACCACATGCTTTCGTCAAAGTTTTCAAAATTTCCTAATAACCAATCTAATAACAACTCATCGTGATTGCCCCGAATGAAAATGCAGTTGTGTGTGCTTCCTAAATCTATTAAAAAATCCAATACTTGTGGCGATTGACTCCAACCATCTACATAATCCCCAAGAAAAATTAAGGTGTCTTTTGTGGTTACGTGAGCACGCTCCATGATTTGATGTAGGGCACGCAACCCTCCGTGAATATCTCCTATTACTAATGTTCGGCTCATAGTTTTTAATTAACGTATAAACAAAGATAGAGAAAAGTATTTTTTTTACAGCGCCCTTTGTTTATTTGTGCTGTAAAATTATGTTCTTTTGTGATTCCGAACTCTTTCTCCTCTCGAACGTCCTCCTTTGTCATTCCGAACATCCTCCTTTGTCATTCCGAACTCGTTTCGGAATCTCGTTACCATTACGATTCATTATTTTAGATGCTGAAAGATGTTTATTTTTGACTCGTGTTGAAAACTTATCCGCCTTAAAGGCAACAATAGTGATCATTTTCGGATTTTTTCAATAGATTTTATAAACGTACCAAAACAAATAGTATATTTACTGCACTATTTCGAATTCGATTAGCTGGAACTATTCGAGGTTTTCGATAAAAAAGTAAGCTCAGGCGCGTGGTACTCAACGTTTTTCTGAGCTTTTTTTATGTTTATTTTTTTCTGTTGCGCAAGAAAAATAAATTGTTGCGCAACAATCCTTTTGTTTTTGAGCAATAGTGTTTTCCTTGTTGCGCAAGAAGAATGAAGTTGTTGGGCAAGAAGGGAGGTGTTGTTGCGCAAACTTTTTTCGATATCAGGAACGTTTAGAGCATAAAAAAACCTCCTGTAGCTGGAACTACAAGAGGTTTTCGATAAAAAATAAAAACTCAGGCGCGTGGTACTCTACGCAGCATCGTTTTTACGGTACGAAAGATTGTTCATCATCTTTTTTAGCTCTTCTCCAGGTCTAAAATTAAGACGTGCTTTTCGTACAGAACCAGAACTCACTTCGTCAGAAGTAGCGCTTCCAGTTGATCTAACCCCCAATTGAAAGGTGCCTAAATCTCCAATTTGTATAATTCTACCTTCTTGAAGTTCCATAATAATGTTGTCTTCAAGTGCTGCTAATACGGCCAAACAATCGGCACGATTCACAGTACATTGCATTGAAATCATTTTGGCTAACCTTTTCAAATCGGTTTTACCATCTCCTACGGCCTTTGCGTAGAACTTTTGCGGTGCACTCACATCTTGTGGATTCACTCGCTGAACAGCTTTAATTTTTACAGCCATTTTGAATAAAGTTTAAATTATAAAATTATTTTTCGTCTCTGAGCAAACCTTCGGATATTTGCCTGACCTACTTTTACAAAGATAGTGTGGGAATTTAACAATAGAAAGTGCTTTTTATTAACATTATGGACTAGTTATTATCAATTTTAAGGATTATTTCAAATCTCTAGTCTAGGTGTACTGTAATGAATGAACTGAAATGGAAATGTGTTTTAGCTCCCACTATATTTTATTTTGCGCAACACGCGCATCACTTCTTTAAAATTGATATAGACGATTGGGTTTTCGTTACTTTTTAAAAAAGGCTTGGCATCAATCAATTTTTGTTTTGCCTCGTCAAAACCGTTGAGGTAGCAAATCATTAACGTAGACGGAATGTGTTCTAAATCCAATCGTTCGCGTGGGGTACACTCCTGCTTTTTTTCGAGTTTATAAAGCAAGGATACTGTCGAATTGTAAATATGAAACAAGACTTTTTTGTTGTATTGAGGAGGGTCAAAAAGCATTTCAGTTTCAATTTTGTAATACCCATTGTCATAGAAAGACAGTTTTTGTTGTTCGAGTGGATAATAACTCGTCTTATCGTTGAGTCCAAGAAGCACATATTCGGTAATGGTAAACGTATTTTCATCAAAGGCAATTTCTACTTCGTCTTGTGCCGAATAGAACAGTTTGATTTGTTCGTTGACCAACTCAATATCTACTCTTGAAAAAAAGGTTTTCTCTCTAACTTTTTTGGGAATTCCCGCCCAACAAATCACAAACAATTCCTTAAACACTTTATATTTTGAGGGCATGTCTTTGTGTCGATGATTTACAAAATCAATTACCCCATCAAGCGTATTTGAAATGCTGTTTCGTGCGTTGTTTTCAATACTGAGTACTGTGGCTGTATTTTGTTTTGAATAGGGAATCTTTTCAGATGTTGGAATAGAGTTACTCCCCACCCGCACAAAAGTTGTGAGCGCTGGTATGGTGTAAATATTTTTCTTGAAATAAGACGGTTTTGATTTGGGTTTTATCGTCACCAATCCCACCACTTTATCTTTGGGCAGGTTTGGAAAAGGGACATTTTCATATTGAATTTTGGGTGGATTTTCTAGAAACGCATTGACCAAATTCTGAATGCGGCTGTCGTCAAAAAAATCGTCTCCAATAATTTCATTCGTAGCATCTTCAACCCCCACTACAATATAAGAATTATTGGATGGATTGGAATTTGACAGCGCACAAATATGCTTTAAGAATTTTGCTTTTCCTTCCTTAGTATGCAAATTCAGTTGCTGCTTTTTATCATAAAAGCTGTTCTCATCGTTGTGAGCCAGAAGGTTTTTGATAAGTAAGCGTTTGTTGATCATTTTTAGTGAAGGGTGAAAAGTAAAAAGTGATTAGTAGGAAAAAAATGCTAATTACTAATCACTTTTCACTAATTACTAAATTTAAGGTACTTTGTTTCCCATACTTTCGGTCCAAAGGGCAAACCAGTCTATTGTGTCAAGGTGAACCGAAAGAGCATTGGATAACGCTTGTATTCGCGATAACGTGGCGGTGCCCACTACCGGAATGATTTTGGCGGGGTGTTTTAAAATCCATGCAAGCAATAAAATGTCGGCCGTTACATTGTATTTTCCCATTAAGGAATCCAATACTTTTTTTACCCTTCTCGTTTGTTCAATGTCTTCACGAAATACGGTGCCTAGTGGATTCCAACTCATGGGTGTGATGTGATGCAATTGCATGTAGTATAAACTTCCGTCGAGCATGGCTTGATGATGGGTTACTGAAAATTGAATTTGATTGTACCCTACCGCTGTTTTTTGTCGAATCAATTCAGTTTGAGAGGGAGTAAAATTAGACAATCCGAAGTCTATAATTTTTCCTTCCGATTTCAGTTTTTCTATTGCTTCGGCAATCTCATCTGCTTGCATCAGCGGACTGGGACGATGCAAGAGCAAGAGGTCTAAATAATCGGTTTGTAAATTTTTTAAAGAGTTTTCTACCGACCAAATAATGTATTCTTTAGAATAATCGTAATGTTTCAAGACATTGGGTCTTCCCTTGGTGTGTTGGATACCACATTTAGAAATCAGTTGAATTTGGTCTCTGGAAAGCCCCGTTTCAGTAAAAGCGTTTCCAAATTCGGACTCTGTAGTATAATCGCCATAAATATCGGCATGGTCAAAGGTTGTGATGTGGTTTTCTACGCAAGTCATAAGGCAACGACTCATTTCAGAACGGGAGAGATTTTTTCCCCAAATTCCCCAGTTCATGGTGCCTGCAATTATTGGCGATAATGAAGTTTTCATGTGTTTTCTATTAAAAAGTTTAAAATTACTAAAACAAAATCATAAATCATCCTTAAAAACGAGTAGGCAATGTAACTTTTAACGCATTATTAACATTCTATTCGTGTTAAAATATTCAATTTTGAAATGTTAAAATTTGAAGTCATTAGAAAACCAAAAAATAAACGCAATGGAAGAAAATGCTGCCGCTTTAGATATTAGAGCCATCAATGAAAAAATTGAAAGAGAAAGTGCTTTCATCGACCTCCTTTCTATGGAAATGAATAAGGTCATTGTAGGTCAAAAACACATGGTTGAACGATTGTTGATTGGATTGCTAGGACAAGGACATATTCTTCTCGAGGGAGTTCCTGGATTGGCAAAAACGTTGGCCATAAACACCTTGTCTCAGGCAGTTCAGGGAAGCTTTAGTAGAATACAGTTCACTCCCGATTTACTTCCAGCCGATGTAGTGGGAACGATGATTTACAACATTAAAGCCAATGATTTTTCGATAAAAAAAGGGCCTATTTTTGCCAATTTCGTTTTGGCAGATGAGATCAATCGTGCGCCTGCCAAAGTACAATCGGCTTTGCTGGAAGCGATGCAGGAAAAACAAGTTACTATTGGCGATACAACTTTTAAGTTAGAAAAACCGTTTTTGGTTTTGGCAACTCAGAATCCGATTGAACAAGAAGGAACCTATCCATTGCCCGAAGCTCAGGTGGATCGTTTTATGCTCAAAACGGTCATTGATTATCCTAAAATGGATGAAGAGCGTTTGGTGATTCGACAAAACTTAAAAGGAGGCTTTGAAAAAGTCAATGCTGTGGTTTCTGTAGATCAGATTTTGAGAGCTCAAGAAGCCGTGAGAAGTGTATACATGGATGAAAAAATTGAAAAATACATTCTCGACATCATCTTTGCGACTCGTTTCCCTGAAAAATATAATTTAGAAAGCCTAAAACCTTTAATCAGTTTTGGATCTTCACCACGTGGAAGCATCAATTTGGCTACCGCTGCCAAATGCTATGCCTTCATCAAACGAAGAGGGTATGTAATTCCTGAAGATGTTAGAGCGGTGGTTCACGATGTGTTGCGTCATAGAATTGGCGTGACGTATGAAGCGGAGGCAGAAAACATCACTTCGGTAGACATCATCAACAAAATTGTAAACGAAATCGAAGTGCCTTAAATCAGTTAGCCGTATTCAGTGTTTAGTATTCAGGAATTAACTGAACACTAAAAACTGAGTTCTGAACACTATCAATAGATGGAAACAAAAGACCTACTTAAAAAAGTTCGTAAAATAGAAATCAAAACCCGAAGATTGAGCGATCATATTTTCTCGGGGGAATATCATACGTCGTTTAAAGGACGCGGAATGACCTTTTCGGAAGTACGTCAATACCAATTTGGAGATGATATTCGTGCCATTGATTGGAATGTTACCGCACGCTATAACGAACCGTATGTAAAAGTTTTTGAAGAAGAACGCGAACTCACTATGATGTTAATGGTTGATGTTTCGGGTTCTGAACGTTTTGGTACCAAAAATCAGCTTAAAAGTGAAATGGTTACTGAAATTGCCGCAACTATGGCGTTTTCGGCTACCCAAAACAATGATAAAATTGGATTGATTTTGTTTTCAGATGAAATCGAATTGTATATTCCACCTAAAAAAGGGAAATCTCACGTGCTTCGAATCATTCGAGAATTAATTGAATTTCAACCGAAAAGTCGAAAAACGGATTTAACACAAGCCTTGAAATTTTTATCGGCTACACAAAAGAAAAAGGCCATTGTTTTTTTGATTTCCGATTTTATGGTTGCTGAGGATTATGAAAAAACATTGAAAATTGCAGGAAAAAAACACGATATCACAGGTATTCGGGTGTATGATATCCGAGAAGAGAAAATGCCAAACATCGGAATGGTCGAAATGGAAGATGCCGAGTCGGGCGAAATTTTAGTGGTGGATACGAGTTCAAAAAGTGTGCGCATGAATTACGAGAAAAACTATCAAGAAAAAGTGACTTATTTTAAGGATATTTTTTCAAAATGTGGTTCAGGTATCGTGAATACGCGTGTAGATGAAAGTTATGTAACCAAATTATTAGGTTATTTTAAATCGAGAGGATGATTTCAGATTTTAATTAAACCCATTACATAGTAGCGTTTTTAACTAAAATTAGTATCTAAATATTAACTTAAGAAAAACAAAAAAATAAAGAACAAAACATTTAAATCTGAAGATTGATAAAATTTCTAAATAAAAGGTATGCCTAATCGTTTATCTTCAATCAACAATCAAATGAATTTTAAATTATACATACTATTTCTATTCACAACAACGCTTTTTGCACAAAAAGTGAGCACGTCTATTGATCACCCTAAGAAAAAAATTGGCGCTGAATTTCAATTGACTCTTAAAACTAGTGTGCGAAAAAACGATAAAGTAATTTTTCCGAAAGCAAAAAATTTTGGTCCCTTGGAAGTTATAGAATCCTATCCTGTAGATTCTATCAAAACGAATGATCGTGTTGACCTTGTAAAAAAATACGGACTCACCCAGTTCGACTCGGGTACGTATGTTATTCCCAGAATGCTTGTGCTTATTAATGGAAAACCGGAGTATTCAGATAGTATAAAAGTAGAAGTCAACGATGTGAAAGTAGACACCTTGCGGCAAAAGATGTATGATATTAAAAACATCATTCCTGTTGCTACAGAAAGCCCTTGGGGATTCTATCTTTTACTTCTACTGGGAGCGCTTGGTCTTGGAGGATTAGGATATTGGTTGTATAAAAAATACATGCCTCAAAAACGTGAAGAGGAAACAATTACCTATAAAACCCCTATTGAAAAAGCGACTTCTTTATTGCAACAATTGGAGCGAAAAGAATTGATTCAACGTGGGGAGGTAAAATCATATTATTCTGAGTTGACCCAAATCGCGCGAAATTATATCGAAGAGGAAATTCAAATTCCTGCTATGGAAAGTACCACTTCCGAGCTTATTGTTGCTTTGCGCACTGTGGCAAGACAAAAGAAATTAAAATTAACGAATGAAACGTTAGAAAATTTAGAAAAAGTCTTGCAAAAAGCCGATTTGGTAAAATTTGCGAAAGAAAAGCCGTTAGATTTTGAAATTGAAGAGGATAAAAAACGCATTACAAGCACTATTGTAACCATACACAAAGCTTTGCCTGAAGAAGTAGAAGATACCGATGCTCTTGAGGCTTGGAATGCACAACAACAAGAAGCATTGAGATTGTTACAATTAAAAAAAGCGAAACAAAAAAAGCGTATAACCCAAATCCGTTTGGTTTTTGCCGTCCTTGTACTTGCTTTGTCCACTTTGGTATATGCTAAAGGCTTTGATTATGTTAAAGATGCTATTTTTGGAAACGAAGCGAAAGCGTTATTAGAAGGAGAATGGATTTTGAGTGATTATGGAAATCCTAGTATCACTATCGAAACTCCTGAAGTTCTACAAAGAATCGATGCCACAAAGAACGTTCCCAAAGAAACTTATGCCATTTTAAAAGAAATGCAGATGTTTGAATTTGGAGATTTAAATCATGCCTTATACATAGCGGTTTCTACTAAAAAATTCAAAGAAACAACCGACATTAATTTTGATACTGTTTTGGAAGGATTTACTAAAAATTGGGAACAAAAAGGGGCACAAAATATTTTATTCAAACAAGAAACGTACAACACGACTAAAGGCGTTAGTGGCGTTAAAGCTTTCGGAACGATGACGGTGCTTAATAAAGAAAACAATTCCAGTCAGAAGATGTATTATGAACTTCTTCTTTTTAAACAAGATGGCGGATTGCAACAAATTATGGTTGCTCATCGAGAAGGAGATGCTTTCGGGAAAAAGATATTGGAACGGGTAATCAATTCGGTAGAACTTAAAATTTCGCAACAATAATGGAGAACATAAGTTTTTTACATCCTGCTTTCTTTTGGTTGTTTGTGTTGATTCCTATAGCCGCTTTTTGGTTGTTTTGGAAAAAAGATACGCAAACTCCAAGTTTGAAAATAAGTAGTGTTGCCGGATTTAAAACCAAAAAAACACTTGCCTCGCAATTAAAACCTTATGTAGGCATTTTGCGTTTGATGGCGTTAAGTGCTTTAATTATTGCTTTGGCACGACCTAGAACGGTAGACATTAGCAATGAAACAAAAACCACAAAGGGCATCGATATTGTTATGGCAATTGACTTGTCAAGTAGTATGTTGGCGCGTGATTTAAAACCAAATCGGATGGAAGCTTTGAAAAAAGTAGCTATGAATTTTGTTGACGACCGACCCAATGATCGTATCGGAGTGGTCGTGTATGCGGGTGAAGCCTACACCAAAGCGCCTGTGACCAGTGATAAAGCTATTGTTAAACAAGCCCTTCAAGATATTCACTATGATGAAGTGCTTCAAGATGGCACAGGAATTGGAATGGGATTGACTACAGCAGTCAACCGATTGAAAGAAAGTAAAGCCAAAAGTAAAGTAATTATATTGCTTACAGACGGAGTGAACAATTCAGGTTTTATTGAGCCCGAAACAGCTTCAGAAATTGCTAAGGAATATGGAATAAAAGTCTATACCATTGGTTTAGGGTCCAACGGGATGGCTGAATTTCCCTATCAATATGCTCCCAATGGACGCGATTTTTTATACAAGTTAATGCCTGTTGAAATTGATGAAAAATTGATGAAAACCATAGCAGCAAATACTGGAGGGAAATACTATCGTGCCACAAGTAATACCAAATTAGAATCAATATATAAAGAAATTAATAAGCTCGAGACTACAGAAATTCAAGAGTTGAAATACTATGATTATGACGAAATGTATCGCCCTTTTGTGTGGCTTGCAGGATTTTTGTTGCTCCTAGAAGTGTTGTTAAAAAATACGATTTTTAAAAGTTTTATTTAAAAGAAAAAGAGACTAGATTTTAGACGTTTCTCTAAAAATCTAAATTCGAAAAATATGTACGAATTAGAAGAAAAAGGATATTTATATCTGCTGCTGATTATTCCAGTGCTGGTCTTGTTGTATGTTTATGTTTTTTATTGGAAACGTAAAAAGCAACAAGAGTTTGGTGATAGTTTATTACTTCAAAGTCTCAGCCCAGAAAAATCTACTTTCAAACCCATACTAAAAATGATTATGGTGTTGCTGGGTATGATTTTTCTTATCATCGGGTTAATTAATCCAAAAATGGGGATTAAGATGGAGAAAGTAAAACGACAAGGTATCGATATTGTGTTTGCTATTGACGTATCCAAAAGTATGTTGGCCGAAGATGTCGCTCCAAACCGTTTGGAGAAAAGTAAACAACTCGTTTCGCAGTTAATCAACCAATTAGGTGGAGATAAAATCGGAATTATTGCCTATTCTGGAAATGCATTTCCGGTATTACCCATGACATCAGATTATGCCGTGGCAAAAATGTTTTTACAAACCATGAATCCTGGAATGATTTCGTCCCAAGGAACGTCTATCGATCAGGCAATAGAATTGGCAGCCAATAACTTCTTTGACAAAAAAGACAAAACAAGCAAATTATTGGTGATCATTTCAGACGGAGAAGATCATTCCGACAATGCAGAAGCCGCCGCAGAAGAAAGTCAGAAAGTAGGATTGAAAATTGTAACCATAGGCGTAGGTACAGAAAAAGGAGGCCCTATTCCGCTTAAAAAGAATGGCGTGGTAGAACGTTATCAAAAAGATAAAGACGATCACGTGGTCATTACGCATAGAAATGCAAAAGTATTGGCTGCAATTGCCAAAACTACCAAGGGGGGATATGTTGATGGTAATTCAACCCGAACAGTCGTAGACTATGTAAAAAAAGTATTGCAATCTACTCAAAAATCAGATTTTGAAGGTACTATGATGGCCGATTTAAAATCGCAGTTTCAGTGGTTTATTGCTTTTGGGTTTATTGTGTTGTTTGTTGACGTATTTCTTTCAGAACGAAAAACAAAATGGGTTAGAAAACTAAATTTATTTAATGAAGAAAAAGAAGCCTCTTAATACGACAGTCGTTGTATTGAAATAAGAAATATTATGAAAAAAAGAATATTCTACTTGTTGATTTTGTGTTCTTGTGTGCTTCAAGCGCAACAAAAAGATAAATTTTTGCCTAAAGGTGACGAAGCATTTGGGGCGAAAAAATATGTAGAAGCGGAGGCAAATTATAGAATATCACAATCCAAATTTAAGAAAAAAGCGATTTCTTCTTACAATTTAGGAACCACAATTTACAAGCAAAACCAACCTTCCGAAGCGAAAGGACAGTTTTTAAAAGCCATTCATGATGCCAAAACCAAAGAAGAAAAACATCATGCCTACCATAATTTTGGAAATACCTTAATGAAGGAAAAAGAATATGCTAGTGCTGTACAAGCCTACAAAAATGCTTTACGCAACAATCCTAATGATGATGAAACACGATACAATTATGCATTAGCCAAAAAAATGTTGAAAGAAAATCCGCCGAAAAACAACGACAAGAACAAGGATAAAAATAAAGATAAGGATAAAAATAAAGACCAAAACAAAGATAAAGACAAGAATAAAGATCAAAATAAACAAGATACTAAAAACCAAAACAACCCAAATAACAAGAATCAAAACAACAAGAGCCAACCCAATTCAGGAAACAATCAGAGTCCACAGCCTAAACCGACGGGGGCATCAAAACAACGAATTGATAACTTGCTCGATGCTGTAAATAATGAAGAGAAAAAGGTTCAGCAAAAAGTGAATGCTCAAAAAGTACAAGCAAAACCACAAAAACCTGAAAAAGATTGGTAAGAATATTTAAGATTAAATTGAACGGATAACATGAAAAGAGTACTTTTATTTATTATTTTTTGTTTTTCAAGCACACTTCTAGCGCAAGTTAAGTTTGAAGCAGAGGTTAGTAAAAATACTTTGGGGCTCAATGAACGGGTTCGTATAGAATTCTCCATGAATGAAGATGGAGATAATTTTGTGCCTCCAAATTTTGAAGCTTGTGGTTTTCGTGTGGTTGGTGGACCAAGTCAATCCATAAGCCAATCATGGATTAATGGACGTAGTTCTTTTCAAAAATCGTATTCCTATATTTTACAGCCATTGCGTAAAGGAAGTTTGGTCATCAAACAAGCGGTTATCGAAATAAATGGGCAATTGTATAAAACTTTACCCATCCGTATCAATGTGACCAGTGCGGTCAATTTGCCGAACGATCCCAACGAACCTCCAACAGTCAGAGCCGACGACAATTTGTATTTAGTAGCCGATATTTCTAAGACAAATCCTTATGTAAACGAACCCATAACGGTGGTTTATAAATTGTATTTTAGTTACAATATTGGCATCAGCAACTGGAGGGAACTCAACAAACCCAAATACAATGATTTTTGGAGTCAGAACATTGATATCAAACAATTGGTTGCCGAGGAAGGGCTTTTTAAAGGAGAACGCTACCGTTATGTTGTGTTAAAAAAGGCGGTGCTATATCCACAGAAAGCAGGTAAATTAGAAATTGAACCCCTTACTATGGACATCGACTGTCAAGTTCCTAGAGGGAGACCAAACTTTTTTGGTCAAGTGCAAGTTGTAGACGACAGTAAGCGTGTTTCTGCGGGAAGTAAAGTGATTCAGGTCAAACCGCTTCCTGAGGCAGGAAAACCTGATAGTTTTACAGGAGCTGTGGGGAAATTTAATTTTAGAGTAACTCCGTCAAAAACTACCTTGAAATTTGGAGAATCATTAGATTTGGATGTGCGTGTTTCAGGTACTGGAAACTTAAAATTATTCAGTTTACCGAAACCCGAAACCCCCTCTAACTTGGAGGTTTACGACCCAGAGCATACGGAGAATGTTACTACTCCATTGACAGGCATGACGGGAATCATCGCTGATAAATACACGATAATTCCTCAAGCAAAAGGCAATTTTCCAATTAAACCTATAAAATTTACCTATTTTGATTTAGACACTCATTCTTATAAAACCTTGGTTTCGACAGAAATTATGCTCAATGTATTGGATGGTCCAGGGCTTTCAAATGTGAGTCCGGCACTAACTGAACATCATGAGCGAACGGTCAACAAAACGTTTGCTTTTATCAAACAAAAAGCAACATTAAAACCTATGGAAACCGAAGATTTCTTGGGTTCGGGTTGGTTTTACACTTTATTTATAACCCCTTTCTTAGCCATTCCAGCGTTAGTGTTCTTACGAAGAAGAAAAGAGGCTTCAGCATCAGATGTAGTGGGGAATAAGATTAAAAAAGCTAATGCTTTGGCAAGAAAACATTTGGCAGAAGCCAAAAAACATACGGCAAATAAAGAACTGTTTTATGTTGCCCTTGAAAAAGCGATGCACAATTTCTTGAAGGCAAAATTGAATATGGAAACCTCAGAAATGAATAAGGAAACCATCACGACCTTACTATTATCCAAAAATGCAGAAACCTTTGTGGTACAAGAATTTATTGAATTGACTGAAAGTTGTGAATTGGCAAGATATGCTCCTACCACCACATTCTTAATTGAAAAAGACTATGAAAAAGCCGTTCAGATATTGTCTAATCTAGAAAAGCAAATTTCTTAATCGTTAAAAAAATGAAAAACTATTTTTATATCCTTTTTTTGATGGTTCAGGTAGCTTTGGCCCAAGACGCCTTTAAAGAAGGAAACCAAAACTACCAAAACGAGCACTACCAAGAAGCGATTACCAATTATGAAAGTATTTTAGCTTCTGGAAAACAAGCGCCCGAAGTTTATTTTAATCTCGGAAATTGTTATTACAAATTACACAAAATAGCCCCTTCTATTTATAATTACGAAAAAGCTTTGGTGCTTCATCCTAATGATGCAGAGATCCAAACCAATCTCGATTTTGCGAGAAAAATGACGATTGATGACATTAAAATTGTTCCTAAAGTTGGGTTTGCCAAACTTTTAGAAGATATTACATCAACCTATCACTATGATGGGTGGGCTTGGATTGCTATCATTTTAGCTTTTGTTTTTCTCGGATTTTTTGCAGGGTATTATTATGCGAATGCAACACAAATCAAAAGAGTATTTTTTTCAGGAATGTTTGTGGTATTGTTTATGATTATTTGGAGTTTGTTTGCCGCACTTTATGAAAAAAATCGAATTGCTGAAGATCGTCCCGCTATTGTTTTTGCTGATGTTGCCCCAGTTCGTGGCGAGCCTAAAATATCAGCCCCCGAATCCATAATCCTTCATGAAGGAACAAAAGTATACGTTTTAGAACAGATTGCTAATTGGAAAAAAGTACAACTTACAGATGAATCTACAGGGTGGATTCAGGAAGATGCGATAAAAGAGTTGAAGTAGTTGTCAGTATTCCATTCTCAGTTATCCATAAAGCTTGTCATTCCGTAGGAATACTTATTTTGAAAGAACGCTTTTTTCTAATTTTAAGCTGTACTATTTTTTGATAAGCTTACATGAGGGTCAAGATAGTTTTTTATTATTCATAAGTTGATAATATCTTATAGGCTGAGTACTAAGAATTGATTACTAAACACTAGATTTCAAATCCTTAAACCAATTGGTTAATACCGGTAACATGACATCGGATGTTTTCATAACAGGTTTGTAGAAGATGGATTTTTCTTGAGTAGCTTTTGAAATCAATAAGTTATTAATATTGATTTTTTGAAATAAACTAAGAATGACTCCTAAGTACAAGGTGGTTTTTAAGACTGCAAAAAAAGCTCCCCCGAGTTTATTCAACCATCCTAGAAATAATTGGTTTGCAAATTTTGATAAGATTTTTGCTAAAAAATGAATCCCAATCATTACTAAAGCAAGGATCACGACAAAAGCAAAAACTTTTGCGGTTTTACTGGTTCCAAAAACAGAAGAACACTTTACTGCAATGAATATTCCAATAAAAAAAGAAACCATAGAAGCCAATTCGATGACAAGTCCATTTCGAAGACCACGAATGAGTCCAAAGACTAAAATAGCGCCTAAAACAATATCAATAAATCCCATAATAGTAAAAATAGTCAGCGGTAAAGATATGAGAAAATAGAAAAGGGAGCAAAGCAAATAGATAGTAAATGTGATATATTTGCAGTAGAATAGAAATTCATAGTAGAATAGGCTCTTTCGCTATGCTTTTTTCATTAAAAAGAAATCATGTCACGAGATATACAATTAAAAGAACGTTGGGAAAAAGTTGTCGAAATGCTATCTAATCAATTTTCTGAAGGAGATACACTCGATTTGGATGCCATTATTTATTTAATAGGAGTGCAAGAATTGGGTCAATTCAAACGTGTTTTTTCAAAAGACGAAAAAGTCAATTTGATGCACATTGCTATTTGCCGATTACTCGAACCTTATGGCTTTTATGAATTTGATTATTTCGATAAAGATGGATGGCCTCATTATCGTGTAAAAGAAGTGTTACCTTCCTTAAAAGCTGGGGAACAAGCTATATTGATGAAAGATGCCATCGTAAATTATTTTATAGAAAAAGAACTTATAGATTAATATAATTTTTATTGTAAGGGTAAGTCGAGACTTGCCCGTACAATAAAAATTCCTAAATTTGCGACTTCAAAGTACGACCGATGATAGACAAGATTAAACAACATATTGAGGAAGCTCAAGCATTCAATGAAAAAAACAAAGAAGCGTTAGAGCAATTTCGAATCAAATATTTAGGCAGTAAAGGCTTACTGAAAGAATTATTTGCTGAATTTAAAAATGTTCCAAACGAACAAAAAAAGGAGTTTGGACAGGTTATCAATACGTTAAAGTCGGTTGCTGAAGAAAAAGTTAAAACGATTCAAGAAGAGCTTGAAAATAAAGAAGAAGCTAAAGGGATTTATGGCGATCTCTCTCGACCAGGAGAACCCATTGTGTTGGGATCAAGACATCCTATTGCCTTGGTAAAAAACCAAATCATCGATATTTTCTCTACAATCGGATTTAATGTTTCCGAAGGCCCAGAAATTGAAGACGATTGGCATAATTTTACCGCATTAAACTTGCCAGAATACCACCCTGCCAGAGACATGCAGGATACATTTTTTATACAAACCAATCCCGATATTTTATTGCGTACACATACCTCTTCGGTGCAAGTGCGATATATGGAAAACAACAAACCTCCTATTCGAACCATTTCTCCTGGAAGAGTATTTAGAAACGAAGCCGTATCGGCACGCTCTCACTGTATTTTTCATCAAGTAGAAGGTTTGTATATTGATAAAGATGTGTCTTTTGCCGATTTAAAGCAGACCTTGTTGTACTTCACTAAGGAAATGTTTGGAAAATCCAAAATAAGATTGCGTCCAAGTTATTTCCCTTTCACAGAGCCAAGTGCCGAGATAGATATCTATTGGGGATTAAAAACCGAAACCGATTATAAAATCACCAAAGGAACTGGTTGGTTGGAAATTGGTGGTTGTGGAATGGTTGATCCCAATGTGTTGAAAAATTGTGGCATCAATCCCGATGAGTTTTCTGGATTTGCATTTGGAATGGGTATTGAGCGTATTGCAATGTTGTTGCACCAAATTGGAGACATCAGAATGTTTTTTGAAAACGATGTTCGATTCCTAGAGCAATTTAAATCAAGTATATAATTATTGTTGAAAGTCAAATATCATAAAGTCTTAAAGAAATTATGAGACTCTTAACTTTTGACTTTTAAACGTTTGACTAATATGAAAGCAGACATTACAATTCCAAAAGTAGAAAACGTTTTCCTAGCCGCCATTAAAGAATGGAACGATGACTTCATGGAAAAGGTTTGGAATGTATATCTAGTCAACGATTCCGATTTTGATTTGGAAAGCGTTATGGTTGTTTCAAAAGCGTTTGGGACTCTAGATGGCGAGATGAAAAAAACCTCCTTATTGCGTCATGCGTTTGTGAAAGTGCCCGCCGTTTCTGTGGTTAAAGTAGAAATGATCGAAAAAAGTGTTTTGGCCTTAAACAACGAATTTATGATTACTTATTTCATAGGAAATACCCTCTATGACAAAAAATTTACTTTTAGAAAAAATACCATCAACGAACGCGCCACAGAAGAAGTGCCAATTCTATTTGTGAATGGAGTGATTGTACGATGATGATTACGATTTTATTCAATTTAAAACCAAAGCACTTGCACTATTGCGAGTGTTTTTTTTGTGTTTGCATGCTTCATCATAACATAAGCTTTAAAAATTTTACTGTATATTTTTCATTCTGCTTGCTAATGGTTATAAAAAAATAGCGACCTCCTTGAGATCGCTACCTTAAATATATTTACGAATACGTATTATCCGTTTAAAGCTTCTGCACCACCAACAATTTCTAGAATTTCTCCAGTAATGGCAGCTTGACGCGCTTTATTATACGTTAATTTCAATTGATTTCTCAATTCTGTGGCGTTGTCCGTTGCTTTATGCATTGCAGTCATACGTGCGCCATGTTCAGAAGCATAAGAATCACGAATGGCTTTGTATAATTGTGTTTTTAAAGATTTTGGAATCAAGGTCAACACAATTTCTTCTTTTGAAGGTTCAAAAATATAATCTCCAGAAGAAGTACTTGAAGTCTGTACAGGAGCTAAAGGTAAAAATTGTTCTCTTTGTACAATTTGAGTTGCAGCATTTTTAAATTGATTGTACACCAATTCAATTTTGTCATAAGAACCAGAAACAAACAACTGAGTAAGCTCATCTGCAATTACTGCAGTATGTTCAAAAGTTAAATGATCAAAAATTTCGTTATGCTGTCCAAATTCGTTATATATTTTTCTTAAAGCATCACCGCCTTTTTTACCGATAGTATACACATCAACTTGTTTTCCTTCGTAACTATCAGCTATGGTTTTCACTTGTTTAATTACGTTCGAATTAAAAGCCCCACATAATCCTCTATTTGAAGTAATTGCAACGATAAGAACTTTCTTAACATCTCGTTGATTCGTATAACTTCCTCCTATCTCACCATCAAGTGTTGCGCTTAATCCTTGTAATAATTCAGTCAATTTTTCGGCATAAGGACGCATAGCTGTTATAGCATCTTGCGCTTTTTTTAACTTTGCTGCAGAAACCATTTTCATCGCCGATGTAATTTGCATCGTAGACTGAACGGATGTAATTCTATTACGGATTTCCTTTAAGTTTGCCATTTTTAATGAATAAAAAGTAATTAGTAAATAGTGAAAAGCTAATTCTATTCACTATTTACTAATTCACTGGTTTAATTGTATTTTGCTGAAATTTCTTTTGCTGCTTTTTCTAATACATCAGTAATTGTATCATCTAATTTACCCGCTTTCAAAGCGTTCAATGTATCTTTATGCTTGTTATTCATGTATTCGATAAAATCTTTCTCGAATTCTTTAATTTTAGAAACAGGAACGTTTCTTAATAAATTTTTAGAACCCACATAAATAATAGCTACTTGTTCTTCTACAGGATAAGGATCATTAACGGCTTGTTTTAATATTTCAACATTACGTTTTCCTTTTTCAATTACATTAAGCGTAACAGCATCTAGATCAGAACCAAATTTAGCAAAGGCTTCCAATTCACGGAATTGAGCTTGATCTAATTTTAAAGTTCCAGAAACTTTTTTCATGGATTTGATTTGAGCATTACCTCCCACACGAGATACAGAAATACCAACGTTAATTGCTGGACGTACTCCTGAATTAAACAAATCTCCATCCAAGAAAATTTGTCCATCTGTAATCGAAATTACGTTGGTAGGAATATAAGCAGAGACGTCACCAGCTTGGGTTTCGATAATAGGTAATGCGGTCAAAGAACCACCTCCTTTAACGATACCTTTCAAGTTTTCAGGCAAGTCGTTCATGTTTTTAGCGATATCATCGTCAGCTATCACTTTACAAGCTCTTTCTAACAAACGAGAGTGTAAGTAAAATACGTCTCCTGGATAAGCCTCACGTCCTGGTGGTCTTCTTAACAACAAAGATACCTCACGATATGCAACCGCTTGTTTAGATAAATCATCATAGATAATCAAAGCAGGACGACCTGAATCGCGGAAATATTCTCCGATTGCAGCCCCGGCCATAGGAGCATAAACTTGCATTGGAGCAGGGTCAGAAGCATTGGCAGCCACAATAACGGTATAAGCCATAGCTCCTTTTTCTTCCAATGTTTTTGCGATGGCAGCAACTGTAGACGCTTTTTGTCCTACTGCTACGTAAATACAAAATACAGGCTGACCAGCATCATAAAATTCTTTTTGATTTAAGATCGTATCAATACAAACAGTTGTTTTACCTGTTTGACGGTCACCAATAACCAACTCACGTTGTCCTCTTCCTACAGGAATCATCGCATCGATTGATTTGATTCCGGTTTGCAAAGGTTCTGTTACAGGTTGACGAAAGATTACACCTGGAGCTTTACGTTCCAAAGGCATGTCATATAATTGACCTCCAATGGGTCCTTTACCGTCAATAGGTTCTCCTAAAGTATTTACTACACGGCCAACGATTTGCTCACCCACTTTCAATGAAGCAATACGTTGAGTGCGTTTTACTGTAGAACCTTCTTTAATCCCTGTTGAAGGGCCTAAAAGTACAACCCCAACATTATCTTCCTCAAGGTTAAGTACAATCGCCTCCAATCCGTTTTCGAATTGAACCAACTCTCCGTATTGAGCATTTGATAATCCATACACACGTGCGATACCATCTCCCACTTGTAATACAGTTCCTACTTCTTCCAAAGATGCACCTGATTCGAAACCAGATAACTGTTTCTTTAATATTGCTGAAATTTCAGCAGGTTTAATTTCTGCCATAATTTTATAATTTTCTTCCTTATTGTTAATATTTATGCCTATGAAAGGCATCTTTTTGTATCTAAACGATACTATTTACTTAGCAAATTCTCTTTTTAATTCTGATAGCTTTGCAGCAACAGAAGCATTATATTGTTGATCCCCAACTCTCAATATAAAACCACCAATAATTGATGGATCTACAACGTTTTGTAGGGTTATCTTTTTATTAGAAAATTGAGCCACTTTAGCTAATACTTTAGATTTTAAATCATCAGTAATTGGAAATGCCGTGGTTACTTTGGCAACCTCAATACCATTACTTTCATCATACAATCTATTATATTCTTTTGCTATAGAATTCAAGATTTCAAATCGTTTGTTAGCAGCTAATAAATCGAATAAATTGACTGTTTCAGATTGAACATCAGAAAATATTTCTCCAATAGCCGATCTTTTTTTATCTAATTTAATAACCGGACTTGCTAAAAAAACACTCAATTCATGACTCCCACGAACAGTCGCCATTATCGACATCATGTCAGCATTCACCGCTTCAGCTTTTCCTGAAGATTGAGCAATATCTAATATTGCCTTAGCATATCTTATTGCAGCTCTAGACATAATTTTAGTTTAATTTTGCATCGTCAACCATCTTCTCAACCAATTTGGTTTGAGAATCTTTATTTGACAATTCGTCTCTTAATACTTTTTCAGCAATTTCTAATGATAATGAAGAAACTTGCATCTTCAAATCAGCCATAGCAGCATTTTTCTCACTTTCTATAGCGGCTTTAGCCTGCTCAATCATTTTTTCTCCAGCAGCAGTAGCCTCTGCTTTGGCATCATTAATCATTTTTTCTTTGATTTCACGCGCTTCTTTTAGCATTGCATCACGTTCCGCTCTTGCATCAGCCAATAACTTTTCATTATCAGACTTTAGGTTCTGCATTTCTTTCTTAGCATTCTCGGCGGATTTCAAGGCGTCTTTAATTCCTTGCTCTCTTTCATTTACCGCATCAAGAATTGGTTTCCAAGCAAATTTTTTCAAAAGAAAAATTAATGCAATGAATAAAATGGTTTGCAAAATAAACAAGCCTAATGAAATATGTCCAAATAATTCTTCCATTTTCTGTGTATCTTTTAATAATTACTTTTAATTAAGTAACAAAAGTTGCAACCAACCGTTACAACTTTTGTCATAAAAATTACGATGCGAAAATTGCAGCGAATCCAATTCCTTCAATAAGAGCAGCTGCAATAAGCATAGCTGTTTGAATTTTTCCAGTAGCTTCAGGTTGACGAGCAATAGCGTCCATTGCTGATCCTCCGATTCTACCAATACCAATTCCAGCTCCGATTACAACTAATCCTGCTCCAACGATTCTAGGGATTTCCATATAATATGTATTAAAAATTAAACATTCAAACTGATTAACGATTGAAGATTAATGATTTTTGATTTCTGAAAACTGAGATCTTAAATCTTAATTCTTAAATCTAGTGAGCTTCTTCGTGATGATGCTCTTCTGAAGCAGCACCAAAATATAATGCTGCCAACATTGTAAAAATATAGGCTTGTAATAATGCAACTAAAACTTCTAATAAAGTTAAAACAAATGATAATAAAAATGCCAAAGGACTTCCTACTACACTATCTGCTTTATACATTAATGCAATCAAACTCATTAATACTACGTGACCTGCTAACATGTTTGCATATAAACGAATCATCAATGAAAAGGGTTTGATTATAGTTCCTAATAATTCAATCGGAGCTAAAACAAATTTCATCAATACGGGAACTCCTGGCATCCAAAAAATATGTTTCCAATAATATTTTTTAGCTGTAAATGTTGTAATAAAATAAGTCATAAGTGCCAAGGCTCCTGTAATTGCTAAATTTCCAGTAATGTTAACCCCTAGCGGAGTCAATCCAAAAATATTAGAAAACCAAATAAAGAAAAAGATAGTTAATAAAAAACTCATGTATTTTCTGTAATGCGCCTCACCTATGTTTGGAATTGCAATTTCATCTCTAATATAAATTATGATGGGTTCAAAAAATCTTCCAACCCCTTTTGCAATCGAACCGTTCTTTTTGTATGATTTTCCTAAGCCAGCGAATAATAAAAACATCAAAACACTCACTATAAAAATCATAAAAAAACTTTTAGTGATAGAAAAATCTAGCGGTTTTTCGTTCTGTATTTTCCCTTTAGTGTTTTCTGTTATTTTTCCATTTGAATCGGTTTTATATATTTTACCATCATGATGGCTGATTTTGTAATAATTACCTCCGTCTTCTGCAACCTTCTCACCATGTTCAAATTTAGATGAAGAAAAAACATGTAATCCATTATCCCACAAAATCACTGGTAAAGGAAAGCCAACATTATGCTCAGCATTTTTCCCATAAGAAAAAATATGAAAATCATGAGAATCTAGTAAGTGATGTTGAATAAATTCTTTTCTTTCTTCGTCCTTTTTTTCATCCTTAGACAATACTTTCATTTCTGAATTGTTTTCAACTGTATTACCTTTTTTAGTTACTTCAATTGTATTAGTAGAATTAGCATTACTAGTTAATGAAAAAAAAGCAACTAACACAACGAATAGATATTCAAATGGTTTTTTCGAAAACACCATAACTTAAAATTTTCTTAATTTTTACTTCTGAAATTTGGTGCAAAAATACAATTTAAATTAATATTAAAAAGTAATACTTTTATTTTTTTAATAAAAAATCAGTTATTCGAGAATTTAATGTTTTTTATTTAAGATTCTTATCGCAATGATGGTTTCTATTGTTAAAAATAAAGCAAAAGTGATAAAAAAATTTATTTTTTCAGGTGATAGTATTTGTTTTTGATCTTGCAGAATAGGATAAAGTAAGCCATAGGCAAGTACCATCTTTATACTTGTTAATAATAGAAATGTCTGTCCTACACTATCTATATTTTTTTCACTCATTCGAGTTAATATAAGAATAATTGTTATGGAACAAGAGAAAAAAAATAAATAAAGAGTACTAACAGCATATCTAAAATTAATTGAAATTGTTTGGTTATTACTACTTAAAAAAAACAACTCATGGAGTACAAATACCAATAATGATAGTACAAAAGTTTCAAGAATTGGACGATATTTAGTGCTCATTTTTATTATCATCCATTGAATTAATTTCTTTTAATTGCCTATTTAAGTTATAAAAAGCTAAAACTACGCCAAAAAGTGTGAGTGTTTTTATGTATACATTCTGTTTGTTAGGGTAATTTTCATCTAACCAATTTCCTGCTTTTGCAAAAAAATAAATAACTGCTCCCATTTGAAACGGCATGGATATCAGAGCCAACCATTTATTACGTTGTCTCTTATGTGGATTGCTCATGTGATATGTTTTTTACAGGTGGTCGCATCACACAAGAAGCACTAAATTCGGCGCCTGGCTCTACGGCCAATTTCCCGCAAATTACCTCACCCAATACAATCGATTTTGATTTTAAATTTAGCATTTCTAATACTTGAATTTTTCCATCAAATTTTCCTTCGATATCACAACTTTTACAAATTATGTCGCCTGTAATACTTCCCGCAGGACCAATAACTAACTTCCCTTTGGTTTCAAAATTACCTATCAAATGACCGTCTAATCGAAAATCGGCGGGTGAAACAATAGTTCCTTTTATCGTTGTCCCCTCAACAATTCTATTGGTTTTTCCTAATAAATCAGTATATGATTTTGCTTTTTTTTCAAACATAATCTACGGTTTTTTTGGCAAATCTGAATCGGAAGGCATCATTCTTTTCGAAGAAGAATCCTCTGTATTCATTTTATCCTTTGCAAAATTTTGTTGCATCTCTACTTCCTTGGCATTCTCATTGTTTGAATCATTTTTGGGAGTTTCCTTTGTTTCCTCCTTTAAATTATCATTCAAATCTTCATTGGGAATGACAATGTTACGCATCACAGGAACGATAGGTTTTTTTATCCATTCTCCAGAAATATATTCGTCTATATTTTTCTTTACTTGTACTACTTTATAGTTTTCATTGGAAATGATAATAGCAGGTTCGTCAATTTTATAATCTTTGTATTCTTTCAAGACTTGCGCTATTCCTATGGCATTGTCTAACTCCTTAATCCCATGTATGACTATAAAATTTTTATCTATGGTATAAATATCGGTAGAAACTTTTAACTTATCGATGGTTCGTTCTTTGGCAAATTGGGTCACTTTTGCCAACAACTCTTTTGTTTTCTTTGCGTTCAAATCGTCTGCTTTATACAAAATATTCCAAGACAACGGAAATTCAGAATTAAAAGACAACGACTCCAAATAAGGAATACGAACAGCTATAAACTTTTCAGTTGATTTACCTTCTTCGGTATTTGGATAGGTCAAAGCGACGTAATTTAATGCTTTCTTATATTCGTCAAGACCTTTAAATTTTCCCACAAGTTGTGCTTTTAACAATTCAAATTTAGGCTGATATTCATCCCCTATATATTGGGTTATGGCTGCCTCAACTTTTGGAAGCATGTCTCGGTAATTTTGATTTTCATATTCTTTGTACAGCATATGATAGGCAACTTCTGGTTCGGAACTTGTGTTTTGGTTTGTATTAGGATTACTAATAATCTGAGCATATCTCGAATCAGGATACTGTGCCAAAATCTTAGACTTCATCGCAGCCGCTTTATTTTTATCTGTAATTTCATAGATCTTATACAAATTATACATTGAAGGCAAAACCAAACGTTCTTGTGGTTTATTATCTAATAATTTTTCGAGTTTATCGGCTGCTCTTGGGTATTCTTTAAATTTTTCTTTATAAATAACACCCAATTGATAATAGGCAAAGTTTCTTTCTGTATGAATACTATCCAATACTTTTGCATCTGAGGGGATTTTCTTTAAGTAGAAATCTGTTGTATATTTTGGGTCTTTTTTATCAGTATCTCCTGAATCATCTTTTGTGGTATCATTAGCATCATCAGCATTCGAATTTTCCTTTACCGCTTCTTTAGAAATTCTCCAGTTTTCAACATGTGGTCGATCGCCCCATTTTTCCTTAAATTCAATTTTACCTAAAGCTACTGTTGAAGCATTGTAAAAATAAAACGTGCTCGCATCACTTGAAGCTATAAAATCTTGATTTGAGGCATCGTCTTTTGGTTTGGTATCAATATTGGCATCAGAAGTAGTTTTAGCAACCAATTCTTGTTGCTTTTTCTCATCTAATTTTAACTTATCGATATACATTTTAAAATAAGTCTCTCTAGCAGCAGGAGAGAACGCAACTAATTTCAAAATACTATCATTGCGTTGTGCAATTCCTTCATATTTAATAACATCGTCTAAATTTTGACGCTTTTTAGTTATTAATTTATATTCACGAGTTCTCGGTTTTAAGTTTACAAGGGTACTATCAAAATATTTACCAGCGGTTACATATTTTGCTTTGTCAAAATAAATGGCTGCAAGATTTCTATAATTTGACGCAATCATATAGGTGTCTTGACTTTTTTTTCTAATAGACTTGTTATAGTATTTTATCGCTTCATCAGGTTTTTTCATTTGATCATAAAACAACCCCATTTGATGGTTTAATACATCTAAAAAAGGTCTGTTTTCTCGGTCTTTCAATAAGTCTTTAAATTTTTTTACAAACACAACGGTATCCCCTTTTTTAAAATCAAATTGCATGGCTTGCCTCATGTGTGCATGGATGACATATTGCCGTGCCGATTTCCTTTTCATATCAATCACTTCTTGATATTTCATAAAGGCACTGTCTTTATGCCCCATTTTTTCATACAATTGCCCTAAAATAAATCGGTAACGCGATTTTTCTTCATTCGATTTTGTAAATTCCGTAGCAATTTTTAGTTTGGCAACTGCTTTTTCATTTTCATCCAAATTTAGATAAGCTTGCGCTAGTGTCGCATTGGCATCGGCAAAAATTTGATCTTTAACCTTTATTTCTGTGAGTAATTTATTAAGATTAGAAACTGCCAAGGCATCGTTTTCAAGACGCATATTTGTTTTCTCTCTCCAAATTTTAACTTCGCTTAATTTGTTACTTCTTGGATATTTATACAAAACATAATTAAATGCTTCTAAAGCAGGTACAAATCTTTGATTGTAATATCGTGCTTTCCCTAAAAGCAAATGCGCTTCATCCATTTGAGGGTTTTTCTCCGAACCTTCTATATACATAGAGTGTTTTTGAACCGCCATAGTGGCTTTTGTTTCTGCCTTTTCGAAGTTTTGATTTTTAGTTTGGTTTGAGGTGGCAGCATCCTGAACTTGCATACGTTCTACCGGAAGCAGTTCCCAAAAATTATCTACATATTGTGCTTTTAACTCCACAATGCCTTTATCTAAGGCAATACCTCCGTTGTATAATATGTTATCTTTGGTAGTAAGTGCGTTATAATTTCTAGAAACAAAGGTGTTTCTCTTGGTTGAACAAGCCACCATTAAAATGAAAGCTGCCGTGAATAAGGTATATTTTAATCTGTTTTTTTTCAAGGTAAAAACGTTTTAGTAACTAACTCTAAAAATTCAATTTTAGTATATCTAACTGGTAAAAGTACGTTTCTTTTTGATATGTGAAAAAAAAATGAAGACTTTTTAAAAAAAATCCGTTACATCAAAAGAAGTAACGGATGAAATAGTGTTTGTTTTACACGGCAAAATATGCCTCGAGTTCTTTTAGTGTTTCGGGATTGGTTTCAATATCTTTAACAATATCGCCTTTGTTGAGTACAACAATTCGATGACACACTTCCACCGTGTGTACTAAGTCATGACTTGAAACTAAAAGTGTAACTTCGGGCTGTTCTGCCAATTCTTTAATTATTTTTTTTAAACGATTTACAGTGGTCGGATCTAAATTCGCAAAAGGCTCATCCAAAATAATCACAGACGGATTACCTATAAGTGCGGCTATAATTCCTACTTTTTTCATATTTCCCTTCGATAAATCACGTAGGTACTTTTTGCTATTCAAGATTTCTCCATTAAAAAATTCTTCATAACGTTGTAATAACGCATCGACATCGGCTTTGTTTTGTCCTCTCAAATCTCCTATAAAATAAAAATACTCTTCGGCAGTTAAATAACCAATCAAAAAGGTCTCATCAATAAAAGCCGAAGTAAAAGGTTTCCATGCCTCACTAGTATTGACTTGAATATCATTATTTTTAATTTGCCCAGAACTCGGCGGAATTAAATCTAAAAGCAAACTAAAAAAAGTCGTTTTACCTGCTCCATTATTTCCTACCAATCCAAAACTTTGTCCTTTAGAGATTTCTAAATGAGGTATATTTAAAACCTTCACGCCATTAGCATAGGTTTTAGATAAATTTGACACGTGTATCATTTTGTTGTTTTTTTATTCGATTAATTCTTTTTATATGCGGCAATAGTGGCATATTTCTCGCTTTTATATATTTTCTCAATCATAGTAAAGACGGCTCCTCGGAATGCAAACCCAAGAATTCCTGCGACCAATACCAGTAACATGCCCATTGTTTCTCCTGAAATACTTTTCCCTAAAACATATAATAAGACAGGGACAAGTAATTTTGGAATAGCAATCAACATTGTTTTAAAATTAATCGCTTGTTTATCTCCAAAAGCTTGTCTGGCTTGAGCTAAATCAATGGGCGTTTTTACAAAAGCACCTCCTAATAATACCATGTGCGAATTGACTCCTATGTTATAAACAGCTCCAACTAATATTAAAAAATAAGCATGCCATCCCAAATATATATAAAATGAGGCAAGCAAAGTAGAAATTAAGGTTACAATAACCACAAGCCACCATTTAGAACTTAAATATTCTTTGTATTGAATGTTTTGACTCATCATGAGTTGGTAATATGCACTGTCCCAACTGGGAACAAATTGCCCGAAAGTAAACAAAAAGCCTCCTGAAACAAAAATACCTGCAAAAATACCCATAAATTCGGGTTGCTTCGGATTGTTAAAAAACAACAACCCATAGAATAAAAAAATAAGACTGGTCACTAGGGTCATTCTAGAACGCTTGTTGCGTTTAATCAATCGGATGTCGTTTTTTAAAAATGTGCCAAGTGTCCCAAATTGGTTTAACCAATTGAAATTTTCTGTTTTGGCCACTTCGCTTTTTTTTGCTAATCCTTCGTCTAAATTTAGATGATTTTTAAAGAATTTAAAAGCAAAATAATAGGATGATAAAGTAGCTACAATTGGAAGTAAAAACAAGTAATTTGTGTGGTACATCGCTTCAAAAAAAGGTGCACAACTATCGGTAATATTAAAAAAACCATAATATTGAGCCACACCACAACCCAATAGTACCAACAAGACTATATAAAAAATACTATCTTTATTATTAATCAACACATTGATAAAATTGGATGTCAATATAATACCAAACATACCCAAATGCCATTGAAGGACTTCCGCAATTGGGGCATTGTTTCTTATAAGCATTACAGAAAATGGAATAAAGAAAAAAGCATTCAACCAATTAAAGAAAGACAAAAGGGTTTTTAATAATGCGTAGTGAACTATATGATTCTTGGCTATAGGTAAAGGCATTAAGGGTCTGATATTCATCACGGGCATTTTTTGCATAAAATAGCGCACAATGAGTTGAATTGTAAAAAAATAAATCAAAAATTTATTGACCGTTTCTATCGGATTGAGTCCGTTTTCTTTTAAAATAGGATAAATGGCAAAGCCTAAAATGGTAAAAGAAGTTATAAAATAGAGCGCTCCCAGAGCCATAAATACTTTAATAACAACATTGGTTCCAAAGGAAGCTGAACGAAAAAACGATTTCCACTCGAGCGTAATAAAATGTGTAAACATACTTAAAAGATTGATTGGCTATTGATGGCTAAATATAGAAAAAAAATGCATCGCTTTTATAAAAATTAGGCTAGCTAATAAAAATAAAAAAGAGACGGGTTTCGTCTCTTTTATAGGGTCGGTTGATTACCAAATTCGAACTCTTTTTTCAGGAGCCACATACATTCCGTCTCCTTCTTTGATATCAAATGCTTTAACAAACGTATCTAAATTAAGCAAGGGTACATAACCACGGTATTGTGCTGGTGAATGTGGATCTGTTTTTACTTGATTTTTCAAAGCTTCATCACGGATTTTTCCTCGCCAGATTGTGGCCCATGAAATGAACAAACGTTGTTCTGGAGTATACCCATCAATTAAGCCCGGATTTCCATTTTCTTTTAAATATAATTGTAAGCCGTCGTATGCCGCGTTAATTCCACCTAAATCTCCAATGTTTTCTCCAAGAGTAAATTTTCCATCAACGTGGATACCCGGTAGAGGTTCTAAAGCAGAATATTGATCAGCTAAAGCGCCACCAAGAGCGGTAAATTTTGCCATATCATCAGCAGTCCACCAATCCACTAAGTTTCCATCTGCGTTATAACTAGCGCCTTCATCATCAAATCCGTGTGAGATTTCGTGACCAATTACAGCTCCTATTCCTCCATAATTTACAGCTTCATCTGCTTTATAATCGTAGAAAGGAGGTTGTAAAATTGCCGCTGGGAAAACAATTTCATTATATGATGGATTGTAATACGCATTTACCGTTTGAGGTGACATGCCCCATTCTGTTTTATCCACGGGTTTACCCAATTTATCCAAATCTTTTTTCCATTGCCATTTTGAAACATTTCTCAAATTCTCAAAATAACTTCCTCCGTCTGCTGGACTTTTTACTACCAATGCCGAATAATCCTCCCATTTGTCGGGATATCCAATCTTGATGGTTAGTTTATTTAGTTTTTCTTTGGCTTTAATTTTAGTCGCTTCCGACATCCATGTCAAATTGTTGATTCGATTTTCATACGCACGAATAATATTTCTTATCATATTGTACGCTTTCGTTTTTGCTTCCGCTGGAAACATTTTTTCAACATACAATTTACCTAAAGCTTCGCCTACAGTACCATTTACAACTTGAAGTGCTTTTTCTTGTCTTGGTCTTTGTTTTAAAGCTCCCGTCAAGGTTTTTCCATAAAATTCCCAATTAGCGGTTTCAATAGCTGTTGTCAATTGACTTGATGCTCCACGCAACAACATCCAACGCATATAGGCTTTCCAGTCGTCAACTTTATTTTCTGTGAAAATCGTTTGTAACGCAGCCATATATCTTGGTTGTGACACGATAACTGTATCTAATTTTGCAATTCCAATTCCTTTGATGTAACTGTTCCAATCAATAATAGGGACCATTTTTTTCAAGTCAGCTATTGAAGTTGGATTGTATTGCTTTTTACTATCACGACGTTCAACACGGTCCAATCTTGGTTTAGACATCTCTATTTCTAAGGCTAAAATTTTATCTGCATCTGCTTTAGCTTGCTCTGGTTTTTCTCCTAAAAACTGAAGCATTTTAGCTACGTGAAGCACATATTTCTCTCTCTTTTCTTTAGAATCTTTGTCTTCTGAAACATAATAATCTCGGTCTGGTAACCCTAGCGAACCTGGCCCTAAACTCACCACATTGCGATTGCTGTCTTTTTCGTCAGCTCCAATTCCAAAACCAAAAAATCCTACGCCTCCCCCTACAGCTTCTTCTTCCATCATTAATTTTTGTAAATCTTTGATGTTTTTTACTGCATTGATTTTAGCTAAATAAGGTTGTATTGGGGCAATCCCTTGTTTATTGCGCGCCACTGTATCCATGGCTGCTTTATACATATTAATCGCTTTACCTTGGTCGGTATTAGATTGATACTTCGGATTGTTAATGGCTTCTTTTAAAATGTTTAACACATCTTTATCTGTATTTTGACGTAATTCATCAAAACTTCCCCAACGGGTTTTGTCTGCTGGAATTTCTGTGTTTTTAAGCCAAGTCCCATTTACAAATTTGAAAAAATCATCATTGGGACGCACCGACTTATCCATTAAATCAAGGTTTATTCCTGGTTTCTTTTGTTGTGCGCTTACTGGATGATAGACCAATAAACTTCCGGCAACAAGCAACCCGAATTTTAAATTGTTTTGAATTTTCATAATTTAATAATTAGTGTAGTTTGATAGTGTTTGTTTTAATAGGTAGTAAATCTGTATAATTTGTTACACCATACTTTTACATTCTATTTTAATCTCACAAAGCTAAAAAAAACCATTGAATTATAGTGAAAAGATTTAAATTCATTCTTGGTTTAGTGAATCATCATATCCTTTTGTATTTTTGTGAAAAATATAATATGAAAGCAAAACTTAAAGAATACAGAATATTTATTAGCTTTTTCGTAGTATTTTCAATCGTAACTATTACAGCGTTTTACACCGTTTTAAAACCTAAAAAAACATTGCCCATCTACAATCCTAGTGATGTGAATCCCGAACTAGTGGATTCTACCGTTCAATATGTCGCTCTTGATCATACTATTGCCGATTTTGCTTTTACCAATCAAAACGGAAAAATAATTACACAAAAAGATTATGCTGGTAAGATTTATGTTGCCGATTTTTTCTTTACAACTTGTCAATCCATCTGTCCCAAAATGACCAATAACATGGTTTGGTTACAAGATCAAATAAAAAATAATCCTAAAGTTATGTTATTGTCTCATTCGGTTACACCAGACATTGATAACGTTTCTGTCTTAAAACAGTATGCCCTAAAAAAAGGAGTTATTGATAGAAAATGGAATTTGGTTACTGGGAATAAAAAAGACATATACTACATTGCTCGGAAATCTTATTTGGCGGTCAAAACAGGAAAACCCTCTGAATTATATGACATGGTTCATACTGAAAATTTTGTTTTAGTCGATGCTAAAAGACGAATTCGTGGATTCTATGACGGCACCAATCTTGATGGCCCAACCGAACCCGGAATTAAAAACGTAAAACAGCTTTTAGAAGATATAAATTTCTTGTGTACAGAGGAAAACTAACAATTTAAACGCTTGAATCTTTAGAACAAAGGTTAAATATTCTCTTAAACTTGATAATTATCATTTATTTTTAATTTCAAATACATACTTTTGTATTTTAATTCAATCTAAATAAAGAAGTGCAACAAACTACAGCCGATCTTAAAATTGGGCAAAGAGGGATTATTCATGACCTCAATATTGATGAAATTCCATTAAAATTATTGGAAATGGGTTGCTTACCTGGTAATGCCATTGAGTTAATTCAGATTGCGCCTCTGGGTTGTCCACTTTATTTCAACGTGAATGATTCTCATGTTGCCATTCGATTAGAAACGGCTAAAGAAATACTTGTTATTCTTGAAAACGAAAATTAATGGCGAAAGAACTCATTAAAGTAGCTTTAATTGGAAATCCGAACACTGGGAAAACGTCTGTATTTAATCAACTTACAGGCTTACACCAACAAGTTGGAAATTATCCTGGTATTACAGTAGAAAAAAAAATAGGTACTTGTAAGTTATCAGAGACAACAAAAGCAACCATTGTTGATCTTCCAGGAACCTATAGTTTGAATGCAAGTTCTATTGATGAAAATGTAGTCATCGAATTGCTTTTAAATAAAAATGACGAAAACTATCCAGATGTGGTGGTCTTGGTTTCTGAGGTGGAAAATCTTAAACGAAATTTACTCCTTTACACTCAGATCAAAGATTTTGAGATTCCTACTATTCTTGTAATCAATATGTGTGATCGAATGAATCTTAAAGGAATAGAACTTGATATACCTTATTTAGAACAAAAACTAAACACCAAAATCGCTTTGGTTAGTTCTAGAAAAAATATTGGGATTGAAAAAATTAAAACGCTCATTCTTGATTATGAGAACCTCCCAACCACACCTTGTTTAAACGCTTCTTCAATCGATCCCGAATATTTCGAAAACTTAAAAAAAGCCTTCCCAAATCAGTTGCTATATAAACTATGGCTTATAATTACTCAAGATGTTAACTTTCTTAATTTAGAGCGAAATCAAATTCAAAGTCCTTTCACAAAATCGCATGCTGATTTAAAACGTTTGCAACAAAAAGAAACCATAAAAAGATACCAATTTATAAATGATACTTTAAAGATTGGTCAGAAAATTGATTTATCAAAAGCAACCGATATTAGAGCAAAATTAGATCGAGTGGTAACACATAAATTTTTTGGGTATCTGATTTTCTTTTTTATTTTGTTTGGTATTTTTCAATCGATCTTTGATTGGAGTAGTGTCCCTATGGATTTTATTGACCATTCGTTTGCTTCTTTAGCTAGTTATAGTAAAACTCATTTACCTGCTGGGGAATTCACCAATTTACTGAGTGAAGGAATTATTCCAGGAATTGGAGGTATTTTAATTTTTATTCCTCAAATTGCCTTTTTATTTTTGTTCATTTCTGTCCTTGAAGAAAGCGGTTATATGAGTCGTGTTGTTTTTTTAATGGATAAAATTATGCGAAACTTCGGACTCTCAGGAAAAAGTGTGGTGCCATTAATTTCGGGAACCGCTTGCGCCATACCTGCCATTATGGGAGCTCGAAATATTGAAAATTGGAAAGAACGACTGATTACCATTTTAGTGACTCCTTTCATTACTTGTTCGGCGCGCCTTCCTGTATATGCAATACTTATTGCACTAATTATTCCCGAAAAAAGAGTGTTGGGCTTTATCAGTTTACAAGGACTAACCCTTATGGTATTGTATTTATTAGGCTTTGGAATGGCTATTTTTTCGGCCTATCTTTTAAATAAAATTTTAAAGATGAACTCGAAATCCTATTTTGTAGTAGAGATGCCGAGTTACAAAATTCCATTATTCAAAAACGTAGCCATAAACATTCTTGAAAAAACCAAATCTTTTGTCTTTGGGGCTGGAAAAATTATTTTAGCCCTTTCTGTTGTTTTATGGTTTTTGGGTTCCCATGGGCCAAAAAGCACTTTTGGTCAAACAGAACGGATCGTTAAGAGCGAAATGGAAAGCGATGCCAAAACCTATGATGAGTCAACTTTAGAAAGAAAAGTAAACGCATACAAACTAGAAAATTCTTACATCGGAATTATAGGAAAATCGATTGAGCCTGCGATTAAACCTTTAGGTTATGACTGGAAAATTGGAATTGCTATTGTTAGTTCATTTGCTGCACGCGAAGTTTTTGTAGGTACGCTAGCTACAATTTATAGTGTACAAAATGACAATGAAAACGAAACATCCATAAAAGCCCAAATGAAACAAGAAAAAAGAGCTGATGGCACTTCACTTTTTAATTTAGCCACAGGAATGTCTCTCCTTTTATTTTATGCCTTTGCGATGCAATGTGTGAGCACTCTTGCCATTGTAAAAAAAGAAACCTATTCTTGGAAATGGCCCCTAATCCAATTGTTTTTTATGAGTGGCTTTGCCTATTTGACGGCGCTTGTAGCCTATCAACTATTTAAATAATGGGTTACAAATTTTTATTTAATAGACCTTTTTCATAACATCATTTAATTTTTCAATAAATCATGCAAAGTATCCTTGTTTATTTTTTCTTAGGAATTTCCTTAGCCTACTTGTATCAAAAGTTTTTTGGCAATAAGAAGTACTCAAAAAAAAAGAATGACAAAGATTGTCATTGCAGATAATTTACATATTTTTTGTTGATGATTTATGTTTTGATATTAAATATAATAATAAATATTTTGAAAGTTTATTTAGAAAAACTTGCAAATCACTAATTATCAACATATTTTTGTTTCAAACAATCAAACCAAATTCCTATGAAAAAACAATTACTTTATGTTTTTTTGGTAGCCATTGCTAGTGTTTTTACTAGTCAAGCACAACAATTATCGTGTGGAACTACCTTTACTGATCCAGGAGGAGCTAATGCAAATTATGCCAACAGCACAACCACAACTTATACTATTTGCCCTGTTAGCAACACAGATTATGTAACCCTATCTTTTTCAAGTTTTAATCTTGAAAACAATTATGATTTTTTAAAAATATATGACGGTATAGGTAGTTCCGCTCCTTTAATTGCATCATTAACAGGAAATACAATTCCAAGTGCCATATCTTCTTCTACTCCAGGTGGATGTCTAACAGTAGTTTTTACCTCAGATAGCTCTGTTAATGCTACAGGTTGGGTTGCGTCTATTTCATGTAGTAGTACTACAATTGCTAATTGCTTGGCCCCTTCGAATTTAACCTTATCTAATACTGGTACAACGACTCCTATTCTATCATGGAATGCAAATGGCGCAAATCAATGGGAAGTTTTAGTACAAGATGCTGGAACTACTCCTGCTACAAACACTAGCGGCACAATTGTTACAACTAATTCTTTCCCAATGACTAATACTAGTACTTCAGCGATGGTTGTATATGTGAGAGCAATTTGTGCAAATGGATTAGTTAGTGCTTGGTCGACTCCATATACTTTTACAAACAACACATCAACTTGTGCAGTTCCTACTCAATTATCTAGTTCAGGAATTACCACAAATTCAGCAACAATCGCTTGGGCTAACACTAGCAATGCCTCCAATTGGCAAGTTGCAATTCAGTTGAGTACGAATACAACTATACCTTCGTCGGGTATAGACTCATCAAGTTCAAGTTATACCGCAACTGGATTAATTTCTGGTACAAGTTATAAATGTTATGTGCGAACAAATTGTGGGAATGGCGTTTATAGTTCATGGTCAACAGCTTTAACTTTTTCAACTTTAGGTTCACCTTTAACAACTCCTGCATGTGGTGGTTTATTTACTGATAATGGTGGTGATGCCTTAAATTATGAAAACAATACAAATTCTACTGTTACCATATATCCAACTAATCCTGGAGATGTAGTAACCTTAACTTTTAATACATTTGATGTTGAAACAAATTGGGATGGTTTGTATGTGTATAATGGTAATTCTGTTAACGCCCCTCAAATATCAAGTGCTAATAGCGCTGGAAGCATACCAGCAGGAGCCTATTGGGGAACAACCCCTCCTGGACCTTTTACTTCCTCAAGCCCAGATGGAGCGTTAACAATTAAATTTATTAGCGATAATAGCGTGAATAAAGCTGGATGGAATGCAACTGTTTCATGTGGAATAGCCCCTTCATGTTATGCTCCCGTTTCACTTAATGCATCTGCTATTACTTCATCAAGTGCAACACTTAATTGGACTGCATTTGGCAATGCAACACAATGGGAAGTAACCGTATTACCTGCTCAAAGTCAAGCGCCAACAAATAATACTACAGGAACAATAGTAAATACTAATTTATATAATGCAAGTGGTTTGTCAAGTGCCACTTCATATATAGCTTATGTACGTTCAGTTTGTTCAAGTACTGACAGAAGCTTATGGGTTCCATTAGCTTTTTCAACTTTAACATGCTCGATGCCAACAGCATTTACAGCAAATTCCATTACTACTTCTAGCGCTTTTATTTCATATACAAATAATGCAACTAATGGAGCAAGCGTACAAATAACTGCTGTACCTGCCGGCACTGTTCCTTCATCAAATACTTTGGGAACATCAATAACATCCTCTGGAATAACTTTAGGGAATTTAAATTGTGGTACAACCTATGTAGTATATGCTTCTGTAAATTGTACAACTGCACCCGCTTGGACTCAAGTAGCAACTTTTACAACAACTAATTGTCCGTTAACTACAGGAAGTCCAATTCCAATGGTTCAATGTTCAGATAATGGTCAAGCATGTTTTACATTAACCGATAATAATTCAAATATTTTAGCTGGGTTAAACCCATCGGACTATACTATTATTTATTATGTGGGTTCGCAAACAACTCCTATTACTACACCTTATTGCATAACAAATGGGACGTATACTGTTACAGCAGTACTTATAAAAAACAGCACTCAACAACAACAAACTTTTTCATTTACCATTACAGCTCAAACAGTTGGAAATACAGTGTTAATGAACAATTTGGAACAATGTGATGATGATCAAAATAACGTTGTAACATTCAATTTAACTAGTCAATTTACTAGTACTAATCCTTTGGCCTATTACCTTTCACAAACAAATGCTATTGCAGAAATAAATGCTGTTGCAAATCCAACATCATATAGTATACCAGCTAATTCTGCTAGTGTGACAATTTATGTTAGAGAATCCATACCAAATGCTTGTGATGCCATGTATAGCTTCGAAATACATGCGTATGCCGATTGTAATCAGGCGCATGTTTGTAATCAAGCTAATGCATTATGTGGCGCTCTTGGAATACCATTCCCTAATACCCATCAAGGTATTCATGCAGAACCAAATAATGCTTATGGCTGTTTAGGAACTACCCCAAATCCAACTTGGTTTTATTTACCAATTAGTAATCCAGGACAAATAAATTTAACTGTAGAACAAAATAGCAGTATTGACTTTTTGGGTAATGTGCTTGATGTAGATTATGTATTGTATGGGCCTTTTTCTGACCCTGTAACACCTTGTTCAACTCATTTTACACAAAGTAATATTGTAAGTTGTAGTTATTCTGCAGCTGGTGTTGAACATCCTTATATCCCGAACGCACAAGTAGGACAATATTATTTATTAATGACGACAAATTTCAGTAATCAAACTGGATTTATAAGAATAACTATGGATCCAACTTCACAGGGAAGTATGGATTGCTCTGGAATTCGTTTAACTGCATTTTTAGATGAAAATGGAAATGGGTCGCAAGAGTCTAATGAACAAAATTTCCCGTTAGGACAATTTCAATATACTCTTAACAATGGTACTCCTCACAATATTTCTTCACCATCAGGGGTTTATACAATTTTTGACAACAACCCGTCAAATACTTACAACACTAGTTATAGTATCAACCCAGACTATACAAACATGTATAGCTTAACTAACAATTCCTTTAACGGACTACATACTACTATTGGTGGTGGAGTAACTACATATACATTCCCGGTGACTAGTACACAAAATTATAATGATTTAGCAATAAATATTGTTCCTTTCAATGCCCCAAGAGCTGGTATGATCTATAAAAATAAAATTGTATTTTCTAATCTAGGAAATCAAACTATTTCTAATGGAACACTTTCATTTACTGCACAAAATGGAATAATAATTACTACAATTTCAGTTTTAGGAACAACAGCTACTGCTAACGGGTTTACATACAATTTTACAAATCTATTACCCTTTGAAACGCGAATAATTACTGTTTCAATGTTAGTTCCTTCGATTCCTACAGTTTCTTTAGGGCAACTACTAACTAGTACTGCAACTATTACTCCAACAACAGATGAAACTTTATTGACAAATAATTCGGTATCAAATACACAAGCTATTATTGGTTCTTATGACCCTAATGATAAAACAGAAGCACATGGTGGAAAAATACTTTATAGTTCTTTCTCTGTAAATGATGAACTTTGGTATACTATTAGATTTGAAAACTCTGGAACAGCAAGTGCTGTAAATGTTCGTGTAGAAGATGAATTAGATCCAAGAATAAATGAGAATTCTATTAAAATGATTAGTGCTAGTCATAATTATATAATGGATAGGGTAACGAATCATCTGATATGGAAGTTTGACAATATTGAACTTCCAGTTTCTGTAGCGGATTCAGAAATTGGGAAAGGGTATATCATTTTTAGTGCAAAACTTAAACCAGGTTTTTCTGTTGGAGATATTATTCCGAATACTGCACAAATATTTTTTGATAGTAATCCTGCAATTGTTACCAATACATTTAACACAGAATTTGTTGCTGCTTTGAATGCTCTTAGTTTCAATACTCAAGATTTCATGATATATCCCAATCCAACTCATCAAACAGTACATCTACAATTATCTAACTCAGATGAGCTTATTGATTCAATTGTAATCTATGATATTTCTGGAAAAGAAATTTGCTGTGAAACAAATTTAGAGACTACATCATGGAATAAAGATACGTCACAATGGCAAAAAGGGGTGTATTTTGTTTTAGTAAAATCAAACAATAAAAGTATGGTTAAAAAACTTGTAGTCGATTAATACGTTTTATATTAAGTTCTTAAAAGAGTGATTCAAAAATGAATCACTCTTTTTGTTTACAGTTACTTTATCGTTATCTCATCAATAAAAATAAACGCATCGCCTCCAAAACCTTGATGCCCTTCTGGAAGTTTTCCATAATTATGAGCAATGACTTTGACATAACGAGCTTGTAATGGCTGTTGACTTTTTAAGAAGAAATCATTGATTTTTGTTTCTGTCTCCATTGCAGGGATTTTATTTTCAACTGAGCCTGCCAATGTAAAATTGATATTATCACTTGAAACATAATAATCCACTTGGGTTGGCATTAAAATCCAGGAACGAGAATCTTGAAGACAATTAGCTGAAAATAATGTAATTATTTGTTCTTTTTGCAAATCAACTACTGCCTCAAAATCTTGTCCTTGATAGCCTTGCCAATCGCCCTTTCGCCAATTTTCAGAGCCATAAATTCCATCTATTAATCCTTCAGGCCCGCCAGCATGGTATTGCGGATTGTAGGTTGATTTGATGTTTATTGTATACTTGTTTGGCTTTTTAATAAATGTTGCAGCAATCTCATTACTATAGGAATTCTCTTTTTTAATACATGCTAAAATTGTTGATGTTTCTTTAATTTCGAAAGGGTTATTATATGAGATAAAGGTTTCTTTAGTTAAATATTCGTTTTTATCATTTATAAAATAATAAATAGAGTCATTAGGATTTTGAGAAACAATTTCTATCTTCAAGCTGTCTTTAAAAGTTTTACTTTCCGACTGAATTACTGGAACTGGAATAATGCTTGAAAATGAAGAATTAATTGACATTAACTCATGTGCAGTTTTATAAACTCCTATTCTTTTTTTATCAATTTGATCAATATTTGAAAGCTCATTACTATCACCGATTTTCATTTTAATGGTTTTATATAGTGGTTTTGTTTCAGTCCATTCTGGTTTACCAGGTATTACATCATAAATTCCCATGGCACTCAACACATACCAAGCGCTCATTTGCCCACAATCTTCATTACCTATCAATCCATCTGGAGCATTTTTATAAAAATTATCTAAAATATAATGAACTTTCTCAGCTGTTTTTTCAGGTTTTCCAACATAATTGTATAAATACGCCATGTGATGACTGGGTTCATTACCATGGGCATATTGCCCTATTAACCCTGTAACATCGACTTGTTCTCGACCTGTTGTTTTGCTTTCTGAGTTGAACATTTCATCCAATTTTGCTTCAAATTTTGCGGCGCCACCATAAGCTGCAATCATTCCAGGAATATCTTGTGGCACAAAAAATGAATACTGCCAACTATTCCCCTCGGTATAATTATTGTTGATTTCCTTGGGATCAAATGGTTTGTACCAACCTCCGTTTTTCTTAGGACGCATAAAGCCCGTATTCCAATCAAAAACATTCTTCCAATTTTGGGAGCGTTTCATAAAATATTCGTAGCCTTCTTTTTTGCCTAAAATCTGTGCCATTTGCGCTATACACCAATCATCATAAGCATATTCCAAGGTTTTAGAAACACTTTCAGGTTCGTCATCCATTGAAATGAAACCGTTTTTTTTGTACGCATCTAAACCGAATCGGTCTGCCATGGCAGCATGTTTAGCAGCTTCAAAAGCTTTTTCGTAATCAAAACCTGTAATACCCTTAACCATTGCATCGGCCATAACCGACACGGAATGATAGCCAATCATACAATCCGTTTCATTGGAAGCCAATTCCCAAACAGGAAGTCGACTCCCTTGCTCATATTGTTTTAAAAAAGTATTGATAAAGTCGGCGGTTCGCTTCTTTTCAATCAAAGTATACAAAGGATGTGCCGCACGAAATGTGTCCCAAAGGGAGAATACTGAATAATATTCAAATCCAATAGCTTGGTGAATTTGATTGTCACGCCCTCTATATTTCCCATCAACATCTTGAGCAATATTGGGTTGCACCATGGTATGGTATAGTGCCGTATAGAAAACTGTTAGTTTGTTTTTATCTGATTCTTTAACCTCGATTTTTGAAAGTTCTTTGTCCCAAAGTTTTTCAGCATTTTTTCTTGCCTTACTAAAATCCCAATTTTTTATTTCGGACATATTTAATTTTGCCCCCTGATAACTTGTTGGAGAAAGAGCTACTTTTACTAAAATTTTTTCTCCTTTTTTAACTTGTTTGGAAAAACTCATTTTTAACTTGGTACCAGAATAAAAGTCAGTTCGATTCTCTTGATTGGCTTCCACCATATTAAGTTGCATTGGAACACTGAATTCAATTCGGGCATAAACATATTGATCTTTGGCCCAAGCTTCACTTCTTCGTAAGACTTCAATTGTATTCGCATTAATGACTCTAACAACACCTTCTATTAATTTATCGCGATGGTTTAAATCAAGGATAATGTTTGCCTGTCCCGCATTATTAAAGGTATATTGATGAAAACCAACACGTGTTGAAGCCGTTAAATTGACATTAATATTATGCTTATCTAACTTAACCGAATAAAATCCTGCAGTTGCTTTTTCATTAACATGAGAAAATGACGAACTATATTCATTGGGATTAAAACTTACTTTTCCCATAGTTGGCATCAACATAATATCGCCAAAATCGGAGCATCCTGTGCCGTTTAAATGGGTATGGGAAAACCCATAAATGATTTTATCGTCATAATGATATCCAGAACAGCCATCCCAACTCCCATCAATTCTTGTGTCGGGAGATAACTGAACCATACCAAATGGAACCGTAGCACCAGGATACGTATGACCATGACCGCTAGTTCCAATTATAGGGTTGACATAATGACTGAAATTTTGACTAAAACTAAATGTAACGATAAAAAAAAACACGAGAGCTACCTTCTGTTTCATAGTATTGGAGGTTTAGAAAATCAAAGATAACAAAAGGAAATAGATATACTAAAAAACCCTGACAGAGTTTGATGTCCATCAGGGTTTATAAAAATTCAATTGTCTAATCTTATTTTAAACTTGCTTTCAAATATTCTCTATTCATTCGAGCAATATTTTCTAATGAAATTCCTTTTGGACATTCAATTTCGCAAGCACCTGTGTTAGTACAGTTTCCAAAACCTTCTTCGTCCATTTGACGTACCATATTTAAAACACGTTGAGTCGCTTCAACTTTTCCTTGGGGTAATAACGCATATTGAGATACTTTAGCACCCACAAACAACATGGCTGATCCGTTTTTACAAGTGGCTACACAAGCGCCACATCCAATACAGGCTGCTGCTTCGAATGCCTTATCGGCATCGTCTTTAGGAATTGGAATCGCATTAGCATCGATGGTATTCCCTGAAGTATTGACTGAAACGAATCCTCCTGCTTGTTGAATTCTGTCAAAGGCACTTCTATCTACCACTAAGTCTTTAATCACTGGGAATGCACGACTTCTCCATGGTTCTACATAAATTGTATCGCCATCATTGAACATACGCATGTGTAATTGACATGTCGTTATCCCGGTGTCGGGTCCATGCGCACGACCATTGATATATAACGAACACATACCGCAGATTCCCTCACGACAATCGTGATCAAAAGCAATAGGCTCTTTTCTCTCGTTAACAAGTTGCTCATTCAATTGGTCTAACATTTCCAAGAACGAGCTGGCAGTAGAAACATTATTGAGTGTATATGTTTCTAAATTTCCTTTAGCTTTGGAGTCTTTTTGACGCCAAATTTTAAGGGTAATGTTGATATTTTTTGCTGCGCTCATAATGCTCTTATTTATAATTTCTAGCCGCTATTTTAATAAACTCATATTTCAATTCTTCTTTGTGTAGAACTTCCTGACTGATGTCTTCACCTTTGTATTCCCATGCTCCCACAAAAGAAAAATTCACATCATCACGAAGTGTTTCTCCTTCTGCATCTTGATACTCTTCACGGAAATGCCCTCCACAAGATTCTTTTCTTTGTAACGCATCCATTGCCATCAGTTGGCCTAAATCTATAAAATCGGCTACACGTAGTGCTTTTTCTAACTCAGGATTCAACTCTTCCGATTTTCCTGGAACGTATACTTCTTTGTAAAATTCGTCTTTTAAGGCGGCTATTTCTGCAATAGCTTGCTTTAAACCTTCTTCGTTTCGAGCCATTCCAACCTTATTCCACATGATATTTCCTAATCTTTTATGGAAATGATCAACCGATTTCGAACCGTTATTATTCAAAAATTTATCTATTGAAGCCTTAACTTGGTTTTCGGCATCAACAAACTCTTGAGTATCGGTTGAAATTTTGCCAGTTCTAATTTCATCCGCCAAATAATTTGATACCGTATAAGGTAAAACAAAATAACCATCGGCCAACCCTTGCATCAAGGCAGAAGCTCCAAGACGATTAGCCCCGTGATCCGAGAAATTAGCCTCACCAGCAACAAAACAACCTGGAATTGTTGATTGTAAGTTGTAATCAACCCAAACGCCCCCCATAGTGTAATGTACTGCTGGATAGATTTTCATTGGCGTCTCATAGGGATTTTCGTCTGTTATTTTTTGGTACATGGTAAACAAATTACCATATTTTTCTTCTAACCAAGCTTTTCCTAATCGAGTAATCTCTTCTGGGGAAGGATGATGATTCCCTTGAGCATACGCTGCTTGTCTTCCTTTATTTTGAATTTCAGTTGAGAAATCAAGATATACCCCTTCATTAGTATCATTGGCTTCAATTCCATGACCTGCATCACAACGCTCTTTAGCCGCTCTTGAAGCTACATCACGAGGAACAAGATTTCCAAAAGCAGGGTATCTTCGTTCTAAGTAGTAATCTCTATCTTCTTCCGCAATTTGAGTTGGTTTTAATTTACCTGCACGAATCGCTTCAGCATCTTCTTTTTTCTTAGGCACCCAAATACGTCCTGAATTTCGTAGTGATTCTGACATTAATGTCAATTTAGACTGATTGGTTCCATGAACAGGAATACACGTTGGGTGAATTTGTACATAACATGTATTCGCAAACAAAGCGCCTTGTTTATGTACTTTCCAACCTGCCGTCACATTACTTCCCATAGCGTTGGTAGAAAGGAAATAAACATTTCCATACCCTCCCGATGCTATAATAACTGCGTGTGCAGAATGTCTCTCTAGTTCTCCTGTAACTAAATTACGCGCTATGATGCCTCGTGCTTTCCCATCAACTTTCACCAATTCTAACATCTCATGACGGTTGTACATGTGCACACGACCCAGTCCGATTTGTCTTGATAAAGCAGAGTAAGCCCCTAATAACAATTGTTGTCCTGTTTGTCCCGCAGCATAAAAAGTACGTTGTACCTGAGTTCCACCAAATGAACGGTTGTCTAACAATCCCCCATACTCACGAGCAAAAGGGACACCTTGTGCCACACATTGGTCAATGATATTTCCTGAAACTTCTGCTAAACGATGTACGTTTGCTTCACGAGCTCTATAATCGCCTCCTTTAATAGTATCATAAAATAATCGGTAGATACTATCGCCGTCATTTTGATAATTTTTAGCCGCGTTGATTCCGCCTTGAGCTGCAATCGAGTGGGCTCTTCTTGGAGAATCTTGATAGCAAAAAGCTTTTACATTGTATCCCATTTCGCCTAGAGAAGCTGCAGCCGAAGCTCCCGCTAATCCAGTACCTACAACAATGATGTCAATTTTCGGTCTGTTATTTGGAGCGACCAATTTAAGATGGTCTTTATAATCGGTCCATTTCTGTGAAATGTGACCTTCTGGTATTTTGGAATCTAACTTCATAATATTTCGAATTTGTACTGAATAACTTTCAGTATAAAATTATTTTAATAAAAAGTGAATGTAAATTGGAATTATTGCAAACAACAAGGGAACGATAATCGCAAATGCAGTTCCAAACTTCTTAATTGCAGGCGTAAACTTGTTATTTATTCCTAGTGATTGGAAAGCACTTTGAAACCCATGAAGCAAGTGAAAAGACAAAGCAAACATAGCTAAAACATATAAAATAGTTGCAATTAATCCCATTTTAGGGTCTTTAAAGAACGCAATGGTAATTTTGTACAAATCTTTATACCCTTCTCCCATTTTTAAATTCGCTTGCTTGTTGTAAAACTCTGTTCGGTTTCTTATTTCCAATCCATTTTGCATCATCTGAATGCTGTCTTTAGGAAAAAATTTACCTGTATCCGTTGTTACATACAACTCCATTTTTTGTCCCATATTCTCTATGGTTACCGATTGAAGAGGCATCTTCTTGTCAAAGTGCATTACTGCCCAAAAATTTGCCATGTGGGTGACAATGAAAACTAAAATGATAGTTCCTAAAACTGCCATGTTTCTCGAAGCCATACTGCTCGAAGAACCATCTGTTTTAGCATAACCTACTGGTCTAGCTTTCTTGTTTTGAATAGTCAACAATATTCCATCAATCGCATGAAATAAAATTGAAATGTAGGTTAAATAAGATAATATTTTTACTGCTGGATTTGTTGTCATGAACAATGCATACTGATTAAAATGCAATGCGTTATCGGGAATTAACAATTGTAAATTTCCCAATAAGTGACCTGTCAAAAACAAGCATAAAAATAAACCCGTAAGAGCCATCCAATATTTCTTTGCAATGGAAGACTTCAAAAATGCAGATTTTGCCATAATTTTTATTTGATTGAAATAGTTTAATAAAAAATCAAACAAAAATAAGGGTTCTCTAGTATAACTACAACCTTTTCGATGTAATTTATAATAAATTTAAGTTATGTTCACACGCTTGAATATCAAAGAATTAAATGACAAAATTTTTTATATAATAAATTTTTATGCTAATTAATTATACATCAATCATAAAAAAAGCGCTATTTTTATTTTTAAAGTCAATCGGGATATGTTTTCGTCATATCTTCGTCTACAACTAGAATAAAATCTGCTTTATAAAGGTTTTCAGGATACAACTTAGTAAGTTCCTTTTGCTCAACTGTTGAAATTGTAACAATTTTAATATCAGGATTATATTTTTTTAAATACCAATAAATTCCTTCAAATTTATCAGAATGATAACTGCCATTGTAGTGAATGTAAACGCTGCCTTCTTTTAAATTTTTATTGATAAAATGTGCCATAGTAGCATCTTTACTAGCTTGGGACTTAGGCATATTCGGGCTCGCATGTTTGCCCATCATTTTCATCATGCCCATATAACCAGGAAGATTCGCGTCATACGGAATGGGTTGTGGTGCCATCCAAGATTTTTCTTCATCGGTCAGCGTTTCTAGGGCTTCAAACCCTTTTTTAGAAACCATAGCCGCATAGCGTCGTGGGATATTAGTGGCTATGAATGGGTTTTTATGTTCTTTGGCAAAATCAACCAATGGCTTGTAATCCGTAGGATAGTTTTTCCAAAGTCTTGCGATGGAATCTAATTTTTTCTGATCAACTTCTCCATTCAAATATTGATTCAGTTGCTTTTGATTATCCGCTTCCAGCATTTCGGCACCTTGAACGATGGATTTTGTTGTAGCAATATCTTTTGTCAATTCCAATTCCAGCCAATGCGAAATGGCATTGTTGTGAAACTCCCCAAACAAAACCACTTGCGATTCTGAAGCTGATTTCAGGAGTTTTTTATATGATACTTTCTTTCCATTGGCATCAAATAATTGATAGGCTTTTTTATCTTGGGCCATCATTCCAACCCAAAAAAGCAAAACAATCATAACACATAGCTTTTTCATTACCGATTTTTTTTATAAAAGTATAGATTTTAAACGTACATGAAAAACGAATTGGATATTTTTGTTGAAATTTTTCGAAATGTCCACCTCTAAAAACACCGATGCTTTTCTTGACTATTTAGCCCAATTCATCAATTGGAGTGACCCTACTATGCAAGAAATGCTCCTAAAAGCGAGAGCCCATTTTGAATTGCTAACACTTAAGAAGAACCAGTTTCTAGTTAAAGAACACGAGGTGTGTAGGCATTTTTGTTTTGTAGAAAGCGGCATTCTGCAACATACCATTGCTGTTTTAGGTGAACAAAAAACCACCTATTTAGCATTGCGAAACTCGGTTACATCTTCCTTGAGTAGTTTCTTATCGGGGAAACCCTCTCGAAAAAGCATCAAAGCCATTGTCGATTGTACCTTATGGATTGTGGATTTAAAAACATTTCAAAATTTAATTGAACACAACCAAGCCTTTCGTCTGTTTTATTACAATGTCATCGAAAAACAAATTTGCTTAATCGATGATTACCGCATTGATTTATTAACGCTTACCCCTGAAGAACGTTACAAAAAACTATTAGCTACCGAACCTAAATTGCTTCAAGAAGTTCCGTTACACTATTTGGCTTCATTTCTCGGAATTTCGACGCGTCACATGAGTCGTATTCGTAAAAATATCTTTTAGAATCGCCACTGATTCACAGATTTTTTCTATTTCTATCAATTAAAATATTTTTTTATCTGTGAATCAGTGGCTAATATAAAATAACGCCATTTGGCTACAACTTGAACTCAATTATTCCTTAATTTTGTGTAGAATAAAGCTATTCACTAATTACTATTCACTAATTACTAAAAAAATGAAATACCATCAAATAGACCGTAATTTGTTTGTTAAAAACAGAGCAAAATTCACGGCACAAATGAAACCCAATAGTGTTGCCGTCTTCAATTCGAACGATATTTATCCGGTTTCAGCCGATTCAACCTTGCCTTTTGCACAACATCGCGACATCTTTTATTTATCGGGTGTTGATCAAGAAGAAAGCATTTTGTTGCTTTTTCCAGACGCGCCGTATGACAACTTGAAAGAAATTTTATTCTTGAAAGAAACCAACGAGCACATTGCGATTTGGGAAGGTGAAAAACTAACTAAAGAACGTGCCTTTGAAGTGTCGGGAGTGAAAACTGTGATTTGGTTACAAGATTTTCATAAAACCTTGAAAGAAGTGATGACTTATGCCGACACCATTTACATCAATACAAACGAGCATTATCGTGCGGTAATTGAAACAGAAACTCGTGAAGCACGTTTCATCAAATGGTGGAAAGAAAATTATCCGGCACACAAAGTTGAGAAATCAAATCCTATTTTGCAACGTTTGCGTTCAGTAAAGGAAAGTGAAGAAATCGATTTGATTCAGAAAGCCTGTGATATTACCGAAAAAGGATTCCGTAGAGTTCTGAATTTCGTAAAACCAAACGTAATGGAATATGAAATCGAAGCCGAATTTGCGCATGAATTTCTAAGAAATCGTTCGAAAGGTTTTGCTTACACACCGATTATTGCTTCGGGTAATAATGCCAATGTGTTACACTATATCGAAAACAATCAACAATGTAAAGCGGGTGATTTAATTTTATTAGATGTAGGTGCCGAATATGCGAATTATTCGAGTGATATGACCCGAATGGTTCCAGTATCGGGACGTTTTTCGGATAGACAAAAAGAAGTGTACAATGCGGTGTTACGTGTAAAAAATGAAGCGACCAAAATGTTGGTTCTAGGAACGTTGTGGAAACAATATCATGTAGAAGTGGGCAAAATCATGACTTCAGAATTGTTAGGTTTGGGATTACTTGACAAAGCCGATGTACAAAATGAAAATCCAGATTGGCCAGCGTATAAAAAATATTTCATGCACGGCACCTCCCACCACATGGGATTGGATACGCACGATTATGGATTATTACACGAACCCATGCAAGCCAATATGGTATTCACTGTAGAACCAGGAATCTACATCCCAGCAGAAGGTTTCGGAATTCGTATTGAAGACGATATGGTGATTCAGGAAAAAGGACCTGCTTTTAACCTAATGCGTAACATTCCGATTGAAGTGGAGGAGATTGAATCAATTATGAATTCTTAATTTTAGAAGAAAGAGAAAAGACGGTTTAGCTTCGCTCTGTTTGCCTTTCAGGCTCGAGTGCGAAAGTGAGCCGTTTTTTTGTTCCTAGTTGTCAAGTTGAACTTGTTTCAATTTCTTATTTTTGAGTTTGCAATTTGAAACTAAACCGACGGAATCACTTCCACCACCATTTCATTACCTGTTTTATCGTAATAACTGCACGTCATGGTATCCATCACCACAATCCATTTTTCTACACCCGATTTGGCACAATCGTTTAAGAACGTCATATAAACGGTTTTACCTTGTTGGTGCGCTTTTAAATCACGTTTGAATTGCTCAATATTACTTTCGTTGGCAATAATTAATGTTTCTGAAAAACCCTCGGAAGTTATTTTAAAATTGTCTTTTCCGTAATAATTGGTGTGATTGTCGAACACAAATGTTTCGAATGATGTAACGCCAAGCGCAATACTATCTTGCATGTATTGTGGGAAATCGGCACCGCTTTTTACTTTAGCATGGGCGTCGTGGATTTGTTGGAGGGTGAACATGTTAGACATTTAAAAGTAGCATGCTAAGGTATTGCTTTTTATTTAAAAACAAGCCTTAAACAAAAAAACCCATTCCTTTAAATATTGTATGTTCCAAAGGAAATGTCTACTTTTGGGGATTGATAATTTTTCAAGACTATGAGCATCACAAAACACGATTGGACAAAAGAAGAAATACTAGAAATTTACAACAAGCCTTTAATGGATTTGCTTTATGAAGCAGCAACGGTTCATAGAGCGTTTCACGACCCTAATGTGGTTCAAGTTTCTACATTACTGTCCATAAAAACGGGTGGTTGTCCTGAAGATTGTGGCTATTGTCCGCAAGCAGCACGTTATCATACCGAAATTGAAGGAAATGACTTGATGAGTGTGAGTCACGTTAAAGCCCAAGCATTACGTGCTAAATCGAATGGTTCTTCACGAGTATGTATGGGCGCGGCTTGGAGAAATGTAAAAGATGGTGCCGAATTTGATGAAGTTTTAGAAATGGTTCGAACCATCAATAAATTGGACATGGAAGTTTGTTGTACTTTAGGAATGCTTACAGAAAATCAGGCGCAACGCCTTGCAGAAGCTGGACTTTATGCATACAACCACAATTTAGACACATCCGAAGATTACTATAAAGAAGTGATTTCGACAAGAAGTTTTGACGACAGATTGCAAACGATTGAAAATGTCAGAAAAACCAATGTAACGGTTTGTAGTGGCGGAATTATAGGAATGGGAGAAAGTATCGATGATAGAGCAGGCATGTTAGTAGCACTGGCGACTTTAAATCCGCAACCCGAATCGGTGCCAATTAATGCTCTTGTTGCGGTAGAAGGAACGCCAATGGAAAACGAAAAACCTGTTGAAATTTGGGAAATGATTCGAATGGTGGCAACAACGCGAATAGTAATGCCAAAAACTCAGGTTCGCTTATCCGCAGGAAGAACAGAAATGTCACGCGAAGGACAAGCTATGTGCTTTCTAGCAGGAGCAAACTCGATTTTTGCGGGAGATAAATTACTTACAACTCCAAATCCTGATGTAAACGAGGATATGAAAATGTTTGAATTATTGGGATTAAAACCTCAAAAACCATTTGCTAAAAAAATGCAGCCTAAAACTACTGAGGCGATAGATTCAAAATTTAAATCATTAGGAGAAAAACCAAGATGGTCACGCCCCGAACATAAAATTGAAAAAAATATTGAAGCCTCTATAAAAGGTAAATAGTTTTCTAAAATATTTTAATACACATTGGGTTTATCTAATTTTATAATTATATAGACCCTTTTTAAATCCTACACATGAAGTATACTACCCTCCCCAATTCGAATATTAAAATAAGTTCCATTTGCCTTGGAACCATGACATTTGGCAACCAAAATACAGAATCTGAAGCACATGTTCAATTAGATTATGCCGTAGAACGAGGAATTAATTTTATCGACACGGCCGAAATGTACCCCATTGGAGGAAATAGTGCTATTTTTGGAAGTACAGAACGATATATCGGAACTTGGTTGCGTAAAATTGGCGCCACAGAAAGAGAAAAACTGGTAATTGCTACTAAAATTGCAGGGCCAAATCGTGGGATGGAATATATTAGACAACCGCTTGATTTTTCCAAAAAAAGTATTCATGAAGCGGTAGAACTGAGTTTGAAAAATCTTCAAACGGATTACATCGACTTATACCAACTGCATTGGCCTGAACGCATCATGAATATGTTTGGACAAAGAGGATTAAATACGCTAGATGCAAATTGGAAAGATAACATCTTTGAGGTACTTACAATTTTTGATGGTCTTATCAAAAAAGGGAAAATTAAACATATTGGCGTTTCAAACGAAAATCCTTTTGGGGTGATGCGTTTTTTAAGTGAAAGTGAAAAACATGGATTGCCGAGAATTGCCACCATTCAAAATCCTTTTTCCCTATTGAATCGTCTGTTTGAAGTAGGTCTTTCAGAGTTGTGTATGCGAGAAAATGTTGGACTACTCGCGTATTCTCCTTTAGGGTTTGGGGTACTTTCAGGAAAATATCTTGAAGCTCAAAAACCCGAATATAGAATGGTACGCTTTCCACATTTTACAAGATACACCAATGAAAATGCTACAAAAGCTTCTCGTTTATATAAAGAATTGGCACATTCTCATGGATTAACATTAGTTCAAATGGCCGAAGCCTTTGTTGCACAACAATCTTTTGTAACCGCCACAATAATTGGTGCTACATCGTTAGCTCAATTACAGGAAAATATCAATGCCTTTGACGTTATATTATCTAAAGAGCTTATAACTGAAATCAATAAAATTCAAGAATTACACCCTAATCCTGCGCCTTAATTTTGAATGATTTTCCAAAAAATAGCATCTACAAAAACACCCAAATCTCTTACACCGATTCAGGAAAGGGAACTGCGGTTGTGCTGTTGCATGGTTTTTTGGAAAATAAAAAAATGTGGCACCCATTTGTTGAAGCTTGGCAAACCAAATTTCGTATTATAACTATTGATTTATTAGGACATGGTCTGTCTGATTGTTTAGGTTACATCCATACGATGGAAGATCAGGCTGATGTAGTGCATGCCATTTTACAAGAATTAAAAATTAGGAAAGCTATCCTAGTAGGACATTCCATGGGAGGTTATGTTGCATTGGCTTTTGCTGAGTTGTATCCAGAGTATATGAAAGGGTTGGTGTTGCTCAATTCTACCTCTAGAGCCGATAGCGAAGAACGAAAAATAAATCGGGATCGAGCCATAATAGCTGTTAAACAAAATTATGCTCTTTTTATTCGAGTGAGTATTGACAACTTGTTTAGTGTAGAAAATCATGAACGGTTTGCTGAAGAAATCGAATACGTAAAAACTGAAGCACTAAACACGCCTTTGCAAGGCATTATTGCCGCATTAGAAGGAATGAAAATCAGAAAAGACAGAGAAGTAATTTTGCACTTTGCCACCTATCCCATCATACTAGTTTTAGGTAGAAAAGATGGTGTATTGCTATTTGAAGATACCCTTGATCAAATCGAAGGAACGGCTGTTAGGTTACTCGAATTTCCTGATGGTCACATGAGTCATATTGAAAATCAAAATGAATTGTTAAAGTCTATTTCTGTCTTTTTAAAAACCTGTTAAGCTATTTTTTCTTCGAAAGGGATTGTTTCGTCAAAAAGCTCTTGAAACAAGGTCGCTAAAGCGTCTTTAAATTGCTCGAGGATTTCTGGCGAAATGACAATCGAATTATTGTTTTCTTTTAGTGAAAATGGTAAGAATCCAGATTTTAAATTTTTGAACGAAATGATGCCTGCTTCAATTTCTAAGCCATCACAAAACGGTTCATAAAGAAACGCATAGGCCAACAATTGAATCATTTTATCATTTTTACTGTCTTTAACAAATCCGTCCCAGCTTTTTAGAGTGACCGCCTTCTTTTCTACTTTTCCGGTCTTGTAATCTATAATTCTTAAGCGTCCATTTCGTCGTTCAATGCGATCTACATTTCCGCCAAGTTCCACTGCAAAGGGAAGATTAGGATGAGAAAATGTTCTTTTTAATTGTTTCTCTAAGGCAATGATTTGAATTTCATCCCCTCTCATAATGGCTTCTTTTTCTAAATTTAAAAAATTCACTACGCTTTGTTTGGCAACTTCAAACGATAATAGATTTCTCCCTTTGTGTATTTCACCTTCTTTATAGACTTTTTTAAACTGACGTACTACTTCCTCATTCACTTTTTGTAAACACTGTTGAATGTCTTCAAGTATCAAGATTTTGTCACAAAGGGGTTTATACAACTCTTCCAATACGGCATGAATAATCGTGCCTAATGTATTCACTGCAATGGTTTCTTCAACATCTTCTTTTTCTTTTATCCGTAAAATTTTCTCAAAATAAAATTGGATTGGATTTCGAATATAGGTCGTCAAAGTTGACGGAGAAAAACCCTGTAAAGCCATTTCATGTAAACGATCGAGTACTGCTTGAGATTTTGGAATTATCATAAGTTGGTGAGCAATCTCAGGCACCTCAGGATTATACCATTTAAATTCTAGTGTGTGTTTGGGTTGTTTTTCTATCTCAAGTTGAGTAATAAATCGGCTTTTTTCTCCTGCATCTAAACCCTCACTATCGGTGTTGTAAAGGAGGTATACCTTTTTTGCCCGATGCAATAAATGATAAAAATGATACGTAAATATAGCATCTTTTTCTTTATACGTGGGCAGTCCTTTTTCTTTTTTTACATCATAGGGAATGAATGAGGTGCTGTTTTTCCCACCAGGAAATTTACCTTCGTTTACAGAAGTAATGATAACGGTTTCAAAATCGAGTACCCTACTTTCTAAAACTCCCATAATTTGTAATCCTTCCAAGGGTTCCCCTTCAAAAGATACTTCAGCCAAATCTATGATTTGTTTGTATATCGCTGATAGTGTTTCGATGTTTTGAAACGTGTCATAATTTTCAACATACGACTGCAATTGATTGATTGCTTTATAAACCGAAAAAATAAAAGCCCCCATTATTCGGTCTTCATTAGTGTCGGTATGGAGACTCGATTTTATAAATACTAAAATAGCCGCTATCTTTTCTAGTATTGAAGCAGGTGTTCCGTCCCACTTTTCAAATAACAGTAGAAATAAATCATTCGGGTTTTCTTGAAATTCTAATACTTTTCGTTGAATGATAAACGTATAATTATTTTGTTTGATACGTGTTATCATGTTTTGAGCATGAATTTTTGATTCTATAAGGGGATGGGATGCAACATCTAAAATGTCTTTATAATAAAAAACATATTCTGTAGTGCTCCGAGCCAAAGCAGCGGTATGCATTTTAAACAACTTCGCAAGTAATAATTGAACGGGATTATTTTTACTGGAAAATCCCATGGTTATGTTTATAGCATCGATAGAGTTGGGTAGAGAAAACAAAAGGGGTAATAATAAGGTTTCTTCGCCAAGTACTACGGCTACCTTTTTTAGACCATCACTTCTTTGAGAAGCTAAGTCTTCTAAAATCTTACCAACTATTTTGGCTTGACCTACTGATTTTGGCGTACCAATTACTTCAATATTCTTTTCTTGCTGGAAGTGATTTGTAATCCACTGATACGGATTATTTTTATAAAACCCCCATTCCGATTTAAATCGTCGTTGAAACAATCCCGCATCATGAAAAGGGTCATTTAAAAATACCTCATCAATATCCCAATAAATTCTTGCTTGTTGGGAGGCTAATAGATGTTGCACGATTCGTTCCTCCGCTTGATTAAGTGCATTGAATCCTGCAAATAGAACTGTTTTTTCTTTACAGGTTTCTGAGAAAAAATTCAAATTAGCCACTGCTTCTCTATAAATAAGTCCTTGATATCCGATTCCTTTTTGAACCAATTTTTGATACAAGGATTCGTAATATAGGGGTAATTTTTTCCAAAAAGCTAAATAGTTATCTATTAAATCTGTTCTTTTTTCAATACTAACAGACCAATGTTCAATTTCTTTAATATTTTCTAAATAGCGGAGAATTTGATGAGGCTCTAATAAATAACGGTCAATTTCATTAAAATCTTGAAGTAAGGTTTTGGCCCAATTGGCAAAAGTTTCAAACGACTCTGGATGATTCGGTGTAAGATCAAGATATACTGTATAAAATTCAAACAAAAGTTCGATTGCATCAATGCTTCGTATTCCAGCAATAGATTGAATAAACTCTTCAATACTCAATATCTCAGGAGAGAATATGGTTTTAGTAGTTTGAGTTTTCAACGCTTCCTGCAAAAAAACTTTGGCTCTTTTGTTGGGAAGAATAATACTTGTATTGGTAAGTTTCTCAGAGAAATCCTGTAAAACAACCGCTGCAATTTGCTGTAAAAAAGTAGTATCTGACATTGTATAAAAATAAAAAAAACGTCCTAATTTAGGACGTTTTTCATAAAAATATTTTTTGTAAAATTATTTGATTAATTTCACTTCAACTCTTCTATTGTTTGCTTTACCTGCTTTAGTTTTGTTAGAGTCGATTGGTTTCGTTTGACCAAAACCAGCAGAAGTTAAACGATCTGCAGCAATTCCGTTCTCTACTAAATAATTTTTAACTGCTCCTGCTCTTTCCTCAGATAATTTTTGGTTTGTTGCAGGTTTTCCTGTATTATCAGTGTGTCCTTCAATGCTAAATTTAGCTGTAGGATACTCTTTCAATATAGCAGTAATCGATTGTAATACTGGGAATGTTTGTTTTTGGAAAGAAGCTCTTCCTGTTTCAAACAATATAGTTTTAGCATAATCATTTAATTTTTTGATCGCATCCTCAGTTACTTCTGGACATCCTTGATTTGCTGCAGTTCCTTTTGTATCTGGACATTTATCATCTTTATCTAATACACCATCTCCATCTCTATCTGGCCAAGGACAACCTCCATTTTCTTTTGGTCCTTTAACATCTGGACATTTGTCATTTTTATCAGCAATTCCGTCACCATCAGCATCTGGGCATCCGTTTAATGCTTTTAAACCTGCTACATCTGGACAAGCATCATCTTTATCTTTAATACCATCACCATCTGTATCTGGGCATCCTTGGAATTGTGCCAAACCAGCTTCAGTAGGACAAGCGTCATCTTTATCAGCGATTTTATCACCGTCTGTGTCTGGACATCCATTAAATTCTTTTAACCCTGCTTCTTTTGGACAAGCATCTAAACGATCTACAAGACCATCTCCGTCTGTATCGGTAGCACCAAATTTGAATGTTAATCCAGCAAAATGTTGTAAATGTGAAGGAACATCTGAATTTGGAATTCTAGAATCATTAAATGAATGTTTGTAAGTTGAGGTGATTGTGAAACCCACTTGTTTTGTCATCCATAATGTCAACCCATAACCTGCATTGATTGTACCTGCTGAGGCATCACCAATCCATGTGTAACCTCCACCTACGTGAAGTGATGGGTCTATGATTTTAGACTTAATCATGTCCATGAAGCTATATTTTACAACTCCATCAACTGCATAATACGATAAATCACCAGGGTTAGTTACTGGATAAGTACTTGTATACGTTGTTTCATCGTAAATTCGGTCTCCAACAAATTTAGAAATTTTATTTACAGAACCTGTTACGCCAAAAGAGAAATTGTCTCCAACGTATTTTGATACATTAATTGTAGAAACTGAAGGAAGTACATTCCAATACATTTTTGCATCGAAATATTGTGAAAATTGATATTTCACATTATCCACAGCACTAACTCTTCCACCATCTACGGCGTTTGCACCAAACGAAATAGACCATTTGTTGTCGATATCTTGCGCTTGCGAACTAAGTCCAACTAAAAGCAAAAGACCAAATAATTTGTTAAGATGTTTCATTTTTTTATTTGTGTTTAATTATAATGATTTATAACGCAACAAAAATAATACCAATATATGAATAATCAAAATATTACATCGTATTTGTGTTATATAATATTAAGCGTTTTTCCCACTTCTGTAAATGCATGTATGGCTTTGTCTAAGTGTGTTTTGGTATGTGCCGCAGACAATTGCACTCGAATTCTTGCTTTGTCTTTGGGAACTACAGGATAAAAGAAGCCTATCACATAAATTCCTTTTTTCAACAATTCGTCGGCCATGATTTGGGATAATTTTGCATCATACAACATAACAGGAACAATGGCCGAATCCCCATCGATAACATCAAACCCTGCCGCTTTCATTCCTTTTTTGAAATAATTGGTATTCCACTCTAAAGTATCTCTCAATGTCGTGTCTTTTTCTAAAAGCTCAAAAACTTTTATAGATGCCCCAACAATGGCAGGCGCTAACGAATTGGAAAACAAATAAGGACGCGACCGTTGACGTAAAAGTTCAATAATTTCTTTTTTAGCCGTAGTATATCCTCCCATGGCTCCTCCAAGAGCTTTACCTAAAGTTCCCGTAATGATATCTACACGACCAAGAACTTTTTTAGCTTCAAGGGTTCCTTTTCCTGTAGCACCAATGAAACCTGCAGCATGACATTCATCCACCATGACCATAGCATCATATTTTTCAGCCAAATCGCAAATTTTATCCAAAGGAGCAACAAGTCCATCCATTGAAAACACTCCATCTGTAACGATAAGTTTGAAACGATGTCTTGCTTCTTTAGCTTTTATTAATTGTTGTTCCAAGTCCTCCATATTAGAATTTTCATAACGGTACCGAGTCGCTTTGCACAACCGAACCCCATCAATAATAGACGCGTGATTTAGGGAATCAGAAATAATACAATCTTCCTCTCCTAACAAAGGTTCGAAGACACCTCCATTAGCATCAAAAGCGGCAGCATAAAGAATGGTGTCTTCTGTTCCATAAAAATCGGCTATCTTTTGTTCTAATGTTTTATGAATGTCTTGTGTCCCACAAATGAATCGCACAGAAGACATCCCAAAACCATGTGAATCTAGGGTGTCTTTGGCTGCCTGAATTACTTCGGGATGTGATGATAATCCTAAATAATTGTTGGCACAAAAATTCAAAACCGTTTCACCATTTACCGTAATTTCCGCACCTTGTGGTGAGGTAATAATGCGCTCTTTTTTAAAAATACCATTTTGTTCGATGATGTTCAATTCGTTTTGTAAGTGTTGTTGGATTTTTCCGTACATATCGTTTGTTTGTTTTGTTTGTTCTTATTTTCCTTTACATCCTCATGTAAATTTTCATTGTTTTTGGGCTATTTTTCTACAAATTTACAACTTCAATGTTTTCTCCTATGTAAACCAATACTTTTTTTATTACCGCATAGCCCATACTTTCGATAACTTGTTGATAATTTTCCAATTGTAACTTATGCTTTGGCACATGTGACCCTGTTTTATAATCTAACAGAAATACTTCGTTTTTAGAATTGAATTCCATCCTATCGGGTTTTACCATAGTTTGTTCTTTTTGGATTATGGTTTGCTCATTTAAAATGAGATGGGATTCTGAAAAGAAATCGGCTAATGCCTCATGTTGTACAATTTCTAATAGCGTTTGGGTCATGGGTTCTTTTTGTGATGCCACAAGAATTCCATTTTCAATAGCTTTGGTAATGGCCAAATCGATTTCGTTTTTCGTTTTTACAAATGCCAAAATTTCATGTGTGAGGGTTCCAAATTCAATTGCTTTTTGCTGTTTGGTATTCCACATCAAGCTTTCTCTTTGTGCAATTTTAATTTTACGAGAATCCAACACTTTGGATACAGGCGTAATACATACCGTTTGTAACTCTTTCGTATGCCTTTTTGTTATCCGTTGTGGGGTTCCAAAAGAATAGAAAAAGATGTTACTTTCAAAACCTTTGTCGTACAAAAATTCAATAAAGAACGAAGAAAGATTGTTTGGAAGTTCGCCATCATTTTTGAAATTCATACCAGAAATAATATGCAGTTGTTCTTCAGCACGCGTAAGTGCCACATACAATACATTAATCACATCCAGTAAATCTTCTTGTTTTTTAGCTTGATAAACAGCCGCCATATCCTCTCCAAAAGTAGCCACTTTTCCACTTTTATCAACCAAAACTTTCGATAATCCTAACTCCGATTCATTGGCATCCAACCACATTTTCTCTCTTGGAGTCTTACTTAAATCTTCTTCAGCAAAAGGAAAAATCACTACTGGAAATTCTAAGCCTTTCGATTTATGAATGGTCATAATTCGTACCGCATTTTTACCTTCAGGAGCAGGAATACTAAATTTTGAATGATGTTGTTCCCAATAATTTAAGAAATCTGAAAGGCCTAATTGTTTTCTTAAATCGCACTCTAAAACAACATCTAGAAAATATTGAATATAGGCATTTCTGTTTTCTTTCGGAATAAAGCGTGCAATAATGATTTCTGTAGCTTCATACAGTGATTTTTTCCTACAAGCATTAAACGTAAATGGACTATCTAAAGGGTCTTCGATATCTTGTAACCATAGTTCAAAATCTATTTCTTTTTGAAAACCAATTCCTGTTGCAATAAAATCATGTGGGGGTTGATTGCTTTGAAATTGGGAAAGGTAATACAAGAAATTTGCCTTTGATTCACTGTCATTCGAATGAGCTAAAAACCGCAATATATTGACAACACATTGTACTTCACTCGAACTGCTAATAAGCAAACTTTCTGATGATAAAATAGGAATTCCTTGCGCAGTCAGATAATTTGCCACTGCAATTCCTTGTGCCTTTTTTCGAGTTAAAATAACGATATCTTCATACGAAAATCCATTATTCAGTACCGATTCTATTCGTTCTTGGGTCGCATTTAAATAGTAAGTTGTTTTTTCAGGCTGTTCTTCTTCTTGAAAATTGAGGTCCTCTGCGTTTTCAATTGTTGGAATAAACGTAATCGAAACATAACCACCCTGCTTATTCGTTGTTTTTTGCGCACTTTGATTCTGATATAACTTTTTATAATCTTCCTTTTGAAATTCTTTCGAAACAAACTTAAAAAAAGCATTATTAAACGTTATAATTTCGGAAAAACTTCTCCAATTGGTATCCAAATGTTCCAACCGCATATCGGGATTGTGAAAAGGATTTTTGCCCTGACTCAGTTCGATAAATTGTTCTGCTTTTCCTCCACGCCAGCGGTATATAGATTGTTTGGGGTCGCCAACAAGCAACAAAGAACCTCTTTCTCCTTGCAAATCTTCGCTCACCAAGGCATTGTCAATTAAGGGAATTAAATTGTGCCATTGCATTTCAGAAGTATCCTGAAACTCATCAATAAAAAAATGTTTGTATCGCTCACCCAAGCGTTCGTAGATAAAGGGGGCTGGCTGATTTTGAATTTGTTCGTTGATAAGCTTATTAAATTCGGCAATTGAAAGAATATTTTGCTCTTTTTGAATTTTATCCAACTCATTACTTATCGTGTTCAACAAAGATAACGGCGTGATGTTTTTTAAAAACGCTTGATATAGATTTATTTTTTCAAACTTTGCATAAATTTCTTGTAATTCGGTAATAATCCCAGGCAAAACATGTTCAATATCGGGATTATCTTGAGCAGCTTTATTAATTTTTACATCGGCTACCTCATGATAGGTTTTATTATTTGGGTTGAATCGGCCTTCTTGAATACTCTGTAAATGTTTCGGGAAATACCCTCCCGAAAAAGATTTGCTATCGATCCCTTTTTTTTCCAATTGTTGAACTAAATCGGAAGCCATAGCCTTTGTTTCGTTTAAAATAGTTTTGGAAAGTCGTTCTAATTTTTCTTTTATCGAAACAAATTCTGGAATCGTTTTAGTACTCAAATGCGCGATTTCTGTCCGATTATTTTCATTGAGGATGAGCTTTCCTATTTGAAAAATTTCGTTTGAAACATCCCAACTCTTATCATCGTTTGCTTTTTCAAGGGTATAATCTACAAGCAACTGCGTGAGTGCAGCATCTTCACCTGCTCTGGCAATAATAGCATCGATGGTTTCTGTTAATAAATTTTCCGTGTCTAGGGAAACTTCAAACGTAATGGGTAAATTTAAATCGTGGGCAAATGCGCGAATGACTCGATGCGTAAATTTATCAATGGTAGAAATATCAAAAGCTGCATAATTATGAATCAAGTTCTTGATAATACTTTTAGCTTTTGTTTTTATATCTATTAGAGTTAAGCCCGTTTCCGAATGTATAACGCGCATCAAATCTAAAGCTTTTTCAGTAGGATCTTCTTTGGCAAATTCAGACAAACTTTCTACCACTCGCGTTTTCATTTCATGAACCGCCTTATTGGTAAATGTAATCGCTAAAATGGTGCGATAGGCATCTTGTTTTTTGGATAACAGAATGATTTTGAGGTATTCTTTTACCAAAGTATAGGTTTTTCCCGAGCCCGCAGAGGCATCGTATATAGAGAACGCTGGTTTTTGCATTTAATTTTTATTTATCCGATAAATATAATTTAATTTAGCCTCTTCTCCATAATAGGGTACTTCAATTTCATCTACTTTAATCGCACCAGTTTTTTTGATGGCTTTTTGAGAGCGAATATTACAAGCTCCTACATGAAAATAAATAGTCCTTACATATTGAAACGCATAATCCATCATTAGTTTTTTCAATGCTTTATTATATCCTTTTCCCAAATATTTTCTTCCAATAAAAGTATACCCAATGAGTATTGAATTATCGTTTTTATTGTAATCATAAAAACGACTACTACCAATGGTTTCATTCGTGAGAACATTTCGAATTAAGAAAGCCCCATTAGATTCCATAGCGCCTTGAAAAAAATTATAAAAAACATCCCTTTGATATCGCAATTTGTTCGGATGTTGTTCCCAGAGCAACTCATCATTAGCTACTTCATACAAAGCTTCAAAATCATTTTCTTGAAGAGGAATCAACTGTATGAATTCATTTTGCAAATGGTTGGGCTGAAGCTCAAATTTCATAGCGTTCTACAATAAGTTTTGTCAATAGAGTTATGTAAAAAAAGTATTTTCTTTTACGAAGTTAAATGTATAAATTTGAAATCAATTTTAATAGTAACTTTAAATAAAAATATTATGGCTTTTGAATTACCACAATTACCCTATGCTTATGACGCATTAGAGCCACATATTGATGCTAGAACCATGGAAATCCATCATTCAAAACATCATAATGCGTATACAACAAACTTAAACGCTGCTCTTGCAGGAACCGATTTAGAAGGAAAATCTATAGAAGAAATTTTGAAAAATTTAGATATGAGTCAAGCAGCTATTAGAAATAATGGGGGCGGATTTTTCAATCACAATTTATTTTGGACCGTGATGTCTCCCAATGGGGGCGGATTACCTACAGGTGATTTAGCGAGTGCTATTGACACGGCTTTTGGATCATTTGATGCTTTTAAAGCTGCCTTTTCAAAAGCGGGAGCCACTCAATTTGGATCAGGTTGGGCTTGGCTTTGTGTAAAAGACGGAAAATTGGAAGTTTGTGGCACTCCCAATCAAGACAATACATTGATGCCAGGTGTTGGTTGTGGAGGAACTCCAATTTTAGGAATGGATGTATGGGAACACGCCTACTATTTACATTATCAAAATCGTCGTCCAGATTATATTGAAGCATTCTTCAATGTCATTAACTGGGATGAAGTTTCTAGAAGATTTCATGAAGCTATTTAAAAAGTAATTTTGGTGCATAAAAAAAGGGTGACTTTAACATCACCCTTTTTGCCCCAAATCTACCATAAACTTAACCTACTTATGTTAATGGTAGGTCAAAGATAGCCTTGCAAGAGTTCGGCTACAAAATATTATAGATTAATAGCTGTTTTTGTCGACAAACTACACGTTTTTTAGTTAATAGGCTCGTAAATTATTTCCTTCATAGAAATTAATAAATGCCTTATTTACAACTCTATTGCCTCCAGGCGTTGGATAATTTCCAGTAAAATACCAATCCCCTAAGTTTTTTGGACAAGATTTATGAAGGTTTTCAACCGATTGGAAAATTATTTTTACTTCGGCGCAAAGCTCTTCTGACGTGAGAAGTTGTGCAATTTTATTGGATATCTCGACATCACTAAAGGGTTGGTAAATTTCGGAAACATAATTTACTATTTCTTGGTCTTGCTTTTCCTCTTGTGCTTTACATTTTTGATACACTTCATCAATCAATTGCTGTTTGTTTTGTTCTTCCAAAAGTGCAATAGCTGCCTGAAAAGCGATAAATCCGTCCAATTTGGCCATATCAATTCCATAACAATCGGGATATCGGATTTGAGGAGCCGAAGAGATAACTACAATGCGCTTGGGATGCAGGCGGTCCATCATTTTGAGAATACTTTTCTTTAATGTGGTCCCTCGAACAATACTATCGTCAATAATAACTAAGTTGTCTGTGGGTTGTATAACGCCATACGTCACATCATACACATGCGCGACCAAATCGTCTCGATTTTCATCATCTGTGATAAAGGTTCTTAACTTGGCATCTTTGATAGCAATTTTCTCGGTTCTAATTTTTACAGAAAGGATTTCTTCTAACTTTTCTTTGGTAAGTGTTTTTCTATGATCAAGAATGTACTGATTTTTTCGTTGGTTCAGAAAATCATTAGCCGCTTCAATCATGCCATAAAAAGAAGTTTCAGCAGTATTGGGAATGTAGGAGAAAACCGTATTGTCTGTATCATAATCTATAGCTTCCAAGACTGAAGGCAAAATAAGTCTGCCTAGCATTTTCCGCTCCTGATAAATTTCAGCATCACTTCCTCGTGAGAAATAAATACGTTCAAAAGAGCAAGCCTTTTTTAAAGTAGGGACACTAATTTCTTCTTCTGATACTGTCCCATTTTTCTTTATCAATAAAGCATTTCCTGGTTGCAATTCATGCACATTTTCAAAGGGTACATTAAACACCGTTTGAATTACGGGGCGTTCTGAAGCAACAACAACAATTTCGTCATCTTCATAAAAATAAGCAGGTCGAATACCAGCAGGGTCTCTAAAAACAAAGGCGTCTCCATGACCCAAAAGTCCAGCCATGGCATAGCCTCCATCCCAACCTCGCGAAGCTTTTTTAAGAATTTTGGCTAAATCTAATTTTTCAGCAATAACTGGTGAGGCTTCTCTTTTAGACAAACCATTACTTTTACATTCTTGATACAAATCAGTAACTTCATCGTCTAAAAAATGTCCTATTTTCTCCATTACCGTAACCGTATCGGCCATTTCTTTGGGATGTTGTCCTAGTTCGACTAAACTATTAAAGAGTTCGGTAACATTGGTCATGTTAAAATTTCCCGCGACGATAAGATTTCGGTGCATCCAATTGTTTTGACGCAAAAAAGGATGCACACTTTCAATATTGTTTTTTCCAAAAGTTCCATAACGTACATGTCCCAAAAACAATTCTCCAATATAAGGAATGTTCTCCTTTTGAGCGTTCACATCATTAGCATATTCTGGATGAGCAGCCAATTCTTCATTAATACGTTGATTAATTTGAGAAAAAACATCCTGAATCGCTTGGGGTTGATTGGAACGAACCCTACTGATATATCGTTGTCCTGGTGCAACATCTAATTTTATCGAGGCAAAACCAGCTCCGTCTTGTCCGCGGTTGTGTTGCTTTTCCATTAGTAAATACATTTTCTGGACTCCGTAGAAAGCCGAACCGTATTTTTCTTTGTAAAATTCCAAAGGTTTCTTTAATCGTAAAAGGGCAATGCCACATTCGTGTTTAATTGCGTCACTCATTGTGTTATAGTTGTTTTAGGGACAAGTCGCGACTTGTCCGTGCTGTTGTTTCAAATAAAAAATGCCCCGAACATTTCGAGGCATAAGATTATTATAATTCTATTTCAAATTGTGTTAACGACTTAAATTGTTTCAAGCGTTTTTTCACTTCTTCTTCTTTTAATTCGAGCATTCTCTCGGTTCCAAATTTTTCTACACAAAACGAAGCCAAATTGGACCCTTGAATAATAGCTGTCTTCATCGTTTCAAAAGAAACATCTCCTTGTTGTGTAATGAATCCTGCAAATCCTCCTGCAAAAGTGTCTCCAGCTCCTGTTGGATCAAAAACATCAGCCAAGGGTAATGCTGGCGCGAAGAAAATATGTTCGTTGTGGAAAATTAAAGCCCCATGTTCTCCTTTTTTAATGACCACATATTTTGGTCCCATAGTGTGAATTTTAGCTGCCGCCTTTACTAAAGAATATTCTCCAGATAATTGACGAGCTTCTTCATCATTGATGGTGATGACATCCACACGTTTGATTACATCTAATAATTCTGGTAACGCACAATCCATCCAGAAATTCATGGTATCTAAAACCACTAATTTTGGTTTGGCTGTCATTTGATTTAAAACTCCTGTTTGCACTAATGGGTGCAAGTTTCCTAACATCACCACATCGGCGTTCTTGAAGTTTTCGGGTACGATTGGATTGAAATCTGCTAATACATTTAATTCTGTAGCCAAGGTATCTCTCGAATTCATATCGTTGTGGTAACGACCACTCCAAAAGAAGGTTTTTCCGCCTTTAACCACTTCAAGACCAGAAATATCAATATTTCGAGCCGTTAATAAGTCTAAATATTCTTGTGGAAAATCGTCTCCAACAACTGAAACAATTGCCGATTGAAGATTAAAATGAGACGCTGAAAGTCCAATAAACGTTCCTGCGCCACCTAATATTTTGTCTGTTTTTCCAAAAGGGGTTTCTATCGCATCGAAAGCAACCGTTCCTACTATTAAAAGTTTGTTCATTATCTGAATATCAAATTAAAGGCGCAAAGATAAGTTTTAGTTTAGAAGTTTAAAAGTTTAGGGGTTTAAAAGTTTTTATTACCCGCGCTCCGTGGTTTTTTTGAGCATATAAAACAAGTGCTGCCTACAGAGACAGCACTTGATAAAAGATTTTTTTTTATTAACAGCAAAGTTGGTTTATTGCTTTACTACCTTAACCGATTTACTAGTTGACCCATCACTGAATTTTAAAACATAAACTCCTACAGCTAGAGTGCTCATGTCTATTTCTTGGTTGCTACTTGTTGCGGTAAAATTGGTTTTAGCCACTTCTTGACCTAAATAATTGTAGATGCTAACTTCTTTGAAGTTGGAATTGGAGTTGTCGAAAAATACTTTTGATGTTGTTGGGTTAGGGAATAAGTTTAAAGAATTATTGGATTCGAAATTATCTGTTGATAGTGTATAGGTCATATTAAAAGTATATGGATATAGATAGCTTGTTGTCGTTGGAGTTGCATATGTTTCTAGATAATATTGACCCGCAGATAATGGAATAGTGATTAACCAATTTCCGTTTGGAACAGAATAACTCGATCCTTGTAACTGCATATTCATATTATATACTGATACTATTATGTTATCTGAGAAAGTATTGCTAATTGTTAAATTTAAATTACCACTTCCTGAAGTAACAAATTTATAATCATCATAATCATATGTATAGCCACCATCTGGCTGTTGCGTTATAAAACCTTTATATGTCTTATTGAAATCTATACCATAGGATAACGAATATTCATTTGGTTCATCGAGTCCTTGCATGTTTTCGTAAGTTTGTTTAGGTAAATCAGAATGAATTTCAGTAATAGCACTAGCGGTATATATAAATTCATTTTTTGGACTTGGTAGATTATAAAAATTACTAAGATTTGCATTTACAAGCCGAACAACACCATCCCCTAATATAGAACCTTGTGTAATTACACAATTTGTACAATTTCCCATTATGTATGCGTAATCAACATTATTTAATAAATTTTTTTGATTTAAACCTTGAATGTTACTACCATCATTATTAATTCCATTACAATTAATATCATTATTAAAATAACTTGTTCCAATATTATTAGTACTTTCTACTCCTCCTGATAAAAATACTCCAGGATTAGAATTAGAGTAATCAGTTCTTAAATCTCTATAAGCTTCAGATGAAGAATTTATACCTGTAGCTATAAAATTTGCACCTGTATAACCTCCATGAGGTGTGCCAGTTGTTATCAATTTTGCAACATGATGATTAATATTTGGTTCAGTCCAATTTTGTGGATTTTGAAGATACTCTCTTGCGCAAAGCCCTCCCATACTATGCCCCATTAGAATAACTTTATCTCTACCAGTTATATCCATTACTTGCTGAATTGCTCTAGCTAAGGCAACACCTTGTTTGGCTATAGCAGCTTCATTACTTAATACATTTAAAGATGATAAGTTAGACGGTGCAAAGCTTCCATCACTACCAACTGCAAAATTTAAAAAATAATAATCCCCATTAACCAATGTTGTATACCATTGAGCTATATCAGCTCCTTGAGGACCTGTTGAAGACCAAAACAATTTATTAGAAGTATAATTGGAGTTATCATTATTCAAATTAAAATCCAATCTTCCTCCATATGTAAAATTAAAATGCGTATCCATGAAATCAGTAGTTGCATACCAAGTAGTTGCATCAGAATCTAAACCATGAATAAAAATTACTGGATAAGGTATTTTTATTGAGCCAGTTAAAATACTTTTATTAGTTACAATAGGCATCTTTAAAGAATGTCTAACCCCTAAAGAATCTGGAGCAGATAAATATTCATAATCTGCTGGACGAGTTTTCATTGCTGGTAAAACATTTTGTGCATTGGATTGGTACAATGCACCTAATAATAGTATTGAAAATAGTAGTTTTGTTTTCATAAGTTTTAAAAAGTTAGTTTTAAATCAATGTCAATATCGGAATCCGTTTCAATAGAAACAAACTGAATGTTAGTATCAGAATATTGTTGGAAATTTTCACTTTTTTCAATTATCTCTCTTAAATTTAAAAAGCGATTTGTTTTATTTTTATTAAATTTTAAATTAGTCAAGAAGAAATTTTTGGGTCTTAATTCGCTAGACAATTGAATTTTTAAATTAATTATAGAATTTATATTGCTTAAAATTTCAATATTGAAACTAACATCTAAAATATTAACAGGTTCTATAAACTCAACATAAGAATTGTTATCTGTTAAGTATATTAAATCAGATTTATCAAATTTTTTAGATTTTATTTTTAATGTTTTACTTTCCATATTTCCTAATTAAAAGTCCATTTATTTACTCCTGACCTAACAATATATTTACTAAACTTCTTTTTACTCCAACAATCTTTAGTATCAGCAAATTTTATAGTAAATGCCTGGGTTGCGTCAACACAAAACTGACCATCACCAGAACCCCATTCAGTTAATAACCCTTGACGACCTCTTATATAAATATTCCCAGTATAATTTCCAATGTTTATAGTTTTAGGACTATAAGGCGGAATAGTGTACCAACCTACTGAAGTCCAACATCTATCTTCGTTATTATAGTATGCATAGCATGCACTAATTTCAGCACCCGTATTGTTGTAAAATTCAATTAAAGTTGGCTCTTGTTTTACTATATTATTTGATGTTTGTTCATCTGTTTTTCCAGACAATGCTTTCAAGACTTCTAAAACTGTTTGAGCATTAGAATTGAGGGAGAAAAACAAGATAAGTAGTAGAAATAGTTTTTTCATCATTAATACCAGATTAAATCTAATTTTACAGTTATTCCATAAGTAGTATTAGTCTGAGTTACAGTTGTAGGATATGCGTTGGAACCTGTTGTATAGTTTGACATTAAAAACCCTACATATCCCATATCCTCATCAGAAGTTCCAAAATCATAGTCAAAAAGTTCAATATATCTCGATTGTGTTAAATCAGTAATTACAAAAGGATTTGAGATATTCCAAGCAAAGGGTAACATTGAAGGTGTTACATCACTAAATCGATTACTAGAGGTAGCATCAAATAAAACAGCACTATTTTGGTCTTGTATTTGAAAATAAATATCGGGTCCACTTCCATCTAAATCCCAGCCACTTGTTCCACCAGGTTTTGTAAATGGAATATTAACAATAGTAACTTTGCTAATCTTAACATGTGTTAGTGCTGCACCAATATTTACTGTTTTTATTGTTGATGTAGTACCTCCAGCTCCTGAAACTGTAAGTTTAACAGTATAAACTCCTCCTGCTGTATAAAGATGTTGTGGATTTGCTGATGTTGAACTACTATTGTCACCAAAGTCCCATAAATAATTTGTAGCATTTGTAGTAGTGCTAGTAAATGATACAGTTGACGGCGCTGGATTATTTGCGCCTGAATAAATGAAATCAACTGTTGGCGCTGGTGTTGATGTTGAAGCTGCTGGTGAATCTTTCGAACATCCAAAAAATAAACTAATCATTAGCAACATTGCTAAACTTTTAAAAATGGTTTTCATAAATATAAATATTAAATTCCCCTACTCTATTGGCTTTTCGGCACCGCCTTATTCATCTGTATTTAAAACATATTACACACTTTTGAAAACAAAATTACAAATAATTACACAATATTGTGTATTTTATGTAAATTTAATTTCTTATAAAAGTGCAAATATTTGCACTATGCAACATCGAGGTGAAATAATTAAAGCAGCTATCTATAAAAGTGGCATCTCCATTACTGAAATTGCCAAACGTTTAGGCAAAAGCAGACGATGGATGTACTTGATGTTTGAGAATAACAGTGTTTCGCTAGATCTTGTTTTGCAAATTGGCTACATCATTCACCATGATTTTAGTGAGGATATTAAGGAATTTAATCCACCAAAAAAAGTACTACATGAGCCGCCTACGATATATGAAAAAGAGGAGGAAGCGGCAGCGTATTGGAAAGACAAATACTTAAAATTATTAGAGGAATACAACGTGTTGTTGAAGCAGAAGTAGGCTTACTGTTTTATATTTTTTATTGGCCTACTTTGAAATTACACTACAGTCAACTTTGAAAATGCACGATTTTTAAAACAACGTTTCGTCGTGTTTTTTTATAAAATTACCTTTAAGAAAGACTTGAAATTTCTTTGATTTAGAATTCGATATTTTTCCAACTCATTACTTTTCCTAAAGTGCGCTGTTGATTAAATAATCCTGTATGCACGATGCTCTTACTTTGAATGGATTGGGGTTTTAATTTTTCAAAGTAAGTTAATCCTTTAAACATTTCTGGCATTATAGTTTCTGAGGCTTTGATTTCAACGAGATTCAATAATTCAGAATTTTGCCAAATTAAATCTACTTCGTGTCCAACGGTGTCTCGCCAAAACCATACATCTAAAAGTAAATTGTTATGATAATTTTTTTTGACGTATTCGTTAATGACATAGTTTTCAAATAAACTTCCTTTCAACGCGCTTAATTTCACACTATCGGCGTCATTTAGTTTTAATAAAAAACACAACAATCCTGTGTCATAAAAATACAATTTGGAACTTTTGGTAACCCGTTTATTAAAATTCGAAAAATAGGGTTGCAATTGGTACACAATATAACTGCTTTCTAAAACCGAAATCCATGATTTAGCGGTAGGTTGTGAAATACCACATTCATTGGCCAACGAATTAAGGTTTACTAATTGTCCTACTCTCGCAGCGCAAAGTGTAATAAAATTACGAAATTGTTTCAAATCTTTTACATGTATGAGTTCCGATAAATCTCGCTCTACATAGGTTTGAATATAATTAGAGTAAAAAACTTTGGAAGGAATCGTTCTATCATAAATGGCGGGATAAAACCCTTTTTGAAGATTTATAGTATAGTCATCACTTAACCAATTGGCGTCTTGCATTTCTGAAACGTCAAAGGGTAAAAGTTTAAACAAAGCAACTCTACCCGCTAAGCTTTGAGTAATGTTGTGCATTAAATGAAAATTCTGTGAACCCGACAAAATATATTGCCCCATCACTTTATCTTCGTCAACTTTAGTTTGCAAATAGGAAAATAATTGCGGAACCCGTTGTACTTCATCAAAAATGACATAGTTGTTGTATTGTGCTAAAAACCCATTTGGATCTTCTATAGCAAAGGTTCTTACGTCTAAATTTTCTAAATTCACATATTCATAGTCTGAAAAATGTGTTTTTAAAAAAGTAGTCTTACCAGATTGTCTGGGTCCTGTTAAAGCTAAAATAGGATACTTTTTTTTATAAATATCCATTTCTGTTTTAATTCTCCTATTTGCACTCATAATAAAGGTTTTACAACTGCAAATATACTATTAATTTTGAAATTACACTATAATATACTTTGAAATTACACTATAGTCAACTTTGAAAATGCACGGTTTTAAAAACAGCCTTTTATCTTTATTTTCTTAAAACATCTCCTCTTTTAATCCAATTTTTATCAGGATTTAAGTAGGTTGAAAGTACTGCATAAATGTGGATGGTTTTATTTATTTCATTCACCTTAAAATGAATCATATATTTGAATGTTTTCATTGGTAAACAATGAATATCATCATATCTAATTTGAAAAATTGGTGATTTTTGTATATGTTTTAAGGTAGCTTTGTATTCTGATAAGAATTTTTTACCAAATCCATTTCTTCTTGAATTTAAAAAATCTCTTGCTTCTTTTAAATCCTCTTTTACTTTTGGATCTGCTATTATTGTATAAATCACCACTGATTATTCCTCCAAATTATCAATCATTTCAAATGCATCAACTGGCTTTTTATTTAGTTTTATTCGCTTGGAAACCTCCTCTTTGTGCCATTGAGGAATTGAATTAGTTTCTTGTAAATGTTTGTAAGCCAAAAAATCTATAAAGCTTTCTACTTCGTCTATTAAGCTGTCTGGTAAATTTTTTAATTTATCATTTACGTGTTTTAATGCTGTTGTTGTCATAATTAAGTAGAATAAATAATTAAAGTAAAAGTATAAAAAATATCATATCAAAACAACGTATCGCTATCGCTTTCATAAAATGCGTCTATCGATAAATTAGGCAAACTCGATGCCATCACAGCCAATTCATCACACCGTTCGTTTTGAGGATGATTGTTATGTCCTTTGATCCATTTAAAATCCACCTGATGTTGGCGGTAAATTTTTAAAAATCGTTTCCATAAATCAGGGTTTTTTTTGCCCTTGAAACCTATTTTTTCCCAACCAAAAACCCACTTTTTTTCTACAGCATCCACAACATATTTGGAGTCGGAAATCACCAACACGTTCCTATTGGGCTTTTTAAGTTTTTCTAAACCCACAATTACTGCCAGAAGTTCCATGCGATTGTTGGTGGTTAATCGAAATCCTTCGTAGAATTCTTTTTTGTGTGGAGTTCCTACCAATTCCATCACCACGCCATACCCTCCGTTTCCTGGGTTTCCTTTAGCAGCGCCGTCTGTGTAGATGTGGACTTCGTGACTCATTGTTGCGGGTTACGTGTTACGAGTTAAAAGTTGTTCAATTATCTCAGGAAAATAGTGGTGCTCTAAAACGTGTATTTTATCTGCTATTTCATCAGCAGTTTTACAATCTTCAATATTTACGGATTGCTGAAAAATAATCCCACCTTCGTCATAATGTTCGTTTACATAATGAATGGTTATTCCGGTTGCTTTTTCTTTATTATCTAAAACCGCTTGATGCACATGCATGCCATACATTCCTTTTCCGCCATATTTTGGAAGGAGTGCAGGATGTATATTAATTACTTTATTGGGATAGGCGTGTATTATGTGCTCAGGAAATTTCAACAAAAATCCAGCTAATACAATCCAATCGGGTTGAAACGCTTGTAAGGAATCCAAAACAAAAGATGCTTGAAGTTCACTTTTAGTAAATGTATAGGTGTCAACGGCTAACTTTTTGGCTCTTTCAAAAACAAACGCATGAGGATTGTTTCCATATATTTTAAACGCCACTGAAACATTCTTGGTTCTAAAATAATGGATGATATTCTCCACGTTGGAGCCCGATCCAGAGGCAAAAAGCGCTATTTTTTTCATCTTCCCATTTCCTTTTATGCTACAAAAAAAAGAATAATAAATTAGATAAAAAGAATCTTTTTGAAATATTTTTTTTAATTTCGTTGACATATTTATGAACTAAAACGTGGTTTTAAAATAAAGTTTTTTATTTTTGCCAACAATTTAAATTTAAAAATTAAATATTATGTCAGACATTGCATCAAGAGTTAAAGCGATTATCGTAGACAAATTAGGTGTTGACGAGAATGAAGTTGTAACAGAAGCAAGCTTCACAAACGATTTAGGAGCTGATTCATTAGACACTGTTGAGCTTATTATGGAGTTCGAAAAAGAATTTGATATTCAAATTCCAGACGATCAAGCTGAAAACATTGCTACTGTAGGTCAAGCGATTTCTTATATCGAAGAAGCAAAAAAATAATAAAATAAACAACCCGTATATCATGATGTACGGGTTTTTATTCTTATTACATTAATTAGATTATTTTTGATTGAATTTCAATCACACAATATAAATACCTTGTCTCTTTACATTAAATACTAAAGAAAACAGGGTATTACTTGTTTAAAAACTATTTTAAATAAAAAAATATGCAATTAAAGCGCGTTGTTGTAACTGGCCTTGGAGCTTTAACTCCTATAGGTAATTCCATTCAAGAATATTGGGAGGGTTTAGTCAATGGTAAAAGTGGGGCCGCTCCAATAACATATTATGATACTGAAAAGCATAAAACTAAATTTGCTTGTGAAGTGAAAAACTTCAGTATTGAGGCATACATGGATCGTAAAGAAGCCCGTCGTTTAGATAAATTCTCTCATTATGCTATTGCCTCAAGTGACGAAGCCATTAAAGATGCTGGCTTGAATGACGAGAATGTTAAAAAAAATCGCGTAGGTGTTATTTGGGGTGCAGGAATTGGTGGATTAGAGACTTTTCAAGAAGAAGTAATGTATTATGCTAAAGGCGACGGAACTCCAAAATTCAACCCTTTTTTTATCCCAAAAATGATTGCTGATATTGCCCCAGCGCATATTTCTATGAGAAATGGCTTTATGGGTCCTAATTATACTACCGTTTCAGCGTGTGCTTCTTCTGCAAATGCAATGATTGATGCATTCAACTACATCCGTCTAGGAATGTGTGATGTGATTATTACAGGTGGTTCTGAAGCGGCAGTTACAATCGCAGGAATGGGAGGATTCAACTCTATGCATGCTCTTTCAACGAGAAATGAAAGTCCAGAAACGGCTTCACGTCCATTTGACGCTACTCGTGACGGATTTGTTTTAGGGGAAGGTTCGGGAGCTATTGTTTTAGAAGAATATGAACATGCTAAAGCACGTGGCGCAAAAATTTATTGCGAAATAGGTGGTGGCGGAATGTCTTCTGATGCCTATCATTTAACCGCTCCTCATCCTGAAGGAATTGGTGTTATCGCTGTAATGGAAAACACACTTCGTGATGCAGGAATGGATCCAAATAAAGTAGACCATATCAACACACACGGAACCTCTACGCCATTGGGTGATGTAGCTGAACTAAAAGCTATAAGCCATGTGTTTGGAGATCATGCTAAAAACATTAATATCAATTCTACCAAATCCATGACAGGACACCTTTTAGGTGCTGCTGGAGCCATAGAAGCTATTGCTGTTATTCTAGCAATGAAAAACGGAATAGTCCCACCAACAATCAATCATACCGTTGTGGATGAAAACATAGACCCATCCTTGAATCTGACTTTAAATAAAGCACAAAAAAGAGACATTAAAGTAGCCATGAGCAATACTTTTGGGTTTGGTGGTCATAATGCTTGTGTGTTATTTAAAAAACTAGAAGAATAAGGGGTTTCATGCGAATTCTTAAAAAAATATTTACTAAAAATTCCCGTCCAGATACTGGCGGGAATTTTTTTATGGCAATCGAAAAAATTATCGGTTTTAAACCTCAAAACATTGAATATTACGAAAAAGCTTTTACCCACAGTTCCTTCAATAGAACCGATGCTGCTGGAAATCCTTTTAATTATGAAAGGTTAGAATTCTTGGGTGACTCCATGTTAAGCTCTGTCATAGCCGCTCATCTTTATAAAGAAGCCCCTTTTGGTGATGAAGGGTATCTTACAAAAATGAGATCCAAAATTGTGAGTCGTGAACACCTTAACGAACTCGGAAAAGAATTAAATCTAGTGTCTCTTGTAAACAGTAAAGTACCTCCCTCTCTTTATGGAGACAACATTCATGGGAATATTTTTGAAGCTTTAATTGGAGCCATTTTTCTCGATAAAGGATATGTTGGTTGTGAGGATTTTATTCAAAAAAAAGTGATTCTCCCTTATGTCAATATCTCAAAACTGGAAGGTAAAATAATCAGTTACAAAAGCTTAGTTATTGAATGGTGTCAAAAAGAAAAGAAAACCTTTGCTTATGATGTTTTCGATGACAATGGAAATGAGGGACAGCGTTTTTTTGGGGTAAAATTAAGTATCGATAATAAAATTGTAGCCAAATCAAGAGCTACTTCAAAAAAGAAAGCAGAAGAAATTGCCTCAAAAAGAGCTTATTTTGCATTTCAGAAAAAAATAGACCTCAAATAATTTGAATTCCAAAAAACTATATCGTTTTCGTTTATAAATAAATGTTAATCTACATCTTCTAACGTAATTTACGTAATAAGAAACACTATATTTACATCGAATTTTTGTGTTAAATGGCTGTTCATAAACTACATATTGAAGATTTTGAAGAAGATGACTACCATATTATCGCCATCCATACTTCATTGGAAGAGTATCGCTTAGCCTATTTTCTTAATCGTGATATTGAAATTAAATTGTCAAAAAATCATCTTGATATTCTCTTAGAGGTTAAAGAAGGAACTTGTGCTTTCGAACGGTTTACTTTCAAGGATATTAAAAAGGATATCACTTGGAATCTAATTCAAAATAAAAACAATGTAAAAGAGACCTTAACAGAAAATACTATGGGTTTATTTTCAAATTCTGGAGCTGTTTTTTCTATTCACGCCTATTTAATACCAGAATTTAAAAAAGTAGACTTTTTTTTGAAAATTGCAAATGTCGAAGAGGAATTAAACATCCCCGAAATTGTAGCAAAAATCAATGCTATAAAAAATGTAACTCTTGTATATTCAATTAATAAAGAAAAAATAAAATCAAAAAATAATTTAATTTTTTAAAAAATGCCAACAAGAAAAAAGACCAAAATTGTAGCTACTTTAGGCCCTGCATGTAGTTCAAAAGCAGTCATTAAAGACATGATAGACGCTGGTGTAAACGTATTTCGAATCAATTTTTCTCATGCCGACTATACCGATGTTAAAGAACGTATTGATAGTATTCGCGAATTAAATGACGAATTTGGATATACCACCGGCATTCTTGCTGATTTACAAGGTCCAAAGCTACGCGTTGGCGTGATGAAAGAGGATGTAGTGGTCAACCCTGGAGACGAAATCATTTTTCAAACCGCTGAGGATGTTCCTGGAACAAAAGACCGCGTATACATGAACTATAAAGAGTTTCCAAGCGATGTAAACCCTGGAGAACGAATCCTTCTTGATGATGGGAAACTAATTTTTGAGGCCATTGAAACCAACAAAAAAACAGAAGTAAAATGTAAAGTGATTCAAGGAGGTCCTTTGAAATCTAAAAAAGGAGTGAACCTACCCAATACTAAAGTTTCGTTACCGGCATTAACAAAAAAAGACGTTAAAGATGCGCTTTTTGCTATCGAAAATCAAGTGGATTGGATCGCGTTATCTTTTGTGAGAACCCCAGCCGATTTGGAAGAATTACAAGACCTTATCGCTAAAAATTCAGACCATAAAATTCCAATTGTAGCAAAAATTGAAAAACCGGAAGCCGTAGAAAATATTGACAAAATCGTAGCGTTCTGCGATGGTTTGATGGTTGCACGCGGGGATCTAGGTGTTGAAATTCCAGCTCATGAAGTACCTTTAATCCAGAAAAAATTAATAAACCGTGCTAAAACAGCACGAATCCCTGTTATTGTGGCTACTCAAATGATGGAAACCATGATTACAAGCTTAACCCCTACACGTGCTGAAGTAAATGATGTGGCCAACTCTGTAATGGATGGTGCCGATGCGGTCATGCTTTCTGGAGAAACCTCTGTTGGAAACTATCCGGTACAAGTAATTGAAAAAATGACTCAAATTATTGAAGCTGTAGAAGATTCACCATTAATTCAGGTTCCTCTAACTCCTCCTCAAGTAAGAACCAAACGATTCATTACGAAATCCATTTGTTATCATGCAGCGACAATGGCCAACGATATCAAAGCTAAAGCCATTTCAACACTAACAAATAGTGGCTATACCGCTTTTCAAATCTCAGCCTGGAGACCATCAGCTCATGTTTTAGTATATACCTCAAACAAACGCATTTTAACACAATTAAGTCTATTATGGGGTGTAAACGCATTTTACTACGATAAATTTGTGAGTACTGACGATACCGTTGAAGACATCAATCAAATTGCTAAAGAAAAAGGGTATGTAAAAAAAGGGGATATGTTAGTCAACTTAGCCGCTATGCCTGTAGTTGCCAAGGGTATGGTAAACACATTACGTATCTCAGAAATAGAATAATTTAACGAATATTTATAGTATAACCCTTTTCTATTTCAAAAGAAAAAATTACATTTGATTCATTAAATAAATTAAAAACTATGAATTCAAAAAATCCATTTTTTAAAACCGATTCATTTAAGAATGCAACGACAACTCATGAAGCAGTTGTAATTGATTATCAAGATACCATGACTGTTTCTGGAACAATTAATAAAAGTGTACTCTTGTTGTTTTTGTTAGTCGCAAGTGCTTTTGCAACTTGGAATATGGCTATTAATGGTCAAAACCCAACAATCCTAATGATTGGAGGGGCTATTGCTGGACTCGTTTTTGTATTAATTACAACGTTTAAACCTCAACTTTCTAGCTATTTATCGCCTGCGTATGCGGTAGCTGAAGGCTTGTTTATTGGCGGATTATCAGCTATTTTTGAAGTGCGTTATCCAGGCATTGTAATGCAAGCGGTAGGCGGTACTTTTGCTACTTTTTTTGCTTGTTTTATGTTGTACAAATATAAAGTAGTTACCGTAAACGATAAATTTCGTTCTATAGTAATTGCAGTAACAGCAGCTATTGCTATATATTACTTATGCTCTTGGATTTTAACATTCTTCATCAGCTACCAACCTGTACATTACGGAAATTCATTAATCAGTATAGGAATCAGCTTGTTTGTCATTGTAATTGCTGCTTTAAACTTGTTTTTAGATTTCGATCAAATTGAACGAGGAGCCGCACAACGCGCACCAAAATACATGGAATGGTATGGAGCCATGGGACTAATGATTACTTTAGTTTGGCTTTATGTTGAATTTTTGAGATTACTATCCAAATTATCAAGTAGAAAATAAAATTTTCATATCTTTTTTATTAAGAGCCGTCAAAAAATTGACGGCTTTTTTTGTTAACCTCTAAAAATGAAGGATTCACCTAATAATAATACCTAAATCATTTATCCTTATACTATTTTTAGTTTATCCCCGTTACTAATTTCTATCGACAACAAAGTTTTTCAAAATAAGAAATATTGAATGCCTTTGTGAAAATATTATAAATCTATTATTAAATTTGCATTAAATATCATTAGGAAAAATGAACAATCTATTGTCTAAAAAATTACCCGTTTCTTATATTGGAATATTGTTAATCATATCTTGTGTATTGACGTATATTATTACCAATAAAATCAATAAAGGTGAAACCAATAACTACTCTGACGAATCAACTATCAATGCCTGTAATTATAACGTAAAAAGACTTGGTGGGTTTAACTTTATAAAACCCTTAATGTTTGTAGATGATGAATGTGAAGGTGATAATCTGGCAGCTACAAAACAAGAAGTCACAAATATTATTAACAACTATAAAAGCATGCAAGGTGTTCTTGACGCATCAGTATACATTAGAGATTATAACAAAAGCTCATGGACAAGTATCAATGAGGATATACAATATGAACCAGGTTCATTATTTAAAGTTCCTATTTTAATAGCCTACCTTAAAATGGATGAACTAAAACCAGGAACTCTTGATAACGAACTAGATTTTAATACGCCTTTTGCTATTGATAAAAATGTAGCCTATAAATCAAAATCTATTCAATTAGGTCATAAATACAAAATTCGGGAATTATTAAGGTATATGATTCAATACTCAGATAATAATGCTACCGCTTTATTAAACAATAATCTTAAACCTGAAGTATTACAACGTTTGTTCTCTGATTTAAATTTAGAAGTTCCTAATATTAAAGCAAAACATTATTATTTTACTGTTAGACAGTACTCATTGTTCATGAGAGCATTATACAACGCATCCTATTTATCTATTGAAAAATCTGAATTTGCTGCCGAATTATTAAGCAAATGCGAATTTAACGAAGGGGTTGTAAATGGAATTCCTAAAGATACAAAACTGATCCATAAATTTGGAGAATCAGGAACACCCGCCGAAAAACAGTTGCATGAATCTGCAATAATCTACTTAAACAACAACCCATTTCTAATTACTATAATGACGAAAGGGAAAGATAATAAAACGTTGTCTAAACTTATTGGTGAAATAACAGTCGTTACCTACAGAAATTTAGCGGCACAACAATAAGTATATACAGCCCTAACCATAATTATAAACTGCTAAATTTAAAATTTGGCAGTTTTTTTATTATTTAAACCAGATACATTTTAAACCTTACACCTAAAAATTTATTAAATCGATAATTATGATACGATATATTTTTAATTTTGTTTTTTAAGGGGGTTTTTTTTATTTAAATGATAAAAATTAAAATTGAAACCATTTTTCAATGGGTTTTATTAATAATAATTATGGTTTTTTATATTTTTACCCTAATAAAAATAGGGTTGTTATGAAAATAGAAAAAAGATGGGTGTTTTCCTTTATAATTATCTCTTTAATTTCGATAATAGGGTTGTTTTGGAATCACCAAAAACCAAATTCAGATTTTAACTCAATCACTTCCATTGATAATGCCGACATTGCTTGGTTATTAACAGCGTCTTGCCTAGTGCTTCTAATGACTCCCGGACTTTCCTTTTTTTACGGAGGAATGGTGGGTAGAAAAAATGTAATTTCCACCATGCTCAAAAGTTTTATTTGTCTTGGGGTGGTCAGTCTCTTGTGGGTCACAATCGGTTTTAGTATGTCCTTCGGAAACCCAATAGGAATGACTTTAAACCATCAAATTTATGGTGTTGTTGGAAATCCTTTTCAATTTGCTTTTTTCGATCAAGTTGAAATGGCTCCTCATAAAATTATGGCTCCTACCATTCCTTTTATTTTATTCGCTTTGTTTCAAATGAAATTTGCAGTAATAACCCCAGCAATCATTACTGGGGCGCTTGCCGAACGCATACGTTTTATCTCCTTTTTATTATTTATTTGCTTGTTTACCTTACTAATATATACACCGTTATGCCACATGATATGGCATCCTCACGGCCTTTTGTGTGGCTATTTCGGTGTAAAAGATTTTGCTGGCGGAACTGTTGTGCACATGAGCGCAGGCTTTGCCGCACTAGCAGGTGTTATAGTACTAGGGAAGCGAAAAAACAGTGAAAACATCCCCACAAACATTCCTTTTGTTTTACTTGGAACAGGATTACTTTGGTTTGGTTGGTTTGGTTTTAACGCGGGTTCTGCCTTAGCCGCCAATGCAACGGCAGCAATGGCTTTTGCAACAACCACCATTGCGTCTGCTTCAGCGATGATGACTTGGGTGTTTTTTGACAGGTTAAAAGGAAGAAAGGTATCTGCGCTGGGGGCTTGTATTGGTGCCGTCGTAGGCTTAGTCGTAATCACACCTGCAGCAGGTTATATCACCATTCCGCAAAGCATCTTTTTCGGTTTCACAGGAGCTATAATCTCTAACAATCTAGTTCATTGGAAAAAATTAAAACAATTTGACGACACTTTAGATGTCTTTGCGTGTCATGGTGTAGGAGGAATTACAGGAATGATTTTAACGGCTCTTTTTGCTCAAGGCGAACAAGCAAGCCTTTTGCATGGGGGATGGAATGTCTTTGCACATCACATGATGGCCCTATTGCTGGTTGCCGTATTTACTTTTGGAGGGGCTTTTGTGTTGTTTAAAATTACCAACTTCATAATTCCATTACGAGTGACGGAAGAATCAGAAGCCATAGGTTTGGACATGTCACAACATGGTGAAAAACTATAAAGTAGATTCTCTTTCTATTATTTTGGTATTCAATTCGATAACCTGAGGCTCGAAGCTTTGGGAATCCTTTTTGGATTGTATTTCTTGTAAGAGTAGATTAAACGCAGTAACCCCCATTTCATAACTGGGTTGGTCAACAGTGCTTAATTTTGGGGTAATGACTTGCGACATAAACCAATTGCTAAATCCAATTACTTTGATTTGTTGTGGAACTTGAATTTGAACTTCATTGAAATACGCCAAAACACCTACTGCAACCAAATCTGTAATTACAAATACCCCATCTACATCGGGATGTTGTGAAACCATTTCTTTAGCAAACATTTTACCCTCTTCAAAGGTCACATTTTTACAAGTGTAGACCAATCTAGAATCAAAAGGAATATTGTATTGCTCTAAGGCTTTCTTATACCCTATAAAACGGTCAATGGCATTTTGAGGATTTACTGGCCCTCTTATATGAGCAATCTTTTTACACCCTTTTAAAATTAAATGTTCCACGGCTTCAAAAGCTGCTTTTTGATCGTTAATAAGAACTTTAGAGCTGGGTATGAGTTTAGAAATTTTATCAAATTGTACAAAAGGAATTTCACGCTGTAAAATCTCTTTTAGATGTGCATCATGATTTGATTCGTTCGATAAAGAAATAATAATACCATCAACGCGTTTATTCAACAACAAAGCAACTTGTTTTTTTTCTAGTTCTAACGACTCATTGGATTGAAGAATAATGACTAAATAACCATGTTGTTCTGCCTCTGCTATAATTCCATTAATCACACTCGAAAAAAAATGATGCACTACCTCTGGAATTATGAGTCCAATGGTTTTCGATTCTTTCGTACGTAAATTTACCGCAAAAGAATTGGGGGTATACTGCAAACTATGAGCCAAGTCTAAAACCGCTTGCTTGGTTTTCGGACTCACATCGGAATAATTCTTTAGTGCTTTCGATACGGTTGTGATCGAAATCCCCAAAGTCTCAGCGATTTGCTTCAGCGTCGTTTCTTTCATGTAACAAATATGGTATAAAAAAAATGAACTGCCAAATCGAAAACGTTTTCGGTAAAATCGAAAACGTTTTCGATGAAAAAATACTAAAATAAAGGGACTAAAATTTTAATTTCGACAACCAAAATCAAACAGATTTATTAACTAATTAAAAATCTAAAAATGAAAAAAATTACTAATTTTTTGAAGAAAATGATGTTTTTAATGGCTTTAATGCTCATCAATCAATCATTTGCTCAAAACGGTGTACTAACCGGAAAGGTGACCAACAGCAAAGGTGAGGCTGTAATTGGCGCCAACGTTATTGCAGGTAAAAAAACTACAATAACAAACAATGAAGGAGTATATTCTATTTCTGGAATTCCTAATGGCTCCCTAACCATCACCGTTACCTATGTGGGTTACAAAACCACAAAAAAAGAGGCTCAAATCAATGGAGATACTACCGTTGATATCCAAATGCAAGAGGATGCCGCAAATTTAGAAGAAGTGGTTATCACTGGGGTAACTAGCCCAAAAGCGAAGTTAAAATCTAGTGTGTCTATTACCACAATGGATGTAAAACAAATTGAACAATCTGCTCCTCGCTCTACAGCCGAGATTTTCAGAACCATTCCTGGTATTCGTTCTGAGTCTTCTGGTGGGGAAGGAAATGCAAACATTGCCGTTCGTGGGGTGCCTATTTCTTCTGGAGGATCTAAATACTTACAAATCCAAGAAGATGGTCTTCCTGTATTATTGTTTGGTGATATCGCTTTCGCAACATCAGATATTTTTACAAGATTTGACGGAAATGTTGCAAAAATTGAAGCCATTCGTGGAGGTTCTGCCTCAATATTAGCAACCAACTCTCCTGGAGGGATCATCAACTTTATCAGTAAAACAGGTAAAACTGAAGGAGGAAGAGTAACTACTGGTTTTGGTATGGATTACAATAATTTCAGAACTGACTTTGATTATGGAACCAAAATTGGTGATGGATTATACTTTCACACTGGTGGATTCTACCGCGTGGGAGAAGGCGTAAGAAAAGCAGGATTTACAGCCAATAATGGAGGTCAATTCAAATTCAACATCACAAAAGAATTTGAAAATGGTTCTGTTACAGTATATGCAAAATTCCTAAACGACCGTGCGGCTGCCTACATGCCAATGCCATTACAAGTTTCAGGAACTAATGCCAACCCAACTTGGGGAAGCATCAGCGGATTTGACGCAACTCACGGTGCATTACAAACGCCTTATTTAGACCACAACATCGGATTTGGTGCCGATGGCGAATTGAGAAGAACCCCTGTGGCCGACGGTATGCACCCTATCACTAAAGCTATTGGTGCAAGTGCCAACTTTAACTTAGACAACAACTGGAAAATCTCTGAAAACGGAAGATTCGCTTCTAATAGTGGCGGATTTATAGCACCGTTTCCAGCAGAAGTTGGAACAGCAGCAGCTATCGCTAACTCTTTTGGTGCTGGCTCTACTTTAACCTATGCCGATAACGGAGCGCCATTCAGCAATCCTAATGGATTAGTGTCAAGAATTCACATGTTTGATACGCAATTAAACAATTTGAGTAACTTCATGAATGATTTAAAAGTAACTAAAAAATTCAATAATGTAGCGCTTACAGCTGGATATTTCAAATCATTCCAAAACATCTCTATGTCTTGGACTTGGAATTCATACTTACAAGAAGTATCAGACAACAATGCTAGATTATTGAATGTAACCAATGGAGCTGGGGGATTACTTTCTGACAACGGATTGTATGCGTATGGAGTACCTGCATGGGGGAACTGTTGTACAAGAAACTACGACACACAATACAATGTATCGGCTCCTTATGCTAGCGTATCTGTAGACATCACTGACAAATTAGTAGTTGATGGTGGCGTACGTTATGATATGGGTAAAGTTACAGGGTCTTTTGCTGGAAGTTCGCAAATTCAATTTGACGTAAACCATAGTGGAGGTACACTTTCTGCCCCAGAACAAAGTGTTTCTGTCATAAACAATGCTGCTAGAACAGCGGTACACTATGATTACCACTATACATCATACTCTTTTGGAGCCAACTATTCTTTATCGGCTTCACAAGCAATTTTTGCTAGAACCAGTAGAGGAGCTTCTGCAAAAGCAGATAGAATTTTATTCTCTGGTTTAAACTACATGGACGGAAAATATGTGAACTCATTAGATTTCTTGACACAAACAGAGGTAGGTTTCAAACAAAAATTCACTAAAGGATATTTGTATGCTACAGCATTTACAGCTCAAACAGATGAACAAACAGGATTTGAAGCTACCAATCCTACAGCTTTAGTAAAAAACAACTATAAATCGTATGGTTTAGAATTAGAATCAGCTTACAATGTAAGTGACTTTTCTCTTAGAGGGGGATTAACCTATACAAAAGCTGAAATCTCTTCGGGAACATACCAAGGAAACCAACCTAGAAGACAACCAAAAGTAATGTACAACTTTGTTCCTTCATACAAATTTGGAAAAGGAAAACATGCGTTTGGATTAAGCTTCATCGGACAATCAAAAGCTTACACACAAGACGAAAACAAATTGGTTATGAAAGGATTCATGATTACCAATGGATTTGTGGATTTCACATTAACAAAAGGATTATCCTTGAATGTGTCTGGAAACAACCTATTCAATACATTAGCCATTACAGAAACTGAAGAAGGTAGTATTACAGAAAATACTACAAATTACGTAAGAGCGAGACCTTTACCAGGTAGATCGATCTCTATGTCTTTATCTTACAGATTCTAAAAAAAGAATTTATTTTGTTTAGTTAATAATAATTCCTGTATTTTCGTGATACAGGAATTATTTTTAATAAATAGAAATCAACCAAAATCTTGCTAACTTTTTCATTCTCATGAAAAATTTCATTTACATAGTCTTTTTTGTTTTGCTTCCCTTTATAGGAAAGACACAAACAAACCATGAAACACCTCCAAATCTCGAAAAGCAAAAAACCATAATTATATACGGTAGTCCCGATTGTCATTTTTGTGTGGCTACTAAAAAACTTTTTTTAGAACACAACATTCCTTTTGTGTTTTATGATATCGATACCAACAAAGAAGCGCTTAATGAAATGTTAGACAAATTGAAAAAAAACAAGATTAGCCTAAACAATCTTGGCATTCCTGTTGTAGATAAATACGGTGAAATTTTCACAAACAATGAGGCTGATTTTGAAGCTTTTTTAAAAAAACTAATTCCCTAAAAAATGCTAAAAAAACCTCACTTAAGCTTTTGGCAAATCATCAATATGAATGTCGGTTTTTTGGGCATTCAATACAGTTTTGGACTTCAACAAAGTGCCGTCAATCCAATTTATGATTTCTTAGGTGCCAGTCCAGACCAATTGCCTTTATTAAATCTAGCTGGACCATTGACAGGGTTACTCATTCAACCCATCATTGGGGCGTTGAGCGATAAAACTTGGATGCCAAAATTTGGAGGACGAAGAAAACCCTATTTTTTTATAGGAGCACTCCTTTGCAGTTTGGCGTTGTTTCTATTTCCTTTCAGCAGTTCGTTATGGATGGCTGCGGGACTATTGTGGATTTTAGACGCAGGAAACAATACCGCTATGGAACCCTATCGCGCCTTCATCGCCGACAAATTAGATGAATCTCAACAACCTTTAGGATTTCAAGCGCAAAGCTTTTTTACAGGGTTCGGACAAACCTTAGCCAATGTATCGCTTTTTATTTTTCCTTTACTTTTTATAGGAACCACAGGCAAATTACCTACATGGGTTTATGCCTCGTTCTTCTTGGGTGCTATTTGTTCCATCGCTTCGGTTTGGTGGAGCAGCTATACCACAAAAGAAATTCCGCCAACACCAGAAGAATTAACAAAAATGGAATCCGAATCCATCCAATTACGCACGCCTTTTGTAGATATTTTCAAAGCGCTAAAAAACATGCCTAAAGTAATGTGGCAATTGGCCTTAGTCTATTTATTTCAGTGGTATGCGCTCTTTTGTTATTGGCAAAATTCCTCCAAAAGTATCGCACTTTCTGTATGGAATACCACTCCAGAAAAAGACATGACACGCTACGGAGAAGCCGTGAGTTGGACGGGATTAGTCAACGGTTGGTATAATGTAGTAACCTTCTTAGTAGCTTTTGCCTTAGTTGGATTTGCAAAGAAATACTCCGCAAAATATGTACACTTTACGTGTCTTTTTGTAGCCGCCCTAGGATTCTTATGCTTTCCTCATATCCAAAATAAATACTTGCTTTTTCCAGCCATTACCGGGTTTGGAATTGGTTGGGCCAGTATGATGGGAATCCCCTATCTGATGATTGTAAACAACATTCCAAAAGAACGATACGGAGTCTACATGGGAATTATTAATATGATGATTGTGATTCCAATGTTTATTCAAACCTTATCTTTCGGATACATTATGAAGCATTTTCTAAATAACGACCCAAGAGCAGCCATTACATTTGCTGGGGTTTTATTAGTATTAAGTGCTATTTTTACCCTATTTATGAATCCAAAAAAGGAAATACGTGACTAATACGGCATATCAAAAAGCGTTAGAATTACTGCACCGTGTAGCAACGCCAAACGGATTTCTTGCCAGTGCAGAAAATACAACAAACTATCAACGAGTGTGGGCACGCGACGGAGTAATCTGTGGCTTGGCTGCAATGGCGTCTGGAGATAACTTCTTGATAGAAACGTTTAAAAATACCCTTACCACACTAGCCCAACACCAACACGCACTAGGAACCATTCCTTCTAACGTGGCACTATCAAATACGGCCAACGAAGTGAGCTACGGCGGCTTGGCTGGACGTGTTGATGCAGTAACCTGGTTCATCATTGGAATATGTCAGTATGGACTGCAAAAAGAGGATGCCGATTTTGTTGCAAAATATTCCTCCCATATTGAAAAAGGGCTTACACTTTTAGAATCTTGGGAGTTCAACAACAAACACCTTATTTACGTACCTCTTTCTGGAAATTGGGCAGACGAGTATATTACCGATGGCTATGTTTTATACGACCAATTGTTACGCATTTGGGCTTTAAAAAGTTATAACCACTTTGCAAAAAGTGAGAAAATCACGGAAAAAATCAAATCAATAACAACCCAAATTGAAACAAACTTTTTTCCAAATACAGCAGGTGAAAAATACCACGAAAGAGCTTACAACGACATGATTTTCCAATCTTTTGCTCCATGTTCCTTCTCGCCCGCTGGATATAAAACCCAATTTGATGCTTTTGCAAATGCCCTACTTGTGTTGCTTAACATAGGTTCCTCTAAACAACATGAGGATATCTTAAACTATTCAAAATCAATAGCAGAGAACACAACACTCGGACTTTTGCCTGCTTTTTGGCCTCCCATTTTTCAAGACGACGACGATTGGAATTTACTAAAAAACAATTGTAAATATCATTTTAGAAATTATCCCTACGAATTTCACAATGGGGGAAGTTGGCCTATGGTAAATGGCTTTTGGGGGCTCGCAATGCTGGCCAAGGAGAAATCCGAACAAACCGCCCATCTATTAGAAAAAATCAATCAAGCCAATGCCATCAATGGGTTTTCTTTTTATGAAAATTTCAATACCAAAACCCAAGAACCTAATGGCGTTGCTTATTGCGCATGGAGTGCCGCTGCAACCATTTTAGTTCACCAATCTTTACAAACTAATTTTAAACTATTTTTTTAAGTTGAAACCTATTGACATTATCTGTATTGGAGAAGTTTTGATCGATTTTATTGGTCACGAAATCAATACGTCTATAAATAAAACCAAAGATTACCATCGCTTTTTAGGGGGGTCACCCACTAATGTAGCGGTAAACGCCTCTCGCCTTGGCATGAATGCTGTATTGGTAGCCGCATGCGGAAAGGATGGTTTGGGGGATTATATTTTACGAAAACTTAAAGCGAGACAGGTAAATACTTCTCTAATAAATGTAACTGCCCTGGCTCCTACTTCGGTAATATTTGTTTCTAAATCAACCGAAACCCCCGATTTTATTGCCTACAGACAAGCCGATGGCGAAATTTATGAAACTCAACTTCCTGATGAAATTCTCAATCAAGCGAAAATCTTTCATACTACATGCTTTGCATTGAGCAAAAATCCCGCACGAAATACCATTCTAAACCGAGCGAGAAAAGCTAAAGAACTGGGCTTACAATTGAGCATTGACCTTAATTTTTCAGAACGCATCTGGCCCGATAGAACCGAAGCAAAAGCAGTAATCAAAGAATTTCTTGCCAACGATCCTTTGGTTAAAGTGAGCGAAGACGATTGCTTCCGTCTCTTTGGAGAAACCAAAACGGAAAGTTATATTTTTGAGTACTTCCATCAATTGGGCGCCTCAACGGTATGCCTAACGAAAGGAAAAGAAGGCGTTGCGGTTTCAGATAAAGAAGAAGGGGTTATGTTTCAAGAAGCAAAAAAAATACAAGAAGTCAAAGATGCTACTGGAGCTGGAGATGCTTTTTGGACCGGATTTTTATATGCTAAAATCGCTCAAAAAAGTTTGGAAGAATGTATTACAGTAGCTCAAAATCTCGCAGCAATTAAACTGCAAACTTTAGGAACTTTACCCGAAAATCTTGACATCCTTAAAATTATTCAAGCCTCATAAAAAATAGATTTTTTGTGGAATACATTCAATTGACTACTTTTATGAAAATTTTTTCCATGAAAAATCTGTTTTTATTCTTACTCCTCTGTGGCAACCTAAGTTGGGCTCAAAATACTACCGAAAAAGCAGCCATCGAAAAAGTATTAAATGAATGGCACAAAGCGGCTGCCGATGCCAACTATAAAGCCTATTTTGAAGAGCTAACAGAAGATGCCATTTTTATTGGAACCGATGCTACAGAAAATTGGACCAAACCTCAATTTGAAGCTTTTGCCAAACCTTATTTTGACAAAGGAAAAGCTTGGAATTTCAAAGCGCTAGAACGCCATATTTATGTATCACCCGATGGAAAAATGGCTTGGTTTGACGAATCGCTTGACACCCAAATGAAAATTTGTAGAGGTAGTGGTGTCCTCATAAAAAGCAACAACGCTTGGAAAATAAAACACTATGTCCTTTCCATGACCATTCCCAACGACAACACGAAGGATGTTGTAAAAATTAAAGCGCCTATAGAAGACGCTTTGATTGATACTTTTAAAAAGTAAACAGCTGTTACTGAAGACTATTTTTTAAGATTTTCCAACATCACCTCTGTCATAGAATCCATTTCAAAGCGATGCGCCCAACCCCAATCAGCTCTCGCAGCACTATCATCAATTGATGCAGGCCAACTGTCAGCTATTTTTTGACGAAAATCAGGTTTGTACGTAATCGTAAAATCAGGAAGGTGCTTTTTTATTTCTTCGGCAATTTCTTTGGGTGTAAAACTAATCCCTGCCAAATTATAAGACGAACGAATGGTTACCGCATCAGCATCGGCCTGCATGATTTCTATAGTCGCTCTAATGGCATCATCCATATACATCATTGGGAGTTTTGTGTCTTCCGAAAGAAAGCACTCATAGCTGCCATTTTCAAGGGCTTTATGATAAATATCCACAGCATAATCGGTGGTTCCTCCTCCTGGTTCGGTCGTCCAACTGATTAAACCCGGATAACGAATACTCCGCACATCTACTCCATATTGTTGATGGTAATAGTCACACCAACGCTCCCCTGTTTGTTTGCTAATTCCATAAACCGTGGTGGGTTCCATGATGGTATATTGTGCCGTGTTTTCTCGAGGGGTAGTAGGTCCAAAAACAGCAATACTCGAAGGCCAAAAGATTTTCTTGATTTTTTTAGCTTTCGCCAAATTCAACACGTGAAACAACGAATTCATATTTAAATCCCAAGCAAAAGCAGGGTTTTTTTCAGCAGTAGCCGACAATAACGCAGCCATTAAATAGACATCGGTAATCTGATACTGCTCTATTAAGTGCTCAATCTGATTATAATCAAGAGCATTCACCACTTCAAAAATACCGTTGTTCACAATATCATTGTTGAGCTTTCTAATATCAGAAGCAATGACGTTTTCATTACCATAAAGGCTTCTAAGCTTGGTGGTAAGCTCGGTGCCTATTTGTCCACAAGCCCCAATAATTAATATTTTGGTAGTCATAGTTTGTTTGTTTGCAAGGCAAAGATAACGTTTTCGTACCAATGCTATAGAAGATTCCCTTCGAAAAACAAAAAGGCAACTTTTATAAAACCTTTCACACATTCCTAAAACAAATCGGCTACTTTTGTATTTTTGTAACCAAAATCAAAATCCTACCGATGAAGGTAAAATTAACATCCCTCGTTCTGTTTTGTGTAATTCTCGTTGCTTGTCAAAACGACAACAAACAATTCCTGCTGGAACAACAAAAAGAAGCTCAAAAAAGAGAGACGATTTTTAGCAACATTAACCGAGGTTGGAATTTTTCCATCACACCACTAGAACCTTCCACCCAACAAGTTGTCAACCATTGGATGGAATGGCGCGCTTTTCTTACCGAAATTGAACAAAAACCCAAAAGCAGTATTGGAGCTTTTCAAAAAAAAGCAGCAGCTTTGTCTCTTAAAGCCACAGAATTAAACAACAACATTCCCGCCGAATTTAACAAACCTTCCATCAAAGCTCGAATTGCCGTATTGATTACCAAAATTAAAACCCTCGATTTATACATCCATATCAACCAAATTCCCGATGCAAAAGTGGTAAAGTTAGTCGGCGAAATCAATACTGAAATCGACTTCTTTCAACTGCAAATGGAAGAAATCATCACCAGAGGGAAAATTCCTATGGAAGAAGGAGAATCTGACATCATTAAAATGAAAGACTCCACCAGAGCCATCCCCGACGAATTGCAATAAAATCTAAAAAAATTGAGCAAAAGCACCATTACTTCCGTCTATCAACAAGCGGCAAAAGTCCAACTTTTAGCACAAGCCCTAGAACAACGCGATACGAAAATAAACGCCAAAGGACTACTGGGTTCAGCCTTATCTTTTGTAATACAAGCCGTTTTTGAAAAAACTCAAATGCCTTTTTTACTGTTGTGCAACGATAAAGAAGAAGCAGCCTATTACCTCAACGATTTAGAACAACTCATCAACGACCAAGATGTCTTGTTTTACCCAGGTTCCTACCGTCGTCCCTATCAAATAGAAGAAACCGATAATGCAAACATTCTCTTGCGTGCCGAAGTGCTCAACCGCATCAATTCCCGCAAAAAACCTGCACTTATCGTTTCCTATACCGACGCTATTTTTGAAAAAGTAGTCACCAAAAAAGAATTAGAAAAAAACACCTTCAAAATTTCGATCAACGATAAATTGGCCATTGACTTTGTCAACGAAGTTTTATTTGAATACAACTTTAAGCGAGTTGATTTTGTAACTGAACCCGGCGAATTCTCTGTGCGTGGAGGACTTGTAGACGTCTTCTCCTTCTCCAACGACCATCCGTATCGAATTGAGTTTTTTGGAAACGAAGTGGACTCCATTCGTAGTTTTGACGTAGAAACGCAATTGTCTATCGAAAAACTCAAAAAAATAGCCATTATCCCCAACGTCGAAAACAAATTCTTTGAAGAAAATCGCGAAAGCTTTTTAGATTATATCGACCCGAAAACGGTAGTATTCATTCAAAACACCGAAGCCCTCGGGCAACAACTCGACAAACTTTTTACAAAAGCTTCTGAAGCCTTCGACAAACTTAATACAACGATAAAACACGCGACTCCGCATGAATTGTTTGTAGACCAAAAACAATTTCTAAAGAAAGTCCTGACTTTTTCGGTTGTCGAACTCAGCAATACCCCCACGTTGGCTATTGATAAAACATTCGAATTTCATATCCAGCCCCAACCTTCGTTCAACAAACAATTCGATTTGTTATTGAACAATTTAGGCGAAAATCACTTTCATGGCATCAAGAATTTTTTATGTTGTGCCAATGAAAATCAAGCCCATCGGTTTCATGATATCTTTGAAGAAATCGACGAAGAACAACACGAAAGCCTTCGCAAACAATATAAAACAGTAGTATTTCCTTTATACCAAGGATTTACAGACGAAGAAAACCAAATAGCGTGCTATACCGACCATCAAATCTTTGAACGCTACCACAAGTTTAACATCAAAAACGGCTATTCCAAAAAGCAAACCATTACGCTCAAAGAACTCACCGCGCTTACCGTAGGAAACTATGTCACGCACATCGACCACGGGATCGGAAAATTTGGAGGATTACAGAAAATACAAGTCGAAGGCAAAACTCAAGAAGCGATTAAATTGGTCTATGCCGATAACGACATTGTATATGTAAGCATTCATTCGCTACACAAAATTTCAAAATATAATGGCAAAGACGGGGCTCCTCCTAAAATTTACAAATTGGGTTCAGGCGCTTGGAAAGCCCTAAAACAAAAAACAAAAGCCCGTGTCAAGCACATTGCCTTCAACTTAATTCAGTTGTATGCCAAACGCCGATTGGAAAAAGGCTTTGCTTGTGCGCCCGACAGTTATTTACAAAAAGAACTCGAAAGTTCCTTTATTTATGAAGATACACCCGACCAAATTACGGCCACACAAGACGTAAAAACCGATATGGAAGCCGACCGCCCTATGGACCGATTGGTATGTGGCGACGTAGGTTTTGGTAAAACAGAGGTAGCCATTCGTGCCGCCTTCAAGGCCGTAGATAATGGCAAGCAAGTCGCCGTTTTGGTACCCACTACTATATTGGCATACCAACATTACCGCACCTTTTCCGAACGATTGAAAGACATGCCGGTTACTATAAATTACCTCAACCGCTTTCGAACCGCCAAACAAAAATCGGAAACACTAAAAAATCTTGCCGAAGGGAAAGTAGACATCATCATTGGAACACACCAATTGGTCAACAAAGACGTGAAATTTAAAGACCTGGGCTTGCTGATTATCGACGAAGAACAAAAATTTGGTGTAAACGTCAAAGACAAACTCAAAACCATTTCCGCTAATGTCGATACGCTAACCTTAACCGCAACACCCATTCCAAGAACCTTGCAGTTTTCATTGATGGCAGCGCGCGATTTATCGGTCATAACCACACCACCCCCCAACCGTTACCCCATAGAAACCCAAGTGGTGCGGTTTCACGAGGAGCTTATTCGCGATGCCGTTTCCTATGAAATTCAACGCAACGGACAAGTATTCTTCATCAACAACCGCATTGAAAACATCAAAGAAGTCGCTGGGATGATTCAACGCCTGGTGCCCAATGCCCGCGTGGGAGTAGGTCACGGACAAATGGATGGGAAAAAACTAGAAGAACTCATGTTGGCCTTTATGAATGGCGAATTCGACGTATTGGTCGCAACAACAATCATCGAAAGCGGATTGGATGTCCCCAATGCCAATACCATTTTCATCAATAATGCCAATAATTTTGGCTTATCCGATTTACACCAAATGCGTGGTCGTGTAGGTCGAAGCAACAAAAAAGCCTTTTGTTATTTCATCACACCGCCCTATTCTGCCATGACCGACGATGCCCGAAAACGCATACAGGCCTTAGAACAATTTAGCGAATTAGGAAGCGGCTTTAACATCGCCATGAAAGACTTAGAAATTCGTGGTGCAGGCGATTTATTAGGCGGTGAGCAAAGCGGATTCATCAACGAGATTGGTTTTGAAACCTACCAAAAAATCATGAACGAAGCCATAGAAGAGCTCAAAGAAAACGAATTTAAAGAACTCTACCCCGAAGACAACGATATTGAAACCAAAGAATACGTCAAAGAGTTACAAATCGACACCGATTTCGAACTGTTGTTCCCCGACGAGTACATCAACAACATTACAGAACGCCTAACGTTGTACAACGAGTTGAGTGTAATTAAAACCGAAGAAGCCCTACAACACTATGAACAAAAACTCATCGACCGATTTGGACCACTACCAAAAGAAGCTGTCGCACTCTTAAACAGCATCCGCATCAAGTGGAAAGCCACCAGCATAGGCATCGAAAAACTCGTCATGAAACAAGGCAAAATGGTAGGCTACTTTGTGGGCGACCAGCAAAGCGATTTCTACCAATCAAACCGCTTTATGAAAATGGTGCAGTTTGTACAACTCAACAGCACCCTCTGCAAACTCAAAGAAAAGGAAACCAAAAACGGCCTCCGTTTGTTACTCACTTTTGAAAACGTCAAGAGCATCAATAAAGCCCTAAAACTTATAAATAATATATAATAAACCACTTAAAAATATTTTCTATCTTTATTTACTTATGATAAATAATAATAAAAAAGGGCGCAAA
>NZ_QLSZ01000009.1 GCF_003268855.1 Flavobacterium aciduliphilum
ACCCTATGTTCTCAACAGATTACTGGTTCTCTGTAGACTACTCCGAAGCCAATGCTATTAAACAATTTAAAGCGCATTTCTCATTAAAAAGATAATTTTGTTTTCATTCACAAAACCCCTAACAAATTAGTTGGGGGTTTGTTTTTTTGGTACCAAACCATCTCTTATCCTTAAAGGTAATGTGGTCAAAAATAGTTGGTGATTTTTCATTTTAGATTAGTTAAATCACCTCATCAAATTGAAGAGGACATCGGCTCTGCTGAGGAGCAACCAACTAGCAATAGATTTGATGTGCATACAAAAAATGAGGGCAGTGTAAATCTGCCCTTTTTTATACATTTTTTGGTATATCAAATAGCTAAGAAAACCTACTTGTTCTTTTGATTTTTATAATACAAATATCATTTCAAAAAGTTTTTCCTATTGGCTAAACTCATCCCTCTATGAATATTTAAGTTTCCTTTTAAATGTCCGAAAAAAGATTCTAAAGAATTTGTTGAATTTGGTATTTTATCATCTTTCAAATACATAAACATATTGGGTAATGCTTTCTTTATTAGAGTAAATGATCTTCTCACCATTTTATAAGTGTACCAATATCTTCCAGTTTCTATGTTATATGATTTTTGATTGATAAAACCTCTATATTCTTCTTCCCATTTGAGGAGTTCCTTAAGCCATAATTGCCGTTTATATTCACAATTAATATATGAATTTTAAAAGCGATTTGCTTGAGTTCAAAGCCAGATTTATGCTTAGGATGTTGAGTGAGCCATATTCTACACATTCTTGATATATGTACTAAACATCGTTGAAAAGGTACTTTTGGACAAACTTTTTTGATAGCTTTTATTGAAGATTTATCTCCGTCGGATGTGATGCTTTTTATTTTGATTCCTAGATTCAATAAATTCTGTAAATCTTCTGCAATCTCTTCAAAATGCTCTCCATTTGTCATTCTGTAAAGCTGAGTTGACTTCAAATGAAAGTTTCTGTAAACCACCAAACAAATATCATTTGGGAAGTAAGTTCCATCTAAAACTAAATAAATTTCATCAGTTGAACTAAATTCTAAGATTGGTGCTTTACATAACATTTTAGAAAAATACCGTTGCAAAGTACTCTTACTATATCCAAACTCAACAGTTATTTTATCAAAAGTGTCTTTACCAATTATCCATTTTTTAAACCAAATTTCTTTGTTAGAATCTGAAACAGATTTATTGTTTGATGTAAATAATTGACCGCAATACTTACATTTAAAACACAGCTTGTTTCGTTGGATTCCCCATTTGATAGTTTGAAGACTTTTGCACGTTGGACAACGCTTTTTTTTTGAATTTACCATAAATAAAAAAGTTTATTGAAACGAATTTCAATAAACTTTCGAAAATACCATATTCCATAACGCTTGACAACGTTTTTACCAACTATTTTTGACTATTAAACCAAAATTATTCAACAACAATTTTTTTCGTAACCCTTTTGTTTTCAGTTTGGACAACTGCTAAATACATCCCTTTAGCAAGACCTTTAAGAGGAATTGATTCGATGAGCTTAGGATTCTCAAACAAAGTTTCTAAAACTATTTTTCCATTAGTATCTATCAGACTAAAAGTATAGGCCGTTGTCTCTAGAGTTCCTATACTTATTTGAATTGTATCCTTTGTTGGATTTGGAAAAAATTGTACTTGATTCCCATCAAATGTCTCCACTTTCATACTCGCTACATTAGCTTTTGCAAAATGAAGTGTGGCGCCAATTGTAGCTTTGGCAACATTAAATGTGTAAGCGGGATCCATGTAGATCAATAAATCGGTATTTGTATGTTTGTGTGTCGTCTCATTCGTTTCAAATAGACCTGTAATAATCTCATTATTACTTTGAAAAGGCATATAATCTGATGAATACGCATACGATAAATTAGTTTGTAAAGGAGAATATAAGCTCACGCAATTCATCAATTGAGTCGTCATGGTTGCTGATGTGGCATTGTTTGTTGAAGGGGAATTATTTTCATCTCGCTCACAAGTTATAGTATCATTGGTCATACCTGCTACCCCTCCTACTTCGTCTAAATTTAACACCAAACGAATTGACATTTTGGGCGTAGTACCATTAACTACTGAAGTCACATAATGTTGACTTCCATACAATCCGTCTTCTTCTCCACTAAAATTAATGAACTTAATCGAATAATCCGTTTGTACATTTTGAAGTAAACGTGCGGTTTCTAAAATACACGATATTCCACTCCCGTTATCATTTGTCCCTTTTCCTCCTATGGAATCATAATGTCCACATACAATAACATACGTATTAGGATACAAGGTTCCTACTTTGGTTACAATTAAATTTTTACAAGTAGCCGTTGACCCAGAATAGGTATATGAATCCTCCTGGATTTGTGCAGAGGAATACCCATAGCTTAAGTATTGATTTTTCAGCCAATCTAAGGTATTTTGTAACGCTATTGTTCCCCTACGTTTCATACCAAGAGACTCAAAGCTGGTCAGGCTATTGTTGATATTCGTTTGAGAGCATTGATTTACAACATCTGCATAGGCTTGAATAAATGTTTGTGAAAAACAACTACTCCCATAAAAAAAAGCACTAATTAGAAGGGATTTCTTCAGTATATTCATTTTTATTTTTTAGATTTTATCCACAACCAAAAATAGTAAATACACAAAAACTGAACGTTTTTGTATTCTTAAAAGTTTATTAATTTTTTGGAATAAAAAAAGACTAAATAATTACAGAAATCGCAGCTTTTTTAAAATAGTATCTACAACCGTATTGATTTCAGTGGATAGTTTTAATTTATAATTACAAATGACATAAAATACCGTAATTAAAATCGATTTTAGTACAATATTTAAAATGGTGTGAAAAGGAAAATCCCAATAATAGAACAACACAAAATTTAATGTTATAACAAGCAATGAATACATTGTTTTTTTTGTAAAGGGAAATAAATTCATCTTTCTAACCACATAAATAAATTTGATGGTATTATATACTGCAACCGTAAGTAATGTGGCAAAAGCCGACCCCTCTATGCCATACCACGGAATAAAAATCATATTCAGTACAATCATCAATACCACAGTAAAAACACCAAAAAACAAGACCGTTCTGTAATATTTAGTATTGACAATTATCGAATTATTATTCCCAAGGAGCACATCATAAAACTTAGATAACCCAATCATAAAAACCACCCAAATACCCCCGCTATAATCTTTTGGAATGAGATGGTACATTTCTTTGATGTTTAGAAAAATTAAAAGCATGATAAATCCACCTATTATTTGCAGATTTATCGCACTCTTTTTATATAAATCATTTAATTCTTCAAATTTTTCCTCGACCATTAATTTGGCCGTTATGGGAGCTACTATTTGTGTCATGGCTCTACTTGGAACAGCAATGACCGTTGAAATAAAAATCGCAACAGCATATAATGCATTCTGTCCAATATCTTTATAATGCGGAATCATTACCTTGTCAAAATCAACAAGCATCACAGCTACCCCACCTGAAATAATAATAAACAAAGAATATTGTACGATCTCTTTTAAATTATCTGGGATTACTAATCTAAAAACTGGTTTTCTAACGTTTACAGCATACAAAACCATTCCCAACAACTGCCCAAAATAGGCTAATGCAACACTATAAACAAAGGTATCTTTGGTAATACAATCGAAATGAACTGCAACCAAAAGAACCATGATAATAAGTCGAACAAATACTTCGCTTATAAAGTTACCAATAACCGATTGCATATGAACTTTAACCCAAGCATAGAATACTTCAAAATAGGCCATAAACAACCCTACCACAGGAATCAACCAAAAAAAGGGTTTCAATGAAGGGTTTTCTTTTACCCATCCACTAGAAATAGGGTCATAAAAAACAAAAAACAATGTCGCAAGTGGAATAATAAATGCGAATGGCATCAACAACATAAATGATAAAAAGCTTTCTTTTTCCTTTTCTGTCTTATAATGCGAAAAAAAACGAATCAATGTATTTTGAACCCCAAATGCCATCAAAGGCATCATGATATTAGCTCCGGATAAAATCGTAGCTACAATGCCATAGTGTAATTTTCCAAGAAAGTTCGTATACAAAAACAACGCATTGACAGCTCCTATTCCAAATCCGAAAAAGGTAATAATAGTGTTTTTAATGGATTGAGATTGAACAATTCCCATGTCTTGAATTATACGTTAGGAGTTATAAGTTTTGATAACCTTTCTGTTAAACTTTTTCTAGAAAATTGCTGCAAACCTACAGGAAACACTTGGAGTTTATTCTCTAAATACAACTCAAAATAAGAGAGAATAGTCTTTTTTAAACGCTCTTTTTCATTGTAGGTAAAGAAAGTTCCTGTATTGGTTGTGGTTATAATTTCTGCAAAATCAGAATCTTTAGGTCCGATAGCCAGTGTAGGTCGTTCTGAAACCATATATTCAAATAATTTGCCAGGAATTATGCTTTTCGTTTCTTCTGAATCAATTTCTATTAGCAACAAAACCTGAGAAGTTCTTTGGTGTTGAATTGCTTCTATGTGGGAAACATAGCCCAAATTAGCACAAAAAGAAGTTAATTTATGCTGTGCGATACTACTTAAGATTTCCTGACTCACTTTCCCAATTAATTTCAACTCAAAATGCATTGCAAATAATTCGTGTTCTACAACCAACTCTTGCAATACTTCCCATAAAATCTTTGGATTTCTATCGGACAAAAACGAACCTATATGCGCCATTGAAAATGTCTTATCCAAAGGTTGTTTGGCTACATTTTCTACATCATACCCATTTGTGATGACCTCGATCGGTTTGTGCGTCAGGGCTTGAAATTCCTTTTTTGTAGTCTTACTCGTTACAAGAATTTTATCTGCTGTTGTGAGTACTTGATGTTCTAACTGTTTATGCTTTTTAGCAGCATACGAAGACAATTTCAACGCTTTATGATAACCAATAGTAGTCCATGGATCACGAAAATCAGCCAACCAAGTTAGGTCCAACTCTTGTTTTAATTTCAAACCAATTAAATGGAGTGAATGGGGTGGTCCCGACGTTACAATCGTATCTATATCATGCACTTTAATGTATTCTTTGAGGTATTTTACAGAAGGATTTACCCAATATTTTCGTGCATCTGGAATAAACAAATTTCCTCTAATCCAAAGCATTATTTTTTCTAAAAAAGTCTGCTTTTTAGCCGCTGGAATAATACCCGAACTTATTTTTTTAGTTTCTTTTTTCGATAAAAAACCCGCCAATTGATAGGGTTCAAAAATTTTATTTCTAAGAAGTATTGCCTCTTTAGAAACCTCATGTTCCAAACCTTCATCAATAATAGGATAAGTAGGATTCTCGGGAATATAAACTATAGGTTGTATATCAAACTCAGGCAAGTATTTGACAAACTTCAACCACCGTTGCACACCAGGACCTCCCGCTGGAGGCCAGTAATACGTAATAATTAGAAGTTTTTTTGCTGAGGTTTTCAAATTAAGAATCAGATTTTTTATTATTTTTTTCTAACTCTTCAATATCTAATATATCCTTTGGACTATTGGTCGCTTTTTTTGCTTTAATTAGATTATCGTAATCTAAGAAATAGACAGGAATTCCACTTATTTCTGTAACATATGCTTTTGCAAGTAATTCTTGAAAATCATCATTTTCTAAACCTTTAACAGAAGTCATAATATCTAATCGCAGATTGAAATTTAAAGTTATATCTGTCTCACCCAGAATAAATTGCATTGTTTTTATATTTTCAAAATCTCCAATTCCTGATTGTTTCAAAGATACTCTCAAATTTTCTCGATTGTCAATTGAATCTTTAATAAATATATCAATATCACCTGTATTTCTTCCATAGCCATAAATATTTACAGCAAACCCTCCAATAGTCAAATATTTGACTATATTCAATGAGAAATACTTCCAAATTTCAATTATTTGATTATTCATTTAATTACTTAGATATTGGTTTTGCAATTTCTAAAAGATAAGAAATTTCAATGATAGCCATTAATTTTTCAAAGCGTTGTTGTGCTGTCATTTTTCTAATCTCTTCAATATGTCTTGCTTCCATTTTAGAAGGATGAGCATGGTATAATTTTGATGCTTCCATTTTTTATTGAAACTAATAATCAAATTTACAAAAATTTAGCTTTACAATTATGCTTTTTTCTTTCTCTCAAAATAAACTCCACCAATCAAAAGCAATAACATTCCAATAGAACTTACCAAAGTAATGCTACTTCCCGTTTTAACGACTTGAGGTTCAAACTTAAATTCAATTTTGTGAGATCCCGATGGAACCGTCATTCCTCGCAAGGCATAGTCAACTTTGACATAAGGACTTGACTTGCCATCGATGTAGGCGTTCCAACCATTTTTATAATACATTTCTGAAAACACTGCAAAAGCCTCGTTTTTAGTATTCGTTTGATATACCAAATGATTGGGTTTATAACTCATAAGTCGAATAGTAGCTGTTGAGTCTTTAACAAAGGACGTCGCTATTTTTTCTTGATTTGATGTATTGATGACGGCCGTATGTTTTGTATCTAAATGGTTCAGCGCTTTCATTTCGGCATCTGCATTAGTCACTTTTTGAATTGTCGAAACAAACCAAGCATTCCCATTGGCTCCGGGATTAACCACTGCTACAGGCTGACCTTTATCGTCAGTTTGAATCAAATATTTTACATTCAACATGTCTAAAACTTGCCTATTGTTGTTTGCTATTTGATAATCAAAAAGTTCCTGCATCGCACGTGGTTTTACCGCACTATATCCCCCAATTGACTTATGAAAATAAGACGCACGAGCACTAGACAAATTTCCATCTACTTCAAGCACTCTATAATTTGTGGTGTCTTGAAGAATTTGCTGATCGGAAACCGAAGGCTCAAAAGGCATATCCACTTCATGCGCACTAACAAAATCTTTACTGCTCACATAGTTTTTATCGACAAAAAATAAATCGGAAACCATTAATATCCCTACAAGAATAACCGCTGTGGTTGATTTAAGTTTATTGCGCACAAACATAAATAACGTTCCAAATGTGAGCGAAATAAAAATTCCCGAACGAAGTAAATCGGCGCTATACATGGTTTTTCGATCTTCTTTTAAGGCATCTATAAAGCCTATTCCAAAAGACTTATCCTGACTTTGACTGAACATTTGACGAATTTGTCCGTCTAAACTTCCTGCAAAATCAAACATATTTCTCGCAAAAAACAGTAGTACTAGAATGCCTAACGTAGTCGCAGCAGTTTTCCAAAGGCTGTCCCACTGTTTTTCTTGACGTGTTGTAAAAAACGACTGAAAACCGAGTACTGCAAGTACAGGAAAACAAAGTTCTAGTAATACCTGAATAGAAGAAACTGCCCTGAATTTATCATACAATGGAATGTAATCAATGAAAAAATCCGTCAATACTGGGAAGTTTTTACCCCATGACAAAACGAGAGAAAACAAAGCTCCCATCAGAAAAACATATTTAATCTTCCTTTTGTCATGATACAACGCCAAAACACTCAAAAAGAAGACTATTGCTCCAATATAGGCGGGAGCTGCCACAATAGGTTGGTCACCCCAATAGGTGGGCGCATAGGAGTCTGTAAATTGTCTTGCTTCATCCTCTGATGCACCATATTTTAACATATAATCATAGACCGCAGAATCGTTACTGAGTTTTTCTCCATTTCCACCACCAAAAAGTCTCGGGGCAATGAGATTAAAACTCTCTGCAATGCCATAGCTGTATTCTGTTATATAACTTCTGTCTAAAGTAGCATCCGACGTTTTCTTTTTACCATTGGCATCTAGCTTTAATTCACTCTTTCCTCGTGTACTATAATCAGTATATTCTTTTGTAGCAAGCAAACTTGTGGCATTAGCTCCGATTGCAAATAATAAAGCAACTCCAAAAGTGGTGGCAATTTTGAGTAAGGCTTGGGTTTCTTTCTTTTGTATTAGCTTAATGCTGTAATAAACTCCAATAATCAAAAGTAAAAACAACAAATAATAAGTCATTTGGAAATGGTTGGCATTAATTTCTAGTGCTACCGCAAACATAGTGAGCAAACCTCCAACAATATATCGTTTTCTAAAAACAAGCAAAACTCCTGCAATAAGTAAAGGCATGTAAGCAATTGCATGGGCTTTGGCGTTGTGCCCCACGCCTAAAATTACAATCAAATAAGTTGAGAATCCAAAAGCTAAGGCTCCAAAAAAGGCTTTCAAAACATCGACTCTTAAGACCAACAACAAACTATAAAACCCTAAAAAATAAAGGAATAAATAATCTGCAGGACGGGGAAGAAAGCGCAAAATATCATCTATTTTTCCAATAAAATCATTCGGATATTGGGCTCCAAGTTGGTATGTAGGCATTCCGCCAAAAGCCGAATTAGTCCAATAAGGCTCGCTATGATTGGCCGCTCTAAAATCGTTTTGTTCTTTAGCCATTGCGGTATATTGCACAATATCGGACTGGAATATTTTTTTCCCTTGAAGTACTGGATAGAAATACAGTAATGCAATTAAAATAAAACCAGCAAGGGCTACAATATGGGGATAGAGTTTCTTTATTTGATTCATTAGAATGGTTATGTTTTTAGTTTAGACTTTATATTAGAAAAGTCATTACACCTTTTTACTATTATTTAAAATTCAACAATTACTCGACTTCCTCAAAGTCAATATAATCTCCAACTTTTTTAGTTTCGCGAGGTTTTTCACTGGTATTCTGTTGTTGGGGTTGAGATTGCTGGTATTGTTGTTGAAACTGTTCACTCGCTTTTTCAACTACTTTTCGCGCTAATAATGGTAAAAATAGTCGAACTACAAATTTAATGATGTAAATAATAACCAATACGGTTACTATTTCTTCTATTATTTTAAACATGATTTGAAAATTTTGTCAAAAATACTAAATTACAGCATGCAATTTTACGCTAAGTTCTTAAATAAATAATAAATTATAGTACTTTTGGATTTCAAAATTACAAATACCATGATGACACTACAAAACAGATTCCTTTCATTTCTTTTATTGTGCTTTACAGGCGCTACTGCACAATATACGGATGAAATTAACTCTAACAGACCGGGTAATTCTATGTCGGCTTTTTCAGTTGGAAAATCAGTCATTCAAACAGAAGACGGGCTCAATTATATCAATGAAAAGCACAATCTGATGGATTATACGGTCAACGGATACAGTGCAGACATGAGTTTTCGATATGGTTTTTACAGAGACGAATTGGAGGCTATTTTAAGTTTGAACTATCAAAACGACCATTATGTTACCGATTGGGATAACATCCATCGAAAATCCATAAAAACAACTACTTTGGGTGCTAAATATCTTTTTTATGATCCTCAAAAAAATTATAAAAAACCTGTTAATCTTTACAGTTGGAAAAACAATCACAAATACAATTGGCATCAATTAATTCCAGCATTAGCAGGATATGCCGGATTTAACATTAATACAAGCAACAGTCTTTTTTTTAGAGGAGATGAACCCGTCAAAAAACTTACACCAAAAATAATGCTCATCAGCCAGAATCAATTTCCAGGAAATTGGGTGTTTGTTACAAATATTTTTGCCGATCAAATTACCTCTCCCTATCATTCGTATGGGTATGTTGTAACGCTTACTAAAGGATTTAACGATTCTTGGTCTGGCTTTTTTGAGAACCGAGGGATAGTAGGAAATTATTATTCCGACGGAATTTTTACCGCTGGAGCAGCATACTTACTGGCAAGCAATATGCAAGTCGACGCCTCAATCAGCAGAAATTATAAAGATACTCCAAAAATCACCTATTTCGGCATTGGATTCTCGTGCAGATTTGATGATGATTACAGCGATTTATTATTACGCATCCCAAAAAAGAAAGACAAAGGCAAAAAAGATAAATCCAAACAAGGAAAAGCTAAAGAAAAGGAAAAAGAAAAAGTGAAGAAAAGACTTGACGAAGTACCATTAAAACCCTAAAGAAACATGATTTCAATACTCGAAGCCAATACTCCAAAATTGTTAAAAGAATTTGTAAAATTCCCTTTTTCACTATACAAAAATCATCCTTATTGGGTACCGCCATTGATTCAAGATGAACTCGACTCGTTTGACAAGTCAAAAAATCCTGCTTTTGAAAGTGCAGAAGCCTACTTCTATTTAGCTTTTAAAGACCAAAAGATTGTGGGACGCATCGCAGCGATTATCAATTGGGACGAAGTGCGCCACCAAAACAAACCTAAAGTACGTTTCGGATGGTGGGATGTCATTGATGATCTTGAAGTCACCAAGGCTTTATTGCATAAAGTATACGATTTAGGACGTCAAAACAATTTGGAGTATGTGGAAGGTCCAATGGGCTTTTCTAATTTAGATAAAGTAGGCGTGGTTACCGAAGGTTATGACGAAATTGGTTCTATGATTACTTGGTATAATTTTCCATACTACAAAGAACACTTAGAATCTTTGGGCTATGTCAAAGAGAAAGAATATCTTGAAAGTAAATTTAGTTTTGACAACGTTCATATTGATAGCTTTTTTAAAGCACAAGAATTAATTAAAAAGCGGTATCATTTAACACCTATCAATTTCAAAAATAATAAAGCCATTATGCCTTATGTAGATGAAATGTTTGATTTGTTCAATCTTAGCTATGCCAATCTTTCCTCTTTTGTAGCTATAACCGATATACAAAAAGAATATTTCAAGAAAAAATACATCAGTTTTATCAATCCAGAATACATTAAATTCATTGTCGATCAAAACAATAAAATGATTGCTTTTAGTATCGTAATGCCAAGTTTTTCTGAAGCATTACAAAAAGCGAAAGGAAAATTATTCCCATTTGGTTTTTACCACATGTTGCAAGCGAAGAAAAACAGTAAAGAAGTCTTATTTTATCTAATTGGGATTCTACCTGAATATCAAAACAAAGGCGTAACAGCTATTGTCTTCAATGAGTACTACAATACATTTAAAGAAAAAGGGATTCATACCTGCATAAGAACCCCCGAATTGGAAGACAACCATGCGATTCAAAATATTTGGAAACATTTTGATTCGGTAATCTACCGAAGAAGACGAACCTATCGAAAAAATTTATAAAAAAACGCCATCACTTTTTAGGAAGGCGTTTTTGTTATCTATTTGTAATTCTTAAGAAACATCAACCGTTGTCTCAGCCGCGATTTTAGCATACGTTCCATTTACAAGTTTCTCACGAATGGCTTCAAAAGCTGTTAAGGTTTCATCAATATCTTCTATGGTATGGGAAGCTGTAGGAATCATACGCAATAAAATAATCCCTTTTGGAATTACTGGATACACTACAATCGACAAGAAAATACCATAATTTTCTCTTAAATCATTAACCATAACCATAGCTTCTGGAATGGAACCTTCAAGATACACTGGTGTAATACACGTATTGGTATCACCAATATTGAATCCTCTGTCTTTCAATCCGTTTTGAAGCGCATTAACGTTTTCCCAGAGTTTATCTTTGATGGCTGATGATTGACGCAACAACTCCAATCGTTTCAAAGAACCAATGGTTTGAATCATCGGCAAGGCTTTGGCAAACATTTGTGAACGTAAGTTATATTTTAAATAATCAATAACATCTTTATCCGCAGCAACAAAAGCTCCAATATTAGCCATAGATTTAGCGAACGTTGAGAAATACACATCTATTCCATCTTGACACCCTTGCTCCTCACCTGCTCCTGCACCTGTTTTACCTAAAGTTCCAAATCCATGGGCATCGTCTACCAATAAACGGAAATTGTATCGTTCTTTCATAGCCACAATCTCTTTCAATTTTCCTTGTTGACCACGCATTCCAAAAACACCTTCTGTAATAAAAAGAATCCCGCCACCAGTTTCTTCAGCCAATTTTGTGGCACGTTGCAGGTTTTTTTCCATACTCTCGATGTCGTTGTGTTTGTAGGTAAAACGTTTACCCATGTGTAAGCGTACCCCATCAATAATGCATGCGTGCGCATCTACATCATACACAATAACATCATTTTTTGAAACCAAAGCGTCTATGATAGAAACCATACCTTGATATCCAAAATTCAATAAATAGGCTGCTTCTTTCATGACAAATGCAGCCAATTCATTCTCTAATTGTTCGTGGTATTTAGTATGTCCACTCATCATTCGTGCGCCCATAGGATAGGCCGCTCCATAAGTCATCGCGGCTTCTGTATCGGCTTGGCGTACTTCAGGATGGTTGGCCAATCCCAAATAATCATTCAAACTCCAATTTAATATATCTTTTCCTTGAAATTTCATTCTAGGACCAAGTTCCCCTTCTAATTTTGGAAAAACATAATAGCCTTCTGCTTGTGATGCCCATTTTCCTAATGGTCCTTTATTGTTTTGTATTCTTTCAAATAAATCTTTAACCATGACGTATAATTGTTTTTTAAAACGTGGCAAAAGTAACAATAAAAAAAATATTACTCAATTATTTTACTGACAAACAGATGAAATTCAAAAAAAAAATTAAACAAATTTTAAGATTTAATAACACAAATTTAATAGTACATTTGCGAGTCGCCTCAAATTAATAATAACAACAATGTAATCATGAATACTAAATTTTGTCTCATACTCGTATTGTTTTCCTTCATTTCATCTTTTGGACAGACGGGTAATAAAATCCTTTTTGATGCCACCAAAGCTGAAATGGCTGGAAATGCTGATTGGGTTATCGATGCCGATGCGCACAACATCTATTTTAACAGTACAACCCATTTGCCTTATGCAAGTAGTGGATCTAGTGGTGCTTCCAATCCGCAAAAAACACCTACTCCTGCACAATCTGGTATTACATCTACAACCACTGAAGACTATTGGCAAGGAGCTATTTCCTATTGGGGTGTTGATTGTGCTAAAAAAGGGTATGTTGTAGAATCGCTTCCTTTCAATGGTGCTATTACTTTTGGAAACACATCTAATCCTCAAGATTTAAGTAATTATAAAGCTTTTGTTGTGGCTGAACCCAATATGCTTTTTTCAAGCGCTGAAAAAACAGCACTATTAAATTTTGTTGCCGCAGGTGGTGGTTTGTTTATGATAGCCGATCATGATGTTTCCGATAGAAACTATGACGGATATGATGCTCCTCACATTTGGAACGACTTAATGACGACCAATTCGGTAGCACAAAATCCATTTGGAATTACCTTTGATTATGTTGATATTTCAGGAACCTATTCTAATGTTGCTAATCTTCCCACCGACCCTATCCTTCATGGAACGGCAGGAAATGTAACCAAAGTACAATGGGCTAATGGTACAACAATGACTCTTAACACAACCAATAATTCTAGTGTTAAAGGAGTTGTTTTTAAAACAGGAACCTCTGGCACTACTAATGTATTGTGTGCCTATGCAACTTATGGTTTAGGAAAAGTAGTTGCGGTTGGAGACAGTTCGATAATAGATGATGGAACTGGAGACACTAATGACACTTTATATGATGGGTATATTTCAGATGCGGCTGGCAATCACCAAAAGATTATTATGAATATGACGATTTGGTTGATGACTGCTACACTTGCAAATCCAACTTTTCAAGCGGATGAAACTTTCTTTGCCATTTACCCAAATCCAACTGAGGCTAAACAAATAGAGGTTTCTTTTTCTTTATTAGAACAAGAAAACACCTCCATTAAAATATATGACAGTCTGGGACGCCTTGTGAAAGAGGAACTATTTTCTGATTTGAACTCAGGAATTAATCATCAAACAATAGATGCTAGCACTTTAGAAAGCGGTGTATATTTCTGTAAATTAGTCACACCTAGTCAAACAAAAACCCTACGAGTAGTTCTAAAATAATTATTTTTATTCTAATCCTTTCCGTTCATGATCTTAGTATTTGCCTCTAATAACCAAAATAAAATCAAAGAAATTCAAAAATTAGTTCCTTCGTCAATACAAATTTTGAGCTTGGATGCCATAGGTTGTACCGTAGAAATTCCAGAAACAGCAGCAACTATTGAAGGAAATGCACAATTGAAAGCCAATTATGTGACCGAAAAATATGGCTATGCTTGTTTTGCTGACGATTCAGGTTTGGAAGTAGATGCACTTCAAGGCGCTCCAGGAGTATTTTCGGCGCGCTATGCAGGAGAACCCAAAAATGATGACAATAACATGTCTAAATTGTTACATGATTTGAATGGAAATCCTCATAGAAAAGCCAACTTCAAAACGGTAATTTGCTTGAATTACAAAGGCAAACAACATCTATTTACGGGTATTGTTGACGGAACTCTTATTGAAGAAAAAAGAGGTACAAACGGATTTGGATACGACCCTATTTTTATACCCAATGGCTATAGCAAGACCTTTGCAGAAATGACCATAGAAGAAAAATCAAGTATCAGCCACAGAGGACAAGCAGTGAAACAATTGATAGCCTTTTGCGAAACATTACAAGACTAGACCTTCTTAAAGGTTTTGATTCTATCTTTGTATCATCAACTTCTATTCTCTGGCTTATCTTCATTTAATTCTGACTTTAAAATTGAAGCAAGACACAACTACATGAAAACCAAACACTAACAAATTAGTATATCTGGTTTTTAAAAGCTACCTTTGCACCCAATTTTAAAATACAATATGAATACATTTGAACAATTAGGTCTGAATGAGTCGTTACTGCTGGCGATCAAGGATCTAGGATTTGAGAATCCGTCAGAAGTGCAAGAAAAAGCCATTCCAGTCTTATTGGAACAAGAAACAGACTTAGTCGCTTTAGCACAAACAGGTACAGGAAAAACTGCAGCATTTGGTTTTCCTTTGATCCAAAAAATTGATGCTGAGGACAAAAGTACCCAGGCGTTAATTTTATCGCCAACACGTGAACTTTGCTTACAAATCACTAACGAAATTAAACAATACGCAAAATATGTAAAGGGTTTACATACCGTGGCAGTTTATGGTGGGGCAAGCATTACAGAACAAGCCCGTGAGGTAAAACGTGGTGCACAAATTATTGTGGCTACTCCCGGTAGAATGCAAGACATGATTAATCGTGGGCTTGTAAACATTAAAAATATCAATTATTGTATCCTTGATGAAGCTGATGAAATGCTGAATATGGGATTTTATGAAGATATTGTTTCTATCTTATCTGATACTCCAGACGAGAAGAGAACTTGGCTTTTTTCAGCGACCATGCCTACAGAAGTGGCGCGAATTGCTAAAAAATTCATGCATGACCCTGCTGAAATTACTGTAGGACACAAAAACTCTGGTTCTGCAACGGTTTCTCATGAGTTTTATGTAGTAAATGCTCGTGACCGTTACGAAGCGTTAAAACGCCTTGCTGATGCAAATCCAGACATCTTCTCGGTGGTTTTTTGTAGAACTAAAAGAGATACACAATCCATAGCTGAAAAATTAATTGAAGATGGATATAATGCCGCAGCGCTGCATGGCGATTTATCGCAAGCGCAACGTGATAGTGTGATGAAATCTTTTAGAGGACGTCAAATTCAAATGTTGGTAGCAACCGATGTGGCTGCTCGTGGTATTGATGTAGACAACGTAACACACGTAGTTAACTATCAATTGCCTGATGAAATCGAAACCTATAACCACCGTTCGGGAAGAACAGGACGTGCTGGAAAATTGGGAACTTCAATTGTAATTACAACTAAAAGTGAGATTCGTAAAATTCATTCGATAGAGAAAATCATCAAACAAAAGTTTGAAGAAAAAACCATTCCTTCAGGTATTGAAATCTGCGAAATTCAATTGTTGCATTTAGCGAATAAAATTAAGGACACAGAAGTAGATCACGAGATTGACAACTATCTTCCTGCTATCAATGAGGTGCTTGATGGGTTATCAAAAGAAGAACTCATCAAAAAAATGGTTTCCGTGGAGTTTAACCGATTCATCACTTACTATAAAAAGAAACGTGATTTATCTGGTGGAGATCGCTCTGAAAGAAGCTCTTCTGAACCAAGAGAAATTAGAGCGGGCGACCCCGTTCGTTATTTCATCAACATTGGAGCACGTGATGATTTTGATTGGATGCAATTGAAAGATTTCTTGAAAGAAACGTTAGATTTAGGTCGAGATGACGTGTTTAAAGTAGATGTAAAAGAAGGATTCTCGTTCTTTAATACCGATGGCGAACATGCTGAAAAAGTGATGGAAATCCTTAATGGGTATGACCTTAATGGAAGAAGAATCAACGTGGAAATTTCTAAAAATGAGGGAGGGGGTAGTAGAGACCGCCGCGATCATAATGGAAGAAATGACAGAAGAAGCTCGGGTGGTTTTAGAGGTGACAGAAACTTTAAAGACGATAAAAAAGGATTTCGAAGCGACCGTAATTCGCGTTCGGAAGGCTCTAGTAAAGGAGATCGTTTTGAATCGAGACGCGAAAGTTCTGGAGCTCCAAGAAGTGACAGAGCCCCTAGACGTGCTGCAACATCGGGTGACAAACCCGCCAATCGTTCGTTTGAAGCTGCAAAATCTAGAAGAACAAGAGGGTAAATTGCTTTTTAAAGTACTCTAATACAATATTTTCCATCCCCATTTGTTGCAAAACATTTGGGGATTTTTTTGTTTAAACCCTATTCCATGGGCTATTTGTTAATTTTCTGATAATAATTTCTCAAAAAAGGCAAAATTATAGTAGAGTTTTATACTTTTAAACTTTCAAATCAGCACATGAAATATCTAGTAGCCATTCTATTGTTTTTCCTATCGTTTCAAGGATTTTCTCAAGAGAATTCAACTTTAAAAAAAGTGTATGGTACCATCGTTAACAGTGCTACTAACTTCCCGTTGGCCAACGTAAACATCATTAATATTAACCGAGTAAAAGGGTCAATATCCAATACTAGAGGGATGTTTGAAATTGATGCCGAGGTTAATGATACCTTACACATCACCATGATTGGCTTTCAATCTTTACGAGTGCGGGTTACCAACGACTGGATTAAAAACGGTAATGCGAAGATACAACTGACAGAAAAAGCTATTGCATTGGAAGAAGTCGTGGTTCGAAAATACCAGTTAACTGGCTATTTGGAAGTGGATAGTAAATTAATCCCTGAAAAGGAAAATTACCGCTACAGTATTTCTGGATTGCCTAGTGGGTATGAAGCGGGACAGTACTCCCCCAATGCGTTTTCACGTGTGATGAATTCTATTTTTAATCCTGCGGATGCGTTGTATAATTTCTTTGGAAAACGACCGAAAGAATTGCGGAAGTTGAAGGAAATGAAAAAAGACAATACGGTAAAGGCGCTCCTTGAAACTAAATTTGATCGCGAAACGATTGCTGTGTTATTGGGCATTGATAAAAAAGACATTGCCGAAATCTTACAACATTGTAACTATTCTGAAGCGTTTATTGAAACGGCAAACGACCTCCAAATCTTAGACGCGATTAGTCAGTGCTATGAGCAATATAAAGTTTTGAAGAAGTAGGGGAATGAGGTTGTAGTTAGTAGGTTGTAGGTTTAAGGGTTTAAAAGTTTATGAGGTTTATACTGAGGTTCTAAGATACTAAGGTTCTGAGGTACTAAGATACTGAGGTACTAAGATACTGAGGTTCTGAGATACTGAGGTACTAAGGTACTCATTTTGACATTGAAAAGAATCCAAGAATCTACCTTCTAATAATGCAATAGTCTAAAAATCTAAAAGTCTAAGAATCTATCAATCTTGTTCTTTATTCTTGTTTTGTTCTTCGAAGTAGCGGGCTTCTATACGTTGGATGTCTTTGATGGAGTTTCGGGTCCAATCCAATCGTTTTTGAAGGATTTCTTCGTCGGTGAGTTGCCACGGGAGGTCGGACAAACGGAGTCTGTTGGTTAGGTCTTGAATGATAATGGCTGCCGATACGGAGATGTTCAAACTCTCGGTGAACCCTACCATAGGGATTTTTAAGTTCCTATCAGCTTGTGCCAATACTTCGGGGGAAAGCCCTTCTTTTTCGGTTCCAAAGAATATTGCACTGGGTTTGGTGATGTCAAATTCATGCAAGAGGCACGAATCGTCGTGAGGTGTGGTGGCTATAATTTGGTAACCTTTGGCTCTCAAATGGTCTATGCAACTTTGATGGTTTGAAAATCGGTTGATGTCGACCCACTTCTGGGCTCCCATCGCAATTTCGGTATCGATGCGTTTGCCAAACTTTTTCTCTACTACATGGAGTTGCTGAATTCCAAAGACTTCACAACTGCGCATCACAGCACTGGTGTTGTGCAATTGGTATACGTCTTCCATCGCAATCGTAAAATGATTGGTGCGGTTTTTTAAAATCTCTATAAATCGTTCTTTTCTACTCTCGGTTAGAAATCCTTCTAAGTATTGTAACAACTCTAAATCGACCATTGGTTCCTTTTTTGGCAAAAATAAGAATTTTGATTGGGATTTATTTGGAGGGGGGGGTTGAGGGTTTAAGAGTTTAAGGGTTTAAAAGGGTTATAAGGTTTATAAGGTTATGAGGTTATAAGATACTGAGATACTAAGGTTCTGAGGTTCTGAGGTTGGAGTGAGCAGTTCGTCAAGTAGAAAGCACTATGTAGTCTATCTAAAGTGTAATGCCTTAAAATAAAAACTATTAAAACTATGATTCTATGTGGTTTTTTAAAGGTTTAAGGGGTTAAAGAGTTTAAGGGTTTAAAAGGGTTATAAGGTTATAAGATACTGAGATACTAAGGCTCTGAGGTTCTGAGGTTCTGAGGTTCTGGGGTTCTGAGATACTAAGGCTCTAAGGCTCTAAGGTTCTGAGGTTCTGGGGTTCTGAGATACTAAGGTTCTAAGGTTCTAAGATTGAAAAGAATCCAATTATCTAACTATCCAACAATCTAACCATCGATTCCTAATTCCCTATTCACTATTCACTATTCACTATTCACTACTCCCTATTCCCTATTCCCTATTCCCTATTCCCTATTCCCTATTCCCTATTCCCTATTCCCTATTCACTATCCCCTATTCACTATTCCCTAATTCCCTATTTTCTATTCCCTATTTTCTATTTTCTAAAAAGGTTTGTTTAAATTTGCGTTTTTAAAACAACAACGCTCTGAATGTATTCAGATTAAACAACACAACAGCATGTCTCTAACTGAATTAAATGCCATTTCTCCTATTGATGGGAGGTATCGTAACAAAACTGTTTCTTTATCAAAGTTCTTTTCTGAGGAAGCGCTCATAAAATACCGTGTTCTGGTGGAGGTGGAATATTTTATTGCGCTTTGTGAACTTCCATTGCCGCAACTCTCGGGGGTGAATCCCTTGGTGTTTGGGGATTTGCGAAAGCTCTATTTGGAGTTTAGTACCGCAGATGCGTTGTGGATTAAGGAAACGGAACGGACGACGAACCACGATGTAAAGGCGGTGGAGTATTTTATTAAAAGTAAGTTTGATGCCTTGGGGTTAAATGCCTATAAAGAGTTTATCCACTTTGGATTGACCTCTCAAGATATTAACAATACTGCGATTCCGTTGGCCACAAAGGAGGCTTTTGAAACGGTGTATGTTCCTCGTTTGATTGCAGTAATTGCGGCTTTAAAGGAACTGGCTGTGGCTTGGGCTAATGTGCCTATGTTGGCACGCACGCATGGACAACCGGCCTCTCCTACCCGCTTGGGGAAAGAGTTTTTGGTGTTTGTAGAACGTTTGGAAGCGCAATTGCGTTTGTTGTTTCAGGTGCCGTTTGCGGCTAAATTTGGCGGGGCAACGGGCAATTATAATGCGCACCATGTGGCCTACCCTACTGTAGCTTGGAAACAATTTGGTACTGACTTTGTGGAAGGTGTTTTGGGGTTGCACCATTCGTTTCCTACCACGCAAATTGAGCATTATGACCATTTTGCTGCTTTTTTTGATGCCTTAAAGCGCATTAATACCATTCTAATTGATTTGGATCGTGATGTGTGGACGTATGTTTCTCTGGATTATTTTAAACAAAAGATTAAACCTGGAGAGGTTGGTTCCTCGGCGATGCCGCATAAAGTAAACCCGATTGACTTTGAGAACTCGGAGGGGAATTTGGGTATTGCAAATGCTCTTTTTGAACATTTGGCTGCCAAATTGCCGATTTCGAGATTGCAACGGGATTTGACCGATAGTACAGTTTTGCGCAATATTGGGGTTCCTTTGGGACATACGCTCATTGGGTTTGACGCCACGCTGAAAGGGTTGCAGAAATTGGTATTGAACGAAGCGCAATTGGCTGCCGATTTGGAACAGAACTGGGCTGTGGTGGCCGAAGCGATACAAACTATTTTACGTCGAGAAGGGTATCCGAATCCTTATGAGGCGTTGAAAGATTTAACTCGTACTCATACTTCGATTACTAAAGCTTCGATACATGCGTTTGTTGAGACCCTTGCGGTTTCTGAAACGGTGAAAGCGGAGTTGTTGCAGTTGACGCCGCAAAACTATTTGGGAGTCAATTTTTAGTGGTTTATAAAACCATAAAAACCTGTATATCTGTGTTTTAAAAACAAAATTAGAGCGTTTTTAGCCTTTTTAAAATGTTAAAAACTCGGCCGTTTTGTGAATAAAATACCCTTTTAATTTTACAAAACCTGTTTTATATTTGTAAAAGCAGTAAGGCACTCATTGGCAGTGTACTTAGCTAAAATTTATTTTATTCATTTAGTACCATAACATCATGGCCATTAAATTTAAGACGCAACCGAGAAAAAACCCTCAGGACATGGTTGCCCCTGAAAAATTTTATGCCGCTGCAATAGGCAACGGTGAAACCGATATGGAAGCACTCGCGGAGATGATTTCCTATCAAAGTACGTTAACAGACACCGACTGTTATGCGGTATTGAGATCGTTGGAACACAACATCATCAGTGAGCTTAACCAAGGGAGAATTGTTAAGTTGGGTAGCTTGGGTAATTTCCAAGTAAGTATTAGTTCTGAAGGCAAAGTAACTCCAGAGGAGGTTACGGCAACCGACATTACTAAAAGCAGAATTATTTTCCGTCCTGGAAAAAAACTACGCAAATTACTTAGTAATTTATCGTACCACAAAGCGAGCTAGTAACCCGCACCATGTAGAGCATTTTTACATGTCCGAAAGCCTCGAATGTTCCCGCATTCGGGGCTTTTTTTATCTATTTTTCACGAAAATTTTCGTCAATTCGTCCTGATGAAACTTTTGGTTCGTCCTGACGAACTGAAAAACTCGTCCTGATGGGTTGAAAAACTCGTCGGGAAAAATTTTAAAACCCCTCCTGAAGCAAAAAAGAACCTTTAAAACCGTTTTTTAGTACACAATATGAACAAAAAAGAGCTGTTTTAGCTCCTATTTTGAATCCAAAAAGAGTTAATATCTAGCATTTTATTCACAAAAAAACATAAAAAAGCTCAAAAAAAGCAGCTAGTAACCCGTCTTTTTGAGCAAATTTAGATGTTCGAAAGCCTCGAATAGTTCCCGCTATTCGTATCGAATTGTGGTGTAAATATAGAACTTATTTTTATATCTGTCAATAATTTATTGATGAATCATTAAAATTTTTACACTCCTAGATTTTAAACCCTATGCTTTATGGAATTTCCTGATTTCCAACATAACACAAACCAAATCACTCTTTAAAAAAAAAAATATAAACTCCAAAAGCGTCTTTCTACTTTTCTAAAAAAATACCTATTACTAGGGATTTTTTTGTCAAAAATAAAGGGTTGCTTTGTGAGAGTAAAAATTTTAATCTATTGATAGGTTTTCATATAGAAAATATTTTTTTGTGTGGGGATTTATTGGTAAGTTTGGGAATAAAATAAATTCCAATGGAAAAATATAAAGAGGTTATTAAAGAACTTATAAAATTCAGAGATGAAAGAGATTGGCAACAATTTCACGACTCAAAGAATTTAGCACTAGCAATATCTATTGAATCAGCTGAACTCAATGAAATTTTTTTATGGAAAAAAGACAATGAAGTTGAAAATGTTAATCCTGATAAAATAAAAGAAGAATTAGCTGATATTTTTGCGTATTCATTTTTATTAGCTGAAAAACACAACCTTGATATTTTTCAAATAGTTTTAGATAAAGTAAAAAGAAATGGTGAAAAATATCCCATAGACAAATCTAAAGGAACTGCAAAAAAATATAATGAATTATGAAATTAAATCCTTTATTTTCAATTGAAAGATTTGATTTCGATTATAATTTGTTCAATGAATTTCATAATATTCATTATGCAAAAGATTTTTGGCCTATAGTTTATATAATAAGTGATGATGTTAATAAAGAAGCTTATGTCGGAGAAACAACGGATGCCTATGCAAGGATGACAAGCCATTTGAAAAACAATAAAAAAAATAAACTTACTGCACTACATTTAATTATGAGTGAAAAGTTTAACAAATCTGCTACACTTGATATTGAATCTAATTTAATAAAATATATTTCAGGTGATGGACAATTTAAATTAATCAATGGTAATGTAGGATTAGCCAATCACAATTATTATCAAAAAAAAGAGCTTTATTGGGATATTTTCAAATCGATTTGGGATAATTTGAGAGCTGAGGGTATTGCAAAACATCCCATTGATTTTATCGATAATTCCGATTTATTTAAATATTCGCCTTATAAAACTTTAACTTCAGAGCAAAAAAATGGGCTATTGGTTATTATGAAAAACCTTTTAGACAATACATTTAAAAACATTATTGTAGAAGGTGGTGCGGGAACTGGTAAAACTATTTTAGCAATATTTTTATTCAAATTATTAAACACGAATAATGAGGATTTTAATTTTGAAGAGTTTGGAAATGATGAATTAGAATTTATGCAAATTGTTTATGAATTAAAAGAAAAATATCCAAACCCAAAAATGGCATTAGTAGTTCCAATGTCATCATTTAGAAATACCTTAAAAAAAGTATTCAAAAATATTAAAGGATTAAATGCCAATATGGTTATTGGACCTGCAGAAGTTTCTAATTCTACTTTTGATATTCTTGTAGTTGATGAGTCTCACAGATTGAGACGTCGAGTTAATTTGGGAGCATATTATGGTGCTTTTGATACTGCATGTAATAAATTGGGATTAGACAAAATGAATTGTAGTGAGTTAGATTGGATTGTTAAACAATCAGAATCTTCTATTTTGTTTTATGACGAAAATCAATCAATAAAACCCTCCGATACTAAAAAAGAGGATTTTGATAAATTGAAGACTAATCCATTAACTAAAATTGAATATTTAAAATCCCAATTTAGAGTTCGAGGTGGAAATGATTATGTCCAATACATAAATAATCTTTTAAATTGTAATTTAGATGCTAACTCAAAAATCTTTAATTCCAAAGAATACGAGTTTTTACTCTTCGATTCAATTGAAGAATTAGTAAGCGAAATTAAATTAAGAGATAAAGAAAATGGACTTTCACGATTAGTAGCAGGTTATTCTTGGCCATGGATTTCTAACAAAAACAAAGAGCTTTATGATATAGTAATTGATGATGTTGAATTGAAATGGAACAGCGTTGCAAATGATTGGGTAAACTCTCCAAACTCAGTTAATGAAGTCGGATGCATACATACTACTCAGGGTTATGATTTGAATTATACAGGAATTATTTTTGGGAATGAAATTACTTATGACAAAACAAAAAATGAAATAGTTATCATCAAAGAAAACTATTTTGATAAAAATGGAAAGCAATCCATTAATGATCCTGAAGAATTAAAAGATTTCATCATAAACATATATAAAACCATTATGCTTAGAGGTATCAAAGGAACCTATGTTTATGCTTGTGATAAAAATTTAAGAGAATACCTTTCTCAATTTATACAAAAAAACAAAGAAGAAAAAACAATAACCATTTTGCCTCAAAACGAAGTCATACCTTATGTTAATAGTATTCCTTTGTTTGATATAAAAGTGGCTGCAGGTGAATTCAGTGAATTACAAACGGCTCAAGATTGTGATTGGATTGCATTACCAAAAAGATACAAACCGTCAACCGATTTGTTCGCTTGTAAAGTAGTTGGTGAATCAATGAATAAAATTATACCGAATGGTTCAATCTGTTTATTTAGAAAATATTCAGGAGGATCTAGAGATGGTAAAATTGTATTAGTTGAACATAGTAATATACAGGATGCTGATTTTGGTTCTGGTTACACTATAAAAGAATACAGAAGCAAGAAGAATATAGAAAATGAATCATGGAGTCATTCATCAATTGTGCTAAAACCATTATCTCATAATATAGAATTTTCTGATATTGAATTAAGTAAAGATGAATTGGTTGATTTAAAAGTTATTGGATTGTTTGAGTGTGTTTTAGTCTAAAAAAAATTAGCACATTAGAGTAAAAACTACATAATAGGAAATATAATAAAATCAACTAAATGATATTAAACGAATTTATAAAAGCCATAACTACCGCTATTGTGCGAATCATTTCTCGTTGATTTAGTTCGTAAGGAAATACTGAAAGGAGATTGCGAAACGAGGGTTGGAAAAAATAATTATTAACCCTTAACCCCTAACCCTCGAAGGGTTTTTAACCCTTCGAGGGTTAGGGGTTAAGGTGGGGATAAATAAAAAATAGTAAGCCAAAGTTGGCTGCTATTGTAATTTTATTAAATTTGTACTCTTTAAAGCCTATTTAACTATTAACCCGAAAGGGTTGTACTATTAATTTTTTTATACGCCTATAGCTCATGGAACAAAAAGTTGCTCTTCTACATGGTAATTATTACCATATCTACAACAGAGGTACTAATGGTACTGACATTTTTTTAGAACCTGAAAATTACTATCACTTTCTTCGTTTGTATGCTAAATATATTGAGCCTATTGCGGATACGTATGCTTGGTGCTTGATGAAAAATCATTTTCATGTTTTGGTTAGAATTAAAGATAAAACTGAAATTAATGAAAATGAACTCTCCTACTCCACCATTGAAAAGCCAAAAGTTATTGAGCCTTACCGTCAGTTTTCGCATTTATTTAATGCCTACACTCAGGCCATCAACAAAAGATATAAGCGAACTGGGTGTTTGTTTGGACGAAACTTTCAACGAAAGCTTGTTACAACTGAGGATTATTTCCGAAAACTTATTTATTATATTCATAATAATCCGGTGCATCATGGATTTGTAAAACAAATGGGGTGCTATCCTTGGTCTTCCTATGAATCGATGGTAACAGAAAAACCAACGCTACTGAAAAGACATGATGTATTGGGTTTTTATGGTAGTAAAGAGGATTTTATATCTTATCATGGTCAAGAACACCATGTAAATGAAATTTTAAATTTGATAATAGAATGATTTTAACCCTTAACCCTCGAAGGGTATGAAACCCTCGAAGGGGGAAAAACCTTCGAGGGAGGGGGGGGAAATTATCTTGAATAATTAGGTGCTTCTTTAGTAATGGTCACGTTGTGGGGGTGGCTCTCGCCAATGCCACTGGTGGTGATGCGTACAAAGCGTCCTGTGTCTTGCAAGGTAGGGATGTCTTTGGCTCCGCAATAGCCCATTCCTGCTCGGAGTCCGCCGATGAATTGTTGCATACTCTCGTTGAGTTCGCCTTTATAGGGTACACGTCCTACAATACCTTCTGGGACTAATTTTTTGATATCGTCTTCAACATCTTGGAAATAACGGTCTTTTGAACCTTCTTGCATGGCTTCTACTGACCCCATTCCGCGATAGGATTTAAATTTTCGTCCTTCAAAGATGATGGTTTCTCCAGGTGATTCTTTGGTTCCAGCTAATAATGACCCTAGCATGACACAATCGGCGCCTGCGGCAATAGCTTTAGGAATATCGCCTGTATACCGAATGCCACCATCGGCAATAACAGGAATGCCTGTGCCTTTTAATGCTGTGGCTACTTCGAGTACCGCTGAAAATTGTGGGAAGCCCACGCCTGCTACTACACGTGTGGTGCATATAGACCCAGGTCCGATCCCTACTTTGACGCCATCGGCCCCTTGAGCGGCTAAAAATAAAGCCGCATCAGCAGTAGCGATATTCCCAACGATGACATCGAGGGTTGGGAAGTTGGCTTTGATTTGCTGTAACACGGCTACCACTCCTTTGGAATGTCCGTGTGCGGTATCTATCACTACCGCATCGACTCCGGCATGAACTAGTGCTGTGGCGCGTTGGAGAGCATCGGCAGTAACTCCAAGTGCAGCTGCCACACGCAACCGCCCGAATTGGTCTTTGTTGGCCATCGGTTTTTGTGCTAATTTTGTGATGTCTCTGAACGTGATTAATCCCACCAGCTTATTGTTGTGTTCCACAACGGGGAGTTTTTCTATTTTGTTTTGTTGTAAGATTCCTTCCGCTTCTTGCAAGGTGGTTCCCACGGCAGCAGTAATGAGATTTTCGGAAGTCATGACCTCTGTAATCGCACGAGTATTCCGTTTTTCAAAACGTAAATCTCGATTGGTGACAATGCCTTTTAATATACCTTCTACATCGACTACTGGAATTCCGCCTATTCCAAATTCTTTCATGACTTGCTTGGCGTCGCCCACAGTGGCTGAAAGGGGAAGTGTCACGGGGTCTAAAATCATGCCTGCTTCGGCACGTTTTACTTTACGTACTTTGGCTGCTTGTTGTTCGATAGTCATGTTTTTGTGCAATACTCCTATTCCGCCTTCTTGTGCCATTGCGATTGCCATAGCGCTTTCGGTAACCGTGTCCATTGCTGCTGATACGATGGGGGCATTCAGGGTGATGTTTCGAGAGAGCTTCGATTGAATGCTGACTTCTCGTGGTAAAACTTCTGAATAATTTGGAATGAGTAAAACGTCGTCGTAGGTGAGTCCTTCCCCTACGATCTTAGTAGTGTGTGGTTTCATGATGCAATTTAGTTGTTGTAGTTAAATTGCAAGCAAATGTAGTGAAAATATTTGAAGTTTGTTTATAGACTAGTGAAACTCTCCAAACAGTCTAGAAGCTACGTTATAGGCGCTTTCAAAACTCATGGGACTTGTGCCTGTGTTGGCTTTTTGTTGTGTAAAGTAGGAAAGCATTTTTTCTGTAGGCATGTTTCCTGTGAGGTCGTCTTTTGCCATGGGGCATCCGCCAAATCCTTGAATGGCGCCATCAAAACGACGACAACCCGCCTGATAGGCTGCGGCTACTTTTTCAAACCATTTGTCGGGAGTGGTGTGCAAATGCGCTCCAAACTCTACCTTGGGGTATTTTGGAATCAAATGGGAAAATAAATAGTCAATTACTTCTGGTGTTGAGCTTCCTATGGTATCAGAAAGGGATAGGATTTTTACGCCCATAGCTGTTAATTTTTCGGTCCACTCTCCTACAATCGCTACATCCCAAGGATCTCCATACGGATTTCCAAATCCCATAGAAATGTAAGTGACCACTTCTTTGTTGGATTTATCGGCAATTTCTAAAATTTCTTGCAGCGTGACCAAACTTTCGGCTATGGTTTTATGGGTGTTGCGCATTTGAAAATTTTCAGAAATAGAAAAAGGGAATCCAAGGTATTGTATTTCTTGATGGACAGACGCCAAATGAGCTCCTTGTGTATTGGCAATGATGGCGAGTAATTTGCTATTGGTTTGCGACAAATCGAGTTGTGCCAAGACCTCAGCCGTATCGGCCATTTGCGGAATGGCTTTGGGGGATACAAAACTACCAAAATCAATAGTGTCAAAGCCCACACGTAGCAAGGCTTGAATGTAGCTTACTTTACGCTCGGTGGGGATAAACGTCTTGATGCCTTGCATGGCATCGCGGGGACATTCTATGATTTTGACTTCTTCCATTTGACGCCAAAGATAAAAAAGAAAACGATTTCGTAACGAAATTTTTACGACCGTTTTTTTAAAATGGCTTGGTTGATGGCTTTTACCAGTTTGGGGCCTTCATAAATAAACCCTGTGTAGAGTTGCACAACACTGGCTCCAGCATCTAATTTATCAAGGGCGTCTTGTACCGAATGGATGCCTCCTACTCCAATAATTGGAAAGGCTTTGTTGCTTTTTTCAGACAAGAAGCGAATGACTTCAGTACTCCTATTGGTTAGCGGTTTACCTGATAATCCGCCAGCCTCTACTTTATTTTCCGATTGTAAGCCTTCTCGGGATAGTGTCGTATTGGTGGCGATGACTCCTGCGATTTGTGTTTCTTTTACAATATCTATAATATCCAACAGTTGCGAATCTGTCAAATCGGGGGCAATTTTCAAAAGAATAGGCTTAGGCGATTTGTGCTGACCATTCTTTTGTTGCAGTCTGGATAAAAGTGCGGTCAACGGCTTTTTGTCTTGCAATTCGCGTAAATTGGGTGTGTTGGGCGAACTGACATTCACTACAAAATAATCGACATCATCGAAAAGGGCTTCAAAACATGTTTCATAATCGTGTTTGGCCTCTTCGTTTGGCGTGTTTTTATTTTTTCCGATATTTCCACCAATAATGACGCCTTTATTTTTCTTTAAACGGGAAACTGCTTCGGCTACCCCACCATTATTAAACCCCATTCGATTGATGATTGCGGCATCCTTGGGCAAGCGGAATAGTCTTTTTTTGGGATTTCCGTCCTGTCCGATGGGCGTTAGGGTTCCGATTTCAATAAATCCGAAACCAAAAGATGACAGTTCTTGAAACAACTTGGCGTCTTTATCAAATCCTGCTGCCAACCCTACGGGATTGGGAAATGTGATTCCGAATACGTTGGTTTCTAACTTTGGGTCTCGCACAACGTAATTCGCTTTAACGAGTGAGGAAATTCCTGGAATTTTAAAGAACCACCGAATGGCTTTAAACGTAAAATGATGCACTTTTTCAGGGTCAAACCTAAAAAGAAGGGGACGTAGTAGTTGTGTGTACATGATGGTGTAGTTGTGTGTGACAAAAATAGAAAATACTTTGGAGTTGCCAGTAGATGATGAGAAAAAATAAAAATCAATTTGTAGTTTTGCACGGCTATACTTTTCGAAATTATGAATATTAGACTGCTTGCCATTGGCAAAACCGACGATAAAGCCTTACAAACGCTGATTGACGACTATACTAAACGGTTGTCTTTTTACATCAAATTTGATTTGGAACTTATTCCTGATATCAAAAATGTAAAAAACTTATCGGAAGTACAGCAAAAAGAAAAGGAGGGCGAATTGATTCTTTCAAAGCTTTCTGCCACAGATCAGATGATTTTGTTGGACGAAAATGGAGCCACGTATTCTAGTATCGGGTTTGCTGATTACCTACAAAAGAAAATGAATGCTGGTATTAAAACCTTGGTATTTGTTATTGGTGGGCCATACGGTTTTAGTGAAGCGGTCTATAAAAAGGCTCAAGGCAAAGTATCGCTTTCGTCAATGACGTTTTCTCACCAAATGGTGCGTCTTTTTGTGATTGAACAACTGTATCGTGGGTTTACCATTTTACGAAATGAACCCTATCATCATCAGTAACGCTTTTGTTTTAGAGTTTTGAAATGTCCTAATACACAAACTCGTTTTTATTGAAATGTGTTGTTGGGAATTTCTTTTTTAAAGAATTTATAAAAAGCTCGTCGTTAAAATACTGGTTGAAATTCATTTCTTTTTCAAAACAAAATACATATTCGTATTGTTTTTCTTTTGGCATTTTAGTAAGGTATTCCATGAGTTGGTCTTGCGATACAGACGCATCATTAATCCAAAGGGTGTTGTCTTTGGCAAAGCTTATAGCAATGCCTTGTTTAGGCTTTGATTGAATGTAGTTCACCTTCGTAAAGGGTAAAAATGCCATGGTTTTCTTAACCGTGTTGGCATAGGCGAAATAGTTTTCGGTTTCTTCACTTTTGTGAATGCTGGTTTCTTTTTTGGTTTGGAGTTTGACAATCTCGGGAATCACCAATCGAAGAGGAAGGCGTTTGTCTATATTAAAAATCCAATTGGTATTGCTTATGGTGTTGTTTCTGTTGACTTCTGCCAGGGTGTCTTTTTCTTGTTTTGCAAAAAAGATGTACACTGGCGAATGATTTTGCACATCGGCCACAACCGTTAGGGTTGCATCGGGTAATTTAACTTCTTTGTTTCCTTGGCAAGCACTTAGTGTGATGAGTAGCATCACGGCAATCCTTTTTTTCATGTTAGGGTTGTACGTTTTGGAATAATGTTATACATTCTATAGCTTCTTTTACATCGTGAACTCTCAAGATGTTGGCGCCTTTTTGTAAGGCAAACGCGTGAAGAAACGTGGTTCCGTTGAGAGCCTCGGCGGGAGTCGTTTCTAAGGTTTTATATATCATTGATTTTCGGGACAGTCCTACTAATATAGGTAATTCGATATTTTTCAGAAGTTCCATTTTTTCAAGGAGTTCAAAATTTTGAGCCGTGGTTTTGGCAAAACCAAATCCGGGGTCAATGACGATATCGTTGATGCCAAAACTTTTGGCAAGAGCAATTCGTTGAGAAAAGTAGAACAAAATATCTTTTACCAAATTGTCATAATCAACATTTTGCTGCATGGTATTGGGTGTTCCTCGCATGTGCATCATGATGTAGGGCACTTGCCATTTTGCCACAGTGGGCAGCATTTGTTCATCTAACATCCCTGCGGCTATGTCGTTAATCAGAGCCGCTCCGAGTTCCAAACAACGTTCGGCTACTTGGCTTCTAAACGTATCAATGGAGAGTAAGGCCTCTGGAAAGTGCTTTACGATGGCTTTTACTATAGGGACTATTCTATGAAGTTCTTCCTCTTCAGAGACAAATTCTGCATTGGGTTTGCTAGAATAGGCCCCCAAATCGATAAACGTAGCGCCTTCTAGTAGCAGCTCCTCTGCGCGATTGAGAATCGCAAGTTCATTGGCATATACCCCGCCATCATAGAAAGAATTGGGTGTGATGTTGAGAATCCCCATCACTTTTGGAGTAGTGATATCGATGAGCGTACCACGGCAATTGAGTGTCATGTTGAACCTGCTTTTTGTTATAGAATTACGGCTATTCTTAGCGCGTTTTTTCTTTAGCAAATGTATCATTTAATCACAAAAAACAAAAAAAATCGTAGCGCTTCCTTCGGCTTTCCGATAAATATTTTTTACTTTTGAAAATTATTAGTCCAAAACCAGTATACAAAGGAAGCAGTCATGAAAAACACGTCTCAAGAATATGATAAAGTAATTGCCTATTGCCGCGATTTATTTCAAAAAAAAATGACCGATTATGGGAGTGCCTGGCGCATTTTAAGACTTCCTTCTTTGACCGACCAAATCTTTATTAAAGCACAACGCATTAGAAGTTTACAAGAAAATGAGGTTCGTAAAATTGACGAAGATGAAACGGGTGAATTTATTGGCATTATTAATTATTGCATTATGGCGTTGATTCAATTGGAATTGGGTGTGGTAGACCAACCCGATTTGAATACGGAAACTGCTATCAAACAGTATGACGAAAAAATTGCATTAACCAAACAGTTGATGGAAGCTAAAAATCATGATTATGGAGAAGCATGGCGCGAAATGCGTGTCAGTTCTTTGACCGATTTGATTCTTCAAAAATTGCTTCGTGTAAAACAAATCGAAGACAATAAAGGAAAGACTCTCGTTTCTGAGGGGATTGATGCGAATTATCAAGACATGATTAATTATTCGGTTTTTGCGTTGATATTGATGAAGAAATTTTAAATACTAAATTTTAAAAGACAAATAATAAATAAATTCCAAATTTTTAAAATTTAAAATTCTAAACTATGGAATCGAAGAAATATGATTTAGAAGAAAGAACACTGCAATTTGCAATTGACTGCAGATTGTTCTTAAAAAAACTTCCTAAAACTATTTCTAATTCTGAAGATGGAAAACAATTAGTAAGATCTTCGGGTTCAGTAGGATCAAATTATATAGAAGCGAATGAAGCTTTGAGTAAAAAAGATTTTAATTACAGAATAAAAATAAGCAGAAAAGAATCAAAAGAAAGTGCCTTTTGGCTCAAAATAATAAAAGCAACAAACTCAACTGAATTTGAAAAATTAAACGCAGTTTTGATACAAGAAGCGGATGAATTAAAAAAAATATTTTCTGCAATATTAGAAAAATCAAAATAGAACTCTTAGGTTTGACTTTTAGAATTTAAAAATTGAAAATTATTTATTTTTTGCTCTTTCAATACAATAACAATTCATTAACACCTCAAAATAAAAAGCCTTTTTATATTTGTAAAAAAACAACATTATGGATGCAAAAAAATCAGCAACTGCTTGGAGTTTACGCCTTATTGTGTCGGCCTTATTTATAGTTTCTGCGCTGGCTAAACTCTCTAAGGGACATTTATTAGATTCTCCTTACTTTGCGATTTCTACTTTTGAAGTAAAACAATTGTACCCGATGGGGTTTTCGGAAACCTTTGCCCCTTTTTTTTCAAGGACGTTAATCGGTATTGAATTGGCCTTGGGCTTGTTGTTACTCCAAAAAAATTGGTTGAAAAAATTTATTATTCCTGTTACGACATTAATGTTACTGGTTTTTATTGGTCATTTGACGTATGTTACTTTTTTGAATGGCGGTTCTACAGGAAACTGCGGGTGCTTTGGGGAATTGTTGCCCATGACTCCTATTCAAGCTATTATTAAAAATGTGGTGGCTGTGGGACTTTTGGTGTATTTGTACAAATTATTGCCACAACACAAACCACAGGGAAATTTTTGGGTGTTGACTACCGTTTTATTCGCCAGTATCTTATGGATATTTATGTTGGCCCCTATCCAACCGCCCGCGTCTAATTTTACGGTTTCGCCTATGATAGAATCTACTCCATCGGATGCAACTCCAACAATTGATTCGACACAAACGGCTCCTCCAACTGCTGAAACCACAACCTCGGTTAAAGATACGCTTAAAAGCAAAACTACAACAGTGGTTGCTGAACCTAAAAAAATAGCTTCTGGGAATGCACAATATTTTCCAAACATTGATAGTGGCAAAAAAATCTTATGTTACTTTGTTCCTGGGTGTGAGCATTGTCGCGCTACTGCAAAAGAGCTTACGGAAATGCGAAAAAAAGATCCTTCTTTTCCGCCGCTTTACGTTATTTTTATGAATGAAGAAGCTTTTTTAATTCCGGAGTTTTTTAAAGAAGCAGGGGCAACTTACCCTTATAAAATTATTGAAATCATTCCTTTTTGGAATACCTTAGGTAAAAATAGAGATACGCCTGGTGTAAAATATTTTTGGAATGGTAACGAAATTAAATACTATGACGGCATTAAGGATAATAAATTTAATGGCGCCGAATTGGAAAAATATATTAAGAAACCGTATTCAGAATTAAAAAAATAATTTGTTTAACAGAATTAAAATAGTACTCAAGGAGAAAGCTAATGCGTTGTATTACATTTTTATATACCTCATGATTAGCAAAATTGGTTTCTTTTGTCTTACTGTGAAAAGTAATGTCACTGTATTTCAATTTCCGTTGTATAAAATAGTAGGAGCACTCATCCTTTTTGTTTGCTTAGTTTCTATCATCAAATGGATTAACCGATTTCATACTCCTGTAAAATAACCTCAATACATTTTGAAAAAAGCAGCCCTTTTCCTTATTCTATCTGTATGTACCATTTCGTGTACTGATGCACAGACTAAAGCCTTTTCGAAAAAAACCAATGCCGAAAAATTGGTCGACCTCAATGGAACTGAAATTCCATTTAAAACTATTTTAGAAAAATACAAAGGAAAAACCATTCTTATGGAAGTTTGGGCCTCTTGGTGTGGGGATTGTGTGGGCGCTATGCCAAAAATAAAAGAATTGCAAGCCACCCATCCTGAGGTTGTGTATGTGTTTGTTTCTATGGACAAATCGTTTGATAAATGGAAAGCTGGGATTGAAAAACACCAACTGAAAGGCGAACATTATTGGGTTCAAGATGAAAAAGGCATGAAAGGCTCCTTTGGGAAATCTATAGATTTGGATTGGATTCCACGATATATCATCATCAATGCAAAAGGCGAAATTGAATTGTATCGTGCCATTGAAACTGAATTTGATAAAATTAATGCTACTCTAAACACTTTGAAATAATGAGAACAAAAATCGTTGCTGGGAATTGGAAAATGAATAAAAATGCCCAAGAAACTAGACTTCTACTAAACGACTTAATAGAAACCTTACCGCACACTGTAGAGGCACAAATTATCGTAGCGCCTACTTTTGTTAATTTGGCAGCTGCTACACAATTTGTAGAACATACAAATATTGTTGTTGCCGCACAAAATATGCATCATGCCGAACATGGGGCCTACACGGGTGAAATCTCCGCAGATATGTTGCAGAGTATTGGGGTGAATACCGTGATTCTTGGTCACTCCGAACGTCGTGCATACTTTGGCGAAACTGATGCACAGTTGGCGTTGAAAGTAACAACAGCTTTAGCTCATCACATGCAGGTTATTTTCTGTTTTGGAGAAGAATTGAAAGACCGTCAAAACAATCAACATTTTGAAGTTGTGTCTCATCAATTGCATAAAGGGTTGTTTCATATTCCTGCTGACGCATGGGAAAACATCATCTTGGCTTACGAACCCGTATGGGCTATAGGCACTGGGGAAACAGCCTCTCCAGAGCAAGCGCAAGAAATGCACGAATTCATTAGAGCTACTATTCGTAAACACTATGGTGATGCTGTTGCCGAATCGGTATCCATTTTGTATGGAGGCAGTGTAAAACCCGACAATGCTCTAGAGATTTTTAGCAAACCTGATGTAGACGGAGGGTTAATTGGAGGTGCCGCACTCAAAGCTAGCGACTTTGTAGCTATTGTAAATGGAATGAATTAACCCTTACTTATTTTCTTATTACTATACTTTAATTACATGCAACATATTATTGACCGCTTTATAAGCTATGCCGTGATTGATACGGAATCGGATGCCAACTCCCCTACTACACCTAGTACTGAAAAACAATGGGTATTAGCGAACTTGTTGGTGCAAGAATTAAAAAATATTGGATTAACGGAAGTGACCCTCGACGAAAATGGATACGTAATGGGTACGCTTCCTAGTAACGTAGCCCACGAGGTACCGACAATTGGTTTTGTCTCGCATTACGATACTTCACCCGATTTTACTGGAAAAGATGTAAAACCACAAATCGTACACAACTATGATGGTGGTGATATTATGTTGAACGCCGAACATAATATTGTGTTATCACCAAGTTATTTTCAAGACTTGTTGTTGTATAAAGGGCAAACGCTTATTACGACAAACGGTTTAACCCTTTTGGGTGCCGATGATAAAGCGGGATTGACTGAAATCGTTACTGCCATGGAATATTTGGTACAACATCCTGAAATCAAACACGGGAAAATTCGCGTAGGCTTTACGCCAGACGAAGAAATTGGACGTGGGGCTGATATTTTCGATGTGGAAAAATTTGGCGCTCAATGGGCTTATACTATGGACGGCAGTCAGATTGGGGAATTGGAATACGAAAACTTCAATGCGGCCGGTGCCAAAATCATTTTCAAAGGGAAAAGCGTGCATCCAGGATATGCGAAAGGAAAAATGATCAATTCGATGTTGATTGCAAACGAATTTATTAACGAATTACCTAAAAACGAGATTCCTCAAGAAACAATTGATTATGAAGGCTTTTTCCACGTTACAGGTTTGACCGGAAGCATCGAAGAGACAAAATTAGAGTTGATTATTCGCGATCATGATGCCAATTTGTTCCAAAAACGCAAAGAAAAAGTATTGGATATTGTAGCTAAAATCAATGCAAAATTTGCGGCACAATTTGGAGAAGACATTTGCATTGCCGAGGTAAAAGACCAATACTACAACATGCGTGAAAAAGTAGAACCTATGATGTTTATTGTGGATGTAGCGGAGCAAGCGATGCGTGATTTGGGTATCGAACCGATTATTAAACCGATTCGTGGGGGTACTGATGGTTCGAGATTATCGTATATGGGATTACCGTGTCCGAACATCTTTGCTGGGGGACATAATTTCCATGGAAAATATGAATATGTACCCGTAGAGAGTATGCAAAAAGCCGTCGATGTGATTGTTCGCATTGCGGAACTCACTGCTACCACCGATTTTTCTAAAAAATAAACCTCTTTGGACTTTAATACGTTTAGTTGACAGACTTAAAGACTGCACTATTTATTTGCCAAAAATTACATAAATTAGCACCAATTAATTTGTGTAATTTTTGGCATTTTTTTTAGAACCAGAAAGATAAATGTGCTTAAAGTAATCGTTTTAAACTAAAACAACCCCCTAAAAACAACTTTTTTCACGATCTGCAAGTTTCCTTGTATGAGGTTTGTGGATTTTTTTTATCTTTAACTCTCAATTGACGTTTATGGAAGAAAAACATACTTGGGATAAAATAAACCAATGGGCTGATGAACTGGACGTTCTTAAAGCCATCATAGCAAAAACAGAATTGGTAGAAACGAACAAATGGGGCGGTTTAATCTATACCTATCACAACAAAAACATTTTGGGAATAGGTGGGTTTAAATCTTATTTTGGGATTTGGTTTATGAATGGCGTTTTTTTAAAAGATCCTGCACGTGTCTTGATTGCGGCAACAGATGAGACCAAAGCCCTGAGACAATGGCGCTTTCAATCGAAGGAAGCCCTCAATGAATCGTTAATTCTACAGTATATACAAGAAGCCATTGACAATGAGGTAAAAGGAATAAGTCATAAACCTCAAAAAAAAGAAGCTGTGGTATGTGCCTTTTTTGCACACGAATTGCAAAAGGATGTCGCTTTTGCAGCAGCATTTGAAAAATTTTCGCTCACTAAAAAGAAAGAATTTTTAGAATATATTGCTTCGGCTAAACAAGAAAAAACGAAAGTTTCCCGGATGGAAAAAATAAAACCAATGGTCTTACAGAACATTGGTTTACATGATCAATACCGATAACTCATTATGAATTACGAATTCGAAATATGAATTTATAATTAAATTACGCTTTCTTATTCAAAGCTGCACTCATTTCCAAGGAAATAGCAGAGCGTTCCATTTTTAGCTTGCCCGACATAGTTTCGATAACTACTGTGGTTTCGGCTAATTCAGAAACTTTTCCATATAGGCCGCTTTTTGTCACAATTTTATCGCCTACTTTTAAATTTGATTCAAATTCTTTTTCTTTTTTTGCTTTTTTCTGCTGTGGCATAATCATAAAGAAATACATCACGGCAAACATTAAGAGGATATACCCCATGGAACCTAATTGACCCATAATTTTACTTATTTTTTTGGTTAGTTGCTGGAATTACATCAGCATGAATTTTAAGTAATTCTACTCTGTTTTTAGTATTCGTATATAACGAAACTGATTTTTCTTGCAATCCGTGTTTTCCTGTTGAGTTGAAAGACACTTTTATCACGCCTTTTTCTTTAGGTTTGATAGGCTCCTTTGGAAATTCTCCAATCGTGCACCCGCATGAGCCTTGTGCATTACTGATAATCAAATCGCTTTTACCCGAATTTGTGAATGTAAACTCTTTTAATACTTTCTGACCTTCTGTAAGAGTACCGAAGTCATATTCGGTTTCGTCAAAATCCATCACTGGGAACGTACTGTCTCCTTTACAAGAGTAAAGTGCCGTTGCTACAAAGAGTGCTAATACATTTTTTTTTATGTTCATTTTTTTTTTTTACATTAAACCTCTTCCAACTTTTTTTATTCGATTTGTGTTTTGAAATTCTTTTACTAAATTGTCTAATATTCCGTTTATAAAAATACTACTTTTTGGGGTAGAATATTCTTTTGCGAGTTCAAGATACTCATTAATGGTTACTTTTAATGGAATCGATGGAAATTTTAAAAATTCACATATCGCCATTTTTAATATAATAACATCCAATTCGGCGATACGCTCGAAATCCCAATTGGGCGTCTTATCCATAAATTCCTTTGTAAGCTCTTTGTCGTTCAATACCGTTTTTCGGTACAAAGCGACAGCAAAATCCCTATCTTCTTCATCTTTAAAAAGGGCTGGCACAGCAAGTGATTCAGGTGCCGCAGTCATTTTTTTTAACTGTTTTACGATATGCGTGTTCACAACTGGAATGTCGTCTACCCATGTTAATTTATAATCTTCCAAATAACTGTATAATTTTACATTGGGAGCAATCAATTCAGAAAACATATCCACTACAAAAAAACGCTCTTCCTGAAAAGTTACACTAGGCTTACTCATGTATTTTTGATACAATTCGCTTTGTTTGATGTCTTGTAAGATAAACAAAATGGTGTCATCATTGGCTTGCCAATTCGTTATCTTTCTCTTTTCGAGAGCTATACTCAAAGCATTACTCTCGTCTAAAGCCACCAGTATAGGATTATCAATAAAACGTCTATTCGGATTGAGTTCTTCGGGAGTGGCTAGGTGTTTTTTTCGAGCAATCTCAAGGTATTCTATTTCTTTTTTACGAATTTCAACCAAGGAAGACAACATTAAAAGATATAAATCGAGACTATTTTCGATACTAGCTTGTAAAAACTTTTCTTGTTTTTCGAGTTGGTCATTCCCACTTTGATACATGGCATAGATGGTTTGCATGACTTTTACTCTGATGTGTCTTCTATTTAGCACGGATAAGAACTTTAAATTTAAACCAAAACAAAGCGAAAGAGGGTTTCTTTCGCTTTGCAAAAATACTATATTAATTTTAATAAAACACTACCTTATTTTGTAGCATTTTCTTTTTTTCTTTGCTCTATTCTTTGTTCGGCAACTGCCATAGCTGCTTTTTGAGGTGTCAAATTGTTGGCATTGGCATAGCCTAAAATTTCTAATGTAGTATTGTAAATATTTTCCGTTCTACGCATTGCTTCCGCTTTGTCATAGTGAGCAATTTCTCCGTATACATTGATAATTCCCCCTGCATTGATCAAGAAATCAGGCGCATAAACGATGCCTCGTTCTTGTAAAATGGGTCCGTGAACATTCTCATTAGCCAATTGGTTGTTGGCTGCTCCAGCAATAACTTTAGCTTGAATTTTGTAGGCAGTTTCATCATTAATTGTTGCTCCTAAGGCACAAGGAGCGTAAATATCAACTGGCGCTGCATATAAATCGTCTCCTCTAAAAATTGTAGCTCCATATTTTTGGCTTACTTCTTCTAAGCGGGTTTCGCTAATGTCAGTAATTTGAACCAAAGCACCTTCTTTCACAAGATAATCTACTAAAGTTTCCCCTACATGCCCAATCCCCTGCACTAATACTTTTTTTCCTTCCAAGTTATCAGAACCAAATTGGAATTTTGTCGCAGCTTTCATTCCCATATATACTCCAAAAGCGGTAACAGGAGAAGGATTACCTGACCCCCCACGAGATTCTGAAATCCCAGTTACATAAGGGGTTACATCTCTCACAGTGTCCATATCGGCGGTGACCATTCCTACATCTTCAGCCGTAATATATCTTCCAGATAATGAATGAACAAATTCTCCGAATTTTCTCATCAACTCCGGTGTTTTTTGAGTTTTAGCATCGCCAATAATCACTGCTTTACCTCCGCCTAAATTCAAACCAGCCACAGCAGATTTGTAGGTCATTCCACGCGATAAACGCAACACATCGTTAAGCGCTTCCCATTCGTTAGCGTAATTCCACATTCTTGTGCCCCCCAATGCTGGACCTAAAACCGAATTGTGAATACCAATAATTGCTCTTAATCCTGTATCTTTGTCGTTGCAAAATACAATTTGTTCATGATTGTCAAATGAAAGCTGTCCAAATACAGGATCCATTTTTTGAAGTTCCTTAACGGTAGTAATTTCTGAAGTCATAAATTAAATTTTGTGTTGCGACTTTATCAGTAAGTCCGAGCAAAATTAAGGTATTATTCAAAATAATTCATGTATTTTAAAAATAATTATCATTTTGATACTAAAATTTAACTTTCACTAGGATTATTTAAATTACTTTATTTTATGTTTTTTAACATTTTTAAATCGTATTTCGTTATAATTTTATTTCTAAAATGAAAGAATTACACTATTTAAACAAATATTTTATCAAATATAAATATCGTTTTTTACTAGGTATTTTTATTACAATTGTGGCACAAATCTTTGCCCTATTCACTCCAAAACTTATTAGCAGTTCCCTCAATGGCATTGAACGGGCGTCTCGAAATAACTCCGCTTTGGATTCCGTAAAAAACGAACTCATTACCAATATTTTACTCGTTATTGGAGCGACTATTCTGGCAGGTTTTTTCACATTTTTGATGCGTCAAACCTTAATTGTGATGTCTCGCCTCGTTGAATTTGATTTAAAAAATGAAATCTTTAGGCATTATGAGGTATTGGATCAACATTTTTACAAGCAAAACAGAACCGGAGACTTGATGAATCGAATTAGTGAAGATGTCGCTAAAGTGCGAATGTATGTTGGACCCGCCGTGATGTATACCATCAATACAATTATTCGTTTTCTCATTGTACTCATTTATATGTATAATGTGTCGCCCAAACTGACGTTGTACACCGTGCTCCCCTTGCCTTTTTTGTCGTTTTTAATTTTTAAATTGAGCGTCGAAATCAATAAAAAAAGTACTCTTTTTCAACAATTCCTTTCTAAAGTTTCCAGCTTTAATCAGGAGGTTTTTTCTGGGATTCGGGTCATTAAAGCCTATGCTTTAGAAAAACAAAACGAGGCAACCCTCCAAACATTGGCAGAGGAAAGCAAAACCAAAAGCATTGCATTGGCTCAAGTGCAATCTTTATTCGGTCCGTTGATGGCTACATTAATCGGAATTAGTAATTTGATCGTAATTTACATGGGCGGGATAATGTATATAGAAGGCAGCATCCAAAATATTGGAACCATTGCAGAATTTATTTTGTATGTGAACATGCTCACGTGGCCTGTGGCTTCTATTGGATGGGTTTCGTCTTTGGTACAAGAAGCCGAGGCGTCTCAAAAAAGAATAAACGAATTTTTAAAAACCGAACCACTTGTAAAAAATCTCAGTGAAGACCAACCTAAATTGGAGGGAACGATTTCGTTTCAAAAGGTTTCGTTTCGCTACAAAGACACAAATATTTTAGCACTCGACGAAGTATCTTTTGAGTTAGAAAAAGGAAAAACACTCGCAATAGTAGGAAAAACAGGGTCAGGAAAAACCACACTACTGTCCTTGCTCACCCGAATGTATGATGTTGACAAAGGAACCATTACAATAGACGGAATTCCTATTCAAGAAATCAATCTTTACCATTTGAGAAATAGCATGGGCATCGTGCCGCAAGACACTTTTTTATTTTCTGATACGATTGAAAACAACATTAGGTTTGGCAACGAGACTGCAACCCGAGAAGCCATCGAACAATCGGCTAAAGATGCAGAAATACATGATGCTATTGTCTCGTTTACCAATCAATACCAAACGCTTTTGGGAGAACGTGGGATTACCCTTTCAGGGGGACAAAAACAGCGTGTTTCGATGGCACGAGCTTTATTAAAAAATCCAACTATCCTTCTATTGGATGACTGTCTTTCGGCTGTTGATACTGAAACTGAAGACAAAATATTGCACCGTTTGCAGCCTATTTCTCAAAACAAAACGACACTAATTGTGAGTCATAGGGTCTCTTCGGTAAAAAATGCCGATCTAATTATCGTGTTAGAAAACGGAAAAATCACACAGCAAGGAACTCATAATCAACTCATAATTAAGGAAGGATATTATAAAAATCTTTATTTAAAACAACTTTCTGAAAAAGAACTTTAAAAAATTTGTTTTGTATTGAATTTTTTTTCATTTTCGTAAAAGAAAAAAATACTAATTGATTAGGAAGAATATGAGAGAACATGACATGTTAGAAAAAGACGAAATTTTTTCTAAAGTACTACGAGCTGGAAGAAGAACGTATTTCTTTGATGTAAGAGCAACCAAGGCTGATGATTATTACATTACCATCACCGAAAGTAAGAAGTTTACTGAAGAAGATGGTTCTTTCCATTTTAAAAAGCATAAAATTTATCTTTACAAAGAAGATTTTACAGCTTTTAGTGAGATTTTAAATGAAATGACTTCCTTTGTTTTGAATAATAAGGGAGAAGAAGTAATTTCAGAAAGACACCAAAAAGATTTTAAAAGAGAGTATTTCTCTGATAGAACTGAAGAAAATCAAGATTCGTCAAAACCTTCTAGTTATACCGATGTTGATTTTGATGATATTTAATCGTTAGAAAAGCTTAAAGCCGTCTTCACTAAGGCGGCTTTTTTATTCTTCCGATTTTGTTTCAAAGGAGAAATTTCTAAGTTTGGGCACTTTTGCATAAGTAAAAGCGATTACTCCAAGTGTCAAAACACCTCCTGTAACTACAGCACGAACTGTACCTAACCAATTGGCCATTACACCACTTTCAAAATCGCCAAATTCGTTGGAAGAACTCACAAATATTGTATTCACCGCCGATACTCTTCCTCGCATCGCATCGGGCGTAACCAATTGTAAGATGGTACTTCGAATAACGACACTCACTGCATCAAACATACCAGAGCAAAGAAGCATTAAAAAAGACAGTATGAAGTTGGTAGAGATGCCAAAAATGATGATTGAAACAGCAAAACCTGTCACACAAAGAAACAACTTTTTTCCAGGTTGTCGTTGCAAAGGAAGGAATGCTAGGATTGCAAAAGTAAAAATTGCTCCTATTCCAGGGGCCGCTCTTAATATTCCAAAACCCATCTCATCTACATGTAAAATTTCTTTTTGATAAACAGGCAACAAAGCCACAGCACCTCCAAAAAGAACAGAAAACATATCCAGCAATTGAGCTCCAAGAAGTGTAGGGGTTTTAAAAACAAATTTGATTCCTTCTCGAATACTTTCCAACATTGGTTCTTTCTCTTTCTTTACTATAGGTTTTTTAGAAATTCCCATCAAAGGAATAAACATGAGTAAAAGAAAAATCCCTACCCACAACAAACCCGTTTCGATACCAAAACATCCTATAAAAATTCCCGCCACTAAAGGACCGAGAACGGCACCAATTTGCCATGCCATACTACTCCAACTTGTTCCGTTAGGGTAATGTGCTCTGGGAACAATAAGTCCGAATAAAGAAAACATTGCAGGAACAAAAAATGTGCGCAATACCCCTCCTACAAAAACTAATCCGTATACCATCCAGACCTTTAGGGTTACAGACACTATTATTGGAAAATAAGATGATGACAATAAAAAAAGACCTACTGCTGTTATAATATAGCCTATGAGAGCATAACTCACCATTTTTTTCTTTTCATTTAAGTCGACAAAATGACCCGCAAATAAGGAACACCCTATGGCAGGAATTACCTCAGCAAGTCCAACAAATCCGAGAGAAAGTTTGTTGTTGGTTAACTGATACACCCAATAATACAAAATGGTAGCCTGCATATTTAAGGCAAAAATAACCCCAATACGCAACAACAATAACCTGCGAAACTCAATGCTTTGAAGTGAAGGATTTTTGGAAAAAAAAGATTTTTTGGCCGATTGAAAAGTCTGTACTACATTCATTACAATTAACTATGCATTAAAAACAGGTGTAAAAGTATTCTATTCTTCTTTTTCAAGAGGCGTCAAACCTATATTTATTCTTTTTTAACACCATTGATACAGCTCTTGAATGACTTTTTTTACAGAATCAAAAGCTATTTTTTCAGGATTTATGTCAGATTTTTCCAACCAAACCAGCGCTTTGATTTCGTCTTGAGCGGCCACCTGCACCCCATCGAAATTTAATTCACATTCGTAAAAAATATCTAAGGTTTTATAGGGTACCTCACGATAAAAATAGGTATTAGGAGCCGTTGTTCGATAACGCAATTGGTTTTCAGAAATTTCGATTCCTAGCTCCTCTCTAATTTCTCGGCAGGCCGCTTCGGTTGCATTTTCGTTAGGATCAATAAATCCTCCTGGTAAATCGAGCTTTCCTTTATCGGGATTTACATTACGCACCGTAAATAAAATCTTGTTTTTATATGTAAAAATAACAGCCACTGCCGCTGCTACATTGTGATACAATACAAAGCAACAATGATCACATTCCAGCTTAACATCTGCAATAAAGGACACTCCTTGCACACCGCATTTTGGACAAAATTCAGAAAAAGACATGGTGCTTATTTTGAATAAATACGGTTTTCTTGTTCTAAAACCCTTATGAAAGTAGTACGTTTGGTGAGTTCTTTTATTTTTGAAGCCCCCACATATGTACACGTGCTTCGAATGCCTCCCAAAATATCATGTAAAGTTTCGATGACATCCCCTTTAAAAGGAACTTGAACCGTCTTACCCTCACTGGCTCTGTAATCGGCTACTCCCCCAACATGCTTGTTCATGGCTGTATCTGAACTCATTCCGTAAAACATTTTATATTTTTCTCCTTTTATTTCAAGTAATTCGCCTCCACTTTCTGTATGCCCAGCCAACATACCGCCCAGCATAACAAAATCAGCTCCAGCACCAAATGCCTTGGCTACATCACCAGGAATGGTACACCCACCGTCACTTATTATATGTCCTCCCAAACCATGAGCGGCATCGGCACACTCAATAATGGCAGAAAGTTGTGGATACCCTACTCCCGTTTTAACTCGTGTAGTACAAACAGAACCTGGACCAATGCCTACTTTTACAATATCGGCACCTTCTAGCAGTAACTCTTCTACCATTTCGCCTGTAACCACGTTTCCTGCAATAATCACTTTATCTGGGAATTGTTTTCTCATTTGCTTGACAAAATTTACAAAATGCTCAGAGTACCCATTGGCAACATCGATACACAAAAATTTTAATTGCGGATTTTGTTCAAATATTTCAGCTACTTTTTTGGCATCCGATGTTCCTGTGCCAGTGCTTACCGCTATATAATTTGTTATAGATTCAGGAGCATTTTTAATAAATTCATGCCATTGATGTACCGTATAATGTTTGTGGATGCAGGAAAATAATTTTTCTTTTGCCAGCGCTAGCGCCATTTCAAAGGTTCCAACAGTGTCCATATTAGCAGCCATAATAGGCACTCCCGTCCAAGTGGCCGTACTGTGTTTGAATTTAAATTCTCGCTCTAAAGAAACTTGTGCTCTACTGTTTAATGTAGATCGTTTAGGTCTAATCATGACGTCTTTAAATCCTAATTTCAATTCAGTTTCTATTCTCATTCTCTTGTTTTTTTTCAAAAATATTACAAATCATAAATATTCTATCTTTTTGAAACACAAAATAATTAAAAATTATTAACAGTCTCAAACTTTCCAAGAATCATCGCTATTTTTGTCCAATAGCTAAATCTTAAAAAATAATTTATGCCAGTAGACTATATCCTTGATCAAGAATTTGAAAATCAATCGTTCGATGATGCGACAACCAAATTCAAGGATTTTGAAAATTGTACATTTACGTCTTGCGATTTTACGAGATGTACTTTTCAAACCGTAACTTTTATTGATTGTAATTTTTTTTCTTGTACTTTTCAAGAAGCTAAAATTAATTACGTAGCCCTTCGAGGCGTGTTTTTTAATGCTTGTAATTTTACCAATGTGAATTTTGCCATGACCGAACAAACTCTTTTCGAGTTTCATTTTAATGATTGTTTGCTTGATTATGCCAAATTTTATGCTTTAAAGCTACGAAAAATGCAATTCATCAATTGCAGTATGGTTGCGATTGATTTTATGGACTGTGATTTATCTGAAGCATTATTTGATAATTGTAATTTAAGACGTGCCGTGTTTAGCAACACCACTCTTACCAAAGCTGATTTTTCAACAAGCTTCCATTATACTATTGACCCAGAGAAGAATAAAATTAAAAAAGCGGTATTTGCTACAGAAGGTTTGAGCGGATTGTTAGAAAAATATGATATTGTTATTAAATAACTCAAAAACATTTATTTAAAACCAATTCAACTTTGTTTTTTATAGAATTAACAAAAAAATAACAATACATTTGTATATACAAATAAAAAATATCATACACTTGTACCTACAAATTTTGTTACAACAATAATGAAGATAGAAGAAATCATAAAGTCGACTGTATCGTTGGATGATGCGAAGAAAGTTATCCTAAACATTGTATACACACAGAATGTCATTTCGGATAGGTTTAATGAATTGTTAAAACCCTACGATCTTTCTAGTGAGCAGTTTAATGTATTGCGAATCTTGAGAGGGCAAAAGGGAAATCCGGCCAACATGTGTGTAATACAAGAACGGATGGTTACTAAAAACAGTAATACTACAAGACTTATCGATAAACTTTTATTAAAAGGGCTTGTCACAAGAGAAGTTTGTCCCGAAAACAGAAGAAAAATTGAAGTGTTAATTACAGAAAAAGGATTAAATCTCCTCACCGAATTGGATCCTAAAGTATTAGAACATGAAAAGTCATTAGCATCCAATTTAAATCAAGAAGAAATTATCCTATTAAATACGTTATTAGAGAAATACAGAACCCTTTAAATATAAAATTATGAGTCAATTTAACGAAAATGCAAAATGGCGTTATGCAACAAAAAAATATGATGCTACTAAAAAAGTATCAGAAGCTGATTTAGCAACCTTGAAAGAAGCCATCCGTTTTTCTGCTTCCTCTTTTGGATTACAATTGTATAAAGTATTGATTGTAGAAAATCCAGAAGTAAGAGCACAATTACAACCTGCTTCTTGGGGACAAACTCAAATTGTTGATGCGTCGCACTTATTAGTTTTTGCAAATCAAACTACAGTTACAGAAGCTGATGTAGATGCGTACATCAACAATGTGGCAGCTACAAGAAACATGCCTTTAGAATCTTTAACAGGATATGGAGATTACATGAAGGGAGCTATTGCAAACATGCCAGAAGAGGTAAAACCAATTTGGACTGCAAAACAAACCTACATTGCATTGAGCAATTTAATGAATGCAGCCGCAGAATTAAAAATTGATGTAACTCCTATGGAAGGTTTTGTTCCAGCGCAATACAATGAAATTTTAGGTTTAGACATACTTAATCTTAATGCAGCATTAGTAGCTGCTGTTGGGTATCGTCACGAAGAAGATGCCACACAACATTATGCAAAAGTTAGAAAATCGAATGACGATTTGTTCATTACACTATAATTATTAAACATTAAACATTAAAAATTTAAATCATGAAAAATTTAAAAACAATTGCCCTTGCCCTATTCGTAGCCGTATCTGCTTTAGCTACAGCTCAATCTAAAAAAATAGATGTTAAAAAAAGTACCATTCATTGGGTTGGTAAAAAAGTAACAGGACAACACGAAGGAACGGTAGCCTTTAAAGAAGGAAATCTTATCTTTAAAGGAAAAAAACTTACTGGTGGAAGTTTTGTAGTAGACATGACATCGCTTACCTCTACAGATATAACAGGAGAATATTTAGGAAAATTAAACGGTCACTTAAAATCGGAAGATTTCTTTGGAACTGAAAAATTCCCAACGTCAAAATTAGTTTTCAAATCAATTGGAGACAAAGGAAATGGCGTGTATAGTGTTACTGCCGATCTAACTATTAAAGATGTTACTGCTCCAGTAAAATTTGAAATTACTGTTACAGGATCTACTGCAAAAGCAAACGTATCTATTGACAGAACGAAATACGGAATCAAATATGGTTCTGGAAGTTTCTTCGATAATTTAGGTGATAAAACAATCAACGATCAATTTGATTTAGCAGTTACTTTAGAATTCCAATAACAGAATATTTGCTAGAAAAGAAGGCTTCAAAGGACATCCTTTGAAGCCTTCACATATTTAAATTTCATTGTAGTATATTTGCCCCATGGAACAAATTGTTTTAATTGACAACTACGATAGTTTTACATTTAATCTAGTACACTATCTAGAAGCATTGAATTGCTCTGTAACCGTGTTTCGTAACGACCGTTTTGATCTAGATGTTATCGATTCTTTTGATAAAATCATTTTGTCTCCTGGTCCAGGAATTCCCTCAGACGCTGGACTTTTAAAAGACGTTATAACAAAGTATGCCCCAACCAAAAAAATTTTAGGGATTTGCTTAGGTCACCAAGCTATTGGAGAAGTATTTGGCGCACAATTAGAAAATCTTGATACCGTTTACCATGGCGTGAGTTCCGGAATCACCCTAACAACCGACGATGTTCTATTTAAAAATTTGCCTAAAAATATCACTGTTGGACGCTATCATTCTTGGGTTATAAGTTCGGTAAATTTTCCAAAACATCTTGAAATTACATCCGTGAGTGAGGAGGGTTTCATCATGTCTATACGCCATAAATACTATCCTGTTTTTGGGGTTCAATTTCATCCTGAAAGTATTTTGACTCCTTTAGGAAAAGAAATAATAGCCAATTGGATGCGTCTTTAAAATCTAAAACATCCTTTTTTTATACCAAAAACCAGTTTTTATTATGAATAAAACTTTTACTTCATATAAAAGTCAATATATAACTGGATAATAATAAATTAAACAAATAATATAGAATTTATCTATTATTCATTTTTCATTAATTTTTTATTAAATAATAATTAAACAAACGTTTAATTTAAACAATTGTTTAATTTTGTATCGAGTTTTAAAAACTGTTGCTTATGGAATTCAATGAAAAACAAATTGAGATATTAACGGTCGCTGAAAAGCTCTTTGCAGATGAAGGGTTTGACGGCACCTCTGTTCGAGAAATTGCACAATTGGCACAAGTCAATGTAGCCATGATTTCGTATTACTTTGGTTCGAAAGAAAAACTCCTAGAAGCTTTAGTGCTCTTCCGAATTAAAAGTATGAAACTACAACTGGAGAACCTCCTTCAAGAGAACAGCTCCCCTATTGAAAAAATTGAAAAGCTCGTCGCTTTATACATCAAACGGGTATATTCTAATCGGTGCATCTATCAAATTCTCCATTTTGAACTCTCCAATAAAAAGAGAGAACTAAATCTTGAGGTTTTTACACAGGTAAAAAATGATAATTTAGAGCTGCTTCGAAACATCATTCGCGAAGGTCAGTTACAAGGGGTTTTCCAACAAGAAGTCAACATAGAGCTTTTATCCTCCACTATTATCGGTTCGCTAACGCATTTTCACATGAACAAACCTTATTTCAAGGAATTGTTGCATCTACCTACTGAAGCTTCTTATGAACATTATGTACTCACAACATTCACAACCCATATACAAAAAACCATCAAAGCTTTACTCACACATGAAGACAACTAAAATATTTCTCTTAGCCTTAATGGCTTTATCGTCTCAAGTCGTCTTAAGTCAGACAAAAAAAGTACTATCGCTCAAAGAAGCTATTGCTCTTGTACTTACCAACAGTCATGAAGCGCTTTTAGCGAATACTAAAATCAAAACAGCTGCCTTAGAACTAGAGACCTTAAAAAACAACCAATATCCAAATTTGAAGGCTTCTGGTCAATATTTGCGTCTATCAAATGCGAATGTTAAATCAAATTTTGGAGGTGGCAATGGCATGGATGTAAGCCAACTTATGTTAGGTCAAATAAACGCTTCAATGCCTGTTTTTAGCGGTTTTAAACTCAAAAACAGCATTCAGGCCTCTGAAAATATGGTCAAATCACAAACTGCTTCAAGTGCACACACCAAAGAACAGTTAGCTCTCGATGTCGTAGAACTATTTGCCACTCTTTACAAGTCCCAAGAAATGATTGAGCTTTTTACTGAGAATTTGAAAAGCGCACAACAACGCACAAAAGATTTCTCAGCCATGGTTGACAATGGGTTGATGGCTCGAAATGACTTACTCAAAGCGCAATTGCAAGAATCAAACGTACAGTTGTCATTAGATAATGCTCTTAAAAATACTTCTATTATCAATTACCAATTAGTTACCTTATTACAACTCCCAGAAAATACGACTATTGAAATCGACATCAATGCTGTAAAAAAAGATATGGCGGCCAATCAACTCCAAAAAAATGAGGGAACACGCCAAGATGTTGAAGCCTTACAGTATCAAAAACAAGCCTCTGATATCGGGATTAAAATTGCACGTGCTGGGTATTTCCCTTCATTTGCTCTTACAGGAGGATATATCGCACTTGATTTGAAAAATACCTTAACTGTTACGAATGCTATGAATTTTGGTGTCGGACTGAATTATGACTTTACCTCGCTCTTAAAAAACAAAAAAGAAGTTGCTCTTGCAAAGAGTAAAGCCGAGCAAACCACACAAGCCTTAGCTATTTTATCCGATAAAATCAAAGAGGAAAGCCAACAAGCCGAAGAGGATTATGCGTTTTCTTTAAAACAAAACAAAGTCTATGCCTTAGCTGCCACTCAAGCAGAGGAAAATTACCGAATTGTAAAAGACAAATATGATAACAATCTGGCCACTACAAACGATCTACTCGAAGCGGATGTGCAACAATTACAATCTAAAATTAACCTAGCGCTTTCGCAAGCTGATATCGCATTAAAATATTATAATTTACAATTTGCATCTGGAAAATTAATCAACTCATTCAATCTATCAACTAAATAATTGCATCATGGAAAAGACTCAAACAAACAAAAAATTCATATTCATTTTTGCTACGTTAATTCTTGTAGGAGGTTCGTATGGCTTGTACAAGTACTGGCATGCTCAAGCGCACGAAACTACTGATGACGCGCAAATAGAAAAAAACATGACGCCTATCATTCCTAGAGTTTCTGGGTATGTCACTAAAGTATATGTTAAAGACAATGATTTTGTAAAAAAAGGGGATACTCTTTTTGTCATTGACAATAAAGATTATTTAGTGAAAGTGGAAGAAGCAAAAGCGGCCTTATCTTCTGCTGAAGAAAGTTACGAAGCTTCCAAAGCGGATATAGGAACAGCACAAGCTTCTATTTCGGTTTCTGATGCCAACGTACATTCGGCTACTGGAACTATTGAAACAGCTCGAATCCGATTAACTCGAGCCTCAAACGATTTTGTTCGTTATGCCAATCTCTATAAAAATCATTCGATTACAAAACAACAATACGAACAAGCGGAAGCTGCCAAACTAGAAGCGCAAACACAGTTAAACGTGTTACAAGACCAACAAAAAGCAAGTGCTTATCAAAAAAGTGTCGCAGCAGCTCGAAGTACGGTTTCCAACAAACAAGCACAAGTCGCTTTAGCCAATATCAAAAGAGCACAAGCCCAATTGGCCGCGGCTACCTTAAACCTAAACTATACAGTCGTTCAAGCTACCGTTGATGGTCAAGTTTCCAAAATAGGAATCCAGCCGGGTCAATTTTTACAACCAGGTCAATCTTTATTTTACATCATCAATAATGCTGAAACATGGGTAGTTGCCAATTTTAAAGAAACACAATTAAACAAAATGGTGGTGGGACAAAAAGTAACATTGAAAGTAGATGCGTTTCCCGATACGGAATTTCAAGGAACTGTAGCCAGCTTCTCCCCTGCTACTGGTGCACGATTCTCTATTTTACCTCCCGACAATGCAACAGGAAATTTTGTTAAAACGATACAAAGACTTCCTGTTAAAATTTCGCTTGATGCTACCAATGACAAAAATAAACTAAGCGCATTACGTCCTGGAATGAATGTTGATGTCGATGTACACTTAAAATAAGCGAAGTTCTAATTTATAACATTCGAAAATGTCAGTACACGCAGACGATTTAGTAGAATATGGTTTTAGAAGGGTTATTATTACAATAACTGCGGTGATGTGTGCCTTGTTGGAAATTGTCGATACCACGATCGTGAATGTGGCATTGACCAACATGAGAGGGAGTCTTGGAGCCACACTTACCGATGTAGCGTGGGTCATAACTGCCTATGCTATTGCTAATGTTATTGTGATTCCCATGACGAGTTGGTTGTCACAGCAATTTGGTAGAAGGAATTATTTTGCAGTATCCATCATACTCTTTACGACCGCTTCCTTTTTGTGTGGAAATGCCACCAATATATGGGAATTAGTTGCGTTCCGATTCATTCAAGGACTGGGCGGTGGAGCATTGCTTGTAACTGCTCAAACCATCATTACAGAAAGTTATCCTGCCGAAAAAAGAGGTATGGCACAAGCGATATATGGAATGGGGGTTATTGTGGGGCCAACATTAGGACCACCACTAGGAGGCTATATCATTGACCATGCCTCTTGGCCTTTCATCTTTTACATCAATATCCCTATTGGAATTATTGCGGCCATATTAACGTTAACTTTTGTAAAAAGTCCAAAATATGGAGAAAAACTGCGTTCCAATCAAGTCGATTGGTGGGGTATTTTATTCTTGATTGCGTTTATTGGTTCGCTTCAATTTGTTCTAGAACATGGGCAGCAAGACGATTGGTTTAACGACAATTTTATCATCTTTTTGAGTATTGTTTCTTTTGTGGGTCTGCTCGCATTTATTTGGCGTGAACTCACCTATGCTCATCCCATTGTGAATTTGAATGTCCTCAAAGATGGAAATTTGCGAATTGGAATCCTGATGTCGTTCATTATGGGATTCGGACTCTACGGCTCTACGCTAATTATTCCAATTTACACGCAATCTATTTTGGGTTGGACTGCAACCGATGCGGGTTTATTACTTATTCCGGGGTCAATCACCACGGCAATTATGATGCCTTTCATTGGGAAGATGATTCAGAAAGGCGTTCCTCAAGGCTATATGGTGGCTTGTGGTTTTTTCGTCTTCTTTCTGTTTACATTTTGGATGAATCAAGTGATGACACCCGATACAGGCGTAGAACATTTTTACTGGGCGTTGATATTGAGAGGGATTGGACTCGGGCTGCTGTTTGTTCCAGTAACGACGCTTTCACTGTCTACCTTAAAAGGAAAAAGTATTGGTGAAGGAGCTGCTTTTACAGGAATGATGCGACAGTTGGGAGGATCTTTTGGTATTGCTATTATCACGACCTACATTACGCGTCTCGCACAGAAACATCGTGTGGATTTACTTCCGCATTTAGACGGCACACGACTAGAAGTACAACAACGAATTATTGGACTTCAAAAAAGTTTTATGGCTAAAGGGTACAGCAGCAATGAAGCCTTGAATAAAGCACACCAAATTTTAGAATACTCGGTAATGAAGCAAAGTACGGTCTTGTCATACATGGACATTTTCTTGTACCTAGGTCTTCTCTTTCTCTTTTGCATTCCTATCATTCTTCTGATCAAAAAAGGAAAAAGCAAAATCGACCCAGCCGAAGCAATTCATTAGAATAGTTAAAAATTGGTTATATATTGTTTTTCACTAAAACTCTAGGAACACGCGTCTTAGAGTTTTTTTTTATCGGGTAAAGACTAAGGTGTTTCCTTTGCTTAATGCAGCATCAAAAGCATAGCCTTCATAATTAAACCCTTTCAAATCATCAATCGTTTCCGCATTCGTATCAATAATGTAACGCACCATCATGCCGCGGGCTTTCTTCGCAAAAAAGCTAATCATTTTTAATTTGCCGTCTTTATAGTCTTTGAATTCTGGTGTTATAACAGGCACTTTCAATTTCTTTTCATCCACAGCATCAAAATATTCGTTGCTCGCAAGATTAACAAACAATTCGTCTTTACTGAGTTGCGCATTCAATTCTTTTGTAAGGGTTGATTTCCAAAATTCGTAAAGGTTTTTCTTAGTTCCTACAGGCAATTTAGTTCCCATTTCCAAGCGGTAGGGTTGGATTAAATCGAGCGGCTTCAAGAGTCCGTACAATCCAGACAAGATTCGGAGTTTGTCTTGCAAGACATTGATTTTATCTTCAGAAAGTGAATACGCGTCCAATCCAACATAAACATCGCCACTAAAAGCAAAAACCGCCGGACGTGCATTAGATATTGACATTTCAGCTACATTTCGTTCTTGATTGCGTTGCCAATTCAAATCGGCAAGCTTGTCGGAAATAGCCATCAACTCCATTAACTGTTTAGGTTTCTTTTTTTTCAAAACCTTGTCAATAGTTACCGATTGTTTCACAAAACCATATTCTGAATACACTTGTGTTGGAACAGGACTTTCAAAATCTAATGATTTGGCAGGGGATATAACGATTTTCATAGTTTTGGGTTTCAATAATGTATGTTTATTGTTCACCATCCGCATGGCTAGGGTCAAAAATAGTAATTCCTTCATCAGTAAACAAATCTGCTATTCCACCTACAAAATCTTATCAACAATTCGCATTTCGCAATTCGTTTTTCTAATTTAAATTTTACCTTTGACCTTTCTTAAAAAAATACAATCATGGTTTATAAATTTAGAGTCATTCTCGATGCTGAAGAAGATGTTTTTAGAGACATCGCCATTTTGGAAGATGACACTTTAGAAGACTTACACAATGCCATTGTAAATGCTTTTGGCTTTGATGGAATGGAAGTGGCTTCCTTTTACACTTGTGACGACACATGGAATCAGGAAGATGAAATTCCGATGTTTGACACAGGAGATGTTCCAGGCGAAAACAAAACAATGAGCGATTACCCTTTGTCGGATATTCTCCACGAAGACAACACCAAAATTATTTATGTTTATGATTTCATCAACATGTGGACATTCTTGGTAGAGTTGGCTGCTATTGAAGAAACCGAAGCTGGTGCCACTTATCCAGAAACGATTTTCTCACATGGTGAAATGCCTGCTGAAGCTATGGAAAAAAAGTTTGAAGCCGAAGAAGATGAAAATCATTTCGATGATTTTGATGATGATTTTGACGAAGATGATTTCGACTCTTTTCACGGCGATGACCATTTTGAAGATTACGGATTTGAGGAGAATTGGAATTAATTTTTAGAGCTTTGAGGTTCTAAGAATTAAGGTTCTAAGGTTTTTTTTATATATTTGATAAATTTTAAATATATAAGCCATGAGTACCTATAGAAAACTTATCATTTGGCAAAAAGCCATGGACTTAGTAACAAAAACCTACAATTCCACAAAAAATTTTCCAAAAGAAGAAATCTTTGGATTGACTTCACAAATTAGAAGGTGTTCTATTTCTGTTCCTAGCAATATTGCTGAAGGACATGGAAGAGAAAGCAACAAAGAATACTTAAGATTTCTGAACATTTCAATTGGTTCATTGTTTGAACTACAAACCCAATTAGAAATCGCAAAAAATATAGAATATTTAACGGATAAGGATTTTAATAATCTTTACGAAGACAGTAGAGAACTAGAAAGAATGTTAGTTTCCTTCATAAACAAAATTAAAGAACGAAAGTAAAAACCTCAGTAACTAAAAACTTAGCTCCTTAGAGCCTAAAAATATGATCAACCTATTCAACACCCATATAGAATCATTATCCATCCACAGAGTTGGAAATAAAAGCCGTAATGAAGCTCTTTTCTTATCTGAGAATCCCTATGCTTTGAACGACGAAATTGTACCGTTGTTAAAGGAATATTTTTTTAAACCGTTTCGTGAAAAAGAAGAAAACTACTTTCAGTTTGCACACGATGTCGATTTGGAATACAACGAGATGTTCAACTTCGCTACGGAGATATTTACCAATCCAAGTAGTGTACACGACGTTTCTAAAAAGATTACCAAACATCTTTTTGAACAATCCAATCACCCACACATCAAGAATGGTGAAGTGTATGTAACCTATTTAACACATGTTTCTATAGACAATACTGTAGTTGATGCTATTGGGGTTTTTAAAAGCGAATTGCGCACCGATTTTCTTCAATTTGAAGAGAAAGACAGCAATCTTGAAATGATTTTGCAAGAGGGTGTTAATCTAAACAAACTGGACAAAGGTTGTTTGATTTTCAACCACAAAAAAGAAGAAGGCTACAAAATCTTAACTGTAGACAGCAACCGCTATGATGCACGCTATTGGTTAGAGCATTTCTTGTCGGTCGATGCGTTTCAAGACGAGAACTTCATGACGAAAAAGTATTTAAAATTCTGTCAGGAGTTTGCCAAAGAAGTCGTGTTTCCTGCGGAAGACAAAAAGCAAGAAGTCCTCTTTATGAATCGTGCGGTGAACCATTTTGCGAAAAACGACACCTTTGAAGAAACCTCGTTTTTGAATGAGGTGATGGACAATCCCGATTTGATTCCAGAATTTAAAAACTATAAAGCAGACAGAGGCGAAAAATATAGTATTGAAGATGTAACCTCCTTCCCTATTGCCAATGCGGCAGTAACTGATGCGCGTAAGTCTATCAAAAACGTCATCAACCTCGATACCAACATCCAAATCAAATTGGATTTTATCAATCCAGAAAGTGCCGAAAAATTTGTAGAAAAAGGATGGGATGAGGAAAAACAGATGTATTACTACCTAGTCTATTTCAATAAAGAACAAAAAGGATAATTCCTCCTTTATAAACAATCAAAATCCTCAGCAGTCCTTGTTGAGGATTTTTTGTTTTGTTAAAAAGTTTCAGTTTTAATTTTGGAACATGTATATTTATCCTGTTTTGAAAAAAGAACGGTATTGAAAACGATTGTTTGTGTTTTATTTATTCTCTTTTGCTATCACCCACTGATGGCACAGACAAACCCGTCTTCAAAATCGGATAGTCTTTACAAAAAAATTGAAACCTACGCCGATAACCGTCCTCTATTTCGATTGGTACATAAGCTCCTTTTTAAACCCGATGTTTCTGAAGAAAAAAACATTCAGAAAAAGCAAAAACACTCGATCCTTGTGGCCCATGACTATTCCAAATATTCTGGTAAAATCATTAGAAACATCCAGATTGAAACCTTCGACCCCTTCGGATTTTCTGTAACAGACCCCACACTAAAGCCTAGCCTTGCAATAGAACGACTGGGAAATGACCTGCATATAAAAACCAAAAAATGGACAATTCGAAATTTATTGCTCTTCAAAAAACATGAAGTTTTAGACTCTGTCTTGATAAAAGAATCGGAACGTCTCATTCGAAGTCAACGCTATGTGCGCAGCGTGGTGATTGTACCCATACCGCTAAAAAACAACAAAGATACCATAGATGTTTCTGTGCGGGTTCTTGACACTTGGAGTGGCATTGTCACTGGCGCCACGTCTAGTAGTAAAGCTAATTTGGACTTTACAGAACGAAATATTTTTGGTTTGGGACATGAATTGGACTTTAATTATCTTAAAAGTTTTACCAACAATACCGCCAAACCGTTGGGCTATGACACCAAATACACAGTACCTAATTTTAAAAACACCTACATAAGAACCACATTGGCAGCCAAAAACGATTTGAACGACAACACCTACCGAAGCGTTCGAATTGATCGCCCTTTTTATTCCACCTTAACGCATTGGGCTGGAGGATTTTATTATAATTATAATGCTTATTCGCAAAATGTAATAGCTGTTGATGAAACTGCTGTATTGCAAAATTTCAAAACCAAAACCTACGAGGGTTGGGGCGCACATGCCTTTAACATCTTCGGAACGCGTTCTGAGTTTGCTATAGGGTCGCATCTCATTTTTGCTATGGGGTATAGTAACACGTCCTATTTAAACAGACCCGATGTGACCCTAGACCCTATAAGCTATTTTGCCAGTTCCAAGACGGCCTTGGCTACTCTGGGAATTTCGAGTCAGCGGTATTATCAAGACACCTATCTGTTTCGTTTTGGCACCGTAGAAGACATTCCCTATGGAAAAGTACTCTCCATTACCGGTGGAGTAGAAAATAAAAACAATACCAACAGACCTTATCTGGGAAGTCGATTTTCCTATGGGAGTTATTTTACCTTTGGCTATCTTCAAGGCAATGTTGAATATGGCACGTTTTTCAATCACGGGAAACGAGAGCAAACCACCCTAAAAATTGAAGCCAATTATTTTACCGATTTAATTCCTTTGGGAAGTTGGCACTTCAGACAATTTATAAAACCCGTATTGGTTTTGGGCAGTAACCGTCTCGACACCAGCAAAGACCGTTTAACCCTGGTTGATGTCAATGGTATTCCTGGTTTTAACAGTGCACCACTCATTGGAACCAAAAAATTCTTGACCACCTTTCAGACCCAAATGTACAATCAAAAAAACTGGTATGGCTTTAATTTTAGCCCGTTTTTTAATGTCACTCTAGGCTTTTTAGACGAAGGAAACAACGTGTTTTTTGGAAACAAAATGTATTCTCAAATTGGGGTTGGCATGCTCGTAAACAACAGTTATTTGGTGTTTAGTAGCTTTCAATTGTCTTTTTCTTACTATCCCTCCTTGCCTATTGACGGCAGCAACATCATCAAGACCAATGCATTTCAAAATTCCAACATTGAGTTTCACGACTTTCAAATTGGACAACCTTATGTAGTGCCCTATCAGTAGTGTTGTTTCGTGACATCTTTTATAAAAAGTTGGAAGATAGAAGTTGAAAAGTTGAATTTTGATTTTTTAAGTTGATTTTAAGATTTTTACTAGTATCAAAGGCACACAAAATTAATATCCTGTTAAAGTAGACTGCTTTTTTTTTAGAATATTATTTATAGTTTTACCCTTCCAATGGTAATGTTATGACTAAAAAAGTACACTCATTTTTCTTCTTTGCTCTGTTGATTTGCATGAAATCAATGGGTCAAGTTGTCCTACCTCAATTGGTTTTTGACGCAGAAAAGAAAGGTCCAAACACCATTTACTACAAGTTTCATAATGGTATTCAAATGATTGAAATCGATTATAATAATTATGAAAAAGCCAGAGTTGATTTTGAAGACGGTATCAGACCCATCAATAGCATAAGACCTCGAAATTACGGTCACAATACCCTCATATTAAGAAATGAAAAAGGCGAACTTTTACATCAATACAATCTTAGAAGAGTGCCTTTTAAAGCCACCGATTTTATTGCTTGTGATCAACCCATGTTGACTTTGACGCATTTGAGAAAAATAACCTCCAAGCATGAAGCTAAATCCAATTATCCTTCCTACGGAAGCTATCGTTATTATGTTACTGAAAATAATAAAGCGGGCGTCATTGACACTTTAGGAACTCCGGTTTTGGACGTTATTTATGATGGCATACAATCGTATAATTACAATTACAACATAACAAGTTATGGATTTAGGGATAACGAAACCGAGGTGATTAGCAGTTATACCATGCAACGCAACGGAAAATGGGGATTTAAAAACGACAACATTACTATTGAACCCAAATTTGAAGCACTGCTTCCGTTGAAAGAAAATGTGTTACGAATAAAAAAAGCCAACCAATTTGGGTTAATAAATTACAAAGAAGAAACACTTTTAGCAACTATATATTCTGATTTACTTTACAAAAATGACTTTTATCTTTATACTAAAGCAGCCATTGATAATCAAGACCCATACAACACTTTTTACGGAATTATCGATGCGCATTTTAAACTAAAAACGCAACCGATTTACAGAAATCTTGAAGATATAATTGAGAACTACTACCCTTCTGGAAAATATTGGGCATGTAAAACTGATGGTTGTGGCGCATTAGACAAAAACGGAAATGAAATTTCGAAGTTTAACTATGGTGCGATGCCTCAAAACCCCTACAACAAGTATTATAGAACAACGGCCTTTAGCGATGGCAACAAACATTATATTTTGAATTTAGATTTTGAAGAAATTGGAAAGGGCTACGATTTAATTTATGATTGGAACAACCTACTCTTTACTGTAAAAAAAGGCACTAAATATGGCTTGATTGATTTGAATAGTAAAGTAGTGCTTCCATGTGAATATGACGCTATTTGGGAGGAATCTAGAAATGAATTGGGTACTTTAATAAAAGACAAAAAATACGGCGTCCTTACCAACAAAGGAATTGTTGTAATTCCGTGTACCTATAATGATTTATACTTTACTATTGATAATACCATTGTGGCAACAAGTATCAGTCCAAATGATAAAAGCAATCGAGATAGAAAAGTTGGCTTACTCGATGAAAAGGGCAACCTCATGTCGTCGTTTATTTATGATGAAATTGAAACCATTGATTACGGGTTTTATCGTGTTAGAATAAAAGATAAATATGGCATTTTAAACAAACAAGGCAAAGAAATTACACCCATAAAGTATGATGAAGTTTACCACTATCGCAACGGATTTTGCATTGCCAAAATTGATTTTGGATACGGGTATATCAATTCGCTTGGAAAAGAAATCACCCATTTCTATTATGAAAAACCCACCGATTTCAATTATGATGCCAACCATAAACTCTCAGCAAAAGTCATACTTGCTGGAACAGAAATCGTGATTGATGAAAATGGACATACAATCAAGTAGTAAAAACGGTACTATTTAGTTTTCTGTTTTTAAATTGGTTAGACTATCAGTTGTTTTTTTACAACTTCTATACAACAACTTCTTTAGATAATAAATAACTTAATGAAGTTAAAAGTTTCATTTACGAAGTTAAAAATTTTATTTAGGAAGTTAAAAATTTCATTAATGAAATTAAAAGCATAATACTTAAATTAAAATATTTTAATTATAAAATTAAAAATTTCATATAAAACACAAATAATTTTATTATTGAATTAAAAAATATTATTAATAATACTATAAAATTCATAACTAAAATAAAAAATATTATAAATGAAACTAAAAGCTAAGTTAATAATACAAAATGTTTCAAATTGAAAACTATTTTTTGTATCTTGCTTCCTATTTAAAAATGTAACTAACATGAAACTAAGCCAAAACAACATCGACACGGGTAAATTAATAGAAATTTATATTACTAAAAACCGAATTTCTAAGACCGAATTGGGAAGAAAAATTAATAGAAAAGGAATTTCTATTTTACGATTTATAGAAAGTCCAAGCATGCAAACAGGTATTTTGATAGACATTTGCCATGCTGTTAAACATAACTTTTTGCATGATTTAGCAATTCAATTACCTTCAGATTTTACCAAAAATGAAGTGGAAGACACCGAAAGAATTTCGAAAGAAAACGAAATGAAAGCACTAATCAATATGCTTCAAGAGGAAAATAACACCTTGAGAATTCAAAACGAATTGTTGATGAAGTTGAAAGGGTGATTTTTAAGAGTAAATTAAAGCTATAGATATTGTTGCTTTCCATCCCAAAAAAGAATTCCCTACCTTTGCCAAAAATACTACGCAATGAATACTTTTGAGCAATTTAATCTTCCTAAATCTTTACAAAAAGCCGTCGACGAAATGGGATTGACTACCCCAACGCCTATTCAAGAAAAGTCTTTTTCTGTAATTATGTCGGGACGCGATGTGATGGGAATTGCGCAAACCGGTACTGGTAAGACTTTAGCCTATTTATTACCATTACTTAAACAATGGAAGTTTGCTGCAACCGATGCTCCACGAGTGATTATTTTAGTGCCTACTCGTGAGTTAGTGGTTCAAATTGTGGATGTGATTGAACAATTAACCCAATACATGTCGGTGCGAACCCTTGGTGTTTATGGTGGTGTAAACATCAATACCCAGAAAAAAGCAGTATACGAAGGTGTCGATATTTTGGTGGGAACACCAGGAAGAACAATGGATTTGGCACTAGACAATGTGGTGCGTTTTGATTCGTTACAAAAATTGGTCATCGATGAATTTGATGAAATCCTAAATCTCGGATTCCGATTTCAAGTGACTTCCTTGCTGTCTATGATGCGCACCAAAAAGCAAAACATCCTCTTCTCTGCCACCATGACCGATGAAGTTGATGAAATGTTGGAAGACTTTTTTGAATTGCCCGAAGAAGTTTCGCTAGCCCCCTCGGGAACGCCATTAGAAAAAATTGAACAATTAGGGTATGCTACTCCCAACTTTTTAACCAAACTCAATTTGTTGAATCATTTGCTTTCTACAGACAACAGCATGTCGAGGGTCTTGATTTTTGCAAACAACAAGAAAACGGTAGATTTGATTGCTACTAGTATTGAAGAAAAATATCCCGAACAATTTGGTGTGATTCATTCTAACAAATCTCAAAATTACCGTTTGAATACGATGGCCTCGTTTCAAGCAGGCGAATTGCGAGGCATCATCACTACCGATGTGATGGCACGAGGATTAGACATTTCGGATGTGACTCATGTCATTAACTTTGAGTTTACTGAAATTCCAGAACAATACATTCACAGAATTGGTCGTACAGGTCGTGCCGATAAATCGGGTATCGCAATCAGTTTCATCAGTCCAAAGGAAGAAGAAATTCAAATTCAAGCTGAGATTTTGATGGAAAAAGAAATCACTTTTATAGATTTTCCAGAAGACGTTGAAGTTGCTGAGCGCTTGTTGGAATTTGAAAAAGCCCGCAAAAAAGTAAAGCAACTTTTAAAAAGACCAAAGATGGAAGGCGGTGCTGCGTTTCATGAAAAGGCAAAAAAGAATCAGAAAGTCAATTTGGGTGGCCCTAGTAAAACCAAACCTCGAAAAACAGAACCCCGAAACCGAGGCGCTGAACGAAAAAAAGCAGCTAAGAATAAGAAAAAATAACTCAACATGTGTATGGTTTTGTTTGAACTTTTACATCGGATAGGCTTTACATTTTTAAACTTTTTGCTATTTTTGACAAATCAAAAACACGGAACGTTTTTAGAATCAAACTTTGTGCGTAAACTCTAATTGGAAATGCAATTTAAATACCCCGAAATTCTCTATTTTTTATGTGCGCTCATCGTACCAATCTTGGTTCATTTGTTCCAATTGCGCAAATTCAAAACAGAACATTTCACTAATGTAAAATTTTTAAGAGAACTTGCCATTCAAACTCGTAAGAGTTCCAAAATTAAAAAATACCTTCTACTTGCTACACGTTTGTTATTGCTGACTTTTTTAATAATTGCTTTTGCACAGCCTTTTTTCAAAGGAACCGACAGTCAACATGCCAAGAATGAATTGTATATTATATTGGATAATTCCTATAGTATGCAAGCCAAAGGAAAAAAAGGAGAACTCCTTAAACGTGCCGTACAAGACTTATTAGAACACACTCCAGAACAAGCTAATTTTTCGTTGATAACATGTAGTGATAGTTATTGGAATACCGATATCAAATCGATACAAAAGGATTTACAAAGTTTGACCTATAGTGCTACTCCTTTTCAATTGGACCAACTTCTGGCAAAAATAAAATCGCACCAATCGGCATTTCAAAAAGATATCGTAGTCATTACTGATGGTGTCGGACTTAAACCTGAACAGACGAAAGGCATACAAGAAGATGAACACCTCTATTTTGTTTTACCAGAAGCAGAAAAAACGAATAACGTATCGATTGACAGTGTTTTTATTCAGAAAACCATGGATCGTTTTTATGAAATTGGAGTCAAATTGAATGCGTATGGCGCTGAGGTCGAAGATTTGCCTATCGCCTTGTACAACAATTCTAAATTGGTTGCAAAAACCATGATTTCATTTGAAGGTGCTTCTAAAATAGTTCCTTTTACCATCCCAAAAGAAGACTTTCACGGATATGTTACCATCAGTGACAACAGCTTGGACTTTGATAATCAATATTATTTTTCGCTTTCGAAACCACAAAAAAGCAGTGTTTTGAGTATTGGAGAAGCAGAGAAAAGTTCTTTTCTTGCTAAAATTTATCAAGCGGACGAGTTTAATTATACCAACTTCCCTCTTGAAACCTTAGATTACAACCTTATTGATAAACAAGATGCGATTGTACTCAACGAGTTGAAAGAAATTCCACAAGCGCTTCAAACCACATTAAAAGCATTTGCTGAAAAAGGTGGAAACGTAATTTTTATTCCAAATGCAACTAGTACGTTAGCAAATTGCAATGCCTTTCTAGCGCAAATAGGAGGCGTGCAATTCAAGACTTTGACAGGCCTTGAAAAAATGGTAACGACTATTAATTATAATCATCCTCTTTTCACAGGTGTTTTTGAAAAGAAAGTAACAAATTTTCAATATCCTTTCACCAAACAATCTTTTACAACAGACCAATCGGCGCCGAGCTTGTTAGAATATAATGATCAATCTCCCTTTTTATCTGCGGTACCACATGGTCTTTCTGCTGTTTACATCTTTACAGCTCCTCTTAACAAATCGAATAGTAATTTTTTACTTTCGCCTCTCGTGGTTCCAACTTTTTACAAAATGGGACAAAATGCACAAAAAGCTGGAATTACAGCAATGACTATTGGAAACAGCACCCCCTATATTGTAACGAGTGTAATAGGAAAAGACGAAATTTTAACGATTCAAAATACTTCAGAACGTTTTATTCCCTTGCAACAAATCTTGAACAATAAGATAAAATTGACTTTTCAAGAAAGTCCGAAACAAGCTGGAAATTATACCATTTTAAACAATAAAAAGACCATTGATCACATTAGTTTTAATTACAATCGAATAGAGAGTGACATTACCCAAGTTCAAGATGATGTGGCCTCCGATTTCAAAGAAATTAGTAGTGTAGACCATATTTTTGACACACTTCATGCCAATCGAGCAGACAATCAAATATGGAAATGGTTTATGTATCTCACTCTATTATTTTTGGTTCTTGAGGTATTAATTCAAAAATATGTAAAATGAAAATCATCATCAGAGCGGCAAAAATAATCGACAGTAAAAATCCTTTTCACAATCAGGTTGTCGATATTCAAATCAACCAAAATCGTTTTGAAAAAATTGGTAAAAATTTGCCTCTTGAAAAAGATTATGAAGAATTTAGCCATCCTGGATTACATCTTTCTCAGGGTTGGTTTGACAGCAGCGTATCTTTTGGAGAACCTGGTTATGAAGATTGCGAAACGATTCCACACGGATTAACAGTAGCTGCGAAAAGTGGTTTCACAGGCATTGCACTTCAACCCCATACCTTTCCTATTCTGGATCACCAAGCTTTAATTCGGTTTGTCCAGCAAAAAGCACAAGGTTGCTCCACAGAATTATTTCCTATCGGCGCCATGACCAAAAATAGTGAAGGAAAGGATTTGGCCGAACTGTTTGATATGAAAAATGCGGGAGCCATTGCCTTTGGCGATTACAAAAAAAATTGCACGAATTCGAATGTGTTAAAAATTGCTCTTCAATACGTACAAGATTTTGATGGATTAGTCATGGCCTATTGTGAAGACCCAATGGTAAAAGGAAAAGGGATTGTCCATGAGGGAGTTGTTGCTACCCAATTGGGATTGAAAGGGATTCCAGCCATTGCAGAGGAACTTATGGTGGCACGAAACCTCGCTCTTGTAGCATATACGGGTGGACAGCTTCATATCCCTACTGTGTCAAGTGCTGGATCGGTTGCATTGATTCGAGACGCTAAAGCCAAAGGGATTGCTGTAACGTGTAGTGTCGCCGTACATCATTTGGTTTTGACCGAAGAAACACTCACGGATTTTGATACGAATTTTAAAATTTCACCTCCTTTACGAAGTGAACATGATCGAATGGCTCTAATCGCGGGCGTTTTGGATGATACCATTGACCTCATCACTTCTGACCATACTCCTGTTTCGATCGAAGATAAAAACGTAGAATTTGATATAGCAAAAGAGGGAACGATTGGTTTAGAAAGCACTTTTGGTGCCCTTTTAACGGTACTTCCTTTAGAAAAAACAATAGAAAAACTAACGGCTGCAAGGACTATTTTTAACATAAAATCAACACCTATTTGCGAAGGAAATGACGTAAATATAACTCTTTTTACACCCGATTCGGACTGGACTTTTACTGCACAACATATTTTATCTACATCCAAAAACTCAGCCTTTATTAATCAATCCATGAAAGGACGCGTCATAGGCACCTATCATCAAGGTATTTTAACCCTAGCATAATGGACAAACAACTCATAGAAGAAGGAAAATCAACTGCAATTATAAGTTATATTTTAATTGTAGGGGCATTAATTGCGATATCAATCAATGCTGATAAAAAAAATGCTTTTGCGTCATTTCATATTCGACAGGGCTTGGGATTATCCTTAACTTTTGTAGTCTTAGGGCTTTCTATTAGTCATTTTGAAAACTTAATGATTGCCGCTTCCATGTGGATATTTATCTCTATTCTAACTATTTACGGGGTTTTTACTGCTGCTCGAGGAGAAACTACACCGTTGCCGCTATTAGGAAAAGGGTATCAAAAATGGTTTCGTTCGTTTTAATCGTTTTTGATATAAATCCAACCCGACTTAGAGGAACTTTCGGAATAAAAATCAATCACATAAAAATATGTTCCGTCGGGCAATAGTCCTCCCGTTTCGTTCTGACCATGCCATTCATTAAGGTAATTTTCTTTTTCGTACACTTTCTTCCCCCAACGGTTATAAATTTCAAGTTTTTTAACCTGAAAAGCAGTCAAATCAAACGAATCATTGTTAGCATCGTTGTTAGGTGAAATCACATTGGGAATGTCACAATGATTTTTGCTAAGCGTTATGGATTTTGTTTGTGAGCATCCATTGACTTCTGTAACACTCAGTAAAAATGTATAAGAGGCAGTGTCTGAATTGAAGTAATTTGTTACTTCTATTGATTCGTTAGTTCCAATAGATAAATTATTGAAAGTCCATTGCAAAGCGGCCGTATTTGGATTAAAGTTATGGGCGCTAATCTTGATATAAAGCTTATTTTCTTGACAATAGCTATCAATATCAAAATCCAATTGATTTGCTACAGTCAGTTGTAAGTTTGTCGGTACCGCACATTGGTCCTCATTGGGTGTGAATAAATACGTTGTCGTTTGAAACGGATTGATATCGGGCGACCATGTTCCTTTTATACCATTATCTGATACCAAGGGTAAACTAAATTGTGTGCTGTTTCCATAACAAAGTGTATTAATCGTAGTAAAAAGTGGGGTGCTTTTAGGAATAACAACCACCGTCATTTGTGTTGTAGAAACGCAGCTTCCTGCAGTTGGATTGAAAAAATAAGTTGTGGTTTGAGTATTGTTGAATGTTGGTGTCCATGTTCCTGAAAATCCATTATCAGAAGTAGTAGGTAAAAATATTCCAGAAGTTCCTTGACAAATTGGTGGCATTTGTGTAAATATAGGTGCTTTAATAGTAACCCAATTGGTAATCGATACGTTGTAGGAGCACCCTACTGTACTCGTTAAATGACTAAAATTAATTTGTTGCGAAACCGTTACATGATTTACAATAACCTGAGCGGTTCCGTTTGGAGCAAGCGTCACAGTTTGAGTACCCCCTTGATTGATGGTATAGGTTAAAACATCTCCAGGATATCCTACAATAGAGAAAATAGCATTTTCACCTGGACAAATCGTACCATTGGAAGTAATTGTAGGCATGATAAACTGAGTTCCACATACTGTAATTTCTGGTGGCGAGACAAAATCATAAGACGGAATAGTTTCATTTAAAGAAGACCCATCCCCTATTGATCCTCTCACTCGGTGTCCGACATAACCATATTTTGAAGCACATTGTTTGATAAGTGCGCATGTATGTCCTCCTGCTTCAGCAAATGAAATACTATCTGAACTTGAAATTCCAAGCGGTACATCGAGATAGTTAATCCCTCCATCAATAATATCTCCTCCATCTGCTCTACCAATCATATAATAACTGTTACAACCCGCAGTATATATAGTTCCATTGGTTTTAATAAGCGCTAAAGCTGCAAAATTTTCATCATGTTCATTCCCTGAAATCCAGGCTGCATCGGTAATAATTGAACCATCAGGATTTAAGGCATTGACCCATACTGTTCTAGTTACAGCAGTACGATCACCCAATTCTCCATATTCATTATCACCCAAAGCGTAAACTTTTTTATCTGTACCTAGAATATAATACGAGATATTTGCATAGGAAGACATTGAATTTTCATTTGAAGTCGCCTGAATCATTTTAACACCTGTAAGGCCAGCAGGTAGAGTCATTTGAGTAGCATAATATTGGTTGGCACTTTGTGACCCATCACCTAAAAAGGCTTGACGACCCCAGGTCCATAATGTTCCATCATTTTTCAAGGCAAAACCTGTTGCTGAAGAACCCCTGGCCACTATAATATTGGTGAGTGGCTCTGTTGTATTAATCCTCACTTGACTCCATTGAGTTGCGTTTCCTATGCCTCCATCGCCACGAGTTAATGCATTCTGAGCCAAAGCAAAAACCTCTCCTTGACACGTTGTTATCAGCAAAGTTCCAGAAGATGCAAACATCATTTTTACTTGTTCGGGAACAACTCCAAAAGGCAAGCCATCTGGTTTATTATCGACAATCAACTTTTGAAATGTTGAAGAAGTTGTAAGGGCATCATCTAAAACTGTTCCCTCCGTTCCTAATACAAATAATCCATCAGAAGTCAAAACAATCAATTGAACATTAAGTCCGAAATTTGAACCTAATGCCATTTTATAAATAGTTCCCGTCAAAGCAGGATAAGCAGTAACATCAAAATTGATAGGTGACAAAACATTTGTAACCCCATCATTGCCTAAATATTCCCCCCATACTTTCCATGTACCTGAAGGTTCCTTAATGAATGATGAATGAAACGAAGAACACATATTATCATAGGCAATAGTCGCTGCATCATCATTGGAAAGTATTCCCGCATTTGAATTGCACGAGGTTTCTACACATTGTGCATAAGTATGCCACATCATCCCTAAGGAGATAGCAAAAAAACATACTATTTTTATAAAACTTTTCAATTTTCAATTTTTATGGGTATGGATTGTACCTTGTGATTGAGGTCTATAAAATCGAATACAATAACACCCTGTTGTGCTGCATTTCCTTGTAATTGATATGTTATAGTATATGTTCCTGTATGAAATACTTTTTGATTCTCCGAGGGTGTTGCCTTAATGGTTATTCCAATGCCCGCGGTAGAAACCGTTCCTATGTCGCTACTCACTTCCTGATTCCTATACGTCTTCACATCAATGGGTATTGATAGTATTTCCCCTTGTAATTCGATTCCTTTTTTTATAGGTTTAGAAAAAACGAGTTCCTCAGATCGAAATGTACATTTAACTGAGTACACGGTAACAAAGATTTTTTGTGGAAATTTATGCCCTGAACAAGCCTCTAAATGGTCTTGTTTTGGTGTGGTTACATCTATGGTATACTTTCCGGGTGTTTCAAAAACATATTGATTGATGGTACTTTCGTTTAGAAGTATTTCTTTTGTTCCTAGATGAATCGTAAATAGAGTATTTTGTGGTATTTTTTTCAAGTGAATCGATTCTCCAAACGATATAGAAAGCGTGTGCTGCCCGTGAACAAGGAACAGACAACAAAAAAAACAAAAAATAATATATCGTATTTGGTTTTTCAATGGAGTAAACTCGTTGATTTTTTATACTTTTAGGCTTTCTTTTTAAAGAAGACTAAATACTTGTTTTAACAAAAATACATTTTTATTAACTAATATCAAACAAATTAAATGACTTTAAACTATTTAATTAAAGAGCCTACTGAAAAAAATAAAGACCGCTATCCCCTATTGCTGTTACTTCATGGATATGGTAGTAATGAAAAAGATTTATTTTCATTCGCTTCTGAATTGCCAAACGATTGTTATATTATTTCATTACAAGCTCCCTATGAAATGATGCATGATAGCTATGCGTGGTATGCCATTCATTTTGACGCTGATGAAAACAAATTTTCAGATAACAAACAGGCCCAACAATCCCGTAATTTGATTGTCGCCTTTATTGATGACCTTATTGCAAAATATCCCCTACAAGCAGATGATGTTACATTAATTGGCTTTAGCCAAGGAAGTATTTTGAGCTATGCTATAGCAGTCTCCTATCCTACTAAAATAAGAAGAGTAGTAGCTTTGAGTGGCTATTTTAATGAAGAGATAGCGACTGAGGACTATGCGAAAAACGATTTGAGCACATTACGTATTTTTGCCTCTCATGGCACTGTAGATCAGGTAATCCCAGTATCATGGGCTCAAAATTCATATCAAAAATTACAAGCCCTCAACATAGATATTGTATACAAAGAATACACCGTGGGACATGGCGTAGCTCCACAAAATTTTTATGATTTCAAGAATTGGTTGCTTGAAGGTTAAAATTATTCTTGACCTTCTTCCCCTGGATTATCACTACCCGTCACTTTGCTTCCCATTTCTGCATCGCCTGTGTATACCTTTACACCTGCTTTAAGCAATGAAAACCCATTACTTTGAATCAGTTGGTAGTCTTGAAACGCCCACGTTTTAGGTGCTGTCTTGCTTAAAATAATTGACTTTTCATCTGGAAGAAAGACCTCTGCTTTATCACCACTTTCATTAAAAAGCACAAAAGCACAAAGTGTTACATCTTCTGTCGATGCATTATTCACAGGATTTAATTGAATTCCTGTAAAAGCTTTAACACATTCTTTATTTAACTTAGACCACGTATAACCTGCAGAGGCTAGACATCCATTTTCATCTTGGTCGGCTCCTACTATAGTTGAATCCTTAGGCTGTTTTTTGTCGACATTAGATTGAGGACTGTCTGTCTTTTTACAAGAAACAAACGAAACCAACACCCATATTATTAGAAAAATCTTTTTATACATTTTTTATTATTTAGTATTGTTCTTGTGGATAAAGAAACGTATCCATCACTTGGAATGTAATGGTACCATTATCCTCAACAAAATATTTTATTAAAACATCACCCCACAACTGACCATTACTATAATCAGCAATAATCCAACGATGGTTTAAGACCTTAACTTTATTGATTATGAATTTTTGATCACCCATTTTTTCTTGACCCGTATATATATTGCCTTTAGGACTATCATTGTAAGCGATCAAGGCTTCCTTGATTTGTGGAATCAATTTTTGAATAGAGTATTTTTCGAAGTAATCTTGAGCATGCTGATTTTGTTCGAGAGAAAAATAGTCTGCTTCGCTAACTTTATTCATGTATGTCATGAGACTGTCTTTGATGCTTTTTTCAATTAATTTACTATTTTTCCTTTCAAATTCTATTTGTTTGGTAAAATACATATATGTAAAAAACAAAATCATCGTGGTTACGAGGAATAAATATAAGTACAATTGTTTCTTCATAATTCTATTGAAATTTCTAAATTATCGTAGGCCAAAGAGACTCCTTTAGGAAGCCTACTTTGAACTTCTTCATGAAATCCGAGTGAATGACTAATATGTGTTAAATAACATTTTTCTGGCTGAATCAAAGTTACAAAATCTAAAGCTTCCTGCAAACTAAAATGCGAATGGTGTTTTTCTTCTCTCAATGCATTAATAACCAACACTTTTAATCCTTTTAATTTTTCTATTTCAGACGTTTCTATAAAACTTACATCTGTTAGGTAAGCAAAATTATGAATTCGATATCCGAAAACTTGTAGAGTTCCGTGCCAAGCCTGAATGGGAACGATAGACCAAGTACCTACTGTAAATGGAATATTCTGCACTACAACATGTTCGACTACCGAGGGTGCTCCTGGATATTTATTTTCTGTTTCAAAAATATAATCAAATCGTTTCTTTAAATTGGCTAATACTCTTGCATGGGCAAATATAGGAATATCCCCTTGTTTAAAGTTGAAAGGACGAATGTCATCTAGACCTGCAGTGTGATCAGCATGTTCGTGAGTGAATAATAGTGCATCTATTTTTGGGCATTGCGCGCGCAACATTTGTTGTCTAAAATCAGGACCACAATCAATAACTACTGAATTTTGTTCGTCATAAACCCAAACAGAAACACGCAAACGTTTGTCTTTAGCATCCGAACTAAAACATACGGGGTGTTGGCTCCCAATTACTGGAATCCCTTGAGAAGTACCTGTCCCTAAAAAATAAACTTTCATTTTCAGCGTTATAGTATTACTATAAAAATTTGGTGCAAAAGTAGTCAAAATAAATTTAGCATACTTTTTGATGGATACATTTAGAACCTACAAAGCACAAGACCAATTGACAAGTAAAAATAGCCTAATTAATCTTTTGCAAACGTACCTAATTTATTAACTTTGCGAAATAATAGCGATTATGGAAAATTTAGGATTAGACATCAAACTCAAAGGGGATAGAGTTATAGAACACATTCCTTCTACAAAAGACAAGGCTCTCAGAATAAATCTGAACGAAAATATATATGGAACTTTTGCTGAGATAGGCGCAGGACAAGAAACCGTTAGACATTTTTTTCGAGCTGGTGGATCTTCTGGAACAATAGCTAAAGCGATGTCTGCCTATGATAAGGATTTTAGTGATGCCATCTATGGTATAGAAAGCGATGGCCGATATGTTACTGAGAGTCGGTTAAAAAAAATGCTTACCCATGAAGTTAGCCTCATTGAAGAGCGCCTCGATCGAACAAAGCATCCTAATAAGATGTTTTTCAGTTATGCTAACACCGTAGCAACTATTGATTTTGCAAAACAATTCAAAGGTCATGGTTGGGTTGGAATTAAATATCAAGTTGAACCTGACGAAGAATACAACGAAATCATTCTTCACATTCGTTTTAAAGAAACCGACGCTAGGCTTCAACAAGAAACACTAGGAATTTTGGGAGTTAACTTGATTTATGGTGCATATTACAAATACTCCGATCCAAAAAAACTACTCCGTTATCTTTACGACCATTTAGACAAAGACCAATTAGAAATCGATACCATTAATTTCTCTGGACCAAGATTTGCTATTGTAGACAATCGTTTGATGAGTTTACAATTGGTTAAAAATGGCATGACAGATGCCGTAATGTTTGGCCCTGATGGACATAATATTTTGCCTGCTGCGGTACTTTATAAAAAGAACATTCTTGCTTTGAGAGGAAGTTTCCGACCTGTGACAAATGTCAATATGGATATGTATCAAAAATCGCTCGAAATGTTTGTTGAAGAAAACAAAGTAGACAAAGACAATACTTTTGTTATTTTTGAGATTACCCTTTCCAATTTACGTTCTGAAGGAGAAATCGACGAGAGAGATTTTATGGATCGTGCGGAACTTTTATGTTCGTTAGGACAAACCGTTATGATTTCAAATTTCCAAGAATATTATAGAGTCGTAGAATATTTCTCAAATTATACCAAGGCACGTATGGGATTGGTGATGGGTGTAAATAATTTGGTTGATATTTTTGACGAAAAATACTACAGACATTTGAGTGGCGGCATTCTAGAGGCTTTTGGAAAATTGTTTTACAGAGATTTGAAAGTTTACTTATATCCTATGGAAGAAGAAGGTGAAATCATCACTTCCCAAAACTTAAAAGTACATCCTCGTATGAAAGAGTTATATAAATTCTTCGCATACAATGGTAAAGTGGTTGATGTTCCTGTTTATGACAAAGATAATCTCCGAATTTTCTCAAGAGATGTATTACGAATGATCAGCACTGGAATGACTGGGTGGGAAAAAATGCTACCAAAAGGCACTGCTGATTTAATAAAACGACATAAATTATTCGGATATAACCCGAGCAGAGTTTTAGAAAAACATTAATAAGAAAGTCAGCAATGCTGACTTTCTTACTTTAAGATTTGAGCGGCATGAGTTTTTGTTTTTACCTCAGCAATGACATCGCAAATCACTCCTTCTTCATCAATAACAAAAGTGGTTCTGTGAATCCCATCATATTCTCTTCCCATAAATTTCTTTGGCCCCCATACTCCAAAAGCCTGTATTACTTCTTTATCGACATCTGCTATCAATGGGAAGGGAAAATTAAATTTTTCTTTGAATTTTGTTTGGGCTTTAGCATCATCAGCACTTACACCTAAAAGTGCGTAATTGTTTGATTGAAAACGTTCGTAATTGTCTCTTAAATCACAAGCTTCTGCGGTGCAACCTGGTGTATTCGCTTTTGGATAAAAGAATACAACTAACTTTTTCCCTTTGTAATCTGCTAAGGTATGTTCTTTTCCATCTTGATCTTTACCGGAAAAATGAGGGGCATTGTCTCCTATTTTTAATGTTGTCATTTGTTTAGATTAAAGTTGTTATATTTACCTTCAAATCTAGTAAAAAATGACGAAGAAAGAGCGTGCAACATTTGTTATAAATACGTTAAAAGAGTTATATCCTGTTATTCCTATTCCATTAGATCATAAAGATCCTTATACCTTACTGATTGCCGTGTTACTGTCAGCACAATGTACCGATGTAAGAGTGAACCAAATTACGCCTCTTTTATTTGCAAAAGCAGACAATCCTTATGATATGGTAAAAATGAGTGTAGAGGAAATTAAAGAAATTATCAAACCTTGTGGCTTATCTCCCATGAAATCGAAAGGTATTTATGGATTGTCTCAAATTTTAATTGAAAAATATGACGGAAAAGTTCCACAAAGTTTTGAAGCCCTTGAATCATTACCTGCAGTGGGACACAAAACTGCTAGTGTGGTGATGAGTCAGGCATTTGGTGTTCCTGCCTTCCCTGTAGACACCCACATTCATCGACTCATGTTTCGTTGGAATTTATCAAACGGCACAAATGTTATTCAAACCGAAAAAGATGCTAAAGCGATTTTTCCTAAAGCATTGTGGAATGATTTACACTTACAAATCATTTGGTATGGTAGAGAATATTCACCCGCAAGGGGTTGGAACCTTGAAAAGGACATTATTACTCGAACTATTGGAAGAAAAGAATTTTTAAAATAAAATATCCCGATTGTTTTCGGGATATTTTATTAATTGGCCATAAACTCAAAATGCATCATACCAACCTTCACAGCGCTCATCGATTTGGAATAATTTAATATAAAATCGATAGTTTGTTTTTTGGGCAACAATTTAGAATTTGCCGATTTTTTCTTAGTGTAAAGTTTTGCCATAAACCTTGTTATTATGTTATATGACAATAACGCAACTTTATTTTTTTTATTGTTTAATTCGTTAAAATTATTTGATTTTTTTCTATCATTTTTCTTAGATTGATTACGGCATACCGCATTCTTCCCAAAGCCGTATTGATGCTTACCCCAGTCATATCGGCAATTTCATTAAAACTATAGTCTTGATACATCCGTAAAACCAAAACTTCTTTTTGATCCTCAGGAAGTTTATCAATCATCTTATGTAAATCCGTTTCAATACAATCGGCTATAATTTTACTTTCTACATTTAGCGTTGCATCTGAAATAAATGAAAAAACGGACATTTCTTCACGATCCCGATTCATAGGCATACGTTTCTCTTTACGAAAATGATCAATCACCAAATTATGTGATATTCGTAATACCCATGATAAAAACTTACCTTCTTCATTGTAAGAATTTGATTTTAAAGTTTTAATGACTTTTATGAATGTATCTTGAAAAATATCATCCGCCAAATCTCTATCTTCAATTTTAGAATATATGAATCCATAAATTTTAGATTGATGTCGCTTAATTAATATAGCTAAGGCATTTTCATCTCCAGCTATATAATTCTTTACCAATAAAGCATCAGGAATTTGAATTGTAGCCATAAAATTACATTTTTAGTTTTGGTTATTATCTCGTATTTCTAAAAAAGTAATTTTTTGCTATAGGCTAGTTCAATTAAGTATTAATTATTGCCAAATATAACATAAAAATTTCTTAAAAAACAAACTTTAATTGCATTTTTAACATTTTTATTCTGGTAATACTTTAAACGCATTCCCCTATTTAAACATTTATTCTAATATGATTTTTTTTGTTATAAACGATTTTCCATCTGATATTTTTACAAAATATACCCCAGCATGCATGGTTTGAACATCTAAATAACTTAAGGTTTGCCCCTGATTGATCGCATTAGACATGACTAATTTCCCATTACTATCTAGTAATTCTATAGTATAATTTTTTTCAACAATAGGTCCCATTTGGATTACCACTAAATCTGCGGCTGGATTTGGAAAAATAGTAATATCCATGCTGTTGTTATCAAAACTTTGATTATCCAGATTTGGCGTATATGTTGTTGTCGTTTCAGTGATTGATGTCACTTTTCTATTTGCATAAACACCATAATACGTTGGTCCTACCATATAAGGATACACTGAGTTATGATTGGCATCTACAGTGGCAAAATAGCAATAGGTACCACTAGGATACTCTGGTGTCACGCAAAACCTTCCGTTATGAACATCTAGATAGCTTGCGTCACCTGTGTGAGCTACATATTCATAATCCTCTTGAAAACTACCCAAAGGATATGTGCTATTCACAGGAGGTCCAGCTGTAACTGTATTCCCATTAGCATAGGTAGTTCTCGTAGTTATGTTTCGTAATTGGTAACTCGATTTCATTCGAACAATCCCCCCAGTGCCATCTGCATTTGCATATCCATAGGCACCATAAATTGGGTATCCATCATAAGCAAAGCCTATCAAAGGAGAATGTTGTGCTGAATTAATGACATACAATCCATCTGCATCATATAAACTACATACCGTTGAAATGATATTCAAGTCATTTTTAAACGCAGAAGGATTTTGATGATGGTGGTAATTCGTTCCTGCAGGATGTCCTTTAGAACAATCGAAACCTGGACGTTCATATTTTATGGCATCCCTATTCCAAACGCCATCTCCTGTACCTCCAAATGGACCACCAGCAAAGGCTCCTGTAGAACTTTTCCAACTCACAGCATCTGAATAATTGAAGATTGCAACCCCATTTATACAAACACCGATATTCCCTAAACCAGTTGCGGTAAGCGTACCTGTGTTAGGGGTAGGCGTTAACGGAAACTTAAAAATAGCATTCTGATTACCCGCTTGATTTGGATTCCCATCCAAATAAGGTCCTACGGGATAGGCAGGAATTCCTGTGGTTTTGATGTATACATTATTGGCCGAATAACTCACTTGCTGACAATTGACTAATATACCATTTGAAATGGCTGTAGAATTTCCTGAGGTGTAATAGGTTCCCGTTGTCGTGGTATTCTGCAACCATCTCGTAATAATAGGATTTGTCTGAGCAAAAGAACTACAAACAACCAGTAAAAGCGTTAAAAAAATGTTTTTCATAATGACTTATTTTAGAGTTATGGATTCGTTATTACTTTAGGAACACTGAATTTAGGATTAAATAAAAATTCTTTGTCGGTCAGTGTCAATAAAAAAGCAATGACATCTTTCTTTTCATCATCCGTTAATCGAATGGGATTTTGCAATTCTTTGGCTAATGTATTACGTTTTACGATGCCATCGGTATAAAAATTTAACACATCTCGCAGCTTTTTAAATCGCCCATCATGCATATAAGGATAGGTAAATTCAATATTTCTCAATGTTGGTACTTTAAAATTAAAACTGTCTTTGGGATTCAACGTAATTTTTACACGACCATAATCATTATAATCCTTATCTAAAGGCAACCCATTGTCGGCAAAACGATTATTAGTAAACAAAGGATCGCTGTGACATGTAATACAATTTTGTCGAAATAAACGAAACCCATTATTTTCTTGTTGAGTAAAAAAGACATCTTTTTCGTGACGCATCACTTTATCAAACTTAGAATTGTAGGTTTCAAGGCAGACTGTGAATTGTGCCATCGCTTTTAGCACGTTTTTTGTCGTTACGACACTATCTCCAAAAACATTATAAAATAAGCCCTTATATTTTTTTGATTGATTTAACTTTCTTAAAACCTCAACCAACGGTTGATCCATTTCGAGTGGATTGGTAATTGGATTTATGGGTTGAGTTTCTAGGCTAATGACACCTCCATCCCAATGAAATGCCTTTGACCAAGCCAAATTCATAATAGGCATTGCATTTCGAGTACCTATTCTCCCTTCGATACCATGACTTAAAGCATGATCAGTATGCGCAAATCCAGTATATTGTAAATGACAACTCGCACAAGAAATTGTACTGTCTTTTGATAAAACAGGATCATAAAACAATTGTCGCCCCAATTCAAATCCTTTTTGTGACAGTGGATTTTTGGCAAAATTATATGACGGTTTTGGCCAACCCTTTGGTACAACGAAAAAGGCATTGTCTATATTTCTCCATGAAATGAGAAAAACAAAAGTCAACAAGAATATCAATAAAATACTTTTTTTGCTATTCAATTGAGAACATATTTTTATATAATTTTGACATGGTAATTGCCTTTATACCTGGAATCATTACAGCGTTAGTCTCTTTCAAAGATACCGAATTTAACCAAGCGCTTACATCTGTTTTAATCTTGATACTATTCGAATCATCGGGAAAATCAAGAATAACTTCTTGTAAAGCATTTTGATGTTCTAAGTAGCCGCCTATGTGAAACTGAAATTCTTTTTTGGGCGTCTTACAACTTGAGCTTATTCCTTCCAACTTCATATTAATATAACCCGAATTCCAAGCCCAATACATTCCTAAAGAAGGATCTAAATCCCCACTTAAATCCCCAGACACGTTTGTAATACTATCTATCCCAACATAAAATCGGATTTTTTTAATTTTAAAATTAGGAACCTTTTCCATTTGAAATTGTAACGTATTCAATGCTTCTATATTAAGCAAATGAACCGATTTATTTTCTTTAAAAACTTCTCCATTAGATCCCTCCAATATAATATTTGATACATAAAACTTTAAGGTGGAGATCATGATCGTATCGTTTTTCTCTGTGATGTATTTTTCATTATTCAAAACCAACGCTTTATCTTGAAACATAGGCAAGAAAGAAATATATACGACCTTATCTTTAGGAGTTGTCTGAAAAGAAAGACAACACAAAGCCATGAATACGCCACAAAAAATAAACTTTTTATACATAAATTAGGGTCTAGGAGGTGGTGGCATCATTTCAGCACCATTTTCTCTTCCTGGTGGGGGACCATCATGATTGGGTTTTGGTCTCATCATTCGAGCCGCTTCTCTAATAATTTCATCAAACTTCTTTTTTTGTTCAGAGCTACAGATAGCTCTTACTTTTTGAAAATGATAAAACATAGCCAATTCTTCTTTTTCTCTACATGCTCCTATTTTAGAAACCGCTGCATGAATCATTTGTGGAGTAACTTTGGGATTTTTTAGCAAATCTAAATACGCATCATGTGCCATTCGATCGTCTTCTTTCAAAGCACACATGGCTTCACGATGCTGATGTACAAGTTCTTCAAACTGCTCTTTTTGTTGATTGGTAAACTGTAATTCTTTTGCAAAAAAACCTTCAACAACTTCATTTTTTGGTGGACGATGTACCCACATAAATGTAAGAGTTCCAATATTAACAACCAATAAAAATACTATTACAATTTTTAAAAATTTAGAATTATTCATACTCATTTATTTGATATTCATTTGAAAAATATTCTTTGTATACTTGATTTTTACCTTCATTTGAAGCTAGCTCCTCGGCCTTTTTAAAATATTGGTGTATTGAAATCAAATTCAAGCTTACCAAAATAACTACACTAGCAGCCAACCCAACTATTTGAATCCTAGTAACTTTTGTTGGTATCTTTTTAACATGCTTCAACGCATTTTGTAACTCTTTTGGCACCTCTACTCTTTGAATGGTTTCAATTGTGTGTAAGGTTTCTTTTATCCAGTATTCTTTTGCATTCATAATTCTATAGATGATTTATTTTAAAAAAACTTGCGTTTATTTTTCATTTTCTTCATAATAATGTGCTAAAAATTTCTTTAAATTTTGTTTGGCTCTAAAAAGTAAGGATTCAACAGCCGAGAGAGACACGTTCATAATTTCTGCAATTTCATTATAACTCACCTGTTCTAACTTGTGCAATACATAAGCCGTTCGTTGCTGTTCGGGTAGTAAATCAATCGCTTGAAAAAGTATTGCAGCACGCTCCTTATTTTCCATCTGAATTCCTGGGTGAACAAAATCGGAATGATTTTCAAGCGCTTTTTCACCATCCGAAGAAAAAATAGATTTAAATACGCCAAAACGTTTTCTACGATTTCTGCTTCGTATTGTTTCCAAACATTTATTTACGGATATTCTATAAATCCATGTTGAAAGCGACGATTCTGCTTTAAACTGATGGATGTTCAAATGTATTGTGATGAAAATTTCTTGTGTTACATCTTCAGCATCTTCCATATTTTGAAGCATTCCAATACAAGTATTATATACTTTTTTGGAAAATAAATCCACCAACAATTGGAACGCTTTGTCATCGTTCTTTTTTAATTGGGCTATGATTTCTTTTTCTTCTGAATGCTGCATATTTTTTTTTAGATGTGAATTTGATAAAAAACTTGCGTTAATGTACCGAAAATTCGAAAAACCATTCTTTGGTATTTTTATTATTTCAAATATAAACTAAAATTAGTACTAAATAGATTTTGTGATTGGTTCAACAGTTATTCGCAACAGAGAAATGATTATCTTTGCGAAAATTCGTTTTTTTCTTATGATTCCAGAAGATCTTTCAATGCTAGAGCCTAAAAAAAACATCCTAATAAAAGGGGCTGCCATCCACAATTTGAAAAATTTAGACGTGGCTATTCCACGCAATCAACTTGTAGTTATTACTGGACTATCGGGTTCTGGAAAATCGTCTTTAGCTTTTGACACATTGTATGCAGAAGGACAACGTCGTTATGTAGAAAGTTTATCATCGTATGCTCGTCAATTTTTGGGTCGACTAGACAAACCGAAAGTAGAATACATCAAAGGAATTGCCCCTGCTATTGCTATTGAACAAAAAGTAAACACGACCAATGCGCGTTCAACAGTGGGAACTTCGACAGAAATATATGATTACCTAAAACTACTATTTGCACGCATTGGAAAAACCGTGTCTCCAATTTCGGGTAATGAGGTACAAAAAGATACGGTAACCGATGTCATAGAAAAAGTAAAAACATTTGAATACGATAGCCGTTGGTTGCTCCTAGCGCCAATTCATCTGGAAGAAGGAAGAAAACTCGAAGACAAACTCAAAGTTCTTTTACAACAGGGTTTTGCACGTATCTTGGTTAATAACGACATGGTGCGTTTAGACAACCTTGACCAACACACGTTAGATAACAAAGATATTTTATTGATTATTGATCGAATTATCGTAAAAGAGGATGAGGAATTTTACAATCGCCTCTCTGATGCAGTACAAACGGCCTTCTATGAAGGGAAAGGAATTTGTTATTTGCAAGCCGTAAATGACTCTTCTCGAATAGAATTTAGCACAAACTTTGAACTGGATGGCATGACTTTTTTAGAGCCTAACATTCATCTTTTCAGTTTTAACAATCCCTATGGAGCCTGTCCAACTTGCGAAGGATATGGATCTGTTATTGGTATTGATGAAGATTTGGTTATTCCAAATACGGCATTGTCAATTTTTGAATACGCTATTGCCCCTTGGCGAGGTGAGAGTATGGGATGGTATCGTGACGAATTGGTAAACAAAGCTTATAAATTTGATTTTCCGATTCATAAACCTTATTTTGAACTTTCGCAAGAACAAAAAGATCTCGTTTGGAACGGAAATCAATATTTTCAAGGATTGCATGATTTTTTTAAAGAACTTGAAGAAAAAAATTATAAAATTCAAAATCGGGTGATGTTGTCACGCTATCGTGGAAAAACGAAATGCAACACATGCAAAGGAAAACGACTTCGAACCGAAGCTAATTATATTCAAGTAGGTGGAAAAACGATTTCCGACTTGGTCGACATGCCCATTCGTCGTTTAATAGAATTTTTCAAATCGTTAGAACTATCCGATTATGACAAAAGGGTTGCTAATCGATTACTTATTGAAATCAATAATCGTTTGGCATTTCTCAGTAATGTGGGATTAGATTATTTAACATTAAATCGAAATTCCGCTACGCTTTCAGGTGGTGAATCACAACGCATTAATTTGGCTACCTCTTTGGGAAGTAGTTTGGTGGGTTCCATGTATATTTTAGACGAACCCAGTATTGGTTTGCATCCAAAAGATACCGAACTCTTGATTGGAGTTTTAAAAAATCTTCGGGATTTAGGAAATACGGTTATCGTTGTGGAACATGATGAAGACCTTATGAGACAAGCCGATAGGATTATCGATATCGGACCTGAGGCGGGTACACACGGTGGGACTCTTGTAGCGCAAGGAAAATTTGATGAAATTTTGAAATCGAACTCCTTGACAGCACACTATTTGAATGGTACTTTAGAAATTAAAGCCCCAAAAACACGACGAAAATGGAACACCTACATTGATATTTTAGGAGCTCGTGAAAACAACTTACGAAATCTAGATGTACGTTTCCCTTTGGAATGTCTAACGGTTATTACTGGTGTCTCTGGTAGCGGAAAAAGTACACTGGTAAAGAAAATTCTCTTTCCTGCTATTCAAAAAAAATTAGAAGGCGTTGGAGAAAAAGCGGGACAGTTTAGCGATATGCAAGGTCATTATCAACGCATTCATCACATCGAATATGTCGACCAAAATCCCATTGGACGAAGTTCACGTTCTAATCCTGTAACCTACATCAAAGCCTATGACGATATTCGAGACTTGTTTTCGAAATCAAAATTATCTAAAATTAGAGGGTATCAACCCAAACATTTTTCGTTTAATGTTGACGGAGGACGATGTGAAACTTGTAAGGGAGATGGTTCCATTAATGTGGAAATGGTATTCATGGCTGACGTCGAATTACCTTGTGAGACATGTTGTGGAAAAAGGTTCAAAAAAGAGATTCTTGAAGTGACCTTTGAAGATAAAAACATCGACGATATTCTCACCATGACTATAGATGAAGCGATAGCCTTTTTCAGTGAACACAAACAAACCAAAATCATTCAAAAATTACAACCCTTGCAAGATGTAGGTCTGGGATATGTTCAATTAGGACAATCGTCTTCCACACTTTCAGGTGGTGAAGCGCAACGCATAAAATTGGCTTCTTTTCTTGTGAAAGGAACTACCAAAGACAAAGCCTTATTTGTGTTTGACGAACCCACCACAGGATTGCATTTTCATGATATAAAAAAACTATTAGCTTCCTTCGATGCCTTACTAGATAAAGGACATTCAATCCTTGTGGTAGAGCACAATCTCGATTTAATAAAATGTGCCGATTGGATTATTGATTTAGGACCCGAAGGCGGTGAAAATGGAGGTACTCTTTTAGCAGAAGGTACGCCAGAAGATATCGTTAAAAACAAACAATCGATTACGGGAACATATTTGAAGGAGAAGTTAATTAAAAAAAACTGATTGTTTTTTACAATCAGGCTCAGTTAGTAAACCAAAGTTTACGGTTATTTATTCGTATTGTTTAATCAATTCTTTAATTAACAAGCGTACTTGTGGTTCTACTTTTTCAGCGGCTTTTAATACTTCGGCATGATTAACTTCTTCTATATTATCCTCATCCCCCATATCTGTAATAACTGATAATCCAAAGGTTTCGAGATTCATGTGACGCGCTACAATAACTTCAGGTACTGTAGACATTCCAACACAATCGGCTCCAATATTTTTAACCATTCTATATTCTGATAATGTCTCAAAAGTAGGTCCTTGCAATCCCATATAAACCCCGTCATGTACTTCTATTTGATGTTCGCTCGCAATTTTTTTAGTTTGAGCAATCATCGCTCTGCTGTATGGCTCACTCATGTTGACAAATCTAGGACCGAAACGTTCGTCATTTCTACCTCGAAGGGGATGTTCTGGCATCATATTAATATGATCATGGATAAGCACGATAGAACCAACCTCATAGTTTGGATTCACACCTCCTGAAGCATTGGAAACAATTAATTTAGAAATCCCTAAATATTTCATTACGCGCACAGGAAAAGTCACTTGTTTCATATCGTACCCTTCATAAAAATGAAAACGCCCCTGCATGGCAACCACTTTTTTAGTACCAATGGTTCCAAAAACCAAAGCTCCTTTATGCCCTTGAACTGTCGACACAGGAAAATTTGGAATCGAGTCGTAGGGTAACGTGTGTTCGATTACTATATCGTCTGTAAAACTTCCTAACCCTGACCCTAAAATCACGCCATATTCTGGAGTAAAATTTGTTTTTGCTTTGATAAATTCAACGGTCTCTTGTACTTGTTCCCACATATTGTTCTATTATTCTATTAAAATCAGTGCCTTTAGAGATAAATTTAGATTGGATTGGTAGGTAAAAAAGTGATTTTAAATCGTATTTTTTCAATCGAACGTAATCTTTCTCGGTGGTGATTATGAGTTTATTTTTTGCTTTATTTCGTATTTTATTACAATCTTCCTCTGAAAAATGATGATGATCGGGGTATATCAACACCGTATTTTGTTCAGCTTGCAAATATGCAAAAAAAGGTTCAGGCTTTGCAATACCCGCTACAAGTAATTTATCAACAACCCTAATATCTTCTACTTGTTTTGATGTTTGTGTATTGTAAATCTTGTCATCATAATCTATGAAACTAAAAAAAATTGGTTTATTAAGTCCGATTTTTTTCTTTATTTCTTCTTGGGCAAGTTCTGACAAATCTTTGGGACATTTCGTGATAATTATCACATCGGCTCTTTGAGCTCCATTTCTTCCCTCACGAAGAGTTCCTGAGGGCAGCATGACATCATCGCAAAACAAATCATTAAACGCTGAAAGTAAAATATAAAATCCTGCTTTTACTTTTCGATGTTGGTAGGCATCATCAAGTAAAACAACTTCAGGTTTATCATCCCATTGAAGTAATTGTGTTATTCCGTTTTTCCTTTTCGCATCAACAGCTACCTGAATATTAGGAAACTTTTGATAAATTTGAAATGGCTCGTCTCCCAATGTTTCCACTGTAGCTTGTGAATCTGCTAAAACAAATCCTTTGGTTTTACGCTTGTAGCCTCGACTCAATATAGCTACTTTATAATTTGGAGAAAGCAAACGAATCAAATATTCTATTTGAGGTGTTTTTCCTGTGCCGCCTACACTTAAATTCCCAACGGCAATTATTGGGATATCAAAAGAATATGATTTTATAAACCCCTTATCATACATGAAATTTCTCAATGCAGTAATGCCTCCGTAAAGAAGCGCAAAAGGAAACAAAATGATTTGAAGAAATTTCATTGTGATATACTATCCTAACTATATTTTTGTCTTTCTCACCTAAATCAAAAGAGGTATTGACTATGCAATTGAAGACAAAGATACAAAAACGATACGATTTGAGTTTCTAAAAAAACAATTGACGTTCTAACTGACATTTTTTTTATCTTTGAAAAGTTATTACTTGTATTGAGATGAAATGGAACTATAAATTCATGTTTGTTTTTTTTCTGGGTCTTATGAGTGTTTGGGGTCAAGACCATCAAGATGCGCTTATTTTAAAAATCTTGTTAAGTAAACATTATGAAAATGAAAAAGTTATTGTAAAAAACCGGTTACAATTTTTAAGTTTCTACTGTTCAAAAGCACCAAATAATGAAGAGACTTATGAAGTGATTAATAAAAATCCAGCTGTAAAACCTTTTGCAGAAGAATTAAAAAAACAAATTAACACCCAACTCGTAGAAGATTGGTCGAACGAATTTCATGAGATTTTTGACAATCAAAATCAATACCTCAAAAGCAAAGTGAATAACTGTTTGAGCTTAGATGAATTTCATAAAGTTTCGAAACGGTATAATGACAACAATCAACGCCTTATGATTGTAAGTAAACCTATGTATTTTGGAAAAAAATATTGCTTAGTAAAAGTAGTATTTTATCGAAATATAGAACACAATTATGGTTGTTTTTATCTTTTAGAAGAAAAGAACCATCAATGGACTATTATTGATGCTTTGAATGAATGGTCAACCTAATTAGTAACGCATTACATTATCATGAAAATAAAAGAAATTAGTAAGATTTTAGAAGAAATGGCCCCTTTAGCCTATGCTGAAGATTTTGACAACGTTGGTTTATTGGTTGGCAATCCCGAAAGTACTGCGACTGGAATATTAGTTTGTCACGACGCTTTGGAATCCGTTATAGACGAAGCTGTTTTCAAAAATTGCAACATGGTAGTTTGCTTTCATCCCATTCTTTTTTCGGGTATTAAAAAAATTACAGGAAAAAATTATGTTGAAAGAGCGGTTTTGAAAGCAATAAAAAATGACATTGCGATATATGCGGTGCATACAGCTTTGGACAATCACAAAAACGGGGTAAATAAGATTTTTTGCGACGCATTAGGACTACTGAATACGAAGATATTGATTCCTAAACCACAGTTTATCCAAAAATTAGTAACCTATACAGTTCCAGAAAATGCAGAGAAACTAAGAACAGCACTCTTTGAAGCTGGAGCTGGATCAATAGGGAATTACGACAATTGCAGTTTTAATTCGATTGGTAGAGGAACGTACAGAGGTAATAAGGACAGCAATCCAACGATTGGAACTCCCCTAGTGTTTATGGAAACAGAAGAAGTAAAGATCGAAGTTACCTTTGAAAAACATAAACAAAATACCATTCTTCAAGCTCTTTTTGCAAATCATATTTATGAAGAAGTAGCTTATGAAGTGTATGATTTACAGAATACTCATCAAAATATTGGTTTAGGGATGGTAGGCGAATTGAACTCTCCAATGTCTGAAATCGATTTTTTATCTTTTGTAAAAAAAACCATGGATTGTGGAGGAATTCGTCATTCTGCGTTATTAGGTAAACCCATTAAAAAAGTTTCTGTTTTAGGGGGGTCGGGAAGTTTCGCCATAAAAAATGCCATCCAATCGGGGGCATCTATCTTTTTAACATCTGATTTAAAATACCATAACTTTTTTGAAGCAGAAAATCGCATCATTTTGGCCGATATTGGTCATTTTGAAAGCGAAAGATTTACAAAAAAATATATTGTTGATTTTCTTAAAGAAAAAATCACTAATTTTGCAATCGTTTTATCAGAAGAAAATACAAATCCCGTTAAGTACTTATAAAATATGGCTACTACAAAAGAATTGAGTGTTGAAGAAAAATTAAGAGCACTCTACGATTTACAAATTATTGACACACGAATAGATGAAATCAGAAATGTTAGAGGTGAACTGCCATTAGAGGTGGAAGATCTTGAAGATGAAGTTGCAGGTTTAACTACTCGTTTAGAAAAATTACAATCTGATTTAGTGGTTATTGAAGACAACATTAAATCCAAAAAAGCAGCCATTGAAGAACACCAAGCAGCAATAAAAAGGTATACTGAACAACAAAAAGATGTTCGAAACAACCGTGAATTTAATGCTCTTACTAAGGAAGTTGAATTTCAAGAATTAGAAATTCAATTGGCTGAAAAACAAATTAAAGAGATGAAATCTTCTATCGAGCACAAAAAAGAAGTAATCTCAAATTCTAAAGAAAAATTAGAACAAAAATCAACTCACTTAAAACACAAGAAAGCAGAATTAGACGACATCATGTCGGAAACTCAAAAAGAAGAAGATTTTTTACTTCAGAAATCTGCCGAATTTGAAGCACTCATTGAAGAGCGATTGTTAGCTGCCTACAAAAGGATTCGTTCTAGTGTTCGAAATGGTTTGGCTGTTGTTTCTATTGAACGTGGAGCTTCTGCAGGATCATTCTTTACAATACCTCCTCAAACTCAGGTGGAAATCGCATCAAGAAAAAAAATTATTACTGATGAACATTCTGGAAGAATATTAGTAGATGCAATGCTTGCCGAAGAAGAACGAGAAAAAATAGAAAAACTATTCGCTCAAATAAATTAATCTAAATCCCGAATCATCGGGATTTTTTTATGAAAATCAAGAAACAACAAATTATAGCCCGATTTTTAGGCCTTGGGATTAACACATTAAGCTTTGTGAATCCTAAAAAAGCTTTACAAGTTGCTTATCTATTTTTCAGCACTCCAAGAAAAGGAAAACTAGACTTTAACCAACTCCCCTCAATTCTAAAAAAAGCTACCATTGAAAAGCATAACGTTGGCTCCCATATTTATCATTCCTATGAATGGAAAGGCAATCAAGAATGTATTCTATTAGTTCACGGCTGGCAAAGCAACGCTTCACGATGGAAAATTCTTATTCCACAATTGATTGAAACCGGAAAAACAATTGTAGCGCTTGACGGTCCTGCTCACGGATTAAGTTCTGGTAAAGAATTTAATATCCCAACCTATGTACAATTTTTAGAAGATCTCATGCCCCTTAAACAACCTACTATTATTATTGGACATTCCATAGGTGGACAGGTGATCGGTAAGTACCTCTCTACTGCATCTTATTCTTTTGAAAAAATTATCTTTTTGGGCGTTCCTTCTGATTTTAGTATCATCTTGTCAAACTACATTCAAATTTTAGGATTGAGAAAAAAAATTCATCAACAACTTATCGACTACATCCAATTTCGTTTTGATATTGAAATCCAAGAATTCTCAACAGCACAATTTTTAAGTAATAATGACACTCCTGGAATCCTTTTTCACGATGAAATAGACGATGTTGTCCCTATTGAAGAAGCTTTTAAAATTCATAAATCATGGAAAAATGCCCAATTAATTACTACAAAAAACCTAGGGCACAGCATGCATGACTCAAAACTATATCAAGACCTTATATCCTTTATCCAAAATTAAAATAAATAGGTTTGATTTTCAAAAAGGTTTAAAATCGATGCAATTTCATACCTTTGCAGCATGGAAGAACAGCTCATACGTATTAATAAATTTCTGTCAGAATCTGGATTTTGTTCCCGAAGAGAAGCTGACAAATTGATTGAACAAGGTCGCGTTACAATAAATGGGAACATCCCTGAAATGGGAACTAAAGTAGGTCCAAATGATGTGGTGCGTGTTAATGGAAAATTAATTCGTGAGAATACACAAAAACGCATCTATCTCGCTTTTAACAAACCCGTTGGCGTTGAATGTACTACAAACCTTGAGGTTAAGGAAAATATTGTCGACTATATCAATTATCATGAAAGAATTTTTCCTATCGGACGTCTTGATAAAGCTAGTGAAGGATTAATTTTTATGACAAACGATGGAGATATTGTCAATAAAATATTAAGAGCACGCAACAATCACGAAAAAGAATACCTAGTGACAGTTAATCGTCCGATTACAGATCGATTTATTGAACGTATGGCAAATGGGATTCCGATCTTGGATACGATTACAAAAAAGTGCACCGTAGAACAGATTAGTAAATTTGTATTTCGGATTATTTTAACCCAAGGATTGAATCGGCAAATACGTAGAATGTGTGAGTTTTTGGGGTATGATGTTGTAGCACTGAAACGCACACGAATTATCAACATCTCTTTAGACATTCCTTTAGGACGTTATCGAGAATTAACCGATGTAGAAATCGAACAACTACATCAACTCATTGAACCTTCGAGCAAAACCGAAGAAGCGAGCTTTCCAAAACCCATAACTAAAAATCCACCTCGAAAAGATTTTAGAAAAAGAACCTAAAAAAAACCATCAACTACAAGAGTGATGGTTTTAGATTCTTATACTATTCTAATTATATTTTAAATCGTTTTCTATCATTTTCATTCAAATAGATTTTACGCAAACGTAACGATTTTGGTGTTACTTCTACATATTCGTCTTTTTGAATATACTCCAGCGCTTCCTCTAAGGTAAACTTGATAGCGGGTACAATCTTGTTTTTCTCATCAGCACCTGCAGAACGGAAGTTTGTTAATTGTTTTGTTTTGGTAATATTTACAGTCATATCATCGCCACGAGAATTCTCTCCAACTACCTGACCTTCATAGATATCTTCGTTTGGATCAACAAAAAACTTACCTCTTTCTTGTAATTTATTGATCGAATATGGAATAGCTTTTCCATTTTCCATCGAAATTAAAGACCCGTTTGTTCTTCCAGCTATTTCGCCTTTCAATGGTTCATACCCAATAAATCGGTGTGCCATTATCGCTTCACCGGCAGTAGCGGTAAGCAATTGATTACGTAACCCTATAATTCCACGAGAAGGAATATTAAATTTGATTACCATACGCTCTCCTTTTCCTTCCATGGAAAGCATTTCTCCTTTTCGAACCGAAACAAATTCCACCGCTTTTCCTGATACGTTTTCTGGCAAATCGATGGTTAATTCTTCTATTGGTTCACATTTAACACCATCTATTTCTTTAATAATAACTTGTGGCTGCCCAATTTGAAGTTCATACCCTTCTCTTCTCATAGTTTCAATAAGAACCGACAAGTGTAATACACCACGACCAAACACCATAAATTTATCGGCAGAATCGGTATCAGCAACTCTCAATGCCAAATTTTTCTCAAGCTCTTTAGCCAACCTATCTTTTATGTGACGAGAAGTCACAAATTTCCCTTCCTTACCGAAGAACGGCGAATCGTTAATGGTAAACAACATACTCATTGTAGGTTCATCAATGGCAATTGTTTGTAAAGCCTCTGGATTTTCAAAATCAGCAATAGTATCTCCAATTTCAAAACCTTCTACTCCAACAATCGCACAAATATCTCCAGCCGTTACTTCTTGTACTTTTTTACGTCCAAGCCCTTCAAAAGTATGCAACTCTTTAATTCTAGATTTCAATACTTTTCCGTCTCTTTTTACCAAAGAAATGGGTAAATTTTCTTTTAAGACACCACGTTCTAATCGTCCAATAGCAATACGTCCCGTAAATGAGGAGAAATCTAATGATGTAATTAACATTTGAGGGGTTCCTTCAGATACTTTAGGAGCAGGAACATGTTCTACAACCATATTCAATAAAGGTTCAATATTGGTCGTTACATTTTCCCAATGATCTGACATCCAATTATTTTTTGCAGAACCATATACTGTAGGGAAATCCAACTGCCATTCTTCTGCGCCCAATTCGAACATCAAATCGAATACTTTTTCATGTACCTCTTCTGGAGTACAATTTTCTTTATCAACTTTATTGATTACGACACATGGTTTTAATCCTAAATCAATTGCTTTTTGAAGTACAAAACGCGTTTGAGGCATAGGTCCTTCAAAAGCATCTACTAACAAACAAACACCATCTGCCATATTCAACACCCGCTCTACCTCACCACCAAAATCGGCGTGCCCTGGTGTATCAATAATATTAATTTTAGTACCTTTATACATTACAGAAACATTTTTTGATGTAATCGTAATGCCACGTTCACGTTCTAAATCGTTGTTATCAAGAATTAAATCACCTGTGTTTTCGTTTTCACGAAAAAGCTGGCAATGGTACATAATTTTATCCACCAAGGTAGTTTTTCCATGGTCAACGTGGGCAATGATTGCAATGTTTCTGATTGATTCCATCTAATTTTTTTTATGAGGTGCAAAGGTACATTTTAATTTGACAATAAAAAACCCTCATTTACAATTCTATAAATATTTTTTTACATAAAAAAACCTCCTTTAAGAAGGAGGTTCGATAGTATTTTTACAAGTGCCAATTATAATTTAGCTACGTGTCTTGTCAATTTTGATTTCAAATTAGAGGCTTTATTATCATGGATAATATTTTTCTTAGCTAATTTGTCAATCATAGAAATAACTGACGATAATTTAGCTGAAGCATCAGCCTTATCTGTAGCCATTCTTAATGCTTTGATAGCATTACGAGTGGTTTTGTGTTGGTATCTGTTTAATACTCTTTTCTTTTCGTTACTTCTAATTCTTTTTAAAGCTGACTTGTGATTTGCCATTTTCTTTTAATTTAATTGTAATAATGTTAAAACTATTAGTTAAAAAAGAAAAACCTCCCACAATTAAAAAATTTAATCACTTTGGTTTTAACTAATAAAACAAAAAATTGAGACACTAACCTTCTGCTTTATAAAACTAATTTACAACTAATTTTGTAGCCCGTAGGGGAATCGAACCCCTCTTACCAGGATGAAAACCTGGCGTCCTAACCGATAGACGAACGGGCCTTAATTTTTGTTTAAAATCAATATCTTATTGAACTTGTAGCCCGTAGGGGAATCGAACCCCTCTTACCAGGATGAAAACCTGGCGTCCTAACCGATAGACGAACGGGCCTACTGCTTAAATGCGGATGCAAAAATACAACTATTTTTTATTCGCACAAGAGGCTCACTATTTTTTTTTGTTTTTTTTCTAATACGCCTTTGCAAACAGCACTCTACCAGTGGATTTAGCCCCAGAAAAAACACATTTTCCTTCTTCTTTTTGTTGGTTTAAAGGAATACAACGTATGGTTGCTTTTGTTAATTCCTTAATTTTTTCTTCCGTTTCAGCGGTTCCATCCCAATGTGCCGATATAAATCCTGCTTTGTTTTCTAAGACTTCTTGAAACTCATCAAACGAATTTACCTCAGTAATATGGGTATTTCTATATTCTAATGCTCTATCAAACAAATCCTTTTGAATGGTTTCCAACAAATCGATACAATAAGCAACGATCCCCTCTTTTTCAACTACATTTTTTGTAAGTGTATCTCGTCTTGCTACTTCAAACGTCCCATTTTCTAAGTCTTTTGGTCCTACAGCAATGCGTACAGGAACCCCTTTTAGTTCCCATTCTGCAAACTTAAACCCAGGTTTCTGCGTTGTACGATTATCGTATTTAACCGTGACTCTAAGTTTTTTGAATTGTTTCATCAAATCGTCTACCACATGTGAAATTGCGTCAAACTCTTCTTCGGTTTTATATATAGGAACGATTACGACTTGGATCGGTGCTAAATTTGGAGGCAAAACTAAGCCGTTATCATCAGAATGTGTCATGACCAAAGCCCCCATCAAACGTGTGGATACTCCCCAAGAAGTTCCCCAAACATGTTCTTGCTTTCCTTCCTGATTGGCAAATTTCACATCAAAAGCTTTGGCGAAATTTTGTCCTAAAAAGTGCGAAGTTCCCGCTTGTAGCGCTTTTCCATCCTGCATTAAGGCTTCAATACAATAGGTTTCTTCTGCTCCAGCAAAACGTTCTGTTTCTGTTTTCAATCCTTTAATTACAGGTATTGCCATGAAGTTTTGAACAAAATCGGCATATACATTCATCATTTTTTCAGATTCTTCTATCGCTTCTGTTTTGGTTGCATGAGCAGTATGCCCTTCTTGCCACAAAAACTCGGCCGTTCTCAAAAACAAACGTGTTCTCATCTCCCACCGAACCACATTTGCCCATTGATTAATGAGTAAGGGTAAATCGCGATACGATTGCACCCAATTTTTATAAGTACTCCAAATAATAGCTTCACTCGTAGGGCGAACAATTAACTCCTCTTCGAGTTTAGCATTGGGATCAACCATTAACTTTCCCGGTTTCGATTCGTCATTCTTTAAACGATAATGCGTGACAATAGCGCATTCTTTAGCAAATCCTTCAGCATTTTTCTCTTCGGCTTCAAACATACTTTTGGGAACAAACAAAGGAAAATAGGCATTGCTGTGTCCTGTTTCTTTAAACATGCTGTCCAATTCTGCTTGCATTTTTTCCCAAATAGCATACCCATAAGGCTTGATTACCATACATCCTCTAACCCCTGAATTTTCTGCTAAATCTGCTTTGACAACAAGCTCGTTATACCATTTTGAATAGTCTTCTGATCGCTTTGTTAAGTTCTTACTCATAATAAATAGTTTGGCACAAATATTGTTTAACTAATTTTAACTAAATTATTCAGCAAAACTAACTATTTTTGTAATGACCAACAATAAAAAATGCTATAGATATGAAAACAAATCAATATTTAATTAAAAAAACATCCTTGTTTTTTTTCTTTGCAGTACTTACTATTACTGCAAATTCTTGTGGTTCCTATCAAAACAGTTCCTATTATGACAATGATGGCATCTATGGAACATCAGAAAATGTGAGACCCGAAAGACATGAAACTGCCAGAAATGGTAATTATTACAAAGACTACTTCAGTTCGTTGCACAAAGACAACGAGCAAGTGTTTACAGATGTAGATAAGTACTCTACTTACAAAGACTCTATTGCTCCAAACAACGCTGCTCCCAATCAAAATTCAAACGATTATGCAGGTTGGGGCTCTAACCCAAGTACGACTACTGTGAATGTATATACTAATGGTTGGTATACACCAAGTTGGGGTAGGTATTATGGAAATTATTGGGGATACAATGGTTGGTATGGAAATTCATGGGGATATAACAGTTGGTATGCTCCAAGTTGGTCTTTGAGTTGGGGTTGGTATGGTCCTTACTACAATTATTATGGATATGGGTATTATCCTTATGGATATTACTATCCTAATTACTTTGGATACTATGGCGGTGGTTATTGGGGCTGGACAAATGGTCATATTGGTCATACCTATGCATATTCTGGTGGTAGAAGAAACAATGAGTTTATCGGAGGAATTGGAAGTTCGACTGGTGGCTTTGGATCTGGAGTAAGAGCCTCAAATGGAGGTCGAATCGTAGGCGTACCTACAAACATGCCACGAAACTACAATACCCTTTCTACTCCTAGAATTAGTGTTTATAGTCCAAGACAGAGTGATTACACCCCTAGAACGTATAATCCATCTTCGACACCTAATTATAACACGCCTAGAAGTTATTCCCCATCTAATTCAAATTATAATTACAACACACCTAGAAGTTATTCGCCTTCTACACCTAGTTATAGCTCTCCTAGAAGTTATGCCCCTAGCGGTGGTGGATTTGGTGGTGGAGGTTTTAGTGGTGGTGGCGGCCGCGCTGGTGGCGGTGGCGGAGGAAGAAGATAAATTAATTTTCAAAAAATGATAGAGGCTATGAAAAAAATTTTAATGACAGCATTTCTTGTTTTAGTGATTCCTTCATTACACGCACAAGATATTAATGATGCTTTACGCTATGCTCAAACAGACTTAAATGGTACTGCACGCTTTAGAAGTATGAGTGGTGCTTTTGGAGCCCTAGGAGGAGATTTATCTTCTTTGAATATCAATCCTGCTGGTTCGGTTGTATTTGCAAACAGCCAAGTCGGGTTTACAATAAGTAGCTACAATACTGCAAACAAATCGAATTATTTTGGAACTAATACTTCTGACAGCAGAAATAGTTTTGACATAAATCAAGGAGGTGTTGTACTAGCTTTCAACAACTATGACAAAAAAAGCAATTGGAAAAAATTTGCATTAGCGCTGAATTATGAAAACAACAGAAATTTAGACAATGCGCTATTCTCTGCCGGTACGAATCCACTAAACTCTGTAGATAACTATTTTTTGAGTTATGCTAATGGCGTTTCTTTGGGCACCTTAAACAATTATTACTTTGATGAATTGTACTATAATGAACAACAAGCTTATTTAGGGTACAACTCCTATATCATTGATCCCAGCACCAACTCAAGTACTAATACAACATATTATACGAATATTGCAACGGGAGGAAATTATTATCAAGAAAACAAAATTAGAACCAAAGGCTATAACGGTAAACTGAATTTTAACTTTGCCACACAATATACCGATCAATGGTCTTTCGGATTGAATTTGAATTCGCACTTCATTGACTACAGACAATCATCTAGTTTTTTTGAAACCAACGACAATCCAAAATACCCTACTGGTTCCACGGTGGATGTAGTTCATTTTTATAATGATTTATACACTTATGGGAATGGATTTTCATTTCAATTGGGAACGATCTATAAAGTTACCAAACAATTTCGTGTAGGGTTTTCGTATGAATCTCCAACTTGGTATCGTTTGAATGATGAACTTACACAGCGTGTCACAACTTCTGGTTATGGATTGAATAGTTCACAAAACAATACTCAATATGGAACGATTGTTACCGACCCTAATACGACCATGATCTTCCAGCCCTACTCTTTAAAATCTCCGAGCAAAACAAATTATAGCTTCGCCTATATCTTTGGAAAAAAAGGACTTTTAAGCCTTGATCTAAGTAGAAAAGATTACAGCAAAACGATGTATAAACCAAAGTCTGATTTTCCAACCACCAATTCTATTTTGGCAAATAGTTTAACAGTTTCTAACGAGGTGAGATTGGGAGGCGAATATAAAATTAAAAATGTAAGTCTGCGCGGTGGATATCGTTGGGAAGGAAGTCCTTATAAAGATAAAAATATCATGAGTGATTTGAACGGATACTCTTGCGGTTTTGGATATAATTTTGGAAGTATTAAACTAGATGTATCCTACAGCAATTCAAAAAGAGAGTACAACCAACAATTTTTCTCACAAGGTTTGACCGATGCAGCAAAAATTAAATCCGTAAACAACAATATTAGCTTGACGATGTTATTTGAATTATAATCGTCAAGACATTCTCTATAAACCATTCGTTTTTTTCGGATGGTTTTTTTTTGCCTAAAGTATACCATTTAGCCCTGACAGCAGCGGCACCTTGTAGAGCGGATGGCAGGAATAGGGAAACCAAAAACACCCGAAAGTTTCGCTTCTTAAAATAAATAACGTAATTTTGCACCCAATAAAGTATAGGTATGAGAACCAAATCGGTAAAGAAAAATAAGATTAATGTCATTACGTTGGGTTGTTCTAAAAACACGTATGACAGTGAGGTGTTGATGGGACAATTGAAAGCGAGTGGCAAAGAGGTAGTGCACGAGCAAGAGGGCAATATTGTGGTAATTAATACGTGTGGTTTTATTGATAATGCCAAGGAAGAATCGGTTAATACTATTTTAGAATATGCCGACAAAAAAGAACGTGGAATTGTTGACAAAGTTTTTGTGACTGGCTGTTTATCGGAACGCTATCGCCCTGATTTGGAAAAAGAGATTCCAAATGTCGACCAATATTTTGGCACAACAGAGTTGCCACTTTTATTGAAAGCCTTAGGCGCCGACTACAAACACGAATTGCTTGGCGAACGATTGACCACCACGCCAAAAAATTATGCCTATTTGAAAATTGCCGAAGGCTGCGACCGTCCATGCAGTTTCTGCGCTATTCCGATTATGCGTGGCAAACACGTTTCGCAACCGATAGAAAAACTCGTGAAAGAAGCCGCTGGTTTGGCAAAAAATGGCGTTAAAGAGTTAATCTTAATTGCACAAGATTTAACCTATTATGGATTGGATTTGTATAAAAAGCGTAATCTCGCCGAACTTCTTGAGCATTTAGTTCAGGTTGAAAGTATCGAATGGATTCGTTTACATTACGCCTTCCCTACAGGATTTCCTATGGATGTTTTAGATTTGATGCAACGGGAACCGAAAATATGTAATTATATTGATATTCCGTTACAACACATCGCTGATCCTATATTAAAATCGATGAAGCGAGGAACAACTCGAGAAAAAACGACTCGGTTATTAAATGATTTTCGAGAAAAAGTACCTGGAATTGCCATTAGAACAACACTTATTGTAGGATATCCTGGAGAAACTGAAGCCGATTTTCAAGTTTTGAAAGATTGGGTACAAGAAATGAAGTTCGACCGATTGGGGTGCTTTACTTATTCTCATGAAGAAAACACAGGTGCCTTTGCTCTTGTAGATGATGTACCAGAAGCAGTAAAAAAAGCTCGTGCCCAAGAAATCATGGACTTACAATCGCAAATTTCATGGGATTTAAATCAAGATCGAATTGGAAAAACCTACAAGTGTATGATTGACCGAAAAGAAGGAAATTATTTTGTAGGAAGAACCGAGTTTGACAGTCCCGATGTGGATAATGAAGTACTTATAGATGCGTCAAAATTTTATGTGAAAACTGGAGAATTTGTTAACGTAACAATTAGTGATGCTACGGAATATGATTTGTATGGAGAACCCATTTAAATTATTTTTTTTTTACTACATTTACGTCTGTTTAAATCAGTTATCATGAAACTTTTAAAATTATTTCTTGTTCTTTTAATAGGCGTTACTTGTCAGAATATGAATGCTCAGTATGGCTATGGTTCCAATGGAATGTATGGTGGGGGCATGGGTATGGGTGGCATGAACCGCATGAGAAATCAGCAAAGCATCCAAAATACGAATGATTATGGGCGAAATTCTAAATCGGCCGAAGACATTGAAAAAGAGCGCGCCGAGAACATCAATAAAACGATGGATAAATTGACCAAAGAATTGACTCTTGACGATTTGCAGGTCATTGTTATTCGGAAAGAAATTGAAGCCAGTTCGAAAAGTATTTATGCTGTGATGAAAAGCGAAAGTCCAGAAGAACAAAAAATAAAAGAAATCGAAGCAATTAATGAAAAAACAGATCGAACGATCAATACCTTTTTAAATCCGACGCAAAAGGAAAAATATAAAAACATGATTCAGGAACGAATGGATCGGATGGAAAAATACAAATTATCAAAAAAATAATACTCTTAAACTCCAAAACGATTTGATTTGGAGTTTTTTTTGTACTATTACTTTTTAAAATTACAGTTATAGATTTAGTCCTTTCTATTGCATAGACCATGAAAACTAAAAACCTAAACCTGATTATTGTTCTCGGATTGGTTGCTACCATTGGCATTCTGATTGTGCAGCTTCTGTGGACCAAACAAGCGTTTACCCTCGAAGAAAAAAAGTTTTCACAAAAAACACATTTTGCGCTTCTTGAAGTAGTAAAAAAATTATACAAAGGAACCAGTAGTACATTACCCTCTGAAAATCCGATTCAAAAAATTGCAAACGATTATTATATTGTCAACGTGGACAATGATTTTGATCCAAAAGTTTTGGAGTACTACTTAAAAGCAGAGTTTTTAAAATTCAATATCAATACCGATTTTGAATATGCTATGTACAATTGTCAAAGCGACGAAATGGTATATGGTAACTACATTTCACAAAACGAAAAAACATCAGCCCAAAAGACTATTTACTTTCCTAAACACAAAAACCTGGTATATTATTTTGCGATTCGATTTCCAAATGAGACTTCATATTTGTTCAATTCGTTACGGTTTTGGTTTATTCTTTCTTTTGCGCTTATCATCATTTTATTAATATATGTTTACTCCATTTATACCATCATCCAGCAAAAAAAATACTCCGAATTACAACGTGATTTTATCAATAATATGACACACGAATTCAAAACACCACTTTCTTCTATTTTATTGGCATCCCATTTTTTACACAAACAAGACAGCATTCAAAAAGATGAAAAATTGGAACATTACACCGATATTATTATCAAGCAAAGTAATAAATTAAACAGTCATATTGAACAAATTTTAAACATAGCCAAATCGGACAATTCCTCCATGAAAATGAACATCAAAGGTGTGGCCTTACTGCCTATCTTGGAGGAAGTGGCAGAAAACATGAAATTGAAACACCCAAATTTGGCTTTAAAAATCAATACTCCAAAAGATTACTCTATACTTGCCGACGAATTTCACTTTACAAATATTATTTATAATTTGATTGACAACTCCATAAAATATTGTAATGAAGACCCAGAGATTTGTATTACTATTGAAGAAATTCCTAAATACTTGAAGCTTCAATTTTCAGACAATGGTATTGGAATCCCTTCAAAAAACACCCCTTTCATCTTTGATAAATTCTACAGAGTTCCTAGTGCAATGAATAATGAAATCAATGGTTTTGGCCTTGGATTGTATTATGTAAAAAAAATATGTACTTTACATCATTGGAAAATTTCCGTTGACAACAATACCAATAAAGGAATCAGTATCGTAATTTTAATACCCAATTAAAGCGAGTTACTATGTCTAAATTTAAAATCTTATATGCGGAAGACGATGAAACTTTAGCCTTTCTAACTAAAGACCATCTCAATCAATTTTATGAAGTAACCCATTGTTCTGATGGAACTTCATGCTTAGATACGTTTCATGCGAATATATTTGACATTTGTATTTTAGACATCATGATGCCTAAAATGGACGGTTTTGAACTCGCTGAAAAAATTAGAATCCTAAATCCTGAAATTCCTATTATTTTTTTATCGGCCAAAACATTAAAAGAAGATCGTATCAAAGGGTTACGAATCGGTGCCGACGATTATTTGGTAAAACCGTTTAGCATGGAAGAACTTATTTTAAAAATAGAAATCTTTTTAAAACGAAGCTACAAAAAAATAATTCCAGAAAAAAGAATCTATATCGTTGGAAAATACCAGTTTGACTGTGAAAATTATACAGTATTTACTGAAAAAGAGAAAATAGCATTAACCCAGAGAGAATCTGACTTGTTAAAACTCTTTTTAGACAACAAAAACAAAGTCCTGAAACGAGAGGAAATTCTTAAATCTTTATGGGGCGATGATGATTATTTTATGGGCAGAAGTCTCGATGTTTTTATTTCAAGATTACGAAAAATATTGGCCCACGAAAAAGGAATTGCCATTGAAAACCTACACGGCATTGGTTTTAAATTTACAATACAATAGTTATTGAGAAATCACGCGGTTGATTTGCACAAAAGTTCTCACATAATATGGCTCTTTGGTTGATGAAACGATAACACCCGAATTCGTTGCTGAATGAATAAATTTAATTTCATCATCGAGAACTTCGGTAATCATCCCCACATGGCTAACTCTTCTTCCTCCAAAGGTAGCAAAGAAAATCAGATCCCCTTTTTGGGCATGTGCTTTGTCAATTTTAACTCCAATGTTTGCCATTTCATGTGATGATCGGGGTAAAAACATATTGATGTTTTTGAACGTATGAAACATCAATCCCGAGCAATCAAACCCAGCGCCTGTATCACCTCCACGACGGTATCTTGTTCCCAAGAATCTAAACGCTTTTTCGATTAAAAATTCGGCTTTCGACAAATTCCCTGCTGGAATATCCTCAGTAACTACAGAATCCTCAGATGTATTTTCATTACCTTGAACGGTGGTTTTTTTAATTTTTAAAGCATAGCCAATTGGTAATTCTTTATCAATCTCGGGATTCCATTTTTTGATATCCTCTACCGAAACGCCATACTGTTTTGAGATTCTAAACAAGGTTTCTTTGGGAGCTACCGTATGAATCAATTCGTTTGAAAACGTGTCCTTTACAACCACCTTTTCTTCATTTTCAACACTTTGCTGATTGGATTGCTCCTTTACAATTTCTTGATTTGGGATTTTTAAAACCGCGCCTTTTTTTAAATTGCTCGTTTTCAATTCGGGATTCATTTCGCAAAGAACCTCCATGGTCACACCATATTTTTTGGCTATACTATATAAAGTTTCTTTGGCAGTAACTGTGTGCTTTATAAATTTATTTTCAACAAGGGTTTCTTTTTTTCCGTTGTCTTTGTCAGAAACTTTAGAAGCAAGAAGTGTTTTTTTAGAAGGCTTGCTTTTTTCTTTGTATTTTTTATTCGGAATATTCACAACCTGACCCAATTGCAACAAAGCCCCTTTCGTTTTGGGATTCACGGCATAAATTTCTTTTTCAGTCAAATCATATTTAAGCGCTAACCCATAGATGGATTCACCACTCTTAATTTTATGTTTGATTATTTTTTGAGCTTGGACTTGTACCGAAAAAACTAAAGCTAAAAGACTAACTATTTTAAAAACTTTCATCATTTTAATCATTATAGCACTATCTTAAGCACTGTGAAAAAGTATGCAAATTTACAAAATAACAATAGTTTATTCGAGTTTGTTTAACTTAAATTTAAATTAATTTCAGAATTACTGCTATAAATTCAATTTTTGTACGCTAAAAAAATCGTATTAATTTACGCTGAACACCACACGATATATTCACGTTTCAAAGGGCTTTGATTTTGTTTCTATCAATAACTTTTTTTTAACACAAAAAAACGTAAATTCGCAAACTATGAAGGAAACCGATATTATTGAAATTCAAAAACTATTAGCAAGTCCTAAAAAAATTGCAATTATCCCTCATCGCAATCCCGACGGAGATGCCATGGGTTCTACGCTCGGATTGTATCATTTTTTAGTACAACTTCACCACGAAGCTTTTGTAGTATCTCCTAATGATTTTCCCAATTTTCTATCTTGGATGCCTGGTTCAGAGAATGTTTATGTTTTTGAAAATGCGATTTCAGAAAATAAAAAGCGACTTCAAGAAGCTGAACTTATTTTCACGCTCGATTTTAATGCACTCCATCGAACGGGGGAAATGGAACATACATTAGCGGCATTGAAAGTCCCTATGATCATGATAGACCATCATGAAGCTCCAGCCCATTATGCAACCTATGTTTTTTCAGATACCGCATACGGCTCAACTTGTGAGATGGTGTATGATTTTATTGCGGCTTTAGGAAAAATATCATCCCTCAACAAAACGATAGCGACTTGTTTATATACCGGAATCATGACCGATTCGGGGCAATTTCGATTTCCTAAAACAACGGGGAAAACCCATAGAATTGTAGCCGAATTTATTGATTTGGGAGTAGCCAATTCTGATATTCCCAACTTAATTTTTGACAACAATTCCTACGACAGATTGCAGCTTTTAGGACGAGCACTACAAAATATGAAGGTATTTCCTGAATTGAAAACATCTTATACAACACTATCTAATAAAGAGTTAGCACAATTTAATTATGTAAAAGGTGATACAGAAGGTATTGTAAATTATGGCTTAACCATTAAAGGCATTCATTTTACAGCTATTTTTATTGAACATAGCGATGAAAATATTATAAAAATTTCATTTCGTTCGCAAGGAGCTTTCGATGTAAACACGTTTGCCAGAACTTATTTTGATGGTGGAGGACACCAAAACGCTGCTGGAGGACGTTCTTATGACAGTCTTGAACATACCCTTGCAAAATTTGAAAAAATCATTCAAACCCTATCTATTTAAAATGAAAATTAATCCGTTTTACCTCCTTTTATTTTTAGGTTTTTTAGCTGTAACCAGTTGTAAAAAACAGCAAGTTAGAATGCCTATTTCTCATGCATCGGGTGTTTTTTTAAAAAAATCAGCTGAGCGCAATAAAAAATTAATTCACGGCGAAGAGTCAAAAATAGATTCTATCATAAAAAGCAATCCTAAGATTACCTACCTTACTTCTCAAAAAGGATATTGGTATTGTTACGTTACAAAAAACGACAAAGACACGCTTCGTCCTAAAAAAGGAGATGTCGCCGATTTTGATTACGAGGTCAAAGATTTAGATGGAAACGTAATTTATTCCCAATTGGAATTACAAAACCAACATTATGTTGTGGACAAACAAAACATCATGATGGGCTTGAGACATGGAATAAAACTGATGCACAAACATGAAACCGTAACTTTTCTTTTTCCATCACACATGGCCTATGGGTATCATGGTGACAACAGACGAATTGGGGTAAATGAGCCGCTACTTTGTACAGTAACCCTTAATGATTTTAAACCCGTAAACACTAGCAATCCAGAATAAGATGAAAAAATTAACCCTATTTCTAGTAGCCTGCCTTTCAATACTCACTTTTAGTTGTAAAAAAGAAGACCATACCAATCTAAAAGACGGAATTTATGCCGAAATCGAGACGGGAAAAGGAACTATTAGAGTGGCTTTAGAATATAAAAAAGCCCCAATCACCGTAGCCAATTTTATTACTTTAGCGGAAGGAACCAATCCATTTGTATTAGAAGAATATCAATCGAAACCCCTGTATGATGGGCTAAAATTTCATCGTGTGATTTCTAAAACCAATGGCGATCAAGAAGATTTTATGATTCAAGGAGGAGACCCATTAGGAAACGGTTCGGGTGATGCAGGCTATCAATTTGATGATGAATTTTCCGATTTAAAATTTGACAAAGGAGGCTATCTTGCAATGGCTAACTCAGGCCCTGGTACTAACAGTTGTCAGTTTTTTATTACGATTAAAGAAACGCCATGGCTCGACCAAAGACATACCATTTTTGGTCATGTCATTGATAACGGTATGAAAGTAGTCAACGCTATTGTTCAAGGTGATGAGATCACTTCCATAAAAATCATACGCATCGGAGAAACCGCAAAAAAGTTTGATGCAGTAAAAATTTTCTCCGACTATTATCGTGTGACTTCTGAAAAAATAAAAAAACAAAAGGAATTGGAAGCCTCAAAAATGAAGAAAGCAGCAGCCAATAAATTAGCTTACTTTGCCCAATTAAAATCGGGCGCGATTAAGTTGCCCTCTGGATTAATGTATGCTATTACTGAAAAAGGCACTGGCAAGAAACCCGCCAAAGGCACTAAAGTATTTATCAACTATGCTGGTTTTTTAGAAAACGGAACCTTATTTGACACTAGCATCTCCAAAGTAGCTGAAGATTTTGGCACGTACAATGCCCAACGGGCTGTCCAAAATGGCTACGCTCCTATCCCTTTTGAAGTGGGTACTAAGGGAGCTATGATACCAGGATTTGAAGAAGGCTTAAACCAATTAGGCATTGGAGCTAAAGCCGTGCTTTTTATACCCTCAAATTTAGCCTATGGCGAAAATGGCGCTGGGAATGCAATTCCACCCAATGCCAACATTATTTTTGAAATTCAAATGTTAGATAAACCATAATTATTATTAAAATTCCAATAAAATGAAACTAAAACTGAAAATCGTATTGTTAGTACTATTGTCTACAACAATCACACAAGCACAAACAAAGAAAAAACTTGATAGTAAAAAGGCTACTCCCGTTGCGTCTACTGAAAAGCCACAATTTACTACTTCAAAAGCAACAACCCCTATCGATACAAAAGAAGGTATTTTTGCTGACATTCAAACAAGTAAAGGAAGTATCGTAGTAAAACTTGAGTATCAAAAAACACCTATCACAGTAGCCAATTTTGTTTCGTTAGCAGAAGGAAACAATCCTGAAGTTGATGAAAAATTAAAAGGAAAACATTTTTATGATGGTTTGAAATTTCATCGCGTCATTAAAGACTTTATGATTCAAGGAGGTGACCCAGATGGAAATGGATCTGGAGGTCCTGGATATGCTTTTAAAGATGAAATTACTGATGCTAAATTTGATAACGCTGGGATTTTAGCAATGGCAAATGCGGGGCCTAAAACCAATGGATCGCAATTCTTTATTACACACAAAGAAACCCCTTGGCTTAACGGAAAACACACCATTTTTGGATATGTTGTTACAGGTCAAAATGTTGTAAATGCCATTGCACAAGACGATGTAATTACTAAAATAGTAATCACTAGAAAAGGTGATGCAGCTAAAAAATTTGATGCTGCTAAAGTGTTTGGTGATTATTTTATTACAAAAGCAGAGGATGATAGAAAGCAAGTACTTATAGATGCTGAAAATAAGAAAAAACAAGCCGAACTAGACGCTCAGAAAAAAGCTGAATATACAGCAAAATATGGAACTGTTATGGCTTCAAAAATAGCCGAATTAAACACTCAGAAACAAACAGCAACCAAAACAGCAAGTGGATTGCAATATGTAATCACTAAAAAAGGGGAAGGAAAAAAACCAGCAGAAGGCACACAAGTTTACGTACATTATGCAGGATACCTTGAAGATGGTAGTCTTTTCGACAGTAGTTATGAAGACATATGCAAAACTTTTGGAAAATACGATTCCAATCGTGCCTCACAAAACGGCTATCAACCGTTCCCTTTTCAATATGGTAACAAAGGGGGGTTAATTCCTGGATTCCTTGAAGGATTAAATTTAATGTCTTTTGGAGATAAAGCAATTTTCTTTATTCCGTCAAATTTAGGGTATGGCGAAAGAGGAGCTGGTAATGTCATTCCGCCAAATTCAAACATCATTTTTGAAGTAGAATTATTAGAAAGTCTTCCTTCTAGTAAATAATACAATTTCAAATAGAAAAAGGTACAAGTTCGATTTCTTGTACCTTTTTTTGTTTATTTAAACTTCCATTCGAATTCGTCGTTGTCATTAATAATGGCGCCTATTTCAACACGAATTACCGTTTGATATTCCGATTGTAAAATCAACCAATTGCTTTCATTAAAATGATTTTCTGTCGAATCAAAATCTTCTTGTTCCCATGTTTTAAAGGGAAGTGCCGCTTTGAGTTCGGTTACATTCCTCCCAATTACTTTCTGGTCTAAGAGCATGACCTCAGGATGGGACGTGATGATGTAGCCCAAACGAAAATCTTCATCTTCATAGAAGGTTAATCGTAGTTTGGGCTCATTATATAAGTAAATGATGTTGCTATCATCATCTTCAAATTGTTTATCAGGCGCTCCATAAAGTGCCTTAACCTCTTTTTGCTTCATCCCGAAAAGCAACTGATCGATTCCGTTTTTTGGATTTAGTTTCATTTTTATTGATTTAATACTCAAATTTCCCATACTCGCTTTCAATGGTGAGTTTTTTAACCTCACTCGCCTCCACGCTACCTACAATTTGCGCTTCAACCCCAAAAGAGTGTGAAATAGCAATAATATCTTGTGCTAGTTCTTGAGGGACATACAATTCCATTCGATGACCACAATTAAAGACTTGATACATTTCTTTCCAATCGGTTTTAGATTGCTCTTGAATCAGTTGAAACAAAGGGGGTACAGGAAACAAGTTGTCTTTTATGACATGAAGGGCATCTACAAAGTGCAACACTTTGGTTTGTGCCCCACCGCTACAATGTACCATTCCGTGTATCTCTCTGGGAGTATATTTTTCTAAAATAGTTTTGATTATGGGCGCATAAGTTCTCGTGGGCGATAGCACCAATTGTCCGGCATCAATGGGAGCATTGGCAACCGCATCGGTTAATTTTACAGTGCCTGAATACACCAAGTCTTTGGGAACTGAAGCGTCGTAACTTTCAGGATATTTGTCTGCCAAATACTGCGCAAAAACATCATGCCGTGCCGAAGTCAATCCGTTGCTTCCCATTCCACCATTATACTTTGTTTCATACTTGGCTTGACCAAAAGAAGCCAATCCTACAATGACATCCCCAGCTTTAATATTGGCATTATCTATCACATCGCTACGTTTCATTCGTGCCGTAACAGTAGAATCAACTATAATGGTTCGCACTAAATCGCCCACATCGGCTGTTTCGCCTCCAGTTGAATGAATAGTAACTCCAAAAGATTGAAGCTCCGTTATCAATTCTTCCGTTCCGTTTATGATCGCTGAAATCACTTCGCCTGGAATGAGCTTTTTATTTCTACCAATAGTTGACGAGAGCAAAATGTTGTCGGTAGCACCCACACAAAGTAAATCATCGATATTCATAATCAGGGCATCTTGTGCAATGCCTTTCCAAACCGAAACATCACCAGTTTCTTTCCAATACAGGTACGCTAATGAGGATTTTGTTCCTGCGCCATCGGCGTGCATCACGATACAATAGTCTTCGTCTTGGGTTAAATAATCGGGGATAATTTTGCAGAACGCTTTTGGAAACAGTCCTTTGTCAATATTCTTGATGGCATGATGCACATCTTCTTTTGCGGCAGAAACTCCGCGCAAAGCGTAGCGATTGCTGTTGTTAGAACTCATGTGTAGTAGTTAGTTGCCCTTTGCTTGCATTGGGTAAATGTTGTGGCACAAAGATAGTAATTTGAATGACCTATTGCCAATGAGTCATGAGGTTTTTCCTATACTATTTATCCAAAATCATGATTTCAACCCGTCTGTTCAGAGCCGCTTCCGATTCGTTTTTTTCGGGAATAGGAAATTTTGGCTTTGAAACACCAAAACCTTTCACCTGGATTCTTGCGCCATCAATCCCTTCCGAAACTAGAATTCTCTTGATTTGGCGTGCTCTATCAAGGGATAAATTTCTAATATCACTCGCCACACAACAAATATGACCTTGAATTTCGATTTTTAATTTCGGATGGTTTTTAAGGGTTTCAATCAAGGCATCTACCGTAGGTTTGGCACTAGGCATGACTGCAAAACTGTTTTGAAAAAAATTAACGTCTTTAAGTTTGATGAGCGTTCCTTTTCGTGCCTGTTGAATTTTGTCTTCCAAAGTAGCATTTTCACTAAAGTTCATAGCCTCTTCTTCTATTGGAATGATTTCCTGTGGTTCTTCAACTTTGGGTTCGGCTTTGCCTGGGGTTATTCCTAAAATCTCATTTTCTCGTGCTAAGTCTTTTGCCAAAATGTAATAAAGAGTGACTTTTCGATTTTCTGCCTTATTCTTTGATTGGTGGAAATTTTCACCAAAACTTCTGGTTTTAAAATCTTCACGAGTCTTGATTTTATCTTTCACCTTATTAAAAATAAAATGTACTCTTTTTTGGGCCAATGTATCGTTAAAACCATTGGTGCCATCATCATCAGTATAGCCGTTGATAGCAACAATTTTAACCGAGGAATTGGCAGCAATCCAATCTTGAAGTTTTTGGGACTCAGCTGCATTTGTTTCAAACTTATTGCTGTCAAAAAATACAGAAAACTGTTCTTGAGCTCTAACACATGTAAGAGATACACAAAAGAAAAAACTAAAAAAAAGAGCTTTTGCATTCATAATACTATCATTCAAAATATACCCTCAAAAGTATTCAATAATTACTAAGACGCCATAATTTTAGTACAATAAAACACTGCTATATACTAAATTAATGGTTTGTTTTTTATAAATCCTATCCTTTCAACCGCATCACGATATCCAATTGTGCTTTTAGAATTTTGTTTTCTTCTTCAAGTTGGGCAATGCGTGCTTCATAATCCTTTTTTAAGGTGGCTTTTTCTTCTACTGTTTTGTCAATTTTAGCAAATTCGGCGGGTAACTCATTGGCTATATCATGAAAAATATTGTATTTCATGGCATAGCACAAATCAATTAATATTCCTGTTTGAATACTCGAATTTCGAATGTATTTATACATAGAACTGCCCGGTCTTCCTATGGCGCGTTCCATTTGCAAATTAGAAAAATTGAATTGATACATTAATTTCTCAATGATTTTTCCAGTATTGATGTTATGAGCACTTTTTTTCATCTTTATTGATTAAATTGGTTATACCAAAAATATAATTTATTTAATTTAAATACAAACTTATTTGTCTTATACACATACTTATTTGTTTTTAACACTAAAATAATAATTAAAAATACAATCTTATTAAATTATAAAACATAAGTAGTAAATTAAAACACAAATAACTATGTTTTTTACACAAATAAATAAAATTTATACACTACTATTTTTTATTTATAAACATATAAACATGACTTAAAAACAAACTTATTTGTTTTTAAATAAAAAATAGTATCCAAAAGTAAGGAGAGTTGTTTATATCGCTACAACTCCGCCATAGCATTGAACTTTTAGGCGATTTTTATTCCAAAACTTAAAACCACACAATAAAAAATTCCATAAGAAACCCCGATTCAAGATTCTGAATCGGGGTTTCTTTATCTATTCTGTATTTTCTATAAAAACTATCTCGTAAACAATAACTCTCTGTATTTAGTCAACGTCCAAGTTTCGTTATCTACTAACAATTCTAGCTTATCGCAGTGCTCACGAATGATTTCAAAGTAGGGTTTTACTTGATCACAATATGCTTCTGCCATTTTTTGAGCATCAGTCAACGCATTGGCTTTTTTACGAGCTTCAGTCATGGCATCTACATTAGAATTAATTCCTTCAATGTGTTCTGAAATTTCTTTGATTAATGAAATTTGCTCTTTGGCAATTTTTTCAAACTCTTTTCCAAAAATTTCTTTTAATCCACGTACATTTTCAATCAATGTATTTTGGTAACGAATTGCTGTTGGAATTACGTGATTACGAGCAATATCTCCCAAAACTCTTCCTTCAATTTGAATTTTCTTAGTGTATTCTTCCAATTCGATTTCGTAGCGTGCCTCTACCTCAACATGATTCATCACATTCAAATCGCTAAACAAATCCAACGCTTTTTTAGACACTTTTGCTTTCAAAGCCGCTGGTGTCGTTTTGTGATTGCTCAATCCACGTTTTTTAGCTTCTTTCTCCCAAGCATCGCTATATCCGTCTCCTTCAAACAAAATATTTTTCGTTTGCTTGATATATTCTCTAAGTACGTTGAAAATAGCTTCGTCTTTTTTCAATCCTTTCTCATCAATTAAAGCATCTACTTCTTTTTTGAAAGCTCTTAATTGTTTTGCTACAATTGAGTTTAAAGTCGTCATGGCATTAGCACAGTTGGCAGACGAACCCACAGCTCTGAACTCAAATTTGTTTCCAGTGAAAGCAAACGGAGACGTTCTGTTTCTATCAGTATTATCCAACATAACATCTGGAATTTTACCCACCACATTCAATTTTAAATCGGTTTTTTCTTCTGGAGATAATTTCCCTTTTGAAACGCCTTCTAATTCTGCCAATACCTTCGTTAATTGTTCTCCAATAAATACCGAAATTATCGCTGGAGGCGCTTCGTTTGCACCCAAACGATGGTCATTGCTTGCAGTAGCAATAGACGCTCTCAACAATTCTTCATATTCATTTACTGCTTTAATAGTATTAATAAAGAAAGACAAGAACTGTAAGTTACTCATAGGCGTCTTGCTAGGAGAAAGCAAATTAACCCCAGTATCGGTTGCTAGTGACCAGTTGTTATGTTTTCCAGAACCATTAACGCCTTTGAATGGTTTTTCATGGAACAATACTTTAAAGTTATGACGTTCAGCAATTTTAGACATCACATCCATCAACAACGAGTTGTGGTCTACAGCCAAATTGGTTTCTTCAAAAATAGGAGCCAACTCAAATTGATTGGGTGCTACCTCATTATGACGCGTTTTTACTGGAATTCCCAACAACATGCACTCTTCTTCCAACTCACGCATAAATGATAAGGTTCTTGAAGGAATAGAACCAAAATAGTGGTCGTCTAATTGTTGTCCTTTCGCTGACGTATGTCCTAATAAGGTACGTCCCGTCATGATTAAATCGGGACGCGTATTAGCCAAAGAAGCATCTACTAAAAAATATTCTTGTTCCCATCCCAAAGTAGCGGTAACTTTCTTTACATTTTTATCAAAATACTTACAAACATCCGTTGCCGCTTCGTCAACCGCATTTAAGGCACGCAAAAGAGGCGTTTTATAATCTAGTGCCTCACCCGTGTAAGAGATAAACACGGTTGGAATGCATAATGTTGTTCCAAAAATAAAAGCAGGAGAGGTTGGATCCCAAGCGGTATACCCACGAGCTTCAAATGTATTTCTAATTCCTCCATTAGGGAAAGAAGACGCATCGGGCTCTTGTTGTACCAATTGTCCTCCACCAAATTTCTCTACAGGATCAGACCCATCGTAAGAGGTTTCAAAAAAAGCATCATGTTTTTCTGCTGTGGTTCCTGTTAAGGGTTGAAACCAGTGGGTGTAGTGTGTTACTCCTTTTGACAAAGCCCATTCTTTCATCCCCATAGCGATATAATCGGCTAATTTTCTGTCTATTTTAGTTCCGTGCTGGATCGCATCCTTAACGGCTTTGTAAGCATCTGGCGTCAAAAATTGGCGCATCGCTTTATCATTAAACACATTAGAACCAAAAAGAGCTGATTTTTTTCCCGACTCTTTAAATTCCACCGGCTTTCTACCTGATGCATCTTTTAATGCTTGAAAACGTAACGTTGACATAAAAATTTAGTTTTAAAAGTTAGACCCTTATTATTTTGATGCAAAAATATACATTTTTTGAATACAAAATCAATTATACCCTATTTTCTTAGGGGTCATTGTGATAATTATGAATTTAAAATTATGAATTATGAATTTTTATCAATACTTAATAAAAGATTATCTTTGTGAAAAATCTCATATCATGGTTGTCTGGATTCTTTTTATTGGAGCGGTTTTACTTTTTTTAGCCTTAGATTTAGGATTTTTCAATAAAACGCCTCACATCATCAGTTCGAAAGAAGCTGGTATTTGGACCAGTATATGGGTAACGCTTTCGTTGGCTTTTTCTGGAGTGATCTATTGGTTGTATCAAAACCAATTTTGCACCAACCCTGATGCCTTGCAACCCGAAACGGCGGTATTAAAATATATTTCAGGGTATTTGGTTGAATTGTCGTTAAGTGCCGACAATATTTTTGTAATGGCTGTGATTTTTAGTTCGTTTAAAATTGCAAAAAAATACCAACATCGTGTGCTTTTTTGGGGAATTATTGGCGCCATCATCTTTAGAGGCTTGATGATTTTATTTGGTGTGGTACTCATTCATAAAATACATTGGATAACTTATGTCTTTGGAGGTTTTCTAGTATTTACAGCCGTTAAAATGCTCTTCAAAAAAGAAGAACAAGAATTTAACCCCAAAGAATCGTTTGTTTATAAAATGATTGGCAAAATAATACCCATTTCTCATCATAGAGACAGAGAACATTTTTTTATTACTGAAAACCAGAAGACCTATGCCACTACGTTATTTGTGACTTTACTTGTCATTGAGGTGATGGATGTGGTTTTTGCTACCGATAGTGTACCTGCGATTTTAAGCATCACCTCAGATCCTTTCTTGGTATTTTCTTCCAATATTTTTGCCATTTTAGGTTTGCGTTCTATGTATTTTTTCTTAGCGAATATGCTTGATAAATTTCACTATCTTGAATACAGCCTCATCGCTATTCTATCTTTTGTTGGTGTAAAAATGCTTTTGGTTCATTTTTATAAATTTCCAGAATGGGTATCACTTGCCTTTATCGCATTAGCATTGACAGCTGGGGTAGTACTATCGCTAGCTTATGGCAAAGAATCGCACCCTTCTCGTGATGAAGAATAAAAAAGAGGCTGCACCTGCGTACAACCTCTTTCCCAAACAAAAAAACAAACCAATCGCTATTTTACTTTACGTATTGTCGTCTCATCTATATGAAAAGCTTTAGACACTGCTTCATAATTATGATAATCTAGTGTAGTTGACATTTGTTTTCCAAAATTGGATGGAATGATAACCACACGTATCACTTGATTCAATCTATAGGCTGTTGAAACACCTGGCAAATCATACCCTACCATATAAACACTCACATCATATTTTGTAAAATCAAAATCATATCTAAAATCGAGGCTTCCATCATTCATATAATAGGTCTCAGGAAGTAATTTCCATAAATCTGATCCATTGACAGAACCTGCTAATCGGTATACCAAAACCATATCGGAAGAATAAATTGGTTTGGGAAATGTGAGCAAGGTGCTAAAATTATTGGTCGTAGTAAACGATGCGTTGTATTCATAGGTTGTTGCCAAAAACTGATTGTTATTGGTAACCACTTGTGTTGCTGGAGTTTCGTTTACGCTGCAACTTTGTAGCGAAATCATCCCGATGCACGCTAACAATAAAGTCATTTTTCTCATGATAGTTCCTGTTTAATGATTCCTATTATAAACACCTAACCAATAGCTGTGCCAAAGTTTCATTTTAACAAAAATTTGTACTTTTGAAACATGAAACACAAGTATAAACTGTACATGGTCATGCTGGGTTGTCGTCCCAAAGGCAGGTATACCGAACAACACGATATTTTTTTTGGCATCGGGAAATCTTTAAAAGAATTAATTCCAAGTATGAAAGCGTTTTGGCCCGAAGCCAAAGGACAAATCCATATTGATGCTTGGCGTGAAGTTACTACCGTAGACAATTATAAAATTGAAGTTACCACAAAAGGAACTTCCGTTGTATCAAACTCACAATTGTTTTTCATAAATCTTGGAGGATATAAAGAAAATGAATTTGAAGAATATCATTATAAAGTTTTGGCAGTTGGAGCCACACTAGCCGATGCTACAAAAAAAGCAAAGGCGTCAGCTTTTTACAAACACTGCACTTTTAAAGGAGCAACGTTTCACATCGATGATAAATTTGGTATTGACATTGATGACGCGTTCCCTGTGAAAGAAATTCTCGCTCCTGAATTTACAGAATCCTTTGAATTGCTCATTACTCCTATGGAGCATTTAGAGGAAGACCCATTGCATATTGGGTATTTAAAAATAGACAAAATCAAATCGTATGGGGAGAAATAACGAACGAAATATCAAAGTCCATAACGACAAACTCCACAAAGCTCAAGACAAGGCTAAAGCCAAAAAAGTAACTCGTGAAGAAAAGTTGAAAGCTATTTCAAAAAAATTTAACGAAACTAAAAACAAATGAATTTCTGCTATTGTGGGACTACCCTGACCTTTTAGAATTGTTGTCAACCCTATATTTTGGGTGTACATAAAGCTCCTACTGCCGAAACCTTGATGCGTTCACGCTACAGCGCATTTGCTACTGGAGCTGCCGATTATCTCCTAGCGACCACCCATCGTTCTACTCGAAAACAACACGACAAAGCCGCCATTCTCGATTGGAGCCAAACCAATCAATGGATAAAACTTGAGGTACTCCACACGACTGAAACGACCGTAACCTTTCAAGCTTACTACCTAGACGCTCATTTGAAGGCACAAATACATCGTGAGAAATCGAGATTTATTTTCGAAAATGGGCAATGGTTTTATGTAGACGGCACGTATTAATGTTTGCTTTTGTTTCCAAAAAACGAACTCAAATCAAGAGTATGCAACTGTTGTGGGACATTAAAAAATGGTTTTTTCACAAAAGCTTCATTGCTTATAGTATAATGCAAACCATCTGAAGTGGTAATCCCTTCCACTTGATGAAAAGGAAGTCCTACATCAATTTTTAGTTTTTTACCCGAGAAGAAATTGTCGGGTTGATACGCATACAAAAGAAAAACAAATGGATTTAATAGCGACGAATAGCCACATAGTGCAATGATGTCTTTTTCTTCACAATAGGTTGCTCCCGTAATTAAGCCTTCTACATTAAAGGTAGTTTTTAATTGCGCTTTATAAGTCCCTGGTACTTTTGGCAACACATAAACGCTGGTCTGCTCAGAAGTCCATTGTTTAGTAAAAAGATATATACTGTCTTTCTTTACAATCATGGCTTCACAATCAAAATCGGTTTGATTGGGCGGTTGGGCTATAAACGTTTCTTGATTGGAATAGGAAAACCAAAGGGTATCAATTTTAGGAAGTTCTTGAAGCAAAGATTGTTTTTCAATTCGTAGAATGTGTAAATTTTCTCGATTCCCTTTACTATTGTTCCCAAAATCTCCCAAATAAAAATAGTGGGTATCTTGCGTCAATTCTTCCCAATCTTGATTTCTCACTTTGGGCAATTCATAAGTATGCGAAATGGCACCCGTTTGGGGGTTCATGGCATACAAACTAGTGTCGGTATCGTCATTAAATCCCCATAACACATCATTCCATGTGGCCAATCCTGAAATTTCATGCAACATAGGTTCAAGCACCATCGTAGCGGTTGGTTTAACCCGTTTGGTTACTACTTCGGGGGTCGTACTTTTGGGTTCTTGTGGTGTTTCATTCTTTTTAACTTGTGCTCCTACACTCGTAGCTAGGAATACAAAAGCCAAATAAATAATCGATTTTTTCATGCTACAAAACGAATTCTTTTGTCGCAAAGCTACGCATTACGATACTTTTTAAAAAACCAAACCTTAAGGATATCAGCAGTAATAATATAAGCCGCCACGATACTTAGCAATAGCGTTAAATTATATAAAGAAATTGGAAAACTAAAATGCTAAGCTTATTTCATCACAGGAATCCAAATCGTTTCCTCCGAGTTAGGGTCGTTGGGTTTGTATTTATCGCTCAAAATTTCAAACTGTGGGCAGGTGTCGAGTACATACCCCGAAGCAGGCAACCATTCTGTGTATATCGCTTTAAAGAAAGAAGCGGCTTGTGTTTGATCACCTTTGTAGGTAAAAACGGCGTACAATCCCTCTGGAATTTCTAGGGATTCCATCCCCTCTGGTACAACATCAAAATTGGAGACAGGAACTGCTGCCCATTTTATAAAAGGGGTGTCGGGTTTAAAATCGAAATCCGCAGGGTTGATTTGAATGTTGTACAAATCGGTTCCTATTGCATTTAGAATCTCTTTACGTCGAGACATAAAACCACTCCAGAGTTCAAAGGCTCGATAATCAGAATAAGTAAAGGAAAGGTTCTTGCCTATGAATTTGGTAGCTGGGAAGGTTTTGATTTGTGGATTCATATATCAAAAATTAAACCTTCCATTACTGAAAGGTTTATTATCTATTAAATTACATATTTCTACGGTATTGCCCTCCTACTTCAAACAACCCACTGGTAATTTGTCCTAGGGAACAATATTTCGTGGCTTCCATCAATTTTTCAAAAATATTTTGATTGTTGATGGCGGCTTCTTGAATCACATTGATATGTTCTTTTACTTTATCGGCATGTACTTTGTGCAATTGGTCTAGGGTTTGAATCTGGAATCGTTTCTCCTCCTCGGTAGCACGGATTACCTCAGCAGGGAGCACCGTTGGCGACCCTTTAGAACTCAAGAACGTATTAACCCCAATAATAGGATATTCTCCCGTATGTTTCAACATTTCATAATACATACTTTCCTCTTGAATTTGATTGCGTTGGTACATGGTTTCCATGGCTCCAAGAACGCCTCCTCTTTCGGTAATTCGGTCGAATTCTTTCAATACGGCTTCTTCTACTAAATCGGTCAATTCTTCAATAATAAACGAACCTTGAATTGGGTTTTCGTTTTTGGCTAATCCTAATTCTTTATTGATAATCAACTGAATGGCCATTGCTCGACGCACCGATTCTTCGGTTGGAGTCGTAATGGCTTCGTCATAGGCATTGGTGTGTAATGAATTACAATTGTCGTAAATAGCATACAAGGCTTGTAATGTGGTACGAATATCATTAAAGTCGATTTCTTGCGCATGCAACGAACGACCTGATGTTTGGATATGGTATTTCAACATTTGGGCTCTTTCGTTGGCGCCATATTTGTTTTTTAAGGCTTTCGCCCAAATTTTACGCGCCACACGACCAATCACCGCATATTCTGGATCAATTCCGTTGGAAAAGAAGAACGACAAATTGGGTCCGAAATCGTTGATGTTCATGCCGCGGCTCAAATAGTATTCCACATAAGTAAACCCATTTGCTAAAGTAAATGCTAATTGTGTAATGGGATTCGCACCCGCTTCGGCAATATGATAGCCCGAAATGGAAACGGAATAAAAATTACGCACATTTTGTTTAATAAAATATTCTTGCACGTCGCCCATCAATCGTAACGCAAACTCTGTCGAAAAGATACAGGTATTTTGTGCTTGGTCTTCTTTTAAAATATCGGCTTGCACGGTACCGCGCACTTGCGCTAGGGTTTGTACTTTAATCGTATTGTAAACTTCTAAAGGCAAGACTTGATCGCCGGTTACGCCCAGTAGCAACAATCCCAATCCGTTATTTCCTTCTGGAAGTGCCCCATTGTATTTAGGCCTTGCTACTCCTTTTTTCTTGTAAATTTCATTGATTTTATTTTCAACCTCATCGACCAAATTGTTTTCTTTTATGTATTTTTCACAATTTTGGTCTATAGCTGCATTGAGAAAAAATCCCAACAACATTGGTGCAGGGCCGTTAATGGTCATAGAAACAGACGTAAGCGGATGAGACAAATCAAATCCGGAATATAATTTTTTAGCATCGTCCAAACAACAAATCGATACCCCCGCATTTCCAATTTTACCATAAATATCAGGACGTAAATCGGGGTCGTTTCCATATAAAGTCACACTATCAAACGCTGTAGAAAGTCTTTTGGCAGGCATTCCTAACGATACATAATGAAAACGTCTGTTGGTACGCTCAGCCCCCCCTTCACCAGCAAACATTCGGGTAGGGTCTTCTCCTTCTCGTTTAAATGGGTATAATCCTGAAGCAAACGGAAACTCTCCTGGTACATTTTCTTGTAAATTCCATTTTAAAATATCGCCCCAAGCTTGGTATTTCGGTAAGGCTACTTTTGGGATTTGAGAATGCGACAAACTTTCGGTATGGGTCTCGATTTTAATTTCTTTGTCACGAACTTTAAAACTGTAAATTGGATTTTTATATTTATTTACCTTGTCATTCCACGTTTGAATGACTTCCCAATTGTAGGCATCCAAATCCATTTTTACTTTATCAAATTGCTGCAACAACAATTCTAAAAAGACTTTGTTCTCTTCCGTTCTGTGGATTGTTGTTTCATCAATACCCGTTTTACAAATTTGAACCGGCTTTTTATTGACTACTTCAAGCGTTTTAAAAATTCCATACAATTTTTGAGCCACTTCCACTTGTTGTAAAACGACTGCATCATAACTTCTATTATTCTCCGCAATTTCTGATAAATATCTTGTACGATGTGGTGGAATTACAAATATTTTCTCGCTCATTTCACGAGTAATTTCAAAAGTAGATTGCAGTGTAGCTCCTGTCTTCTCGACAATTTTATCCATAATACGGTTGTATAACGTATTCATTCCGGGATCGTTAAATTGAGAAGCGATGGTCCCCACTACAGGCATTTCGTCTGGATTGACATCCCACAAATTATGATTGCGTTGGTATTGTTTTTTTACGTCACGAATCGCGTCTAATGCCCCTCGTTTGTCAAATTTATTAATGGCAACCAAATCGGCAAAATCGAGCATGTCAATTTTTTCTAATTGTGTAGCAGCACCAAACTCGGGCGTCATAACGTAGAGCGACACATCAGAATGTTCTAGAATTTCGGTATCACTTTGTCCAATTCCCGAAGTTTCAAGAATAATCAAATCGTATTGTGCGGCTTTGAGCACTTGGATGGCTTCGCTAACATATTTTGACAAGGCTAAATTGGACTGCCGCGTAGCCAACGAGCGCATGTATACTCTAGGATTATTAATCGCATTCATTCGGATTCTATCTCCTAAGAGCGCCCCACCTGTTTTTCTTTTAGATGGGTCTACAGAGATAATCCCAATGGTTTTCTCAGGAAAATCAATAAGAAAACGACGCACCAATTCATCGACCAATGATGATTTTCCGGCACCTCCTGTACCTGTAATTCCGAGTACTGGAATAGTAGTTGATTTATTTTTTTCATGAATGTGTTCCAAAACACCTTTGGCCACTTCTGGAAAATTCTCAGCTGCCGAAATCACTCTCGCAACAGCGGTATGTTTTTTGGATTCTAAATGATTGATTTCGTCATGCAATACGTCTCCTACAGGAAAATCAGATTGCTGTACCAAATCATTAATCATTCCTTGCAATCCCATAGCACGCCCGTCGTCTGGAGAATAAATTCTTGCAATACCATAGTGTTGTAATTCTTCAATTTCAGAAGGAAGAATAACTCCCCCACCGCCACCAAATATTTTGATATGTCCTGCCCCTTTTTCTTGGAGTAAGTCATACATATATTTAAAATATTCATTATGTCCTCCTTGATAGGAAGTCATTGCTATAGCATTGGCATCCTCCTGAATGGCTGTATTTACTACTTCTTCTACACTTCTATCGTGGCCAAGATGTATGACTTCTACGCCTGTCGCTTGAATGATTCTTCGCATGATATTGATGGCGGCATCATGACCATCAAAAAGAGCCGCAGCAGTAACAATTCTTACTTTATTTTTAGGAATATAAGGTATTTGTGGTTTCATTTGTAATTTTTAATCAAATTAAAACGCGCAATTTACGAATTTAATAATTTTATTTGGCGTTATTTTAGGTAAAATATTTCTTGAAACGCTTCGTTTTTAAAGTATTTTTAACGGTGGAATACTGAAGATTAAAGTATCTTTGTGAAAAATCTAATTTTGGTACAAATTATGAGAAAAATATGTTTAGTAGTGGCTTTGTTGCCCTTTGTAGTGTTAAGTCAGGCGAAAAAAGGAACTGTCAAACCAAAAATAAAAACAAGTATTCCAAAAATCACAACCCCTGGAACAAGTTCAAATCCATCGGCATCCCTTGATATAGCAACAGGTTTGAAAGAAGCGTTGCAGAATGGTGTCTCTAAAGAAGTTACAAAATTGGCCTTAGAAGATGGTTTTTTCAAGAATGAAGCTGTTAAAATACTCATGCCTGAAGAACTCACCAAAATGGAGAATACCCTTCGAAAATTGGGAATGGGGAATGTTGTTGACCAGGGAGTATTGACTATGAATCGAGCAGCAGAAGATGCCGTAAAAGTAGCAACTCCTATTTTTATGGATGCAATAAAAAACATGACTATTACTGATGCTAAATCTATTTTGTTTGGAAATTCAAATGCAGCAACGCTCTATTTGCAAAGCAGTACCCACGAGGCGTTGTATCAAAAATTTAGCCCTATAGTTCAAGAATCAATTGCCAAAGTCGGTGCCGATGTCGTTTGGAATGCCATGATTTCAAAATACAATCAAATACCACTAATATCAAAAGTCAATCCCGATTTGACCGATTACATCACCAAAAAAACAATGGACGGTGTTTTTAAAATGATCGCCGTTGAAGAAGAAAATATTCGAAAGAATTTAAAATCAAGAACCTCTTCTGTTTTACAAAATGTATTTGGACTCTTGAACTCTAAATAATCTACGTTTATATTTTAATAATCAATAACATAAGAATAACATATCCTTAACACAACTATCTAAGAATAAGTTAGATATTTGCACTGAAATAGATAAGCGATTATTATTTTGTTTGGTTTAGGTTAGTTTAGAAAACGCCAATGTTTCGTATTAAACATTGGCGTTTTTTTATTGGTTCTTACTAATAAATCGAAGAGCTTCTGTATTGAACGTTTCGGCTTGTTCAATATTAACAACGTGACCGCATTGTTCAAGTACTACTAATTGAGCCGTTTTATAATGCTTTTCAACGACTTTTTTTACTGCGGGCAAAAACATATAATCTTCTGCACCCATAATGTAAAATGTTGGAATATTAAGTTCTTGTTGGCGAAACCATTTTAAAACAGGATTAATCTCGGCCGTGAGTTTAAACCAACGAATAAATTCTTTTTGATATAATTTTTTTGCCTCATTGATGAATAATATCCTTGATTGCCTATGATTTTTATTGGGCATAATAACAAACGCAAAAAAACGATACAAAACTAAGTAAGGCAAAACATACTTAAAGACAGTTCCTAATCGCATTAGAATTTGTGATCGAACATTCATTTTTAAAATGGCGCCTCCCATAATCATAGTTTTTACACGTGTAGGGTGTGCCTCTGCCAATTGCCGAATAACAATAGTTCCGAGAGAAATTCCAACAAAATGAGACGTCTGTATTTGTAAATGATCTAGAACTTCCAACACATCATGGGCAATTGATTGGAACGTATACTGAGCTTTAAACGTCTTTTTTAATTGCGCCTTCGAGGAGCCATGACCTCTCAAATCCAACAGCAATACATTAAACTGTTTTTGAAATGCTTTGATTTGTTTGAACCAGATGGACGAACTCCCTCCCGCACCATGCACAAAAGTGACCCATTCACTGGAATTATGGTTTTGATATGTTGTATAAGCTATCAAAGTGTATTAACAATATCTTGCATTTCTAATTGTATTTTCATTGCTTCTTCTCTCGCTTTTTCAGCAAAATCAGCTCCCTTGGAAGCATAAATAATTCCACGCGAAGAGTTAACTAACAATCCAATATTTTTAGACATTCCGAAGTTGCACACTTCCTGCAAACTTCCCCCTTGTGCGCCAACGCCCGGTACCAAAAGAAAACTATCAGGTATTAATTTCCGAATTTCTCTAAAATATTCTGCTTTGGTCGCTCCCACTACATACATAAGGTTTTGAGCGTTATGCCATGATTGTGAAGTAGCTATCACGGTTTTATAAAGTTCTATTTCTTCTACTTTTTTTGTTTGAAAATCAAACGCCCCTTCATTAGAAGTTAAAGCCAACAGAATCGTGTGTTTCTCATGAAACGCTAAAAAGGGTTCAATAGAGTCTTTCCCCATATAGGGTGCAACGGTAATTGAATCGAAATTCAAATCTTCAAAAAAAGCTTTTGCATACATTGATGACGTATTGCCAATGTCGCCTCGTTTGGCATCGGCAATCGTGAAAATTTCAGGGTAGTTTTTGTTAATATACTGTATGGTTTTTTGTAAGGATTGCCAGCCTTTGATGCCATAAGCCTCATAAAACGCTGTATTGGGTTTATAAGAAACGCACAAATCATGCGTGGCATCAATAATGGCTTTGTTGAATTCGAAAATTGGATCTTCGAGTTGCAGTAAATGCTCTGGGATTTTGGTCAAATCAACGTCCAATCCAATACATAAAAAGGACTTTTTCCGTTGAATTTGTTCAATTAATTGCTGTGTTGTCATTGTAGTTGTTTAAACGCAAAGTTCGCAAAGTTTTTCGCAAAGTTCGCTATGTGTTAAAAAAAAAGCTAAACATAAATTGTTCAGCTTCTTTTCTTTATTCTATTCTCTAGTTTCATTTACTAAAAAACTTCGCTTTCTTTTAGCTTTTCCGTATTCGAAACTAATTGAAGTTCGTCAATCATTTTTTGAATATTACCATTCATAAATCCGTCTAAGTCAAAAATACTGAGCCCAATTCTATGATCTGTGATTCTTCCTTGAGCATAATTATAAGTTCTAATTTTAGCAGAACGATCGCCACTACTCACCTGAGAATTACGCTTCTTAGCATCTTCTTCTTGTTTTTTTGCTAATTCCATTTCGTATAAACGCGAACGCAAAACGGAAAGGGCTTTGTCTTTATTTTTATGTTGTGACTTTTCATCTTGACATTGTGCCACCAATCCAGTTGGAATGTGTGTCATTCGCACCGCCGATTTGGTTGTATTTACCGATTGTCCTCCTGGTCCAGACGAACAAAACAAATCGATTCTAATATCATTCATATCAATATGCACATCAAACTCTTCTGCTTCAGGTAATACCATTACTGTAGCAGCAGAGGTGTGAACACGCCCTTGAGTTTCAGTTTGTGGCACACGCTGCACACGGTGTACACCAGCTTCAAATTTTAATGTTCCATAAACATCTTCACCCGTTACTTCAAAAATAATCTCTTTAAACCCGCCCGAAGTTCCTTCATTCATATCCACTACCGAGGTTCTCCAGCCCCGTCCTTCACAATATTTCGTATACATTCTATACAAATCTCCAGCAAAAATAGACGCCTCGTCACCACCAGTTCCCGCACGAATCTCTACCATTACATTTTTGGCATCTTCTGGATCTTTAGGAATCAGCATAAACTTGATTTCCTCTTCCAGCTGTGGGAGGCGTTCTTTAGCTTCATCTAATTGCATTTTTGCCATTTCAACCATTTCTGCATCCGAGCCATCAGCAATAATCTCATTCGCTTCTTCAATATTGCCTGTTACATTAATAAGTTCCTCGCGCTTTTCCATCAAAGCTTTTAAGGTTTTATACTCTTGATTTAATTGAACATATCGTTTTTGATCGGCAATCACATCAGGTTGAATAATCAAATCCGATATCTCGTCGAAGCGTTGTTTTACATATTGAAGTCTTTCTAACATCATGGTTTTGTATTTGGAGTGCAAAAATAGTAAAAAAGTGTTCAGTTGAAAGTGTTCCTTTGGTAGTTTTTTTATACTATTGTAGTGTAAAAAAACAAACTATGAAAAAAATAGTATTTCTGGTGGTAGCTTCTGCATTAGTTATAGGCGTTTCGTGCAAAAAATATGATGCAAAAGGAAATCTGCTTAAAGATTATGATCAAGTAAAAAAAGCAGAATGGCTCTTGGGAAATTGGGAGAAAAAAGATAGTATGGGTATTCTTACTGAGCATTGGGAAGTGGAAGATGACAGTTCTTATGTAGGACAATCATACTTCATTATTAATTCTAAAGACACCGTTCATAACGAGAACATAGAATTAGTACAGGATGGAGAGCATTTGATTTATTTTGCAACTGTAAAAGGAGAAAATAACGATGAGGCTGTTCCTTTTCAGATGACAAAACAGGAAGATAGCCTGATGATTTTTGAAAATCCAAAACACGATTATCCTCAAAAAATCGAATACAAACTTCAAAAAAATGGAAGTTTGATAGCCACTATATCAGGCAAACAAAGAGGTAAGATAAGTTCGGAAAGTTACCCAATGCGTAAGGTAAACTAAGTTTAAACTTCTCTAAAACATATACAAACTTGCTACAACAGCAAGTTTTTTTTATCTCTAATTTTAAGTAAATCAAAACCTTATACTTTAACAAATGTTAATTATTTATATTTAATCTAAATAAAATTTGATAGTTTGATTACACTTTTTATATTTGCATCATTATTTTTAATTATTCTAAATAAATGTATAAATATAAAACTTTATCGATGCTAGTACTATCAATTGGTGCATCATGTTTTGCTCAACAAACTAAAATTTCTGATGATTTCTATGCAATCAATGATACTGTAAAAAGGAAAATTCTTGAAGAAGTTATCGTAACTGCAAAGCAACAAAAAAAACCATTAAACATAGGAAAATCGGGAATTAAACCGATGGATTTACCTCAAGCTAGTGCTGTAATTAGCGCTACGATTATGCAAAACCAACAAACACAATCATTATCTGATATTTTAAAAAATGCTAATGGTGTTTATATTATGGGAACAACAGGAGGTTACCAAGAAGAAATCGCTTCCAGAGGTTTTCCACTATCGAGTTCAAATACTTTTAAAAATGGGATGCGTTACTTCAATGGAATGTATATTGAAACAAGTGGATTAGAAAAAGTAGAATTGTTAAAAGGAAGTGCTGCCCTACTCTATGGTAATGTATCTGCTGGTGGAATTTTGAATTTAATTACTAAAAAACCAAAATTTGAATTGGGTGGAGAAATAGGATTACGATTTGGGAGTTTTAATATTTACAAGCCAACTTTTGATGTATATAATGCCATTGGAAAAAATAAAAAAGTAGCCTTTAGAATCAATGGAAGTTTTGAAAAAGGAGATAGCTTCCGAGATTTTGTTTCTTCTGAGAGTAAATACGTAAACCCTTCCTTAATTTTTAAACTGAGTAAAAAAACACAAGTACTTGTTGAAGCAGATTATACAAATGACAGAAGAACTGCAGACTTTGGAGCAGGAATAATCAATTATGAACTAATTGACTTTCCAAGAAATAAATTTGTGGGGGTAAGTTGGGGATATTATGATAGTGCGCAAACTATGGCTTCAGCAACTTTAACTCACAAATTATCTGAAAATTGGAATCTAAATTTTATGAATGGATTTCGATTTTATGAAACTGATTTATTCAGTAATACTCGACCTAATTCTGGCACAAACGGTATGGTTCAAACTAATGGAAATTGGACTAGAAGTCTTCAAAAAAATGAAGCAAAAGAAAACTATTTCATTCAGCAAATGGATGTAAAAGGAAATTTTTCAACTGGAAAAATAAACCACCAATTTTTAATAGGTATAGATTCAGAACAGTTGAAGACATTTACAACTACATTCAAAAATTATAACAATTATGATACAATAAACATATTTGATCCTTATAATCCATCTAATGAAGCCACAATTCCAATATTAGAAAAAAACACCTTAACAACGGCACCAATTAATCGCTTTGGTACTTATGTTCAAGATTTAATTAATTGTTTTAAGAAATTTAAACTTTTAGCAGGAGTACGCTATAGTTATCAAGATACAAGAAGTAATGTTTTGGCTTATTCTACAAACTCTACAACAAATACAACTAACTATGATAGCGCTTTTTCACCAAGAATTGGTCTAATTTATCAGCCAACGGTCAATAATACCCTATTCGCAAGTTATTCCAATTCATTTGAAATAAATACAGGACAAGATGAAAGTGGAGCTTCTTTAAGTCCATCAATAATTGATCAATACGAAATAGGTATAAAAAATAAGTTATTTGACGAACGATTATTTTTAAATGTTACTGCCTATCAAATAGCAAATGACAAATTCTACCAACAATCCTTAAGTAATGGAAATACTTACTCTTACATAAAAGTTTTAGCTGGTGAAGTTAGAAGTCAAGGAGTTGAAATAGATTTAATTGCAAATCCATTCAAAGGATTATCAATAGTTGCTGGGTATAGTTTTAATGAAACAAAATACAGAGATGATATTTATTTTATAAAAGGAAGTCAACTAAAATACAATCCAAAAAACACGGCTAACTTTAATATTAATTACAATTTAGAATCTGGAAAATTAAAAGGATTAACTATTGGTTTGATTAACACGTATTTTGGAACTCGTTATGCTGGTAGACCAACCAGAATTATAGTAACTAACGATACAAGAAAATTAACCTATATTTCGGATTATTTTCAAATGGATGGAACAATTGGTTATGTTTGTAAAAAATGGGCAATTCGAACCAAAATAAGCAACATTTTAAATGAATTAAATTACAATGTCCATGATGATAATAGCGTAAATCCTATTGCACCAAGAAATTATTCAATTGCTATTAATTATATATTTTAAACTATGAATCAACAAAAAATTAGAAACTTGCACCGCGATTTGGGGTATTTTTACATCGGACTAATTATTTCATTTGCTCTTTCGGGAATTTTAATGAACCATCGTGATAGCTTTCATGCCGAAAAATATACAACTGAAAGTAAGTTGATTGTCGTTAAAGTTCCACAAGAGAATGAAATAAACGATGACTATGCAGAAGAATTAGGTAAAAAATTAGGGATTGATGATAAATTCCGTCGTCAAAAAGTAGAAGATGGAAAATTCCGAATTTCTTTTGAAAAAAATGATGTTGAAATTGATATGAAAAGTGGTAAAGGTGAAATTACAACTTTTATCAAAACACCTATTATCAGCTCGATGATGAAGTTGCACAAAAACACTTCCAATTGGTGGATTTATTATGGCGATATTTTTGGAATCTCCTTAATTACAATAGCTATTACGGGAGCTATTATGATTCCGGCTGGTAAATTTAGCTTTAAAAGTAGAGGCTGGAAATTGGCATTGGCAGGAATAATTATTCCGTTGCTGGTATTGTTGTTTGTGTAAATATGTTTATTATTTAAATAAAAAATAAAATGAAAAAGACCTATTTACTTATTTCAATTGCAATTTTTACTTTAATTTCTTGTAATAAAAATGACAGCAATACGAGTACTAATTTATTAGTTGGAACCTGGAAATATACTGAAATGTATGCTGATCCAGGTAATGGAAGTGGTGTCTTTACACCTGTAACCAGTACAAAAACAATAACATTTGACGCTACTGGTAATGTAACTTCTAATGGTTCTTTGTGTGATATGTCTACCGCATCTAACGCAAGTTCAACCGGAACTTACACAGCGGCGACTAATACTTTAATTCCGACAAGTTGTCCAAATACTACTATAATATACGAATTAATAGGAACAACATTAATACTGAATTACCCTTGTATTGAACCTTGTAAAGCAAAATTCATCAAAGTACCTTAATAAAAAAGCTCCGACATAATCGGAGTTTTTTTTATAATCTTAATTCTTAACTGGAATAGTTACCAAAATTTCTAGCAAAAATTTCCAGAACTTTTGAGAAGAAGAAATACTTGCTCTTTCATCTGGGCTATGCGCTCCATGTATCGTTGGTCCAAAAGAAATCATATCCATTCCTGGATAATTCGTTCCTAAAATTCCGCATTCTAGTCCTGCATGGCAAGCGACAACATTAGGTTTGGTTCCGTTTTGTTTTTCATAAATTGACGTCAGTACATCCAAAATTTCAGAATTTACATTTGGTGTCCAACCTGGATAACTTCCAGCAAACTCAACTTCACAACCAAATAATTCGTATGCCGAACGCAGAGCATTGGCTAAATCAAATTTTGAACTTTCAACCGAAGAACGAGTTAAATTTTGAATCGTAATTTCGCCATCTTTAACAATCACACGAGCAATATTATTAGACGTTTCAACCAAGTCAGCCATATCGGCACTCATACGATACACCCCATTATGTGCAGCATAAATTCCACGAAGTAACCCCTCTTGAACACCTAAATCCATCACTTTAGCAGGCAAGTCTGATTTTACAATTTCTATAGTTAAATTAGGCTCCATGGTTTTGAATTCCGCTTTTATATCGTGGATTACTTCTTGCATATCAAACACGAAAGCCTCATCATACATAGACGCAACAATGACTTTAGCCACACTTTCACGCGGAATAGCATTACGCAAACTACCTCCTGAAATTTCAGCAATTTGAAGACCAAAGTTTTCAAATCCATCAAACAAAAGACGATTCATAATTTTATTAGCATTCCCCAAACCTTTATGAATATCCATTCCTGAGTGCCCCCCATTCAACCCTTTTACAGTAATCGTATAACCCACAGATCCCTCTGGAATTTCTTCTTCATTGTACTTTCTTGTAGCCGTAACATCAACGCCTCCTGCACAACCAATGTCAATTTCGTCGTCTTCTTCTGTATCTAAATTTAAAAGAATTTCTCCTTTTAAAATACCTCCTTTTAGATTTAAAGCTCCTGTCATTCCCGTTTCTTCATCAATTGTAAAAAGAGCATCAATGGCAGGATGCGGAATGTCTTTACTTTCGAGAATTGCCATAATAGCGGCAACACCAAGTCCGTTATCGGCTCCGAGTGTTGTTCCTTTAGCACGAACCCAATCACCGTCTACATACATGTCAATGCCTTGTGTTTCAAAATCAAATTCGGTATCATTATTCTTTTGACACACCATATCCAAATGTCCTTGAAGCACAATGGTTTTACGGTTTTCCATTCCTGGAGTAGCCGGTTTTCTTATAATTACATTTCGGATTTCATCTTCAAAAGTTTCTAATCCTAAACTTTTTCCGAAGTTTTTCATAAACTCAATCACACGCTCTTCTTTTTTGGAAGGACGTGGCACCGCATTTAAATCGGCAAATTTGTTCCAAAGTGCTTTGGGTTCTAGATTTCTAATCTCTTGGCTCATTGTGGTTTTTAGTTTGTAAGTTTCAAAGTAGCAAAGTTACAAAGTTTAATTTCTTTCGGAATTGATTTGTGATTATATTTACGTTTTAAAAAATTCAAGTGAAAGGTAAATATACACTTCCATTATTTCTGATTATTCAGATAATTGCTCTAAGAATCATTGCTTTATTTCCAGAGTTAGTAGAACGTTTTTACAGCAATGGTTGGTATATTTTTATTTCAAGAACTTCACGCATAATTCTTGGAAAAGTTCCATTTTCAGTTGGAGATGTTATTTATATGATTTTAACAACACTATTATTGTATAACATTTGGAAAACTAAAAAATCATGGAATCTTAATTGGAAAGAGTATGTGTTAAAAATTACTAGTTATATTTCTGTGACTTACCTCTTATTTCATTTACTATGGGGATTAAATTATTATCGTATGCCTTTATTTGAAAAAATGAATATTTCTAGAGATTATACAGAAAAGGATTTACACATTTTTACTGAAAAATTGATTGTTAAGACGAATCATATTCAATTCCAAATCGAGCATAACAAAAATAAAAAAGTAATCAATCCTTATTCGCAAGAAATGATTTTTAGCAAGTCACAAGACGGCTATAATCAACTGGCTAAGGAATATCCCTTTTTTAAGTATGAGATTTCGAGCAAAAAAAAGTCATTAATGAGTATACCTCTCACTTACATGGGCTTTGCAGGATATTTAAATCCGTTTACCAACGAGGCGCAAGTCAATACAAAATTACCGATGGTGAGTTTCCCAAACGTCATGTGTCATGAAATGGCGCATCAAATTGGGTATGCTAGTGAAAGTGAATGCAATTTTATTGGATTTTTAGCGGGAATAAAAAACCAAGATTTATACATTCAATATTCAGCTTACCTAAATGCTTTACGGTATTGCATGACCACTATCGGAATTAAAAACAAAGCCTTATTTCGTGTTTTAAAAAAGAAAATCAATCGAGGAATTTTAGAAAACTACAAAGAGAATGATAGGTTTTGGAATCAATACGATACTTTTATTGACAAAGGTTTTCATGCAATTTACGATCAATATTTAAAGATGAATCAGCAAAAAGACGGTATGGAAAGTTATAGCAAGTTCGTGAATTTGATGGTTATCTATTACAAAGACAAAAAAATATAAAAGACAAGAAAATAGATGTAACAATAGTCCTATTTTTTATACTAATTTTTTCATGAAAGAAACGATTGAGCAATCCTTTGTGCAGTTGCTGCGCGAAAATCAGAATATCCTACATAAAATTTGTAGGCTCTATACGTCTGATATGGATTCGCACAAGGACTTGTTTCAAGAAATGACCATTCAGTTATGGAAAGCGTACCCGAAATTTCGTGGAGAATCTAAATTTTCCACATGGGCCTACAGAGTCGCACTGAATACTGCCATTACGCTTTATCGAAAAAGCACCAAAACGATTCAAACTTCAGATTATGAAAAGCATAGTTTTTTTATAAAACAAGAAGATTACAACCCTGAAGAAGAAGAACAATTGAAAGCTATGTATAAAGCGATTCATCAGTTAAATGATATTGAGAAGGCCTTAATTTTTATGTATTTAGAAGATAAAGATTACTCAGAAATTGCAGAGACGTTGGGAATAAGTGAGGTCAATGCTCGCGTTAAAATGAATAGGATAAAAGGTAAATTAAAAAAAATATTAAATCCGTAGCACGATGATGGAAGATTTGGATTTATTGAAAAAAGATTGGAAAAGAAGTGAAAACACTTTCCGTCAACTATCAGAATTTGAACTATATAAAATGATACATAAAAAATCATCTTCTATAGTAAAGTGGATTTTGGTGATAAGTATTTTAGAATTTATCATTCTAAGAGGGTTGGATTTTTTAATTTTATTTGATGATGAATATCAAAATAAAATGAATGTAGTGCATCTGTATAACTTTGAAATTATCCTGACGGTGATAAATTACATTGTTTTGATACTGTTCATTTCCTTTTTTTACAAAAATTTCAAAACGATTAATGCCTCTTCTTCTGTTAAAAGATTGATGAAAGATATATTAAAAACCAGAAGAATTGTAAAATATTATGTTTGGTATAACCTTTTCCTGGTTGCCGTTTCAAGTACTGTAGCTGTTTTTTCAGAAGTCAAAAATAACAGCATTTTAAATGCATTTTATTCTAAACATGAAACTACATTATATTTAATTTCATTTGGAATAATCGTAATTCTTTTTTTAGTGTTTTGGGTGTTTTATAAACTTTTGTATGGTATTCTATTGCGAAAGTTAAATGAAAATTATTTTGAATTAAAAAAAATCGACGTAGCTTAAGATTATGGCATATCATCAATTGGAGTTACCTTTAAAAAAGAAGGATGTTGCTCAATAGCAAATTCCACTTTTTCAACGATTTGTTCAATGGTATCCTTTTCATAATCAATAGCAAGAGGTTCTTTAATGATAAACGATTGAAGAATATTTTTCTTTTTCATACGCAATCCTTTTTTATCAAACGAACGTCTAAATCCATCAATAACAATTGGTACCACAACGGGTTTATGTTGTTTAATTATGTGAGCTGTTCCTTTTCGTACTGGCTTAAACGATTTTGTCGTGCCTTGCGGAAAGGTTATTACCCAGCCATCCTCAAGTGCAATTCTAATATTTTCTGTATCATTCGGATTTACTTCACGTTTTTCGATAACATCTTTACCTCCTGAACGCCAAGTTCTTTCTACTGTTATAGCGCCTACATAAGCTAAAATTCGTGGTAACAAGCCCGCCTTCATAGTTTCAGCAGCAGCTACATAATAGATATTTAGTTTAGGTTGCCATAAATAACAAACATTTTTTATGGTATCTTTTCTTCCTGAAAGACTGGCATTAAAAACATGAAACATAGCCACAACGTCCGCAAAATACGTTTGATGATTGGAAATGAATAAGACATTTTTATCAGGTAAATTACGAATCACTTCCGATCCCTCAATATATAAATCATTAAATCCTCGGTAGCGTTTATGTGTTATCGCTCCAAAAATTCTAATTAACCACTTTTTAATAAACAAAATATGTCCAAAAGGATTACGTTTAAACAAACCCATTTTCAAAAATTTGAAACGCAAACATACGAAATTAATACTTTATAAAATTAATTTCAAGGCTTCTTTCAATTCGCTGAGCATCATGGCTGTTGCTCCCCAAATAACATTGTTATCTATACTAAACACGGGAGTTTTAATAGATTTAGCATAAGAAGTTTCAATAGTCATATACGAAACAATACTTTCATCAAGCAATTTTGAGAGGGGCAATTCAATCAAATCAGCAACTTCAGCCTCATTTTTTATGAAATTTACTTCTTTTTCAGCAATTCCAAGATAAGGATACACATAAAAATTACTAGGAGGAATATATACTGGTGTAAACGATTTATAAACTTGAATCCATTGTTGAGACACACCAATTTCTTCAAATGTTTCTCTTAAGGCGGTTTCCTCATAACTCTTATCAAAATTTTCAACTTTACCACCAGGAAAGGCAATTTGTGACGAATGAACACCTGGATAAGAATTTCTTACAATCAATAGTAGATGAGCTAAATCATTTTTCGGATAGATTAACATGAGAATGGCCGCTTTCTTGGCATTATCTTCCAAAGAAAATACATTTTGAATACTGTCATACCGTTCCTTAGGAGCCATTTTTAGTTGAGCTTCTATTCCTGGTATTTCTAAATCGCTTATTTTTTCAATATTTTTTAATAAGTATCTGAATAACATGGATCTCTTTTAAATAATTTATAAATTTACAAAAATTACCCTAAAATGTTTAGTAAAGAGGAAAATCAGAGATTAAAAAAAGAATTCTGGATTCAATTTGCAGAAAGTTATCCAAGAAAATGGATTCTTTATAATACTAAAATCAAGGATGTTGTTTTTAAATTTTATGCTGATACAAAAAAAGCTCAAGTAATTCTTGATATTGAACCAAAAGAGGAAGAAAAAAGAACAATTTATTTTGAAAAAATTGAATCTTTAAAAAATATTTTAATGGAAGATTATCTTCCAGATGTATTATTTGAAAAAAGGTTACATTTAGATAATGGCAAAATAATTAGTCGAATTTGGGTAGAACTTGATAATATAACTATAAAGAACAAAGAATCATGGCCAATAATTTTCGAGTTTTTTGAGGTAAATATGTCAAAATTTGAGCGTTTTTTCTTCGAATATGAAGATTATATACGAGATTTAGATCTTAATACGTAGACAATGGATTTATTTAATGCTGATTTTCATTGGGATAATGCTTTAGCGCCTTTAATAGAAAAATATAGAGGAAAAAAGCATCCTTTACAATATGAAAACAACTATCAACTAATGATTATGGTAATTCTTTCTGCGCAAGATTCGGATGCTAATATCAATAAGATTGCCCCTGCTCTTTTCAAACAATACCCTACTTTTGAAGTTTTATCAAAAACTACTCGAGAAAATTTATATCCTTTTGTAAATAAAGTTAGAAATTTCAAAACTAAATCCGAATGGATCATAGAAATAGCAACAACACTAAAGAATGAAGCCAATATCCCAAGCCATTTATCTGATTTAATTCTACTGAAAGGAGTTGGTAGAAAATCAGCTAATGTAATCATGCGCGAGATGAAAGTTCCCGCAGATGGTATTATTGTAGATTTACATGTAATTAGGGTTGCTCCCAGAATTGGGCTGTGCGATGAATCTAAAGACGGAAACAAAGTAGAAAAACAATTAATGCAAATACTTCCAAAGGAAATATGGGGCGAAATAGGAATGGCACTTTCTTTTTTAGGAAGAGAAACCTGTCGTCCTTCTAACCCAAAATGCAATGAATGCCTTATTCAAAATGATTGTCAATATCCTTTTAAAACAATTTGATTTAAAACATGAAACCAATTCCACTATATTCCTTAGTGATTTTTCCAACTATTGAGCAACTAGACTTAATAAAATCATTTAAGAAATCCTTAAAAGACAATATTGGTTGGTTTGGTAGTGCAAATTCAGATGGTCACATTACTATAATAAATCTAGAAAACGATCTAATTTTAGAACTTTACTTGAATCAAATTAGAGACTTTTGCAGAACTATAATTCCAAAAAAAAGTTAGATTCAACACATTTAATTCCTTCTCATATCATACCTTTTATATATCACCAGATGAAGAGTCTCAACAATATCTTAACTCGATCATCATTGACATTCATAAATCAATAGGTTTTGATATTAAACATACTCATGCTCACATGACTATTGCTAGAGGATTAGATTCAGAAAGAATAAAAAAAGCTCAGGAACTATTTAGTACTCGAGCAATTAATTTTGAGTTTATTTGTAATTCTATTCATATCCGAAAATTTAATGAAGCAACAAAACAATATTCAGATATTTTAGAAACAATTCATTTCAATATACAATAGTATTTTTTTAATATCGTCAAAAACAAAAAACCTCTATCAAAATGATAGAGGTTTTAAAAGAAAGGCGGCGACATACTCTCCCACAAGATGCAGTACCATCTGCGCAGTCGGACTTAACTTCTCTGTTCGGAATGGGA
>NZ_QLSZ01000010.1 GCF_003268855.1 Flavobacterium aciduliphilum
CAAATCAAATTTAAACAAAATGAGCCCGATTAAATATCGAGCTCACTATTATCAAAATTAATTATAAATTTGTCTAAACTTTTGGGTCCAGTCTAAAACTACGCTTTTTTTGATGAATTTTAATCTAGGGATTTTTTTGTAATATAATAGCGATAGGCTAAAAGCGCTAGTTGCCATTTTTTTGCTCGAGTAGGATCTAGTTTTTGTTTGGTAAAACTAGGTAAAAATAGCTTATTGAACTTGGCTATAAGTTTGAACATGATCTAACGTTTTAAACTAAAATGACCCTTAATGATTCTGCCATCTTGTAAAGAGGCTTGGTACCAATAATCGTCAGAAGGAGCTAAAATTCCATTATACGTTCCATCCCATCCTGCACCTAAAGCTGCTAATTGTTTTATTAATTTTCCATAACGGTCATAAATACGAATGGTTGTGTTAGGGAGGTAATTTGCAGTAATTCCAACTAGATTCCATGTATCATGATACCCATCGCCATTTGGAGTAAAGAATTTTGGGGCACCTAAAACAGAAAAGGTTTCTTCGGCTATACCACAACCATTTAAATCTTTAACATAAGCAGTATATATTCCCATAGGAACGTTCTCAAAAGTATTAGATGTTTGATATGGTCCATAAGCATCATCAAGACTATATACATAGTCTCCATTTCCTGTAACTATTATAGAAACAGTATTGTTTTCTGAAAAATCTGATACAATAATAGAGTTAATATTAGCAATTACTGAGGTGTTTACTTTAATTTTTCTTGTTTCAGAACAACCAAAAGTATTGGTGACCACTACAGTGTATAGACCACCTGTATTTACACTAATCGCATAAGTTGTTTTTCCTGGTAATAATACACCATCCAAATACCATTGATAAGTATAATTATTAATAAGGGTACTATTTAAAACACCAGCATTTATTGTGACATAGCTGTTAGTTGTGTTAGAGCAGATCAAAGTATCATCCAGACCATTAGTGTTTAAATTAACTAAAGGCAATGGATGGACTACAAAAGGAAGCGTTGCAGTAACAGGACAAGTAGTATTCAAAGGATTGGTTACAGTGGCAGTTACATTCTGATTGATGCTATTAAATGGATTTGGTAAATGTTGTAAGATAGTGCCATCTTGCATGGTGAAAGAAAGTGCCATTCCTGTTTGTGTGCCTAACAAGGTTGATTCAACACCAGTGGTGTTGAAAGGATAAATCCCGTTTTGATAGATAGGGTTTGTTTCGTCATCACAAGCAACAAAAGACAAGGACGAGGCAAAAACTTGAGGTAATGTATCAACTACAAAATGAATGTCTTTTTCGTAATAACAAGGTCCATCTGAAGCAAGAGAGGGATTATTTGTGAGTCGTACTGTAATTGTTTTAGTGTTCGTAACAAAAAACGGATTTGGTAGTGTAATGGGTATTCCTGCATCATAAAATGTTACGGAAACATTAGTTTGTCCCTGAAGAATAGTACTTACTAGAGTAGAGGTATCAAATCCATAAGTTCCGTCTTGATCATCATCACAATGATGAACTTCATCATTAATTCCAACCGAGTGAAATACAGGAGTAGGCTCAACAATTAGAGAAAAGGTTTTATATCCAAAACAAGTATTATCAATACTGCTATTGACTTTAACCCAAATCGTCTGTTGGTTTGGATAACCAATATTTCTATAATTTGTGATATTGGTTATAGCTAATGAATTTCCATTAGTATCAATTTCGGCATTAAAATCATTTAGGATTTTATAGAAATTGATACTATAATTACTATATGGAGGAGTTAATTGATTTTGGACACTAGTGTAAATAGCAGATAGGTCAAATGAACTCACGCCATCATATTGATTATTTATGGCGTCAACGTAATCATCACATTTGTATTGGTTGGGAATAACAAAACTGATGGGTAATTGTGTAACTGAAACAATCAAATGGATTTGAGTTATAGAATAACAATGATTATTATTTTCTACACGGACCCAAACGGTTCCATTGCTACTCGAGTAAACAAAAGGATTCGTAATTTGCTGAGAAACATCGTTTGTATTGGCTCCTATTGCTGAAGTAAAATAGGTAAAGGTTTCAGTAGTTGAATTGGCTGAAATTAAAGCATTGTTTACGGTTAAATTAAAATTGGCAATTCCATCGGTGTCATCATCACATTGTTTTAACGTAATAATATTTAGAACAGGTAGTGCAAAAGTAGTTAGGGTAGCCACAGCGGAAGTTTGCCCACAAGAGTTTCCTACTTTGTTGAGTAGGACTCTGAATTTAGTACCACTCATAGAAGGGCTTACACTAGAAATATTCAAAGTACTGGTTGTCGCTCCACTGTACAAAGCATTATTTAATACGTTTGTCCAAGTAGTACCACCATCGGTTGAGAGTTGCCATTGGTAACTATCAATCGAATTAGTAGAAATTGTAAAAGTAGCACTTTGTAGTTCACAAGTTATTTGATCTTGAGGTTGATTAATAATGATAATAGGAGCTCCTATAATGTAATTGGCATTTGGCGTGGTATAACCAACGCCACTTGTTACTACCCCTTTTGGATTAACTGTTGGAGGGGCAATACTTCCCAAAAGGCCATCATTATTTGGGTCAAGGAACCCAGCCTCGATAACATCATTACAGCCATCACCATCACTATCTAAATCAATATAATTATTAGCAGTATCACCATCTGTATCTGCAAGGGTGTAATTTAATTGTCCACTGTCCGCAGAAGTTTCTAATGAGTCAGCTAATCCGTTTGTTCCAAAAGAAGTACCATCTACAATACCATCATTGTTAGTGTCAGTAGCATTAGAATTAGATTCTACCAAATCATATATTCCATCGTTATCAGAATCTAAATCTAGATAATCTGGAATCCCATCATGATCGCTATCGACCGCAGTAATTCCGGTTCCAAAAACATTATCTATTCCGTCTTGATTTGAATCAACATTTAAAAGAGGAAAAAAATTAAGACCTTGAGATTCTACTAAGTCTGGTATTCCATCATTATCACTGTCATAATCATTTTGATCTGGTATTCCGTCATTATCGGAGTCTTTCGCAATACAAGTGGCACTAATTTTAAAAGTAGCCTTATCTATTGACGAGTCAGATAAGTTTTTATGTGTCATACTAAAGGTATTGGAACCATTAGTTAAGAATTGAAAAGTACCAGATCCTGCGGCTAATGGAGTGGTACTATTGAGTCGGAAGCGGATTTCAAAAGAAGAATATTGAGTGATACCACTTTCATATATCCCATCATAGTTAGTATCAATTAACAACTGATTGTTAGGATTTAAAACAGTTATCGTTTTATTGATAGGCGCATTGATAATAAACTCCCCATTTGAATCTATTAAATCAGTCGTGTTTGCTGTGGTAACATACTCCATTTTGAGTGATAATGCATTTGAAAAAGTAAGCGCATATTTTACCCAATTTCCTTTACCAGCAGGTAGATCAGTAATGAAACTCCCATCGGAAAAACCACTGAAAGGAGTAGTACTACTATTAGTTGAAGTTGTAATTTGTCCTGTAAAAGTATAATTAGTAGAACCAGCACTAATCGAACCACTTGCTGTATTTGTTAGTGAAATAATTTGATTTCCGTAGGATTCCGTGCAATTCGTTAAACCATCGTTATCAATATCTGCATCTATATTGTCATTTATACCATCACTATCTGTATCTGGAGGACAAGAGCTTACGGGGATTTCGTCTGAAAAGAAATCAATACCACAATCGGTTAAAGACGCTTTTACTTTGTAATAGCCTGGAACCAAGGGAGTATATGAATTTGAGGTAGCTCCCGCTATGGGATTACCATTTAAATACCATTGATAAACATCAAAATTGCTAATACTATTGACAGTTAAATTAACATTTGGAAGACAATCGGCTGTTGAAGAAGCTCCAGTCTGGAATACAATTTCAGGTTTGAAAGTAAATCCAGAGTAAAAGCCACCATACGTTGCCGCTCCACTGGAACCATAATAGGATAAATAGACTTGTTGAGAGGAAAAAACAGATACATTTCCGGTTAATCCTTGTATGGTATACGTTACAAAATCAGGATTACCTGTTACTGTTAACGGACCTGTCACAGACAAACTTGAAGGTAATGTTGCAAAAGTATAGGAAACCCCATCGATAATAAAATCTAAAGTAGCTCCTGTTTTGGTTACAATACATACAGTTCCTTCAAAATCAGTCAAATCTCCCACTTCATTAATTAAAGGAATATTGTTAATTGATTTTGGTGTTTGACAACTCAAAGGTGGAACAAAATGCATGTTCTGATTGGCTTGGCTGCTGGAGCCTCCAATACCTTGAAAAGCAAAAATATTTTTCGAACTTTTTACATATAAATTGTTATTAGAAGAGAAATCGGCCCCTGTTAATGCAAGATATTGTCCTGAATTTAAAGTGGTTACTGGGGTAGTGTTTCCGTTTAAATAGATTACAGTATTATCTTCATTCGCGATTAATATGGGTCTCTCAGTAACATCAACTCCAGATCCTTTTATAAAAATATACTCAGAACCAGTACGTTCGGCAGATACAATTTGATCCATACCCAAATCTAAATTTGTAGTATCTCCATCACTACCAGCAAAGGAACCACAATTTACAGCAATAGGTTTGTCGGAGGTTATTGAAGCACCTATTAAACCATCACGATTAGCATTGGTAGGCCCTTCAACCGCAATTATAAAACTATCCCCAGCATTTAATGTTATGTTAGAAGGAGTGTTTCCTGCTGCTGTATTGTTTATTAATTGTACGCCTGTTTTAATATCACCAAAAGAAATTGTTGTATTGTTTTCGGTGGCTAATATTGATGCAAAAGTGTAATGGTTGTTAGTTGTTGATGGAACAGAAGTATTTACAAATCCTCCTATTCTAAATTTGGTGCCTAATGCCGCACTTCCTTTCGATACAATTCCACCAGCCTGATAATTTTGAGGTGTTGATGTTAATCTTACATTAACATACACTAAATCTTGAGCTTGGATGATATACCCTTTATTGTGTTTTATGGTATTGACATCACTTCGTGAAATTAATAATTGCGTGTCAAATCCAGCCCCAACAGAATATACATAAGGAGTATCTCTACTCACAACTCCACTAATGACATTTCCTCCAATTTCTTGAATTTGAAAATTTACAGGAGTAACACTTGGACACGAAATATAAATATATTGTCCTTGCGGTTCTTGCGCATCTGAATTGGATAGGGGAGGTATGTAATGTGTTTTACTGAATTGAGCAAAGCAATTCATTGATAATAAGGTAAATAAAGCTATTTTGAGTATCGTATTTTTCATCCGTTAAAAGTAACAAATAAAACATAGTATTCACATAGCCCTACAAAAATTTAGAAATTTTTAAGATTTTGAAAGAGTGTTATAAATCTCTCTTTTTGAGTAAAAGAAAAGAACAATACATAAATAAGAAAGTCCAAAACAAGACAATACCAACATATATAGGTTGTACCTGATAATTTTTAACAAACGTAGCACCTACAGTATTGGAAACAGATTTTACAAAGTTGAGTCTTGTAAAAGGTTCGACGATTAAGTTTGACATCGATTCTAAAGGTAAAATGTTTTTAACCCAATCAATCACAACAGTATCTTTATCTTGTGGTTTATAACCTAAAATATTGTATTTTAATAGCGCATGAACTACATTTTCTCCTAAAAACCAAACAAATATAAAACCTAACGTAAAAGCAGAACGCTTAATTAATAGTGCTAAAAATAAACAAAAAGAAAAGAAAGCTACATGCTTCAAGAAATAAGCAAACAAATAGGACATATCTGAAAAGATGATTCCAATTTCAGTGTAAGATGAATATCTTAGTCCTAATACCAAACTAATTCCAAAAACAAAAAAGGTAGATATTCCAGAAAATAAAAGAATTGTGTATATTTTTGAAAGTAAAAATTCTTTCTTTGACATACCGTCTATTAAGTTTTGCTTTAAAGTTCCATAACTAAACTCATTGGCCACCATTGAAACTATAATCACAGCCAAAAATAATTTGAACCATGAGGCAACATAGGTTGTAAAATGCCAAATATAAGGGAAATTGAAAAAACCACTTTTCGCAGCTTCAAATTTAAAAAAGCCAAAGTCAAATTCAATTAAAGCGATGCTGGCTAGTAAAAATAAGGATAAAAAGTAAATAATGCTTAAAGTACGACTGGCTTTATTGAACCAAATCTTCTGTAATTCTATTGAGAGTAATCGTTTCATTTAAAAGAAATTAGTTGGTTAATTTTAAAAATTGTTCTTCCAAACTTATTTTACGTTTTGATAAGTGAGTTAAAACAATATTTTGATGGAATAAATATTGGTTAAGTTCTCCTGCTTCCAAGGGTGCTTTTAAATAGACTAATGCTTTTCCGTCTTTAACTTCAATTTTATCAACAGCTTCAAGATTTGATATTACTTTAATTAAAGCATCTAAATGTTCAGATTGTAACTCAAAGAATCCATTATTAGCTAACATTTCATCAACTAAACCTTGGTATAAAGATACTCCATTTCGGAGCACAATAACATGTGTGCATACCTTTTCAACTTCATCCAGGAGGTGAGAGGCTAGTAAAATGGTTGTGCCTTGGTTTGCAATGATTTTAATTAAATCCCTAATTTGGCGAATTCCTTGAGGATCTAGTCCATTGGTAGGTTCATCTAAGATTAATATTTCGGGATCATTTAATAAAGCAGAAGCAATGGCTAAACGTTGTTTCATACCTAATGAAAACGTTTTGAATTTACTGTCTTTTCTATCTAATAGACCAACTAATTCTAGTTTTTCGATTACTTTATCGAATGAAATATTTTTGATTTTACAAACCAACTTCAAATTTTCCTCTGCGGTCATATAGGGGTAAAAGTTAGGTCGCTCAATAATGGCTCCGACTTTTTTTAAAGCGTCATGTGTGGAAAGCTTACCTTCAAACCATTCGAAATCCCCCGAAGTTTTATTCACTACATTTAAGACAATCCCTAGAGTAGTTGATTTACCACTTCCGTTGGGACCCAAAATCCCATAGACATTGCCTTTTTGAATTTCTAATGAGACATCTTTAACCGCATGGATTTTTCCATAACGTTTATTTAATTTTTTTATTGATAGTATGGTATCCATGTGTTAAATTTTCTTAAGTATAACATAAGACGATTCGCTCGTCAATTTGTTACCAAAACACAAAAAAAGTCACCACAGCGGTGACTTTTGATTGAAAATAGTGTTAATTTACTTAAGGCGAAGTTTTTAAAGCCTCATCATACTTTTCAGAAACTTTTTTCCAATTAATCACTTTAAAAAAAGCTTCGATATATTTTTTTCTGCGGTATTGGTAATTCAGATAATAGGCATGTTCCCATAAATCAATTCCCAAAATGGGGATTCCTTTTACTGTTGCATTTGATAAAAGAGGATTGTCTTGATTTTGAGTTGTAGTGATACTCAATTGCCCTGATTTCGATACAACAAGCCAAGCCCAACCCGAACCAAATACTTTGTTCGCAGCATCTTCAAACTGTGTTTTAAACGACTCTAAAGAGCCAAAGTTTTTATTGATAGAACTTGTCAAGGTATCACTAGGTTTTTCATTGCTTTTACATCCTAAAATATCAAAAAATAGGGTATGGTTATAGTAACCTCCCAAGTTGTTTTTCAACTCATTATTATTCAAGTCCAATTTTTTATAAATGTCTTCAATAGGAATGTTTTCTTGTTCGGTTCCTTTTAAGAGATTGTTTAATGCATTTGTATACGTTACATAATGTTTTGAGTAATGAATTTCCATAGTCATCGCATCAATATGAGGAGCTAAATCATCATATTTATAGCCTAATTTTGTTACTTCAAAGGCTCCTGATTCTGCTTTCACATCATCGGGAGTTCCAATGGTAACTTTTTCTTGAGTGGTAGGTAAAGGCACTTCAACAACCTCGGTATATTTTTTTCTTTTACAAGATTCTAATGAGATTGAAAGAGCAAGGCATGCGCAGAGAATCCATAACTTTTTCATAGGTTACTTTTTTTTGACTAAATCGTCTATTGCTTCGATGTATAATTCTTTACATTCCTCTTTTGAAAGATGGTTTATTTGAATCCATGCGTTCATTTTAAAAGCATTTCTCAAATCATATACTGGATAATTTCTGTTTTCAGAAAAATTTCCATGAGTCGCTTGTTTGTATAAGGCATACAAACGCAATTGAACATCTTGCGGCAATTCGGCTTGAGTCATTGTATTGGCAAGTGCTACTGCTTTTTCAAAACGTTTTTCTAAATCAAGTTCTTGCATTTATTTTGTTGCAATAATAGTTTTATTTCCAACAGCTTTTTGTCCAATGCTTACTTTTATATCGGTTCCAAGAGGGAAATATAAATCAACTCTTGAACCAAATTTTATAAATCCAGCATCATGTCCTTGACGTACGTGCATTCCTTCTTCAGCATAATTCACAATGCGTTTTGCTAAGGCTCCCGCAATTTGTCTATACATGATTTCTCCAAAAATTCTATTTTCTATTACTACAGTGGTACGCTCATTTTCAGTACTGGCTTTGGGATGCCAAGCTACTAAATATTTACCAGGATGATATTTGCTGTATTTTACTTTTCCACTTGTAGCATAACGCGTTACATGCACGTTTATTGGTGACATAAATATTGAAACTTGTAAGCGCTTATCTTTAAAATATTCAGGTTCAAAAACCTCTTCAATAACAACTACTTTCCCATCAACGGGAGCTACGATATGGTAATCATTAACTTCTATTGTTCTTACTGGGTTTCTAAAAAATTGTAAAATTAAAAGGAATAAGGCAAGTAATACATATTGTATGGGTTTTAAAATCCATGGATTTGTGAATACATAGGACGAACCCAATAACAATACGATAAAAACAACTAATGAGATAAAAATAATTTTCGATCCTTCTTTATGAAACATAACTTAAAATTTGATAAAACAAAAATACAAAAGGCGCTACAAATATAACACTATCTAATCGATCTAAAATGCCTCCATGACCTGGCATGATGGCGCCGCTGTCTTTAACTCCGGCAATTCGTTTAAATTTTGACTCAATTAAATCACCAATTGTCCCTAAAATCCCCACAATTAACGCCATACAACACCAAATTAAAATAGAGCGATTGCTAAATTTTGGACTGGCTTGAATGAAAAATTTTGAAATAAGAAATCCAGCAAACACGGCAAATAGGATGCCTCCTAAAAATCCTTCAATAGTTTTTTTTGGAGAAATTCGTTCAAGTAATTTATGTTTTCCAATTGATTTTCCTACTAAATAGGCAAAAGTATCGTTCGTCCAAATCAAAATGAATAGTCCAATAATAATTTTGGGATTATAACTTTTTACACCAAAGGATATCTTGGTAATAAAAATAAAGGGTAGAATGATATAACCCACTAAATAAAGGTATTTTGAAGAAGTACTTATTTTTTGAATAGAATCATAAAATAAAAAGAGCACACCTTTTATTGATACTACTAAAGTTATAGCCAATAAGACAAGGTTCAAGTTTTTTATATTAATAGATAAATCATACTTGTTGTTAAATTGATGGTCTAGAATAAACTCAGTTTCTTTTCGGTAGGCACTGACCAAAGTTACCGCAGTGTAAAAGCATCCACCAAAAAGAATAGGAAAAATTTTATTAATTTGGACTAAATTACAATATTCATAGATTGCTATGAGTAAAAAAATTCCAAACAAGATAAAAAAACTTTCAGTAGTAAAAAGAATAGATGATACTAAAAGTACTATATAAACTGCACCAGATAGGGCTCGTTTTAGTGTTTCATTCATTATTATAAATCTTCTAAAAGAAGTAAATACATGTTTTTAGCACAACTTCCATAAGTTAGGAAATCTTCTTCTTCTACTTTTTCAAAATACTTAATTGTGGTAATATTGGTTGGATAATCTTTATTGTATTTCTTTTTTATGGCACGTAAACCATCACTTACAGCGGCAATAATTTGACTTGTTGTAGCAATTATTACAAAATTATCGGGTAATTCATTGGGTTTTTTATGCTTGATTTGGTTGGAAGAAAATAAGATTGAACCTTCTTCAGCAATAAGATTTTCGCAGCTTGCAAAAAAGAATTTAGGTTCTTTAACATCAGTATAAGGTAATTTATTTTCGTCTAAAAGTGAAAATAATTTAGATTCATAACACAATACCTCATTTTCAAACCAATCGTTTTCTTCTAAAATATTTTCAAATTGTTCCTTTAATTCATTCAAGCTATCACAATAGATAAACTTACCTCCATTTTTTTTAAAATTATAGGTAAATAAATCATCAATTGGAAGATTTGAAGGAGTCATTGCTCCCTGCTCATTTTGATTCTCCTCATCGGAAGACTCGTTAGTAGCACCAAATATTTTTTTAAAAAGACTCATAAAATAATATAATGTTCTTTACGTATTATCTGAAAACTTCCAAAGATAAAAAAATCTTAATTCAAAATACATTTTTGAATTAAGATTTTCACTTTTTTTGAATATTTTGATTTTATTCTACTTCAATTTCAGGAGTCTCTTGATCCTTTTTGAATGGTCTTTTACCAAAAATGGTTTCCAAGTCATCTTTAAAAATCACTTCACGTTCAATGAGTAAGTCAGCCAATTGTTCCAATTTGTCTTTATTCTCATTAAGAATTTCAATCGCTCTTTGGTACTGACCTTCTATTAATGCGGAGATTTCCTTATCAATAATTAATGCAGTATCATCAGAATAAGGCTTGCTAAAATTATAATCACTTTGTCCCGAGGAATCATAATAAGTAATATTTCCTAATTTATCATTCAAACCATAAATCGTTACCATTGCTCTTGCTTGTTTGGTTACTTTTTCTAAATCGGATAATGCGCCTGTAGAAATCGTATCAAAAATTACTTTCTCAGCAGCTCGTCCTCCCATAGTCGCGCACATTTCGTCAAGCATTTGGTCGGGTCTCACTATTTGACGTTCTTCTGGTAAATACCAAGCTGCTCCCAAACTTTGTCCACGTGGTACAATGGTTACTTTGATTAAGGGTGCTGCATGTTCGAGCATCCAACTCACAGTAGCATGACCTGCTTCATGAATAGCAATAGCTCTTTTTTCTTCTGGAGTGATGATTTTATTTTTTTTCTCCAATCCTCCTATAATTCGATCCACAGCATCCAGAAAATCTTGTTTGTCTACGGCATTTTTATTATTTCTTGCCGCTATAAGTGCCGCTTCATTACATACATTTGCAATGTCCGCACCAGAAAAACCAGGGGTTTGTTTGGCAAGAAAATCAGTGTCTAAATCCTCTACTTTTTTTAGAGGTGTCAAATGCACTTCAAAAATCTCTTTACGTTCTCTGATATCTGGTAAGTCCACATAAATTTGTCGATCAAAACGACCTGCTCGCATCAATGCTTTATCAAGTACATCGGCTCTATTCGTTGCTGCTAAAACAATAACATGAGTATTGGTTCCAAAACCATCCATTTCGGTAAGGAGCTGATTGAGCGTGTTTTCTCTTTCGTCATTGCCACCTGAAAAATTATTTTTTCCACGCGCTCTTCCCACGGCGTCAATTTCATCTATAAAGATAATGGCAGGTGATTTTTCTTTGGCTTGTTTGAATAAATCTCGAACTCTTGAAGCTCCAACTCCTACAAACATCTCTACGAAATCAGATCCTGATAATGAGAAAAACGGAACTTTTGCTTCACCGGCCACCGCTTTGGCTAATAATGTTTTACCTGTACCAGGAGGACCAACTAGCAAAGCTCCTTTTGGTATTTTACCACCTAAAACAGTATATTTTTCTGGATTTCTAAGGAACTCAACAATTTCTTGTACCTCTTCTTTGGCACCCTCTAGTCCAGCAACATCTTTAAATGTAGTTTTTACTTGAGAATTTTCATCAAATAATTTGGCACGCGATTTACCAATATTAAAAATTTGTCCGCCAGCGCCGCCAGCGCCGCCCGACATTCTTCTCATAAAATACAACCAAACTCCAATTAGAAGGATGATAGGAAGAAAATTGCCTATATATTCAGACCAATCACTTCTTGTTTTGAAATCGTAATCTTTTAACTTATTTTGTTTAACGGCTTCATCGAGTTTTTTCTGAAACAATTCATCATTACCCGTGTCAAACATATAATGTGGACCTTTGTTTATACCCCCAAAAAGAGGGTCTTTAGCTACTTTACTGTTTGCTTTATCTTTTAACGCTTCTTTTGTTAAATAAGCCTCAGCTTCAACCTTATTATAAACTATTACTTTTTCAATTTGCCCTTTGTTTAAAAGTTCGTCAAATTTTGAAGACGAAATTTTAGAAGGATCTTGAATGCCACCACTATTAAAAATGTTTAATAAAATAAACATAAAAATAATAGCCCCAGATATCCACCAAGGACTAAATTTTAAACCACCAGGTTTTTTGTTCTCTGACATATTTCTTTGTACGTTTTAGTATTTATTTTCGATTACTGTAATTTTGGCATCACCCCATAGGTCTTCGATGTTGTAATAGGTTCTGATTTCCTTTTGAAATACGTGAACAACAATACTCACATAATCCATCAAAACCCATTCAGCATTGTCGGTTCCTTCCACATGCCATGGTTTTTCTTTTAATTCTTTGGAAACTATTTTTTGAACGGAATGTACTATCGCATTTACTTGGGTGTTGGAACTTCCGTTACAGATTACAAAATAATCACAAACCGCGGTATCAATAGCTCTTAAGTCGAGTATAACAATGTCATTTCCCTTAACTTCTTCTATTCCTTTTATGATGTTTGTCAGTAAAACATCTGTACTTACTATCTTTTTCGTCATCTAAAATTTATATAATTTGCAAATGTATCAAAAATTGTCATTATTTTTGATGCTTAACATAACTTTAATTTCCCATACAAATTGTTATATGAAACTTATCAAACTCGATGCCATAGATTCTACAAACGATTTTTTAAAAAAAGCTGCACGTCAAGAAACACTTGAAAATTTTACGGTCGTGACCGCTCAAAATCAAACCAAAGGGAAAGGGCAAATGGGGGCGATCTGGAATTCTGAATCGGGTAAGAATTTAATTATGAGTTTTTTAGTCCGATTTACATTTGAATCTATCGAGGCAATTTTTTTACTTAATGCAGCTGTCGCTCTTGCTGTAGCAGAAACGTTACAAGAGCTTTCAATTCCTAACATTTCTATCAAATGGCCGAACGACATTTTGTCAGATTCAAAAAAAGTATGTGGCATTCTCATTGAAAACAGTTTCAAAAATGGAGTTGAAATAGAATCGATAATTGGTATCGGAATCAATGTCAACCAACAATCTTTTGAAAATCTTCCCAAAGCTTCTTCGCTTGCTCGAATCACTCAAAAGGAATATGATGTTGATGCGCTTCGAGATCGTGTTTTGTTTCATTTTCAAAAGCACTATGTGAAAATTGTTTCATCTAATAGCGCTTATATTTGGGAAAATTACCATGCCTTATTGTTCAAAATAAATGTTCCTATGCCTTTTGAAGATGCTTTTCAACAGCGTTTTATGGGTATTATTAAAGGCGTTTCTACAGATGGAACATTACAAGTGTTATTAGAAAATGATTCCATTGCTTCTTTTGGAATTAAAGAAATTCAATTATTATATTGATGTATAGACTATTTTTCAGATAACATGATTAATATCATTTTGTTACTGTAATCTTATTCGGAATTTTGGTGTATTAATAAAACACTTAAAACTAAAAGATTATGGCAAATTTTGATAGTAAACACGTTAAAAATGTTGTTTTAGTGGGTCACACGGGAAGTGGTAAGACCACACTTATAGAATCGATGCTTTTTGAATCAGGCTTAATCAACAGAAGAGGAACCGTTTTGGATAAAAATACAGTAGCTGATTACACTGAGATTGAGCATGAAAAAGGGAAAACATTTTTCTCCAAATTGGTAAATACCAAATGGAAAGGATATAAAATTAATCTACTAGACACACCAGGATATGATGATTTTGCAGGTGAAATTGTAGGAGCCATGCGTGTAGCCGATTGTGGGGTGATGGTACTAAATGCAACAATGGGTGTTGAAGTTGGTACAGACATAATTTGGGAGTATACCGAGGCTTACAAACTACCTATGTTGTTGGCTGTAAATCATTTGGATAATGAAAAATCTGATTTTGATAAATCGGTTCGTGAAGCTAAAAATCATTTTGGAACGAATGTGGTGGTGGTTCAATATCCTGTCAATCAAGGCGAATCATTTAATGCTATCGTAGATGTATTGAATATGGTGTTGTATCAATATCTTAAAGAGGGTGGAAAACCAGAAAAATTACCCATTCCAGATGAAGAAAAAGAAAGAGCCAACCAACTGCATCAGGAGCTTATTGAAACCATAGCAGGTAATGATGAAACCTTGATGGAACGTTATTTCGAAAAAGGAGAATTGGATGAAGACGAAATGAAGTTAGGGTTACATCATTCGTTAATTAAACATGAAATTTTTCCTATTTTCTGTGTTTCGGCTAAACAAAATATGGGTTGTGGAAGAATCATGAGTTTTATAGACAATGTGTGTCCATCGGCGTATGAGATGCCCAAACAAAAAACGATTGAAGGTGCTGAAATTGAATGTACTGAAACAGCAGATGCAGCGCTTTTTATATATAAAACGTTGTCAGAACCTCACATAGGGGATTTAAGTTTCTTTAAAGTCCTTTCGGGTAAAATAAAAGTAGGCGATGAGTTGACCAATGAAAACACAGGTCAAATAGAACGAATCAATCAATTGTTTGAGGTGGAAGGCAGTAAAAGAACAGCTGTTAACGAATTGGTCGCAGGCGATATCGGAGCTACGTTAAAATTAAAAGATACACACACCAATAATACGTTACATGAAAAAGGAAAACCTATAGAAATTGTTCCTATAGAGTTTCCAAATCCCACCTTGACTGTTGCTGTTGAAGGCACTAAAAAAGGAGAAGAAGAAAAACTATCTATGGCGCTTCATCAGTTGGTTGAAGAAGACCCAACAATACGTGTTGAAGTCTCAGCTGAGTTGAGACAAACGTTAATTCACTGCCATGGAGAATTACATTTGGCAGTCATCCGATGGAAATTGGAAAATGCCTTAAAATTATCAGTCGAATTTAAAGCACCAAAAATTCCTTATCGAGAAACTATTCGAAAAGCCGCGGAAACGATATATAGACATAAAAAACAATCAGGGGGAGCCGGACAATTTGCTGAAGTTGCTATGAAAATCGAGCCATGGTATGAAGAAATGCCAGACCCTGTTGGCTATTCTATTAGAGGAAAAGAAGTGCACGACTTACCGTGGGGTGGCAAATTAGTATATTATAATTGTATTGTTGGAGGGGCTATTGATGCTCGTTTTCATCCCTCAATATTAAAAGGAATCATGGAAAAAATGAGTGAAGGACCATTAACAGGTTCCTATGTTCGAGATATTCGGGTGATTATTTTTGACGGAAAAATGCATACTGTAGATAGTAATGATTTGGCATTCAAAACAGCTGGAATGATGGCGTTTAAAGAAAATTTCCACAATGCCGACCCACTTTTGTTGGAACCATTCCATAAAATTGTGATTCATGCGCCTGAAGAATTAACAGGAGCTATCATGAGCACGATTCAATCCCATAGAGCTATGGTTGAAGGAATGGATGCAGAAGGACATTTCTCAATTGTAAAAGCTTTAGTTCCTTATGCCGAAACCCAACAATTAACAAGCGATTTACGAGCTTTAACACAAGGTAGAGCCCGATTTACATTGGCGTTTAGTCATTATGACGAAGTGCCATTTGATTTACAGAAAAAACTCGTTTCCGAAAGTAAACAGGAACTCGAGTTGGTTTAATTTTGTTTTATTAATAAGAAAACCACGCTTATTGAGCGTGGTTTTTTTATAAAATTTGATGTAAAACTCTTAAAGTTTGTGCATGTTACTTACTAATGTCTCTAAAAATTTTGTAATCGGCCCCTTTATCATCATAGCCATCATTGGGTTAAATTCGCCCTCAAAATCCATTTTAATAGCACACGTATTTTCAGAAAGACTTTCTAATTGTGCAACTAACGTAAAAGGAAGTTTATCGCTAGCAGCCGCAAGATTTATTCTAGTATGTGGAATTCCTTCTTTTAGACGCAATTTGATTTCTGGCATGCCTTTCAAACCAAAATTGAAAATATCCTCACCAAGCACTTCAAATTTAGCAATGTTTTCTGGCATTAATGTTTCGTAATTTTTTACATCCGATAATTGGGTGTAGAGATACGCTGCTGATTTTTCAACGGTAACTTTTGGACTTTCTAGATTCATATTTTTCTTTTTTAGGGGAAAGAAAACAGATTGTAGAATAAAGACATTCCGTCCATTCTCTATTTTCTATTCTCTATTCTCTATTCTCTATTCTCTATTCTCTTTATTCTTGTTTCTATTATTTACACATTCCAAGTAGATGGATTTTTACGCCATTCTTGTAAGGTTTGTTGTTCGTTTTCTGTAATGTATTGTTTTTCTACGGCTAAGTCAAGTAAATGACTATAATTGCTTAATGTATTCAAATTCACTTGTGCTTTTGAAAAGTTTTCATGGGCTATATCAAATTCATACGAAAAAATAGCAAGCATGCCCTTTACATTTGCCCCTGCGGCTTTCAAGGCTTCAACCGCTAAAAGACTACTACTTCCTGTAGAAATCAAATCTTCTATGACAACTACATTTTGGCCTTTTTGTAAAAAACCTTCTACTTGATTTTGTCTGCCATGTTTTTTTGGTTCAGGTCTGACATAAACAAATGGTAAACCTAATTCTTCAGCGACAAGTATTCCAATACCAATAGCTCCTGTAGCGACACCCGCAATCACATCGGGTTTGCCATAAAGAGCTTCTATTTGTGTAGCAAATTCATCTCTAATGTAGTTTCGAATCGCTGGAAATGAAAGCGTTAAACGATTGTCACAATAGATAGGGGACTTCCAACCCGATGCCCATAAAAAAGGATTTGACGGATTCAATTTAATTGCATTTATTTGTAAAAGCAATTCGGCTGTTTTTTCGGCTGTTTTTTCACTAAAAATCATAGTGCAAATGTATAAAGTTTTTGTCAACGATAAACCACTTTTTTTAACAAATGAAGTTTCAAAAGAAACCGATTTTCAAATTTTTTTATTAGAAAGTGTCGATATTGAACAGCTTATTGTTAAAATGTTTACCAATAAGATTAAGAAAGCCTATTTGTATTATCCAGATGAAAAGGAAATTCTTAAAAAGATAAAAGAAAAAATACCTGTTAACAAAGCGGGCGGAGGACTCGTTTACAACAAAAAGGGAGAAGTCTTGTTTATTCTGAGGAACGGAAAATGGGATTTACCCAAAGGAGGGATTGAAAAAGACGAAACAATTGAAGAAACTGCCATTCGAGAAGTAGAAGAAGAAACAGGCGTAAATCAATTGAAAATTACTAAAAAACTCCAAAAAACCTATCACGTTTTTAAGCGTAATGGAAAATACAAATTAAAAGTAACGCATTGGTATGAAATGACCACTTCTTTTGAAGGCATTCCAAAAGGCCAACTCGAAGAAGGAATCGAAGCGGTGGCTTGGATTCACCCTGATAAAATAGGGGAGGCCTTAAAAAATTCGTACGAGAATATTAAGTTGCTTTTTGAAACACAGGTATAGAATTGTTACAAACGAACGGCATCGGGAACCAAAATGGTATAATCTCCTTTATTGCGAATCACATCTCGAACAATACTCGAACTAATATATGATGTACTTGCTGCTGTGAGTAAAAAAACGGTTTCAATTTTTGATAAACGTCTGTTGGTATGGGCAATCGCTTTTTCAAATTCGAAATCGGCAGGATTACGCAATCCTCTCAATATGAACTGTGCCTGCTCTTTATGACATAAATCAATAGTCAATCCCTCATAAGTGATGACTTTCACTTTCGGTTCGTCTCTAAAAGTCTCTTCGATAAATCGTTTCCGTTCTTCTAGTGGAAACATGTATTTTTTATCGGCATTTACACCAATAGCTACAATGACTTCATCAAATAATGAAACACCCCTTTTTATAATGTCGTAATGTCCGTTGGTGATGGGGTCAAAAGAACCTGGAAAAATAGCTTTTTTCATTTTTTTAGCTTTAAATCAAAAATTGTTAATCCATAAAAAACATTACTTTTTCCAAATAGGTTTACGTTTCAAGGCTAATTCAATTTCATTGTCAATTAAATCAGACATCGCCATTTGAGCATGAGCCGCTTGTTGTGGAAAAATACTTTGTGGCGATAAACCAGGATTGGTATTGATTTCTATAAAATGAGGAACATCATTCATAATAATGAAATCCGTTCTTGAAAATCCCGTCATGCCCAAGGATTCATAAACTTTTTTGGCAGTTTCCTCCACATGTTTTTGAAGAGGTTCCGATAAGTTGGCGGGTGTAATTTCATCTGACTTTCCTAAATATTTAGCTTCATAATCAAAAAAACTATTTTGAGATAGAATTTCAGTAATCCCCATCACTTTTGTTTCTCCTTTGTATTTGATGACACCAACCGAAACTTCGCGACCATTCAAATACGACTCGATTAAAATATCGTCATCTTCTGCAAAAGCAAATGCTAAAGCTTTCTCAAAATCGTCTAATGTAGTAACCATTGAAACACCCAGTGAGCTTCCGGATTGGTTGGGTTTTACAAAAAAGGGCAGTCCTAATTCGGCTGCAATTTTAGTTCCATCTATCGTATCTCCTTTTGATAAATAAATGGATTTGGCTTTTGGGATATCAAATTTCGATAATACCGATAGGGTGTCTCTCTTATTAAACGTTAAGCTTGACTGGTAGTAATGGCACCCCGTGTAGGGAATTTCCAATAATTCCCAATAGGCCTGCATGTGTCCATCTTCTCCTGGCGTACCGTGAATGGTATTGACCACAACGTCAAATGTTATTTTTTTTCCTTCTATGGTAACAGAAAAATCACCCCTTGATAAGGTGTATTTGGTTCCTTCATGTAAGCAATACCAATCGTCAAGCAAGATATGGACTTCATAGGGTGTGTATTTTGAGCGATCGATTTGACTCAAAAGCAATTGACCACTTCGCAACGATATTACAGATTCGTCTGAATATCCTCCCATTACAATAGCAACATTCATTTTTTCATTTTTTATATAGCACAAATTTAAAACAATTGTTGAAACTTGGTGCATCTGCCTCAAAGTTTAATTTCTAGCTAGAATATTTATTGACTTTTTTTAAAAGGACAATCGGTATAAAAATTATATATTTGCGGAAATATATTTTTATGAGTTTACAAAAATATCTAACCAGTAAAGTTTTTGCTGCACAGCTTTTAGCTGCTAGTGCCATTGTAGGTGTTATTTCTTTTTTGTTTTTTCATTGGATTACTTTTGTAACCCATCACGGCTATGAAATTACGGTGCCTAATTTGGCCAAATTAAGTGAGCAACAAGTTGAACAAAAGTTAGACGAACTCGATTTAGACTATCAAATCATCGATACCGTAGATTATAATCCAAATTTCCCTAAACTTTCTGTGGTACAACAAGAACCCACAGCAGGTTCAAAAGTAAAAGGAGGACGTACCATTTATATCAAAATCAATGCAGCCACGTTCAAAATGGTCACAGTACCCGATTTGATTGAAAAAACATACCGTCAGGCGGTTCCAACTCTAAAAGCGGTTGGCTTGCAAGAAGGATCAATAAAATATGTTCCTTACATGGGAAAAGATATGGTACTCGAAATGTGGTGCAATGGTAAAAAAATTAAACCAGGCACCGTTATTTTAAAAGCTTCTAAAATAGATTTGGTCTTGGGAGACGGGAAGGTTGTGTTTAATGACACCGAATTAGATTCTCTTCAAACGGATAAAACGCCAGTAGATACGCTTAAAAATGAGCCATAATATTGAATTGCAAGAGCCAGAAGACGATTTGTTCGAACACCACCGATTTGAGGTGCCCAAAGGGCAAGCGCCTACTCGAATTGATAAATACCTTACTTTTTTAATTCCAAATGCGACACGGAATAAAATCCAGAATGCGGCCGCCAATGGCGATATTTATGTGAATGATGTTCCTGTAAAATCAAATTATAAAGCAAAGCCTTTTGATGTCATTCGTATCTTATTGTCGCATCCTCCTTTTGAAAATAGAGTAGATCCTGAAAACATTCCCCTTGATATTGTGTATGAAGATGATGCGCTCTTGGTCGTAAACAAACCGGCCAATTTTGTAGTTCATCCTGGTCACGGAAATTATACAGGAACGCTTGTCAATGCCTTAGCGTATCATTTTGATCATTTGCCCATGAACAGTTCCGAACGTCCTGGATTGGTGCATCGTATTGATAAAGATACCACAGGACTTTTGGTGGTAGCCAAAACAGAAGCAGCGATGAGTCATCTAGCAAAACAATTTGAAGATAAATCTACCGAAAGAGAATATGTAGCGCTAGTTTGGGGAAATGTAAAAGATGATGCAGGAACGATTGTTGGGAATATCGCCAGACACGTTAAAGATCGTATGCAAATGGCCGTTTTTGAAGATTCTACTATTGGTAAACATGCAGTGACACACTATAAAGTTCTTGAACGATTTGGCTATGTTACTTTAATTTCATGTCAATTAGAAACGGGGCGCACGCATCAAATCAGAGTACACATGAAACACATTGGACATACCCTTTTTAATGACGCTCGATATGGTGGCGATGTCATCTTGAAAGGGACGACCTTTACCAAATACAAACAGTTTGTAGACAATTGTTTTAAAATCTTACCACGTCAAGCTTTGCATGCAAAAACCTTGGGCTTTATCCACCCCGAAACAGGAAAAATGATGCGTTTTGATACTGAAATACCCCAAGATATGATGGATTGTATCGAAAAATGGCGCAATTATGCTAAGTCGATAGGGGATACTATTCTAGAAGAATAACCATTGAGTATTTATACGCCTTAAAATTATGCCACGATATCTTTTATGTGTATAGTGTCAATACTAATAAATAATCATAATACCGCTAGGATCGCTTTAAAGAGATATTGATTGAGTATTTTTGGTAATGTAGTCAAAATGGTTGTTGCGAAACAATTCTTTTTTGAGAGTTGATTTTATAATCTCGCCTTTTTGTTATTATATTCTATTTTTCTGTTTTCGTCATTATGTACGTTACTCCAATCTATTGAAGGTTGAAGTTTTTTTAATTCTTCAATATCTCTTTCAAATTTGTTATTTAATCCAACAACAATATCGCCTTTTTTTGCATAATCTTTCCTTAAAACAAGGGAAGAGCATCGCTTTTATAAAAACCCTCTTTTTTGACTTAAAACCTTAGATTGTCAGCTATTTAAATTTTTAAATTTGGAATAGTATTCCCAAAAATAACCTTGCCTAAATCATCTTAAACTAGGCCGATTTTTGGAATTATCTTGATAAATTATTTTTTTTGGAGGGTTGTGCAACAGCTACGGCTGTTAACTGAAGTGTTTATTATTTATAGCTTTATTTTAACTATTTTATTATCTTGAATTATTACAAGATCACTTTTATGTTCTTTTTTAAAAAGAAGCATTTTTTCATAAGCCTTTTCAAGACCCTTTAATATCTTATTTCTATTTTCTATTTTAGCTTCTGGAGTCATAGTAGTTTTTTTAATTCTTTTCCTTCATAATTGCAAATATAACTAAATTAAAGAAAAATGTCTTAATTGCACTAAAATAACATTTCAGTTAACGTCAGACTGTGAAAAAACCCACAATCTTCAAAAACAAATATAGTAAAAGTTGTATACCTGCTCGATTTTTATACTTTCAATCCAAAAATAAGCCTCTCTAAAATCGCTTCTAAAGAGGTCTTTTTCTGTTAAGATTTATGTTTTTTACTTTTTAAAAGAGGTTGTGCAACAGCTACCGCTGTTAGCAGTAGTATTATTTTATTCAGCGTTTTTCTCTTTTGCAAAAATTAAACTCTTATTGACTTCTTCAATAGCTTTTTGAATATTTTCTTTTGATAATGGTATTCGATAAACTATTCTTTCGTAGTTAAAATTAGGACAGTTTTTTATTATTAAATTTATATTTTTTGTAATGAAATTATTTAACCCTTTCCAAACCTTAATTTCAACTTTATTTTCCCCACTATAATTATTCTCTGGTGAAATAATATTATATTTTATTTTATTAATGCTTTTGTATTCAATTTGAATTGTTACTTCTATTAAAGAATTCTTATCTGTAATGTTTTTAGATATGTTTTTTAAATTCGATATAGCAAAGTCGTAAGTTTCAAATTGCAAACTTGGAACGTTACATTTATTGTCCTGAGAATATAATGAACAAGAGATGAAAAATAGAAAAATAGCTGATATTTTTTTCATATAATTTTGATTTCGATTTTCAAATATTACTGCTAACGTTCCGCGGCTTGGCGCAGTAGCGGCTGCGTGAAACGTTTATTTTCTTGCTAAGATAAGATTTTCCAGCGGAAAATCGAACGTTGTTGTTTATTGATTAGTAGCTATTGTGCCAAACCGCTGTTAGTGGCAGTTTTTATTTTTCGATACATTTTTCACTTTCCAATTTTACTTTCATTGCAAAGTCTTTAAATTTTTCATCTTGCGAAATTTCCAATGCTTCGCTAGAATATTTTAATCCATTTTTACAATCTCCTAAATTACTATATGCAATAGCTAAATTCAATAATAAAACTGATTTTGTATGTAAGTTTTTCTCAGAAGTAAATTTTTTACCTTTCAATAAAATTTCTTTCGCTTTTTTGTAATCGCGACTTTTCATATAGTTTTGACCTAAATTAACATAAGTTATTGTATATGTACTATCTATAGAAATTATATTCAATGAGATTTCGTTTGATTTTTCTATATTTCCCAATCTAGCTTCTGCTTGTGCAATTGCGTTAAGTATAGTTGGATTTCGACCTTCTATTTTATCAGCTTCAATGAATTTTTCTTTGGCTTTTTCAAAATCTTTACTTTCAACTTTTTTTAATCCTTCAGTAAATAAGGCATGTGCAGTTGTATCTTTAATTCCGGAATTTTTATAAAATATAACATCTTTAGAATCATTTTTATATTTAACCTCATTTTCATCTTGACCTTTGCAAGAATTTAAAGTTAAAATAAGTAATAAAGTATATATTATTTTTTCAATTTTCATATTTTTAATTTTGTTGTTTCTGGGTAAAATTGCCACTAACGTTTGGTCGCTTGGCGATGTGGCGGATTAAGGTAGCATAAACTTTCGGTTAATGACTATTATTCAAGTACAAAACCATCTTTAAATTAAGCCTAATCCCGCCATATTGCCAAACGGCGGTTAGCAGTAGTTTTTATTAGTTTTTAAATAAATCCTGATTAGGAAATGACGCACCATTTAATTTCATCAAATGTATCAAAGCTTTTTTTATTCTGTTCAATTCATCAGAATTAGTAGTGAAATTTAAACGGAGTCTATTAATATATTTTGACTCATTAGAATTAGGATAAGATTGAAATATTGAATTTTTACTACTTATTATTTCAATATAACGATACTCATTGCTTGGTTCAGGATTTGTAATAATTGAACTAATATTTTTTGGACTGAATCTACTTATTTCAAATTGCCTATTGTCAACAAGAATTTCTATAATAAATTCTTTATTTTTCGATTTTGAATCAATTTCTGATTTTATTGTTAGACCATTCATTCCTCCAAAAGTATTCATATATGTTGAAAACATTGAATTTAAAAAATCGATTGTCTCCTTTTCTGTTTGAGCGTTTGAAAAGGAAATTGTAAATATTATACAGATTAAAGTTAATGTTTTTTTCATTTTTTTTTAGTTTTTATTGTATGTTTTTTAAATATTCGTCAGCAATAAGAGTAGCAAAAACCCTCAATTCCTTCTGGTTCAGAAATGTCTCGAAGTTGAAATCATTATTTTTTTCTTTGGTTTTATTTTCAAAATTTTTTACTATAATACCTTTCCAATAATTTCCCTCTGAAACAGGAATAATATTAGAATGAGCAATTCCATTTCTAAATAATCTGACTAATTCTCCAAGTTCTGTATTATAAATTGTCCTTTGATTTCCTTTATTGTCTCTGTAGAAAAACTTATTTTGAATAATTTGATTTCCAAGTTCATTTTCAATAGTCACTTCTCCAGTAAATATTTTTTCCAACTCGGGATAGTTTGAAATAAAACTATTTAAAAAATCTACTTTATAGGTTCTTCTACCTTTTTTATGAAATTCATTAGGAATGAAAATAAGACCAACTAAAGAATTTATTAAATGAGTAAATTTATTAGTCTTATCAAACTCTTTTACGTTTTGTTTTGTTCTTTCAATAAATTTAATGTCAAATTTATCTATTGTTGGATATCCCATTTTTTTACGTTTTTTTAAAATTACTGCTAACGTTCCGCGGCTTCGCGTCTGTTGCGATTCCAGCGAACTGCGTACTTTCTGCTAAGATAAAATATTTTCGTAAAGAAAGAAGTTCAATCCAAGAAAAACTAGCAATAGCGCGAAACCGCTGTTATAAGCCGTTTTATTTTACGGTTTAATTATCATTCCACTTTCTGCGTCAAACTTTTTACGTTCTTCTTCGGTCATTCTATTTCTTAATTCTCTAATCGTAAATCCGCCGTTTAGTTGAGAATTCTCTAAATACATCCAATCGCTAATTTTCTGGTTTACAATCTTAACAGTATCGCCTAAATGTACCTCTTTTACATATTCTGGTAAATTATCAACGACTCCATAATATTCTCCGTTTTTCTTGAAAATACCATTCAGCCAAATATGCTCATTGTAGCGTTCATTACTGAAAGTTTGTTTGATTGAAAAAGAATTGAGTTTAGAATTATTACTTTCAAATGCTTTATGAAATTGGTTTAAAGTTTTGATAGCTTCTTCTCTTGCTTTATTCATTCCATTGTCGCTGCTTTCAGTTTCATAAATCGTTGGTTCATTTTTTCTTTCCACTTTGGTAGTTTTGTTGCAACTTATAATGCATAAGCTGAAAAATAAGAATATTGTCTTGATTTGCAGATGTCTCATAAAATGGCTTATAACGCCTCTCGGCTTGGCGATGTGGCGTTTCTAGTCCCAAAGGTAATAAATATTTCCCAATGTTTGAAATAGCTCCTATGGTTCTATAAATTTCACTCCGAAAGCCATATCGCCAAACCGATGTTACAAGCAGCTATTCTCTCCTGTCCCAAAGTTCTAACATTGCAGTCAAGTCGCTATATTCCTCTGCAAATGCTCCATCAAGCGACCCAAACTTATTTTTAAATTCTTTGAAATATTGTCTTGCTTTTTTGTTACCCGAAATTGTCGCAATGAATAATTTGTTCGCAATTACCATTTTGTTGTCGTCAAGACCTGACTTTGCGGTCTCATATGTTTTTAAAACTGATTGAATTTCTTCCTGCCTATATTTTCTGATTTGTCTGTTAACTACAAGTTTTCTAACAAGTTTTTGTCTTTTGAAATATATTTTTTCAGTTGTCCAAATTGTTTCTTGAAATTTAAAATCCTTTCCTGTCGGCAGGTTTTGAAGTTGGTCAACAAGCAATGTGTCTTTATTAACCCTCAGTCGACAAGTCAACACCGCACCCCAAAAGTCAATGATTGTATCTTGTCCACAAACTGCAAGTATGAACTCTGAAAATGTTGTCGGTTTGCTTTCTGGATTTTTATAGCCACATAAAACAATTGTCTTGCCTTTGGAAAAGTGAAAAGTTGTGTCAGCTTTTATTCCTACATATTGCGTTTTGGGACAGTCACACCATGCTTTGTTAGACTGCCCATTTACAGAAGTCAATGTCAATAAGGTCAATATGATTGTTATGCAGTATCGTGTCATTATAGTTGCTTGTAACGTTTCGCGGCTATCGGTCTGTTGCGACGCCAACGAACTGCGTACTGTCTGCTAAGATAATAGTTTTGCGTGAAAATAGAAGTACAACTCAAGAAAAACCAGCAATAGCTGATAGCCGCTGTTATACGATGGCTTTTTTTCTCATTATTATTTGATACGCAATTCCAATCAAAGCTCCAATTTCTCCACCGGTATAACCATAATTGTGAATTGAACCAACAATCATAAAACTTTTTCCGTCTTCAATTCTATATGGAAAACAGCAATCTTTGTAAAGTTCACTGTCAAATTTACCAATCAGAAATCCGATAAAACCAAAGATAATTGTAACTCCTAAAGTTATAAAAATTGAGTTCATTACATATTTGAACATTAACTTATAGTCTTTATGTATAAGTCCAACTAATCCTTGAAAAATTCCAATATACAATCCAACCCACCAAGTTGCCAAAACGCCAATTAGCGCTGTTGTCATTCTTGGATTTTGATTTCCCCATTCTAGGAAACCAAATTGATCAAACTTGAATACAGTAAAATATTCTGGCGAAATTGAATAAGTAACTTGGTCGTGAATTACGCCATAAAACGCTGCAAGTAATGTCGAAATGATTATTGTCAGAAGCAAAATTCCAAATTTCTTCATCTTTTCCGTGTTGGTGGTTTAAAGCTATCGTATAACGTTTCGCGGCTAGTGGCTTTTTGCGAAACCAGCGAACTGCGTACTTTCAGCTAAGATAAAATATTTACGTGAAAAACCAACGTGAAACCACGAAAATCCAGCAATGGCCACTAACCGCTGTTAGTAGCCGTTGCTTAATTTTCTACAGTAAAATATATCAGCAAACATATTACACTCATTCCAAATTCTATTAAGGATAACTTTTTGGGGTCAAAAAATGACGCTAATATTCTGTCGATTGCTAATAAGACTGCCAATGCAATTACAATTCCAAATACCAAAACTCCGCCGAGACTTGCTCCGCCTTTTAGTGTCAAACAATAAGCTCCGAAAGGAATTCCTAATATTATTCCAATTACCGAGATAACTGAGACAAAAGTTGGTTTATGTTTTTTAAAATCCATTATGTATTTTTCTTTTTTCTGTCAATATATAACCATTTAATATTCAGCGCTATCATAATAAGCAAAACTATTCCAATCCATAAATAATCGCTTAAAGGAAGATTTTTGAAATCGGGTTTTTGAATCTTTCCAAATAGGCCAATAGAATATGGAACGAGTAAATAAATCGTAAAAAGTAAGAATAGTATTTTCAGGAATAGTTTCAACTCTGATTGGTTTTTCTGGCAATGGCTACTAACGTTCCGCGGCTTGACGCAGTAGCGGCTAATTTACAAAAAAAGTTCTTATGAAAACTGCGAGTTGAAAATCCAGCGGATTTTCAGCCGAAGTAGAATAGAAGCTATTGTGCCAAACCGCTGTTATGTGACGTTGCTATTTTATTATTTTTATTACCCCAACTATTATTCCGTTTGGATTAATCTTGTCAAAGTATTTTATGAAAATTTTCTTATTCAGATATTTAGTGTTTTTAGTAAAATTAGTTTTTGGTATAACAAATTTTTCATAACAGTAATTTTTGTCACTCAATGTTGCAATTACTTTTTCTTCGCAAACTAATTCTACTTTTCTTTCTAGAATTTCTCTGTTAAAATCATAAAATATGTCAAAATTTATATTTGAAAAATTTTCTGCTATAGAAATATCTATCGTATTTCTATACGACTCAAGTCCATTACTTTCCCATATAAGTTTATCGTCTTTAAAAACTCTCCAATTAGTTATAGTATCACAGTTCACATTTGCTAACATACTTTCTGTTAAGGTTAAAAATAATATTAGAATAATCTTTTTCATTTCTAGTTTTTTATGAAGTTGTGAGTTTTTGCAATGACACATAACGGTTTGGCGCTTGGCGTTCGTGCGGGATTTCAGGGCGCAAAACTGTCAACCCAGCACTAAAGTTGATTTGAAAAACTGCACTTGAATTTAAGCACTTCACCCCGCATGACGCCAAACGCATGTTACAAGCTGGCCTTCTGTCGACCGTCAAGCAAGCTTCCTGTCCTTCGAAGGGTTTTGTTGTACGTTCTGTCATTGTCCTGTTTTGATAAACATTAAATCAATGATTTAATTCTGCTGATAACATCGTTGCTAATTGCTTCGGAATTTATTGCTCCATTTTCGTCCTCTGTTGTTACAAATAAATTTTCGTTAAGAACATAACCATTATTTTCATAAAACTCTTTTTTCTTTTCCCACTCCTCTCGATAGCTTGGTTTGTGCATCATACCTAAATGTTCAAGTATTATTATTTCGTCTGCACTTGTTGCAATACTAAAGTCGGGTAATCTCCAACCTGTTTCTGTGTCAAATCTTCGTTCATATTGAAATTCAATTTCTGCGTCATGCAAAAGATTAGCAATAATTACTTCTGACTTGCTTCTTACGTAGATTCCTTTTTTAGTCCTGTGAATTAAGTTTTGAACGAAAGGAATTGAGCCTTTTGATTCTCTTATCTGTGTCTTGAAAAGATGTGTGTTTCTTCTTGCTGTCTCTGATGCTTCGGACTTTGAATAATTAAACAACCAGGCTGTATCTTCGCCTTCAACTAATAGAATTAGTTTTTCCTTTGCCCTTGTTAGTCCAGTATAAAGTAATTCTCGGGAAAGAATTCTTCCTGTTTTTGGTAGAACAAAAAATACCAACTTGAAATCACTTCCTTGACTTTTATGAACTGTGATTGCGTAAGCCAATTCTAGTTTACTTCCGTCTTCTTTAAAGTCTGCAGAACTATATCCAATAGTATGACCTTCTAATCCTGAAAAGGATGCATTACCAAAACTTTTTATGAAGTTAACTACATAGCCGATTTGCCCGTTGGAAATTTGTAATTCTACTTCGGTTTTGTCTTTGTAGCCATTTCGTTTTTCATTTTTTACTTGAATTACTTTATCCCCTTTCCAAATTTGTTGGTCGCCAAGTGTCATTTCCCAAGGTTGGGTTGGTCTTTCTCTGTATGTTGATTGCACCATACGGTTCAAATTATTTGCACCCCAAAGTGGAGACCTCACTGGTGACAGCATTTGAAAATTTTCAACTACTTCTGGATTATTTATTGGGAATTTTCCGTTTGCAATGCCAAGAACTTTATTAAATCCTTCAATCAAACTATCTTCTTTAATGTCAAATTCTTTGTTGATAATATTTTGAACTAACAAAGGCAATTTTTCTGCATCATTCCAAAACTCAATTTGCAAATCATTCAACTTAGTGTTGTCGCCTAACTTGTCAAATATTTCATCGTTGTTCTTCGCACTTTTTCTTCCTGCAAACCATGATGCTAATTTTAAAGTGTCTGATTCTGCTCCGTTCTTAGTTCTTACAACAACTTCTAGTTTTGCATGTGCTGCCGATGCTTTTATTCTTTCTTCTTCGTCAGATTTAAATGGTGCTTCTAAGTATGCACACAAGTCGGCAAAAGGTCTGCCTGCTCCGATTGGAGGTAATTGAAATGGGTCGCCAACAAGAATTACTCTTTCCAAATGCATCATGTCTAATGCTTGAAACAAAGCATAGAAATTTTCCTCTGTCAGCATGGAACATTCATCAATGATAAGTGTCTTCTCTGCTTTGTAAATCTCTTTGCCGAAGAATAAAGTTTTCATTCTGCTCCAGTCAAAACGCTTTTGTTTTGTTAGAAACTGTGCAATTGTAAAAGCGGGATGTCCTGTCATCTTTTCCAACTTCACCCTTGCTTTACCTGTCGGTGCAAGCAGTAAAATTCCCTTTTCTGTCAAGCTCTTTGAGCCAAACAAAGCTCCCATTACAGATGTTTTTCCTGTACCGGCTGGGCCATTTAAGATTGAAAGTTTTCGTGTGGTGATTTTTTCCAATGCATCGCTTTGGTCATGCAAAGCATCAATATGTCTTTTTTCATTTGGGTTAAATTCTCCTCCACTTTCTTTGATTGTTGCTTTGATTAGTTCTGCCCAATTTTCATTTAAAGAAGGAAGTGTTTTTGATGCTCTTGCTAAAAACTTTTTGGAAAGTTCGGTTTCAATAGTGTTGTATGTTTTTAGCTGTAAAGCATTCACTGATTCAGTTGAGATATGAATAAGTTTTTCTTTCAGATACTCAATGTGTGTTGCAAGATAATTAGCGGGTATTTCAACTTCCTCGTTGATGCTTAAAGCATCAAGCCGTTCTTTAATTTCAAATAGAGAAAGTAAAGTATCGCCTTCGTTTGCCGATTCTTTTAAAATTGAAATAACTAACGCTCTTATTCTTCTTGGGTCTATTTTAGATTCTAACCTATAAGGAGATTCAGGCACATACTCCCCCTGAACTGCTCTGTCTTCAAATACACCGTAATCAATTGTTTCAACTGGAATAAGTTTTTCGTTTGTTTTGGGTTCATCTTCTTCAACGATTAGATAAGGGTTACTTAGAATTTCTTTTGTAGTTATATTATAGCCGTTGGCTTTTCGTTTTGCTTCGTCAAACCACCTTGTAATTTGAGAAACATTTAACTCAAACCTTGACAAAAGCATTAAAAGCTGTTTGTCGTTGGTTGCCAATGATTCCCACAAAACTTTTAATTGCTCATACTCTCTACTGTATGGTTTTCTGCCAAGTTCAGGAATGTTTCCATAGATAGCACCTTCAAAAACATCCCAAGGGTTTTCTTTGGTTTCACATAAATTTTCTTTGTAAATGTCAAACGCAAACATGTGTCCTTGCTTGAAACCGAAAGCAACTAATGCAGAGGAAAAAGATGGGAAGGGTCCCATATTTTCTTTCAACATTCCTATTTGTCTGCTTAACCATTGTAACCTTTTATCCCAAGGACCTTCAATAACACCATGTTTTTTTATGACTTCTATTACATGACGTAGTTTGGAAATTACGGCTAACAAATTACGGTCAGTTACCCATTCGCTGCCATAGGAAAAATCATCAATCCGATTTTCGTTGTCGCCTATTTCAATTAGCGAAACTTTTATTTCTTCAATAAGTTCCGCTTTAGTTTTCAGTTTGCCTTCTACCTTATAATTTTTATCTTCAAGTGCAAGATATTCATGGTATGGAATTAAAAATCCCTCATCATCACCTGCTTCACCAATCGGACGAATAGAGTGCGAAATTCTTCTGTCCCACAATGGGTAATCGGGACCCATTGACTTTTTATTGTATTTTAAAATTCCTGTCTTGTCCTTTACAGTTCCAATGCCAACTAAAAGTCGTCTGCATTCTTCATCAATTGGGTTGCCTTGTTTTGTATAAAATACAACCAATGATTTATTTTTCACAATTGGATTAAAGAATAAATCTAAAATGGCATTTTGTCTTTTTTCATCATATACCCAAGCTGTATTAAATTTTGGAAATTGATTAAAAGGTAAATCTGGATATTCCTGATTTATTTCTTGTTGATTTTTGTTTAACATCCACCAAAAGGGAACGGAGAAAACACTGTAAGGAGGAACTTCAAATTCTGTTCTTTCTAGGTGTGAATGATTGGCTTTATCATATTCTTTATAAGGATGTTTAAATGAACGTCTATATGATTTTGAATTCATAAAAGCCCCACCTTCAGCTTTACATGGTGGTAGTTTCGTAGGTTCTAATTCCCACCAAGGTTTATTTTCTGGTTCATCATCTTTCTTCTCTTCATAAATTCTAGGTAATTGAGTGCAATAACCATTGCTATTTGGTTTGCAACAAACTGTTCCATTCCATTTGTTGTCGTGCCATGCTACTCTTATTGATAAATGTTTAATCATTGAGTCGAATTGTTATTAGTTGTGTTGTCTGTTTAGGCTTGCTTGTAACGGTTTGCGGCTTGGCGTAGTGGCGGATTTTCACCACAAATGTTTATACGAAGCACTACTGTTTGTTTACCCACAAAACTGTCATACGAAGCACTGAACCCGCCATTACGCCAAACCGCTGTTAGCTGCTGCCCTTCTTGTCTGTAGTGGGTTACGCTGTCTTTGGTGCGGTTGGACAGACACACTCTTTGCCAAGTTTTGGCTTGCGTGTTGGCTGGTGCGACTTGGCAATGTGTGTGGCTGTGAAGCGTTGGCATTTCTGTTAGTTAATGTTTTTTTCTACTGTCTTTATTTCCTCTTCTGTCAGGTCGTAAAGTTTGTAAACTAAAGCGTCAATTTTATTTTCCAAGTCCGTTGTGTCTGCCGAATGGTCTTGAGCTTTCTTAGTCAATATTTGGTCAACAAGAGTTTCAATTTTCTCCTGTGTTTTAGTGTCTGCAAGTTTAATAGGAAGATTTTCAACCGATGAAATTCTTACTTGTGGGAAAATGTCACCGCCCTGTGAATTTGTCTTGCGATAATAGAACTTGAATAAGGTCGAATTGAAAAGCCCTAAAACAAATTTTATTTTAATTCTCTTGTCTGTGATATGACAGCTATGAATTGTTTGTTCATAAAAAACACCTTTCGAAGCAAGTGTTGCAATCAATTCCTTTCCAACTTTTCTATAAATTATTTTTTCTCTTTCAAAAATTGCAACATCTCTCATTCTTAAACCTGGACCAGTATTACCAATTCTTTTCATTTCTTCTGCCATCATTTCTTTGGGTTTATAATTGACCCATACTTCTGTATTTGCTAAATGAAATCTTGTGATTTGTTTACCGAAATACAGCTTATGACAATCCTTGTCTAATTTTTTATTTATGAAAAGTAAGTCTTTAATTCTTCCTGCTATTATACCATCTTTAACTTCGCCAATATCAATTACTCGAACGGTATCTTTTTTAATTTTCGAAATCAGGTCTTCATTAGCGGCACTCATTTCTAATCTGAAAATCAACTCTTCGTCAGATGTTATTTTTGAAAGTTCAACTTCGGAAAGTTTATGAAGTTCTTCCGCAGTTATTTTAAATGCTTTATACTTTGCTTTTTTATCTGGGTAGTTTTCAACAATAACGCTATCTACTTGTGCATCTTCAAAAACTTTATCGTCAATTTTAACAACCGTAACTCCGTGATTTTCGCAAACTATTTTACGGGCTGTAACAAATTGTTTATTATTGAGAAACTTCCCAGGAATAATGTAAGTGAAAACACCAGAAGGTCTTTTTATTTGCATTGCCCTCTCTATGAATAGGGAATACAAGTCAAATCTACCTTTGGCTGTTTTGAAAGCTGTTTCATAGTAAATTTTATACTGCTGATTGATTTCTGTAATTCCAACATAAGGCGGATTACCTATTAAAACATCATAACCGATAAAATCACCATCATCATTTAGCACTTCGGGAAACTCGAAACGCCATTCAAAAGCATTTTCATAAATTTTGTTTGCTTTAATTTCTTCTATTTCGGTTTCTAACTTTTTAGTTTCTTCGGTGAGTTCTTTAACTTTTGCGTCCCAGTCTGCCTTTTCCTTTTTGCTCATTTCAAAAAGTTGTCCTTGATTGGTAAGCCTGAAAAGGTCGCCTGATAGTTTTCTTAACTTTTTTACTTTGGGGTCATTCATAGAAATTTCACTTCTGAAATCCGATTTAATGTCGGCAATCAGTCGTTCCATTTCTTTTTTCTGTTCCTTGCTTTCAGCATTACGGTATGTGTCAACTGCAATTCTGTAGCTGTCAATTGTCCATTTGCTTTTTTTAAGGGCTTGTTTTAAATCTGCATCTATGGTAAATCGGCTAATAAGTGAGTTTCCGCATTTGATGTTGATGTCAATATTTGGGAGTGTTTCAAGTTCTGTTGTGTTTTTGTAATAAGCGTTTTTCAAAAGCTCAATCCATAAGCGCAAACGACAAATTTTTACCGAATTGGAATTGATGTCGACACCGAAAAGGCAATTTTCAATTATTGTTTGCTTTTCGTGGAAAAGCATTTCTTATATTCGCTGACTTTCCTTGTTGGTTGGGTTGTATTCAAACAGTTCGCCTTCTTCGTCTGTTACAATTAGTTCATCATTTACAACTTCTACTTGATATTCTTTCAAGCGTTTTCCGTCACGGTCTTGCAGAATTTTCAAGTCATTTTTTACGGCAATCATTTCATTGAGTGCCGAAACTAAAAAGTGACCTGAACCAACGGCAGGGTCGCAAATTTTGATGCTGTTTACTATTTTGTTGGCTTCCTTTCGGTCTTCAATTTTATCGTAGAGTTCTTCAATGTCTTTGCAGTTCCATTTTTTGGTTTCGTTGAATTTTTGAACAACCGCTTTGCGGATGGTTTCACGACACATATACATTGTGATGAAACCCGGAGTAAAAAATGAACCGTCTTTGTAGCCGTTTATTTTCTCGAAGATTAATCCGAGAACAGAAGCGTTAATAAGCGACTTGTTATCTTCTTGTATTTCTTCCGAACCTTCACTGCTGAAATCATAGGCGTTCAAAAACTCAAACAGATATTCCAACGTATTTAAACTTCCTGTTTGCTTTTTGCCTTGGTCGTTTTTTAATACGGTGGTTGAAATGATTGGTATTTTCTTATCGTCTTTTAAATTGCTTATGAATAAGGTTACTTGTTCAATATCGGTTGGTTCAAAAAGCGAACTGTTTAAGTAAGGAACATTTTCAAAAGCCTTTTTTACATCATCATTTCTGTCACTATACTTACGAGCCAATACTTGAAAGAACAAGCTGTTTAAATCGTCATAGTTTTTGATTTTGTCGAGGTTAAGAAACGAATACGATTTGTCGCCTTTGTGGTAAGTAATAAGTTGGGCTTCCAGCAACTTCAAAAACAGTATTCGGTTTATCCAAGTAATGGAAAGTTCAAGGGCAACATTGAAAAGTCTTTCCTGACTTGTGCTTCCAAATTGGTTTGGTTTGTCAAGTCGGCTTAGCTTGTCTAAGCTGTCAAGCTGAATGATTGCATCTTCGAGTATTGTTCCTGAATGTCTTTCGCCTGATTTATTTCGTTCAATAAGTTTTTTGTTTCCTTCTTTGGTTTCGGTCAAGCCGATAATATGCAACAACTCACTGTAAAAGCGTTTGTCAAGGCTGTTGCTGTCGTTGGTAAACGGAAGTTTTAAAAGATGTTCAGGCGATAATAGTTTGAATAAAGCAATCAGCGAATTGTCATCCGCCTTGTCAGCATTGCGAAGTGGCTTTTGATAATCTTGAATATTGAAGTATGTAAATTCAATTTCTGCTGTTATGTCGGCAATAAAAGGCTCGGCAATTTGTTTGTAAAAAAAGTCGGTTTTTGTGTCTGCCAAACGTCCGCCTTCAAATTCTGTAAATTGCTTTACGAGATTTTTGTTTTGAGCAAAAAGTCTGTCGAATAGGGTAGCGTCAAAAATGAACCATTCGTTTATGTTGGTCGCAACAAGATGTTTTACTTCAAGATTTTTATGTGTTATTCTTTCTCGTAAGTAGTAAAGCACTAATTCCTGAAACGCTTTTGCGTTCAGCTTTTTAGTGGTTATCATTTCTGCTTTATTGGTCGGCTTTTTAGCTTCAATGATTACACCAACGGAACTTTTAGCCGTGTTTCCATTATGAATAACAAGGTCGTTTCGACCTTTGGTATTTATATAATGGTTTGGGTCGTAGTATGTTTTCTTTAAGAAGTCAATGACAAGGTTTTTATGAAATTCTTCGCTTTCGGTGTCATTTGTCCTGTCGAGTAAAGCAATTAGATTAGTCTTGAAACCTTCAATTTCAGTCCTGTTCGGTTTTACTTTTAAAAAGGCTTTGTTTAATGCCTTTCGTGGTTTCAATTCTTTTAATTCCATCTACAATTTTATATTCTTTTTACAGTCGGTTAAGATAAGTTTTTATGTCGAAACGGTGTCAGTGCGCTGGCAAAAAAATGGCTCTTTTAGTTTTGCGAAGGGTCGGCTTGTGTGTCGGGCAAAACCAAATGTGCCATTTTGTGCGGTTGGCTTTTCGGGTCATTTTTCTGTCGGTTTGTTGTTGCTCTGTCGGTCGTCATAGGGTTGCAGCTAACGGTCCGCGGTTACCCGCAGTGCCAAGCCCTGTGGGCGGCATTGCGGGTAACCGCTGTTGTGTGCAGGTTTTATGGTTTTTCTGTTATTTGATAATTCATATAATCTAAAAATCCGTTTGTTTCATATAACAAATCATAACCTTGAGATGTTAAATAATAATGACAGACTTTAATTTCATTATTTCTTTTTGTAAAGGTTAACAGATATGGACAAAATTTTGCTTTATCAACTTTCTGTACAATTAAATCAAAGTTTCCTTCAATTTTTCTTTTTGTAAAGAATCCTAAAGACCTGTCGTTAATAAATCTTGCAATTTTTATGTCTTTGATTGGATAGGTGAAAAGTTCATATTTTATTCCTTCATATTTAGCACAATTTTCATTCATTGTTGAACTTATCGTTATGCTGTCAGTAGTTATGTTTTTCACAACTCCGCTTTTGAATCTTTTACCGTCTGCAAATTCTAAATCATATATCGCTTCCATTCTAATAACAAAACCCTCATTTGAAAGAGTCCAACTTTTATTATAATCTAAAGTTTTCCCTTTCTTTTGTACAACTAATACATTTCCAGGTCTATATGTACAATCATATATTTTTCTATATTCTGCTTCGCCTTGTATTGTATCATTTTGGGAATATGAATAAAATGTAACAACTGATAATATTAGTAAGATGATTTTTTTACTCATAATTTTCTGATTTTCTTTTTTTACGATTTTTTTTGATAAACTTGCACACAACGTTTCGCAGCTTGGCGAAGTGGCGGATTTAGAAGCACTTACTTTCATTTTAGCACTAATGTTTATTTAAAAACCAAATGTTCAATTTAGCACTGAACCCGCCATTTTGCCAAACTGCTGTTATGCCTTCGCCCTTCTTTTCTGTCAACTAATTGTCCAATTTTTGTCGCTTAATTTTTCATAGCCACGTTGTTTAATAAACTTCATAAACTCGGTATTGTCTGTCGCAGGAAATTCAACTTGTATTTCGTCTGTCAGTTTCTTCAAAACCTTGTCGCCAATTGAATTTGCAAACTTTCCACGTAATGCTCTTTCATACCAAGTCAAAAGGTCGGTTTCAGTTACAATGCTTTGAATTTTAGATTTCCAACCGATTTGATTTAAAACGGAAACAATTATTTTCTGTTCTGTGTCTTTACAAACGATTACTATTCTGTCTGCCGAAACAGAAGAAACAATATTTTCGGCAAGTTCTTCCGTCAAGGATAAATGTTTGATTTGAATAGCAAGTCCGAAATTTGCCCACATATCAAGTCCTCTGTCGGCTGCATTTGTAACACCAACACGATTAATTCTTGCTTTAAGTTTAATGCTTGTCTGCTTGGTTGTGAGTTGAATTACTCGGTTTGCAAAGTCTTCAAACTCTTTCAAAATATCTGATTTTGCTGGGTTTAAACTTACTTCAACTGAAACTTCTAATGCTTCAACTAATGCCGAAAACAAAGAATAAACAACAATTTCATAGATCTTATCAATACTTCTTCTTAGTCCAGGTTCATTCCAAAACATCGCAAGAAATTCATTCAAGTTGAAGTTTGTTTTATCATGTGTCAAACAGTAATCTAAACCTGTTGACATTTGGGTAAATCGTTGAGCAAATTTTTGGTAAATGTATGCTTCAACTATTCCGTTTTTACTTCTGTTTTCTTTTCCAAGTTCTGCCAATACCTTTGGTGGAATTGCATTATCGTTGAAAATGTCATCTTGATAACGAGCCGAAGAAGTTGAAGTTCGTCCTAAAAATTTGATACAAATAATGTCTCTCCATTTCTTTGAAATCGTGCGATAAGTGGATAAATCAGAAAGATTAATGTCTTTTTCTGTTCTGTCACGGTGCAATATTTCTGCTACTTGAATTGGCTTGTAAAGGTGAACCCTTGCTTTGTCAATTACTTTATCCAACGATTGCTTTGCGTCTTTTATACTCATTTGTGGGTTCTAATAATGTTAATTGAATTGTTTCCTTAATCGCTTCCTTTTGATTTTTCATTGCGTTCATCATTTCACCTGCGATTGCTTCAATGACTGGAACAGAAACTGAATTACCTGCTACTTTTCGTGCTTGTGAATAAGGAATATTTATTTTAAAAGTATCTGGAAAACCTTGTAGTCTCAACATTTCTCTATCCGTTAGTCTTCTTTCTCCATTTACTACAAGATAGTTGTAACTTCCACCTGCTCGTAATGCACAAGAATAAGGTAATGCTGAAATATTTCCTCCAATGTTTTCATGCCATATAGACGGAAAGGGCGGAACGCCCTTTACCGCATTTTTTCTTTTTTCTCTTAGTTGGTCTGAAAGAAAATAACTCTGAGGTATTTCATCGTCCTTTTGTAAAACTTCTATCAATGGTTTGTAATAGCCAAGTGGTCTAGGGAACTTAAAATAAATTGGGTCTCTGAAACCGACAATATAAATTCTCTCTCTCTTTTGTGGAACTCCAAAGTCAAGCGAATTAAATACTTTGTGATAAACCGTATATCCAAGTCCTTTAAGTTTTTCTAAAATAACAGCAAAGGTTTGTCCATTGTCGTGTGTTGTAAGCCTTTTTACATTTTCAAGTAAAAATGCTTGCGGTTTTTTCGCTTCTAAAATTGCTTCTATATTGAAAAATAAAGTTCCTCTTGTGTCCGCAAAGCCAAGTCCTTTACCTGCAATGCTAAAAGGTTGACAAGGAAATCCTGCTAATAAAATGTCGTGGTCGGGAATGTCGTGAGGTGCAATTTCGTTAATGTCGCCAAACGGTCTGTCGCCAAAATTTGCCTCATACATATCTTGAGCTGCTTTGTCCCACTCGGAAGAAAAGACTGTCTCACAGCCGTGAGCCTCAAAACCAAGTCGGATACCTCCGATACCTGCAAAAAGGTCTATTGTTTTATATTTTTTTGCCATTGAAATAAGTCTTTTTTATTCAGCACAAATTTAGTCAAAATAGGTGCTTTATTTTTCATTTTTGTCGGTTAGTTGTTAACTATCATTGTTAGCACAGTCGTCTTTTTAGGGTGAGGCATAACTAGTTTATATGCGAATAAAAGTGCCTGTTTTTGTTCTAAATGGGCATGTTATACGCATGTTTTTGTAAATTTTTATGCGTATAATTAGTAATTACGCTAGTCAAATATAATTAAAAATACTACATATCAAAAGGATTAATTATATTTTTTAATGAAGTACTGCTCACGTGGGTATAAATCATAGTTGTCTTTGGACTACTGTGCCCTAATAGATCTTGAATGTAGCGCAAATCGGTACCACTTTCTAATAAATGGGTAGCGAAACTATGACGAAGGGTATGCAAACTAATTTGTTTTGTAATTCCTGCTTTCTTTGCAGATTGTTGCAGCACAGCTTGTGCGCTTCTACTACTGTATTGTTCTCCAAATTGTCCTTCAAATAAGAATAGTTTAGGTTTATAAACCGCATAATACTCTTTTAACAATACTAAAACTTTAGTTGATAATAACGTATATCGATCCTTTTTACCTTTTGCATTTTTAATATGTATCAGCATTCTCTGACTATCAATATCTGTAAGTTTTAGGTTTATGGCTTCACTGATTCGTAGTCCAGAGGAGTATATTAAAGCCAACAAGGCTTTATGTTTTAGATTTGCCGTAACATCTATAAGCTTTAAGGTTTCTTCTTTACTCAAAACATTTGGTAATCTTTTCGCATTTTTTGGACGATGAAGTTCTTCGATTACAATTTTTGAATGGTGTACAATTTTAAAAAACAACTTGAGCGCATTAATCGTTTGGTTTTGATAGGAAGCCGAAAGGTTATTCTTTATAATATACTCATCATTATACACAATCACATCGTCATTAGTAATATCTGCAACAGGTTTCTCTCTATAAAAAACCAAAAACGATTTCAACGCCTCGCTATAAGTAGTAATCGTACGTTCACTATAACGCTTGGAACGTAAGTATTGTTTGAATTTTTCAATTTGTGCAATACCTTCACTAGAAGGAATCGTGTGAGATAACGGTGTGAGTTTAAATCGAATTCGATTCTCTTCCGTATCAGGCAAATGCCAAACTTTTAACGTCTGACTCCATCGTGAACCACCAAGCTTTTTAATTCGAGTGATTAATTCAGCATTTTTTTCAAAGGAAACAGCAATACGAGGTTCGCCTTTATGACGAATGACTTTGGCAGTCCATTTCATGGCGTATACTAATTTAAAGGATAATATGTACCAAAAATACTAAAAAAATAATTCAAGACAAATCTTAATTCATCAATACATTAAGTGTGCCCCGAAAAAAGAACCATAGCAGGAGAAAAAGCAGCACTATTTACATAATTTTTGGCTACAAATTGATCTGTTTTGTAAAACAGAACCTTAGCGGTAACAACAACCCATTGGCCTTCACCAAGAACAGGACTGGTCCAGTGCCTCATAGGCTGTAGAGTAGGAGCATAAGGCAATTCAAAAACCACATAGGCTTCTTCTTTTGGAGCATTGAGTTGCAAAGAAGTAGCGGTAACAAAAACCAACAACTCGGCATGATAATAGCGCTTAGGATAAATCAAAGCCTCTTTCGAGCAAAGCTCAGGTACCGAAACCACCACCTGACGGTCTTCATTCAAAACCACATTCAATTCGGGTAGAAAATTTTCCCGAAAAGGGGAGTGGCTGTTAAAATCAAAGCCTACTATTCCTGAAGTATCACTATTCAAAGGAGTTCGAGTGCCTTTTAGCATAGCGGTATTGTTCCTAATAGCATGGTATAATGCCCCCGTAAGCCTACGATACATATAAGTGTCCGTTTGCTGCATTAAAAACGCACTCAGATTCCAACGCAATTTTTTTGCCCAAGTGCTACACGTTCTAAACTCGCTACCACTTTCTTTGGTTCTTGAGGTCTGCTTTACTTTATCGGGCAACGATTGCACCACTTGAAGACCATCTACATTTCGGAAAACCAAATTGCTAATAGCGCCACTCAATAATTTGTTTTTTGTTACTCGTGCCATACGTCATATTTTAGGGTACGCTATCCATGCTTTTAGGCAAAGGTATAGATGCGTTATAGTTTAGCTACTGTAAATGTAGTTTATTTTTATATTAAATGTATACTAAGTCTATAAAAAATAGTCTTTTTTATAGAGTCACTATAGACTCAGTATAGACTCACTATAGAGTCACTATAAAATAAACCTGCCTAAAACCTTAAGCTTCCCTAAAGGAAACTAGGAAGAACCTTTTTAGGACATTACGCTAATATAATGAAAGAAAAGCCTTTAAAAATGAAATAGAAAAGTTTATAAAAAGGTCATTTTAAAAAACTTATCAACGAAAACGATTGAATTTCGTGTTTTTTCACAATCCTTAGCAAAAACCCTATTTTTTATAGGATTCTTTAGTAATTTTACATTTTAAAACTCAAAAAATGTCAAAAACAATAAAAAAAATTGGAGTATTAACCTCAGGAGGCGATTCACCTGGAATGAATGCAGCCATCCGTTCTGTAGTTCGAACATGTGCCTACCATGACATCGAATGTATCGGAATTTATAGAGGCTATCAAGGCATGATTGAAGGCGATTTTAAAGAAATGGGCCCCCGTTCGGTAAATAACATTGTGAATAAAGGAGGTACGATTCTCAAATCGGCGCGTTCTAAAGATTTCATGACCGTGGAAGGAAGAAAAAAAGCTCATGAAAACCTAGTAGCCGCTGGGGTAGATGCTTTGGTGGTGATAGGGGGTGACGGAAGTTTTACAGGCGCCGAAGTCTTCAATAACGAATTTGGGTATCCCGTGATGGGCATCCCAGGTACAATAGACAACGATATCTTTGGCACCAGCCATACGCTTGGGTTTGATACCGCGCTTAACACAGTAGTCGATTGCATCGACAAAATCAGAGATACTGCCAGTTCGCACAACCGATTGTTTCTGGTCGAAGTTATGGGAAGAGATGCTGGTCATATCGCCCTCAATGCCGGAATAGGAGCAGGGGCAGAAGAAATCCTTATCCCTGAGGAAGATTTAGGTCTTGATCGCTTATTAGAATCTTTAAGACGAAGCAAAGCTTCTGGAAAATCCTCTAGTATTGTCGTGATTGCTGAAGGCGATAAAATTGGAAAAAATGTTTTCGAATTGAAAGACTACATCGAAGAAAACCTCCCAGAATATGACATTCGCGTTTCGGTACTTGGACACATGCAACGAGGCGGTTCGCCTTCTTGTTTTGATCGAGTATTAGCCAGTCGATTGGGGGTTAAAGCGGTAGAATCAATCCTTGAAGGAAAATCTAACTTTATGGTGGGTATTCTCAATGATAAAATCGCGCTTACCCCATTGGAACAAGCCATCAAAGGACATTCTGAAATAGACAGAGAACTCCTTCGTGTGTCAGACATCATGACCATTTAATAGCATTTAAAAAAGTATAAATAATAAAAAAAACACCATGTCAAAAGTTAAAATAGGAATCAACGGATTTGGAAGAATTGGAAGAATTGTTTTTAGAGAAATCTTCAATAGAGACAATGTAGAAGTTGTAGCCATCAACGATTTGTTGGATGTAGACCATTTGGCCTACTTGTTAAAATACGATTCCGTACACGGACGTTTCAACGGAAAAGTGGAAGTCAGAGAAGGAAAATTATTTGTAAACGATCGATACATTAGAGTAACCGCAGAACGTGATCCAAAATTGATTAATTGGGGAGAATTGGCTGTTGATGTGGTTGCAGAAAGCACAGGAATATTTACAACACTAGATTCAGCAAAAGGACATCTTGAAGGAGGCGCCAAAAAAGTGGTTATATCAGCACCTTCAGCAGATGCGCCTATGTTTGTAATGGGAGTAAACCATACCGAAGCCAAAGCCTCAGATACCATTGTGTCTAATGCGTCTTGTACGACCAATTGCTTGGCTCCTTTAGCCAAAGTGATTCATGATCATTTCGGTATTGTTGAAGGATTAATGACTACAGTTCATGCAACTACGTCTACACAAATGACTGCCGATGGCCCTTCTAAAAAAGATTGGAGAGGCGGACGCGCAGCGAGTGTAAACATCATTCCATCGTCTACTGGGGCGGCTAAAGCTGTAGGAAAAGTGATTCCGGCATTAAACGGAAAATTAACAGGGATGTCTTTTCGTGTGCCCACAGTTGATGTGTCTGTAGTTGATTTGACTGTAAAACTAGCCAAACCTACCTCATACGATGAAATTATGGCGGTATTAAAAAAGGCTTCTGAAAATGAGTTTAAAGGCATTCTTGGATTTACAGAAGATGATGTAGTTTCGCAAGATTTCGTTTCCGATTCAAGAACCTCTATTGTAGATGCCAAAGCAGGAATCGGATTGAACGACACATTCTTTAAATTGGTTTCTTGGTATGACAATGAGTATGGTTATTCAAGCAAATTAATCGATTTATCGGTACATATCGCATCACTATAAATACTTAAAAAATCCCAGTATCGCTATAGGTCTTGGGATTTTTTATTTTTTAAAACCTAAACCTATGAAATTATTAGTTGATAGTGGTTCTACCAAAGCCGATTGGATAGCCATAGACGATAACGGAAAAGTACTTTTTACCACTCAATCCTTGGGATTAAATCCAGAAGTACTCGATAAAGAAGAAATCATTCACCGTTTGGAAGATAAGTTTGACATCTCCCACAATAAAGATAAAGCCACTCATTTGTTTTTCTATGGCGCAGGCTGTGGTACCGATCGTATGAAAGATTTTCTGACGCTTACTTTTCAGGAATATTTTAAAAATGCGGCAGTGACAGTGCATGAAGACACCTATGCTGCGGTATATGCAACGACCCCAAAAGATGAAGAAGCCATTGTTTGCATCCTTGGTACGGGGTCTAATTGTAGTTATTATGATGGTACGGTTTTACACCAGAAAGTACAATCGCTGGGGTATATCGCTATGGATGATTGCTCTGGAAATCGCTTTGGAAGACATTTGTTGCGAGGGTATTACTTCAATAAAATGCCTAGAGATTTGGCTTTAGAATTTGAAGAAGAATACAGCATTGAGCCCGATACCGTAAAACACAATCTTTATAAAGAACCCAATCCAAATGCGTATTTAGCTACATTTGCTAAGTTCTTAATCAAGCATAAAGATACCCCATTTTGTAAAAAGTATATTTATGCAGAAATGGAAGATTTTGTAGAGAATTACATCAAACAATTTGATAATTGTACAAAAATTCCGGTGCATTTTGTAGGGTCGATTGCATTTTATCTCAAAGAGGAACTCGAAGAAGTACTCAACAAACACGGCATACAAGTAGGTAACGTGTTGCGAAGACCCATAGACGGATTAATCGCCTATCATATTTTAAATAAATAAAATTTAAACCCAGCATTTTGTTGGGTTTTATTATATTAATTCTAATTTTGTGTTATGGAAATCGCAATCATCGCCCACGATAGTAAAAAAGCCGACATGGTTCAGTTTGTACTGAAAAATGCGGCACTATTAAAAACACACACGCTTATTGCCACGGGAACCACAGGAGGTCGTGCAGAACAAGCCGGACTCACGGTTACCAAAATGCTATCGGGACCTTTAGGAGGCGACGCACAAATTGCAGGTCGTGTGGCAGAAGGAAAAACAAAAATGGTCTTGTTTTTCAAAGACCCTATGTCGAGCCATCCTCATGAAGCCGACATAAACATGCTTATTCGCGTATGTGATGTACACAATGTGCCCTTGGCGACAAATGAAGCCACGGCACAATTATTATTAGACGCAATTGCCTTGCAAGAAAACGTGTAACAAAAATATTTTTTTGAAGGAACTTACGAAAGAGTAACGTTATTTCCTCATCCGTTCGGTACTAAATAAGGTTTTAGCGTGCCAATGGAACCTTAATTTTCAATTGGATCGTCTGTCTTGAATTTTCTCAGGGATTCCCTATTTTTACAAAAAACCTACAACAAACAAAAAGTCCGTTTGATGATTTGTAAAAATAATTTATATACATTTGTGATAAACGCGCCTCTTTTTTTTGAAGTGTTTTAAATATTGGTTTTATTATGTTTTTCGTCACTTTTGGGCATAATTTTCCATACCCATAAATTAGCTTTCATGAGCATTTTGCACTTTGACTACCGACAAGATACCAAGGTGGCGGACCACACTATATGATAAAAAATAAATTTTGGGAAGAACTTATCGTTTTGAACAATCACCACTTTTTATATTTTTAATGCACTCACAATTTTAGGGTAATCCCTAAGTTACCAAAGCATAGCATATTAAATTATTTAAAAAATACACCCAGTATGTTGGTATATTCCTAAAAAACATTCTCTTTTTGAGCCCTTTTTTATATTTTTGCAAGGCTTAAAAAAACAAACAAATGATATTTGATAGAAAAGATTTAGCGGATAACGAAGTATTGGATCTCTATAAAAAATTGCTTAAACCAAGGTTAATCGAGGAGAAAATGCTTATTCTTTTACGCCAAGGGAAAGTTTCAAAATGGTTTTCTGGAATTGGGCAAGAAGCCATTTCTGTTGGAATCACAGCAGCATTAGATTCAGACGAATACATCTTACCGATGCACCGAAATTTAGGAGTTTTTACAGGACGAGATATTCCGTTACATCGCTTATTTTCGCAATGGCAAGGAAAAAAAACAGGATTTACGAAAGGGCGTGATCGCAGTTTTCACTTCGGAACGCAAGAATTTCACATTATAGGAATGATTTCGCATTTGGGCCCTCAAATGGGGGTTGCCGATGGAATTGCTTTGGCTAATAAATTAAAGCAAAATGGAAAAGTAACCGCTGTTTTTACAGGCGAAGGTGCTACTTCTGAAGGAGATTTTCACGAAGCGCTAAATATTGCTTCGGTATGGGAGTTGCCCGTGTTGTTTGTCATTGAAAACAATGGCTACGGATTATCAACGCCAACCAATGAGCAATACCGTTGTGAGAATCTAGCCGATAGAGGAGTAGGGTATGGTATGGAAAGCCACATTTTGGATGGCAATAATATTTTGGAAGTATACACCAAGATAAAAGAATTAAAAGCTTCCATGGCAGAACACCCTAGACCAGTGTTGTTAGAATTTAAAACATTTAGAATGCGGGGGCATGAAGAGGCTAGTGGGACAAAATATGTGCCGCAAGAATTAATGGATATGTGGGCTGAGAAAGATCCTATTGCCAACTATAAAGCTTATCTACAAGAAATTGGATTGTTAACGGAGGCATTAGAAGAATCTTTGAAAGCAGAAATTAAGGCTGAAATTGATACCCATTGGGCCATCACGCAAGCCGAACCTGAAGTAATTGCTGATTTGAATGAAGAGTTAAGTGACATGTACGAACCTTTTGAATTTGAATTAATTACACATTCAGAAGAAAAAGCAAACATTCGATTGGTCGATGCGATTTCAGAATCGTTGAAGCAGTCTATGGAACGTCATGAAAACTTGGTAATTATGGGGCAAGACATTGCCGAATATGGAGGGGCGTTCAAGATTACAGAGGGGTTTGTTGATGCTTTTGGAAAAGAACGCGTGCGCAATACTCCAATTTGTGAAAGTGCCGTAGTCTCTGCGGCGAACGGATTGTCTATTAATGGATATAAAGCCATTGTTGAAATGCAGTTTGCCGATTTCGTGTCGACGGGATTCAATCCTATTGTCAATCTGTTAGCCAAACAACACTATCGTTGGAATGAAAAATCCGATGTTGTGGTGCGTATGCCTTGTGGAGGAGGAACACAAGCAGGACCTTTCCATTCCCAAACAAACGAAGCTTGGTTTACCAAAACGCCAGGATTAAAAGTTGTCTATCCTGCGTTTCCCTATGATGCTAAAGGATTGCTAAATACCGCTATAAACGACCCGAATCCTGTAGTGTTTTTTGAGCACAAACAATTGTATCGCAGCGTGTATCAAGAAGTTCCTAAAGATTATTATACCCTTCCTTTTGGACAAGCATCTTTGGTGAAAACAGGAGCACAAGTTACCATTATCTCTTTTGGTGCAGGTGTACACTGGGCTTTAGAGACGTTGTCAAAGCATCCTGAGATTAGTGCCGATCTTATTGATTTAAGAACGTTACAGCCTTTGGATACTGAAACCATTTTTGACTCTGTAAGAAAAACAAATAAAGCTATTATTTTGCAAGAAGATACTTTGTTTGGAGGCGTATCGAGTGATATTTCCTCGCTCATTATGGAGCATTGTTTTGAGTATTTAGATGCTCCAGTAAAACGAGTAGGTAGTATTGAAAGTGCTATTCCTTTTGTCAAAGCATTGGAAGACCAATATTTACCAAAACAACGTTTTGAAACCGATTTATTAGCGTTGCTAAATTATTAATACCAACAGCCTCCAGAAAGTAAAATGGAGGCTTTTTTTATTTAATTTTTTTGAAAGAATCCTAGATAAACCCATTTAAAGTTGGTGGTAATAATAATTTAATTCATACTTTTGCTATCAAATTTTAGTAAAACACACACAAACAACTATTTTTATGAATTCATTTGACGTTGTCATCATAGGTTCGGGACCAGGCGGTTATGTTTCGGCGATTCGCTGTGCCCAGTTAGGTTTTAAAACTGCAATCATTGAAAAATATGCCACTTTAGGAGGAACGTGCTTGAATGTGGGTTGTATTCCATCTAAAGCGTTGTTGGCTTCTTCGCATCATTATGAGGAATTACAACATTTTGCCGATCATGGAATTGAAGTTTCAGGAAAAGTAAAAGTGAATCTAGAGAAAATGATTGCCCGCAAACAAGCGGTAGTAGACCAAACCTCGGGCGGTGTAAAATTTTTAATGGATAAAAATAAGATTACGGTTTTTGAAGGATTAGGTTCTTTTGAAGATGCCACACATATTAAAGTATCAAAAGCAGATGGAAGTGCTGAAGTGATTGAGGCAAAAAATACGATTATTGCTACGGGTTCAAAACCTTCAACCTTACCTTTTATAAAAATTGACAAAGAACGCATCATCACATCAACGGAAGCCTTGAAACTAAAAGAAGTACCAAAACACTTAGTGATTATTGGCGGTGGAGTTATTGGTATCGAATTGGGTCAAGTCTATTTGCGTCTAGGTGCCGAAGTTTCGGTCGTTGAATTTATGGATAGAATTATACCTGGAATGGATGCTGGACTTTCTAAAGAATTGACTAAAGTTTTGAAAAAACAAGGCATGAAATTCTATACGTCACACAAAGTTCAATCGTTAGATCGTAAAGGGAAAACCGTTGTTGTACAAGCTGAAAATGCAAAAGGCGAAATCATTACTTTAGAAGGAGATTATTCTTTAGTATCAGTAGGTCGTCGTCCCTATACCGATGGTTTGCATGCTGACAAAGCAGGTGTGAAAGTCACAGACCGCGGACAAATTGAAGTAAACGATCATTTACAAACAAATGTTCCCAATATTTATGCCATTGGGGATGTGGTTCGAGGTGCAATGTTAGCTCACAAAGCGGAAGAGGAAGGGGTTATGGTTGCAGAAATTTTAGCGGGTCAGAAGCCACATATTGATTATAATTTGATTCCAGGTGTAGTATATACTTGGCCAGAGGTTGCCGCTGTTGGAAAAACAGAAGAGCAATTAAAAGCTGATGGAATAGCATATAAAGCGGGAAGTTTTCCTTTCAAAGCTTTGGGAAGAGCAAGAGCAAGCAACGATACGGATGGTTTTGTAAAAATACTAGCCGATGCCAAAACAGATGAAATACTTGGAGTTCATATGATTGGGGCACGCGCAGCGGATTTAATAGCTGAAGCAGTTACAGCCATGGAGTTTAGAGCGAGTGCGGAAGATATTTCTAGAATGTCACATGCTCATCCTACGTTTGCAGAAGCGATTAAAGAAGCGGCTCTAGCAGCCACAGAGAATAGAGCGTTACACGTTTAATAAGAAACGTTATTTATAAAGAAACCCGCTATTAGAGCGGGTTTCTTATTTTATGTAAATACTATTACGCAGTAAATATTCCTTTGTAACTGTTCCAGTTCGTGTAAATTAGGAACAAATTTCCAACAAATAACGCAGCTGCTATTACATTGCCAATTAACTCAGGCATCAAGAATACATTTATCAATAAAATATTCAAGGTTACTGGAACTAAAATAACGGCTCCTATTTTCATAAACTTTCCACTAATAATAGTTAATCCAGCGATAAGTTCCACTGACTTAGCTAAGGGTAAAATGTATTTTGAAGCCATAAATCCTTCCATTACTGTTTTCATATCTCCAACAGGCGCAGGTTGTTCCCCAAATTTAAAGAAATAAGCTAGTGATGCAAAGACCATCATTCCACCCACAAGAATTCGAATAATTAGTGTAGCAATTTTCATAAAGTAAACGTTTTAATTGGTTAGTTATTCAAATATAAAGCATTTTTAAAATAAAAAACCACTGCTAATGAGTGGTTTATCAACAAAGTTTTCAAGAATTATTTCTTTACGAATTTTTTATAACTTAAAACACCTAATGAACCTATCAAAGCAAAAGGCCATAGCACCACAAGGCATGACAGTATTTTTTCCAATATAAACCAACCCGTTTTGAAACTGTCCCAAATTTGCAATCCTATGTTAGGTCGGTATGCATTGACACTTTTTTCATTAGCGATCATTTCTTGTTTTACGGTTTGATCTTGGTATAGTTGCAAAGTTAGTGTACTCAAGTTTACTTGGTCATTGAGAGCTACATTTTCTACTATTTTAGCATCACGAGCTTCTTTTTTAGCCGCTAAGTTCTCTTCAGCATCGATAACTTGATTAAGTTTTTTACCCTTATGATCAATAGCAGAAGCGATTCGTTTTTCGGTGGAAACGCTACGGTGTTGCGCCATTTTATTTGAAAGCATCTGTAAAGTCACATCATCGGCTTTAATCACTCGGTAGTGTAAAAAACCTATTTGACGTGCTATTGTTTTTATAAGCGTATCCAATTGTGTGTTGGGAACACGAAGGGTCATGTTGTTTTCGACTGTATATTTGGTAGTAACCAGAGTACTATCGGGACTTACTTTAGTATGGTCTTCCTCGTTAATTGTGCTTTGTAGGTTGGTGTACGTTACAAATCCTCCAAATTTTGTAGTAGCATCTTCAATAGCTTCAGAGGCTTTAGCTACATTTTTAACTTTAAATTTGATATCCGCGGTTCTCACGAACTTCCGAGTACTATTTTTACGTTCTACTGCTGCCGACGACGACACCACGGCAGTACTGTCTGATATCGATGAAGGAGCGCTTTCGGAGTGCGATACAGCTTCTTCATTTTGTGCTTGTTTGCAAGAAAATGCTAGTATAACAACAAGCCATGCAAGGGTGAATTTTGTGTTTTTTTTCATAAGAATCATTTTAAAGTTATTATTGAGATAAAATAATATAACAAAAAGTAATAGAGTATTTTTATATTCAATATTTAAAATGATTTTTAATGATTACTATCTAATACTAAACAAACTAAAAATCGTGCCAAAAAAATCAAAAACAGAGGAAAGTCTCAAAATAAATTTATTGTCGTAATTTTGAAGCATAAAAATTATCCTTTGAGAACGATCATAAAAAAAACGATTAGCAATCCGAGTCACTTTAAAGCCCAGCTATTACATTGGGCTACGTCCTATCGTGAGCTTGTTTTTTTGGACTCAAATGATTATCAACAGAAGTATTCAAATTATGATTGTGTGTTAGCTGTTGAAGCCTTTACAGCTATTAAAACAGACTATGATAAAGCCTTTGAAGCCTTACATGAATATCAAAGTCAAACCCAAGATTGGTTGTTTGGGTACCTATCGTATGATTTAAAAAATGACACAGAATCTTTGTATTCAAATAATTATGATGGTTTGGATTTTCCTGATTTGTTTTTCTTTCAGCCCAAAAAACTTTTTTTGTTACAAGGAAATGAACTTGAAATGCACTATTTAAATTTTTGTAATGACGAAATAGAAGAAGATTTTAATACCATCCAGAATACAACACTAGTAGAACGCGAAAGGGCTGTACAAGACTTTAAAATAAACCAACGAATTTCTGCGGCGGCCTATTTAGAAAAAGTAGGCACCCTGCTCAAGCACATTCAACAAGGAGATGTATATGAAGCTAATTTTTGTATGGAATTTTATGCTCAAGAGGCTATAATTCATCCTCTTGAAACCTATCAAAAGTTGAATGCGATTTCGGCACCTCCATTTGCTGCCTTTTTTAAGAATGACTTTCATTATTTGATGTGTGCTTCTCCCGAGCGCTATTTAAAAAAAGAAGGATGTATTGTGCTTTCGCAACCCATTAAAGGAACAGCCAAACGTGAGGCAGACGATGTTTCAGATTTGATTTCAAAAAAAGAATTGGCTACTCATCCAAAAGAGCGCTCAGAAAATATTATGATTGTCGATTTAGTGCGTAATGATTTGTCTAAAACCGCTGTCAAAGGATCTGTTCAGGTGACAGAACTTTGTGAGGTTTATTCGTTTAAACAAGTCCATCAAATGATTTCGACCATCCAATCGGAAGTAGCCCCAAACACATCACCCGTAAAAATTATTCAGACGACGTTTCCTATGGGAAGTATGACTGGGGCACCCAAAATTTCTGCCATGCAACTCATAGAACGACTCGAAGAAACTAAGCGAGGGCTTTACAGTGGGGCTGTTGGATATTTTACACCCGAAGGAGATTTCGATTTTAATGTAGTTATTCGAAGTATTCTGTATCATGCAAAAAAACAATACCTTTCTTTTTCAGTAGGCAGTGCTATAACCGCACAAGCTACACCTGAAAAAGAATATGAAGAATGTTTGTTAAAAGCGAAGGCGATGTTTGAAGTATTGGGTTAAATTAATTTGCTATATTTGAACAATGCTTGACAAATTCCAGAAACATATTCATACTACCTTTCCTTTTTTATTAGAAAGGAAGTTTTATATCGCTGTAAGTGGAGGATTGGACAGTATGGTTTTGGTTCACTTATTTCAGCAAATGAAGTGTTCCTTTGGAATGTTGCATTGTAATTTTCAATTGAGAGCTACGGAAAGTGACGAGGATATGAAATTTGTGTTAGCCTATGCAGCCCAGCATCAAATTCCTTGTGAGGTCCAACAATTTAATACAAAGATCTATGCTGAAAAGAATAAGCTTTCGATTCAATTGGCCGCACGAGAATTGAGGTATCAATGGTTTGAAGCACAGCGACAAGCAAATCATTACGATTATATTCTTACAGCCCATCATTTGGATGATACATTAGAGACCTTTTTAATTAATTTTTCAAGAGGAACAGGTTTGGAAGGACTTACAGGAATTCCCCAACAAAATGAGACGATTGTCAGACCCTTATTGCCTTTTTCAAGAGAAGCAATTTGGCACTATGCTCAAGACAATCAATTGCAATGGCGCGAAGACTCGAGCAATGCTTCTGACAACTATTTGCGCAATAAAATTAGACATCACTTAGTTCCAATATTGAAAGAATTGAACACGAGTTTTTTAGATTCTTTTCAAAATACAATCCACCATTTGAAAGAAGCTCAGGAGATTCTTCAAGATGGAGTTGCGTTACGTTATCAAGAAATTGTGTTAAAACAAGAAGATGGTACCCTTAGATTTGACCTCAAAAAACTTTTGGAATTAGACCATTATACATCCTATTTATATCAATGGTTGCATTCGTATGGTTTTACGGCATGGCAAGATATTTTTGATTTGGTTCACGCACAATCGGGCAAACAGGTTCATTCGGACGCTTTTATTTTATTAAAAAACAGAGCGTCTTTACTACTATTTTCAAAAGAAAGTCAACATGACAAGAGGCATTATTTTATTGAAAAAGGTATAGAATATGTTAAAGAACCTATAAATCTTACTTTATGTAATGTAAGTTACCCATCATATACACTTGCAAAGTGTATCTTTGTGGACCAAGATAAAATAAAGTATCCTTTAGTCATAAGAAAATGGGAAGAAGGCGATGTTTTTTATCCTAAAGGAATGAAAGGGAAAAAGAAATTGAGCAAGTATTTTAAGGATGAAAAATTTTCACTTTATGAAAAATCCACTCAATGGCTGTTGTGTTCAGAAAATCAGATTGTATGGGTGATAGGAAAAAGACAAGACGAACGATTTATAATAACCGAAAATACAAAACAAATTTTACAAATTATACAACAATGAAAAGATTAGCACTGATAGTAGTTTTAATTTTCACGACAAATTTTGCACTAGCTCAAATAAAGAAACCTGTAAAATGGGGTGTAACTACTGAGAAGGTATCAGATACAGAATACAATTTAGTCATGCACGCGACAATAGAGGAAGGATGGCACATGTATTCGCAATTCACTCCAGATGGTGGACCGCTTCCAATTGTTCTAACGTTTAAAAATCAAAAAGGAAATTTTGAATTGATTGGTAAAGCCAAGGAAAGTGCTTATAAAAAACAATTTAATAAAGATTTTGAAGTAGACGAATATTTTTTTGAACACCAAGCTACACTCACCCAAAGAGTCAAACTTTTAAATACTAAGCTTTCTAAAATTAACGTCAACATTGATTTTCAAGCTTGTCAAACATCATGTGTTAATGATAATGTGGATGTTGTATTTGAGCTACCAACTCAGATCACTACATCAACTACCCCTATAGCAACTGAACGTAAAAAAGATTCCATGGCTAGTGCTAGTATCACTTCAACAGGTAAAGTGACTGAGTCTAAACAAGCTCCTTCTGAAGCCGTTACCAAACCCATACAAAAAGAAGACAAAAAAGGATTGTGGGCGATATTTTTCTTTTCGTTTTTAGGAGGATTTGCTGCTTTGTTAATGCCTTGTATTTTTCCGATGATTCCCATGACAGTTAGTTTTTTCACAAAGCAAAGTCAATCGAAGGCCGCTGGAATTAGAAATGCGATTGTCTATGGAATTTCGATTATAGCCATCTATGTTATTTTAGGATCCTTAATTACGGGCATTTTTGGGGCTGAGGCGTTAAATGAATTATCGACGAGCGTAGGGTTTAATCTTGTGTTTTTTGCCTTATTGGTGGTATTTGCTTTATCTTTTTTAGGTGCGTTTGAATTGGTTTTACCTAGTTCTTGGGCCACAAAATTAGATTCACAAGCCGATAAAGGAGGTCTTTTAGGAATTGTCTTTATGGCTTTGGCCTTGGCGGTTGTTTCCTTTTCTTGTACAGGACCTATTGTTGGTACATTATTGGTAGAGGCATCCTCAAAAGGAGGACTTGCACCTGTTGTTGGGATGTTAGGATTTTCATTAGCGATTGCCCTTCCTTTTATGTTATTTGCAATGTTTCCTGCTTGGCTTAACACTTTGCCAAAGTCGGGTGGTTGGTTGAATACGGTTAAAGTATCTTTAGGCTTTTTAGAATTAGCATTTGCCTTTAAATTTTTATCAAATGCAGATTTAGTCTTGCAAAAACATTGGTTGGAGCGCGAGTTGTTTATAGCTATTTGGATTGCTGTTTTTGGTGTGTGGGCTTTGTATTTATTTGGAAAATTTATGTTGCCGCACGATTATGAAAAAGCAGTAAAAATTGGAGTAGGTCGCTTAATTATGGGAGTTTTAGTTCTGACCTTTACATTTTATATGATTCCCGGATTGTGGGGAGCTCCTCTAAAAATATTAAGCGGACTCACGCCTCCTATAACATATGCAGAAAGTGCTAATGGTGTGGGAAGTACTATCGCTTCTAAATCGGATGTACCAGAACATGCCCATTTAGGCCCACATGGAATTTTGGCTTTTGACGATTATGCCTATGGGTTGGCTTATGCTAAAAAAGTAAACAAACCTATTTTATTGGATTTTACGGGTGATGCTTGTGCTAATTGTCGGAAAATGGAAGACAATGTATGGTCTAATCCCGAAGTGTTGTCAATTTTAAAAAATGATATTGTATTGATTTCCTTATATTGTGATCGAAAAATAGAACTTCCAAAAAAAGAACAATACATTTCAAAAACTACTGGAAAAGAGATTGTTACCATTGGGAATAAATGGACCGATTTACAAATCACACGTTATAAGAGTAATTCGCAACCGTTGTATATTGTACAAGATGCCGAAGGCCATGACCTGAACAAACCGACTGCTTTCACGTTTGAAGTCGCTGACTACAAAAAATGGCTTAAAGAAGGAATCAAGAAGTTTAAGAAATAGAAAATAAAGAAATCGCAATACTCCTTGCGATTTTTTTATTTTAAAAACTTTTATATATTTGCATCATTATAAGCCGTTTAATTTAAAAAGTATAAGCCATGTTAGTAAAAGTTTATGGAAGCGCCGTATTTGGTGTAGAAGCCACCACCATCACTGTAGAGGTAAATATAGACAAAGGAATTGGATATCACCTTGTAGGTTTACCAGACAATGCCATTAAAGAAAGCAGTTACCGAATTGCTGCGGCATTGAAAAATAATGGGTATCAATTACCTGGAAAAAAAATCACCATCAACATGGCGCCAGCCGATTTAAGAAAAGAAGGATCTGCCTACGACTTGACTTTGGCTATAGGTATTTTAGTTGCTTCGGGTCAAATTAAAGCTGATGATGTAGATCGGTACATTATTATGGGAGAATTGTCCCTTGATGGTAGCTTGCAACCCATAAAAGGAGCTTTATCCATAGCCATTAAAGCAAAAGAAGAAGGTTATAAAGGATTTTTCTTACCCAATCAAAATGTAAAAGAAGCTGCTATCGTTGCAGGTCTTGAAGTCTATGGGATTGAAAACGTAACCCAAGTGATTGATTTTTTTGAAGGGAAAAACGCTTTAACACCCACCGAGATTAATACACGAGAAGAGTTTTATAAAACGCTAGACTTTCCCGAATATGATTTTTCAGATGTCAAAGGACAAGAATCTATAAAAAGATGTATGGAAATTGCAGCGGCAGGGGGGCACAATATTATTTTAATAGGTCCACCAGGCTCTGGAAAAACAATGCTCGCTAAAAGATTACCAAGTATATTACCTCCAATGACTCTGCGTGAGGCATTGGAAACCACTAAAATACATTCGGTAGCGGGTAAAATCAAAGAGGCAGGATTGATGAATCAAAGACCATTTAGAAGTCCGCACCACACAGCGAGTTCGGTTTCATTAGTTGGAGGGGGGAGTTACCCTCAGCCTGGAGAGATTTCGTTGTCACATAATGGCGTTTTATTTTTAGACGAATTGCCTGAATTTAAAAGAGAAGTTTTAGAAGTCATGCGACAACCCCTAGAAGACAGAGAAGTTACCATTTCCAGAGCAAAATTCACAATAACGTATCCTGCTTCATTTATGTTGGTGGCGAGTATGAATCCGAGTCCGAGCGGTTATTTTATGGATCCTCATGCCCCAGTTTCTTCCTCACCAGCTGAAATGCAACGGTATTTAAGCAAGATATCAGGGCCTTTATTGGATCGAATTGACATTCATATTGAGGTTACTCCTGTGCCCTTTGAAAAATTAACCGAAACTCGAAAAGCAGAAAGCAGTGTTGAAATTCGAAAGCGAGTAATTAAGGCACGAGAAATTCAATCCAAAAGATTTGAATCATTAGAGCATATTCATTATAACGCTCAAATGGGAACAAAATTAATTCGCGAGTATTGTGTATTAGACGAAGCTTCACTACATTTGTTAAAAACAGCGATGGAGCGTCTTACTCTTTCTGCGAGAGCGTATGACAGAATCTTGAAAGTAGCTCGAACCATTGCCGATTTAGAAGATTCAGAACATGTCAATTCAAATCACATCGCTGAAGCCATTCAATATCGAAGTTTGGATCGAGACGGATGGTTGGGCTAAAAATAAAATTAGATGAAAAAAATAATCACCTTTATTAGTTTGAGTCTCCTTAGTTTATCTATTAAGGCTCAGTCTTTACCTGAAGTTGTTTCAGGTAAAATAGAACGAATTACTCAGTTTCAATCAAAATATGTTACTGCAAGAAATATCGATATTTGGTTGCCTGAAGGGTACTCACCCACAAAAAAATATTCTGTTTTATATATGAATGATGGTCAAATGTTATTTGATGCCAACATGACTTGGAACAAACAATCATGGGATGTAGATGATGTCGTAACACCTCTTTTAAAAGAAAACAAGATTCAAGATCTAATTGTTGTTGGGATATGGAATGATTCTAATACACGACATATAGATTATTTTCCTCAAAAACCATTTGAATCGTTAACTCAACAACAACAAGATTCTATATACAATAGTAATCGTACAAATGGTCAAAAGGTATTTAATGGAAAAACTATAAATTCTGATAATTATCTCAAATTCTTAGTTGAAGAAATACGCCCCATCATTAACAAAAGCTATTCAGTATACAAAGATGTCAAGCATACTTTTATTGCAGGAAGTAGTATGGGTGGGTTGATTTCTTTATATGCGATTTGTGAATATCCTAAAATTTTTGGAGGAGCTGCATGTTTATCAACGCATTGGCCTGGTATTTTTACGGTTGAAAACAATCCAATTCCAAATGCGTTTTTTTCCTATTTAAAAACCCATTTACCCAATCCTAAATCGAATAAAATTTATTTTGATTATGGGACAGATACTTTAGACGCACTCTACAAAAGTTTGCAACCTAAAGTAGATGAGATTATGATCTCTAAAGGATTTTCTAAAACAAATTGGATAACCAAAAAGTTTGAAGGCGATGATCACAGTGAAAATTCTTGGAAAAGAAGGTTTGATGTCCCGTTACGGTTTTTGATGAGGAAATAGAAATTCCTTGAATATTAGGCTTCCTATGTATTAAAATTATATGATTTTAATGTTTGGATTGATTTTCATGAGTTCTTCAATAAATTGCTCACTTTTTTTAGGAGAAATAAATACATCATCATATTTATTATAGGTAATAATAAAACCTTTAGTATCTAATGCGGGCTTAAGCAATACGGGAACATTCAAACCCGAATATTTTTTCAAAGAGGTTATTTTTTTAATGTCAATTCTGCCTCGTATCGGTCCTGAACGATAATAAAGATTGTCATTTTTTATTACGTATCGCGTATCAAAGATTACCCAAACCATAAAACCTGTTACGATACTCACAATGTACAATGGTATTAAAGGAATATTACCGATTACATAGTTTAAGACTATAGTTGTTATAAAGAAAAGTACAACCGCCCATAATATAATTAAGGTAAACGTATTTTTAGTAGAAAAAAAACGGTGCATAACAATTCAAAATTTGTCGGTTTGTTGGTATAAATTTATGCAAAATTACGGATATACTCTACAATTTCAAAAAAGAAATGTAAAGTAATTGTAACTTTTTACATAAACGACTTATTTAAAACTTTTACGATAAGGTTGTAAAAGATAAAAGCCTTTTTTAAAAAGTGTAAGTTTTTGATATATAGTTTTTTAAATCATATAAAAGACGTTTTACAAACGTGTTGGTTCCCTTGAAAATGTTATTTTTTTGTTTATTTTAAAATTTGTTTTAGTGTTATAACCTAAAAATGGTTTAATTTTACGCTAAAATAGCATAAAAAACATACTAAAATTTAATGATATAATTAATGAGTACAATTAATTGGGTAACCGTTCGAGAGTTTGAAGACATCACTTATAAAAAATGCCAAGGAGTAGCCCGAATTGCGTTTAATCGGCCAGATGTTCGTAATGCGTTTCGACCAAAAACGACTTCAGAATTGTTGCAGGCTTTTCATGATGCACAAGAAGATACATCGATTGGTGTTGTTTTGTTATCTGCTGAAGGGCCGAGTTCCAAAGATGGCGTATGGTCTTTTTGTAGTGGAGGCGATCAAAAAGCGCGTGGTCATCAAGGATATGTAGGAGAGGATGGCTACCATCGTTTGAATATTTTGGAAGTGCAGCGTCTTATTCGTTTTATGCCTAAAGCGGTTATTTGTGTGGTTCCTGGTTGGGCTGTTGGCGGAGGACATAGTTTGCATGTTGTGTGCGATTTAACCCTCGCCAGTAAGGAACATGCTATTTTTAAGCAAACCGATGCCGATGTGACTAGCTTTGATGCAGGGTATGGTTCGGCCTACTTAGCTAAAATGGTTGGACAAAAAAAGGCGCGAGAAATTTTCTTTTTAGGGAGAAATTATTCCGCACAAGAAGCTTTTGAAATGGGTATGGTTAATGCTGTCATTCCGCATGATGAATTGGAAGCTACCGCCTATGAATGGGCTCAAGAGATCTTAGCAAAATCACCCACGTCTATCAAAATGCTTAAATTCGCTATGAATTTGACAGACGATGGTATGGTAGGACAACAAGTGTTTGCTGGCGAAGCGACACGTTTGGCCTATATGACAGACGAAGCAAAAGAAGGAAGAGATGCTTTTCTTGAAAAGAGAAAGCCTAATTTTGAAAAAAAATGGCTGCCTTAAAAAGTTTTATGGTTCAATGTTTTAATAAAATAACCTCTTAACCTTTTAAACGCATAAACAACTAATTTTTAAATTTAAAAAAAATGAAACACTGGATTGAAGCTGCTCGTATAAGAACCTTACCTCTTTCGGTTTCAGGAATATTAGTAGGAAGTTTTTATTATATGTCTCAAGCACCAGGGCAGTTTAACTGGAAGATTTTTATTTTAGCATTATCAACTACGGTATGCCTACAAGTATTATCCAATTTTGCCAATGATTATGGTGATGGGGTAAAAGGGACAGACAACGACGATCGAGTAGGGCCTAAAAGAGCTATTCAGAGTGGCGCTATATCACCTCAAGCTATGAAGGTAGCCTTGTTTTTTATGACTTTGCTAACCTTATTGTCTGCTTTATTGTTAATTTACGTGTCCTTTAAAGGAAAATATTTATGGTATTCTTTGATTTTTTTATTCTTAGGTATTGCCGCAATCGCTTCAGCCATTCGTTATACAGTAGGGAAAAATCCTTATGGGTATCGTGGTTATGGAGATGTCTTTGTGTTTGTGTTTTTTGGTTTAGTGAGTACATTCGGCGTTTACTTTATGTTTTCCAAACAAGTCGATTGGTTGTTGTTTTTACCTTCAACGGCTATTGGGTTACTCAGTGTTGGCGTACTCAATTTAAACAACATGCGTGATGAGGAATCGGATAAAAAATCGGGTAAAAATACTCTTGTTGTACAACATGGTGGTGCATGGGCAAAAAAATATCATTTTTTCTTGATTAGCACGGCGATGGTATTGATGTTGCTCTTTGCTATCCTTTTTGATTTTAGTGATAGAGACCCTGGATTACAAGATCAATTTAATTTTGACCTTTATTTTTTTCTCGTGGCTTACATTCCTATTATTGCTCACCTTGTTCGTGTTGCCAAAAATAAAAATCCGAAACAATTGGATCCCGAATTAAAGAAATTGGCTATTAGCACCTTTTTATTATCCATACTTTTATCGATGTCTCTGATTTATTTTATTTCAGATATTATTATTTATTACACTAATTAAACGCTTAAAACAATGAAAATTACATTTTATGGTCACGCTTGTATTGGAATAGAAGTGAGTGGAAAACATATTTTGGTAGATCCATTTATCACTGGAAATCCTAAGGCCAGTCATATTGATATCCATACTATTCCAGCCGATTATATTTTACTTACCCATGCCCATCAAGACCACATTTTGGATGTAGAAGCTATTGCCAAACGGACAGAGGCTACTATTGTTTCGAATTATGAAGTGGCGGTTTATTTTGGTAATAAAGGATTAAAATACCATCCTATGAATCATGGAGGAAGTTGGCAATTTGATTTTGGAAAAGTGAAATTAGTATCGGCGATTCACTCCAGTTCTTTTCCCGATGGTACTTATGGAGGAAACCCAGCTGGATTTGTAATTGAAGGCGAACATAAAAATATATACATTTCTGGAGATACCGCATTAACCATGGATATGAAGTTGATTCCCATGCGCACCAAACTCGATTTGGCTGTTCTTTCTATAGGAAATAATTTCACAATGGATGTTGAAGACGCCATTATAGCTTCCGATTTTGTATCCTGTGACAAGGTTTTAGGCGTTCATTTTGATACTTTCGGGTATATCCAAATCAATCATGATGAGGCAAAAAAGAAATTCTTTGATGCAGGGAAGGACTTGATGCTTTTAGAGATTGGAGCCAGTATCCAATTGTAATATCCATTTTTATATAATAAATTTCCTTTTTTAATGACTTCAAAAATTGTTAACGCTCTATTTCTTTTTGGAACCTTTTTTTGTTTTGCACAATCAAAAGAAGGGTACTGGGACAATATAAGAACGACCAATGAAACCATAACCTTGCGTGCGGGAGAAAAAAAAATCGTCAAAACCGCCGAATTTCCAGAGGGAACAACAGAGCTCGTATATCGAATTACGGTATTAGATGACAATCAAAAACTTTCATCCAGTTTGGTTTCGTTACTAAAAGCCATTCCAGACCCAACAGGAATTAGTCAAGGAACAGCAGGAGCCGTTTTTTTGATGTCTTCGATTTCTGGTACAGATAAATGTAAGTATGCTATTTTTTCTCAGGCAAAAGAAGCGGACAATTATTTGAATACAGAGAAAACTACGAAAGCTTGTTTTGTTCAAGATTCCCCCATCAATAAGGAAGCAAAATTGCTAAAATCTAAAACTTCGGATTGTCTAAATTCGAAAACACAACAATTGTATTTCGCCTTTCAAAGTGATAATTGGGTCATGAAACAAACGATTGTTTTGGAAGTGGTTCCATGGGTTGATAACAAAGCGAGTAGAGGCTGGGACGTTGCCAATAAAAATGAAATCATAGCGTTGGGAAAAAATACTAAAGTATTCGCAACCCTTACAAATAAAGAATCTTTTTTGGCTGGTTTTTTAGAAAAAGTAACTCAGAAATATACTCATAAAGATTTTATCGGATTACTTCCAATTGAAAAAAGCGCTGCAATAGAATCAGCAACTGAAGAAGCATTGCTAAAAACAGGAGAATTAAAAAAATACTACGACCTATTCAGAAACAAAGCAAATGCTGCTCTTAGCACGTTACATGTAGAGGATGCCATCTCTATTTTACAAGCTGAATTCATTTCGAAAAATCGAGCGGAAGCACTTGATTATGCGATTTTAGCTAAGTGCTTCATTCTTACAAAGCAATTTGACAAAGCTGAAGATGTGTTGAAAACAGCGACTGAAAAATTCCCTACAGATACAAATTTACAATTGCAAAATGCTCATTTGTATCTCTTTACAGATAGAGTTTCTGAAGCTAAAGAATTACATAAAAAGTTTAAAAATCAGAATGTAAGCACTACTGTTTCTTGGATTCAACAAACAAAGCAAGATTTTGAATTGTTTAAAAAGCAGCATTTACCCGACGATTATTTCAATAAGATTTTGAAAATTTTAGAATAAAGCATGAAAGCTACATACCATCAATATATTCTAGATTTTAAACAACCTTCAGGCACCTCACGTGGTGTTTTGACACAAAAAGAAACCTGGTTTCTCATAGTAGAAGATGAGCATGGTAAAAAAGGAATTGGAGAATGTGGGTTGTTAATAGGGTTAAGCGTCGATGACCAACCCGACTATCAAGAAAAATTGCAATGGGTATGTGATCATATCTATTTAGGCAGCACTCAACTTTGGGAAAAATTACGGGCCTATCCCTCGATACAATTTGGCGTCGAAATGGCTTTTCAATCGTTGTCTTCCCATACTAGTTTCGAACTTTTCCCTACAGCCTTTACTAGGGGTGAAGATGCAATTGCAATCAATGGGTTAATATGGATGGGAACTCCCGAATTTATGAAAAGTCAAATTGAAGAAAAATTGGCTCAAGGATTTCATTGTATTAAATTAAAAATAGGCGCGATTGATTTTGAACAAGAATTAGAACTCATTGCTTCAATTCGGAGGCATTTTGATGCCACTCAAATTGAAATTCGATTGGATGCGAATGGTGCTTTTGAAGCGTCTAATGCTTTAGATAAGCTAATTCAATTATCAGAATATGAAATACATAGCATAGAGCAACCTATTAAAAAAAATCAACTTGAAGCTATGGCTTCTTTGTGTCAACAATCACCCATTCCAATTGCATTGGATGAAGAATTGATAGGTGTTTTTACTTATGAAGAAAAGGAACAATTAGTACAACAAATCAAACCACAATATATTATATTAAAACCAAGTTTTATTGGTGGGTTTAAAGGAACCCAAGAATGGATTGATGTGGCACAACAAAATAAAATAGGGTGGTGGATTACATCCGCTTTAGAAAGCAATATCGGCCTTAATGCCATTGCACAATGGACGTACACTTTAAAAAACCCACTGCCACAAGGACTTGGTACGGGAACTTTGTACCACAATAATTTTATTAGCCCTTTAGAAATAGCACACGGGAATTTACACTACAAGCCTGATCAAAAATGGCAAGTAGAAATTGATAAAACTCATTTTTTTTAAGTTGATTTTTTAGTAATTTTGATACGTATTCCAAACACTTCATTTCATATACCCATGCGTTCCATTCTCACACTTTCAATAGCACTATTTAGTTTTTATTTTTTGTCGTGCTCTTCAAAAAAATCTGACGAAATTAAGCCCACCGTTGGCGCCATTACTGAAAGTATCTATGCGTCTGGCGTCATTAAATCGGAAGATCAATATACGGTATTTCCAACCGTGAGTGGGATTATGCAAAAACAACTTGTAGCGGTTGGAGCATCAGTTGTAAAAGGGCAGAATCTCTTTCTGATTGATAATGACAAGGCTTCTTTAAACACTGAAAACGCTCGGTTAGCGTATGAGTTGAGTAAGGCCAGCAACCATTACATTCAAGATAAGATTGCCGATATGGAAGCCAAAGTACAAATGGCAAAAGATAAATTAGCCTTAGATGCATCGGTATACAATAGAAACAAAAACATTAAGCAATATAATGTCATTTCTGAAGTGGATTATGAAAAAGTTGAATGGGCGTATAAAAATTCTAAATCCAATCTAGAATCCTTACAAAAACAATTAGCGCAGTTGAAAGTGCAACTGTCAAATGAGCAGAAGCGAAATGCAATCAATGTGCAACTAAGTGAAAAAGCTCAGAGTGATTACACAATAAAAAGTGCCTTTTCGGGAACATTATATGATGTTTTGGTTAAAGAAGGGGCATTAGTTTCGCCTCAAACTCCTTTGGCTATTGTAGGAAAGAAAAACGCATTTGTTATTGAATTGGATGTGGATGAAAATGATATGGTTCATGTGGCTGTTGGTAAAAAAGCTTTGATTACGCTAGATAGTTATAGAGGAACTGTTTTCGAAGCACTAGTGGATAAAATTTATCCTATTATGGATGAACGCTCTAGAACCTTTAAAATAGAAGCTCATTTTCTTACTCCACCACCAAAATTATATCCCAACTTGACTGTTGAAGCCAACCTCATTATTCAAACGAAAAAGAATGTTATGACGATTCCGAGATCATATGTTATAAATGACACCTATGTTCTAGTTGGTTCGAATCAAAAAAGAAAAATAAAAATAGGTTTAAGCGACTATCAGAATGTGGAAGTCTTGGGTGGATTGCATGCCAACGAAACACTATATAAACCACAATAATGAATTTTAAACTCATTCTAAATATTGCCATTCATTTGCTAAGAGCCCGTCTCAAACAAAGTATTGTCGCGGCTGTTGGCGTTACTTTTGGTATTGCCATGTTTATTACATTAGTCAGTTTTATGCATGGACTTAATAATATGCTGGATGAGTTGATGTTGAATCGGACGCCTCACGTTCGATTGTATAACGAAATTAAACCCACTGAACACCAACCCGTTTTTTTGTCAGAACAGTATAAAAAAAGTGTGAATTTTATCAGTTCTATCAAACCTAAAGATCGAGGCAAAGATATTTATAATAGTAAAGCCATTATTCATTATTTAAAACAAGATTCTAGAATTATTGATGTGGCGCCCAAAATAACTACTCCCGTATTTTTCAATTCAGGAACGATTGAAATTTCTGGGGTTGTTTACGGAATTGACGCTGTTGCGGAAGAAAAATTATTTCGACTAAGCGATTATATTATTGAAGGTAATATTTCCGATTTGACACAAAACAACAGCATCATCATCGGAAAAGGCTTAGCCGACAAAATGATGCTTAAGCGAGGCGATATTTTAAAAGTAACTACTGCTAAAGGAAATCTAGCGTCACTTAAAGTTGTTGGAATTACACAAATTGGCATAGCCGAACTGGATAATACGATGAGTTATACTTCTTTGAGTACTGCTCAAAAATTATTAGGAGCCCCAAAAAGTTATATTACTGATATTCAAGTCAAATTACATGACATCACTATGGCACCGGCACTCGCTAAAGAGTTTAGTGCCAAATTTAATGTTGATGCTATTGATTATCAAACGTCCAATTCCCAATTTGAAACGGGAAGTACTGTGAGAAGTATCATTTCGTATGCTGTGGGTATTGTGTTGCTCATAGTAGCCGGATTTGGGATATACAATATTTTGAATATGATGATTTTTGAAAAAATGGATAGTATCGCCATTTTGAAAGCAACAGGTTTTTCGGGAAATGATGTAAAATGGATTTTTATTCTATTATCCATGGTCATTGGTGCTGCTGGAGGGCTCTTTGGCTTACTTTTCGGGTTTATTTTTACCTCAATTATTGATGTAATTCCTTTTAGTACTGCGGCTTTACCTACTATAAAAACATATCCTATAGATTACAACAGTACGTATTATTTTGTAGGAATTACGTTTGCTTTGAGTACGACATTCATCGCTGGATTGTTTCCAGCCTTAAAGGCAAGTAAAGTCGATCCTGTTGAAATAATTCGTGGAAAATAAATGATGGCTCATGATTTCAAAAGTTTTAGAAACCAAAAAATTATCTAAGTTTTTCTATGACCCTGTAAAATTTCAGGTTCTCAAAGAGATTGACATGAGTATTAGTTCTGGTGAATTTGTTTCTATTGTTGGAAAATCAGGTTGTGGAAAATCGACACTGTTGTATTTATTATCCACGATGGATACCGATTATGAAGGAGAATTATTTATCAATGATGAGTTGGTTACAGGAAAAACCGATAAAGAATTTGCTTCCATTCGAAATGAAAAAATTGGATTCGTTTTTCAATTCCATTATTTGTTAACCGAATATAATGTATTGAAAAACGTGATGTTACCTGGACTAAAATTAGGAAAGTTATCAGAAGAAGAAATCGAATACCATGCTATGGAACATCTAAGGACACTCGATATGCACGAACAAGCTTTAAAAATGCCCAATCAATTGAGTGGAGGACAAAAACAAAGAGTAGCCATTGCACGTGCTTTGATTAACAAGCCTCTTATTATTATGGGTGATGAACCTACAGGAAATTTAGATCATAAAAACAGTAATTTAGTTTTTGATATTTTTCAAAAACTAGCAATTGAACATAAACAAACGCTTTTAATAGTGACACACGATAATGATTTTGCCACAAAAACAAACCGAATCATTACTATGGAGGATGGAAAAATAATTAAATAATAAGTATAGTAACATGAAAAATTTATCACAAGAAGAGTGGGCTTCAAAAATATCACTCGACGAGAATGCAGTTATATTAGATGTTCGAACAGAAGACGAGTGGAATGACGGATTTATTCCAGGAAGTGTATTAAATGATATTTATAAAGGGCAAGGGTTTATTTATAGATTAGACGAATTGGATAAAACAAAAAATTATTATGTTTACTGTAAAGCTGGTGGAAGAAGCGCTCAGGCTTGTATGATTATGGATCAAATGGGGTTTGAAAACACATATAATTTAGAAGGAGGATTTATGAATTGGGAAGGTGCTGTTGATTTTCCAAAATAAACAGACAAATCAACACTTACAACAAAGGAAACTAGAGCCAATTCTAGTTTCCTTTTTTAGTTTTATTAGGGTATTCTTGAGAGACTTAACATTAACATAACCTTAATAAAATGAAAACATAATTTGTATGTAACAAGGACTTTACATTGTTGCAGTTAATTTGCCAAAAAAAACAAATTATGGTTAAAAAATTATTTTTACTTGTTGTGTTCCTACTAAATGCAGGAATTTCATTCGCACAAATTACGTCATCTTCATTGAGTGGTAAGGTTTCAGATGGAACAAGTCCGGTTGTTGAAGCGACTGTAATCGTTACACATTTACCAACCAATACAAATTATGAAACGACCACAGACAAACAAGGGCGTTTTGGTTTTGATAATTTGAACGTTGGAGGACCATACAAGATTGTTATCAGAAGTATGGATATTACAGAGTATACCAATTCTCAAATTAATTTGTCACTTGGAGATAATGATTTACAAACCATAAAAGTAAAACGTAACGAAAATGTATTACAAGAAGTTACGATTGCTACAAAGAAAAATGCAGTAAAATATGGGGTTAATATCAATCAAGCGGTTATTAATGGTTTGCCTAACATCAATAGAGGTATTCAAGATGTTACCAAGTTGGTTCCCCAAAGTGCAAACAATTCTTTTGCAGGAACCAATTTTAGATATAACAACGTAACCATTGATGGTTCAATCAACAATGATGCAATTGGTTTTAGTCCGTCTTTGGGTGGCCAATCAGGTACTTCTGGGATGCCAGGAAGTAGTACTAGAACCAATTCTATAAGTTTAGATGCCATCCAAGATGTGCAAGTGTATATTGCACCTTATGACGTGAAACTTGGAAATTTCTTAGGAGGAAGTGTAAATGCTGTAACGCGTAGTGGAAGCAATACCGTTACAGGTTCTGCTTATGCTTATGGTAGAAATGCTGCGATAACAGGTCCAAATAAAGTAGGTGATGGTTCTAAAATGCCTAGTGCTTTTGAAGATTATCAAGTTGGATTTAGAGTAGGATTGCCTTTGATTAAAGATAAATTGTTTTATTTCACTAACGCGGAATATACAAAAAGAACTGATCCAGTTTTTTATAATGCTGGAGATCTTGATGCAAATGGAAATGTCTATTCCTTGGTTGACAATACCACAGCACAAACCATATCTGATTTTGTAAAAACAAAATATGGATTTAATGTAGGTTCATACAGTGCCTATAACAACTATTCTGAAAGTAAAAAATTCTTTAATAAAATCGATTGGAAAATTAATGGTAAACATGCGCTTTCTTTCCGAAATAATGTTGTGTTTGCAGAAGCATCAAATTTAGAGCGTGATGCCGCAAATTTTAGATTTTCAAGCATGGATTTTGTGCAAAAAAATAGAGCTATTAGTTCGGTTTTAGAATTAAAAAGTCACTTTAATACAAGATGGTCAAACTCTTTAATATTAGGTTATTCAGGGATTAAAGATTATCGCGAACCTACTTCAGAAAACTATATGTTTCCACAAGTAGAAATAGGATATAGTGGCGGAACTATCTTTTTAGGAAATGATCGTGAAGCTACAGTATTTAACATGAAACAAAATACTACTGAAATTACGGATAATTTAACTTATAAAATAGGAAATCATACCTTACTTTTTGGTACTCACAACGAGCTTTATGACATCAACTACGGATTTGTAAATGCTTTAAACGGACGTGTTTCTTACAAAACATTAGCGGATTTTTACAACTCATTGCCAGTGAGAGTAAGAGGAACTTACCCATTTGATGGTTCGACACGCGATGATATTTTCAACAATCCGTATGCTAAATTTAAAGTAAACATGTATAGTGCATACATTCAAGATGATATTAAAATTGGTAACAAATTGAAAGTATCTCCAGGAATTAGAGTAGATTATACAGATTTACCTACCAAGCCAAACTTAAGTAGTCAAGTTCAAAATTCTCCTGTTGACCCCTATTATGGAACAACTTATAACTATACACCGCTAAATCAAATCAAAAATAATTATTTTTCAACAGCTTCTTTATCTCCAAGATTTGGTTTTACTTATGATGTAAAAGGAGATAAATCATTTATTGTAAGAGGTGGTTCAGGAGTGTTTACAGGAAGAATTCCTTTTGCATGGTTAGGATATGCGTATTATAATGATGGTGTGGGGTATGGAAGTTATGATAAAAACAATCTTACTGCTGCAGATGTTGGGTCGTATGGCGATCCTTTAGCTACCAATGGATTGAATGGCTATCACGATGCTTCTCCTAAAGTGCAAGCGGATTTGATTGATAACAAATTCAAAATGCCACAAATTTGGAGAAATTCCTTAGCTTTTGACTATACCTTTAAAGGATATAAATTTACTATAGAAGGTCTTTATACAAAAGTGATTACCGATTTAATGTTCCAACAAGTAAATAAAACAGATGATGTGAAATATTTTACATATGATGTGAATCATCAAATGCCTATTTACGGTACAAATCCATATCCAAACATCAATCCTTCCTTCTCTAATGCGTATATGTTATCCAATACTAGCAAAGGATACCGTTACAATATTACAGGTATGGTGTCTAAATTGTATGATTTTGGATTCAATTTTACTGCAGCCTACACGTATGGTGTAGCTAAAGATATTACGAATGGAATTCGTAACTCAATGGAAAGTAACTATCAAATGAACCAATCGTTAACACCAAATGACCCACAGTTGGCTAATTCAAACTTTGCAATCAAACACAGAATTGTTTCAAATGTTGGGTATATCGTTGGATTGTCTAAAACTAATAAGTTATCGGCCAATGTGTATTTTAATGCACAATCTGGAAATCCATTCACTTGGGGATTTGTAAACAGTACACTAGCAGGAACAGGACAAGCAGCAGGATTGGCATACGTATTTAAAGATGCTGCTGAAGCTTCTAAATATATTGGAACGGTTTCTGGAGGTGTATTTACACCTAATGTTCAACAAGTGGCAGATTATGAAAATTTTATCAATAATAACGAGTATTTAAGTAGTAGAAGAGGACAGTTTACTGAGCGTAATGGAGATTTTACACCATGGAATATTCAAGCTGACATGCGTATCATGGACGAAATAAGTTTTAAAACAAAAAAGGAAAATACACATACGATTCAACTGTCATTGAGTATCATCAACGTTGGAAATATGTTAAATAAAAATTGGGGAAGAAGTTATTTTGTACCTAATACCTATAACTCAACAGTTAGTGTAGGTTTAACAAAAACAGGGAATTTACCAACAGGAACACCAAATGCAGGTGATCCGGTATATACATTTAAAACACCGACTTCAACATATGTAGTTGATCAATTTGCATCTCGTTTCCAAGCGCAATTCGGAATACGTTATTCATTCTAATCAAGATTAAAATAAATGAAAATTGTTATAACTTTTTTTGCAAGTTTCTTCTGTATGCTTGCTTCTGCTCAAATTACATCTGCAACCTTAAATGGAAAAATAACCGATGGTGAAGTTCCGATTGCTCATGCCAAAATTACCTTAATTCATTTACCAACAAATGCTAAATTTGAAGGAGAAACGGATAAAAAAGGACGATTCAGTATTGATAATTTAGATGTAGGAGGCCCTTATCAATTGGTTGTAGACAGCAATGAAATACAAGCCTATTCTAAAAAGAACATACAATTATCCCTTGGAGACAATGATTTTCCAAAACCGATAATAGTGAATCGAAAAGAGGAGAAAACTATTCAAGAAGTATCTTTAGAAGAAAAATCGGATGTTATAAAATCGAATTAAAGTATTTGTTTTGTTTATAGTAAAGGGGCATTTCATAATTTGAAGTGCCCTTTTTAGTTATTGTTCTAAAGTGATATGCTGACATTTAATAGCATAAATACTTGAAGTTTCTTTTGTGATAAGAGTTACTTTAGTAAAGTTTTGTGTAGGCTGAATGTGTTGTGTAATGACATATTTTCCTTTATTGGCAAGGATTTCAATCAAGTTTTGATCTAAAAAAACGTCTAGATTTAATAAATTATCTTCCATAGGGATGCTTTGTGGTTTACTTTCGAAAGTATAGCTTCCTGCCATTCGTCTATCTACAATAAGATTTTTTTCTGAAAAGGTCACCGAATACGTTTCGCCCAGTTCATTTGAAAAAAGCAACATACAATCGGAAGCTTTTTGAAACGTTAAGCTTACTAATGAACGATTCCATTCTTGAGCTGTTTTTTCATAGGGAGTTTGTATGTTTTTTTCTTCAAACATGAGTTTCATTGGAATTGAAGAGAGCACCTGTTGCCTAATTTTATAACGATTGTTTTCTTTGTAAAGTTCGATTGTTTTGGGTAGGAGTAAGGTCGATGTTCCTTCATCAATCCCAGACTGATGAAATTCCTTGTTTGAATTACTCCAACGCAGTAACGTTTTTTCAGGAGTTGATGCTATTGCAGAAGAATAAGCATCGGTACCATAATCGAGTGCGAGAGGAGTTTGTTCATTGGTAAATTTTGTTCCGTCAAAAGTTCCAATATAACAAAACGAACCTTGATTTTGTTCACTAGTCGTATCCTGTATGTCGACTATTAACAACCATTTTTCTTCTCCTGTAGTTGTTTTGATTGAAAACAATGAACTTTTTTTCCATAACTTTTCAGATTCATTTTTTATAGGTTTGAAAGTGCTTTCATAATGCCATTCTGTTAAATTTGGAGAAGACCAAATTTTTATTCCATCATTCAAACATTGGATAAGATGCCATTTCTTGAAAGGTTCATTCCAAATCAATTGGAAGGATTGTATTGTTTCTTTCTCATCCTTGATAAAATCGGTATTGTATTTTAATTTTTTCCAAGATTTGCCCTCATTTGTACTGTATTCAAATTCGAAAAATTTTGCCCCTTTTGTGGCATTCTTATCATTTGAACGATGAGAGACTAGAGCAACTAGAGTATTATTTCCTAATCCAGCAGCATTTTCTTGGTCCACCACAACGGTTTCCATAACGCATTCTGTATCGCTGTTTGAAAGCGAAATGGGATTTGTTGAAACCCAATGTAATAAATCAGTACTGATAACATGATTAAGGGTAGAAGTTCCTGTTTTAGCTTCCACAATGCTTGGTAAAAATAGATGATAAGTTCCTTTTACATACACGATATTTTTTACCGCATCAGTACTTTTTTCCATACAAGCGTAGTGGTAATAACTAGAGTCTTTAGAAACTTGACTCCATAAAATATTAAGAAACAAAAATGCTCCTAAAACATATCTTTTCATATTTTCTGCTATTAATTTTCTAGTTCTTTTAAAAGGAGTTGTTCCATTACTTTATAACCAGAAGTATTAGGATGTACACCATCTTCAGAAAAATTCTTATCCAAACCCAAATGCTCATCCACCATTGCCGAATAGTAGTCGATAAAATTGAGATGATTGACTAAGGCATACGTTTTTAATTTAGTATTGAGTTCGGCGATTTTTTCAACCGGATTTATTTTAGGATTCCAATACAAATGATTGGATGGTAATACCGAACACAACACCACTTTAAAATGATTGCTTTTGGCTAATTCAACCATAGAAACAATATTTCCAAAAATGGTTTCAACTGAAATAGGTCCAGTGTTCTCTGCAATATCATTGATTCCTGCCAAAATAATAACTTTAGACGGTTTTAAATTGATGACATCTTGTCGAAACCGCAATAACATTTGTGAGCTTGTTTGGCCACTAATGCCCCGATTCATAAGGTTGTTGTTTTCAAATAAATCGGGATTGTTTTGTTTCCAAAACTCTGTAATAGAATCCCCAAATAAGATGATAGGATTCTTATTTTTTTGCTTTAAATAAGCAGTGTTTTCAGCTGTATATTTCTTCAAATTGGCCCAATCTTTTTTCATTTGATCCTCTTGTGCGTATGTGAAATAAATGGTAAATGGTAGTAAAAAGAATACAAATATTGTTTTTTTCATATGTACTTATTTAAATCCAAGTCTCGTTTTTAATTTTAAAAACAAAAGCGCGATTGAATACGCATATTCCGTAGTTGTATTAGATTCTTCATGGTTTAGTTTATATGCTTGGCATATATCGGCCAACGAATATTTTTTATCCATGGTTTCGTTTAGTTTTTGATACATGATTTCGATATCAATCGCTTCATTTTTTAAACGGCCACAACCCATTTTTTCTAAAGCTTCATTTAGGATATCTAACCCATTATGTAAACGGTAACCTACAAGAGTGGCGCTTCCTATAAAGTCAACACACTTTTCGATAGCTTGAGATTCCGATAATTTTGTTTGTTCCGATTCCATTACAAAATCATTAGATAAACCGTTATCGTGTAAAAAGCGGTATTGCGGAATAGTAACCTCATAGCCTTGACCAATGTATACTGCGTCCTCAGCAATAGTCAAAGCCCCAATAGACAGAATAACATCTTTTTTTACGTTAAATCCCGTTGTTTTAATATGTATGGCAATATACTTAGGTTCTTTATGTTCAAATTTACCTAAATACGCTTTCCAAAATTCAGGATACTCTTTGTTTATGTTTTTTAACCAATCTAACATTTATGAAAATTGAGTGAGTTGAAATTTTCCTTTAATAACCTCTTCTAAATCTCGCATCGGCATCAGTGCATTTTTTAGGCGTTCTTTATCAGGTTTTGAAAGTTCGTCTAAGTTAATGTATTGACCATTGTCATCATTTTTTATGCCTTCAAGAGCTCTAAATTTCGACAAGACCAAAAACGCTTCGGCACAATTTAAATAGACTTCCGAAAATTTAGCATCAAGCATTGCTAATTGTTTGTAACGCAAATATGTGCTATTTATTCCCCGAATTCCCATACTTAAAACCAAAAGACGGGCACTATCTATTAATGGCATCAAAGCTCTGGTTTTTATGTCAAACTTTCCTTTAAATTCGCCATCTTCTTCCAGATTGAATTTTTTGAAAAAATTTAAAGGTGCTGGTTTTTTTATAGCATCATTTCCTAAATAGTCAAAAAAGAGTTGATTGTTGGATGAGGAATTAAAGACAATATCCGTAATGCTATCTTCAATTTTTTGATCCCCAAAAGCGATTTCATAATCAAAAAAGACACTGCTAATTTCATTCGATTTCTCACCTGGATTTTTCATCCAATTAACATATTGTTTTGTCCAATCTGTCAATGACTTACACCAGAGCATATTCCCTGCAATATGTCCTTGTTGACAAATAGGGTAGCCTACTTTTTCTAGGGTATTGGTCGCTTTTTTAGCTAGTTTTAAAAAATAATCCCGAACATCTCGATATCGGTCCGTTGTAACGTCATCAAATATTAAAATGCTATCTTGATCGGTAAGAAGTAATTGCTCTTTTCTTCCTTGGCTTCCTATACATAGCCATGCAAAAGGAACAGGAGGGGAGCCCAAATCTAAAATTGCCAATTCTATAGAACGTCTTATTAGAGCTAAAGTAATTTCGCCTGCAATACTATTGATGTGCGTGAGCGGAATATTTTTGTTTAATGAGGTTTGAATAATTTCATCCAACTTATTTCGTACAAGTTTGAGCTCTTTACCATTTTGAGCCCTCTTAATTTCCTTTAACAAAACCCCTGGATTGTTTGCTTGAGCTACTACTAAATCATGTTCAGAAATGATTCCTTTAATTTCTGATTGATCTGTTCCATCGCTTGTGACACAAAGATGCGTTACATCGTGTTTGAGCATGATTAACTGAGCTTCAGCAACCGATATGGATTCACTTACCGTAATAACTGGAGCCACCATAATTTTATCGATTGTATTGGAAAAAGCTACTTTTCCTGTAGCAACTTTCGAACGAAAATCTTTATCGGTGGCAATTCCTTTGGGAGTTCCATTTTCGGTAATTAAAACACAATCTTGTAAATCATTAGTAACCAACTGAGCTGCGTCTTTAATTATAGTTGAATGAGGAATAACAATTGGTTTTTTAGTATAGGATAGGGATTGAAAATAGAGCGCATCAAATTGTTTTTCTTGCAAATCAATATTTTCAGAAATTAAGCCATGTTGTTCCATTAAAGAACCACTTTTGGTATTGGTTGTAAAACTTTCCAATAAAAAGTCGAGAATATCAGAATTTTGCGCCACAAAAGGCTTGAATGTTGTAATAGGTATGGCATAGACAATGGATTCTTCTCGGGCTTTGGCTGTCATTTGGTAATTATTTTTTGCAAAAAAAGGTCGTAAACCAAACACATCACCAGCATAACATTTATTAAGAAGTGTTTCTTCCGCATCCGAAATTACAGTAAGATGAATGACCCCAGAAGCCACTACATAAAAGCAATCATGCAAAGAATCATTAATCTTGAATAAGGTTTTGTTTTTATTCAAATTGAGCACTCGAATGGAATTTGCAATTTTTTCCAAACTTTCATCGGGTAAGTATGAAAAGGGTAAAAAATCTTTTAAAAATACTGCAACTTGTTGTACAATAATATTACTCATAGTGTGCACGGAATAAAAATATTTTCGAAAGTACAAAAATAAAGATAAATCTTATTGCATTTAAATAAAATTATTGATAGAACTTTATTCTAAGCATTAAATGTGGAAAAGTAAGAATGACCTTGTTATATTCTGTTTTTATTCGAAATACTTCGAGCATTTTATAGTCTTTTGCGACCAATAAATCTAATTACCGACCCTATTCCATTATGATATAACCCTTCGCTTAATTCGATTTCCTGTTCTTCCAATTCAACAAATTCAAAATTTGGAAAATCCGATTTTATTTCGTCAATTGAAAATAAACTATCGATATCTTTTGGTCCGCCAACTTTTTCATTGGCCGTTACATAGGCAATATGCTTTTTGCTAAAAGCTTCAAAAATTATTGTCCCATTGACTTTTAAGTACTTGTCAAAGGTTTTATGGTATAAAGATTTAATTTCTGCAGGAAAGTGTGCATATATAAGAGCTATGGCATCAAAGGCTTCGTTTTCAATATCTAATGTGTCTAACTCACCAACCTTGTAGTCTAAAGTAACATTATTTTTTTCAGCCAGTTTTATGGCTTTGTTTTTACCTTCTTGACTTATATCAAAAGCCGTAACCTTCCAACCAAGAGTAGCTGCAAAAACAGCATTACGTCCTTCTCCTTCTGCTGGAAATAAAATTTTTCCAACAGGTAGTTTGGATAGTTCTTCTTTTAAATAATTGTTTGGTGCTTCGCCATAGGCAAATTCCTCTATACTATATCTATCATTCCATCGTGATGTCCAGATATCGTTTATTTTCGTGTCATTCCTATTTCCTTTCATTAAATGTCAGCTTTTTAATTGTTTCATAATCATTACTATGGGACTGTAAAAACCTACAATCTTTTTTCAAAAATATAACAAAATCAGGAGTAATTATCTTAAAAGCTTAATATAAAAGCATTGGAAGAACTTATAAAAACTCAATTCCCTTTTTTTAAATAAATAACGAATCAAAAAAGTATTGGAAATCATTTATAAACATTATTTCCTCATTCTCGAAATTGTATTTACCAAAAACGACTGAAATGCACGAAAATTAGCATCCCAAAAGAAGGATATCTACTGGTTTATCTAATTACAATATACCCAATTCTATCATACACGATTTCATTAATCCATACGTGCGTTCGATATCGTTGTCTAATCCAATAGAAAAACGAATCAATCCATCTGTCAAGCCCATTTCGATTTGTTCTTCCAACGGAATTTCAGACGACGTGGAAGTACCTGGTGCACTAAACAAGGTTTTGTAAAATCCTAAACTCACGGCTAGATAACCCAAATTGCGGTGTTGCATCAATTCCATCAATGCATTGGCTCGGTCGAGGGTACCTACATCTAGTGTCAGCATGCCTCCAAAACCGTATTCTTTATTAAGCATTTTAGAATATACCGCATGACTAGGGTGGCTTTCCAATCCGGGATACACGACTTTCAATCCGTCTTTTTCAAATTGAGTTGCCAAATATAATGCATTATGACTGTGTTGCTTCATTCTGATGTGTAGGGTTCGTAAATTTTTCAAGATACTCGACGCACGCAAACTATCCATCGTAGCCCCAAAAAGCATCATGGCGCCATTGTTTACATTTTTTAGATCGTTAATGAATTCTTGTGACGCACAAACCACGCCTCCCACTGTATCGCTACTTCCGTTGATGAACTTGGTCAAACTGTGAATCACCACATCGGCACCTAACTTAGCTGGTGCAACAGACAAAGGCGAAAACGTATTATCTACAACCAGTTTTAAGTTGTATTTGCGCGCCAAATTGGCCAAACCTTCAATGTCAGCTACTTCTAGTAGCGGATTGCTCACCGTTTCACAATACAATACTTTGGTTTGAGCATTGATAGCAGCCTCTACTACCTCTAATTTGGTGATATCAACAAAATGAGTTTTGATGCCCCAATTAGGCAACATATTTTTCATAAAAGCATACGTACCTCCGTAAATAGTTCGGCTCGACACAATCTCATCGCCCGCATGGCATAATTGCATTATAACTGAAGTAATGGCTCCCATGCCCGAAGCGGCTACATTAGCACTCTCTGTACCTTCCATGGCTGCTAACGCCTGACTCAGATACAAATTCATAGGAGAGGAGTGACGCGAATACAAATAGCATCCTTCAGCATTTCCTTCAAAGGTATCAAACATAGTTTTTGCCGAAAGAAAGGTATAGGTAGATGAATCTGAAATTGAAGGGTTAACGCCTCCAAATTCGCCAAAATATTGTAAATCTTGAATTTTATCTGCGGGATGAAATGGTTCCATAAAAAGTTGTTTTTAATTTATTAGTCAAAATTCATAAAACACTTTAGTATTTTCAATAGATTGAATAAAATTTAGAAAAAAATAGATTATTTTATTATTTAATTAGAATAAAAATCTAAATATTTTCTATTTTTACCTCATAAACAAACAATTTTAAAGTATGATTATGGATTCCACCGATAAAAAACTTCTCGAATTGCTTCAAAAAGATGCCAAAATGACTACAAAAGCTTTGGCATTAACATTAAATTTGTCTGTTACCGCTGTTTATGAACGTATTAAGAAATTAGAACGAGAAGGAATCATTACGAAGTATGTTGCCTTGTTAAATAGAAATACCATTCAAAAAGGATTTGTAGTGTTTTGCCACATCAAACTCATTCAACATGCCAAAGAATATCTTACCACATTTGAAAGGGAAGTGGGCAAACTTACAGAGGTTTTGGAATGTTTCCATGTGAGTGGGGACTATGATTATATTCTAAAAATATGTGTGAAAGATATGGAAGCCTATCGCGAATTTATGGTAACCAAACTCACTACATTACAGCACATTGGGAGTACTCACAGCACTTTTATGATAGGTGAAGTTAAAAATTCGACCGCTTTTGTGCTTTAACGATAAAAAAAATTCGCCACCGAAGTCTTGTTTTGAGGCATAGTTCAAGTGGCGAATGGGATTTTTATATAAAAAGTTCTTATAATTTTCCTTTTCTTCTGTCTCGTTCTGTTTTTAATAAATTCAATTCTCTACTGGTTTGACCTGCGACAGAAGTGTTTTCTTCAGCACGACGAATCAAGTAAGGCATCACATCGCGAACAGGACCAAAAGGTAAATACTTCGCCACATTGTATCCATGAGAAGCCAAGTTGTAACTGATGTTATCACTCATACCATACAATTGTCCAAACCAGATTCGGGAATCATTGATGGCGATTGAGTTTGCTTGAAGCATTTCCATCAATTTATAAGAACTTTCTTCGTTGTGGGTCCCTGCAAAGATGGCCATTTTGTCTAGGTGTTGCATCATATAGTCAACTGCAGCGTTATAATTGTCGTCGGTTGCTTGTTTGGAAGCACAAATAGGCGTAGGATAGCCTTTTTCTTTAGCACGTTCGTGTTCTTTTTCCATGTAGGCTCCACGTACCAATTTCATTCCGATGTAGAACCCATCTGTTTTGGCTCTTTCGTGTAAGGCTTTAAGGTAGTCTAATCGGTCCCAACGGTACATTTGTAACGTGTTGAAAATAACCACTTTTTCGCGGTTGTATTGACGCATCATGCTTTCTACTAAATCATCGGCGGCGTCTTGCATCCAACTTTCTTCGGCATCAATCAATAAAGCGACGTCTTTGTCGTGTGCTGTTTTACACACGATTTCGAAACGCTCTTTCACTTTAGTCCATTCTGCTTGTTCTTCTGCTGTTAGGATTTGTTTTTCTCCTACTTTAGTATATAAATCCAAACGCCCTAAGCCGGTTGGCTTAAATACTGCAAAAGGAATGGCTTGACGTTCTTTGGCAAATTCAATAGTTTTTAACGTCATTTCTAAAGCAGCATCAAATTGCGTTTCCTCTTCTTTGCCTTCTACAGAATAGTCTAAGACCGACGATACGCCTTTGGTGTACATTTTATCTACTACCGACAAACAATCCATTTCGTTGACTCCGCCACAAAAATGATCAAATACCGTAGCGCGAATCAATCCCTCTACGGGTAAATGGGCTTTGATGGCAAAATTGGTAACGGCTGTCCCAATTCGAACTAAAGGCTCGCTGGCAATCATTTTAAAAAGAAAATACGCTCTATCGAGTTCGGTGTCGCTTTTAAGTGCAAAAGCCACTTCAGTATTGTTGAATATTTTATCCATGTCAAAATTTATTAACTATGCAAATATAGTTAGAGTTAGATAATATTTTTTATGATTTTTTGCTAAAAAAGCCATTTATTTTAGCGTAATAATAATAAGGGTGATTTTTTTGTAGTATCCTATGCTAGTGCGCGCGTTATGCTCGTACCTATTAAGATTTTAGAAATAAAGATTACTACTTTCTTTTTCATCTTTTAAATTTGTTCTTGGTAGAAAAAATTATCGCTAACAAGATTATTCCATGGCACGAATGTGAAACTTGCACTAGCAAAGAGAGAATCATATCGTTTTTATTTTATTTTATTTTATTTTGATTGTTTTTATTAGTTCTTCGAATTCTTTTGTACAATCATCTTTCTCTAGTCCATCAATAAAATTAAAACATAAATAGTATTTCCCAATTGGAATAAAATAATTTAGACTTTTTATTTTTAAAATTTCTCCATCTTTAGTTTTCATTGAATATTTACAGCGATATTCCATTCCTTTTCTATTTGATAATTGTATTTCTTTGGGTTCAATAATATATTCAAAATCGTCTAAGTATTTTTTTAATCCTTTAGAGCTTTCCTTTTGAAAGGTTTTAAAATCTTCAAAATTTTTAGTTTGATTGATTCTAACATTTATTGTTATCGTAGGAATCAAACCAATATGATTATTTATATCATATTTATAAAAACTAGCTAATACAATCATTCCTTTATTAGCTTTTATTAGTTCAGCTGTCACTTCATTTGAAAAATCAAGTTTTTCTAAATTTTTTAAAAGTAATTGATTATCAGATACATTCCAATTTGTTGGATTTTGCATTGAAATTCCAAATTGTTTGTTTTCAAAAAAGGTTTGTCCAATAGAATTTATTGAACATAAAATAAATAATAAAAGTAAAATTCTTTTCATACTATAATTTTTAATCAATTATATTTTTTGTCGTGTACTAAAAAAATATTTTTAAAATTGTTAGTTGCAAAATAGTTGCTACTATTAAAGGCTGTTAATTTTTGAACTTGTTGGGATTAATCACATGTTTTTGCAAGATTCTAGCGCCTTCTTTTTTTACGTTTTCTTGTTTTCTATAACTCCATACTTTCTCACTAGCATATTTACGTGTTTCTTCAATGTCAACAATAGGAAACGGATAGTCTTTACCGATTTCGCAATGATAAAATTGTTGTTCAATGGGATTTAATTTCCAAGGTTCATGGATTAATGGGGCGGGAATTTGTGCCAATTCGGGAATCCATTTTTTTATAAACGTACCATCTGGGTCGTGATCTTCAGAATTCTTTATAGGATTATAAATTCGAATGGTATTGATGCCTGTGGTACCCGATTGCATTTGTAATTGTGGATAATGAATTCCGGGCTCATAATCTAAAAACTGACGAGCTAGAAAATGGAGATCGCGCCAATCTTGCCACAAATTAAAAACGAAGAACGATACAATCATAGCCCGCATTCTGAAATTGAGATACCCTGTAGCCACGACACACCGCATGCATGCATCAACAATAGGAACACCCGTTTTTCCTTCTTGCCAAGTTTTGATGTATGCTTCGTTCTTGGGCTTGACCAGACTTTCATACGCTCGATTTATGTGTTCAAACTCCATGCGACATTCGTCTTCAAATTTCTGAATGAAATGACAATGCCAATGCAAACGAGAAATAAAATTGGCCAAAGCTCTCTTGTTTTTTGAGGTTTGATAATGTGGCATCGTATATTGATACACCATACGCATACTGATGTTTCCGTAGGTCAAATAGGGTGACAGCCGACTGCAACTTTTTCTACTCAAACTAGGTTTGGAGATGTGGGAGCTGTAGTTTACATAGCGCTGTTTTACAAAACTGTCCAAATAGCGCCAAGCCCAATATTCACCACCTGGTTGAAAGTTTTCATTAGGTGTGGTGATTTCTTTTGCCAACTTTTTTCCCATCCATTTTGTGTAAAAATCGATGTCTAATGATTCCAATTTCAAGACCTTTAAATCTATCATTCTTGGAGTTTCTCGCATTACACGTTCCCATCGTTTGTCCCAATCACCTCTTGATTTTAATTTACGAATCACACCGTGCATTTGCGATTGTTTCCAAACAATTTGATGGTCGTCAAAAAAAGTTTGTATGGCAATATCTCGGTCAAAAGTCAATTGGTTCCCAATTTCTTGATGCGAATAGACTTTTTTGATTGTATAATTTTGTACTAAGGCTTCAAATACGGTCGCAACCTCATTGTGAAAATAATACAATTGAGACCCCACTGCTGCTAGTTTCTGTTGCATTTCTTGAATGGATTGATATATAAAGCGCCAATGTCTTACATCAGCATCAACATAGGACATGACTGAAGGTTCAAAGAAATAGAGCAGCAGCACAGGAATACCGTCTTGTTGCGCCAAATAAAGAGGCTCGTGATCTACAAAACGCAAATCCCGCTTGAACCAGACGATATTGATTTCTTTTGAGTTCAATCTTTGAGCAGTGAGGTAATTTCTTTATCAGGTTTCGCATAACTCAGGCGATCCAATTGTATTGTTCTATGGTAACTGTCCAATCCGGAGCAAGTGAGGGTATTGGCTTTCTCTAAATTGATAAACCCATCTTTTTCAAGACATGTTTCTGGGATGTATATTTGGATAATTTCTCCAATCAATAAGGTGGTATGGTTGATTGTAATATCGATTTTCTCTCGGAATTGTATACCAAATTTCAAATGACTTTCAGCAACGTAAGGAGCACTAAAATCATCCAGATAGGTAGGTGTTAGTCCAGTCATTTCAAACTCAGAAATTCCTTTCTCATATCGTGCAGATGTTTGATGGGCTTGTCTATAGATGGATTCGTTGATGTGGTTAATCGTGTACCTCCCCGTAGCTAATATGTTACTATAGGTATCCCGTTCGGGCGGCGTGGGACGAAAGACAAGTCCAACCAAAGGTGGATTCGCCCCAATGTGAAATAGCGAACTGAAAATAGCAACGTTTGGTTTTAGTTTTTGACATGAAGTGCCCACAAGAACCACACTTTTAAAACCACCTAAACTGTTGATTACATGCACTCGTTCTTGTTTATCCATTTCGGATAATTCTTTAGACGTTATATGTCGTGTCATCTGATTTATTGTTCAATGAGTATCCATTTTTTATCACTATTCAAACGAAAGGTACCAAGATGTTCTTTATTCCACTCTTGTGGCGCAATTAAAGACAAAAAGTTTTTTCCATTGATTCCTTTATACAAATGGTATATTTCTCCCACCACAGGCTCAAATTGAAATGTTGCATTGTATACCATTTCATTATATTGGTATTCTTTCATGAGGTTTTCATATTGATTTTTTAACTCTAGGAATTTGCTTTCCATCTCTTTGTTCACCTTATGAATACCTATGTTTTTCCACGACACGATATCATCGGTTTTAATCACTGGAGCACCTACATGAGTAGGGTAGGGTGTAATGTTAGCGTGGTATCCCATTTCGTCTGAGTAGACCACATTATCTGGTTTTTTGGGTTTCATGGGAATGTTTTAAAGGGTTTGATAACTTAACACAATTTGTTTTTTCAAAGGTTTCACTTTCTAATTTTTGTACGTTTTAATTAAATTTATGAACAATAAAAACAGTCTTATTTTTTTGTTTAACATTGTTAAAATATAATTAAACAAAAGTACATGATTATGGGTATATATGTCAAGGGAAAGACTTTAAATTTTGAAGTCTTGAGATTTTCCTGATTTTTATCTGTATTTTTGCCCTAAACAAACACATTCATGAGAGCACTTGCGGCCAATGGCTACACGATTTATTTCAACGAAACGGGGTATGAGGCACTTCATTCCCTAATTCAAGGAAATACTTATTCCAGTATTTTTGTTTTAGTTGATGAGCATACCAACGAGTATTGTTTACCTCAATTTTTGGGTCAAATAGCCACAGAAACTCGTATTGAAATTATCGAAATAGAAGCTGGTGAAGACACAAAAACCATCGCTACTTGCATGGAAATTTGGTCTATTTTATCCGATTTAGGGGCAGATAGAAAAAGTTTGATGATTTCTTTAGGGGGCGGAGTAGTGACCGATATTGGCGGATTTGTGGCAGCGACCTACAAACGCGGGATTGATTTTATTAATGTCCCAACTAGTTTATTAGGCATGGTGGATGCTGCTATTGGCGGGAAAAATGGTGTTGATTTAGGAAGTTTGAAAAACCAAATTGGCCTCGTATCTGTCCCAAAAATAGTTATTATCGATTCTACTTTTCTTGAAACATTGTCTCCGCGTGAAATGCGATCGGGATTGGCTGAGATGTTAAAACATGGCTTGATTTACGATAAAAAATATTGGGAACAATTTTTAGATTTAAAAACTCTAGATATGTCCGATTTTGATTCGTTGCTGTATCGCTCTATTGAAATAAAAAATGAGATTGTGTTACAAGACCCCAAAGAACACAGTATTCGAAAAGCTTTAAATTTTGGGCATACGTTAGGACATGCCATTGAAAGTCATTTTTTAACATCTTCATTTCCGTTAGTACACGGTGAGGCAGTGGCTATTGGAATGCAACTAGAAAGTTTTATTTCTATGAAAAAAGGGAGTCTTTCTTCTGAAGAGTATTATCAAATTAAATACGTCTTGACCAACCTGTATGAGGTGCGTGCCTTTACTCACAATGATATACAATCTGTATTGGATTTATTGATTCATGACAAAAAAAATGAATACGGAAAAGTACAATTTGTATTGTTGCAAGGAATAGGTGCGACAGCAATAAATCAAATCGTTGAAAATGAATTGATTGAAGCGGCTTTTGAAGATTATTTTTTTCAATAAAAATTTCAAAAAAATCTTGCAAATCGCTTATAATATTTTATAAATTTGCCCTGATGATAAAAAATAACTTTTCTAACAAACAGCGTGCTTTTACACTTAAAACAAGTAGTGGTTTTCAAGTGTTATGCGTAGCTTTTTTAACATCTGTGCGAACTATTCTTGGGTTGTTTTTAGAATTGTTTAAAACCGAAACACCAAAATTACCCATAATTTATGCGAACATTAGAGTTTGAAAAATGATATTATTTAGTTTTTTAAATTATTCATTTTTTCAAATTTTTAAAGCATGAACACAAAATATTACGATCTCATCAATCAAACCTTTTACTTTCCTCAAGAAGGATTTTCTTTGAATAAAGATTCGCTTCAATTTCACAACATTGATTTGATGCATTTAGTAGAACAATATGGAACCCCCTTAAAATTTACTTATTTGCCACAAATATCAACCAACATTAATAAAGCTAAAGGTTGGTTTCGAAAAGCAATGGACAAACTGAACTATGATGGTAAATATTATTATTGTTATTGTACCAAAAGTTCGCATTTCGAATTCATCATGAACGAGGCGTTCAAAAACAAGATTCATATTGAAACTTCTTCGGCATTTGATATCAATATAGTAGAAAATTTATTAGAATCGGGTAAAATCAATAAGAATACCTATGTGGTTTGTAACGGTTTCAAACGAGACGAGTATATTGAAAATATTGCTCGATTGATTAATAACGGACATAAAAACACCATTCCTGTTATAGATAATTTTGAAGAACTTGATTTGCTGCAAGACAGCATTAAAGGAAAATTTAAAATTGGGATTCGAATTGCTGCAGAGGAAGAACCAAAATTTGAGTTTTACACCTCTCGTTTGGGTATCGGATATAAAGATATTGTGCCCTTTTACAGAAAACAAATCCAAGAAAATAAAAAAGTAGAGTTGAAAATGCTACACTTTTTTATCAATACGGGGATTCGTGATACGGCTTACTATTGGAACGAGTTATTAAAATGTATGAAAGTATACATTGCTTTGAAAAAAGAGTGCCCTACCTTAGATAGTTTAAACATTGGGGGTGGTTTTCCTATTAAAAATTCCTTGGCTTTTGAATACGACTATCAATATATGGTAGAAGAAATTCTAAATCAAATTAAAATAGCTTGTGACGATGCGGAAGTTCCCGTACCCAATATTTTCACTGAGTTTGGTTCCTTTACCGTAGGAGAATCAGGCGGCGCGATTTATCAAGTATTGTATCAGAAAAAACAAAACGATAGAGAAAATTGGAACATGATTGATTCTTCTTTCATTACTACGTTACCCGATACTTGGGCCATCAACAAGCGATTTGTCATGCTGGCAGTAAACCGTTGGAATGATACCTATGAACGTGTGCTTTTAGGTGGTATGACGTGTGATAGCGATGATTATTACAATTCTGAACAACACATGAATGCGGTGTATTTACCCAAATATAACAAAGAGAAACCTTTATATATAGGTTTTTTTAATACAGGCGCTTATCAAGAAACCATAGGTGGATTCGGAGGATTACACCATTGTCTTATTCCGCAACCTAAACATATTCTTATTGATAGAGATGAGAATGGGATACTAGCTACAGAAGTGTTTTCAGAACAGCAAACCTCTGAGGACGTGTTGAGTATATTAGGATACAATAAAAAGTAAAAATTTATTTGACAGTATACAAAAAAGTTTTTTCTTTGGTTTAAAAAAAAATAATATAAATATTACATATTCAAATGAGTAAAGGACCTATAAGTCAGTTTATTGAGAAAAATTACTTGCATTTTAATTCGGCAGCTTTAGTAGATGCAGCAAAAGGTTATGAGCAGCATTTATTAGAAAACGGTAAAATGATGATTACTTTGGCTGGGGCCATGAGTACTGCCGAGTTGGGAAAATCGTTAGCTGAAATGATTCGTCAAGATAAAGTTCATATTATTTCCTGTACGGGAGCTAATCTTGAAGAAGATATTATGAATTTGGTGGCCCATAATTCCTATAAAAGAGTACCAAATTACAGAGATTTGTCTCCACAAGAGGAATGGGATTTATTGGAAAACCACTATAATAGAGTTACTGACACCTGTATTCCTGAAGAAGAGGCTTTTAGAAGATTACAATCTCATTTATATGATATTTGGAACAAAGCGGATAAATCTAACGAACGTTATTTTCCACACGAATTTATGTATCAAATGTTAAATTCTGGAGTTTTGGAACAATATTATGAAATTGATCCTAAAGATTCTTGGATGATAGCTGCAGCAGAGAAAAATTTACCAATTGTTGTGCCTGGTTGGGAGGACAGTACGATGGGTAATATTTTTGCTTCCTATTGTATTAAAGGAGAATTTAAACCTACTACAATGAAAAGTGGGATTGAATACATGATGTGGCTAGCCGATTGGTACCCGAAAAATTCAGGAGGAAAAGGAGTTGGTTTCTTTCAAATTGGTGGAGGTATAGCGGGAGACTTTCCAATTTGTGTGGTACCGATGTTGTATCAAGATATGGAAATGCACGATGTTCCTTTCTGGAGTTATTTTTGTCAAATATCTGATTCCACAACAAGTTATGGGTCTTATTCAGGAGCAGTTCCTAATGAAAAAATCACTTGGGGAAAATTGGATATTCACACGCCAAAATTTATCATAGAATCAGATGCAACCATAGTGGCCCCTTTAATTTTTGCTTATTTACTTGATTTATAATAGCCTGTTTTATGAAAAGAATTATTGTTGATTATGCCAAGCTCACGAGCGATATTTTAAATTTATTAGTTGAAAAATTTCCAGATGGATATGATGATACAGATATTATTCGCTTTCGAAATGCTCATAACGAATTAGTAGAAGCTGTAGAAGTTCGTACAGAAGATACCATCTATTTGGTTAAAGTAAGTACTAAATTAGCGAGTAGAATGGAAAAATTTGAAGATGATGAGGATCTTGATGCGGTAATCGAACCTATTGCTCCAGTAAAAGGTATTGATTTAGATGATGATGATTTACCAAGCGAAGAAGAAGAAGATGATCATTATAACGACAAGAATGACTTAGATGATGAGGATGATGAAGATTCAGATTCAAGTCCTTCTGACAATTTTGATGATGCCGATGATGAAGAGTAGTATTCTATTATTCAATAATAGAATTATTTCTTTTGATTCTTCATTTCTTTTTCTATCATATCGTAGAATTCGTCAATTTTAGGGAGCACAACAATACGAGTTCGTCTGTTTATCGCTCTGTTTTCTGCCGTATTGTTATCGACTAAAGGAATGTATTCACTTCTTCCAGCTGCTATGAGTTGGGCAGGTTTTACTCCAAGTTCTTTAGTTAATACACGAATAATAGCCGTCGAACGTTTCACACTCAAATCCCAATTGTCAAGTAAGATTGCATTTCTTGTAAAAGGAACATTATCGGTATGACCTTCCACCATACACTCAAAAGTAGGCTTGTCGTTGATTACTTTGGCTACTTTAGCTAATACTTCTTTTGCCTTATCACTTACGACATAACTACCACTTTTAAAAAGTAATTTATCGGAAATCGAAATAAAAACAACACCCTTATCTACATTGACTTCAATGTCTGGATCAGCTACTCCAACAGAGCCTTTTAGGCTTGTTACCAAAGCTAATGTAACGCTATCTTTTTTGGTTAAAGCATCTTGTAAACGTGCAATTTTGAGGTCTTTTTCTTTTAAGCTTTCCAGTGATTTTTCTAAGTTTTGAGCTCCTTTTGTAGTAAGTACAGTCAACTCTTTTGAACTGTTAATAAGATCAGTATTATTTTGTTTAAGATATTCGTTTTGTTTTGAAAGCGCCTCTTTTTCAGACAAACACATGTTTAATTTTACTGTTGTTGAATTCAGTAAATCTTGACATTCTTTATTCTTTTGTTCTAATTCGGCAATTTTCTTTTTGGAACCACAAGAACTGAGTGTAAGTGCAGCTAGCGAAAGTATAAAAACGGTTTTTTTCATGTTGTATTTTTTTTATTATACAAAAGTATAATTTCTTAAGATTTGATTAAAATAAAAGGTTGTAAAATATTGTTAATTTTGTTCAAAAACCTTACTACCTTTAATATAGTATTGAAATAGAATGCTTTTGGATTTAAAATAATCAGGTTTTTGTATGGCAGTTCTTTTTTTTAAGGTCTTTAAAAACAACTTATAAAAATCGAAATGCGCCCTAATAATGGCTCCACAATGCTTAGGATTACCCGAGAATAAAAACGTAAGCCCTGCAATACCGTCTAAGCATAATCGACTGAAAATAATAGGAGCTATTTTGTTTTTTGGTAAATTTTTGAGAAGCATCAGTAATGAATTTCTGAAATTTAGAAAGGTCTTATGAGGATTCGCTTTGCTTAGAGTAGCTCCTCCAACGTGATACACTTTGGATTGGTTACAAAATTTTATAGCATAACCTGAATTCCGAGCACGCCAACACAAATCTATTTCTTCTTGGTGAGCGAAAAAATCATCATCAAATCCATTTAGTTCTCTGAACACAGCTTTTCGAATAAAAAAACAAGCTCCTGATGCCCAAAAAAGATCTATATTATTATCATATTGCCCGAAATCTTCCTCAAGCGTTTCAAAAATTCGCCCTCTACAATAGGGGTAGCCAAATTGATCTATAAATCCGCCAGCGGCTCCAGCATATTCAAAATAATTTTTGTCTTTGAAATCTAATAATTTAGGTTGAATAATAGCAGTATTGGGTTCGTTTTCAAAAATAGAAAGAATAGGAGTTAGCCAATTTTCGGTTACTTCGACATCAGAATTTACTAAAACATAATAGGGTTCCTCAACATTTTGTAGCGCTACATTATAGCCTTTAGCAAATCCAAAATTTCCCGAATTAGAGATGATTTTAACACTCGGGAATTTGTTTTTTAAAAGTGTTAGGGATTGGTCAGTCGAATTATTATCAGCCACATAAACTGTAGCTTCTGTAGAAAAGGCTAGGAGTGTAGGTAAAAATTGTTCAAGGAGTTGTTCGCCATTCCAATTTAAAATGACCACAGCTATTTTTTTTAATGACATAAAGTATTGTATTCGGGCAATTCGTGTAAAAAAATGTATTGTTCCTGCTCAAAATTCATTTTACAAAAGTAATGATTTAAACCATTGGTAACCATTAAATACTTGGCTTGAGCTACAAGATTGTATTGTGCAATTTGATCAAATGTTTTTTGAGAAATTGGAACTGAAGGCGCTTTACATTCTATTAATAATTCTATCGCTCCATTTGTTTGAAAAACAACAACATCGTATCTTTTATTTAAACCATTAATCTTAATAAGTTTTTCAACATTGATCAATGCTTTTGGATATTTTTTTTCGTTAATTAAGTATTGAATAACATGCTGTCTTACCCATTCCTCTGGTGTGAGAAGAATAAATTTTTTACGAATTTCATCAAAGATAGCAATTTTATTTTCACTATTTTTGAAGCGAAATGTATAGGTCGGAAAATGGAGCTTTTGCATAGCACAAAGATACTTTTTTTGTATAAAATAGCACGTATTCAAAATGGAAGAAGTTATTAAAATTATCAATGATATTAAATTAGGTATGGTTAAACCTATATATCTTTTTATGGGAGAAGAACCTTATTATATTGATAAATTAACCGAATATATTGAAAACAATGTGCTCACAGAGGATGAAAAGGGATTTAATCAAATGGTGATTTATGGAAGAGATACCACCATTGAAGAACTCATTGGACAAGCGAAACGATACCCCATGCTGTCCGAAAAGCAAGTAGTTATAGTCAAAGAAGCGCAAGAATTATCACGAACTATTGAAAAGCTTGAAAGTTATGCAGAACATCCACAACCTTCTACCGTTCTTGTATTAGCCTATAAGTACAAAACTCTTGACAAAAGAAAAAAATTATACAAACAGATCGATAAAACGGGAGTTGTTTTTGAAAGTAAAAAATTATACGAAAATCAAGTAGGTAGCTGGATTCAAAGAGTATTGAAAGGGAAGGACTATGGAATTGATCCGAAAGCTAATGCCATGCTCGTTGAGTTTTTAGGGAATGACCTTAGTAGAATTAGTAACGAATTGGATAAATTACAAATTATTTTACCCAAGGGACATACCATTACTCCTCAGGATATCGAAGAGAATATCGGATTTAGTAAGGATTTTAATGTATTTGAACTCCAAAATGCTATCGGTTCTAAAAACGAGGTAAAAGCATATCAAATTGCACAATATTTTGCCGATAATCCTAAAGACAACCCCATGGTTGTTACCACAAGTTTGGTCTTTAGCTTTTTTGTTAAATTATTGAAATATCATGGTTTGAAAGACAAGTCTCAAAAAAATGTCATGGCGGCTTTGGGAATCAGTAGCTATTTTTTTAAAGATTATGAACGGGCATTACAAAACTACCCTATGAAAAAAGTAAGCGCCATTGTAGCCACTTTACGCACTATTGATGTAAAAAGTAAAGGTGTGGGGGCTAATGCGTTATCAAATCACGACTTACTCAAGGAAATGTTAGTTAAGATTTTTAATTAACCATATTATTTCACGATATTTGCCGTCCTTATATTTAAATACATGATTTATGGGAATGAATAAAAATACCGTATTGGGTTGGGCTACTTTTATTATGATACTCATGGGGCTTATTCTTATCGGTCTAGGGGTTTATCGATATGCCGATGTAGCTGGTTGGGGATTTGGCGCTGTTGGGGTTGGATTTTTAGCAAATGCATGGGTTTTTAATGCATTAAAAGGAAGAGTTTAAATTAAAAAATTATAAAATGTCAGAAGATAAAAAAGTCATTTTCTCTATGCAAAAGGTAAGTAAGGCTTACCAAGGAAGTGACAAGCAAGTATTAAAAAATATTTACCTCAGTTTTTTTTATGGGGCTAAGATTGGAATTCTAGGGCTTAATGGCTCTGGAAAATCATCATTATTGAGAATTATTGCTGGAGTCGATAAAAATTACCAAGGCGATGTGGTTTTTGCTCCAGGATATACCGTTGGCTATCTTGAACAAGAACCACAATTGGATGAATCCAAAACAGTTATAGAAGTGGTTCGAGAGGGAGTTGCTGAAATTATGGCGCTTTTGGATGAATTCAATAAGATAAACGATATGTTTGGCTTACCTGAGGTATATGAAGATGCCGATAAAATGCAAAAGCTCATGGATAGACAAGGTGAACTGCAGGATAAAATAGATGCATGTGGGGCTTGGGAAATAGATACAAAACTCGAGATTGCTATGGATGCTTTGAGAACACCTGATGGAGATATGCCTATAAGCGTTTTATCAGGTGGAGAAAAAAGACGCGTAGCATTGTGTCGTTTGCTTTTGCAACAGCCAGATGTACTTTTATTGGATGAGCCAACCAACCATTTAGATGCTGAGAGTGTGTTGTGGTTGGAACAACATTTGTCACAATATGCAGGAACAGTGATTGCCGTTACACACGACCGTTATTTTCTTGATAATGTAGCTGGTTGGATTTTAGAATTGGATCGAGGAGAAGGCATTCCATGGAAAGGAAATTATTCTTCTTGGTTGGATCAAAAATCGAAACGCATGGAGCAAGAGGAAAAAGTGGCTTCCAAAAGAAGGAAAACCCTTGAGCGTGAGTTGGACTGGGTACGACAAGGCGCTAAAGGAAGACAGACAAAACAAAAAGCACGTCTTCAAAATTATGACAAACTCTTGAATGAAGACCAAAAAGAATTAGAAGAAAAATTAGAAATCTACATCCCTAATGGTCCAAGATTAGGAACAAATGTAATTGAAGCCAAAGGCGTTTCTAAAGCGTATGGTGATAAATTATTATATGAAGATTTGAATTTCAAATTACCTCAAGCTGGAATTGTTGGAATCATAGGTCCTAATGGCGCAGGAAAATCAACCATCTTCAAAATGATTATGAACGAAGTTCAAGCCGATTCGGGAACATTCTCCATAGGAGAAACGGTAAAAATTGCCTATGTCGATCAGTCTCATGCAAATATTGATGTGAATAAATCCATTTGGGAAAATTTTAGTGATGGACAAGAGTTAATCATGATGGGAGGGCGCCAAGTCAATTCAAGAGCCTATTTGTCACGTTTTAATTTTGGCGGAAGTGAACAAAACAAAAAAGTTTCTGCTTTATCTGGCGGTGAACGAAACAGACTTCATTTGGCCATGACGCTCAAAGAAGAAGGAAATGTATTGTTGTTGGATGAGCCAACCAATGATTTAGATATTAATACGCTGAGAGCCTTAGAAGAAGGATTAGAAAATTTTGCGGGTTGTGCTGTGGTGATTTCTCACGACAGGTGGTTTTTAGATCGAATTTGTACTCATATCCTAGCTTTTGAAGGTGATTCTCAAGTGTATTTCTTTGAAGGTAGTTTTTCCGATTATGAAGAAAACAAGAAAAAACGATTGGGTGGTGACTTAACCCCTAAACGAATAAAATATAAAAAACTGATTAGAAGTTAAATGATAAGATTAATAAACTAGTGAAATTAGTTTTATTGGTCTTAAAGATAGTTAAAACTATGCACTTTAGTGCATTTCGCTTTCAGATTCTAAAAATATTTTTTACCACGAATTACACAAATTTCCGCAAATTAAACTCGTGTAGATTCGTGTAATTTGTGGTTGAAATTATAATGCTGCAATCTTGCTGACTTTCAGTCTGCTAACAAACCTATGTACTTCAAGTCCATAGTGGCTTAGTTTGTTTAATGGAGTTACTCAGATTCACTTTTGAAAGCACTCGTTTTTATTATTGAATATTGCTTGTTATTAGCTTTCAAAAGAAATATAAATTGATGTCTCGCAAACTTTTAGTTGGCTAGGACAAGCCTATTGACTTCATGTTTAGAGTAATTTATTTTCCATCTACATAATCTTGTAAATACTGAAAGCGTTCCGTTAGTTTACCTTGTTCAGTAATTTTTGCTCGTTGTAAAATCCCATCTTGATCACTATTGAAAAAAGCAGGAATTACATGCTTCATAAACATTTCTCCAAATCCCTCACTGGCATCTTTTGGCAATTCACAGGGTAAATTATCAACCGACATAACCATGATTGAACCCGGATGTGTATAGGGAACTTCCTGATGTGAACTAGGTAAATATCCAAAGAAAGGGTCGGCAATTGTAGATGCTTTTATGGTACAAGCAATGGGGCCATTCACATCACAAGAAATATCGGCAACCACTTGAATTTTATTTTTCGGTGATTGCAACATTTCCCTTGTGAGGATATCGGGCGCTCCATTTCCATGAAAATGTCCAGCCATAAAAATGTCGGCAACTTGCGAGAAACGTTCAAAATTTGACGAATATTCTTGAGGGTTTTTATAAAAATCTTTATTATCTAATATTTGACCATCTATTCGTTTGTTGTAGTCTAATACATCAATTTGTGTGTAGACGGGTTCTGTATAAATTTTATTCAAGAAATCATCGGGAGTGACTTGTTTAATTTTCATGTCATCGAGAATTTCTTTGGCACCCATTCCCACTTTTCCATGGCCCGTTAAAACGATTTTAATATTAGGCAATATTTGACGTCTCAAACGAACGACAAGATCTTCCTTACTTTTTAAAGTTTCCGCTTTTGGGAGCGTGTATAAATCATATTTAATTCCGAATGCTCTAAATCCGTTATATGCGCCAACAATACCTGCATAACGTCCAAATCCTATTAAACGTTTAAAATTTGCATCGACAATCGTTTCGTGATCATACAATTCAATATTTTTTTCCAATATGGCTTGTAATAATTTTCTATTATAGGGCTGAAATTTTATGGTGTGAGAGAAGAAAAAATATTTTTTATTTGGAATTAATGCCTCAATAGGAACTTCTTTTACCCCAAAAAGCACATCACAATCAGACATATCTGTTGTTACATCAATTCCTAAGTCTGCGTACTGCGCATCATCAAAAACTCTAATATCAGAAGATTCTACTTTTATCACAGCTTCGGGATGTTCTTTTTTTAATCGAACTAATTCTTCAGGAGTAAATACAACTCTTCTGTCTGGGGGTGTTTTACGTTCTTTTATAATACCAAATATCATTTTAAGGCTTTATTTTAGTGATGCAAAAGTATCATTAACGAAAACGTTTTCAAAACTTTTTTTAAAAATTAATCAGGTCGTAAAAAGTTTTATAAAAATTGATAAACAAGGAGTTACTTACAGTACTGTTAAAATTGTGGAAAATATGTTGAAACCTTTCTCTTAAAGTCGAATTATGAGGCATGTGTTTCTTTATATTTGCTGTCCCAAAATAAATTTCATGAAAATTCGACATATAATCTTTAAAACAATCCTACTAAGTTCAGTTGCTTTTTTTATCATAGCTTGTGGCAAAGAAAGAGAGCGCAAAAAGGAAATTGTTAAAAACAATGAAAATGGACTGCCTATTATGCATCCGCTAGAGGAATCCTTTCCAAAACTTACAGCTGGATATGTGAATGAGAAGAAGCATAAAATTGAACAATTTTTTAATAAAATTTGGAATCAAAACGATAATGTAAGTTTTCTTGTGGCTCAAAATGGACAAGTAATTTATGAAAATTATCTCGGATTTGCTAACAGAGCTAAAGGAATTGATATTACTGCTAAAACCCCTTTACATATCGCTTCTGTTAGCAAAGTATTGACAGCAACAGCAGTACTTTTATTGATCGATGCAGGAAAAATTCGATTAGAACAAAAAGTAACCGAGTTTTTACCTGATTTTCCTTATCCAGATGTGACTGTCTTAACCCTTTTAAATCATCGCAGTGGCATGAAAAATTATGCATATTTCACCTATAAAACAGGCGTTTGGGACATAAAAAAAGAACTTACCAATGAAGATATTGTTTCCGTGATGAAGAACTATTCTATTCCATTGGAATCGAAAATAGATTCTCGATTTGGATATTGTAATACGAACTATGCAATATTGGCTTTACTTATTGAAAAAGTTACACATTTAAAATACCCCGAAGCGATGCAAGAAATGATTTTTAAACCCTTAGGGATGACGCATACTTTTGTATATGAAACTGCAAAACATTTGGGTAAAGTCTCACTTTCTTATCGAGGGAATATGGATTTGGCTGTAGAATATTTAGATGGAGTCTATGGGGATAAAAACATTTATTCTACACCAAGGGATTTATTAAAATTTGATATGGCACGTTATTCGCAAACTTTTTTAACTCCCGAATTATTGAAACAAGTCTATAAAGGATATAGTTATGAAAAAAAAGGGGAACGCAATTATGGTTTAGGCATTCGTATGTTGGAATTTGATCAAGGTACTCCATTTTATTATCATAATGGTTGGTGGCATGGCAATACGTCTTGTTTTATAAATATGAGAAAGGAGAGAGTTACCATGTTTGTTATTTCTAATAAGTTTACACGAAAAACGTATCAAACTAAGAAACTGGCCCCTTTATTTGGTGACTATCCTTTTAAAACAATTGATGAAGGGGAAGAGTAGGGATATTGTAATTACTACAAAAGTATGTATATTTGTAGGCACGATTTTTGTTACTATGAAGATTAAAAGCAATACTATTTGGGGTCGACTGGTTTTGACAGCGAGTGGAATTGATTAGTAAGCACGTCGAGCTTTGTACTTTTAGCTCGTAAATCCAAAGGTACGACCTTATAAACGGCGAAAATAATTACGCTTTAGCTGCTTAATCCGAAGTTTAGTACGATTTGCCCAGTTCCTACAAGGTAGGAAAGCTGAATTCACCTCAAAAGCCTTGGTTTGTGGCGGTTGGTTATGGTGAACCGGAAAAATAAACCTAGGAAAGGTAATGCTTTAAATCCTTTCTGACACTAATAAAGCTAAGCAAAAAGTGGCTGTTTTTGGCCTGCCTTTTTGTCGAAAAAATAATCAAAAACTAAGCGTGTAGAAAGCTATTTGATTGCTTGTTTGGACCCGAGTTCGATTCTCGGCGACTCCACCAGAGTGGACAACTCGATTTTTTTCGATAGTTGTCCATTTTTAATATTTAGTCATTATATTTAAAATTATTAAATCTTTTAGTGTTAATATAATAAACAAAAAGGCGCTTTGTATTTGTGGCATAATCCTTGAAATATAATTATAACTAAATGAATTATGAGTTATTATTTTTTTTATAATGTATTGTTTTTCCTTTAGTTAAAATAATTAACTTACAATAAAATGATTTTTTGTAACTGTTAAAAACTATTAATTTAATGTCATTTTGACTTTTAAAAATTATGTCAAACCATAAAATACTAACTATTGACAATTTGTCACTTCAAGAATTTGATACTGAAGCCGAATTAATTCCGTTATTAACTCCAGAAGATGAAGAAGAAATGGCAAATGAAGATTTACCCATTTCACTACCTATTTTACCTTTACGAAACACTGTTCTATTCCCTGGCGTAGTAATCCCTATTACAGCGGGTCGCGATAAATCCATTAAGTTGATTAATGAAGCGTATTCGGGTGATAAAATCATTGGGGTAGTGGCTCAAAGAAATGAAGAACATGAAAATCCTAATTTTGATCAAATTCATCATGTGGGAACAGTGGCTCGCATTTTAAGAGTTTTAAAAATGCCTGATGGAAATGTTACGGTGATATTGCAAGGGAAAAAACGTTTTGAAATAGATACTATTCTTACAGAAGAGCCTTATTTACAAGCAGCTATTCGCGAAGTTCCTGAATTACGTCCAGATAAAAGCGACACCGAATTTAGTGCTATTGTAGACTCCATTCGTGAGCTTTCTATTCGCATTATTAAAGAAAGTCCAAATATTCCAACAGAAGCTACTTTCGCAATTAAAAATATTGAAAGTCAATCGTTTTTAATCAATTTTGTTTCCTCTAATATGAATCTTACGGTAGAAGAGAAACAAAATCTATTGATGACTAATGTTTTGAAAGAACGCGCACTAGAGACCTTGCGTTATATGAATATCGAACTTCAAAAATTAGAATTGAAAAACGATATTCAATCTAAAGTACGCTTCGATTTAGATCAACAACAGCGAGAATATTTTCTGCATCAACAAATGAAAACCATTCAAGAAGAATTGGGTGGCGTTTCAAACGAGCAAGAATTTGAAGACATGCGTCAGCGAGCTAAATCAAAAAAATGGGATGAAAAAACAAGTTTGCATTTTGAAAAAGAATTTTCAAAGTTACAACGAATGAATCCACAAGCCCCCGATTTTGGAATTCAAAGAAATTATCTTGAATTGATTTTGGATTTGCCTTGGGGTGAGTATTCAAAAGATAATTTTGATTTAAAAAATGCTCAAAAAATTCTAGATCGCGATCATTTTGGATTGGAAGATGTTAAAAAACGTATCATAGAACATTTAGCTGTGTTAAAGTTACGCAACGATATGAAGTCGCCTATTTTATGTTTGACAGGACCTCCAGGAGTTGGAAAGACCTCAATAGGAAAGTCTATTGCAGAAGCTTTAGGTAGAGAATATATTCGAATTTCTCTAGGAGGTTTGCGTGATGAGGCTGAGATTCGCGGTCATCGTAAAACATATATTGGAGCGATGCCGGGTAGAATTATACAAAGCATTAAAAAGGCGGGCACTTCAAATCCAGTGTTTATTTTAGATGAAATTGACAAACTTTCTGTGAGTCATCAGGGCGATCCCTCTTCGGCTTTATTGGAAGTTTTAGATCCTGAGCAAAATAATTCGTTCTATGATAACTTTTTGGAAATGGGATATGATTTATCAAAAATCATGTTTATTGCTACATCTAATTCGATGTCTACCATTCAACCTGCATTAAAAGATCGTATGGAAGTAATCAAAATGTCGGGATATACTACCGAAGAAAAGGTGGAAATCGCCAAGCAACATTTATTTCCAAAACAGCTTAAAGAACATGGCTTGACATCTAAAGATTTAACAATTGGAAAAAAAGAATTAGAAAAGATAGTCGAAGGCTATACACGTGAATCGGGTGTTCGTAGTTTAGAACAAAAAGTTGCTCAAGTCATTCGAAATGCTGCCAAATCGGTCGCGATGGAAGAAGAGTATAATAAAAAAGTAACTTCAGAAGATATCGAAACTGTTTTAGGAGCTCCAAAATTGGAACGTGATAAGGCCGAAGGAAATGATGTTGCGGGAGTAGTGACTGGGTTAGCATGGACTTCTGTAGGAGGTGATATATTATTTATTGAATCCTTGATTTCTAAAGGAAAAGGAGGTTTAACTTTAACTGGAAATTTAGGTTCGGTTATGAAAGAATCTGCCACTATCGCGTTGGAATATATTAAAGCAAATGCCGATTTATTTGATTTAAATCCAGATATTTTCAGTACCTACAACATTCATTTGCATGTTCCAGAAGGCGCTACTCCAAAAGATGGACCTAGTGCAGGAATTGCAATGCTAACGTCTTTAGTTTCATTATTGACGCAACGTAAAGTTAAGAAAGGATTAGCCATGACAGGTGAAATTACTTTACGAGGAAAAGTATTACCTGTGGGCGGAATTAAAGAAAAAATATTGGCTGCGAAACGTGCTAACATAAAAGAACTTATTCTTTGTCATGAAAATGAAAGTGACATCAAAGAAATCAAATCAGATTATTTGACAGGACTGACATTTCATTATGTAAAAGAAATGCGTGAAGTGATAGACATAGCTTTAACCACGCAAAAAGTTAAAAATGCCAAATCGCTAGATTAAAAATCTTAATTAATAACGCATAGAAGAAAGGTATGTTGATTCATGCCTTTTTTCTTTTTTTATGTTGTTGTAAAAATAATATCTTCGCATTTTCGTTATAAAAACATTATTTCCCATTTATATATGTTTAAAAAGATACTTTTTTCCTTTTGTGTTCTGTTTAGTGCTGCTTCATACAGCCAAATAGGAGGGAAGTCAGTATATTCTTTTTTAAACCTAGTAACCTCACCAAGACAAGCCGCTTTGGGAGGAAAAGTAATCACTATTTTTGATGAGGATGTCAATCAAGGACATTTTAATCCTGCGGCCATCAATGCAGAAATGGACAATCACTTGGCGGTAAATTATGGCAATTATTTTGGTGCTGTAACGTATGGTACTGCGGCGTATGCGTATACCTATGACCGTCATTTACAAACGTTTCATGCAGGAGTGAATTATGTCAACTACGGAAAATTTGATGGGTATGACGAAAATGGAATTGCGACATCATCATTTACGGGAAGTGAGATTGCCTTGTCAATCGGATATTCTTATAACATTCCGTTTACCAATGTATATTTTGGCGCTAATGCAAAATTGATTTCTTCTACATTAGAAAGTTATACTTCCTATGGTGGGGCGATCGATTTAGGTGCGCTTTATATAGATGAGGAGAACGACATCAATTGGGCATTAGTGGTTCGCAATATGGGTACTCAAATTACGACCTATTCTGGACTGCAAGAGAAACTTCCATTTGAACTTTTGGCAGGAGTTTCACAACAAGTAGAAAATGTGCCCATTCGATGGCATTTAACCCTAGAAAACCTACAACAATGGAATATTACTTTTTCCAATCCCAATCGGGCCGTGGGTAGCCTTGATGGAAGTTCTACGCCAGAGAAAATAGGCTTTTTTAATAACGCCTTACGGCATGTGATTTTTGGTGCCGAATTGTTTCCTACGAAAGGCTTTAACATTCGGGTGGGGTATAATTTTAGAAAAGGAGAAGAATTACGTGTGGTCGACCAAAGAAATTTTTCAGGTATATCCCTTGGTTTTGGTTTAAAAATGGGAAAAATGAAATTTAACTACTCGCATTCTCGTTTTTCTTTAGCTGGAAACACAAGTCTTTTCGGACTTACCATAAATTTTAACGATTAATTAAAAAAAAAAAAAACTTATTTTGAAAAACATTACAATTGCCATTGATGGATTTTCTTCTACTGGAAAAAGTACCTTAGCAAAACAGTTAGCAAAACATCTGGGATACGTTTACGTAGATACAGGTGCAATGTATAGAGCAATAACATATTTTGCGATGAAGGAAGGGTTTATTAACTCGGATTTTTTTAATAAAAAAGCTCTTATTGAGCGACTTCCTTCCATTCAACTGCACTTTGAGTTTAATACTGATTTAGGTTTTGCTGAGATATTTTTGAATAATGAAAATGTAGAAAAACAAATACGAACTCTAGAAGTGTCAGCTTTTGTAAGTAAGGTTGCTGAAGTCTCTGAAGTACGTGCAAAATTGGTTGAGCAACAACAAGCTATGGGGAAAAACAAAGCTATTGTCATGGATGGACGTGACATTGGAACTGTAGTATTCCCTGATGCAGAATTAAAAATATTCATGACAGCCAGTCCTGAGACTCGTGCCCATCGTCGTTTTGAAGAACTTCAAGCGAAGGGCGATTCTGTTTCTTATGAAGATGTGCTTAAAAACGTTCAAGAACGTGATTATATTGATACGCATCGTGAAGACTCTCCTTTGGTTATTGCAAATGATGCCGTTGAGATAGACAATTCCTACCTTTCTAGAGAAGAACAATTCACTGCTGTACTAGAATTGGTTGAAGAAGTTGCTAAAACAATATAATTTTTTTGCAAATCTTATTTTTAATAGTAGATTTACAATCTATTTACATTACAAAACACTATTATTATGAGTATAAAGTTTAGATTAACTCTTATGAGTTTTCTTCAATTTTTTGTTTGGGGAGCTTGGTTGATTACTGTAGGAAATTATTGGTTTGGCACAAAACAATGGAGTGGAGAACAATTTGGAGCTATTTTTTCTACACTTGGATTGTCTTCAATAGTAATGCCTGCTTTGACAGGAATCCTTGCAGACAAGTGGATAAATGCTGAAAAGTTATATGGTATTTTACACATTATAGGCGGTTTAGCGCTTTGCTATATTCCTCAAGTAGAAAATCCAACGACATTTTATTATGTCATCTTTTTGGCGATGTTATGTTACATGCCAACTATTTCGTTATCTAATTCTGTGGCATACAACATTTTAAAAAACAATAATTATGATGTAGTAAAAGTTTTTCCTCCCATTAGAGTGTGGGGTACAGTTGGATTTATTGCCGCCATGTGGATAACAAATCTTACAGGAAATAAGGCTTCATCAAATATGTTTTATTTATCCGCTTTTGCTGCCTTTGCTTTGGGGTTGTATTCTTTTTCTTTACCAAAATGTCCTCCTCAAAAACTAATTGCTAACGATGCTACTTTTGTTGAAAAATTTGGTTTGAGTGCTTTTAAATTGTTTGGCACCTACAAAATGGCATTATTCTTTTTGTTTTCAATGTTTTTAGGTGGAGCCTTGCAGTTAACAAACATGTATGGGGATGTTTATTTATCTGAATTTTCAAAAGTTCCAGAATATGCTAATTCTTTTGTGGTAAAATATTCAACCATCATCATGTCAATTTCTCAAATATCTGAAACCTTATTCATTTTAGCCATTCCCTTCTTTTTGAAGCGTTTTGGAATCAAGCAAGTAATGTTACTTTCGATGGTTGCTTGGGTTTTACGATTTGGTCTGTTAGCATTTGGAAATCCAATAGAAGGGCTTTGGATGATTATTTTATCTTGTATTGTTTATGGTATGGCTTTTGATTTCTTTAATATTTCAGGATCGCTTTTTGTGGAAACTACTACTGATTCTAAAATACGTTCCTCAGCTCAAGGGTTGTTTATGATGATGTCTAATGGATTTGGTGCCTTTTTTGGAGGTTTAGTAAGTGGCTATGTAATTGATAATTTCTTTACAATCAACGGTGTGAGAGATTGGCACAACATCTGGCTAACGTTTTCGGGATATGCTTTAGTGATTGCAATTCTTTTTGCAATATTCTTTAAGCATAAACACAACCCTGATGAGGTGGCAAATGTGAGCCATTAATATTTTAAAAAAGATAAACGATAGCCTTTTAAGATTTTACTCTTAAAAGGCTATCGTTTTTTTGACTTATTTAGTTCGTTTTAGGTGTTTTAGTAGATAAATATTTTGTAGTTAATAAAATATGTGTAATTTTGCGCACCTTTTGGCGAAGAAGAGTTTCCTTTAGGTATCAACTATTTAAATCTAACACTGTTGTGTTTTTATTTGCATTATGAAACTCGAAGAACATAACATACAAATTTTTTATCAGCATGGCTGTATTAAACAAAGAACAAGAAGCGTTTTTAAATGAATTTAACTGGCATAACTACGCCGAAGGAATTGACGCTGTAGATGCAAAAAATTTACAAGAGTTTGAAGATTTAGTTTCTAAAACATTCATCTCTACAGATCAGGAAGAAGTAGTTGAAGGTGTAGTAGTTCGTATCACTGATCGTGACGCAATTGTTGACATTAATGCAAAATCGGAAGGCGTTATTTCTTTAAATGAATTCCGATACAACCCAAACTTAAAAGTGGGTGACAAAGTAGAAGTATTAATTGACGTTCGTGAGGACAAAACAGGTCAATTAGTATTATCTCACAGAAAAGCAAGAACTATCAAATCATGGGATAGAGTTATCGCTGCTAATGAAACTGGAGAAATTGTTACTGGTTTTGTTAAATGTAGAACTAAAGGAGGTATGATTGTAGACGTTTTCGGAATCGAAGCGTTCTTACCAGGTTCACAAATTGATGTGAAACCAATCCGTGATTACGATGTATATGTAAACAAAAACATGGAATTCAAAGTAGTGAAAATTAACCACGAATTCAAAAATGTTGTTGTTTCGCACAAAGCGCTTATCGAAGCAGATATCGAAGTTCAGAAAAAAGAAATCATAGGTCAATTAGAAAAAGGACAAGTACTAGAAGGTGTAGTGAAAAACATTACTTCTTATGGAGTGTTTATTGACTTAGGTGGTGTAGATGGATTAATCCACATTACAGACCTTTCTTGGTCAAGAATCAACCACCCAAGTGAAGTTCTTGAATTAGATCAAAAACTAAACGTAGTTATCCTTGATTTCGATGATGAGAAAACAAGAATCCAATTAGGATTAAAACAATTAAACGCACACCCATGGGATGCTCTTGGAGCTGACTTAAAAGTAGGTGACAAAGTGAAAGGTAAAGTAGTAGTTATTGCGGATTACGGTGCTTTCATTGAAGTAGCTGAAGGTGTTGAAGGTTTAATCCACGTGTCTGAAATGTCGTGGTCTACGCACTTAAGAAGTGCTCAAGACTTCGTAAAAGTAGGTGATGAAGTAGAGGCAGTGATCTTAACTCTTGATAGAGACGAAAGAAAAATGTCTTTAGGTATCAAACAAATGACTCAAGATCCTTGGACTGACATTACAGCAAAATACCCAGTAGGTTCTAAACATGTAGGAACTGTTAGAAACTTTACTAACTTTGGAATTTTCGTAGAATTAGAAGAAGGAATCGACGGTTTAGTTTATATTTCTGATTTATCTTGGACTAAAAAAATCAAACATCCATCTGAATTTGTTAACGTAGGAGACAAATTAGACGTAGTTGTATTAGAGTTAGATGTTGACGGACGTAAATTATCTTTAGGTCATAAACAAACAACTGAAAATCCATGGGATAAACACGAAGATGCTTTTGCAGTTGGAACGATCCACTCTGGAACTATTGCAGAAATCGTTGACAAAGGTGCTACTGTAGACTTTGGTGATGATGTAATTGCTTTTGTACCAGCACGTCACCTTGAAAAAGAAGATGGTAAAAAATTGAAAAAAGGAGATGCAGCCGAATTCAAAGTAATTGAATTTAATAAAGAATTCAAAAGAGTTGTAGCTTCTCATACTGCTATTTTCAGAGAAGAAGAAGACAAAGCGGTGAAAGCTGCTGCGGAAGCTACTGCTGCAAATAACAACAATAACCAAACTTCAACGCTAGGGGACAATAATGACATTTTAGCTGAATTAAAAGCTAAAATGGAAAAAGGAGGCAAATAATATTTTTCTTTAATTATACTTAAGCCTCGTGTTTTCACGAGGCTTTTTTTATTTTAAAAGGAAGGAATACAAAACAAAAAAACTTAGTATTTTAGCAAAAAAAACTAAAATGAAAAAAACAGTTCTTTTCATATTCTTTTTTTGTGTTCTTGCTCAAGCCCAAGATATCGAATCTCCCTCAAAAAAGATCACGTTACATTTTGCGATTTCTTCAACGGGAGTTCCAACGTATTCAGTATCTTATTCAGGTAAAAAAATCATTACCGAAAGTACTTTAGGAATATTATTGAAAGGAGAAAAATCCTTAGACAATCATTTTACACTGATCCAACAAGACAATAAATCGGTCGATGAACCCTGGAATCCTGTATTGGGAGAACAAAAAACAATCCAAAATCGATACCATCAGGTGACTTTCTTTTTACTTCAAAATGAGACTAACCGTAAAATGAATATATGCTTTAAAATATACGATGAAGGGGTCGCTTTTCGTTATGAATTTCCAAAACAAGAAAACCTCAATTATTTTGTAATTTCAGAGGAACACACCCAATTTAATCTTACTGGAAATCATAAAACATTTTGGTTGCCTGGTGATTTTGATAGTCAGGAGTATCCCTACACAGAATCAAAATTTTCAGATATCAATACCGATTTAGTCGATAAAAATAATGGTATTGGATTAAAATCTATCGCAGGAAACTTTGTTGTTCAATCTCCCTTAATGATGAAATCTAATGATGGGATTTATATTAATATTTTTGAAGCAGCCGTTGTTAATTATCCCGTAATGCATTTAGATGTGATACCTAATGAATTCCGATTAGGTTCTCATTTAGTTCCCAATACGCTAGGAGATAAAGCTTATTTACAAACACCATGTACTTCTCCATGGCGAACAATTATGATTAGTAATGACGCCCGAGATATTGTAAGTTCTAAAATGATCTTAAATCTTAATGAACCTTCAAAAATTTCTGATACATCTTGGATAAAACCTATGAAATATGTAGGAATCTGGTGGGAAATGCATGTAGGAAATTCTACTTGGGACTATGCTGGGTCACAAAATGCTCAAAATGCAGCCGATGGACAATTAAAACCTACAGGTAAACATGGTGCTACTACGGGTAATACTAAAAAATATATTGATTTTGCAGCCAAAAATGGTTTTGATGCGGTTTTAGTTGAAGGTTGGAATGTAGGTTGGGAAGATTGGTTTGGCAATTGGAAAGAAAATGTTTTTGATTTTACAACACCCTATCCAGATTTTTATGTAAAAGAGGTAACCGATTATGCTCAATCTAAAGGAATTAAAATGATTATGCATCATGAAACTTCAGGTTCTGTAGCTAATTATGAGCGCCATTTAGATCGAGCCATGGAACTCATGAAACAGTATGGCTATCCTGCCGTTAAAACAGGGTATGTAGGACGAATCATCCCAAGAGGGGAGTACCATGACGGACAAACAATGGTCAATCATTACAACTACATCGCTCAGCGTATGGCGGAGAATAAATTAATGGTGAATTCCCATGAAAGTTCGAGACCGACAGGATATTCAAGAACCTACCCAAATTATATTGCCGCGGAAGCAGCGCGTGGAAATGAGTTTAATGCTTGGAGTGTAGGCAATCCACCAATGCATGAAACCATACTGCCATTTACTCGACTTTTAGGAGGTCCGATGGATTATACTCCTGGAATTTTCGAAATTAAGATGAGCTATTATAATCCAACAAAAAAAGAGCAAGTACATACCACATTAGCAAAACAATTGGCACTTTATGTTACGATGTATTCACCATTACAAATGGCAGCCGATTTACCTGAAAACTACGAACGATATGCTGATGCATTCCAATTTATTAAAGATGTTGCCGTTGATTGGCAAGAATCTAAATATTTAGAGGCAGAACCTGGCGACTATATTACAGTGGCTCGCAAAGAAAAAAATGGGGAGCGTTGGTTTTTAGGAGCTATAACTGATGAGCATGCTCGTATGACTACCTTAAAACTCGATTTTCTTACTCCTGGACAATACTATGATGCAACGTTTTATGAGGATGGCGAAACTGCAGATTGGAAAAAAAATCCAAAAAGTTATTCCGTTACTAAAATGCGAGTCACAAATACATCAAAAATTATATTACATTTGGCAAATGGAGGTGGAACAGCCATAAGTTTTAAACCAATTTTTAACTAAAATTTAATAATATGAATACACAAGAAACTAAAACCAATTGGGGTCAATTTATTCCGCTAGTCTCTGTTTTTTTCTTTTGGGGATTTGTTGCGGCAAGTAACGATATCTTAATTCCAGTGTTTAAAAAAGCTTTTAATTTATCTCAAGGTGAAAGTCAGCTGGTATCCTTAGCATTTTATATAGCTTATACTGTTGGTTCTATTATATACATGCTCATTTCTTTAGTAATAGGAAAAGATTTGGTAAACAAAATAGGTTACAAAAATAGTTTAGCACTTGGTTTGGTGGTTTCAGCTTTAGGAACCTTATTATTCTATCCTGCTGCTAATCTACATTCGTTTCCTTTGATGTTGTCTGGTTTATTTACTGTAGCCCTTGGTTTTTCGCTACAGCAAACCGTTGCTAATCCACTTGCTATAGCGTTAGGTCCCATCAGTACTGGTTCGCAACGCCTCACTCTAGCAGGAGGAATCAATAATTTAGGCACCACAATTGGACCTTTACTCGTAAGTTTTGCCATTTTTGGAGCTGCGAGTTCAACAAGAACAACAATGGATATAGAAAGTGTGAAAATTCCTTATCTAGTTTTAGGAGTTGCCTTTTTAATAGTAGCACTTTTATTAAAAATGTCAAGTTTACCAGAACATCCACAAAATATAGAAGAAACGAATGAAAATTCTAATGGAATAAGAACATCAGCTCTTCAATTTCCTCAATTAGTCTTAGGAATGGTTGCTATTTTTTTGTACGTAGGCGTTGAAGTATCTACTGCGAGTAACTTACCTGCTTATATGGAAAAAGGATTAGGATTTTTAACAAAAGATATTGCTCCATTTATTTCACTTTATTGGGCAAGTTTAATGATTGGACGTTGGACAGGAGCTGTAGAAGCTTTTACTGAAAATGTTTCTACTCAAAAAATATTGCGTTTTGTAGCGCCATACCTAACATTTATACTTTTCTTGGGGGTTAACAAATTTATGGATCATGATTTGGCTCCTTTTTATGTATACGGATTTATCATCCTGATTTTAATTCTTGCGGACATGGCTTGTAAAGGAAATCCGGCGCGAATGTTATTATTGTTTTCTTTATTTGGAATCGTGGCATTATGTGTGGGAATGGTAACAACAGGAATGGTTAGTGTTTATGCTTTTACGTCGGTTGGATTATTTTGCAGTACATTATGGCCTTGTATTTTTACCCTTGCAGTTAGTGGTTTAGGAAAACATACCAGTCAAGGAAGTAGCTTTTTAATTATGATGATTATGGGAGGCGGTATCATAAGTTGGTTTCAAGGGACAATTGCTGATAGACTAGGAATTCATCAAAGTTATATTGTAGGCGTCTTTTGTTTTGTGTATTTGGCTTTTTATGCTTGGAATGTAAGTCGAATTTTAAAAAAACAAGGAATTGATTTTGATAAAAAAATAGCTGGAGGTCACTAATTTTCAGAAATTCCGTAACCCTACAAAAAACACTAATTTATGAGATTTCATACTAGAAAATGGGTAAAACCCGAAGATTTAAATCCAAATAGTACCCTTTTTGGAGGTCGTTTATTAGCTTGGATTGATGAAGAAATAGCACTTTACGCTATTATTCAGCTCGAAAGCCCAAGAATTGTGACCAAACATATGTCTGAAATTAATTTTAGAAGTTCAGCCAAACAAGGAGATATTGTAGAAATAGGAATTGATGTATTAAAATTTGGAACCACCTCATTAACTTTGATGTGTGAAGTTCGAAACATGATGACTCGTGAAACCATTATCACGATTGATACCATTACCATGGTGAGTGTTGGACTCGACGGAAAACCACAACCACATGGAAAAACAAAAGTTGAGTTTATTGATGATCGGTTAAAACGACCATAGAAAATTAATTTTCTAGATTTTTATTGCTAGGCATTTCATAAAGTTCTAAATCAAAATACGAAATAGAGGCAATGACATGGTCAAAAATATCAGCCATAATGTATTCGTATGGAATGAAGCGCTGATCTTTTGAGAAGCAATAAATTTCTAATGGAATTCCTTGGGCTGTAGGTTGTAATTGTCGACATAATAAAGTCATATTTTTATTTAAACCCGCATGATGCTCCAAATAGCTTGTGATATACTTTCTAAACAAACCAAAATTAGTCATATTTCTTCCGTTAATTAATTCGGATTTATCAATATGATGCGTTTGATTGTATTTGGTGATTTCATGTTGTTTCGTTTCAATGTACTCCGCAATCAGTTGGATTTTTTTTAAATTTTCAAGCTCTGAATCGGTTAAAAAACGAACGCTATTCGATTTTACTAAAATATGTCTTTTGATGCGTCGTCCGTCAGAGTCGAGCATGCCACGCCAATTTCTGAATGAATCGGAAATCAAACTGTAGGTTGGAATAGTGGTAGTGGTGTTGTCAAAATTGCGCACTTTTACAGTGGCTAAATTGATTTCGATAACATCACCATCGGCACCGTATTTGTCAAAGGTAATCCAATCACCAATTCGAACCATGTCATTGAGTGAGACTTGTACACTCGCAACAAATCCGAGAATGGTATCTCTAAAAATTAATATGACGATAGCCGAAATCGCTCCTAATGTCCCTAACAACGTGGATTTATCAATATCAAAAATTTTTGAAATAATGATTCCAACGCCATAAATCCATAGGACAATCATAATCACTTGAATATAGCTATCAATAGGTTTGTCACTAAATTTTGGGACGTCTTTTAAGTAGTCTTTAATGGCATTCAATACACTTCGTATTATCCAAAGTGATAATAAAATAATATATACGCCAACAACTTTTCCAAACATAGCTTCCCAATACACATAATGTTCTAAGATAACCGGCACCGATTTATAGATAAATAAAAACGGAATTAAATAGGCGATATACCGTGCTGTATTGTTGGAAACTAATAAATCGTCAAAGTTTGTTTTTGTTTTTTTGGCTATAAGTGTAAAAAGCGAAACCAATATTGTTCTGAAAAAAACAAAAATGATGAAAGCACAAATGCACAAGACAATAAGGTTTACTAAAAGGCTGAGATAGGAAGATAATGTATCCCCAAAATGAATTTTTTGTAAAATAAGGTAGCACCAACCAAAAAGTTTTTCTAAAAAATTATGCATGTTGTATCATTTTAAACACAAAGTTAATGAATCATGCGAATACGATTTTTGTTCTTTAGATTATTTTAGCATTTTGGAAATAAATACAAATTAAAAGTGGTATAAAATTCAGAACGAATACTTCTTTAGTGTATTTTTGCAAAATTGCTATTTTAACATCATGTCTAAAAAAGATTTACTTGCCGAAATTGAAGAAAAAAAAGAACTGTATGGCTATCAAAAAGGCGATATCGATAAAATCTTTGATCGGATTCATCAAGCAAAGTACAATTATCATTTATTATATCAGTTGCCGACAGGTGGTGGGAAAACAGTTATTTTTTCAGAAATCACAAGACGTTATTTAGAACAAAATCCATCCAAAAAAGTTATTGTTTTAACACATCGTATCGAATTGTGTAAGCAAACATCTAAAATGTTAAAGGCATTTCAAGTAAAGAATAAAATCATTAATAGCTCCATAAAAGAACTTCCTGACTATCATGATTATTCCTGTTTTGTAGCCATGATTGAAACCTTAAAAAACCGCTTGTATGATGAAAAAATTTTGTTGCAAGATATTGGTTTAGTGATTGTTGACGAAGCACACTTCAACTCTTTTAGAAAGTTATTTAAATCTTTTGAACACGCCTTTATATTGGGAGTTACAGCCACACCATTAAGTTCCAATATTAAACTCCCAATGTATGAAAACTACAATGAATTAATTGTTGGAGATACCATTCAGAATTTAATTGATAAAGGCTTTTTAGCTAAGGCGATTACATATTCCTATGATGTAGGATTAACCTCCTTAAAAGTAGGGATTAATGGTGATTATACTGTGAAATCATCTGATTTTCTATACAGCTCGATGTATATGCAAGAAAAACTTTTACATGCCTATACTGAAAAATCATTAGGAAAAAAGACTTTGATTTTTAATAATGGCATTCATACATCAATACATGCTTATGAAAGCTTCAGACAAGCTGGATTCAATATTAGGCATCTAGACAATACAACTCCGAATGAAGAACGGAAGGAAATTTTACATTGGTTTAAAAAAACACCCGATGCTATATTAACATCTGTAGGAATACTAACGACAGGCTTTGACGAACCAACAGTCGAAACTATAATTCTAAATCGCGCAACAAAATCATTAACACTTTATTTTCAAATGATTGGAAGAGGTTCGAGAAGATTGGAAAACAAGCATGAATTTACCGTTATCGATTTAGGAAACAACGCCTTGCGTTTTGGATTATGGAATGATCCTATAGATTGGCAATATATTTTTAAATCGCCTGAATATTATTTAGAACATTTAAGAGATGATGCAGAGATTGAAAGCCATTTTAAGTACGTCATGCCCGAAGAATTGCAAAAAAAATTCAGTAAAAGCGCTTCGATTTTTATGGATATTCCTAAAGAATTCAAACAAACCCTTAAAAATAATATCAAAGCTAAAACCATAATTGATAAATCAGTTGCACAACATGCTCAAATGTGCATAGAAAATACGGATGATTTAAAGGACGCCAAAAGTTTAGCTAAAGAATTACAAGATGAAATTGAAGAACGAATTAAGCAATATTGTAATTGTCTTGGAAATGTAACAAAAAATTATCGTTCGTGGCTGATAGAGGATTATGCACAACGACTTAGTTTGAGTATTGGAAAACTATATAGAATAAAAATATTGCAAGAAATATAATGTTTTAGCATAGTTATTCATTGAATTATAATTTATATTATGTAAAATAGATTTCATATTAAATATGTTTATTATCCTCATAAAAACTATTTTTATTGGCAAATTTATAAAAATAGCTCTTCTCTTTATTCTTCATATCTTTGTTTTAAAAACTTATTAAATAAAAGCTAAAATGATTAATCAATATTTAGAAATTGTAGTACGAAGTATTTCGGTTTATTTTTTCATGATCCTTGCTCTACGGTTATTCGGTAAAAAGCAATTATCGCAATTAAATACTGCAGATGTTATTTTAATCTTACTTATCAGTAACTCGGTTCAAAATGCAATGGTTGGTGAAAACACATCACTTACTGGTGGAATTGTAGCTGCATTAGCCTTGTTTGTAATTAATTTTAGTTTTAAAAAAATTATGCAACATTCAAAATTAATTAAAAACTTTATTCAAGATAAACCCGAAATACTCATTCATAATGGTCATCTATTTTTTAGAACATTAACTCGAATTGGCATAACAGATGATGAATTAAAAGAAGCCATGAGAGAGCATGGTGTTGAATTTTATAAAGATGTTAAGTTAGCGATGTTTGAAATAGATGGAAGCATTAGTATTATTTCAGGTAATACCAATTTGAAACAAACGCATCACAAACGTAAAATACACAAAACTTTAAGAAATGTAAACACTTAATTTTGATTTATTTTTGAGTTAAACTTAATAAAAAAACCGCTTTATCACAATAAAGCAGTTTTTTCTTTAAACTAAATAAACTTAAAAACTATATTTTACCATTCTTAATTTCATCCACAATTTCAGGATTTAATAACGTAGACGTATCTCCAAAATTAGAGAAATCTCCTTCCGCAATTTTTCTTAAAATTCTACGCATAATTTTCCCTGAACGTGTTTTTGGAAGTCCAGAAACAAATTGAATTTTGTCTAATTTGGCGATAGGTCCTATTTGATCTGAAATCAATTGATTGATCTCTTTAGCTAAGTTATTTCGATCTCGACCCTCTCCTATTTCTTTCAAAATAATAAAGCCATACAATGCATTTCCTTTAATATCGTGTGAAAAACCTACAATCGCACTTTCCGCAACTGCTGGGTGTTCGTTAATCGCATCTTCAATCGGCGCAGTGCCCAAATTATGTCCTGAAACAATAATAACATCATCTACACGACCCGTAATTCTGTAATAACCTACCTCGTCTCTCAACGCTCCATCTCCTGTAAAATACTTTCCTGGAAACGCTGAAAAATAGGTCTCTTTGTAGCGTTGGTGATCGCCCCAAATGGTCCGAGCCATTGAAGGCCAAGGGAATTTTATACACAAACTTCCTGTGACTTGATTTCCTTCAATTTCATTGCGTAATTCATCCATCAACACCGGTTGGATTCCTGGTAAAGGTAATGAAGCATACGTGGGCTTTGTTGGAGTTACAAATGGAACTGGAGAAATCATAATTCCACCTGTTTCTGTTTGCCACCATGTGTCTACAAGAGGACAACGCTTTCCTCCAACATGATCGTTATACCAATGCCAAGCCTCTTCATTAATAGGTTCCCCAACGGAACCAATCACTTTTAGTGAGCTTAATGGAAATTTTTGCACATAATCTAAACTTTCTTTTGCCAACGCTCTAATTGCTGTTGGAGCAGTATAAAACTGATTCACTTTATGTTTTTCTATGACCTCCCAAAAGCGACTAAAATCTGGATATGATGGCACTCCTTCAAAGATAACTGTAGTAGCCCCATTCAATAATGGGCCGTACAAGATATACGAATGTCCCGTAATCCACCCAATGTCTGCGGTACACCAATACACATCTTCTTCCTCATAGTTGAAAATATTTTTAAACGTATAAGCTGTATAGACCATATATCCCGCAGTAGTATGAACCATGCCTTTAGGCTTTCCTGTTGAACCTGAAGTATACAAAATGAAAAGCGGGTCTTCTGCATCCATAATCTCTGCAACATTATTTGGAATTGCCTGATCCATTAATGGCTGCAACCATTGGTCTCTTCCCTCAACCATATTGACTTCAGTATGAGTTCTTTTAACTACTAAAACTTTTTCAACACAAGAACATTTTTCTAAAGCTTCATCAACAATCCCTTTCAAATCTATAGCCTTATTTCCTCTGTAACTTCCATCCGAAGTAATGACCATTTTACAATCACAATCATTGATTCGTGCGGCCACGGCAGAAGCAGAAAAACCTGCAAAAACAACCGAATGGATAGCGCCAATACGAGCACAAGCCAAAACGGCAACCGCCAACTCAGGAATCATAGGCAAATATATGCATACCCGGTCGCCTTTTTTAACACCTTGCTCTCGCAACACATTGGCCATTCTTGAAACTCTTGCATACAACTCATTGTAAGAAATATGTTGCGCTTCTTCTTTGGGATCATTAGGTTCAAAAATAATAGCCGTCTTCTCCCCGCGTTTTGCTAAGTGTCTGTCGATACAATTTTTAGTGATGTTCACTTTGGCATCAACAAACCATTTGAATTGAGCTTCTTGCATATCAAACTCAAGGACTTTATCCCATTTTTGATACCATGTGAAGTTTTCATCTGCGATACGATCCCAAAATTTTCTGGGTTCGCGTACCGACTTTTTATACATTTTAAAATAATGTTCTAAGTTTTGAATTTTATAGTAACTCATGTTTTTTTGAGATTTTTTATTTTACCTAATTATAAGCTATTTAGTTTTGTAAAAATAAACAAACTATTCATGTGAAAAAGATTTTTATTGCTAAATAACTATAGCTGTTTCCATTGTTAAAAATTTATTTCTTTTTAAAGACTCCGATTTTTCCTTCATTTAGAGTCTCGGCGATTTCATCAATAATGGCCTCATCGTCTATCGTAGAAGGAATTTGAAAGATGTCTCCATCGGCAATACTTCGCAATAGTTTACGCAATATTTTTCCCGAACGGGTTTTGGGTAATCGCTCTACGATGACGACATCTCGTAACGATGCCACTGCACCAATTTGTTCACGAACCAACTGCACTACTTCATGTTGTAATTGAAAATGTTCAATCGTTTCTCCAGTTTTAGTAACCACTAGCGCTAGAGGAATCTGTCCTTTTAATTCATCATGTATGCCAATAACCGCACATTCTGCGACCGAATGATGTGAAGAAACAATTTCTTCCATTTCAGCTGTTGATAAACGATGTCCCGCAACATTAATGACATCATCTACTCGACCTGTAATATAAATATAGTCATCCGCATCTTTATACCCTCCATCTCCTGAAAAATAATATCCAGGAAATTTTTGTAGGTATCCTGCTTGAAAACGGGCGTTGTCTTGCCATAGGTCTTTCATGGTTCCTGGTGGAAGGGGTAATTTTATAACTACATATCCCTCCTCATTAGGTCCCAATTCTTGACCTTCTTCTGAAAGAATTCGAATGTCATACCCTGCAACTGCTTTCCCTGCTGAACCGGGTTTAACGGGTAGATATTCAACCCCCATCATATTGGCTATCATAGGCCACCCAGATTCGGTTTGCCACCAATGATCTATGGCGGGCACCGGAATATGTTGATTATACCATTCAAGAGTAGCTACGTCGCAACGTTCACCAGCCAGAAATTGAGTTCTCAAAGAGGATAAATCATATTGCTTAATGAATTCTCCCTGAGGATCTTCTTTTTTTATCGCACGAATAGCCGTGGGTGCAGTAAACATAATACGTACCTGATGATCATCTATGATTCTCCAAAATGTACTGGCATCGGGTGTCTTGATGGGTTTCCCTTCAAAAATTATTGTCGTATTTCTATTTAGTAAAGGACCATAAACAATATAACTATGTCCTACCACCCACCCCACATCGGATGCCGCCCAAAATACTTCATCTTGCTGCGAACCATAAATGTATTTCATAGAAAACTTTAAAGCCGTAGCATACCCTCCCGTATCACGCACAATTCCTTTAGGTTTTCCTGTGGTTCCAGATGTATACAAAACATAAAGAGGATGTGTAGCAGGTACAGAAATACACGGTGCTTCCTCTGAACCATAAACCAAAGCATCATAATCAACATCATATTTTTTAAACGGAATTCGCGCCCCCAACTTTCGATTAAAAACAACCACTTTTTTAGGTTTGTGTTCAGCCAAAGCAATAGCTTCATCTACTAAAGGTTTATAGGCTATCAAACGATCGATTTCAATTCCAGAAGAAGCCGTAATAACTACCCTTGGTTTACAATCGTCTATTCTAATGGCTAGCTCATGAGGTGCAAATCCTCCAAAAACGACAGAATGAGTAACCCCAATTCGGGCGCAAGCCAACATAGCGAAGGCAGCTTGTGGAATCATAGGCATATAAATGACAGCGGTATCGCCTTTCTTAAGCCCTAATGCCAATAGTCCTCCCGCCAACTTGGCGACTTCTGTTTTCACCTCATTATAGCTGTATCGTTTTATTGTTTGAGTAACAGGAGAATCATAAATTATAGCGGTTTGGTTGCCATAGCCTTCTTCAATATGCTTATCCAAAGCAAGATAACACACATTCAATTCGCCATCGGCATACCACAAAGGATAATCATTTTCATCTTTAGAAAGGATGGTTTTTGGGGCCTTATACCACGATATTTCTTTAGCTTGTGTCTCCCAAAAACGTTCAGGAGCTAAAATACTGTCAGAATAAAACGTTTCGTAATTCATTATTTTTTGTTTAAGGTTGTGTTAAATAGTTGAGTAAAAGTAACTATAAATACCTTACAACCTAAAAATATCTTGCTAAATAGATATACACGAAATCGTTTTCGGAAGGAAGTCCTTATTTATGTTGGTAAAAGTTCGAATACCTGATCGACAACTTTTTTTATAGAAAATGGCTTAGTCAAATAGGCGTCAGCTCCTAATGCTAATCCTTTTTGAATATCACTATCTTTATTTTTTGCTGATAAAAACAGCACTTTAGTATGGGTTAAATGGGGATCTTTTTTAATATGTTCTAAGGTAGCATATCCGTCTACCAAAGGCATCATCACATCCAATATAATGACATCTGGGAAAGTTGTTTTTACAATATCGAGAGCTTCTTGACCGTCTCGAGCAATAAATACTTCAAAGCCATTCTTTTTAAAGGTATATTCTAGAGACATGACAATGTTAGGTTCGTCGTCTACAATTAAAATCTTTTTCATGCGTAACTGTTTTCTAATTTTGTTTTAGGAAGTGAAAATACAATACACGCACCCTCTTTGGTGGGTTCTGCCCAAATTTTCCCTTTATGGTGCTCTATGATTTGCTTACAAATCGCTAACCCAAGTCCGCTTCCTACTGGCTTTTTTATGTTTTGATTGTTAGATTGATAAAACTTGTCAAAGATAGCATCAAAATCATTTGGATGAATCCCTTTTCCGTTATCTTTTACAAAAGTAGTGATAAAAGTATCGTCTTGAACAATTTTAATAGTTATAACACCCTGTTGTTCTGGACAAAATTTAATGGCATTAGATAGTAAATTGGTAATGACTTGAATCATACGATCTTCATCATAATACGCCATGACTTCTTCCTTATATTCCTTTTCTATTGTAATCGTTTTGTTTTTAATGAGTTGTACCAATGGCTCAATAGATTTTTCAATTGTTGCTACTAAATTGTAGTGCTCTGGGTGTATGGTTTGTTTTCCTGTTTCAAATTTTTCCAGATCAAGAATTTTGTCAATTAATCTATTGAGACGATCTGACTCAGAAATAATATTTTGTAGAAATTGTTTTTTAAGTTCTGATGGAATTTCTTCATCATCGTGCAAAATTTCGCTAGCAGCACGAATCGCGGTTATAGGGGTTCGTAGTTCGTGTGTCACCGTATCTAAAAACTCATCTTTTTGCTTGTCTTTTGAAATCAAAGCCGCATTGGCATTTTGTAGCTTTTCTGTTATTTCCTTAAGTTCGTTTGACGTTTCTGTTAATTTCTTATTCAAAATGATGTTCTCTTTCGATTCTTCAAGAATTTTAAGAACTTCTGTAAGAGTCACTTTTTCTTCTTTTACAACACTAGAAATTAGAATTTTGGCCGAAGCGGTCCCAATATGACCTGTAAGCAAATTCTCAGAAAATTTAATCAAACGCGCATCAGCCAATTCCTGATTGCTGTCTACGTTGTACTTAGTATTAAAAATTGTCATTGCACGACGAGTTCGATTTAGTCCAAGAAAACGAACAAGCACTTTTTCAATATCATTTCGATACGCTGTACCTTTCCATATAAACGCATTTTCATGATTGGTGATGTACTTATCAATATCAACAAACATTTCGGCATAGTTTCGTTCTCTATAATTTCCTTTAAAACTTACAGAAACTGCAAAATAGGTTATGGTATTAAACAATAAACTCCAAAACAACGCATGAGGAACGGGTTGCAAATAATCCAACCCAAAAAGTTGGAAAGGTTTGAGTAGATGACACCCAAATAATCCCTTTGATATAAACGTATCACCACTATTAGTAAGTCCTGTAGCATAAGGTATTAATAAGGTGTAAATACAAAATATAAAGCCAATTAAAATTCCATAAACCGCTCCCAATCTCGAGCCTCTTCTCCAAAATAGCGCCCCAAAAAAAGCAGGTGCTAATTGTGAGATAATGACAAAAGCAACCAATCCTATCGACACTAAGCTGTAATCTAATCCGAAATAGCGGTATATAAAGTAAGCCAAAATGATGAGTGAAAAGATGCTTATTTTACGCGTATTCAAGATTTTTCGGGAACTTATAGTTTGTTCATTTCCTTTTAAATTACCTATTAAATTGTAGGGTATTAAAATATTGTTTGTCAACATAGTAGATAGTCCGATAGAAGATACTACAATCATAGAAATTGCCGCTGAAAAACCTCCTAAAAAAACCAGAACTGTTAGAGTCGTATTGTTAAAAAACTGCGGAATCAATAACGAGTACACGTCTGAGTTTACCTTATGTCCTTGAAATAAGATATTACCACCCCAAGCGATGGGGTATACAAACAAATTGAAAAGTAACAAATACAATGGAAACAACCATACAGCTGTATTGATATGACTTTCTCTATTATTTTCAATGACCGATACTTGAAATTGTCTAGGCAATAAAAAGATGGCAAACATCGATAAGACGCACAATAAAAACCAATTAATAGCTTGAGGCAACCCTCCTATGGTATTTTTTTGTTGAAAGGATTTGAGTAAGGAGGCTTTGGTATAAATAGTATCAAATCCATCAAACACATAATACGTCACATACACACCAATTATAACAAAGAAAAGTAATTTAAGAATGCTTTCCATTGCTACGGCAGTGACGATTCCTTTGCGTTTTTCAGAAGCATCTGCATATCTAGTGCCATAATAGGATGAAAATAGCGCTAAAGCAATGGCTACATACGTGGTTGTGTCAGCAAAAAGGAGTGAACTTATGGTTGTTTTGGTTACAATATGAAAGGTTTCTGAAATGGCTTTTAATTGTAGGGCGATATAGGGAATAATCCCAGTCAAACAAATTACGGTTACTATGGCACCTAAAAAACGACTGTTGCCATATCGCAAAGAAATGAAATCGGCAATACTTGAAATCTTATTTACTCTAGCAATCCGTATGATTTTTTTCAAAATGAGAATCCATACTGGAGCAATCATAACTGGACCAAGATAGATGGGAAGGTAATTCAAACCACTATCAGCAGCAACACCAATACTTCCATAATAGGTCCACGCCGTACAATATACCGCCATTGACAATGTATAAATGTAGGGATTATTAGTCCATTTACTCGTTCCATTTTTCTCAGCCCAATGCGCAATGTAGAAGAGCATGGCCAAATAACAAGTGAGGATACAAAGTAAGGCTATACTATTCATGATACCGTTTTACAATAAGAAAAGAAGCCAAGATTGAAAATACCCACAACGAAAAAATGTAGATATACATCACAGGAAAACCAAAAAGATTTTTGGAAGTATCAAAAAGCAATAAAATAGGTAAATTTAATCCTATGAGTAAAATCAGGGATACAATAATAAATTTCTGCTGATGTCGTCTTTTCATTGCTTATTCAATTGAAATGAAACAAATATATTAAAAACTTAATCAATCATAAATTTATTATGAAATATATGTAACTCTTACGTAAAAATCCCATTGTCTATGTAATGCTAACAATGGGATTTTTGGGAAAAATCTAAAATCTTTATTAATCTTTTACACCTAATCTGGTTAAAATATCTTCCATAAGACACCATTTGGTAACGGAAGATTGGAGTAAATTAACTCCTACAAATGCAGTAAACCAAAGCCAGTTTTGATTTACATAAATAGAAAGTACTACACTGATTAGCACAAAACTTCCTGCTATAGCTCTGATGATTCTGTTTTTCATATTAATTTGATTTTTCGATGTTTAACACAGCCGAATGGATATGTGATGCTGTTTCTTGTTTGTTATTAAAGGCTTCTATTTCATGGCATACTGTATCTACATTTTCTTTTTCTACAAAAGCATAAAACATTATAGATTCGTTTTCATACATTTCAGTGCCAAACCAGTTAGTTCCTATAGCCTCCTCTGAGGTATTGCGATACCCCGTTACTTCTTTATAAGAATAGGTTTTGACTTGAGCTTTTTTAAGAATTTGTTTAATTTCTTTTCCAAATTCAGCAACTGCAGTGATTAATAATAGTTTCATTTTTTTTAGGATTTAATATCTTGGTCAAGGGTTTTGGTTGAATTTGTTTTTTGGGTTTCCCATTTTTTTCTTTCTGTGATGTAATAAATAATAGGCACTACCAATAAAGTTAACAAGGTCGAAACAATAGCTCCAAATACTAAAGAGATTGCTAATCCTTGAAAAATAGGGTCAAACAAAATGATGGAAGCCCCAATAACAACAGCACCAGTAGTCAGTAAAATTGGTGTTGTTCGCACAGCCCCCGCTTCAATAATAGCTTGTTTTAATGGAATTCCTTCGTGTAATCGGATTTCAATAAAATCGATAAGCAAGACGGAATTTCGCACCATAACACCTGCTAGAGCAATCATTCCGATAAATGAAGTAGCAGTAAAGAACGCACCTAACAACCAGTGACCAAGCACAATCCCCACTAATGAAAGTGGAATGGCCATCATCATTACCATAGGTGTTTTAAAGTTTTGGAACCAACCTACAATGAGCATATAAATAATTACTATAACCACCATAAATGCTACGCCTAAATCACGGAAAACTTCTAACGTAATTTGCCATTCGCCATCCCATTTTACTGTATAATCACTTTCATCGGCTGGTTGTTCCATGTACAATTCATTTACTTTATACCCTTTAGGCAAGGTCATTTTTTGCAGTTTTTCGTTCATTCCCAAAATGGCATATACAGGACTTTCTAATGCTCCCGCCATATCGGCAGTAACATAAACCACGCGTTTTTGATCTTTTCGATAAATGGTTTTCTGTAAAGTGTCTTGTACGACTTGAACCAAATCACTTACGGGGATTACATTACCACGGTTTCCTTTAATTTTAAGGTTTTCAATATCTTGTAATGAGGTTTTTTCTTTATCATCTAAAGCCAGCACGATACCAACAGTATCATTTGAGTGCTCATCATATAAATTAGATACAGGATATTCTTTTAACAAATAGGTTAAATTCCCAACAACCTGCTGGGGAGCAATTCCGTTGAGCATTGCTTTTTCTTTGTCAACAACCAATTTGTATTCAGTTTGGTTATCTTCAGTCATCCAGTCAATATCAACAATATCAGATGTTTTTTCTAAAATACCTTTTACCTGATTGGCAACTTTAATTTGCTCTTTATAGTTTGGTCCATAAATTTCAGCCACTAAGGTAGAAAGTACAGGGGGGCCTGGTGGCACTTCAATAATTTTGATGTTAGCACCATATTTTTTGGCTATTTGTTGTACTTTAGGACGTACCGTTTTGGCTATATCATGACTTTGTAGTTTACGATCTTCTTTGTGTAATAAATTCACTTGAATATCAGCCATATTGCTACCACCACGCATATCATAATGGCGTACCAATCCGTTAAAGGTAATTGGTGCTGATGTACCCACATAGTTTTGATAACTTACTACTTCTGGCACGATTGCTAGGTATTGTGCAACTTCTTTAGTTACAGCAGCGGTGCGTTCTAGTGTGGTTCCTTCTGGCATATCTATGACCACTTGGAATTCGTTTTTGTTATCGAAAGGCAGCATTTTTACCAAAACCGATTTTGTAAAAAACATAACTACCGAACCTACTAAAAGCAAAACGGTAACCCCAACTAACAAGCGACGTTTTTTACTGCTATCTAGTAATGGGCGTTCGAGTTTGTTGTATATTTTATAAATCCATGAAGTTTCAAGACCTTGTTCGGCTTTATGCTCTTGACTTTCTCTTTCTTGCAACAAATGATAGCCTAAATAAGGAGTTACGGTTAAAGCAACAAACAATGAAAGTAACATGGCAATCGAAGCTCCAATTGGCATTGGACTCATATAAGGCCCCATCATTCCTGAAACAAAGGCCATAGGAAGTATGGCTGCAATCACTGTGAATGTGGCCAAAATTGTAGGGTTTCCAACTTCATTAATGGCATAAATGGCCGCTTGTTTGAATGGCAATCGCTTCATTTTGAAATGTCGGTGCATGTTTTCGGCAATAATGATACTGTCGTCCACCACAATCCCAACAACAAAAACTAAAGCAAAAAGCGTAATTCTATTTAAAGTATAACCCAATAAATAATATGCAAATAATGTTAACGCAAAAGTTAAAGGCACTGAAAAGAAAACGACTAATCCGCCACGCCAGCCCATAGCAAGGATTACTAAAAGTGTCACGGCAATAATAGCAATCCCCAAATGCATTAACAACTCCCCTACTTTATCTGAAGCGGTTTCGCCATAATTACGAGTAACTTCAACATGAACATCATTTGTGATTAGCGTTTTCTTTAATGTGGCTACTTTATCCAAAATCTTTTCCGAAATTTTCATGGCATCGGCACCTTTTACTTTCCCTACAGAAATGGTTACAGCAGGATATTCAGTATTGTTTTTCACAAAATTTTCGTTGGCTTTTCCATATCCAAAAGACACATAACTTCGTGGAGTTGATGGACCATCCTCTACCTGAGCCACTTGTTTTAAATAGACAGGCATATTGGCATTAACCCCCACAACTAAATTTTCAATATCTTCTGAAGACGTTAAAAATTGTCCCGTAGTTACTAAGTATTCTTGATCATTTTTCACAAAACTACCTGATTGAGAGCTACCATTGTTCGCTTGAATCATTTGCATTATACCCAAAGCATCTACGCCGTTTTCGGCCATTTTATCTTTGTCTAAAACTACTTTTACCTCGCGATTGCGTCCGCCAATTTCTTTAGTGATCGCTACATCTTTAATTTTTTCAATTTCTGAGGTTACTTCTTCGGCAACCTGACGAATTTCAAAATCATTCATTGTGTTGCTCCAAAGCGTCAATCCTAACATAGGAACATCATCAATAGAGCGGGTTTTGACCATAGGCTTGTACACCCCTTGTGGGAACATATTTTCGTGTTTAGCCAATTCGTCGTATAATTTCACATACGAGCGTTCTACATCTTGTCCTACATAAAATTGTACAATCAACATAGCTTGACCGTTCATGGCCATACTATGTACGTGTTCTACTCCTTTTATATTGGAAAGAATTTTTTCTAGGGGTTTAACCACACGACTTTCTACTTCGCTTGGGCTTGCTCCTGGATAGCCAACCATCACGTCGGCCATAGGAACGTTAATTTGTGGTTCCTCCTCTCTAGGAATTAAGAATGAACTGTATACGCCTATTATCATCAATCCTACCATTAACAAAATGGTTAGTTTAGAATTGATGAAAAAATGAGCTATTTTACCTGATATACCTTCTTGCATGATTTTTTGTTTAAAGTTTTAAGGCTTAGATAGATGAACTTCTATACTAAAAAAGACTTTTATAATTACTGAATACTAACTTTTGCGCCATTATATAATTTTCCTTCAGCAGAAATAATATATTGCTCATTAGCCGAAAGACCTGATAAGACTTCTACCTGATTGCCTATAGTTTTTCCAATTCGAATCCAACGTAAAATAGCAATATTATTCGTTCCAACTGTGTATATTCCAATTAATTGTCCTTGTTCAACTAAAGCGTTTTTTGGAACTAAAACAATATCTGATATTGGTGTAGCAACTGCTTTTGATTGCCTTGCAACAGGAAATTGTACATTAGCAAACATTCCTGAAAGTACATCTTTTCCTGCATTTATTAAGTTTATTTTTACCAAATATTGTCCGCCTGTATTTTTAGCAGAACCACTCACTTCAATCACTTTTCCCGCTATTTCTTGATGCGTTGATTTTACTAACACTTTTACATTCATCCCATTTTTGATTGCCGTAATATCACTTTCTGATACCATCGCTGTTACTTGTAAATGGGAAGCCCCTTCAACACTCACTAAAGGCATTCCGGGATTAGCCATATCGCCTTCTTTAACAAAAGTATTGGTGATTTCTCCAGCAAAAGGCGCTGTGATATTAGCATAAGAAAACTGAGCCATTACTTCATTTCGCATTTGTTTAGCAGCTTCTAATCCAGCTTTTGCCATTTCGTAGCGAGAGGTCATATCGTCTAATTCTTTTTGTGACGCACTTTGCTGATTGAACAAGGCAGTAAATCGCTCGTAATCTTTTTTAGCATTAGTATAAGCTGCAGAGGCTTGTAGAATAGCAGCTTCTACCTGTGCTTTTTTTGCTTGCAAATCGGTGTTATTAATACTTACCAGTAGTTGTCCAGCACTTACTTTTTGCCCTACTTTCACATATATTTTTGTTACATACCCCATCATTCGGGTAGAGACATTGGCACTGTTTTCGGACTCAATTTTTCCGCTCGCACTTACTGTTGTACCATTATTATTGTTTATACTACCGCTAACTTTTACTGCAATGGCAGATTCATTAGCGATTGTTTCTTTTTTTTCCTTTCCGCATGAAATGAATAAGAAACCTGAAAGCGTTAGGATTGTTATCGTTTTTTTCATTGTAAAATCTTTTTATTGTCTTTGTTCTATTTTCTATTAATCTGTTCTCTTACTTGGTTAAAAATTGTAAATATTGTTTGGTAAAATTGTATTCAAAAACCGATTGTAAATGCTCTAATTCTTTTTGAATCATTTGGGTTTCTGATTGCAATAAATCGGTGGTTTTTTCTAACCCTTGTGCAAAACGATTTTGTCTAATTCGGCAGGCTTCTTGAGATTGTTCGAAAGCAAGTTGTGATAAACCGACTTTGTTTTCAGCATCTTTCAGTTGACGATTGGTTTTGTTGAGTTCTAACTGACTTTGCTTTTTATATAGGTCCGTTTCAGCCTCTGCTTTTTGATAATCGGCTTTGGTTTTTTCAAATTTTCCAATCGATTTGTAGCCATCAAACACATTCCAAGATAATTGTGCACCAATAAGATAGCCTCTTGCAGTTGTTCCTAAAAAATTTCTATCGTACCATTCGTAACTTCCAAAAGCATTTAGGCGCGGTAAGAAATTCATTTTACTTGACAAAAACATTTTTTTATAAGCTTCAGTAGATTTATCCATTGCCTGGATGTCTTTTCGATTCTCCGTAAACTTAGGATTTATTGGTTCGATAATAATTGTGTTATCTAAAGCTTCGGCTGGCTTATAGATTTTATCAGAAGCGTCTTCATTGAGTAAAAAAGCTAAATAATCAGAGGCATTTTGAGTGTTACTTTTAGCCAATTGCAACTGATTGGTAATTTCATTCACACGTACTTGCACATTCAGCAAATCGGTTTTTTGTAACAATCCTTGTTTGAAATAGTTTTCGACTAGTTTTAAGTTGGCTTTACCAGTAGCATTGGCTTTTTCTAAAACTTTCACCGCTTTATAGGCTAATTGTAACTGCATATAAGCTTTAGATACTTCAAGTTCTAGGTATTCCTTAGTACGTTCGCTTTGCAACTGATAGGCAATCATTTTAGATTTTGCCGCTTGTCTACCATATATCCCGTCTATGTTGAGCAAGGGTTGTTGCACTTCAATTTTGGTTGCAAAGTTTTGCGTTCTAGTAGGATTGTTTAGCAGGCTTGGATCAAAATCCATAGGTGATACTATAGCCTGATTCAGTTTAGAGCCAAAAGCCATAAGAGGATTCGTGGTAATCATTCCAGTATGCGACACATTAATGTTAGGCAAAAAAAGTGCATTAGATTGACGATAATCTGCTTGTGCTGATTGAAAGCTTTTTTCGCTAATTTTAAGTTGTAGGTTTTTATCAGAAAGTTTTTGGATTAATTCGCTTTTAGAAATAGACAAGGTATCTTGACCAAAGGAAATACTGGATACTAGTGCAATTAGTGTGAGTGTTGCTATTATTTTTATGTTCTTCATAATTCTTTATTGTGATTTATGAGGCAAAATTAAGAGGCTAAAAAAAGCCTTACAGTTACAAATGTTACAAACCAAAACATCTATTAGTAAACCTAAAGAAAGAGGAAGAGTTTCAGGGTTAAAAATTAAAAGTGTATTTTTGTGTCTTTATTTAAAGAGACAATGCCTAAAAAACGTACCGTTACACTACTCTTATTTATACGACAAACTTTCAGAAAGTTAGAGGCCATTATTTTTTTAGTAAAAACACTGATTTCCGAACGAAACTTTATTTATGTTTCAAGTGTAGCAATTGCCATGACTTGTGCTGTTGCCGTTATTATATTAAAAAGTTTTGCTCATAATGTTTTTAAATATGCAAATTACATCAATGCCTATTTAAAATTACCTTATGGAAATAGTATTTTCCCTGTAATAGGAATTTTATTAACTGTTTTTGTAATTCGAAATTTTTTAAACGGAAATTTAGAAAAAGGAAGTGCTAAAATCTTGTACGCGGTTGCTAAAAAAGGGGGAATTCTTCCAAAAAAACAAATGTATGCCCAAATCATCACGAGTTCTTTAACTGTTGGATTGGGAGGTTCGGCAGGTTTAGAAAGTCCTATTACCATAACAGGAGCTGCCATTGGATCAAATTATGCCCAAAAATACAAACTCTCTCAAAAAGATCGGATATTACTACTCGCCTGCGGAGTTGCTGCAGGAATTGGAGCCGCTTTTAATGCTCCCATTGCAGGCGTTTTATTTGCAATTGAAGTGGTACTCACTGATGTGAGTATTTCTGCTTTTATTCCTATTATCATTTCGGCCGCTACAGGGGCTTTGTTTTCTACCGTTTTGCTCAGTCGAGAAGTTTTGCTTACTTTTAAACAAGAACAAAACTTTGACTTTCACAATACATTTTATTACATCATTTTAGGAATTTTAGCAGGACTAGTTTCCGTTTTACATGCTCGAAATTTTAGAAAAACAGAACATTTTTTTTCAAAATACGCGAATAATTCCTATAAAAAAGCTTTGATTGGTGCAAGTCTTTTAGCACTATTAATTTTCTTCTTCCCAACTTTATATGGAGAGGGTTATGAGAGTATTAAGACGTTATCAACAGCCAATCCTGAGGTTTTATTGGATAATACCTTGCTCGAAAATTTCAAAACAAAACCCTGGATTTTACTTGCTTTTGTGGGGATTGTCGTATTTTTAAAATCAATAGCAACAGGATTGACCATTGGCTCTGGAGGAAATGGGGGAAATTTTGCTCCATCCCTATTTGTGGGTTCTTATTTAGGTTTTTTTCTTGCAAAATCCATTCAATTACTTGGAATTTCAAAAACTATACCAGTGTCTAACTTTGCTATAGTTGGCATGGCTGGGATTTTGAGTGGTCTTTTTCATGCTCCTCTTACGGCAATCTTCTTAATTGGTGAAATAACTGGAGGTTATGATTTAATGGTACCACTGATGATTGTTTCATCTATCAGCTTTGCTGTTTCAAAACAATTTGAACATCATTCCATGGATGTGAAAAATTTAGCCGATAAAGGAGAAGTTTTCACTAGTGACAAAGACAAAAACATCTTACAAAGTATTGATTTTTTAAAACTTGTTAAAACGGAATCCATCAAAACATTTACTTTAAATGATTCATTAGAAATTATTACTGAATGGATTTCTCAATCGCAACAAACTGTTTTTCCAATAGTTGATGATAAAAACAAACTTATAGGGATTATTGACTTTAATACGATTCGTCCAATACTCTTCAATACCTACAGAGTCAAATATACAACAATTCATGAACTAATTCAGGCTCCTGAATATGTTATTTTTCATGATGATGGACTTGAAAAAATAATGGATACTTTTGAAAAATCTAATTCTGAAACCCTTCCAGTAACTACTAATGGAAAATTTTTTGGTTTGGTCACTAAAACAACTATTCTTGAAGCCTATCGCGAACAATTAAAACTTATGGTTATCGAATAGTTATCAAAACTATAAATTAATATTTTCTAGTACCTTTTAGGAATTTATAACCAAAAGAATTCAACTATTTTATAGTTAATTTACTTATTTTTGTTGGCATAATTTATAACTTTTATAAACTTGAAAAAAATATCTCATTTTCTAGTTATTATAGTGGTTGCACTATTTATTTCCAATCAAAGAGTAACTGCACAATGTTTTCAAATTGAAAGTATTTTAGTAGATGCTTGTTCACCTAACAATCCCACTAATGACGAAGGATTTAATGAAATGGTTCGTTTTAAAGTAGGTAGCACCCCAATAAATTTAGCCACAACACCACTAACCGTCACATGGCCTAACACATCCAATTTATGGTTAGGTCTTATTCAAGATGCTACTACCGCAGCAAAAGTAGCTACATTAAACGCTAATATAGTTAATGCAGGAGCATGTGGTCAAATACTAGAACCAACGGGAGGTGTTTTACCAGCTAATGCTACAGTGATTTTAGTGACTAGTCAAAATTTGAATACTGCCTACAATTCCTTTGCCTCATTGACGGGTACAATCTATATGATTTTTCAAAATAATTTGACACAGTTTGGAGGAAACTTTGCAAACTACAATGTAACACCAGGAACTCGAACTCTAACTATGTCTTTTGGAAGTTCTTGTACCGATAGTGTCACTTATGAAAGAAGTTTACTTGTAAATATTTATGGAACTTACGGAGGAACCACCGCAGAAAATGATGGAGCAACTGTCAACTTTACTCCTTCAGGTGGGGCAACTTACGTGAATTATGGATGCAATGCTCCGATTCCGCCTTTTAATGTTAATGCGGGAACTGCTATAACCGCTTGTAAAGGAAGTACCATCAATCTAGTAGGTACAGCTGTGGGGCAAGATGGCCTATTATGGTCGGCTCCTAGTGGTACTTTTTCAAATCCAACCAGTTTAACTACAAGCTACACTATCGATCCAAATGCTACGGGAAGCTCTGTGACACTTACGCTTACTGGAACTAAAAGTAATGGAAGTTGTACACAGACAAAAACATCAACAGTAGTCATTACGTTTACTTTGGTTGCCTTACCGACAGTTACCTCTCCTATTAATTATTGTCAAAATGTAAATGCTACACCTTTAAATGCTACAGCAACTGGTGGAGGTATATTAAATTGGTATAACCCAAGTAATATATTGGTTTCTAGTGCCCCTACTCCATCCACATCATCCATAGGCTCAACCACATATTATGTGTCACAGACCATTTCAGGATGCGAGAGTACTAAAGTTCCCATAACGGTAACGGTAGCAAATACGGGACCTTCATTAGGGCTTTCATGTGATTTAACAAACCCAAATACGACTGCCAATGCCATGACTTTTGCATTTTCAAATGTAGGGCAAACGAGTTATTCTTATTCCTATTCAATTGCAGGAGGGACAGCTGTAACAGGAAATTGGGTATCTCCACAAACATTAACCATTGGCGGGATGACTCCAGGACAATCGATTACGTTAACTTTAAATGCCAACGGAGTTTCTTGTATTGCTCCAATGACCGTAACATGCAATACCCCTTGTACTTCAATGACTACTCCAAGTTTTAATGCTATTGGCCCCATTTGTTTAGGAGCCACTGCTCCTAATTTGCCTACTACATCAACAAATGGGATTAGTGGTACTTGGTCGCCTAACTCTATAGACACGTCTATCAGCGGGGTTCATTCTTATACTTTCACTCCAGATTCCGTACTTTTTCCTTGTGCAACAACTACGTCTCTTTCGGTGACTGTAACCAATCCAACTCTTCCCTCTTTTGCTTCTTTTGGACCCTATTGCCAAAATAGTACCGCTTCTAATTTACCAATTACTTCAAACAATGGTATTAATGGAAGTTGGATTCCGGCTGTAATCTCAACAGCTACATCTGGCACACAAACGTATACCTTTACACCTTCATTAGGCCAATGTGCTACTACAACATCTTTAAACGTAACCATAAATACTACAATAATTCCCTCGTTTTCAGCGATAGGTCCTTTTTGTCAAAATAGTATTCCAAGTACACTCCCTACTAATAGTACTAATAGCATTTCAGGAATTTGGTCACCAACTACAATAAATACCTCTAACGTTGGTTCTCAAATATACACTTTTATCCCCAATGCTGGACAATGTGCAACAACAGTCCCTATTAATGTGAATATTAATCCGAATGTTGTTCCCATCTTTTCGAGTATGGGGCCTTATTGTCAAAATAGTATTGCCAATTCCCTCCCTAATACTTCTATCAATAGTATTATTGGAACTTGGTCACCCGCAACAATTGCTACAACACTCCCCGGAACACAAATATATACCTTTACACCTAATTCGGGGCAATGCGCTACACCAGCATCACTTAATATTTCGATAACAGCTCCAACGATACCTGTCTTCTCAATAACAAGTAATTATTGTCAAAATGCCACACCTGACTTACTTCCTAATACTTCTAGTAATGGAGTATCGGGTACATGGTCACCCGCGATCATAAATACTGCAATTATAGGTTCACAAAATTACATCTTTACCCCAAACTCAGGAATCTGTGCAAACTCTTTTACCCTAACCGTAGTAATCACAACACCAACTATTCCTAATTTTTCCTTAACCACATCCTATTGTCAAAATGCAATACCAGATTTACTTCCCCCATCATCTAGTAATGGTATTATTGGAATTTGGACACCAGCAACCATTTCAACGGCCTCAGTTGGAACACAAAATTATGTTTTTACTCCCAATGCTAATCAATGTGCTTTATCTAAAACGTTAACGGTAAACACACAAAGTATTGTCACTCCAACTTTCTCTAATTTTGGACCTTATTGTCAAAACAGTACACCTCCTTCTTTACCTTCTATTTCAACTAATGGAATTATAGGAACTTGGACACCTGCTACAGTTTCCACAAGTGTTGTGGGATTGCAATCGTATTTATTTACTCCCAATGTAGGACAGTGTGGTGTCTCAAATACTATACAAATCGGTACGATTGAAGCCCCAATCATCAACACGCCAACCAATTATGAAGTATGTGATGATAATAACGATGGTATTTCGTGTTTGTTCCTTTTAAACACTAAAGATTCGGA
>NZ_QLSZ01000011.1 GCF_003268855.1 Flavobacterium aciduliphilum
GCGGACTGCAAAGATAATACCTTTATCTAATCTCACAAATCTTTTTTAAAGTTTTTTTTAACAATCTTTTTAATGAACTTCGCCTTTTTCTATTCACTTCTTTCTTATTCATTAATAAGCTTCCGGGAACTTCTTTGCGGGTGCAAAACTACTCCTCTTTTCCATTCTAACAAATCTTTTAACAACCTTTTTTTAAAGTATTTTTTAATCATCTGATTTTATGAAGGTTGTCGCTAAAGTTTTTTTTTTACCCAACGACTATTGAATCAAAACATGTACCACTCTAGTGTATTCTACTCCCATAGACTGCCCTTAGCCCCGATTGAAGCTAGCTACCTCGTAGCGCGAAAAGCGGGAATTACAATCATCACAATAAACAACCGTTTGGGCTTCTAATTAAAATCTTTAATATTATACCTATAATATATTGTTTGTATTTTCATAAACATATATATTTGCACTTCATAAAATTTTAGGAATGATAAAGATTACGCTACCTGATGGTTCGGTTAAGGAGTTTGCCAAGAGTTCTACTCCTATGGATGTTGCGAAAAGCATTAGTGAAGGATTAGCAAGAAATGTGATTTCGGCTGCTTTTAATGGTACAACTATAGAAACTTCAACGGAATTAACCACCGACGGATGTCTCATATTATATACGTGGAATGACGTAGCAGGTAAAAAAGCCTTTTGGCATTCAACGTCACACGTTATGGCACAGGTTTTAGAAGAAAAATATAAAGGAATTAAATTAACTTTAGGTCCGGCGATTGATAACGGGTTTTATTATGATGTTGATTTTGGTGACAACAAAATATCTGAAAATGATTTTAAAGCCATTGAAGATCGAATTTTAGAGATTTCAAGAGAGAAGCACGAATTTAAAATGCGTTCCGTTTCAAAAGCAGAAGCCTTAGAAACCTACAAAAACAACGAGTACAAAACCGAGTTGATTACGAATTTAGAAGATGGAACTATTACATTTTGTGATCATTCCAACTTTTTTGATTTGTGTCGAGGGGGTCATATTCCAAATACTGGACTCATTAAAGCTGTTAAAATCATGAGTGTTGCTGGTGCGTATTGGCGTGGTGACGAAAAAAACAAACAGTTGACTCGAGTTTATGGAATCTCTTTTCCAAAACAAAAGGATCTTACAGATTATTTAGAACTATTGGAAGAAGCAAAACGACGTGATCATAGAAAGTTAGGAAAAGAATTAGATTTGTTTGCATTTTCACAAAAAGTAGGTCAAGGTTTGCCATTATGGTTACCAAAAGGAGCTGCTTTAAGAGACCGTTTGGAACAATTCTTGAAAAGAGCTCAGAAAAAAGCAGGCTACGAGCAAGTCGTAACGCCTCATATTGGCCAAAAAGAGCTTTATGTCACATCAGGTCATTATGCTAAATATGGTGCAGATAGTTTTCAACCTATTACCACTCCAGCAGAGGGCGAAGAATTTTTGTTAAAGCCCATGAATTGTCCTCATCATTGCGAGATATACAACACCAAACCTTGGTCGTATAAAGACTTACCTAAACGCTATGCCGAATTTGGAACTGTATATCGTTACGAACAAAGTGGAGAATTGCATGGATTGACCCGTGTTAGAGGATTTACACAAGATGATGCGCACATATTCTGTACGCCTGACCAACTAGATAGTGAGTTTAAAAAAGTAATTGATTTGGTATTATATGTTTTCGGCTCATTAGGTTTTGAGAATTTTACAGCTCAGATATCTTTACGCGATCAAGAAAACAGAGATAAATATATTGGTAGTGATGAAAATTGGGAAAAAGCGGAAAATGCTATCATCAATGCAGCAGCCGATAAAGGCCTGAATACTGTTGTTGAATATGGAGAAGCTGCATTTTATGGTCCTAAGTTGGATTTCATGGTTAAAGATGCTTTAGGAAGAAGTTGGCAATTGGGAACCATTCAGGTTGATTACAATTTACCTGAACGATTTGAATTGACTTATAAAGGAGCAGACGATAAATTGCATCGACCCGTAATGATTCACAGAGCTCCATTTGGCTCTATGGAACGATTTATCGCTATTTTACTAGAACATACCGCAGGAAATTTCCCTCTTTGGTTGATGCCTGAACAAGCTATTATCTTGTCTTTGAGCGAGAAATATGAAAATTATGCGAAAAAAGTTTTAGAATTACTAGAAAATCACGAAATTCGCGCCCAAATTGACAACCGCAACGAAACGATTGGAAAGAAAATCAGAGATGCGGAAATTCAAAAAATGCCGTTTATGTTGATTGTTGGAGAAGAAGAAGAAAAAAACGGAACTATTTCTGTTCGTCGTCACGGACAAGAAGGAAAAGGCAATATGACTATTAAGGTTGAAGAATTCGTTACAATTGTAAATGAAGAAATTGCCAAGACATTAAAAACATTTGAAGTTTAACTAAAATTATATAGCCATAGCAATTAGAAACAATAGAGGTTATCAACCTCGAGTAGAAAAAAAAGATGAGCACAGAATAAACAATTTTATTCGTGTACCAGAGGTTCGTCTCGTAGGAGATAATGTAGAACCTGGAATTTTTAAAACTTCAGAGGCTTTGAAAATGGCCGATGAATTAGAACTGGATTTGGTAGAGATTTCGCCAAACGCTGAACCTCCAGTATGTAAAATAATAGACTACAAAAAGTTTGTTTACATGCAGAAAAAGCGTGAGAAAGAAATTAAAGCGAAGTCGGCTCAAATTGTGGTTAAAGAAATTCGTTTTGGACCACAAACTGATGAACATGATTACGAATTTAAGAAAAAGAATGCAGAGAAGTTTCTTAAAGAGGGTTCTAAATTAAAAGCTTTTGTTTTCTTTAAAGGAAGGTCGATTATATATAAAGAGCAAGGACAAATATTGTTGTTACGATTGGCTCAAGACTTAGAAGAACACGGAAAAGTAGAGTCATTACCTGTTTTGGAAGGGAAGCGTATGATTATGTATATCGCTCCGAAGAAGAAAAAGTAAACAGTGTTCAGTCTCAGCAAGCAGACTAAATAGTGTACCAATAAAGTAAGTAAGTTAATGTAAATAAATTTGGGAAATTATGCCTAAAATGAAAACTAAATCTAGCGCTAAGAAACGATTCAAAGTGACTGGCTCTGGAAAGATTAAAAGAAAACACGCTTTCAAAAGCCACATCTTGACTAAAAAGTCTAAGAAGCGTAAATTAGCTTTAACTCATGCTGCATTAGTTGATAAAGCAGATGAGAAAAGCATCAAACAACAATTAAGAATTATATAATTAGTAGCTAGTAATTAGCTCTTAGTAATTAGCTTTTTGCTATTCACTAATCACTATTTACTAATAACTAAAAATTCTTTAGGTTAAAAACAATTTTAATAACCTTGGAGTATGGCTTTAAGTTCTCTTGATTCAATTCGGGACGCCTACTACAAAAAAACAAGAAAATTATGCCAAGATCAGTAAATTCAGTTGCTAAAAGAGCAAGAAGAAAAAAGATGATGAAGCAAGCCAAAGGTTTCTTTGGTCGTCGTAAAAACGTTTGGACTGTAGCTAAAAATGCAGTTGAAAAAGCGATGGTTTATGCTTATCGCGATAGAAAACAGAATAAAAGAAATTTCCGTTCTTTATGGATTCAACGTATTAACGCTGGAGCTCGTTTGGAAGGAATGTCTTATTCTCAATTTATGGGGTTAGTTAAGAAAAACGGAATCGAATTGAACCGTAAAGTATTAGCTGACTTAGCCATGAATCATCCAGAAGCTTTCAAAGCTGTTGTGAAAAAAGTGAAATAATAAACGTTTGTACAACCTTTTTAACTTACTTACATACAGAAAATCCCAATCTTTCGGTTGGGATTTTTTATACTCACTAGATACTAAGTATCTACCAAGTATCTACTAAGTATCCTCTAAGATAACCCTTGACTGACTCGTCCTAAATTAACTATATGACTCGTACTACTATGGGTGGTGTAATAGAATTTGAATTTATAAAACTTGTTGATATAAAAATTTAAAGACTAAATCTCTAAGCAATTACCACTGCAACTTCATTGCGGTAGGATTAATAAAAAATCTACATATTAAAATTTGTAGTTTTTTTGTAGCTCTTAATGTATTTGATATGGTATATGAAAGGATTCCTTTAGATGCTGAGTGATGATCGTATCTGTTTTGAGCTTTCTTAAAAGAGTCCTTGAAGTTATTTATAAATGATCGCGGTCAATTCTATAAATGACCGCAGTCATTTTAAAAAACGACCGCGGTCAAATTACAAAACGACCGCGGTCGTTTTGATAACTCGTCAAGACGACTTTACTAGAAGTACTTGAGTTTTGTATATAAAGAACAAGCTAACTAAATTATCTAGAAAGCACTTTGCTTTTTTAAACAATTGTGACTGCAACCAGCTATGCCATGAGTTCATTTGAAAAGCTGCGCAAATGTCTCCTGACTTTGCGCAGCTTTTCATAGGAACAATTATTTTAATTAGAACTCTTTGCGGAGCTGGGGAAAGTGTCTAATAATATATTATTATCATTCCATCAGCACCATTACCTCCTGGACCACCAATACCGTTATTGTTAGAACCGCTTCCACCTCCACCTCCGCCTCCGCTAGATTCTCCATTACCCCCAGGACCTCCTAAAGTATATGTAATGTATGTTTTACAACCTACACCCCCTGCAGCAAGACCACAACAAACACTACCACCATCACCACCATAAGCATAACCATTATTAACTTGGAAACCACCCATATCGCCAGCTACTCCATTATTACCATTAATAGTGGCACTTCCGCCTGCGCCACCTGAACCTAAAGTATTGATGTTTCCACCTCCGCCACCTCCGCCACCACCGCTACCACCAATTAAAGTTAGATAATTTCCAAAACTTGTATTACCTCCATTTTGTCCAGAATTACCACTTCCTGTATTATTTACCAATCCTCCAGCTCCTCCAGCTCCAACTTGACAATTAATAGTTTGACCTGAAATAACTGAAATTCTCATTTTTTTATATCCCCCACTAGCACCCCCGCCACCAGCTCCAGCATAAATTTTTTTACTACCTCCAGCACCTCCTCCTCCTCCTGCTGATATTACTTCTACTATTACATTATTAACTCCATCAGGTACTGTCCAATTATAATTTCCTGCTGTGTTAAATATTTTTATATTTCCGTTACCCAAAGTATTTGTTCCATTAGCGCCATTACAAATATATTTGGTTAGGGTTGCATTTACTTCTCCTGCATCTAATAAGCCATTATTGTTGGCATCTAATCCCACTTCTATTTTTGTTCCGCCAGTTGCGCAGTTAGCCCCAACAGGTTCATCAGTGGTGTTCACGAGCGTATTTTTACCATCTACTCCATTTACCCCATTGGTTCCGTTAGCACCATTAGTCCCTGCTATACCTTGTATTCCTTGTGGTCCAGTAGCTCCTTGAATTCCTTGCGAACCAGTTGCCCCAGTAGCACCAATTGGACCAGCAGGACCTTGTGGTCCCGTTGCACCCGTCAAACCAATAGGTCCTTGAGCCCCATTAGCTCCAACTGCCCCATTACAAATATATTTTGTCAAGGTTGCATTTACTTCACCAGCATCTAATACACCGTTACTGTTGGCATCTAATCCAACTTCAACTTTAGTTCCACCAGTAGCACAGTTAGCTCCTACGGCTTCGGTAGTGGTTTTTACTAAGGTGTTTTTCCCGTTAGTCCCATTGGTTCCATTGGTTCCGTTACTACCATTAGTCCCTGCTATACCTTGTGGACCTTGGATTCCCTGTGGGCCTTGTGGGCCTACTGCTCCATCAACTCCATTAGTTCCGTTTGTTCCATTACTACCCGCTGGACCTTGTGGGCCTTGTGCTCCTTGTAATGATGCTAAAAACTGTGTTTGAGTTCCTGTATTTCCAGCATTCAACCAAATTTGATAGGCCGACAAACCATCTTGTCCGTTGACACCATTGGTTCCTGCTATTCCTTGTGGGCCTTGTGGACCTACTGCTCCATCAACTCCATTGGTACCGTTTGTTCCATTACTACCCGCTGGACCTTGTGGGCCTTGAGCTCCTTGTAATGATGCTAAAAACTGTGCTTGTGTTCCTGTATTTCCAGCATTCAACCAAATTTGATAGGCAGACAAACCATCTTGTCCGTTGACACCATTGGTTCCTGCTATTCCTTGTGGTCCTTGTGGACCTACTGCTCCATCAACTCCATTGGTTCCGTTTGTTCCATTGCTACCCGCTGGACCTTGTGGGCCTTGAGCTCCTTGTAATGATGCTAAGAATTGTGCTTGAGTTCCTGTATTTCCTGCATTCAACCAAATTTGATAGGCCGACAAACCATCTTGTCCGTTGACACCATTGTTTCCTGCTATTCCTTGTGGACCTTGTGGACCTACTGCTCCATCAACTCCATTGGTTCCGTTTGTTCCATTACTACCCGCTGGACCTTGTATTCCTTGAGGACCTTGAGCTCCATTGCAAATATATTTGGTTTGTGTACTGTTAATTTCACTAGCTTCTAAAACACCATTGTTATTAGCATCTAGTCCCACTTCTATTTTTGTTCCGCCAGTTGCACAGTTCGCACCTGCTGGTTCAAGGGTTGTCTTTACAAGAGCATTTTTACCATCTGTACCATTAGACCCATTCGTTCCTGCTGGACCTTGAATTCCTTGAGGGCCTTGTGGACCTGCTGCTCCTGCTGCTCCTGTTGCTCCTGTTGCTCCCACTGGACCTTGAATTCCCTGAGGGCCTTGTGGACCGGGTGTACCAGAGTTAGCTGCGTATAATGCATAAGGCACATACGTAAACGGTTGGTTGCTTATTTCAGTGAAATTAACACAAACTCCTTTGGTATCTACTTCTACTACAAGATTTTTTGGTGTGCCATTCCACAAAATCCCTGAAAATGATGCCACTGTTCCAGCGGTTGGGGTCCCAGTTCCAATCACTACGTTAACCATTCCAAATTCATCTGTAGTAGTTGGTAGGTTTTCTTGATATTCCAAAGTAGTCCCTGCATAAATCTTAAATCTCATACAAACATTTGTGTTTGCGAGTGGTGCTCTGTTGTTATTATATCCTGGAATGTGTTCGCCTTCTGGATTTAATAGTACGGCTTGGTACGTAATTCCGTTAGTTTGTGAATAAATCACCGAACCGAAAAGTAGTACTAATAAAAGATATATTTTTTTCATAAATGTGTATTTTATTTAAACATGAAATGGAGACCAAATTGAATTTGGTTGGTGTTAAACGATAGTTTTTCGGTGGTACTGTTGGTGAGATTAAAGCTTTTAGCATAGCCATATCCCAAGCTTAGGAAAATATCATTTTCGATATTATAACTGGCTTGTATGCCTAGTCTTGGTGCTACCCAAAATCCTGAAAATTCTTTTTGTGAAGCTAAATCAAGATACTGTCCATTGAGGTTTTGTTTTCCATAAATAAGTGTACTCATTCCTAATCCAGCATGAGCAGTACCTTCAAATCCTTTGGCTTTTACAAAGGCTACTGAAAAGGTATTTTGAATTCCTAGATATTGCGTATTCCAAGAATAGGAATTGACCACACTGCCACCAATAGCATTGTATTCGTTTAACCCTAAACCAATGGCATATTTCAACTTTTCGTTGTTGAGTGTCATAATATAACCGATTTCATAAAAGTTGCCACTACCAGCTTGCAGACTGGGTGCTGAGCTATTATCACTTTTGTAATCGTAATTGGTGAAATTTTTACCCGTTTGAAGGTAAATTTCTTGTGAATGCACTTTTGTTAAAGAAAATACAAACAAAAGCAAAAAAAATAATTTTCTCATTGTTTTAAAATTTGTGAATAATAAGTATAATTAGAAGCCGAGAGTTTTACTAAATAGTTACTCGAAGCCAACTGAGGCAATTCAATAGTTAGGATATTTTCAACAGCAAGCTTTGATTCTTGATATATCAATCTGCCTCTAATGTCAAAAACCATAATAGAAATTAAATCGGTTATGGGTTTAGAAAATTGAAAATTAATTGTTTGAACAAAAGGATTGGGATAAGTAATGGTTGTTATGGAATTACTTGAATTCGTTTCTATGTATTTACTCCATACACTTTGCTGAAAACCTTGTCCGTAGGTGATACCATCTTTGGTGTAATTACCAATAACACTTTGTTGACCGATGGATTGACTGATATAAGTTCCATTGGAGAGTACTTTGCTGGTGCCTTGAGCACCCAGCATTTGGTGGTGGAGGGTTTGGCTGTAGAGCAATGTACTCGAGCCAAAAAAGAGAATCAAAACGTACTTCATTTTTTATCAATACCACAAGGTCCCTTTGTGGAATTATTATAAAAAACTAGCGTGGGACACTTGCTGTACTCGTTAAAGAGGTCCGACCAAGAACCCGCAGAACAAAGTAAAGCAAAGCCCACGCCTTGACGTGAGCATTTACATATACCTTCCTGTTCTGCATTATAGAAATTTGGTCGGTTTCTTTAACAGGAATTTATAGCAAACGCTAATATATTTTTTCAATAAAATGGTGCTCTTATACTGAGCAACTTAGCAAAGGTATAAAAGTTAATGGGTTTTTAAAAAGTTTTTATAATTATTATGAATTATTAAAATAATATGAGATTTATCATGGTCTTGAAGTACATTTTTTAGTACATTGCACCATAATTAAGAATACTCTTTATGTCTATTGATAAACTTATCCATGTCCATTTTATTTCCATATATGCTATAGCAGTATTGGTTTTTATTATTGTAATTTACCTAAAATTAAAAAATAAAAAAGGGCCAAAGCATCTTACAAAGGAAAAATTTGAGGCAACATTGTCCAAAAAAATGATAGATGTGACTCACGACAACACAAAAATCTATAATATTTGGCCTTTTGTCAATGAATTAAAGAAAGCTAAAATTCTTCCAAAAAAATTGAATGAGGGCGAATTGATTTATAAAGTCTATATTGATGCTCACGAAAAGTTTGAACATATCTTGCTTCAAACAGCACACAAAAATCATTATATTGTGATTGTAGTAAATCTCAACAAGAAAAAAGCAAAAGGATATTACAAACTTGAATTAACCAATCAATACCAATAAGGGGTATTGCTTTTCTTGTAACAAACCAATTTTCTATTTTAGATAATTGGTTTTTTTTGTAAAATAATGTTACTACTCAAAGAAATTATTAGAAATTTGCAATCCTCAAATCTATGATGTTTTTAAACTAGAATAATGAAAAAGAAAATAGAAATTTTAGCCCCTGCTAAAAATTTAATTCAAGGTATTGCTGCTATTAATAGTGGCGCAGATGCCGTCTATATTGGAGCACCTCAATTTGGCGCGCGTTCGAATGCCCATAATTCTATTGAAGATGTTCAAGAACTTGTTACGTATGCGCATTTATTTAATGTTCAGGTATTTGTAGTTATCAACACCATCCTTTATGATGAAGAATTGAAAACATGTCAGAAACTGATTTTGGAATTGTATGACATTGGAGTTGATGCACTAATTATTCAAGATATGGCTATTCTTGAGTTGGACTTGCCTCCTATTGTTCTCCATGCGAGTACACAAGCCAACAATCGAGATGCGGATAAAATCAAATTTCTTGCCGATGCAGGAATTAAACGTGTGGTTTTAGCCCGAGAACTTAATCTTGATCAAATAAAAGAAATACACAAAACTACTGATGTTGAACTAGAATTCTTTGTAACAGGGGCACTCTGTGTTTCCTTTAGCGGGAATTGTTATATGAGTGTGGCCAATGGTGAACGGAGTGCTAATAGAGGTTCTTGTGCACAAAATTGTAGACTTCCCTATAATTTAATTGATGGTAATGGTGCTACTTTAATCAAAAATAGCCATTTATTATCTATAAAAGATTTTGATGTTACCGACCAAATTCCAAATCTCATAGAAGCAGGAATTACTTCATTCAAAATAGAAGGTCGTTTAAAAGACATGGTTTATGTAAAAAATAACGTTGCTTTTTTAAGACAAAAACTGGATGCTTTCATCGAAGAAAACGCTGAAAAATACACCAAAGCTTCTTCAGGCACATGCTCTTTTTCTTTTGATGCAGCCCTAAACCGAACGTTCAATAGAGGTTATACCGATTATTTCGTAAATGGTCGATATCAATCTATTGGTTCATGGGAAAGTCCAAAATCGAAAGGACAATATATTGGAAAACTGATACGAACCGTAGGAAATTCTTACGAAATAGAAAACGGACACTATATTAATAATGGCGACGGCCTTTGTTTTATTAACGAAAATAATGAAGCCGATGGTATTTATGTCAATAAAGCCGAAAAGGGGTTCATCTATCCAAATGTACTCAAAGACATTCAACCAGGAACGTTTATCTATCGAAACAATGATGCTGCTTTCATTAAATTGGTGGAACGAGAAGATAGTGCCATTCGGAAAATCAGAGTTTCCCTCTTACTTCAGGAGCAAGAGCAGGGTTTTGAATTAATAGCGACCGATGAAGATGGCACAACCAGTACCATTGTAATGGAACATCCAAAAGAGGAAACAAAAAACAACGAATCTATTGAGACTACTATCAAAACTCAATTGGCTAAAACTGGATTTACACCCTATAGTATTCCTACTATTACCATCGATTTTTCTAAAAATTGGTTTTTACCTATTTCAAAAATAAATGAAATGCGTCGCTTAGTGCTAGAACAATTATCTGAAATTCGTTTAAAAAACTACCAAAGAAATACCCATCAAATCGTTAAGACTTCACATCCATATCCTGAAAGCAGCCTTGATTATATGTATAATGTTTCTAATGCTTTGGCGCGTCAATTTTATGAAAGACATGGAGTGACCGAAATCGAAAAAGCTTTTGAATTACAATGGGATCCCGGTAAATCGAAAGTGATGACGACAAAATATTGCATCAAATATGAACTTGAGAAATGTCCAAAATATCACAAAGACACTTTGGGTGAAAAACTTCAAGAACCTTTAGTACTCAAACAAGGTGAATTAGAATACAAATTGAAATTTAATTGCAAACCTTGTGAAATGGAAATTTGGGAAAAAGATGCCGAATTTGAAATTGAAGAAGACTAATTATTGTAACAACCAACAACTTTTAAAGTCAAACAACTATAACTTTATGAAAACAAACTATATTATGATTAGAAATTTTATACTTCTATTGAGTGTTTTTTTTATAACATCAACACAAGCTCAATTAAAAAAAATTACACTAGAGGATGCTGTATTGCAACAAAATAAAAAATTTGGTGCGGACAAATTAACAGGGTTTCAATGGATTCCAAACTCTAATAATTACGTTTATTACACTGATGCATGGAGTAAAATGATGTCAGCATCAGCTAACGATAAAAATGCAAAAACGTTAGTTTCAATAACTGAAATCAATACCGCACTAGGGACACAATTAAAATCCTTTATAGGCGTTCAATGGATGGATACCAATTCTATAGTACTATCGGATAACGGTAAATATTACACTTATAATGTAATCTTAAAATCGGGCAAGTTACTACAGGAAACGAATGAGAATGCAGAAAATCAAACCTTTGATAGTCATTTCAACCAATTAGCATTTACAGAAGGTAATAATCTATATTACCTAAACAATAACAAAGAAAAAATTACCGTTACGAATGAATCAAACAAAGATATCGTTTCTGGACAATCGATTGCTCGAAACGAATTTGGAATTACTAACGGGATTTTCTGGTCACCTAAATCATCCTATATCGCGTTTTATCAAAAAGATCAAAGTGACGTTGCAGATTATCCTTTATTGGATATTACACAAACTCCAGGGAAATTAGTATCTATAAAGTATCCTATGATTGGTCAGAAATCGGAAAAACCTAGAGTGGGTATTTATAATCTTAATACTAAAAATCTGTTTTACATATCACCAAAAAGTGGAGTTGTAGAAGATTATTTAACGAATTTAGCTTGGACACCTGATGAAAAATACATTTTGATTGCTGAATTAAACCGAGAACAAAACGATATGCATTTGAATGTATACGATGCTAATACGGGTACTTTTGTTAGAACAATTTTAAATGAAAAAAATGATCATTGGGTTGAACCTGAACATAAAGCGTTTTTCCCTCGTTCAAATTCAAATAATTTTGTTTGGTTTAGTGAAAAAGATGGTTTCCAAAACTTATACTACTACTCTATCGAAGGAAAACTAATTAAGCAATTAACGACTAACACGTTTCCCGCTAGAGAGATTCTTGGTGCAAATCTTAAAGGCACCGAAATTTATTTCAAAGCAACAGGCGAAAATGGCATGAATATGCTCGTTTACAAAGTAGATTTGAAAGGAAAGCAAACCCTTGTTACTAAAGATTTAGGCGTTCATAATGTGACTGTTTCTCCTGATGGTAATTGGATATTCGATGAATTTTCAAACCATAGTACTCCTTCAAAATCATTGCTCTATGATAAAAATCTCAAAGCAACAACATTGTTGGAAAGCAAAAACAAATATGATGGCTATGAAATAGGAACAGCTGAAATTAAAACTATTAAAGCCGCTGATGGCGTAACAGATTTGTACAGCAGATTGATAAAACCAAGCCACTTTGACCCAAACAAAAAATATCCTGTATTGGTTTATGTTTACGGAGGACCTCATGCACAATTAGTTACGAATTCCTTTTTAGATGGAGCAAACCTTTGGATGTATTGGATGGCAGAACAAGGATACTTGGTGTTTACAGTTGATAATCGTGGTTCAGATAATCGAGGATTTGCTTTTGAAAGTGTAATTCATGGACATTTAGGAGTTAACGAAATGGAAGATCAACTCAAAGGAGTAGACTATTTAAAATCATTGCCTTATGTTGATGCTAACAGATTAGCTGTGCATGGATGGAGTTTCGGTGGATTTATGACTACTTCGTTAATGTTACGAAAAGCTGACACCTTTAAAGTAGGTGTTGCTGGAGGACCTGTAACAGATTGGAAATGGTATGAAGTGATGTATGGTGAACGCTATATGGATACTCCCAAAGAAAACCAAAAAGGATTTGATGAAGCTAGTACGTTAAACTATGTAAATAACCTGAAAGGAAAACTACTTTTAATTCATGGCACCAATGATGATACAGTAGTTGAGCAACATAATTTATCTTTGGTGAAAAAGTTTATAGAAGCGGGGAAACAAGTGGATTATTTTCCTTACCCTATGCACAAACACAATGTTCAAGGAAAAGATAGAGTGCATTTGATGACAAAAGTTTTGAACTATATTATGGATAATAATAAGTAAGTCTTCTCAAAAAATATAAATCCCAAATTCCAGAAAGCGGAATTTGGGATTTTTTTTGCTCCTAGGTTTTCTGTTTTTTCTTTTTCGCTGCAGGAAACAATACATTATTTAAAATCAAGCGAAATCCTGGCGAATTGGGATGTAAATCTAATACTGTTGGCGGATCACCTACTTGATGGCGATAATCCTCTGGATCATGCCCACCATAAAAAGTAAAAAAACCTTTCCCTTTTTGTCCGTGAATGTAACGCGCCTCTCCGTTTAATTCATTTTCCCCTAAAACTAATACGCTTGATTTCACTAAATCTCTTTCAAAAGCCGTTGTTTGTCCCATAAATCCTTTGATTAATGAAGTATGATTTTGACATAACATAGAAGGAATTACGTCCCACTTGGCAGAAAAATCCATTAATGTAAAATAATCTTTTTCAAAGGGCACGTTACCTCTTTTTTCAGTGGTATCGATATCTGAAAATTCGTAATGTTCTGGTCTTCTATCTAATATAAAATTCTTAAAAACAAACGTTTTAGCATAATCAATTTTAGCTTGGTAATTCGGTTCGCTATCATCTCCATCAAACATAGGCTCACAAATATCCACTCCTTCTGCTGCCAAAGCTATATCAAAGCTATCGGTAGCCGAACACATCGCAAACATAAACCCTCCTCCAATAACAAAATCACGTATTTTTTTGGCTACAGCTAATTTCTCCTGTGACACTTTAGCATACCCTAACTTAGCTGCAAGTGCTTCTGCCTCTTTTTTTTGCTCGATATACCATGGTGCATTGCGATAAGCTCCGTAAAATTTACCATATTGCCCTGTAAAATCCTCGTGATGCAAATGCAACCAATCGTACAAAACCAATTGGTCGCTTAAAACCGCTTCATCATAAATGGGTGTAAAGGGTATTTCAGCATAGGTCAACACCATTGTTACAGCATCATCCCAAGGTTGTTTTCCTGGTGGCGTGTATACTGCAATTTTTGGTGCTTTTTCTAACACTACGGCTTCCATATTTTGTGAAGGAGAAGCAATCTCAGCCAAAATACTAGCTTGTTCTGCATCTGAAATTACTTCAAAACTTACTCCTCTGATTTGACATTCCTTACGAATTTCAGGTGCATCGGGCAACAGAAAAGAACCTCCCCTATAATTTAGTAACCAACTCGCTTTGTATTTTTTATCAAGTGCCCAATAGGTCACTCCATAGGCTTTGAGATGATTTTTTTGAGTCGTTTCATCCATGGGCAACAAAATAAAACTTGCCTTTGTAATAAACGGAACTAATAGCACTAATACAATTACAACTCTTTTTAAATCCATGTTCTTCTTAATTTGAACTCAAAGATACTAGTTTTAATGCAAACAAAATCATAAAAAAATCCCGAATTTCTCGGGATTCATTTTTTTAAAATGGTACATCACTATCGTCATCATTCGAATTCATGTGACTTCCAAAAGCTTCATTGGGTGTGGGAAGATTTTTCGTAAAAAACGGATTATCATCCAGATTCATTTTCGAAGGCAAATCATCGTATCCACTCGAAAAATCCTCTAAATTATCAAATTTCCCAAGACTTCCTATAAATTTTAAACGGATATTTTCCAAAGATCCATTTCTATGTTTTGCGATAATGAATTCGGCCTGACCTGCTGTTGGAGATTGTTCTTCATCATCCCATTCATCAATTTTGTAATATTCTGGACGATAAATAAACGATACAATATCGGCATCTTGCTCAATAGCACCCGATTCACGTAAATCTGAGAGCAAGGGTCTTTTACTTGACCCACGAGTTTCTACCGCACGCGATAATTGGGATAAAGCTATTACAGGGATGTCCAACTCTTTTGCTAAGGCTTTTAAATTTCTAGAAATAGTTGAAATTTCTTGCTCACGATTCCCGCCTCCTTTAGAATTACTTGCAGCCGTCATCAATTGAAGATAATCAATGATAATCAGTTTGATCCCGTGTTGGGATGCCAAACGTCTTGCCTTGGCTCTCAAGTCAAAAATAGACAAAGAAGGTGTGTCATCAATGTAAAGTGGCGCTTTTTCTAAGTCTTTTACTTTTACTGTTAATTGTTCCCATTCGTGTTTTTCTAGTTTCCCTGTTCGTAATTTTTCAGAAGACAATCCTGTCTCTGAAGATATTAAACGTGTAATTAACTGTACAGACGACATTTCTAATGAAAAAACTGCGATAGGTTTTCCATAATCGATAGCCATGTTACGTGCCATAGAAAGCACGAATGCTGTTTTCCCCATCCCTGGTCTGGCAGCAATAATTATCAAATCGGAAGGCTGCCAACCCGAGGTTACTTTATCTAATTTTTCAAAACCCGTAGCAATACCACTTAAGCCTTCTTTATTGGCAATTTCTTCAATACGTTTTTTCGCTTGAATTACCAAACTTTGAGCGGTCTCTGAACTTCTTTTGATATTTCCTTGAGTGACTTCATACAATTTGGACTCAGCTTTGTCCAATAAATCAAAAACATCCGTTGTTTCATCATACGAATCTTCTATTATTTCAGAAGAAATTCTAATCAAACTGCGTTGGATATATTTTTGTAGTATGATTCTTGAGTGAAACTCGATGTGTGCAGAAGAAGATATCTTTTGCGTTAATTGAATCAAGTAAAAATCACCTCCTGCCAATTCTAATTTGGCATTCTTTTTTAATTGTGCCGAAACCGTTAGCAAATCGATCGGTTGAGAATCAGTAAATAATTGAAAAATAGCCTCAAAAATATATTTATGTGCGTCTTTATAAAAAGCATCGGGTTGTAAAATATCAATGACCTCATCTACTCCCTTTTTATCAATCATCATAGCTCCAAGAACAGCTTCTTCGAGGTCTAAGGCTTGTGGAGGTAATTTACCTTTTTCAAGATTAATGATGGTCGTTTTATCTACCTTTATTGGGTTTATTCCTATACTTTTTTCCATGGAGCTAAAGTAACAAATTGAATTTGTATTTTACTTTTTAGTTATTATGTACATCTTGTTTATAAGTCATTACTTTTTGTTAACAACCCAAAAAAAATCCGAAACCATGGGCTTCGGATTAAGTATTCTCATTGAATGATTTTATTCTTTAAATTCGCCCATTTTGCTGTATTTATCCATTCTTTGCGCTACTAGCTCTTGTGTTGATAATTTTTTGATGTCATTATATGCTTTAAGAATATATTGCTGTACAGTTTTAAAAGTAGTCTCCCTATCATAATGCGCCCCTCCCAAGGGTTCTGGAATTACCTCATCTACTAATTTTTGTTTCTTCATATCTGAAGAGGTTAATTTTAGTGCTTCAGCCGCAGTTTCTTTATGCTCCCAACTTTTCCATAAGATAGAAGAACACGATTCGGGTGAAATTACAGAATACCATGTGTTTTCCATCATTAATACCCTATCTCCTACACCTATTCCAAGAGCTCCTCCTGAAGCTCCTTCTCCAACAATCACACAGATAATTGGTACTTTTAAACGACACATTTCTAAAATGTTTCTCGCAATGGCTTCTCCTTGACCCCGTTCTTCGGCTTCTAGTCCAGGATATGCTCCTGGTGTATCAATAAATGTAAGTACAGGAATGTTGAATTTCTCTGCCATTTTCATTAAACGCAAGGCTTTGCGATATCCTTCAGGGTTGGCCATTCCAAAATTTCTGTACTGTCTGGTTTTGGTATTGTAGCCTTTTTGTTGACCCACAATCATAAAAGACTGACCCTCTATTTTCCCTAAACCCCCAACCATGGCTTTGTCATCTTTAAACCCACGATCTCCAAAAAGTTCAAGAAAAGTATCCCCACACAATGCTTGAATGTGATCCATAGTGTAGGGTCTGTTGGGGTGTCTTGACAACTGTACGCGTTGCCATGCAGTAAGATTTTTATATATTTTCTTTTTGGTTTCTTCTAATTTTTTTTCGATTTGTTTGCATGTATTTGTTACATCAACATCCGACTCCAATCCAATAATTTGACATTTGTCTAATTGGTCTTCAAGTTCTTTAATTGGAAGCTCAAAATCTAAATATTCCATAGGATTTGTCTAGTTTTAATTTTTTCGAAATGCAAATATAAAACTAAATATTTGTAGTAAGCGTAATTTTAACGGTTAGTTTTAACAAATTCGTCTATTTCGTTCTATTTTTTAGAATGCCATTAATGAGAATTGTCGTCAATATAATAAAAGCTCCTAAGTAGAATTCGGGAGACATTTTTTCTTTATCTTCAAAGAGTATTACCGCCAAAATAATTCCATACACAGGCTCTAAATTAATGGTTAACATTACTGTGTAAGGCGTTAAGTATTTCATTACGGAGGTAGAAACCACAAAAGCATAAGCAGTACAAATCGAACTCAATATAAGCAAATAATAGAAGTCGTTTACACTAATTTTGAAAAAAGAGGCATTAAAACCACCTGTAATCAAAAGAAGTACGGAAAAAAACAGCACACCTCCTAGGAGTTCATAAAAAGAAATTACAACAGGGCTATGCTTTTTTACAAATTTACTGTTTACAATTGCAAAAGTAGCTGATAATGATGCTGAGAGTAATCCCAAAATTATTCCTTCCACATACTTTTTTTCTACATGAAAAATTAGAATCAATCCAGCAACCACAATCAAGCCTAATATTAGTTCATAAAAGACTATCTTCTTTTTACCAAACAGTGGTTCTAATAAGGTGGTAAAAAAAGCTCCCGTTGAAAGACAGGCCAAAGTAACCGAAATATTCGATACCTTAATAGCCTTAAAAAAAGTAAACCAATGGAATGCAATAATTAAACCTGATAAAGTAAACTTAAGAACCTCTTTCTGAGAAACTTGTAATGGTATTTTTTTTAATTTAACATATATCAATATGAACCCAACAGCCAAGAGCATCCTATACCATACCAAAGGCATCGCTTCTAAAGAAATTAATGAGCCTAAAATTGCTGTAAATCCCCAAATAAATACGATGAGATGAAGATGTAAATGGCTTTTAATATTATCTTTTAGCATTTTTGAGGAGGTATAAAGCCAAGATTCCAAAAACAATATTGGGAATCCAAACGGCTATTAAGGGTGGTGCACTAGATTTTTCAGCCAATACACCAAAAACTTTGTCTAAAAACACAAAAGAAAAGGCTAATGAAATCCCTATGGCTAGGTTTATTCCCATACCTCCTCTTCGTTTCATGGAAGAAACAGCCACTGCAATTATTGTTAATATAAAGGCGGAGACTGGAATACTATATTTTTTATACAAGACTACCAAATATACATTGATGTTGGTAGATCCTCTTTCTTTTTCTTTTTCAATAAATCGTACTAACTCATTGTAGGGAAGTGTTTCTGCGATGTATACGACAGGTGTCAAATCTTCTAAAGCAAATTGAAAAACGGTATCTTTTTGTGGCAATGTTTCGAGAATGTCATTATAGGCACCTATTTTTCTTTTTCTGTAATCAAAAAGGGTATAACTACTGTCTTTTGCATTCCACATGATTCGACTTGCCGATACTTTGTATTTTAATTTGTCTTTTTCAAAGCGCTCCATGGAAAAATTAAATCCCATTTTGGAATCGGAATTGTAATTACTCACATAGATGTATTCGTTGGGATTGATTTGTCGATACACATCCGAGTTGTCTCTCATTTCATTTTCACCATTCCCAATAAGGTAACGGTATCTAAAATTTTTAAATCCGTCACTGGCTTTGGGTACTAAAAAAAATCCCATAATTAAGGCAAAAATAGATACTATAGTTGCTCCAATAATGTAGGGTCTTAAAAATCGTGTAAAGGATATTCCCGAACTTAATATTGCAATAATTTCGGTGTTGTTTGCCAACTTGGACGTGAACCAAATTATGGATAAAAAAAGAAATATGGGAAAAAGTAAATTGGCAAAATAAATGGTAAAATCGACATAATATTGGGCAATAGCACTAAAAGGAACTTGATTTTCTATCATTTTATTCACTTTCTCAGAAACATCAATGGTAATTCCGATGGGAATAAACATCAACAGCATCACTGTAAAAGTGGCTAAATACCTTTTTAGTATGTATTTGTCAATTATTTTTAACATTCTGAAAAAAACTTACAGTCTTTGATTCATTTGAGTTACCATTCTTTCTTTCCACACTCTAAAATCGCCTGCCAAAATATGCTTTCTTGCTTCGCGCACCAACCAAAGATAAAAGCCTAGGTTATGTATTGTAGCAATTTGTTTTCCTAAATATTCATTGGCTGCAAAGAGATGTCTTAAATAGGCTTTAGTATATTCGAGGTCCACAAAGGTATGTCCCATTTCATCTATAGGAGAAAAATCGTCTTCCCATTTTTTATTTTTTATATTGATGACTCCATGTGCTGTAAAGAGCATTCCGTTTCGAGCATTTCGAGTAGGCATCACACAATCGAACATATCGACTCCAAGGGCTATGTTCTCTAGGATGTTTATGGGCGTTCCAACCCCCATCAAATAACGTGGTTTATCTTCTGGTAAGATGTCACAAACCACTTCAGTCATGGCATACATTTCTTCTGCGGGTTCTCCTACTGAAAGTCCGCCGATGGCATTTCCTTGTGCACCCACGTTGGCAATATATTCTGCCGATTGTTGGCGAAGGTCTTTGTAAGTACTTCCTTGAACGATGGGAAATAAGGTTTGCTCATAACCATATTTAGGTGGTGTCGAATTTAGGTGATTGACACAACGATCAAGCCAACGATGTGTCATGTGCATGGATCGTTTGGCATATCTATAATCGCAGGGATAGGGCGTACACTCATCAAAAGCCATGATGATATCGGCTCCAATGGTTCTTTGAATATCCATCACATTTTCTGGCGAAAAAAAATGGTATGATCCATCGATATGAGATTTAAACTTTACGCCTTCTTCTTTAATTTTTCTATTGGCTGAAAGGGAATACACTTGATACCCCCCCGAATCGGTGAGGATGTTACGATCCCAATTCATAAATTTATGAAGCCCTCCTGCCTTTTCAAGAATTTCAGTTTGAGGTCGAAGGTATAAATGATAGGTATTTCCGAGAATAATATCGGGATTAATTTCTTCTTTTAGTTCTCTTTGGTGAACCCCTTTTACGGAGGCTACGGTACCAACGGGCATAAAAATTGGCGTTTCAATCACGCCGTGGTCTGTGGTAATTTTTCCGGCTCTGGCTTTGGAATTAGTGTCTTTCTGTATTAATTCAAATTTCATAAAAGCATTTTCTACGGGCAAATATACTTTTTTTAGCCCATTCTATCTATCTTTTTTTACTTTAATTAACATGATTTAAAAGACATTTCTTCATTCTTTTTCTTAAAAAAACCATTAAAAAATCATGTGGCTGTGGTTATTCAAAAAATGTTAATTACTTTTGTATTGAATTAGTAAAGCATCTTTCAAGCATGAAGAAATCTGTGGTATTGTGCTTATTGTTTGTATATTTATTTTCGACAACTGAATTGCATCAGTTCTTGAAACTTCCTGCTTTGGTGGAACATTTTTCGGAACACCAACAAAAAGATGCCTCGGTGACTTTATGGAAGTTTCTATACATGCACTATGCCTACAGCAACGACCATGATAATGATTTAGAGAAAGACTCCAAATTGCCTTTTAAAACGCATGATAATTGCAACAACAATCATCATGTTACAGTGCTTCCCGAAGAAAAAAATTATCTTCAAAACGTTTGTTTTATACCTAAAAGTACGGAATTACATACGTACTATACTTCATACTTTTCATCGTCTTATTTAGAAAGTATTTGGCAACCGCCAAAATTTTGTTAATTCTTTTTTGTTCTTCATGGTACATCTAAATTTATTATTTGTACATTTATTCTTATTGATTTCAAAAAATAATTAACATCATTTTACATGCTAAATAAAATCATTGCATTTTCTGTAAAGAACAAACTCATTATTGGGTTATTTATAATAAGTCTTCTCTTTTATGGGATTTATCAAACTACAAAACTGCCTATTGATGCCGTACCCGATATTACCAACAATCAAGTTCAGGTAATAACTATTGCGCCATCTTTCGGGGCGACCGATATTGAACGGTTGGTTACATTCCCGATTGAACAGGCTAATAATAATATCTCTGGACTGAAAGAAATTAGAAGTTTTTCACGCTTCGGGCTATCTCTCGTAACCATTGTATTTGATGACGAAACAGACATTTATTGGGCGAGACAACAAGTAGCCGAACGGCTTCAAAAAGTACAAACTGTTATCCCTAGTGGCATTGGAACCCCAGAATTGGGTCCAGTATCTACAGGATTGGGCGAAATTTATCAATATGTGGTTCGTCCAAAAAAAGGGTATGAAAAAAAATATAATGAAACCGAACTGCGAACCATTCAGGATTGGATTGTAAGAAGACAACTCCTAGGGGTGAAAGGAGTTGCCGAAGTGAGTAGTTTTGGAGGAAAATTAAAACAATACGAAATTGCGGTTAACACCAATAAATTGCAATCGTATGGACTGACCATCAGTGATGTTTTTTCGGCAGTAGCACAAAACAATCAAAATACGGGAGGAGCATATATTGAGAAAGGTCCGACAGCCTTATTCATTAGAAGTGAAGGACTGCTGGGTTCTATTGAAGATATTGAGAATATTGCTATTAAACCTACTACTTCAGGTACGCCTCTTTTTATTAGAGATGTTGCTGAAGTAAAAATAGGTTACGCCACCCGATATGGCGCCATGACCTACAATGATACTGGAGAAGTTTCAGGTGCTGTAGTCATGATGTTGAAAGGAGCCAATAGTAGTGATGTCATTAAAAATGTGAAAGAACGTGTTGCGCAAATTCAAAAAACACTTCCTGAAGGAGTTGTTATTGAACCGTTCTTGGACCGCACAAAAATGGTGAATAATGCTATTGGTACTGTGGAACATAATTTGCTTGAAGGTGCCTTAATCGTCATATTTGTTTTGGTTTTATTTTTAGGAAATTTCAGAGCGGGACTTCTTGTCGCTTCTGTAATTCCGTTGGCTATGCTTTTTGCAGTGATTATGATGAATACTTTTGGCGTGAGTGGAAACTTGATGAGTTTGGGAGCGTTAGATTTCGGACTTATCGTTGATGGTGCCGTCATTATTGTAGAAGCTGTAATGCACCAATTATCACACAGTAAAAAATTTAAGGATGTCCAACAATTGTCACAACAAAAAATGGACAATGAGGTGCAAGCCTCTGCAAGCAAAATGATGAATAGTGCCGTGTTTGGTCAGATTATTATTTTAATCGTATACTTACCCATTTTTACACTACAAGGTATTGAAGGTAAGATGTTTAAACCAATGGCGCAAACCGTTGCCTTTGCGTTGCTTGGTGCTTTTATTCTTTCGCTTACCTACATTCCGATGATGAGTGCCTTATTTTTAAGCAAAAAAGTGAAGCATGAGTCCAATCTATCAGACCGAATTATGAATCGTGTTGAAAAAAAATACCAACATGCGCTTCAAAAAATATTAAATCATCCTAAAATGGTACTTTCTACGGTGCTATCGCTTTTTGTACTTGCGCTAATTACTTTAACTTTTTTGGGTGGCGAATTTATTCCTGCTTTAGAAGAAGGTGATTTTGCAGTAGATACCAAAGTATTGACAGGTAGTAATTTAAAAACAACGATAGAAAGCACTCAAAAAGCAGCTCATATTTTAAAAACCCAATTTCCAGAAGTAGAAAAAGTTGTTACTAAAATAGGCAGTGGAGAAGTTCCTACCGACCCTATGCCCATGGATGGAAGTGATATGATGGTGGTGATGAAAGATAAAAGCGAATGGAAAACAGCGGAAACTTTTAACGAAATGGCTGAAAAAATGGGAAAAGCCCTCGAAGCTGTTCCAGGAATTACGGCTGGTTTTCAATATCCCGTACAGATGCGATTTAACGAATTAATGACAGGAGCACGACAAGATGTAGTTTGTAAAATATTTGGGGAAAACCTTGATACATTAGCCCATTATGCTGCCAAAATTGGAAAAATTATTCCTACTGTTCAAGGAACTCAAAACTTGTATATCGAACCCATAACAGGAATGCCACAGGTTGTGATTACCTATAACAGAAATACGATTGCACAGTATCATCTTTCTATAGATGCCGTCAATAAAGTAATCAATACCGCTTTTGCTGGGGAAAGTACAGGTTTAGTATTTGAAGGAGAAAAACGTTTTGATTTGGTTGTTCGTTTAAACACTAACCAAAGAAAAAATCTTGAAGACATACAAAATCTTCTAATTCCTACGCCACAAGGTACTCAAATTCCACTCTATCAACTCGCCGAAGTGAATATCAAAAATGGTCCAAACCAAATTCAGCGTGAGGATGCAAAACGAAGAATAGTAGTTGGATTTAATGTAAGAGGTCGTGATGTACAAAGTATTGTTACCGAATTACAACAAAAAATTGAAAAGCAAATTAAATTTCCACCTGGCTATTATACAACTTATGGTGGGGCTTTTGAAAATTTAAACAAAGCCAAAGCACGACTAATGATAGCGGTACCTGTATCCTTGTTATTAATCTTTATTTTGCTGTTTTTCGCCTTCAATTCGGTAAAAAAAGGATTATTAATTTACTCTGCGATACCTTTATCGGCTATTGGAGGGATTTTCTTTTTAGCTTTGAGAGGAATGCCTTTTAGTATCAGTGCCGGTGTGGGATTTATTGCGCTTTTTGGTGTGGCCGTATTGAATGGGATTGTGTTAATTTCGGAATTTAATCAATTAAAATCAGAAGGTATGAACGACGTGCAAAGAATTGTTTTAATGGGAACTAAAGTTCGTTTGCGTCCCGTATTGATGACTGCTTTTGTGGCATCACTAGGATTTTTGCCTATGGCTATAAGCAATGGCGCTGGAGCCGAAGTTCAAAGACCCTTGGCGACTGTAGTTATTGGAGGACTCTTGATTGCCACTTTTTTAACATTGTTTGTGCTTCCTATTTTATATGTTACTTTTGAAAAAGGAATTCGCTTCCCATTTAGGAGAAAAAATATAACAATCGGATTGCTCTTAATAGGATTATCCTCTACTTTTTCCCTTCAAGCTCAAAAAACCATCAGTATAGATCATGCTCTAGAAATGGCGTTACAAAACAATCATGGACTAAAATCTGAAAAACTCAAATCAGACTATCAGAAAAAAATGATTCAAACAGCCTACGCTATCGCACCAACAACCATTTCTAGCGATTACGGTCAATTGAATAGTATTTACAATGATACCCGATGGGGAGTGTCTCAAACGATTCACTTTCCCACGGTATACACCCGACAAAAAAAGCTCTTTTCTGAAGAATGGCAGCAATCTAATTATACCGTAGCTCTGAAGGAAATCGAACTCAAAAGGGAGGTTTCAAGAATCTTTTTTACACTAATTTATTTATCTGAAAAGGAAAAATTACTAAAAAAATGCGACTCTTTATATGCTGAATTTTTACTCAAATCGGAGTTACGATTCAAAAAAGGGGAAAGCAATATTCTGGAAAAAACCACTGCTGAATCACAAAAAGGAGCTATTCAATTACAATTAACACAATTAATTGAGGAAAGAGAAAGCACACAAAATGAATTTTTATTTTTATTGAATTCCAAGGAACGCTTCATCCCAGAATCGTCGTCATTAAAACTTAAATTCGTTACTCCAACCGAGGAAATTTCCTCGGAAACACATCCCTATCTTTCCGTATTGAATCAACAGAAGAGGATTTCGTTGGCAAACACCAAACTCGAAAGAGCAAAATTATTGCCTCAACTAATATTTGGCTATAACAATACATCCATCATTGGTATTGGAGCCGATGATGTATTGTATTCTAAATCCAATCGCTTTCAATCGGTTCAATTCGGGTTGGGTATTCCTATTTTTGGAGGAGCACAAAAATCAAAGATTGAAGCGTCAAAAATAGAGGAAGCTATCGCTCAAAATGAATTTGATAAAGAGAAATTATTTCTTGAGAATCAAATCAGAACTACTTTAACTTTATACAAAAGTACTCTCGAAAAATTAGATTATTATGAAAAAACTGCTTTGCCTAACGCTGATGTAGTAATGAAAACGGCAGGTATCCAATTCATCAATGGTGAAATCAATTATTTAGACTGGGTCATTCTTGTTAATCAAAGCATTACCACAAAAAGCAACTACATAGATGCTATTCATCATTACAATCAAATCGTAATTCAACTCAATTATCTTACCTCAAAATAAAATCAAATGAAAAATATATTATATAGTTTTTTAGTATTGGCATTCCTGAGTTGCCATTCAAAAAGTAACGAAACAGCTACTTCCGAAGAAAACAAAGACAATACAATCGTATCATTAACCGATGCGCAAGCCAAAAACACAGCAATTAAGATAGGAAAACTTGAACAAAAAACCCTATCTTCCCTTTTAAAAGTAACTGGAAAAATTGACGTTCCACCGCAAAATATGGTTTCCATAAGCATGCCTTTGGGAGGGTATTTAAAATCTACCAAGCTTTTACCTGGATTACATATTTCAAAAGGAGAAGTAATCGCTACTATGGAGGACCAACAGTATGTTCAATTGCAACAAGATTACCTAATTACAAAATCAAGACTTTATTATGCTGAAAAAGAATTCGAACGTCAAAAAGAACTCAATAAAAATCAAGCCAGCAGTGATAAAGTATTTCAAATGGCCGATGCCGAATACCAAAATTTGAGAATTACACTTGGTGGATTAGGTGAAAAATTAAAACTTATTAATATTAATCCTGCCACATTATCAGAAAAAAACATATCTAAAAGTGTCGCACTTTATGCGCCAATCAATGGGTTTGTTTCTAAAGTAAATGTGAATATTGGAAAATATGTCAATCCTTCTGATGTTTTGTTCGAATTGATAAACCCTAGTGATATTCATCTTAATCTTAAAGTCTTTGAAAAAGATATTACAAAACTTTCTATAGGTCAAAAATTAGTTGCCTATACTAACAACCAACCCGAAAAGAAACATCCCTGCGAGATTCTACTTATAAGTAAAGATTTGTCTACAGAAGAACACGCGGCAGATGTGCATTGTCATTTTGAAAATTATGACAATTCTTTACTTCCGGGCATGTACATGAATGCCGAAATTGAACTAAAAAACAACAATGCTTTTGCCATCAATCAAGAAGCGATTGTAAATTATGAAGGAAAAGATTATATCTTTGTTACAATTGGAAAGAACCAATTTAAAATGATTGAAGTCAAAACCAATGTTGCTGAAAATGGGTATGTAGAAATTGTTAACGCCAACGAATTGGAGGGAGCATCAATTGTTACTAAAGGAGCCTATACCCTATTAATGAAATTAAAAAACAAAGCCGATGAGTAATACTATTGCCTATCAAGAACAACACCTCAAAAGTTCCGACTTTATAACTGACATTGTAATTGGAATGAGTGATGGGTTGACCGTACCCTTTGCCTTAGCGGCTGGTTTAAGTGGAGCCGTACACAGCAACACTATCGTTATCACAGCAGGAATAGCCGAAATTGTAGCTGGATGTATTGCAATGGGATTAGGTGGTTATCTTGCAGGTAAAACAGAACAAGATCATTATGAAAGTGAATTAAAACGAGAGTACTTTGAAGTTGACAATTATCATCAAAAAGAAATTGATGAAGTAAAAGAAATTTTTGCCGATTACGGAATTGATGAAGCAGGACAAACTTTATTAGCAAATCAATTGGCAAAGGATAAAGACAAATGGGTCGACTTTATGATGAGATTTGAATTAGGACTTGAAAAACCACATCCTAAAAGAGCAAGAAATAGTGCCTTAACCATAGGTTGTGCTTATATTGTTGGAGGTTTTTTGCCGCTTTCCGCCTATTTTTTTTACAGATACTCCAACAAATGGTCTTAAATTATCAGCGCTATTTACAACATGTTGTCTGTTTATTTTTGGATATTTCAAAAGCAAAGTTACCGGTCAACCTCCCATTAGTGGCGCTATTAAAGTAACTTTAGTAGGACTATTGGCTGCGGGTGCTGCCTTCGGAATTGCTAAATTTATAAGCTAATTTATATCTATTCATCTTCAAAAGAATTACAAATCTTGTGAATGATAATCTAAAATTATCTGACTATCTTTGCTCTTTATAATTTTTAACTACAAAAAATGTCTGAAATTAAACGTCTAGAAGATTTTACCACTCAAGTAAGAAGAGACATTCTTCGAATGGTACACGCTGTTAATTCGGGTCATCCTGGAGGCTCTCTGGGTTGTGCTGAGTTTTTAGTAACCCTTTATCAGAGTATTATGACTCGCAAAGAAGGTTTTGATATGAACGGAATAGGAGAAGATATTTTCTTCTTATCAAATGGTCATATCTCACCCGTTTTTTATAGTGTATTAGCAAGAAGTGGTTATTTTTCTGTTTCTGAGTTAGCTACTTTTAGAAAATTAGACACGCGCTTACAAGGCCATCCAACAACACATGAAGGTTTACCAGGAATTCGAATGGCTTCAGGGTCTCTGGGTCAGGGATTGTCTGTTGCGTTGGGGGCTACACAAGCCAAAAAATTGAATCAAGACCAACACTTGGTTTATGTGCTTACAGGAGACGGCGAACTTCAAGAAGGTCAAAATTGGGAGGCAATCATGTATGCTTCTGCAAAAAAAGTAGACAATTTGATTGCAATTGTTGATTACAATGGTCAGCAAATAGATGGTGCTACTAAAGATGTTTTAAATATGGGGAATTTGAAAGCAAAATTTGAAGCTTTTGATTGGGACGTAGTGGAGATTACAGAGGGAAATTCTATTGAGGCTATACTAACAGGCATGAACGATGCTAAATCTAAAACAGGCCATGGAAAACCCGTATGTGTGTTACTACATACTGAAATGGGTAACGGCGTAGATTTTATGATGCACACGCATGCTTGGCACGGTAAAGCTCCAAGTGACGAACAATTGGCAAATGCTTTAGCACAAAACCCTGAAACTCTAGGCGATTATTAAAATTATTCTTCAAATTTGACTTAATGAAAAAATTTTTTCTTCTTTTTTTGTTTTGGACAACACTTATTTGTTTTGGACAAAAAGAAGAACCTTTTCATTATCATTTTGATACCTTTCTTTCTTTCAAAACTATACATTATAATAAGTTTGAAGAAGCAGAATATGATATAATTTTGGTTAAAAATTCTTATGATAAAAACAGTTATATTTCAATTAACAACACTTTGAAATCTGCTACATTATTTGATTATTCTAATAATAAAATTTTCTTTTTTAATTTTACAAAAAATATTGAATCTATTGATGATTTAAAACATTTAGATACTATATCTCATTATGTTGATGATGATTTTAATGAATTAAAGAAATTTGCTTCCGATTACAAAAAAAAATATAAAGAAGTAGAATTCGAAAGAGATTCTATCAAACATAGTTTAATTGTTCACAAAATAGTTTATTCTAATAAGAAAAAGAAAAAGATAATAGACGAACAATACTATGTATTTAAAGAGAATAAAAACAAAACTAAAAAAGATGAAAATGAATACGAATCAGAATTAATCATTAATTATAAAGTTCCATTAATAACAACCGATGAAATTGATAAAATCATTTATGTTGAAAATGGAAAAAAAATCTCAGAGAGTAACTATAATTTCATAAAAAAACAAAATATTGAATTCAATTTTATTAGTTATAAAAAATAAGATATGATAAAAAAATATATCAATACAGGAAGTAAAGACACTCGCTCAGGATTTGGAGCAGGGATGACTGAATTAGGACAAAAAAATGAACATGTAGTGGCGCTTTGTGCTGATTTAATTGGATCTTTAAAATTTGATGATTTCAAAAAGAATCATCCAGAACGTTTTTTTCAAATCGGAATTGCAGAAGCCAATATGATTGGAATTGCAGCTGGTTTAACCGTTGGAGGTAAAATTCCATTTACAGGTACTTTTGCCAACTTTTCTACGGGTCGTGTGTATGACCAAATCCGTCAATCGGTTGCATATTCAGATAAAAATGTAAAAATTTGTGCTTCTCATGCTGGATTAACACTAGGAGAAGATGGTGCAACACATCAAATATTGGAAGATATTGGTATGATGAAAATGTTGCCTGGCATGACAGTAATAAACACATGTGATTACAATCAAACCAAAGCAGCTACTATTGCTTTAGCAGAACACCATGGTCCAGCTTACTTGCGTTTTGGTCGACCAGTAGTCCCTAACTTTACACCTGCTGACGAACCTTTTATAATTGGTAAAGCGATCATGCTTCATGAAGGAACCGATGTAACTATTATTGCCACTGGGCATCTCGTATGGGAAGCTTTGATTGCTGCTGAAACTCTAGAAGCAAAAGGGATTTCTGCCGAAGTGATTAACATTCACACCATAAAACCATTGGATGAAGAAGCGATATTGAAATCAGTTGCTAAAACAGGATGCGTAGTCACTGCAGAAGAACACAACATTCTTGGTGGATTGGGAGAAAGTGTAGCCAGAACGCTAGCTTTAAATAATCCTAAACCACAAGAATTTGTTGCTGTACAAGATTCTTTTGGTGAAAGTGGTACTCCAGAACAATTGATGGATAAATACAAGCTTAATCATCAAGCTATTGTTGAAGCAGTAGAAAAAGTTATTATAAGACGCTAATTCTAACTAAAATAAACTTAAACCGTTTTGAATATTCAAAACGGTATTTTTATTGCTAGAACACAAAACAAAAAACCACCACTTAAAGTGATGGTTTTTCTTGAGCCGATAGAGGGACTCGAACCCACGACCTGCTGATTACAAATCAGCTGCTCTAGCCAGCTGAGCTACATCGGCGTCTCATTATTGTGATGCAAATATAGGACTGAAAATTAAATTTCCAAAATATTTTTGCACTTTTTTAATGATTTTTTTGTTAAAGCGCATTGATTTTAGCAACCAATTGATTAGCAGTTTGTTCTAATTCCTCATTGATTTGTTTGAAATGTGCTTTATTATTTTCAACATTTTTAGCATTTACTTTCGTAATTAAAGCATCAAAAGAGCTAATAGCTTCATCTATAATAGCATTTGTAGCTTCTGTTGGTTTTCCTGCTCCAGTCATCTCACAAATGTATACCGCTTCAATAATATCTCCTAAAACGTAATTAATATCTTTTTTTAAATTTCTAACACTTGCCATTTTTTTTATTTTTTAAAATTTGATGCAAAATTACACATAATCTTTTGAATTCATGTTACGAAATGTATATTTCTAACAACTCAGATGTTCCAAAAATTTCGAAATTTTTGATTTTAGCGGGAATCAAAATCGTATCACCAATTGTATAGTGATACTTTTCATCTTCATACTTTAATTCAAAAGATCCTCCAACACACATATATACATGAAACGAATCGTCATTCTTGGAAATAGTCATGCCACCATCTAAAGGAATAAAATTTGTAGTAAAATAGGGGCATTGCACCACATTATTAGACCTATTTTCTATTTTAGAATACTTTTTTTCGGAGGAAACCACGTCATAATTTATAGCATCTAAAGCCAAATCAATATGCAGTTCACGTGTTTTTCCACTAGCGTCTACCCTATTAAAATCGTAAATTCTATAAGTGATATCAGAGGTTTGTTGAATTTCTGCTATAACAGTTCCAGCACCTATTGCATGAATCGTTCCTGTTTCTAAAAAGAAAACCTCTCCTTTTTTAACTTCTTTTGTATCGAGAATATCAAGTAAGGTATTATTCTTTAAATGTTTCAAATACGCTTCAGAAGATGATTTGTCTTTAAAACCAATAATCAATTTGGAGTTTGTATCTGCCTGCATCACATACCACATCTCCGTTTTACCAAAAGAATTGTGACGCTCTTTTGCCAATGTATCATTAGGATGTACCTGAATAGATAAATCTTCCCTAGCGTCAAGATATTTAAACAACAACGGAAACTGACAACCAAATTGCTTATAAACTTGAGTACCTAGTAGTTGTTCTGGAAATTCATTAATCAGATCGATTAACGATGTTCCTTCATAAACTCCATTTGAAACCACACTCACATCATGATCTACAGTAGAAATCTCCCAGCTTTCACCGGCCATTTCTGAACTTATAGGTTTATTCAAGTAGGTTTTTAACTTGGTACCACCCCAAATTCTATCTTTAAGAATGGGATGAAATTGTAGCGGATATAATTTCATAGACCGCAAAAATAAGAAAACACATTTGATAAGAAAAACTAGAACTCTTTTTTAAGAATTTCAAGCGTTTTCTCAATATGTTTTTTGGCTGTGGTACTATCAAAAACCAATTTTATTATTCCTTCTTTATTTATGACATAGGTAGTTCTACCATCAATCAAACCTAAAAAATCTTTGGCAACCCCAAAAAGCGTTCTTATTTTTTTATCACGATCAGAAAGTAAAATAAAGGGTAGATCAAACTTACTTTTGAACTTAAGATGCGATTGCACCGAATCGGCACTTATCCCAATAACCTCAGCACCCAAGTCTTTAAAATCTTGGTACTTATCACGAAAAGAACAAGCTTGAATGGTGCAACCTGGGGTATCGTCTTTTGGGTAAAAATAAATAACAAGAGGTTGTTTTCCTAAATAATGCAGACTATCAAACTCATTTCCAAGACTATCGATAGCTTTAAAATTCGGTACTTTATCGCCTACTTTTAGTGCCATTTAGTTGCCTTTATAAGTTACAAAATTACGTGGGGTCTCATATAATACGACTTCTAATTCTTTCGTTTCATCAATATGCTTACGTAATTTATTCCAAATTACAACAGCTATATTTTCAGCTGTTGGATTCAAATCGGCAAACTCAGGAACATCTAAATTCAAATTTTTGTGGTCAAAAGCGTCTTCAACATACATCCGAATGAAATCTGAAAGCACTTTCGTATCAATTACATAGCCTGTTTCTGAATCAATTTCACCTGTAACAGAAACAATTAATTCGTAATTATGCCCGTGAAAATTAGGATTGTTACATTTTCCAAAAACTAAATCGTTTTGTTCCATAGACCAATCTTTTCGATACAAACGATGCGCTGCATTGAAATGCGCTTTTCTTGATACGGTAACCCTCATGATGATTTTTGAATGTTAATTAACGATTTTTGATTTGTAAAATTTTGCCTTCTTAAATCTTGTGTTCTTCCAAATAATGGTAAAATTCATCAAAAATAATTTTAAACCAAACGGTATATTCGTTTGGATTTTGAATCATATCTTCTTTGATGGCTTCTATTTTCATCCATTTCCAATCTTCTACTTCCTCTTTATTGATGCTTGGCACTTCATTGGAATAGCCAATCATCACATGATCGAGTTCATGTTCGGTTAAACCGTTATCAAAGGGCGCCTTGTATATAAAATGAAACAATTCTTTCAACTCTGTTTTGAAGCCCATTTCCTCAAATAAACGACGCTTCCCTGCTTCAATATTGCTCTCACCAGCACGTTGATGACTACAGCAAGTATTGGTCCATAGTAATGGCGAATGATATTTATGATGCGCTCGTTGCTGCAACATGACTTCATTTTTATCATTCAATACAAAAACCGAAAACGCTCGATGCAATTGTGCTTTTTCGTGAGCTTCTAGTTTATTCATCAAACCGATAGGTTCGTCTTTTTCGTTTACTAAAATTACTTGTTCTTCTTTCATTGGTTCAAAAATACAAAAAAAGAATGGGTAACTCCTATCGCAAAATCAAACAATCGTTAAACTTTCCCTAAAAGTACTACCCTTTATTTTTATTAACATTTTATTTTAACTTCCCATACGTAACTTTGTTAAAAATAAAACAAGAACTTTATGATAAAGTTACATTCCTTATTAACCTTTTTAGCTCTGTTCCCTTTTTTTGTGGTAACAGCGTGTGGACAATCATCATCTCATAATCAAAAATCTAATGCCATGGAACAAGTCAGTCACAAACCTAACAATCCTTATTATTCTCATACCGATACCTCAAAATTAACCATTTCTGATGCCGAATGGAAAAAAATACTACCTCCAGATTTATATGCCGTAGCTCGAGAGGCGGATACAGAAAGAGCTTTTACAGGAACAATGTGGAACGACGAAACCAAAGGTACTTATTATTGTGCCGTATGTGGTTATAAATTATTCAAGTCCAATCAAAAATTCACTAGTAGTTGTGGATGGCCGAGTTTTTTTGAACAAGATAATAAAGAAAGTATCACATTTAAACCCGACAATTCGTTTGGAATGCAACGCACCGAAGCGAATTGTGGTAGATGTGGAAGTCATTTAGGACATTTATTTGATGACAGTCCTGCGCCTACAGGAAAACGATATTGCATGAATGCTATATCTTTAGATTTTATTCCTGATACAAGTTCGGAAAATTCAAAACTAAACACAGAAAAAATTGTTTTAGGTGGTGGTTGTTATTGGTGTGTAGAAGCTGTTTATGAAAATTTAGACGGAGTGATTAAAGTTATTTCAGGATTTTCTGGTGGTACCGTTGCCAACCCAAGTTATGAAGAAGTTTGCACGGGAACTACTGGAGCTGCAGAGGTTGTTGAAATTACTTACGACAAAACCAAAACCAATTTGGATGAAATTTTTAAGGTATTCTTTACCGTTCACGATCCAACCACGTTAAATCGTCAAGGAGCTGATGTAGGAACACAATACCGTTCGGTTATTTTTTACAGAAATGAACAACAGAAAAAAGCGGCTGAAAGCATTATTAATGAGTTAAATAATAAAAATGTTTACAATAGTCCAATAGTAACCACACTAGAGTCTTTTAAAGCGTTTTATCCCGCAGAAGACTACCATCAGAATTACTTCAATAACAATAAAGAGAAACCATATTGCAAAATGGTCATCCAACCCAAAATTGAAAAATTCGAAAAAATATTTAAAGATAGATTGAAAAAGAAGTAATGGTTAATTCAAGGAAATCGCTCAAGAAATTGGGCGATTTTTTTTAGCTCAAAGCCTCACCTATTTTCAAAGCACATTTCTCTCCATCAATAGCCGCTGAAATAATGCCTCCTGCATAACCCGCCCCTTCACCACACGGGTATAACCCTTTTATTTGAATGTGTTCTAATGTCTCGTGATCTCTTGGAATTCGAACAGGTGATGAAGTTCTGCTTTCAGGTGCGTGAAGGATGGCGTCATTAGTGAGATAGCCTCGCATGGTTTTCCCAAATTCCTTAAAACCTTCTCTCATAATCTGAGAAAGAAATCCCGGAAAAACCTGTCCCATTTCTACAGAAGTCGTTCCTGGAACATAAGAAGTCTTTGGTATATCGGCAGATAATGTATTATGTGTAAAATCGACCATACGCTGAGCTGGAACTTTTTGAGTGGAGCCTGCCAATTGCCACGCTCTTTGTTCAATGGCTTTTTGGAATTCCATTCCCGCCAAAGCTCCAAATTTAGCATAGGGTTTAAAATCCTCTAATTTCAATTCGACCACAATACCTGAGTTGGCGGTGCTTAGATCACGCTTTGAAGGCGACCAGCCATTGGTTACCACCTCACCCGGACTTGTTGCACAAGGAGCAATGACACCTCCAGGACACATACAAAACGAATACATACCACGACCATTTACTTGCTTTACAATAGAATAAGGTGCTGGTGGTAAATAAACGCCTCGAAAATCGCACGAATACTGAATACGATCAATCAACTCTTGAGGATGCTCTGCACGAACCCCCAAGGCAAAAGGTTTGGCTTCAATAACTATTTTCTTTTTGTCTAACAATTCAAAAATATCACGAGCCGAATGTCCTGTGGCTAGGATGACTTTATTGGCAGAAACTATATCTCCTTTTTGAGTTATAACTCCTTGTATTTCATTGCTTTTTACAATAAAATCGATAACACGAGTTTCAAACAAAACTTTTCCGCCACAAGCAATAATTTTTTCGCGAATGTCTTGAATAATTTGAGGTAACTTATTGGTTCCTATATGAGGATGAGCTTCCACTAAAATATCTGGAGAAGCGCCAAAACCGACTAATAATTGTAGAATTCTGTCGACATCACCTCTCTTTTTGGAACGTGTATATAATTTTCCATCTGAATAGGTTCCTGCACCTCCTTCTCCAAAACAATAATTGGAATCTTCATGAACTAGATGGTCACGATTAATTGCTTTTAAATCTCTACGACGCCCTCGAACCTCTTTACCCCTCTCGATTACAATGGGTTTAAGACCTAATTCTATTAATTGCAAGGCTGCAAAAAGACCGGCTGGTCCTGCTCCAACAATAATTACTTCACGAGAATTGGAAACATTATTGTAGGCTGGAAGTTCTATTTTATGCTCATGAAAATTTTCCCCTTTAAAATAAACTAATGCTTTAATATTGAATTTTATTGTTTTTTGACGTGCATCAATAGAACGTTTTAAAACAACTATCTTTTGGATATTTGCATTGGATTCATGTAATAATTTTGCACAATGTTCTTGTAATAATACCTCGCTGTGAGCTATTTCTGGAAGAACTTGGGTCTGAATTTCGCGTGGCATAACGAGATTTTTGGTAAACTTAACTAATTTCAAGAAAATCTGAACATAAAAAAAGGTTTAGTCGTAACTAAACCTTTACTAATATAGTTTAAAAGATTATTTTTTTATGAATTTGGAATTTTTAACTTCATCATTCACAAGAAGTTTTACAAAATAAATACCAGAGTGTAATTCAGAAACAGAGATTGATTGGATGGTATCAACCGATTTCACTTCTTTTACTAATGCTCCACTTATCGAGTAAATAGCAACATCCTTAATGTCACTTGCGGTAGAATTTTCGATATTTAAAATATCAGAAGTTGGATTAGGAAATAATGCAATAGAATTTTCAAACAAATTAGTTTGAGTTGATAATGATGAAACCGTTGGATCTAAATAATCTGGAATGCCATTTGAGTTAATATCATCATCACTTGGGTTTCCATTAGCATTATAATCTTCTTTAAAGGTTAATGTCCCATCACCGTCGTCATCATTATCTAAATAATTTGGTATTCCGTCACTATCAGTATCAACTATAGTAGTTGCATTTTTAGAAAAAACATATTCTACATTAGTTAAAACTAAATCTCCATCATCATCATTATCTAGATAATTTGGAATTCCATCCATATCAGTATCGTCATTAGCCAAATTTGTGTCATTATTGACATCCTCTGAACTTGTAGAAACGGTATCATTATCATAATCAACTGCACAATCAACGATACTTAATTTCACTTCTTTCACAACTCCATTTCCACTAGCATAAATAGTTTGTGGGTTTGAAGTATTCGTATACATCAAATTGGTTATTGGATTTGACTGCGTTTGAGCATCAGAAAGTGTTTCATAAAGTGTTATGTTACTTGGATTTATAGGAGACAAATCATTTTGAACCACTTGCAAGTTAAATTGTTCCAATCCTGTATTGTTTGTATCACATTTTACGAAAGCATAAGTTCCACTATAATAACTTGGTCTTCCAAATCTCCAACCTTCATGAAATGCAGTCCAAGCACCAGTATTTCTACCAGGAGCAGTTACTCCAATAGTTCCAGTAGCATTAATTAATCCTGTTACAGCATTTCCTGAATTCCAAGTAGTACAAACTCCTTTATCAATCAATTGTACATCTATTATACTTTGGCTCTCATATAAAATAATTTGGAACGTACTAAAAGTTGTAGAACATGAAAAATGAGCATTGTTATTGTAAACCACAATAAACTTTCTGTAAGGAGCCGTTCCGTATACTCCATATGTAATATACCCTAAACTATTATTGTTAAACATATCATGATAACATCCTAAAATAGAATTCATGACAGGAAAACTCGTTGAGGGCACACTCTGATTAAAAGACCAAGGCGACATAGCATTTGCCAAACTTGTTCTAAAATCAATATATCCGTTTGTGCTTACTATTATTTGATTGTATGTTACTCCATAAAAATCAAAAGGAAAAGGTAAATCTATAACACTAGAATTGGTATCATCCTGTGTACCTACAACAGGTAAAGTAGCTGTATATTGTTGGAATGGAATAGAAGAAACTGAATAATTATTTTGACCAGTAGCATCAAAAATTACCAACAATATAAGTGCGAAAAAATAGTTTTTTATCATAATTTTTTGTTTTATAAGTTGCTAATATACAAAAAAATTATAATCGATTGTTATTTTTTGTTTTATTTCCTATATTATCTTCTTTATCCATTTCATTAAAAATATCTCTTATCTGTTCCACTCCAATCCGTTTCGCTTTTATTTTTTTATCCTTATCTAATATATAAATAACAGGGGTAGAATAGACATCATATTTTACAGTTACATTGTTCAAATGTGCACCGTCATAGACATTAATCCAATCATTTAATCCTTTCTCATTAATATATTTCATGTATTTTTCCCCTTGATGCATCGTATAGACCCCATAAACTTTGACATCTTTATTTTCTTTCTTTAATTCATTATATAAATCAATTAACTTAGGGATTTCTTTTTGACAATGACCACAATCAACGTCCCAAAAAACTAAAATGAGATACTTTGCAGAAACAGAATGAAGATGGACAAACATCTGATTTAATTGGTTTACATTTTTATAAAAAACCTTAGTTACCTCATCTCCTGTTTTAGCATCTTCAAATCCCATTTTATTGACGATTTCGTAATCTTTTGCTTTAATCATAGCCAAATCAGGAGCTATGGCTCCCACTAGAAGTGGTTTTAAAAGATCTGCGCGTTTAATAATCTTTCCAACTACAGATTCATCATCGTAAATCCCACTAGCTTTTCCTGTTTTAAAATAAGCATCTGACATGTGCACAAAAACCTTATCAAATCCCATAATTTTTGTTGTTTCATAATTATACACCAAATGCGCTAACATCAATTTGTATATTAAACTTCCTTCTTTTGGTTTTTCAAGAATTCTATCAACTTCCATGGTTACTGTATCTGGGTGCACTGGAATTACCGATTCAAAATATCTTTTAAATTTAGAAAAGAAAAAAGGATTTCTAAGTGTAGCTTCATCTTTAAAATCAACATCATCCCAATAATGTTTTCGATAATAATTGTATACTTTTATGCTATCGGGTCTCCCATTAGTAGCTAAAGGAATATTTTTTAATAATTTTTCTGTTTTAAGAGTTACTACATTAGCGATATAACTTCCTTTATTTTTTTCGATAAATTTCTGTTCATATTCTTGAATAATTTTATCCAATTCTTTTTGCTTGTCAGCTAAGAGTAAAGTATCTTTTTTTGTTTTCGGATTTACCGACAGCTTATAATCTTGAAAAGATTTGTTTTGCTTACCAATAAATCGGATGTAATCAAAAAAGCTATCCTCTAAAGGCGCATTATCCGCTTTTAATCCTTCAAAATCAGTTGGGTCTGAATCATTATTTAGAGTTAACTTTTGAGTTTGATCATCTACAAAAAAATCAAAGTAAATCGTCTTATTTTGACTAATCAACGAATAAATTCCTTTTTCTAATTTCCCTTTTCCTTTAAAAATAATTTTACCATTCTTTATGGTAGTACAAGTATCTTTAATTAACGTTTTATCAAACTGATAATAGGTAAGATACGCCATGGTATCTTTACATTTTTTTAGATTTATTGTGATTTCATATTCTTGCTGTCCATAAGTCACTAGCGAAAAAGAACATAAGACAAAATAGAACCAAAATTTCTTCATCATAATTGTTTGTATTTAATTTTCAAAAGTTATTTTATAGTACTTGTTATATTTGTAAAAATTTTCAAAGCATGCGACAAATCAAATTAATTTGGGATTTTAGAGGTCATACATCACTCAAAACAGCTGAGCATCATGAAATTCATTTGAAAGAGTTTATTTTATCAGAAAAAATTCCTGTAATACATACAGGCTTTGAATCAGTAAATGAATTTCATGCTCTTGCTTTTATTGTAGTGCGAGAAGATTTAATGCTTCAACTGAGAGATACCTTAAAACCACATCGCGGAGAACTTTATTAATCAAAAAGACAACTCATGGAATTCAAAATGAATTGTCTTTCTCTATTATTAATTAGCTACTTCGCTTATAAATTTAATTCGCATTAATCGCAACTCTTCAATATCATAGTCGCCATCAAACTCTTTGAGCGCATCTTCAATTCGATCAGTCTCAGACTCCATAAAATAATCGTGAATTTCTTCTTGTTGTTCTTCATCTAACAATTCGTCTATCCAATATTTTATATTGAGTTTAGTCCCCGAATAAACAATTTGCTCCATTTCTTTTAATAAAGCATCCATTGTCATTCCTTTGGCAGAGGCAATATCTTCTAAAGACAATTTTCTATCAATATTTTGAATGATATATAATTTGTTGGTGGAATTGGCTCCGGTAGATTTTACTACTAAATCGTCTGGACGAATGATATCATTATCCTCAACATATCTGTTAATCAATTCAACAAATTCTTTCCCATATTTTTTGGCTTTCCCTTCTCCCACACCATGAATATTTGTCAATTCATCTATAGTAATTGGGTATTTAAGTGCCATATCTTCTAAGGATGGATCTTGAAAGACTACAAAAGGAGGAACTCCCAATTTTTTGGCTACTTTTTTCCTTAAATCTTTTAACATGACCATCAGGGCTTCATCTGCCGTTCCAGAAGATTTACTGGCTGTTACAATAGCTTCATCATCGGCTTCACTATATTCGTGATCTTCAGACATCATAAAACTATATGGATTTGCAATAAACGCATGTCCCTTGTCGGAGACTTTCAATATGCCATAGGTTTCAATATCTTTAGACAACATTCCATCGACTAATATTTGTCTAATCAAAGCCATCCAATAACGCTCATCCTGATCTTTACCACATCCAAAAAATGATTGTGTATCGGTTCGATGTGCCTTGATTGTAGCATTTACACGACCAATCATTGTAAAAACAATTTCTTTAGACTTATATAAATGTTTGGTATCTCGAACTACTTCTAATAATTTTTTGACATTCTCTTTAGCTTCGACTTTTACTTTAGGATTTCTAACATTATCATCCATATCAGCACCTTCTCCGTTTTCACTATCAAATTCCTCCCCAAAATAGTGGAGTAAAAATTTACGTCGCGACATCGATGTCTCCGCATAAGCAACTACTTCTTGTAAGAGTGCAAAACCAATTTCTTGTTCAGCAACAGGTTTGCCTGCCATAAACTTCTCTAATTTCTCAACATCTTTATAAGAGTAATAGGCCAAACAATGACCCTCCCCTCCATCACGACCGGCTCTTCCAGTTTCTTGATAATAACTTTCCAATGATTTTGGAATATCATGATGAATCACAAAACGAACGTCTGGTTTATCTATTCCCATTCCAAAAGCTATAGTAGCAACAACGACTTCAACATCTTCCATCAAAAACATGTCTTGATGTTTGGCTCTTGTTTTTGCATCCAATCCTGCATGATAGGCTACAGCGCTAATTCCATTTACTTGTAAAACTTGAGCAATTTCCTCCACTTTTTTACGACTCAAACAGTATATAATTCCGGATTTTCCCTTATGCTGTTTGATAAAACGAATAATATCTGCTTCAATATTTTTAGTTTTAGTTCGAACTTCGTAAAATAAATTAGGTCTATTAAAAGACGCCTTAAAAGCATTTGCATCGGGCATATCAAGATTTTTTAAGATATCTTCCTGCACTTTTGGCGTAGCCGTAGCCGTCAAACCTATTACTGGAACTTCCCCCAGATGTTTGATAATGGTTCTAAGATTTCGATATTCGGGTCTAAAATCATGCCCCCACTCGGAAATACAATGCGCTTCATCAATTGCTACAAAAGAAATAGGCACGTTTTTTAAAAACTCCACATATTCTTCCTTGGTTAAAGATTCGGGGGCTACATAGAGTAATTTTGTCTTCCCATCAGAAATATCTTTTTTTACCTGATTGATTTCTGTTTTGGTTAATGACGAATTTAATACATGCGCTATCCCATTTTCTGAAGATAAACTTCTAATGGCATCAACTTGATTTTTCATCAATGCAATTAATGGAGAAACTACAATAGCAGTTCCTTCTTGAATTAAAGCGGGTAACTGGTAACACAAGGATTTTCCACCTCCTGTTGGCATAATCACAAAAGTATTATTTTTATCAACAATACTTTTAATTACTTGTTCCTGAAGACCTTTAAATTGGTTAAAACCAAAATATTTCTTTAATTCTTTGTGGATGTCAATTTCGTTTGAATTCATTCTTACTTAATCGTATTTTTACATAAATTTGCAACCATAAATATACAACTTTCTTTTATTGTAGCAAATTTTATAACAAATCTATAACAAATCTATTTTGATACCAAAAGAAAACATACTTGCATCGGCTAAAAAAACAATTCTTTCTGAAAGTGAATCCATAGCTAAACTAGCTGATTATGTTAATGATAGCTTTTTACAAGCCATCGAATTACTGTTTCATTGCAAAGGAAGAATCATTATTACTGGAATTGGAAAAAGTGCCATAATCAGTCAAAAAATAGTTGCTACTTTAAATTCGACGGGCTCCCCTGCGCTTTTTTTACATGCTTCTGAGGCTATTCACGGCGATTTAGGAATGATTCAAGCCGACGATGTCGTAATTTGCATCTCCAAAAGTGGTACAAGTCCAGAAATAAAGATAATTGTCCCTTTATTAAAAAGATTTGGAAATAAACTCATTGCAATTACAGGAAATATCGATTCCTTTTTAGGGAAAGAGGCTGATGTAACTCTGAACACCTATGTTGCTAGAGAATCGTGTCCTAACAATCTTGCACCCACAAACAGCACTACTGCCCAACTTGTTATGGGAGATGCGCTCGCTGTTTGCTTAATGGAAATGAAGAATTTTACTGCCGAGGATTTTGCCGTATTTCATCCAGGAGGCGCGTTAGGAAAAAAATTACTTCTAAGCGTTGACGATTTAATAGACAAAACCCGAAAACCAAGTGTTTCACCAAATGATTCTATCAAAAAAGCAATAATTACGATTTCTGAACAACGCCTTGGAGTTACTGCGGTTGAAGAAAATCAGAAAGTCATTGGAATTATTACGGATGGAGACATCAGACGTATGCTCAATAATTCAGATACTATTGCGGGACTATTGGTTAAAGATATTATGTCTAAAAATCCTAAAATTATTCTTAAAACCGAGCGAGTACTAGATGCTTTAAACACTATGGAACATTTCGCTATAACACAACTCATTGTGGTAGACGAAGCGAATACCTATATTGGAGTCATTCATTTACATGATATTTTAAAAGAAGGAATTGTATAATGGCAACAGAAAACAAGAAAGAAATGTCCTTTATGGATCATTTAGAAGAATTGCGATGGTTGCTCGTGAGAGGAGTATCGGCCATATTAATTTTAGCCTGTGCGTGTTATTTTATTGACGAGTTCATCTTTGACAGAATTATATTTGGTCCTAAAGACCCAAGTTTTATTACCTATCGTTTTTTTTGTGAATTGACCCATTTCTTTGGAGTTGACGACACTTATGCCTGTGCCACCGAATTCAAATTTATCATTCAAAACACTGAAGTTGGAGGACAATTCTCGATGTATATTTGGACCTTATTTACTTTCGGATTCATCCTCGCATTTCCCTATATTCTTTGGCTTATTTGGAAATTTATTAGTCCTGCATTGTATGAAAAAGAACGAAAATTAGCTGCTTCATTTATTATTATTTCCTCAATCTTATTCTTTATTGGGGTTCTTTTCGGATATTATGTAGTATTACCTTTATCTATTAACTTTTTTGGTACGTTCAACGTTAGTAGTGCTGTGTTAAACCAATTTACAGTTGACTCCTATGTGAGTATGGTAAAAACGTCTCTCGTTGGAAGTGGTTTGGTCTTTGAAATGCCGATCATAATTTATTTCTTAGCGAAACTAGGATTAGTAACGCCCGAATTCCTAAGGAAATATAGAAAAATAGCTATTGTTATTAATTTGACAATTGCTGCTATAGTAACACCTCCAGATATTCCTAGTCAAGTTATTGTTTCTATCCCACTTATTGCACTATATGAGATTAGTATTTACATTGCAGCAGTAGTATCAAAAAAACGCCAACAAAATGACATCACAAGTTAAAGAATTTAATGCCTATCGTTCTAAAATGAACGAAAAATTACTCACAGATAATAACAAAGTGATCAAGCGAATTTTTAACTTGGACACAAATGCTTATGCTGAAGGGGCTCTGAACGTGAAAACAAAAGAACTCTTAGGACTTGTCGCTTCAACCGTTTTACGCTGTGATGATTGTATCAAATATCATCTTGAAACCTGTTATAAAGAAGGGATTACTAAAGAAGAGATGATTGAAGCGATGTCAATTGCCACTTTAGTTGGAGGAACCATTGTAATTCCGCATTTGAGAAGAGCATATGAATTTTGGGAAGCCTTGGAAGAAGAGAATAAGTAATCCTTATCCAGCAGATTGCAAAATTGAAGTTAAATAATACCATCAAGCCAACGTTTTTTGTTTATTTGCAGATACATTAATGTAGAACCGTATCTTACATGGTATGAGATAGTGAAATAAAATTCAGATTAAATGAAATTAAGAGCCGAAAATTTAGTCAAAACTTACAAAGGAAGATCCGTAGTTAAAGGCATTTCCGTCGAAGTTAACCAAGGTGAAATTGTAGGACTTTTGGGACCAAATGGTGCTGGAAAAACAACTTCTTTTTATATGATTGTTGGATTGGTAAAACCCAATGCAGGAAACATATATCTTGACGACATGAATATCACTGAATATCCGATGTATAAAAGAGCACAGAACGGTATAGGATATTTAGCACAAGAGGCTTCTGTTTTTAGAAAACTGAGTATTGAAGACAACATTATGAGTGTCTTACAACTTACAAATCTATCAAAAACTGAACAAGAAGCAAAAATGGAAAGTTTGATTGATGAGTTTAGTTTGCAACACATTCGTACCAATCGTGGCGACTTACTTTCGGGTGGTGAACGAAGACGAACAGAAATAGCCCGTTGTTTGGCTACTGATCCAAAATTCATCCTACTCGATGAGCCTTTTGCAGGAGTCGACCCTGTAGCCGTGGAAGACATTCAACGTATTGTAGCCCAATTAAAAAATAAAAATATTGGTATCCTAATCACCGATCATAATGTACAAGAAACCCTAGCTATTACCGATAAGACGTATCTTATGTTTGAGGGAGGTATTCTAAAAGCAGGTGTCCCTGAGGAATTAGCCGCAGACGAAATGGTTCGAAAAGTATATTTAGGTCAAAATTTTGAATTACGAAAAAAGAAATTAGAGTTTTAATTCATGAAACCTTCGCAAGATCTTTTAGAACAATGGAATAAAGACCCTAATAATTGGAAATGGGGTGTTTTTTATTTTAACAAAGAAGATAAACGTATTTTTCCACCCAAAAGAATCCCTTGGATGGGTTGGACAATCAATTTTGCCAATCCGATTTCCATTCTTTTTTTTATCCTTATTCTGTCGCTTACTCTTTGTATGATATGGTTCATTCAATAACCTCGTTTGAAATGGTTAAATAGCGAAGCATTTTGGGTGTGCCGTTATAGATATTAAGATCTACTTTTGACTCTATCCCATTAATTTTAGCTCGTTCGGTAAATTGCCAAAACAACCAATCTTCTTTGATATTTTCTACAAAAAAATTATAATTAGCCACCCAAAACGTATACTCTGGGAAGTCGGCTTTAAGAAAATCATTGTAGTATTTTTCTCCTGTATAAATAATGGGGCGTACATGAAAATGGTCATCAACTAATTTTAACCATCGTTTTAATCCCACTTTAAAACTATCTATAGATTGATTATCGGGCAATTTTTCAATATCTAAAACTGGAGGCAAATCGCCTTTCGACAAATGAACAACTTGAATAAAATTTTTAGCCTGAAGCGTTGAATTTTCATTAGGACGATAATAATGATAGGCGCCTCGAATGAACAGATGCTCTTTTGCTTGTTGCCAATTTTCGTTAAATAAAGCATCCGTCTTATCAAGACCCGCAGTGGCTCGTATAAAAACAAATTGTAAAGGAAATTGATGCTCTACAGAATCAATGGCTTCCCAATGAATCAATCCCTGAAATTGTGACACATCAAATCCGAAAACTAAATCATGATGTGCCTTCAAAATTTGATAAATTCTCGCTTGAGCAATTCGTTCTTCTTTATAAGTTTTATCCGACTTAAAACTAAAGTAAAATAATAATGCTTCTTGGTAATGATAGCCTCCAAACGCTAATAATAGCACAGCAAGAAAAAAAATCCACTTCCAAAAATTAGTCCTCTTTTTTTTCTTGGCGGATTTTCTAGAAACAGACTTTTTCCGATGGGTGCGTAGTGTCATAAAGCAAAAATTGTTTCATCCTAACTACTTTTTGACCCAAAAATTATGTCCTATTGATATCAAAACATACGACAGAATAATCAAAGGAATAGAAAGAAATTGAAGCGTTCCTATCATGAGTATGGAACCTAGTACGAATCCTGTTTGTAACTTATACTTTGACACACTAAAATTTTTAATTTTTAGTGAAAATAAAGGAATCTCAGCATTCATAACGAAAGCACTTAAAAGAGTTATAAAAAGTAATACCCAGGTTATACTTAACAATTCACTAAGAAACAAAAAATGGCATTCTTCAATTACCAAAGGAAGACTCATAATAAATAACGTATTGGCTGGCGTGGGAAGTCCAATAAAAGAATCCGATTGTCGTGTATCGATATTAAAATTGGCCAATCGGTAACACGCACCTAGTGTAATAATAAATCCTAGATAAGGAAGATATTCGAATCCACCTTGATTGTTCTGTAGCAACATTTTGAACATGACAAAACCAGGAGCCACCCCACTTGTAACCATATCTGCTAATGAATCTAATTGAACCCCTAGTGGTCCAGAAACTCCAAATTTTCGCGCAAAGAAACCATCAAAAAAATCAAAGAAAATTCCCAAACAAACAAAAGAAAAACCAATTAGAAATTTTGACTCTGATACAAAAACTAAGGCAATACAACCACAAAATAAGTTGAGTAGCGTGAGTAGATTGGGAATATGTTTCTTGATTTTCATCTTTATTAATTTCAAAATGCAAATGTAGTACAATAGTTTATACAATAAAGCGTTTCATATTAATTGATTTAATGAAATATCATGAATAAAATTTCTATTTTTGAAAAAATAAATTGTCTTGAAAAAAAATCTTTTTGTCTTTCTTTTATTTAGTTGTTTTTTAACTCACAGTCAAACCATTAGAAAATATTCTAATGAATTTATGAATATTGGAGTGGATGCGGCAGCTATGGGAATGTCAAATGCAGCAGTCGCTAATACGAATGATGTTAATGCTTGTTATTGGAATCCGGCCGGTTTGATTGGTCTTGAAGATAGTCAAGCTGCATTGATGCATGCAAGTTATTTTGCAAACATTGCCCAATATGATTATGTTGCCTTTGCAAAACCCATTGACGATGAAAGTGCTTGGGGAATGTCTTTAATCCGATTTGGAGTGGATGATATTTTAAATACAACCCAGCTTATTGATGCCAACGGAACCATAGATTACAATAGGATTAGTAAATTCTCTACTGCCGATTATGGAATGACTTTTTCTTACGCCAGAAAACTAAAATTACCTGGTTTTCAATATGGTGTCAACACAAAAGTAATTCGACGTATCATTGGAAATTTTGCAAGTTCATGGGGATTCGGATTCGATGTGGGTTTCCAATTTGAAAAAAATGATTGGCATTTCGGACTCATGCTACGCGATATTACAACCACATATAATGTGTGGAATATTAATGAAGATGAATTTAACAGCATCAAAGGCGCAGTAGCTGGACAAAATCAGGATTTACCACAAAGTACTGAAATCACGCTTCCAAAAGCACAACTTGGTCTTTCTAAAAAATTTGAATTTCACAATGAAACTAGTTTGTTAGCTTCTGGAAACTTAAACATGCAATTTTCTAAAACAAATGATATTTTTGCTACAGATGTGGTGAGTATTGACCCTGCCCTTGGTTTTGAGTATGGTTATACAGATTTAGTGTTTCTCAGAGCAGGTGTAGGAAACTTTCAAACTGTAACTCAAATTGATAATTCTAAAAAAATCGGATTCCAACCCAATATAGGTTTGGGATTTAAGTATCGAGGCATTCAAGTAGATTATGCCTTAACCGATTTGGGCAATCAAAGTGCGGCATTATATTCTAATATCTTCTCTTTAAAAGTTGATTTAAGTATTTTTAGGTAATTATTCCCATGAAAAAAAAACTGTTTTTAATTCTATTTTTTACTGCAATATTTGGTTATTCTCAAAACGAACTATTATCAAGTGAGGCTTCTGTTAGTGTCTTTACTTGTGGTAGAGGTAATGAATTGTATACTACATTTGGACACACCGCCATACGAATCAAAGACGACATAAATCACTTGGACGTTGTATATAATTATGGCGCATTCGACTTTAGCACGCCTAATTTTTACTTGAAATTTGTAAAAGGGGATTTACAATATTTTATAAATGTAACTAGTTATACAGATTTTATTGCTGAATACGAATACGAACACAGAGAAGTACTCGAACAAACCCTCAACATTCCACTATCCAAAAAACAAGAACTTTTTAACCTCTTGAATAAATCTCTATATTCTGAAGAACGTTATTATACCTATAAATTTATTGACCGAAATTGTACTACTATGGTAGTTGAAAAAATCAATACTATTATAGGGAAAAAACTCTTGAAAAAAGTAGATGACACTTCTATTTCGTATCGAGCTCTTTTATACCCTTATTTTGAAAATCATTTTTACTATAAATTGGGAATTAATATCATTTTTGGTTTGAAAACCGACGCTAAAGCTGAAAAATTATTTTTACCCATCGAATTGATGTATAGTCTTGACAAAGCTACATTAGGAGGGAAACCACTCGTTTCACATAAACAGATTTTAGTTCCTGGAAAAGCATTACCACATGAATTTTCCTTTATCAACAGCATTTATTTCATCATTATTTTACTGATTAGTATAATTGCAACCAACAACAAACCCATCTATTTTGGTTATTTAACATTCGCAGGAATCTTGGGATTATTCTTGTCTCTTGTCGGTTTATATTCTTTACATCAGGAAGTGCTATGGAATTATAACATACTCATATTTAACCCATTATTTATATTTCTGCCTTATTTAAAAAATCAAAAAAGAAAACGCTTGATTCAATTTCTATCAGCTTTGTTAGTGATTTACGTAGTGATTATGATTCCTAAACCCGATTTCTTTTTACTACTCCCTTTTATTGTTACCCATTTCCTTATTTTATTCAAAATTTACAAAAAGGATATCATCTAAAGAATTATTGACCTCTGTAAAAAAGAACCGTACTAATCGTTTTAATGATAATATTTATATCTAGGAAAATACTTCTGTGCTTGATATAATACAAGTCGTATTGCAGTTTTACCAAGCTATCATCTATTGAATCGCCATAAGAATAATTCACCTGTGCCCATCCAGTTAATCCAGGTTTAATTACATGTCTCGTTTCATAAAAAGGCATAACTTCAGCAATTTCATTCACAAAAACAGGTCTTTCGGGTCTAGGGCCAATAATCGACATATCTCCTTTTAGAATGTTTATAAATTGAGGAAATTCGTCGAGTCTAGTTTTACGTAAAAATTTACCAAAAGGGGTTATTCTAACATCATTAACACTTGTAAATACAGCACCATTAACTTCAGCATTCTCAATCATAGTTCGGTATTTATAGATTTTGAATACTATCCCGTTTTTGCCAACACGTTCTTGAGTATATATTAAATTCCCTTTATTTCCTATCACATTTCCTATCAAAATAATTGGAAAGAAAAGTAAACCAAAAGATAATCCTATTAAAGAAAAAATAATATCTGCAATACGAGTTGCTAATAAATAAAGATGGTTTTGATTACTTCTGCTAAACGGAAAATATCTATAAAAATCTCGAGATACATAATGCACGGGGATACGTTGGGTAATCAACTCGTAGGCTTGAGAGTATTCCCGAATGATAAATCCATTTTCTAAAAGATGAATAAGCTGATTGTATAATGACACTGTTATAATTTCAGTCTTTTGAGAAGCTATTAAAATTTCAGATATGGAATGTGTAAGCACAAAATGCTTTAAATCAATTGGATTAATATATTTTATTGATTTAGATTTGATACCTTTGATTTTATCTTCCCCTTCAGAACTTACATAACCAACAATTTTATAATGTGGGTCGGCTTTTTCTATATCTTTAATAAGTTCGACTAATTGACCTTTATCACAAACTAAAACCACATTTTTTTCAAATCGATGAGATGCTAAAAAATTTACGTAAAATATTCGCCACAACAACAACGCCAGTAATATAGCACCATAAAAAAACACAATTTGAAGTCTATTGGAAGGCAGTTCAGGTGTATAAATTGGCGTTAATAAATAAAATAAAACGGTAGTAGAAGTAGTTAATATGATGCTTTTTATGATTTGCGATTGATTACTAGCAATTTGCAAATTATACATTTCAAAAACAGAACCAAAAATATTTAAATATAAAGCCAGTACTAGTATCCAATAATAATTTGAAGCTGAAAAAGTAAAGTATTTGAAATTAAATACTGAACTAATTACAAATAGAGAGACTAAAACAAATACCACATCAAATAACTTGAGTAATACTTTTCGTTCAGAAACTTCAAAATGTATATTTTTATTATTGTTCATTCTTAAAACAATTTAAAATTCATTATTTTAAAATATCAAACCATTGAGACTTAATAACATCAATATCATATTTTTCGACATATTTTCTAGCATTTAATGACAACTCGTAAAATAAATCTTTGTTTGTACATAAATTTTTAATTGAAGTAACCATAGCTTCAACATCATTATCATCAACAAGTATACCATTATAGTCTTTTTTTACTAGAAAAGGAATCCCTCCTACATTTGTAGATACCACTACTAACCCCAACGCCATGGCTTCCATGACACTAACGGGCATGTTATCAAAATGAGTTGTATTTAGAAAAATGTCATACTCTTTTGACAACTCTATCCATTCTTCTTTTTCTAATTTCCCTGTAAATTGAACATTCACACCTAATTCTTGAGCAAAATTCATACATTCTTCAATAATGTTTTCTTTATCAGGCCCAACCATACAAAGTTCAGAATTTGGAAACACCTTCTTAATTTCAAAAAATACTTGAATAGCCATTTTAGGATTATATATTTCAGAAAAAGAACGAACCCACAATAATTTTGGTTCTAAAACATTCCTTTTTAAAAAAGCGTAGTGTTTTAATTCAATTGTATTAGGAATATACACAATGTTTCTCGGATATTTTTCTGAAAATGCATTAAACAAATAATCTGATGGAACGCATATTTTATAAGCATTCTTAAAAATTAAATCACATAAAAAAGGATTGTTTTCTAATCTTCTTGGTAAATCACCTCCATGTAATTTGGGCAAATATTTCAATCCTAATACTCTACACATCTGACTTATAATAAAAGCATACCAAAAATTATAAGTACTATAAGTATCAATAAAAACATAATCGTATTTTCTGTAGATTTTAAGTGTTGTTACCATCATATCCAACATACGAACAATTTTGTTTTTGCATGAAGAAGCATAATATACTTTGTAGCCATGCTCTTCTAAAAACGAGCCCAATGTTTCAATGGCTGTTAAAGTATTCCCATGTTTTGATAACTTATTTCCAATATATAGTATTGTCTTACTCATTAAAATGAACTTTTAACAAAGATAATGCATAAACAAACGATGGAGCTGCAATTCGCATGGCAGCATGATTAATGGTTAACAGCCAAAACAACAAAAAACTTAACATATAAACATGTTGTCTATTATCTAAAAAAAGGAAAATGGGTGTAAACAATAATATTAAAAGTGCTAGTATTCCTAATGCTCCATGCTCTGCCATCATTCTTGTTATTTCATTGTGGGATGCAATTGCTTCACCAGAAACATCTCTTCTCAATTCCAATCCTTTTGCTACTCCAATACCAAAAAATGGGTGCTCAAGAAATGAATTGATTTCAAATTCAGCAATCACTTCCCTTCCTGACAAATTACTCTCTTTCGTCCTACCCATAGCATCTTGATTGGCGTATCTTTTTGTCATTAAACCACCTGTTTGGTATTCGCTAAAACTAAATATCAATATAAATGCAGTAATAAAAATTCCAAAAAAATAATTTAACTTAAGTTTTTGCTTCGTATAAAAATACACAAAACACGACAAGACGACAAACATAACAAAACCAGTAATCATACCTCCTCTAGAAAATGTAACTAACCCTCTATAAGTCATCAATAAACCTAATGACAAGTTAATAATAAATAACAAACGGGTTGAAGAAGCAAATAACAATCTAGAAAAAAAAACAAACATTCCCAAACCTAAAATTGTTGCCACCTGATTGGGACCAAAACCACCTGATGTTTCAACATTTGAGGCATTACCTGTAAGTACAGATTTCAAATCTGGAATATAAAGAGTTATATAAATTGCACAAGAAATAATTGGCAACCCTATTAGCAATAGAATGTTATTTAATTCGTTTATCGAAATTTTTCTATTATAGGTATATAAAGAGGCTACCCCTAAAGAAACTGGACCAGAAATATTAAAAATAATTGTTTTCCGTATCTCAGTTCCAAAATCAAGTGTCTCCATGGCGATAAAAACGCCTGGTATTAATAGTATTAAGAATATCCAATAGGATAAAGCATTTTTTGAAAATCCGCTGTATAACATCCCAATGATTGTAAAAATAATCACTCCATATTTTCCAAATTCATACAAAATCCCCCCTTCAGTCATCCTTAAAAAAACTTCTGATCCAACTATATAAGCTGCGGCATATAAAACTTCATTATTTCTATTCTTAGTCTTAATTACAAAATAAAAACTAACTATAAAAATAAGTATTGTATATATAACAGATAATCTCGGATTATTAAAAATAATAAAACCGAGAATAACATGTATGAACACAAGTATAAAATAATTTTTTTCCTTTAATAACATTACAACGAATTAATCCAAGTGAGATATTTTTTAAGTACAGCTTGTTCTGAATGATGTTCATTAATGGTTTGATTCAAAGCTTTTCCTATGTTTTGACGCAAATCAGGATTTTCTATTAATTGCACTAAATTAGTATAAAAAGTTTGAACATCTTCTTTAGAAACCAAAAAACCGTTATTTCCCTTTTTAACGATTAAAGGAATTTCACCTACATCTGTAGAAACTACAGCTTTATTACACAAGCCAAATTCTAATAAAGCTACTGGCAATCCCTCAGACAACGAAGTTATTATAGCAATTTCAGCTTGATTAATTATAGAGAATGTATCTTGTTTTGATCCATAAATAAAAACATGTTCTTCAAGTCTTTTAGAATTAATTGATTGTTTTAGTTTAGTACTATAATCGTCATTAAAATCTTTCCCAACTAGATGAAAAGTCCAATCAGGATGTGATGCTTTTAACATTTCTGATACTTCTAACAGAAAAAAATGATTTTTTTGGTATCGTAAATTAGCCAAACACAATATTTGTTTTCCTGGATTTCCTTTTAAGACAGTGATTCCTAACTCATCTCTATTTAAAGTCGTGAAATTGGGTAAATAAATAATATTCTGGCACCATAATTTATTTTGTGCCCATTTCTTAAGGTAATCATTAACTACTATAATTCCAGAAAAAAAAGAAGATGCAATTTTAGTTACAAAAGTCCTTTGAGGTGAGATAAATTCACTTAAACCATTATGATCGTGCCAAACGACCTTAATTTTTGGTAAAACTAATTTGAGTAAAAATGCAGTAAAAAAAGAACTGCTATGAGGTTGGACTATTTCAATACCATGAACAACACAATATTTGCGTAATCTAGCAATCGAAAAAACATCAAGAACACTTTTTCTATGAAGATAGAAATAATGAACACTATCGTTGATTTGAGACTTTAACGCACCTTCTTTTCGCGTTGAAACTATAGCCGAAAATTCAACCTCTTTTGACAAGGCATTAGCATAATTTACAGCCATTTTCTCAGCGCCTCCAATATCTAGGGAGTCTATCATTTGCAATATCCTCATGATGCGACTAACTTTTTTATTTCGTATTCAAATTTGTTAGTAGTAAACATTTGTGACCATGCTACAGCTTCTTTTATTTTATGCTCATAAGCTACTTGATTCTCCAAAAGTTGTAAAATATTTTGTGTGTCATCACTTAAAAACTCCGTCAAGAGAATCCCTCTTGAGCCAAATCCTAACATTGAACTAACACAAGAAACGGATGTCGTTACAGGCAAACAACCCCAAAACATGGCTTCAGCAATTACTTTTGGCCATCCTTCACTTTTTGAGGGTAAGAGTAAAAAATGACTGTTTTTGTATACTCCTTTCATAGTTTCTTTCGACACATTTCCTTTTAAACAAATAAAAGGATGCAGATTATTTGATTCAATATAATGTTTCAAAAATGGCATTTCAGCACCTTCTCCATAAATAGAAAGATTCACTTCAAACCCTTTCATTTTAAGTGCTTCAATTAATTGAATGGCATAAAGAGGTTGCTTCCCTTTTGTCAAAGTTCCCACAAAAATAAAGTTTATTTGACCTTCTAACTTTCTTGGTTGAATTTCTTCGATATCAGCATCTGAGTAGGTAGCTGTGAAAAAAGATTTTATATTTTTAGATTGATTATTCCACGTTCCATACACCAATACGTTCATGTTTTTAGTCAAAAAAGTATTATGTAAAATCCATTTTTGAAATCTATAACTCAAGGGTTGTTTGGCACATGGATCCCAATTTCCTGCATATTTAGCTGTTTTCGTTTTCTTTGGAAAAAAAACTTGAATCAAACACCCTAATAAGCCTATATTTCCTGGACATCTGAGGTGAATATGATCAGAATATCTCATCGCTTTGAATATTGTGATACCTATAATAGGAATTTTTAACAAAGCTAAAAATGTATTTTTACTACTCAATACATCAAAACTATTAATTTCAATAAATTTAATTTTTGAATGACTATAATTGCAATCAATAGACTCTTTTTTTTGAAAACTTCTAGGAGCGACAATGATTAATTCGTCTACATATTTTGACCAAATATTCATTTCCATTACATAAGGAGCATAGGCGCTAATGGAATTTCCATAAACGAAATGAGGAACATGAGTAATGATTACAAATTTCATTTTTATTGTTGTTTTGGTCTATCAATGAATAGGCTTAACCAGCCCATAATTCTACCCATAGACTCCGTAAATGCTTCAAGTCGTTTTTGAGTTGTAAAAATATTACTAAATCTAATTACAATTAAGAGCAGCGTAATTAAATTCCATTTCACTCGAGCCTTAAAATTAGGATTCGGGTTTTTGATTCTCCAAACATACCAACCGTTTCGAACCACCATTTTTCCATACTTATATTTATTAGGTCTTCCAGATTCGTTATGAAAATGACCCAATTTAGCGTTAGTATTTATGTATAATTTTCCTTTTTTGGATAATCTCAAAGTAAAATCAGCATCTTCATAAAGTCCATAGCCTTCAAAATAATGAGAAAATTGAAACTCCTCAAATACTGATATTCTAAAAGATGAAACCCCTCCCATTAATTGTTCAACTTGATATGTTTTTCCTGATGGAGGTAAAAAACCAATGCTTCTACCATGTGAAAAATCAGGTAAAAAACCTGGTGGTTTATCGCTATCCAATCCGATTTTTTTTCTTAAAATAAATCGAAAACCGTCCCTTCTTTTATAACCATCAAAATAAAAATTCTCAATTTTTACATCTTCTTCATTTTGAACCCGATTCCAATATACTTCATTGGAAATATAACCACCTACTCCCAATGCATCTGGCTTTTCAATATAGGTTGCAATGATGTTTTTAAAATATTCCTTATCTAATATAGTATCATCATCCAAGAAACAAACAATATCACTATTTGAAGCCACTTTAGAAATACCAAAATTTCTTTGTTTAGTTAATCCTCTTTCTGATTCTGATACCAAATAATATTTAAGATTTTCAAAAGTATTCTTTTCTAATATCTCTCTAGTTTTATCATTAGTCGAACCATCAATAATTAATATTTCATCAGGATATAAACTTTGCGTTTGAACCGATTTGAGTAACTTTAAAAGCGGCTCAGGTCGCATATAGGTACAAATTATTAATGTAAACCGGGTTCTCATAATCAATTTATACTTTTAAAACAACAACGATATTACCTGCTGTCAATTCTTCTGTTGAATATTTGATGTAATCTTCATGCAAATTCAACTTTTTGAATAAATCCATATTTTTTGAATTTTCATTCAATCTATCATAAGACAAATAAACAATTTCCAAATCTAATTTTGTAAAAAGCTCAATAAATTGTGGCAATCTCATTCGATTATGATAATCAAATCTTGTCTGAATTTTATCCCATTGGGAAGGACTGTATTGAAGAAAATCTTGAAGAGAAATTGATTTATCTCCATGTTGTCTAAGATCACTAGGTGAAATAAAATGAACAATAAAAGTTCCTTTATTAACACTTCTTTTAATTTTTTTATGCATTTCTTCTATGTCATTAGGACTCACATGAGATAGAACATATCTTGAAAAAACGATATCAATATTTGGTATATCTTCAAAAATAATATTCTTAGATGGAAAATAATCTACTTCATGTGGCAAACCATATTTATTTGCCTTTTCAACATCTACTTTTAAATTATATTCTTTTTCAAAATCGAGATTAAATTTTAATATTGAACTTTTCCTATAATGTTCATTAATATCGTAGGTATATACCTTACTTACTTTTCCAAAGTATATAAAAAAGTAAGGCATTATAGGAAACCAACCTGAACCTATCTCTAAAACTTTCTTATTTTTTAAGTCAAATTTTAAATCATTCAACAATAGTATAAGTATATTATATGTTGATTCAGATAATTTGATTTTACTTTTAATTTTTTTCTTATTACTCAAAAATTGAATAATATGATAGAAATAATCCCCTATTTTATTGGGTAATAATGATAAGAATTTAAAGAAATTTGTTTTTATCTGATGTTTCATTTTTCAATATTAATTCTTATGTATATTAAATCTGTTTTGTTTTTTACAAAAATAGTACCTTGATAATCGACATCTAAAATCACTTTTTCAAAATTTGACCAATAGGCTACTAATTCTTGTATTGTGGGATTCCAAATGTCTCTATTTTTAATTTTTTCTCCTAGGAATTCAAAATTTTTAGACACCTCATTATCAATTACATTCATATTCACAAACATTCTTCCTTCATGATATTCCATAGGTACGGAAAAATAAGTATGTGCTATAAAAACCCCTTTTTCTTTTATAAACAAATCGATATTTCTGGGACTTAATGCTTGTTTAAAATCAATCATTTCTAAGGTTTGAAAAACATAAAATTCCTTTTCATGCAAGGTATGTTTAAATAGAATTGGGCAGTATTTTGCAAAAGTATAAGGTTTCTTTTGATTTTCGTTCCAATGCAAAAAAACATGGAATATTTTTGCACTGATTTGAATTAAATTTAGAATAAGAGGAGTTATATATCGAATCTTTTTTTGAAAAAAAATCTTTTTAAAATTTGTAGCAGTACTTTTATATTTCAAAATCAGTAGTTCATCATTATAAAAATGGAAAATAATATTTTTAATCATTAACTGTATCCGCTGTACTAAAGATCTATTTTTAGTTCCATTCCAAAAACTCTTCAGCGTAAAATGTTGAGGGTTACACTGATTTATTACACCTAAAGTTGCTGTTCCTGAATCAATATAATTCCACAAAACTTGAATATTTTTCTGATGTAAAACAGTTTCATAGTGTTTTTCAGAAATTAAACTATTTTTAAATAGTGAAAAATTATACGGTTGATATCCATGATCTATCCATGTTGTAATATCATCTAATGGTGGTTGAAATGAAGAAAAATCTTCAAAACTTTCTTGATCTGATTTAATAGATTGAGACAAAGAATGATAACACAATTCGTGTCCCTCGTCACTCCACTTCATCAACTCATCTCTATCATTTTGAAGAGAAGCATTATCCTCTCGTTTTGAAAAATGATTTAAAAAAAACCCTTTTGTAATTTTTATTCCTGTTTTATGAAACAATTCTCGTTGTAATTTTAGATTTTCTTTAGTATCAAAATCACAATGATCTGTAAAACAAACGACAGGAACAAAGGGAATCTTTGATCTACTAAACTCAACTGCATAACCATTTGTGATTAATAATTCTGGGGAAACCTTACTTTTTATTGGTGAAACTGCTTGAACAATTTTTTTATTATTTTGTTTTCCTTGATATTGAGTTATGGGTTTTGAAAATTCTGGATTAAATCGCCAATAAAGTACACAAGGTGTTTTGGGACTAATTTCCCAAAAGCCCAAAGCAGTATTCGCTTGTATCATAGTCCCATCATCCAATTGAATAATCTTTGGACAAAATTCATTTGCAATTCGAGATGTTTTACAATCCACCCATTGATAATCATGATTTCTGAATTTCTTGATGGGAAATTTAAAAACTATTATAAAGTCTAAAGAATTGTTTTTGGTAAAAAAATCATCACTATCAAAAACAACCTTATGATTTTTTAACTGAAAATCACATCGTTTTAATATTTCTTTTGTTACTAAAGTTACTGATTCAATCATCTTAATATTGTTTTTTTGAATTGATGAAATCCGAATAATACTCTAGACTTTGTTTAGCAATAATTGGTGTACTAAAGTTATTGAGTACTTTTTCTCGAGCATGAAACCCCATCTTTTGTCTTAATTCAGTATCATTCAACAGCAATGTAATCTTGTCTGCAAAGACTTTATGATCTTTAGGATGAACCAAAAAACCCTCTACTTCATTCTGAATCATCTCAGAAGCCCAACCAATATTTGAAGCTACAATTGCTTTTTGCATAGCCATGGCTTCCAACCAAGAAACTGGAAAAGCTTCTGCAAATGTTGGAAATACGCAAACTGTGGCTTTTTCAATGTACTTGTTCATTTCGCTATAAGATTTTTCGCCTAAATACTGAACATTTTTTAAAGCAGACTCATCAAATAATTCTTGCATCATGTTCCAAACCGATGGATTTCCTGTCAATGTATCTCCAGAATCTTTTCCGATTAATACTAATCTCACTTTAGGGTTTTCCATAATAATTTCGTTAAAAATTTTAGGGAGCTCTAATAATCCTTTTTTTCTGATTAAAGTTCCAAAATAAAGTATTGTGCTAGAATCATTTGTATTTTGAGTTGGGATAAATTGTGAGACATCGATTGCATTAGGAATCACTTTGAATGATTGCTTAAATCCAAGAATCTCTTTTGATTGCAACGCAGTATAATGACTCACAGCAATAACACCGTTGGCTCTTCTTAAGGCCAATTTTTCGCGAAATCTATTCCTCCACTTACTCTTTCTTTCTTCCAACTTACAAAAATAAGTATCACTACCATGAAGTTTTATTATCGTTGGGCAATTTGTATTTATATAGGAAGTTAGTCCGATCCAATCTGGTGCTTCTAAAAGATCAATTTTTCCTTTGATGTATAAATTTTTAATTAAACTTTCTATTTTTTTTTGAGTAAAAAAGTATGAAAACCCTTTAATAGTTTGATTTTTAAATTTATAAATAGATAAGGAACCTTCTATAAAAAAATCGTCTTTTTCTTGGTTACATACTATAACAACTATTTCGTGTCCTAATTCAATAAGCCCTTTTGATAAATTTAGAATACTCGTCCCTATACCTCCTGAGGAGCCTGTTAGTGGATGAGGAAATTCTGGAGTCAGAAAAGCTATTTTCATGGTTACAACTATTAAAAAGAAAAAAGTTTACTGAATTTAACAATAAACTTTATTTTAAGGATATATATCAGAGACATCTTCAATTAGTCTTTAACGTCCAAGGCTTCAAAAGTAGAGTTCAAACTTTTAAATTCGGGTACTATTTTCTTCATTTTCGAAACAATTTGCTGATTTGTTCCCGTTCTAGCAAGATCAATTAATAGTTCTACAGATTTTGAAACCACCTCATGTTCTTTACAATTTTCAACCGCAATCATGATTTTTTCATTATGAGTAGGTAAATTTTCTGCACTATTATTTAATAACTCTTCATATAATTTTTCTCCTGGGCGCAAACCAACGATAGCAATCTTGATATCTAAATCTGGTTTATATCCAGCAAGACGAATCATTTTGTGTGCTAAATCAATGATTTTTACTGGTTCACCCATATCAAAAATATATATTTCTCCACCTGAACCCATCGCTCCAGCTTCCATAACTAATTGACAAGCTTCTGGAATAGTCATAAAATAGCGAATAATATCAGGATGAGTAATTGTAACAGGACCCCCTTCTTGTATTTGCTTTGTAAACAAAGGAACTACAGAACCATTTGATCCCAAAACATTTCCAAAACGAGTAGTAATAAACTTGGTCGTGTCTTGATTTAATTTCAAATTACTAAAATGCTTGGATTGGACATACATCTCAGCAATTCGTTTACTAGCACCCATGACACTACTCGGATTGACAGCTTTATCTGTAGATACCATAACAAATCTTTCAATATTATATTTCTGCGATAAATCCGTAACATTTTTAGAACCTAAAACATTTGTAAAAATGGCTTGACCTGGGTTTTCTTCCATCATAGGTACATGCTTATAGGCTGCAGCATGAAAAACTACATTAGGTTTAAAATCAGCAAATACTCTTTCAAGAGATTCATAATCTCTAACGTCAGTAATGGAATTATAAATCTCAATTTCTTTTTGTAAAGTATGAATCTCTAAAGACAGATTATGAAGCGGTGTTTCAGCTTGGTCAAGCAAAATTACCCTTATAGGTTTAAAATTAATAATTTGTCTAACTATTTCACTTCCAATTGAGCCAGCTGCACCTGTAACAAGAATTGCTTTATTTTCTAATTTTTTAGAAATTGAATCGGTATCTAATCTTATAGGATTTCGCTCTAACAAATCATTAATATCAAAACTTTTTATACTTTTAGCTATTTCAGTTCCATCACTCCAATTAGAAACAACTGGTAAAGAAAATATCTTAAAACCATAACTTATACATTCTTCCGCAATATTAATTCTTTCTACTTTTGACAAGGTATTATCAGCTATTATTAATGCTTCTACTTTCTTAATTTTTAATAGCGTAGGAACTCCTTTTTTTAAAGGAAAAATAGGAAGATTCAATATTCGCATAGTAGAATTATTGCTTTTACTATCAATAAAACCACATATTTTGAATCTTGATGGTTTCTCAACTTTCAAAGCATTTGCAACTGCAATAGCATTATCATCTATTCCATATATTAGAGCTTTTATTTTCTCTGCATTTGTTTTTTGATTTTTTCTACCAAGTTTATCATACAAGTATTTAACAACTATTCTTAGAAAAAACAACAAAGAAAAAGAAACTAATGTATATAAAAAAGCTCCTGTTGTCATGAATAATTTTGATCGACCAATAATAATTATTAAATAATTTAAAAATACAATAACTGCAAAAGTGGAAAATTGAGAAAATAATAATTTTAATGAATCAATTAATGAAGTATGCCTAATTATTCCTGAATGGGTTCTAAAGATTTTAAAGAAAAAAAAGTTAACAGAAGTAATTAAAATAATTCCAGTTAATAAATGATGGCGATTAATAAAATTCAAACCCATTCCTTGTAAAAGAAAATAAGTCAAAGTTCCTGAAAAAAGTATGATACCTAAATCAATAAATAATATGATCCATCTAGGCAAATAACCAAATTTTTTAGGATTCAAAAAATGTCCTTTACTGGAAAAAAAATTAAAAATACTAGGTCTTTTTATTTTGTCCATATTTTTTCTGAAAATAAATCTTTAAAAGCGAGTAACTTGTTCCTTAATTCTTTGCTTTTCTTCTTCATTTAGATTAGATCCTGATGGCAAACAAAGACCGGAATTAAACAATTTTTCTGATACTGAGCCACCATAATATGGTGAATGTGAAAACACAGGTTGCAAGTGCATAGGCTTCCATAAAGGCCTACTCTCAATATTTGCCTTTTCTAAATGAAGTCGCAATTTTTCGCTATCATTATTTTTTGATTCAATATATATTGCAGTTAACCAATGATTGGAAAAAAAATTATCATTAGGTTCTTTTAATAAATGTATTTGCTCATATTCATCAAATAGTTCTTGATAAAATTTATTCATTGCTCTTCTTTTAGCAATATGATTGTCTAAAACCTCCATTTGCCCTCTACCAATACCAGCACAAATATTACTCATTCTGTAGTTATAACCAATCTCACTATGCTGATAATGTGGCGCATGATCTCTTGCTTGTGTTGATAAAAAAACTACTTTATCTTTTTGTTCTTTTGTCTTGCACACTAGAGCACCTCCACCAGATGTAGTTATAATTTTATTCCCATTAAACGATAATATAGCCAAATCACCAAGGGTACCACATCTTCTGCCTTTGTAGCTACTTCCTAATGCTTCCGCACTATCCTCAACAATTGGAATTTCATATTTAGAAGCAATTGATTGAATATCATCAAACTTCGCAGGCATACCATATAAATGCACAACAATAATTGCCTTTGGTTTTTTGCCTTTAGCTATTCTATCTATAATAGCATGTTCAAGCGCATTAGGACACATATTCCATGTCTCAGGCTCACTATCCACAAAAACAGGTGTAGCTCCAACATATACAATAGGATTTGCCGAAGCTGAAAAAGTCATACTCTGACAAATAACTTCATCATCTTTTTTTACCCCTAATAATACTAATGCCAAATGTAACGCAGCAGTTCCAGAACTCAAAGCCGCTACTTGACTATCGTTATCTAAATATTTTTCTAAATCAGATTCAAAACCTGAAACATTAGGCCCTAAAGGAGCTACCCAATTCGTATCAAATGCTTCTTGAACATACCTTTGCTCATTTCCTCCCATGTGCGGTGAAGACAACCATATCTTTGAATTATCCATCAATTTTATTTTTATTCTGTAATAATTTACTAATATACAAAAATAGTACAGAAAAATATATTTTAATATTTTTTTCTTGATATAATTGTTTATCTAACTCATATTTATGAGGCAAAATAACTTCTTCATAATAAGAAACTATATCATCTTTTGTTGCCAATAACTCATCTTCATTAAAATAAATTAAAGCAGAATAACTCAACATACCTGGCTTTGTTTTTAATATCTCTTGATACATGCTAGGGTATTTCTGAATATAAGAAATTACTTGAGGTCTTGGCCCTACTAAAGACATGTCCCCTTTTAAGATATTATAGAGTTGTGGAATTTCGTCTAATTTATATTTTCTCAAAAAATGACCAATCGTGGTTATTCTTTCATCATTTTCACCTTTAGTTAAAGCATACTCATCCTCTGAATTAACAACCATGGTACGAAATTTATATATTTTGAATTCTTTACCATGTTTACCTACTCTACTTTGAGAAAAAAAAACTGGAAAAGATTGAAATAAAAGCATTAAAAACACTATTATAATAAGGAATGGCATCAACAAAACAATGGCAATGAAGGAAAATAATATATCTAAAATGCGAATCAATTGTTCCTACTATTTACCAATGCTGTTATCCCTAATATTTTTTCTTCATCAACTACATATTCAATTCCCATTGAGGAATCTGAACTATTTACTTTCTGCTTTCTAATATTGAAATGTAAATCTTGAAAGCCATTATTTATAAAATAAGATGCATTAATGTTTGACACTCCTCCTCCTGGCATAATTTCTATTTCATTTCTAAATTGATGGAAAAATTTCACTAATTCTTCCTTACCTAAGTCTACATTTGAAGCTCCACCAGAAGTCAATATTCTAGAAACTTGACAGTTAATCAAAGTTTCAACACTTTTGTAGTAATTATCAGTAAAATCTATTGCACGGTGAAACGTAACTTGTAGCCCTAAATCTTTTGCATAATGAGTCAACCGTCTAGTTTTTTCTATATTTACCTCATGTTTTTCATTTAATATTCCAAAAACAACTCCTTTACAATTTGTTTTTTGGGCTATTAAAATATCTTTTAACATGACATTTATTTCATTTTCATTATAAATAAAACTACCTCCTCTAGGTCGTATCATAAGGTGTACTTCTGCTTTTGAGTACTCAACAACCGATTCAATGATACCATAACTAGGTGTTAATCCTCCTAAATCCAAACCAGAACAAAGCTCAACTCGCTTTACATTGTATTGATTTACTAAATTAACTTCTTCTAAATTTTCTAAAACTACTTCAAAATTCATTAAATTCTATATTTTTGATTTAGTCCCTTTTGTAACGGAAAGAATAAAATACCTATATATTCATGTAATTCAAATTCTATTAGCTTAAATTTTTGATAATTCATTCCCCAATTTACATAACATGTATGACCAAAACCTTCCTTAAGTTTAAAATCTGTTGGTATCGGTTTTGGCTTTAAACCAAAACTTTTAAAAATTCTCATAGCTCTAGGCATATGATAAGCACTTGTTACTAAATAAAATTTTTCTTCATAAAATCTTTTCTTAAAATCTAAAGCCTCTTCCAATGTATTACTTGGTTTTCTCAACTGAAAAGTATCTTTAGGATTTACTCCAAATCCAAGCGAAGCTCGAGAAATTACATAAGCAAGTGATGTCTTATTCGACCTTGAATAACCAGAAAAAACGAGTTTTGATTTGTGCAATTTATGATAAATCGTAATTCCTTTTAGAAGTCTTTTTTGTGAACCAGTTGATAGCTTTTCGAAAAATGTTACATTTGGATAATCAACATACCCTCCTCCTAATATCAATATTTTTTTTCCAGATTCAGCTATGTTTATTTTGGATTCAAAATATTGGCTTTCAAGATTATGGAATTGGTATATCGGTAACGGCGTAAACAATAACAAAGTAAAAAAAAAGCAATCATTTTAAAAAGAAGTCCAATTTTTTTTGAATAATAACCCAATCCAAAACCAAAAAAGAATAATACACTAAAAATTAAAAAAGAAAGCGACTGAAAGTAATCTATTATCATATAAAATCACAAAATCTCTAAACTACTTATTTTCAGAAATATAATTCAAAATTTCTGATAAAGTCTCTAATTTTTGAAATTTATTCCCATCTATAATTATATCATACTCCTCATCAAGCATCGCTATGATTGATAAAGCAGCTAAAGAATCCCACTCGTCTAGTTCTCTAAATCTAGTATCCATTGAAATTTGATCATTTTCTGAGTCAATTGCTTCCTTAAACAAGGTAATGAATTTTTGTTCCATTTTTTGTTAGTTTTATATGTTATTAAAATATTTACAATGTGCAAATGTACTATACTAAAAGTTAATTTACATTATCTTAATGTTATTCCTCCGTCAACCACTATTTTAGAACCCGTAACCCATGCGCTAGCATCGGATAGCAAATATATAGCAGCATATGCTATTTCTTGCGTAGTTCCATATCTTCCTAGTGGATAACGCTTTATATCTTCTTCTATTTCTTTATCATTGATAACTTTTGTCAAATTTGTCACTACCATTCCTGGTTGAATAACGTTCGATCGTATATTAGATTTTGCAAATTCAAATGCTATCCCTTTTGAGAAAGAATTAACAGCTCCTTTTGATGCCATGTACATGATATTACCAATAGATGCAAAATCGGAAGCAATGGAGGAGATAAAAACTATTGAAGATCCTGTCTTTAGTTTCTTTTGCTTATGCAATTCTCTAGTAACTTGAGAAGCTGATACCAAATTCGTATCTAAAATTTCATTAAAATCTTCCTTTGAAATAAACTTTAAAGGTAATCTTTTTATTATACCTGCAGCATGAACTACTCCATTTAATTCTGGTAATTCACTAATAAAACTCTTTATTTTTTCATTTTCATTAATATCAAATTGCAATGCTCTATGCCCCTCCCCTTCTAACTCACTTAGTGTTTCATTAAGTCTGACAATATCTCTACCTATGACGCATAATTTTGCCTTCATTTTAGAACACTCAATAGCAATAGACTTTCCTATTCCAGAAGAGGCTCCTGTCACTAATATAGTTTTTCCTTCTAAGGAAAAAGGATTATATTCTTTATTCATATTATTAAATTTCTATTAATTCCGAAACATGACAATCATAAAGGTTTATGATACATGAAGCCCAACTCATTCCTACTCCAAATCCCGACAAAAAGCAATTTTTATTTTTATAATTTTTACCAAATAGTGATGAAACCATTGTCAAAGGAATAGATACTGAAGAAGTATTTCCAAACTTTTCAATACAAGAGGGAACTTTATCTGAATCTAGTTTTAATTTTTTCTGTAAATACCCATTCATATATTTATTAGCCTGATGAAAAAAGAAATAATCAAATTGTTCTAATTCGCTTTCACTATAGGCTAAAATTCTTTTTATATCTTTAGGTATTTCAGAAATCACAAAATTAAATACATCTGCCCCATTCATATAACCATGCTCGTCACTTCTAATATTTCCATATTCATCAACCACTTTTTCTTTTAATGTTTCTACAGAACTAGGAAACCTATAACCACCAGCATCCATTTTGATATATTCCGATTTACTACCGTCCGAATTCAAACTAAAAAAACTTTTTCCAACTTCATTAGATTTTTCAATCAGTGCTGCTACTCCTCCATCCCCAAACAAAAAAGCTGTTTTTCTATCTTTGGGTGAATAAACTCTAGAACGAGTTTCTCCATCAAGCAATAATGCTTTACGAAAACCACCTGTTTGCATCATCGAATAAATAACCGACAAACCATAAACAAAAGCTGAACAGCCTAAATTTATATCAAAACACGCTGTACTTTTTGACAATCCTAATCTTTCTTGCAATACTATTGATGTAGCTGGCATTCTATAATCGGGAGTTTGTGATACAAAGACTAACAAATCGATTTCAGATTTATCAATATTTAAATCATCAATAAGTTTTTCTGCAGCATGATAACATAAATCAGACGCACACATACCTTCTGGAGCAAATCTTCTTTCATAGATTCCGGTTTTTTCTACTATTTCAGAAACCGATTCTTTATCAAAAAGAGTTGAATAATTTAGGTTATATATAGTGTTTTTAGGTACACAAGCTGCTAAACCTGAAATTTTTACTTTATCAAAAGTTATTAAAGCCATCTTTTATCGAATTTTTATAAAAATGAAATTGGAGGACAACATAAGTTTTCAGTTTCAAAGTAGGCCGTACCCCATGATAGACCAACTCCAAATCCACACGCCAAATATTTCTTGTTTTTTTCTTTAACTTCTTCTCTCAACTGAGAAACAATTGTTAAGGGAATCGAACAAGAAGAAGTGTTTCCATATTCTGATAAAGAATAAGGAACCTTGGATTCTTCAACTCCAACTTTTTTTCTGATTTTATCATTCATCATCTTATTCGCCTGATGTAACAACAAATAATCTATTGATTCTATTGAAATATTATATTTTTCTACTAGTGCTTTTATCGACTTAGGTGCTTTGGTTATTCCAAAAACAAAAACATCTGTTCCATTAAGATGACTTTGTAAATTGTTTCTAAAAATACCCGATTCACGTTTTTTAACTTCAAGAGAGTCATGTGAAAACGGATTTCTATACCCTCCATCTTCAATAATTATGGATTTATATCCACTTCCATCTGTTCCAGTATGAAATTTAATCCCATCTGCTCCCTCTTTATATTCTATTGCTGTTGCAGTACCCGCATCTCCAAACAGTGGGTAAGTACTTTTATCTAGAGGTGATTTTGTCATGGTTACAGTATCTCCAACTAATAACAATCCTTTTTTCATTGAACCAGTTGATAGTAAAGCTGATAGAGTAGACAAACCATATACCCAACCTGAACATCCTAACGAAATTTGAATAGAAAAGCACTCATTTGAAAGTCCTAACCTATCTTGCAATATAGATGATGTAGCTGGCAATTGATAATCTGGTGTTTGAGTCACAAATACTAAGACATCAATTTCATCCAAACTCCATCCTAATTCTTTAATTAAATCTTGTGCCGCTTTTACACATAAATCGGAACTACATAATCCAGAATCTGATACAGTATGCCTTTTTAATATAGCTGTACTTTCTATAAATTTTTCAATATCTTCATTTGAACCTATTATTTTAGAATTTCTATTGTCTTCAACATGTTGAGGCACGCAAGCAGAAATTCCTTTTATTTCAACATTTTTAATTTCCTGAAAAGCCATAATTACTACTATATTTTAAAAATTTTTGCTGGATTCCCATGGTATAATTGATTATCTTTCGTATTTCTACAAACAATACTACCTGCTCCAATTCTTGTATTATTCCCAATTTTATTACCTTGTAAGACAACGGATTCTACTCCAAAAAAATTATTATCCCCAACAACTACATCGCCCGAGATTCTTGTTGAAGGACCTAATATATTATTATTTCCTAAAATCACATCGTGACCAAGGGCCACTTGTCCATTAAATAAATTAAAATCCCCTAATTTAACATCACAAGATATTCTACATCCAAAAAAAATAATATTTCCTCTACCTATTTCAAATGAATATTCATCAAAAAAATTAACATTTGGGGCAATTATATTAGGGAAAGATATATTTTTATTATTTATTTTTTTTACAATAGCATCAATAATCTTTGGATTAGCAATTGCAATGGCTACAGCTAAATCGTTTTGATAATTATTTAAAAAATCAACACCTCCTATTACTGCTCCATATCTGTTTTTATATCCCACTTCAAGACCATCATCAATAAAACCTAAAATATTCCATGTAGGTGTATTTCTATTGATGGCATTTATAAGACATGCTATTTCTTTTCCAAATCCCCCACACCCGTAAATTACAATATCTTTCATTTTTAATTTCCTTTAAACATTTGCATAGTCGTTGTGTCAGAGGCATTCACCCCTTCTCTTTTAATTACCTTTATTATTGTTTTGTATATAATCTTGAGATCTAAAAGAAAGCTACAATTATCTACATACCAAACATCTAGTTCAAATCTCTGTGTCCAATCTATAGAATTTCTACCATTGACTTGAGTCCAACCCGTAATTCCTGGTTTCACCTCATGCCTCCTTTTTTGAAAATCATTATATAAATCTAAGTAACTCACCAACAATGGTCTTGGTCCTATTAAACTCATTTGTCCAAATAATACATTCAATAATTGAGGTAATTCATCTAACGATGTTTGTCTCAAAAATCTACCTACTTTAGTAATACGCTTCATGTCAGGTAATGGCTTTCCTTGTTCATCGTATAAGTCCCTCATCGTCTTAAATTTTACAATTTTAAAGATTTTACCATCTTTTCCTGGCCTTTGCTGGAAAAAAAATACCTTTCCTTTATTTGCAATGAGAAGCAAGATTGAAACGATAAACAATATCGGGAAAAAAAACAATAATACAATTAAAGATACTGAAAAATCTATTACCCTTTTTATAAAAAATTTATACATTTTAATTATTTAATATCTTTTTTACTTTTAAAACATCTATTATAAAGTCTACAATTCTATTTAACAAAAAAAAAGGAAAATAAAATCACAAAAATATTACTTGGAAATTGTGTGATTTTTATACATTTGATTATGTAAAATTGTGTAAGATACATTTCTAATGTTATACCTGAAATAAACTAATTAATCTATTTTTGTTTAGCCTTAATAAAAAACTATTACCAATAAATAGTATAAAGAAAATAGTTATCGTACAAGTAGCTATATAATTCATTATTTTTAAATGCCAATAAAAATCATCTTTGATATTATCATTTCTTCCACCTGTCTTTAAGCTGATAAAACCAAAAATAAGTAATAAAATAACAACAAAAGAAAATAACATGGAAGATTTTAAATTCAAAAACTCTAATTTTTTACTATCTGAAAAATACGAACCTACAAAAAATAAAATTAAATATAAATATAATTCATATCGCTTTGGTATAATAAATAGATAATTAGGATTGGGAACTAATAGATAGTTTATAAAAAAAACTATAACAAAAAAGAAAACAACATGCAAGTATTTAAGTTTAAAATCTATAACTAACTTCAAAAACAAATAAAAACATAAAATGGCTCCTGTAAACCAATAGTGAGTATGATAATAAAGCTCGTAAGGTATTAAATAGTTTGAACTTGAAAAAAAAAGAGGGAACTCATAGTTTAAAATGATAGTTATTATAGAAAAAACAAAAACTGATAAATATAATTTTAAAAATCGCATCAAATACCACCCAATAAAATTATTTGTTTTTTTCATTGATTTTTCAATACCATATCCCGAAACAAAAAAGAAAATTCCTAAACCAATTGCGCAACCAGATGTAAGAAATCTAATACTAATTGGATATAAATTCGAGCAATGATAATTTGTAATAATAATTATTGCTATCGCTTTAAGTAAATTGTAAGGAAATTCAAATTTCACATTAACCTTCATAAATTTTATTATTAAATATTTTGTTTAAAGTATTTCATTACAATTTCAAGAAACTGTTTAGCAAGAATTTCTTTGTCAAAAACTTCTAAAGCTAGTCTTCTTGAGTTTTTACTCATTTCATCAATTCTTTTATCATTATTTTTTAAACTAACAATCTTGTCAACAAAATCATTTGGATCATCGGGATTAACATACAAACCGCAAAAATGACTCTCAACTAAATCTTTTGTCCAGCCCGAGGAGTTAACAATAATTGGTTTACCAGCGGATAGTGAATCAAAAAGTTTATTTGGTGAGTTAGTTTGTAAGATTTTTAAATTTTTAAATGAAACACAACTTGCATCACAACAATTTACAATTTCAGATATTACAAAGGTATTATGTTTACCAACAAAAAGTACATTTTTTAAATCTTCTTCATTTACAATATTCTTAAGTTTACTTTCGGTTTGTCCATAGCCTGCAAAAATAATATTAACATCATTCACAGACTTATCTTTCAAAATTTTAGCTACATCTATTAGATATTCCAATCCATTAGCTACTCCCATTGAACCAAAATGAATAATATTAAAATTATCTTCTCTGATACCCATATCACACATTAATTCTTTATTTTTACCCCTAGGGTAAAATAAATCAGGTTTAGACATATTTGGAATAACTGTAACTTTATTTTTTTCAACGCCAGCATCTAATATTCCTTCTTCCATACCAGGGGAAAGTGCCACAATATGAATTGCATTCTTGTATATCGATCTTTCTATAGTTCGTAATAAATTAATAAAACATTTGTTTCTTATAACCCCAATTTGAATAGGAAATTCTGGCCACAAATCCCTAACTTCAAAAATATATTTTACTTTACATATTTTTTTAACTATCAAAGCTATAAACCCCACAGTTAAAGGAGTTGAAGTAGCATAAATAAGGCTAACTTTTTTTTCCTTTAAAACACTAAATAAGGCTCCAAAAAAGTATCTCAAAAAATTTAATATTTTTCTAAATTTAGATTGAGTATTTGAATATCTTCCACCTAGATATATTACCTTAATTCCATCTATATCATGTATCCCTTTTGTCCTTTTAGTAAAACTAGTTAAGGCAGTAATTACAGTCACCTGATAACCTTCATCAACCATTTTTTTTGCAAACCAATATGATCGGGTTGCACCATATTCATCAGGAGTGACAAAATATTGATGTAAATAAAGTAACTTCATATTTATTGATTTAAAGTTTTTTCTATTACTGACCATGTAGCTTCAGATGTATATTTTAAAGACTCTTTGAGTGAATTAATTTTTAACTGAGATAATAGTTGTCTATTCATATCTATTTCTTCAACATAATTATGAAACTCTTGATCTCCATTTTCAAATGGGATAATAAAACCTGTTTGTCTATGAATTACAAACTCATCTGCATGCAACCATTTTGTAACAATTACAGGGATTCCCGCAAAGTAAGCATCTACAATTGCACCAGGAAGCCCTTCTGTGTAGAACTTTGTTGGCAGTAGTAATAAATCATATTTATTTAGAGTACTATTTATTTCACTTGGTTGAAGAGATCCACAATAATTAATGATATTAATTTCCGAAACGCTCGCTAAAAAATAATCTTCAATTTCTGAACTAATCTGTCCATAAAAATCAATTGTTACATCTAATTTCGTACTTTTAGCAAAATCAATTATCATGTCTATTCCTTTATTAGCATGAATTCTAGACATAAATACCAACTTTAATTTAGCATTTACATTTGGTTCAATAGAAAGTTGAACATTGTCTCTAAAATTAGGTATAATAACTGTATTCGTTATGTTATACTTTTCTTTTAGCTCTCTCTTCATTCTCTCAGTTTCAACATAAATCATTGAAATTTTTTCTAATTTAGAAATTAGAAAATTATTTGACTCTAGAAAATTAACCAACCATCCCCCAACAACAAAATAATGAATTTTAAATCTGAAAACTCTTGATAAAAAATATACAATAGGGAAGAACGATTTTAAATTATTTTGTGCAGGTAAATAAACTAATCTCCTAGAAACAGATAGCTTAAATATTAATTTTATAAAATTAAATTTACTTTTTTTTAAAATCTCAGTATCAAAATAATCTACTGAACCTATGTTATCATTCAATAACTTATAAAGAGAACGTGTCTTAATCGTTTGTCCATCCAGTTTATTACTATAATAACCAAAATAACCAAGTACAAAATATTTTTTTTTCATCCAATAATTCTTTTATACTGATCAAATATTTTATTTTCATTAAACAAATCTAAAGCCTTTGTTCTATTCCTAGAGCCCATTAATTGTAAATCATTAGCAGAAGCATTAATAAAAAATCTTATTCCACTTTCAATACTCTTTGGATCCTCAGCAATACAAAGCTTGCCATTTACTCCATCAACAATCAACTTTGGTATATCCGAAATATTTGATGCTAATATAGGTTTTCCTAATGCCATTCCCTCACAAATTGCATTTGGAAGGCCTTCAAAAAAACTAAACAATGCTACAACATCACTTTTTAAAATTTCATCCTTAATATTGTGTGTCGCTGGTTTTAATTCAATTATTTTAGATAGATTGTTGTTCTCTATAAAATCCATACACTCAACAATAGAATCATCATAATAAGGAGGTACTAAACTATTTCCAAACCAAGTTATCTTTATTTTAGACTTTTCAATTTCTGACATATTAGAAACAGCTTTTAATAAACCTATCAAATTTTTCAAATAACGATGACTTGCTGCTATAACAATTTTAAGCTCACCGTCCTCCTTATATTTATAATTATTATCTGGCTTCCAAAAATCTAGATCAATCATATTATAAATTACTTGAATCTGCTTCTCCTTTAAAAAAGGATTGACTTTTAAAATCATATCCTTATTTGAAAAAGAATTTGTAACAATTCTATCTGAAAAAAAATGAAACAATCTAACAACAAAACTTTTATAAGACTTTAAAATTAATGGATTTGCACTTCTTTCATTTACTACTAAATTCCATCTTTTATATGGAATAGCAGCAAACTCACACAAAAAATTAGATATTCCTAGATATGAAACGACAACATCAGCATCGCTATTACGGAGATACTCTCTAAATTTTATCATTCTCTTAATGGGCTTTCTCTCTTCAATACATTTTGTTTGAATTCCTTTTTCTCTCAATATTTCGCCATAATATTCTCTTGAATAATATGTCAAAGTCGATACTTCGTGTCCTTCACTTTTATATTTCAATGCCAAATTAACCATTTGTCTTTGAGCTCCTCCAGAATATAAATCCCCAATAACAAAAATAATTTTCATAAAAACAAAAGATTAATTTAGTGCAATATTTCTTTTCATCGCCTTAGAATAAATATAGCTCCCTATTATGTAAATGTATATCATCCAAAACGGTTTACTCGTTAAACCTTGTCCAGCAGAAAAAATTTGTAAAATAAATTGTAACAAAACTATGGGTAAAATATAATCGTCCTTAGATTTCAAATAAATAGATATTTTAATCAGTCTGTAATAGAAAAAGAAAAAAATAGTGAAGGAAACCAATCCTCCATAAGCTAAAATCTCTATAAATACATTATGAGGACTATAAAATTTTCCAAAGAATATTGATATCACATCAAAATAACCATCTACTCCAAGTCCAAAAATAGGTTTATCAAGGATATAGGGTAAAATATCCTCCCAAATTGTATCTCTCCCTGACAAATCCCCTTTATCAACAGCCAATTCAAGTCTTTTACTCATTACATCAAAAGTCAAAAGGTATTGGATGATAAGATAAATAGCAATAACTCCAAAAATCTTGATCCAAAAATTTGATTTTGTATTATTCTTGAAAACGAAAAAAATCACTAGAGAAATTACTAAACCAACAAAAGTAGTCCTTGAACCAGAATTTGCAATCATATTAAACAAAGGAATCAATATAAATAAATACAATAATTTATATTTAACAATAATTTTTTTTTCAAAAAAAATGGACAATATATAGGTAACACAGAATACTGAAAATATTCCAATTGTATTAGGATTTTCTCCAAATATTTCGATTCTATTGTCTACATAGGTAATACCAATATTAAATAAATAAAGTAAACCCATTAACATTATCCCCATATTAAATGAGAAAAACATATTGTCTAATACTTCTTTTTTATCATATACATAGGATAAATATATAATAAAAATTAATATAGATGATAGAATCGTATTATAACGCCATAACCATTCCATACTATAATTATAATTTATTAAACAAGAAATAGTAATAGAAGCTAAAAAATAAAGTGTTGGAATAACAAATTTTTTTGTTTTTCTATTATAAATTTGGAATTTATCTGCTAAGATAAGTACGATCAAGAAAAAGCCAAATAACTTAGGAATAGAATTTCCACCTAAGCTCAAACCATCATAGTTTTCAAAAACTACTGTAAAGGCATATATATACAAAAAGGCATTAATAATTTTTTTAAGTTTCATACATTCCTTTCAATTATATCCAACGATTGTACCACATTTGGAATTGAAATACTCTCCAAATAAATTCAGCCTTGTCATATTTATTATTAACAAAATCATTATATATGTTTTTCAAATAATCCACATTCAAAATTCCTTGCTCTTCCATTCTCTTCCAATCAAATGTATCCTCTAAAACCTCTTTTAAATCATTTTTTAACCAATGTTTTACAGGTATTGAAAACCCTGTCTTTGGTCTATCCATAAGCTCCTTTGGAATATAATCAAAGACGATATCTTTTAAAATTTTCTTTGTGGTTATTCCATCAAATTTAAATTCCAAAGGTAACGTAGCGGCAAACTCTATGATTCTGTGGTCTAACAAAGGCTCTCTACATTCTAAAGCAACAGACATAGAGGCTCGATCCACTTTTGTCAAAATATCATTTTGTAAATACATCGAAAAATCAAAAGCCATCGCTCTATTGAAATTCAATGTAATATCATTGTAAGCACTATAATCAACAAAGCTTGAAGGAGTATAGTTTTTTAGTATATGTTTTAAAAAAGTTTCTGATGCAGATTCGATATTATCAATCAAGGTTATTGCATCGTATTTAGAATCTTGACGGAGTACATTAGAAAATGATACTAATTGATGCTTTGTGAAATGTTTATGTTCTGGAACAAAAAGATTAGCTAAATTAATGATACTCGAAAGAGGTTTTCTACTGCTTTTTGGAATCTTACTTATCTTATCGAGGTGTTTTGCTAAAGATCTATATCGATTGTAACCTACAAAAATTTCATCTCCAGCATCAGCAGAAAGCGCAACCGTTACATGCTTTTTTGCAAGCTGACTCACTAATATCGTTGGTATGGCAGAACTATCTGAAAAAGGTTCGTCATAATACTCTGACAAATCTTGAACAATTGCCAAAGCTTCATTCTCTGAGCAATACAATTCATGATGTTCTGTTCCTAAATATTTAGCAATTTCTTTAGCGAACGGAGCTTCATTATTACCATGGTGAAAACCAATAGTAAAGGTTTTTAGAGGTGTGGCAGACTCACTTTGAAGAATAGAAGTCACCAAATTACTATCAAATCCGCCACTTAAAAAAACTCCTACGGGTACATCAGAAACCATTCGATAATTAAACGCCGACTTTAAAAGTTCTTTTAATTCTTGTTTGGCATCAGGATAGGTTATTTTTGAAATGGGTTGAGCAAAAACAGTTTGAATATCCCAATACTTTTTTAGTACTATTGTCCCTTTTTCAATATCATACAAAAGCCAACTCCCTCCTTCTAATTTATGTGTTTTTTGAAATATGGCTTTTGGAGAAGGCACGTAACCATATTTAAAATACTGGTTAACAGAATCTAAATCTATTTTCTTTTCAAATTTTGGAAACTCCACAATCGACTTCAATTCACTTGCAAAAACAAAACCCTTTTGATTATGATAGTAATAAAAAGGCTTTACACCTGCTCTATCAATGCAACAGTACAATTTATTTTCTATTTTATGGTAGATTACAAATGCAAACATTCCAATAAATCGTTCTACGCATTTTAGCCCCCATTCTTCAAAAGCATGCAAAATGACCTCAGTATCCGAATTACTTTTAAAAGCATGTCCAAGTTGGAGTAAATCATTTTTTATTTCACTATAATTGTAAATTTCACCATTAAAAACAATAGAAAAATCCTTATAATGCATAGGTTGATGACCATCAGCAGTTAAATCAATAATGGCTAATCTTGTATGACCCAAAGCGACTTCAAATTCACCATCATTATGAACATAAACCCCATCACTATCTGGTCCTCGGTGTTTTATAACCTCAACCATTTTAGTAATAATTTCGGAAGATAATTTATCTTGACTTACATAACCTGTAATTCCACACATGATTTACTTTTTAAATACAATTTTTAATATATTCTTCTGTTGGATTTTCCTTTTGTATAACTTTACCTGGATTACCAATAACAATTGAATTATCAGGAACATCAAAATTGACATAAGCTCCAGGAGCTATCAAAACATTATTTCCTATCTTTATTCCCCCAACTATTATTGAATTTGTTCCAAACCAAACAGAATCTCCAATAATAGGCGCTCCTTTCCTTTTTCCATACATAACAGCTCCAATAGTAACTCCATGTGCGATATTACAATTTTTACCTATGATCGTTCTTGGACTTATAATCATAGCTCCAAAATGACCAATGTAAAATCCTGGGCCAATTTTTGTTCCTACTGGTATTTGATATCCAAACTTATAGGAATATCTTCTACAAAGTAATCTATAAAAAATTCCTAAGGGAGATTTTTTTGAAAAACTTCCTGCTTTTCTAAAAAGGAACATAAACCAAAAGCCTGGTATCCAAAATGATTTTAATAGCAAAAAAAAAGAATATGACTTCCCTGAATATCTATACAAATCTGCTTTTATGTAATCTTTTGATGTCATTGTAATAATGTATTAATATCTTCAGATGTCATAAACTCTACATCAGGCCATTTAATCAAAATTTTATTTAATATATCAAATAAGTAATTTAACGTCTTTTCTCTGTTTTCAGCATCAATAAAACCTATATAATTAACTCTATGGGATGAAATTATTGCTGGTTTTTTATTCGCAAAAGCATGTTCAATTTGATTAATAGTATCTTCAACGACTGTGTCTCTTTGAATTACTGAAGGTTCAAATATACAATTTCTTACAGAATATTTTTGCTTTAATCTATTCAATTCTCCAGTAAAATGAAGCTTTTTCTTAAAATGACTCACTTTTCCAACAATAGGATATAATTGAAAAGTTCCACATTGTATTAATTCAACTCCTATTTCATTAAAAATATCTTCATGTTCCTTATTCCAAATGTAACAAGGTGCAATAAATGATTTTGACTCATACCCATATAATTCCTTAAAATACTTTGCGGCCAAAAACAATCTATTTCTATGAAAATCAATATCTTCTATTGAATTTGGATGCAAAGCATCAACAAAACTATCTTCAGAAATAACTGTATGATGCTCACTTAAATCAAACAAAAAATTATCAAAGGCTACCCTTGCATTTTTGTTATTTGCTTGTAATGCTTTCATCCATCGTACTACATTAACATGTTCCATACCATGTAATTGAGGATAAAAAACTTTCTTTTCAATTCCTTGTTTATGTAATTCAAAGACTTTATCGTGATCTGGATATTTCTTTAAAGTCTCCGTAAATAATTCGGAATGATATTCATTAAAATCAGCCCCTCTAATTTTTTCAAAGTCAGGATTTGAAATTATAGTATTTGCAGTAATCACAGGATGATTTCCGTGAGAATCTCTAAACGAAGTTAGCACTTCAAATAGTTTTACTAAATCTAAATTAGACTCTAAACTATCATACTTCAAATAAGACAATTTATCAACAGGATACCCCTTGGCTAATAGCTTATCGTAAACAGCTCTAGAAGCCATTCGGATACTCCCCCAATCATCTGATTCTATAACTACAATTTTCCTATTTGTTCTAAAACCTCTGGAATTTATATAAGTTGAAATAAATTTCCTCTTAAGATTTATGATACTCATCAATTATTTTTTTAACATTAAATCGATTAATTCATCAGAAGTCATAAATTCAACATCTGGCCATTTTTTAAGAATCATTTGTAATAATGCTTTTAATTCTATTAAACTTTTGTCACGATTTTGAGGTACCAGTCTTCCTATATAATTTACTCTATGTGAACTAACAACTGCTGGTTTTTTATATCTAAAAGCGATATCCAAATCACTTATACACTTCATTTTCCAATCAAAATTCACAGGCTCATCTGGCTCAAAAACGGCATTTCTCAATGTATAAATTTGATTATAACCTGTATTCTTACCAAAATACCTAAACCTTTTTTTTACTGTACCATATCCTATAGGTTCCTTGTAAATTAATCTAGCCGTCTGAATACCTTTTACACCATTATCAGAAAAAGTTTGATTTAGTTCGCTACTTAGAGGACCATTGGGAGGCACAAAATAAGTAGCTCGGAAACCAAAAACCTTTTCAAACTGATTCAGACCATCAATTGTAATTTCTTTTAGTAATTCGATTTCAGACGGATCATAAAAATCATAGGCAGCCAGATAATTATCTTCTTTTGTAAAAGACGAATCAAACGTTATGCCGTAAACACCGTGATGAAATGCTTCTATAGTTTTTTCATGACCTTCTTGCAAAGCTTTCATCCATTTGGTTACATTCAAATGTTCTCTTCCATGATATTGTGGTTTAAAAAAGCCTTCTTTAACACCTTTTTCCCACAATTCTAAAACCTCAAATTCTCCATCATTACGCAATCTATCCGTAAATAATTCATAATGATACTTTTTAAAACCGTCTGCTTGAATCTTTTTATAATCTGGATTGGCTAAAACAGCTATTGGCGTAAACTTAGCTGGATTTCCATTTTGGTCTTTAACAGAATGAATCACATCATACAAATCTTCTAGGTCTTTTTTATTGGCCAAAGTATCAAAATTGTCATATCTATTTGAATCTTGCACGATTCCTTTTTTATTAAGACTTTCATAAAGATCTCTTGAAGGCATTCTTATACTTCCCCAGTCATCCGACTCAATGACTACAATTTTTCTATTCGTTTTAAAACCAATATTATTTTTAAAATAACTGGTGATATTATGAACTAAACTACTCATATGGAAATATTTTTTTATCTAATAATTAATTTCTTTTGCAAATTTAGCCAAAGAATCTAGAATCTTGTTTGTGTTTTCATAATGTGTTTTAGTTGTAAAATCTTTAAGTCTCAAGAAATAAAAATTAATTGAATTCCCATACATTTTTCTAACATTAAAGTGAACTGAAGAGTGATATCCAACTAAAGCATAGGGAAAATATTCTAAACTACTAATAAAAATTTCGAAAGGAACTTTATTTCTTTGGATGGTTACATAGGGCTCCAATTGGTGTAAAAAATGATCACTTTCTGTAAGTCTTGGAATGTAAATCAGTTTTTTATCCGTGAACTTTTCCTGAACAGCTGTTATGGCCTGAACATATTTTTCAAAACTAATATAACCTCTCTCCACTAGTGGATCCCCAATAAAAAACATAATATCAGATCTCTCTTTATCTTGGCATTTACTTTTTAAATATTTAAAAGAATTCGTAATTATTGTTTGATTTTCAGATTTTTTTGGTAAAAACTTTTCTAATAAGAATGCTGTAAAAAAAACATTGGGTCGTACAATATGATTTTTAATTCCCAATAATCGATACATCATTTTATTTTTAATGCCATACCCTGAATAAGGGCTATTTCCATCATAATGCACACTTCCTGCGCCATCATCAATAAAAACAATTTTTTTAAGTTTTTTTGAACGTGTAGCAAATCTGTAATAGGGATTTAAATCATTCCCAATTATAGTAGAATTAGCAAACCTAAAAGATCTAATATGGACGTTCCCATATAAATTAGTTGCAATATATCTTAAATGTTCATTTTTTATATTTAACAACGTTGGTGGAATGATATGAATTATTTTTGTCCATGGGAATTGATTAACAATCATTTGAACTTCTTCATATACTTGCTTATAAAAAAAATAGGTTACTAAAATATTTTCTGAATCTTCTAACTTTTCATGATACAAATATTCCATAGCGTTAACCACTTGCAACCCTGTACATACAAAAAAATAATTCTTTTTACTTGACTGTTTCATGAACTAAAAATTTATAAGTGCTGTAATCAAAAGAATTTTGAATACAAAAAGCTGTTTGTGCATCTACAACTACATGAGCTACAGTCCCTGAAATACTTTTTCTACTTTTTTCAAATTGTTCTAGTGTAGTTAGCATTATTCCACCAGCAGCTTTATAAAGTGCTTCTCTTTCTAATTTTGTAAATTTATCTTGATCTAAAATGGGAACCATGCCACCCCCAGTATGTTTATAATACAAACTATTGTCTGGACGAACACTAATAACCGAATCTGCTTTAAACAAAACTAATGAATTAATTGCTTCATCAATAGTTTCTGTTTTTGTAAATGGAAATTCTAATGAAGTTGTCATGATGGCTTCTACCCATTTTGATTCTTTTTCAACGTAAGCTTTTACGAAATCAATAGTCAATGCTAAAGACTGATTAGGTTCTTCAAACTGGTGGGGTCTTTCTAGTGCTATCACCTTTTCATTGTTAGAAAAACGGTTGTTACAGTATTCTAAAATTTCAGAATCTGAACTTGTTACTACAACCTGATTTACTTTGGTAGATTGTATACAAATTTCTATTTTTTGTGCTAAAACACTAACCCCATTGCTCTCTTGAATAACCCAATTGATTCCATCTATCAAGGTAGCTCTAACGGGAATAACGACGAGAGTATTGGGAGTTTTGAAATGTTGTCTTACAAAAGTATCCTTTATTTTTTGACGTGTTGTCAAAATTCTTAATTCATTCCCTGTTAGATTTTTTCCATGTCTTCTGTAGGAGAACAAGGGTTCATTAATGTTAGTAACCTTATGATGCGTAATGAATTTTATCCATAAATCATACCCATCTTGGCAAGTAAAACTTTCATTGTAGCCCCCTAATTCTTTAAGAAATTCCAAACGTATCATCGTACAAGCTCCATGAGCAGGTTGATCGTATAATGAAACTTCTTTATCAAAATTATGCCTTTCTTCTTGACCTGTTCTATTTCCAGCAGCATCTATATAATAGTAATCTGGAAAAACTAAACCTAATTCGGAATCGCTTTCCAAAATTGCACTCATTTTTTCTAATGCTTCAGGTTCTAGGAAATCATCCGCATCCAAACGCATTAAATACTTCCCATTTGAAACCCGCATAGCGAGATTATTGGTAATATTTAATCCTTTATTTTGCTGATATATAATCGTTACTTTTTCATGATTTCTATAACGCTCAATAATTTCCTTACTATTATCTGTTGAACCATCATCAATAATAAACAACTCAAAATCTTGACATGTTTGAGTCAATACACTTTCAATCGACTGTTCAATAAACGATTCGTAATTATAATTAGTGATATAAATTGTAATTAAGCTTTTATTATTTGTCATTTAGTAGGATATTTATTGTACAACTGAATTAAACTCTATCATTTGATAATCAGATATAGATGCTCCTGGTAAAATTGAAACATGTGCTCCTATCAGACATTTCTTTCCTATCTTAACAGATTTATGAATAAACATAGGTTGACTATTTTTATCAAAATTTTTTTCTTTATCTTGATGAGTACTTGTTTGAATATAAACAAATCCATATAAAGATGTATCTTCATCAATAATAACTCCACCACCTCCATTTACAACAGAATAATAACCTATTTTAACCCTATCTTTTAATATCACTTCAGAGTTTGAAGCAATAATCCGTGCTCCATTATCAATTATACAATTATTTCCAATTGATAATACTCCAGAATTTACACTTCTAAGTTCAACATTTTTTCTAATTATAACTGAATCAGCAATTTTAATTACACTACCATTATTTATAATAAATTTAGGAATTGAATCACATCTAAAATTTTTACCAAATTCAATTTTTTTATTTATATAAAGTATTCTTGTCAATAAAGCAAAAAATAATTTTTTCATATAACTATTATTTAACTTATAAAACCCCAATCTAATTTTTCATGATACGCGAAATCTTTTGTTGCTTTTTTTCCAATCAAATTATCAAATTCTCTTGCGTCAATTCCATGTGCAGGTCGAAGCACTGTTAGATTATCATTTGTAAATACTTCTCCTGCCTTAATATCTCTTGAAGGATAAACGGCTCTTCTAAACGACTGCACATGACCATTTACTTCTTCAATTTGAACCGGCATCTTTGTTGGATTGCCTTGATATTGTTGTATTAATCCTATTTCATCTACTAGCTCCTTTATTTCATTTGGAGTCAGGGATACTTTATGATCTCTAAATTGTTTCCCTTCTCTAGAATCTGTGAAATGAAACTCTAATACTTCTGCTCCCATCGCAATGGCATATTGCAATGCTTTGCTTCCTTCTGTATGGTCTGAGTATCCAATTGTTAAACCCGTAACTTCTCTCAATCTTCCCATTACAGAAAGATTAGCATCTGAAGGATTGATCGGATACATACTTGTACACTGTAAAACCGCTAGCATTTCTTTGTTTTTGTATATAGGGTTTACACTTTGAATAAAAGCAACTGCATCTAAGACTTCTTGTTCATGAGATAATCCGGTAGAAATTATCATTGGTTTTCCCTTAAGAGCGGTTTCTCTCAAAACGGGATAAGCAGTTAAATCGCCGCTCCCAATTTTATAAAGTGAAATATATTCGTCAATCCAATCCATCGCCTTAACATCCCATACCGATGAAGTATACAATATTCCAGCATCAATAACCATTTTTGCAAGTTCCCTGTGTTGCTCTTGTGTGAGCTCAAATTTCTTAAAATGCTTGTTACGATCTGGACTCTCTAAACTAGAAACCAATGTATCTCCTGAATAAATCTGAAATTTCACATAATCTACATTTGTGTCTATGGCAAGTTGCGCTAACTTTTTGGCATACTCAAAATCACCTTCATGATTTCCTCCTATTTCTGCAATCAATAACGGACCATGTTTCCCTACGAATGGATTACTTTTCATAACTTGTATTTTGTATAATGTTGTAAATTTCTTCTAAATTATAATAATAATGTGCTTTTTGAAATTGAGCAATAATTTGTTGCGATCTATCAAAATCTTCTTGTGTATCTAGTGCCATTTGAATTCCTGCAACTTGTGGTAAATCTGTATTCAATATGTAATGGTATTTCTTATGTTCATCATGTTCATATAAATACAGTGTTACATGCTCTCTATAATTTTCATCATTTTCGATGAGCGATAATACGCTTTCATAATGATTCATTTTTACAGCTTCAACACTCATTCCTTTTGGAAATGTTCTTCCTTTCACATTGCTAATGAAATCAAATTTTTGGGTTATGGCTAACTCGTTTACTTTCTTTAACAAATTGATATCCATAAAAATATTATCACCATTTATCCGAATGGCATACTCCCAACCTTTTTCATGCGCAGCTTCATAAAATCTTCTCGACACATTATCAAGAGATCCTCTATATAATCCAACGCCATTACTTTCGGCAAATGAAGCGATCGGATCATCTGAAGATTCACTACTCGTCGCTAAAACAATATTTTCTAACGGAAAAACTTGATTCACTCTTTCAATGATATACTCGAGCACTTTTTTTCCAAAGATCTCTTTGAGTGCTTTTCCAGGTAATCTACTTGAAGAATACCTTGACAATATAACAACTCCTACTTTATTATTCACGATTTCCTATTTTTTTTGCAGGCGTACCACCCCAAATTTCATACGGGGCAATATCTTTATTGACTACAGAATTAGCTGCAACTATGGCGCCTTCTCCTATTGTTACTCCTTTCAATATAGTTACATTGCTAGCAATCCAAACATCATCTTCAATTTGAATAGGTGCTGTAACATTTCCTTGCACGTTTATTTTTTGACCTTTTGCCGCTTTATGGTCACTATCAACAATATAAACAAATGGAGCTATTAAACAATCATTTCCTATTTCAATTTTATCAGAACTATAAATAAATGTATTAAATCCAATAGTAGTTCTTTTTCCTATGCTGATTTCTGCTCTTTCATTACAAGAACAGATTCTTGCCCCTTCTTTAATGACCACATTATCATCTACTGATATATTTTTAGGATATCTTAACAACTGCACATTGGCGTCAATAAAGACTGATTTTCCTATTTTTCGCAATCTAAAAGAATGCCATAAAACGCGCATTCTTACCGCCAGAGTAAATTTTAAATGTTTACGTAATTGTGACATCATTTATTTTTAATCACCCCAAACTCCTGTGGCTTTATTATTGATTATCTTATAGTATTGTATTGGCATTATAATAGCTTGAATAAATGCTAAAATTAAATTTGCCATAATTACGCCATCAATTCCCCAATACCTTCCTAAAACTACTGAAAGAGGAATATTTATAATAGATGAAATAATAACTATGATTAATTGAAGTTTAAGAATTCCTACACCATTCAAAAAATTACTAAAGGCTAAATTTAATGAACTAAACAACACCCAAAAACAAACAATTACAGATAATGAAAAAGGAACATTCACCTTATCTCCAATCCAAAGTTTGAAGATCAAATTTGCAGCAATTAGCATTACTATACCAAGAACAAATAACCATCCCCAAAGCACCAACAATCTTTTCATTGTTTTTTTAATCCATTCCATCTCTTTTTTAACCCAAGCTTCCGTAAAAGCGGACCAAAAAGGGTTTATTATTATCGAAAAACCCATCATAGTAATACTAAAATATTTGTATGAAATATTAAATGGTGTCACTTGTTCTGGACCAAACATTTGAGATATGATAATGTTATTAGTTTGTAACAACAAAACCGTAGAAATTTGAATAACAAAAAACTTCATTCCAATTTTAAACAGCCCATTAGCTTGTTTGTAATCAATATAAGCTATCGAAGGTCTGTAATCCTTATATCGATCATTAAACAACCAAATGCTGTATAGCAAGAATACAAAAATAGGAGACCCACTTATTGCTATAACTAGATATAACATTGAGCCTTTTGTAAAATTTACAATGTAGAATAATAGTAATAATCCTAATACATTCCCTATTAAGTTAACCATAGCAGCCTCTGCAGATTTCTGATCGGCAGTTAATATTGTAGCTATTAATTTTACTACAAGCCTGACACAAAATATAAAAACCATAGTTAGTGCCAATATGAGCAACTCGTAAGCAGAAATGGTTTTTGAATTTATATTTAAAATATCATTCCAATCAATAAAAAAATTGAGAATAAAAAAAACTGCAAAAACTACAGTTACAAAAACCGTAATGTATCCATAAGTTGTACTCACATAGACTTTTGCAAGTTTCTTATCCCCCAATGTAACAGCTTCTGTAAACTTATTTCTAAGACCATTACCTAGACCAACATTAAAAAAGCTGAGCCAACCTACTAAAGAACTCAATGTTATCCAAACGCCATACTTTACAGGATTTAGATAACCAATGGTCATAGGTACTTGAATGAAACTAATTAATATTGTTAAAGCCTGAACAATAAAAGACCCCGTAATATTTTTTCTGGCCTTCATTGTACGCTCATGCCCATCTCCAAAACCTAATACACTCTTAACCTTTCTAATGATTTCCATATTTAATAAGCTTACAACCTTCCGTCAATAGTTTCAGTTAGTATTCCTTTTACATCAAACAATACCCCGTTTGATTTCTTTATTGCCGTGTAATCTATTTCTTTGA
>NZ_QLSZ01000012.1 GCF_003268855.1 Flavobacterium aciduliphilum
TCACAAGAATAATGCTTCTTTAAAACTAATTCTACACATTCTAACTTAAATGCATAATCATACTTGACTTTTCTTTCCATAAAAATACCCCCAAAATAGTGTCTAACTTTTTGGGGGCAGTGCATTTTTTAATTACGCTTTTTTTTGATGCTTAAACATGTAACTACAAGTGATTTTCAATTTTTAATAGAAAAAACAAAAATCTTGGCTTTGATGATTCATATTAAATTGGAGTAATCGTTAGATGATTCTGAGATTTTTTTTTTATAATAGAAATGCTTTCTGACTATTACAATTATTATTTACCATCATGTAAATACTCTTTTCGAATTTCTTGAAAAGTGGCATTCGTGTGAACTAATTTAAAGATTATTTCTTTTCTTAAAGAATCAATATCTTCTTCTTTAAAATGTTTTGCCCAAGAATACTCATCAAACAAGACTCTAATTTGCTTGATGATCTTTGTAGTATCTGGTTCATTTCGTAACACTTTTTCTTTACTGTAATTGGAACTTTCTTTATGATTGAAAGTAACGTGTCTGTTTCCAAAATCTACTTCAATAAAATATAACCGATCCACATCATTATCATTATAAAAATCTGTCCATTTAGCAAAACCTAATTTAGTTCGTTTGCCAATTTGATTTGTAACGTTGTTATTTTTTTGAAGCCTCCATTTACAATTAGCTGCCCTACCCCAATGATTGGATTCGCGATACACCCCATTTTCAACAAAATAATAACTACTTCCCGATTTACTTTTGAAGCCTAACCTAAGATTAGATATCTCTGAAAAATCTACCTCTTGAAAAACGCAGAAGGTATGTTTATGGAAATTAGTCTTATTATATATTTTCATTATCATGCTGCAAATTAAAACATTTTGGAACATATCAATCAATTTTAACAGCGTAACTATATTGATAATTTGCTAAATCTTCCTTAAAAAAGTTAAAAAAATGTAAACTTACTTCCAACAATTTTATTCTATTTATACATTTGTTTTGAAATATTAAATTTTAGTACGTTATGTCAAAAAACAAAATCTTTTGGTTATTTGCTTTTGCAATGATGTCCCTAAACAACTTGTCTTTGTTCGCACAAGATGAAAAATCATTTTCTTTATCTGATTCAGACCTACACAAAGAAGATATCGTCATGAATTGGAATAAAAAAACACCAGAATCTGAAATGAAAGAAGACGTTAAAGCTCTCTCTGAGAAAGGAATTACTATAAAATTTTCTGGAGTGAAAAGAAATGCTAATGACGAAATTACTGCTTTGAAATTGGAATATTCTGATAGAAAAGGAAATAAAGGTTCTATGGAATACAATAACCAAAAACCTATTCCTGCGATCACTTTTTATAAAAATGGGGAAGAAATAGGTTTTGGCGAACCGAATCAATTCAATAACATGATTGCAGGGAACGATTTTATGAATGGATTTACGAATCCTCAGGACATCCTGAAACAATTTCAGCTGGGTCGGAACAATCCAAATGCTCAATCGTTCAGTTTTTCATTTCCAAATGATGGAACTGGAACAGCTAAATCTAAATCTAAAATCATGATTCAAAAAGATGGTAAAAAACCATTAGTAATTGAAGATGGTAAAGTTGTTGAAGGTGCAGATGATTATTCTCCTGAAGAAATTGAAAAAATAAAAGAAGAAAACAAAATACAGCAGTTTGATTTTAGTGATAAAGGAAATTTCAATCAAGAATTCGATTTTAGAAATCAAGAAGGTTTGGATAATTTTAAACAACAAATGGAGCAAATGCGTAAAAACATGCCTCAAAATGATGTTGACAATGATATGGAACAAACCAAAAAAGAGATGATACAAGCTAAAGAGGAACTGATTAAAGCCAAAGAAGAACTTGAAAAAGCAAAAAAAGAACTTCAAAAAACATCAAAAACAAAAAAATAAATTTCAAGGTTAATTATTTTTATAGGCTGTTCTGAATTAAGAGCAGCCTATTTTATAGCAATACTATCCAAAAAACGGTGTTATTAAAAACCCCATTATTTTTAACTTACACTGTTTATCGGAAAGTACCTTTAAAAAGATTTTCTTTGGATTTTCCTATCATTGAAAACTATCAAATGATTTTATATTATCATTTTCAAGTAAATAGTCATTGAAAGATTCTATCATGGATTTATTTCCAAAAAGAGTAATATGTAACCGGATGCGATTATCATCTTTTGTTTCAATTTTCTTAAGACATTTCAATTTTAATTCTTTCACTTTACCGAGAATCATGTTGGCATCGCTTTCTTTCTTAAAATAAATAGCATAACTACGATGTTCGCGCTGTTTGGTTATCAGAAACAATACTGAATCAAAAAAGAATAAAACGATAATCGTAAAGATCATTCCCTGAAAAGCTAACAGCGAATTGCCACATCCAATACACATTCCTAAAGCAGCGGTAACCCAAATTGTTGCGGCAGTTGTAATCCCTGTTACATTCAATCCGTCTTTAAAGACGACTCCTGCTCCTATAAACCCTATCCCTGTGAGGATATTGGCCGCAATACGATCATGACTCGAAGCACCTCCCATTTGAATGGAGATAATGGTCAAAATTGTCGACCCTAAACAAATCAAAGCCATCGTTCGAAACCCAGCCACTTTTCCATTAATTTCTCGTTCTAAACCAATTACAGAACCTATAAAAAGAGCTAATAGTAATTGAAAAATATGATCATACATCTTTTATTATTTTTTATGAACTACAAGATAACATCGAACATCCAACTTTATGCCGAGCCCATTCGGGCCTTTTGGCAAACCATTTTTCAAATTCAGGCTGTTCCTCATACGGTTTTTTTAAAACAGTATGTAATTCAATTATCGTATCAAAGATACCTTTTTCTGCATCTTCAATAGCCAATTGAGCCATATAATTTCGTAAAACATATTTTGGATTGATAGCATCCATCGCTACTTTTCGCTCAAAATCGGATTGCCTTTCTTTCCGCAATCGAACGAGGTACCAGTCAAACCATTCGTAAAAACTTTCTTTAACCGAATGATTCAAACCTTGGCCATTATAAAAAGCCTCAGTTATTTGTTGAAATGCTTCTTCACGACTTGATTCTTTTAAAACAGTTCCCAACAACCTAAAAAACAGTGTCATATCGGTTTCTGTTGCTTGCAATAGTTCTTCCAATGATTGGAGCATTAATGCATCATTATTCTCATTTTCAAACAAACCTATCTTTCGTTTCATCATAGCCTCATAGTCCTTTTCATAATCGGTTTTATAGCCTTCCAAAATAGTTTCCATTGGAGCAGCTTCTCTAATCAGCGGATAAAGTGCATTGGCTAATTGGTATAAATTCCACAATGCGATATAGGGTTGGTTACCAAATCGATACCTTTTATGTTCACTATCCGTAGTATTAGGTGTCCAATCGGGATTATAATCCTCCAACCAACCATAAGGACCATAATCAATGGTTAAGCCTAAAATAGACATATTATCTGTATTCATCACCCCATGAACAAATCCCACACGTTGCCATGCCACCATTACTTCCAAAGTTTTTGAAGTTACTTCTTTAAAAAAATCTAGATATTTATCTTTCCCCGAAGATTGTATATACGGAAAATGATGCGCAATCGTAAAATCAGCTAGAGCGGTTAGATTTTTTATATCATTCTGTGCAGCTAAAAGCTCAAAATTACCAAACCGGATGAATGTTGGCGCTACTCTACATACAACAGCTCCTTTTTCATAAGCAGATTTCCCATTATAAAGAATGTCTCTCAATACAAGATCACCTGTTTCCACCAGAGCCAACGAACGTGTTGTAGGAACTCCCAAATGATACATCGCTTCACTACACAAATGTTCGCGAATAGACGATCGCAAAACAGCCAATCCATCAGCACGTCGTGAATAGGGTGTTTGCCCTGCTCCTTTCAATTGCACCATCCAAGAATGATGGTTATGAACAATTTCTCCCAAAACAATTGCCCTTCCGTCGCCTAATTGTCCTGCCCAGTGTCCAAATTGATGTCCCGCATAATTCATAGCATAAGGCTTTGTTTCTGGCCATATTTTTTTTCCTGAAACAAATTCGAGAAAAGAAGCCGATGATAAATCTTGAGTAGAAATTCCAAGTAATGCGGCTACTTCCTCCGAAGCGTGAACCAATAGAGGTTGAGCGGGTTCTCTTGGAGTCACATATGAAAAGCAAGCCCCCGTTACCAATCGTGTATCATTGGTTAAAAGTGCATCTGCCGGTAAGGCTTTACTAAATTTATTGTCAAAATGTAACGTCATCTGGAAACACACTATTTGAAGTTTCAAAGATACACAATAATACCAAAACCGTTTTATGTTTAATGAATCGTTAAAAAAACCAATAAACCCATAATTAAATGTATTTTTGACACATTCGATTGTAATTTTTATTAAATGAAAAAAACGAATACATTGCTAAAAATAAGTTTACTTGGCTTTGTTTTATGGTTTACAAATTGTACCTCAGTAGCGACTTACAATAAAAAACTAGACACGCCTATTTCCGTTGAAAAACTTCATAAAGACATTGATTATGTGCAACATAAACTACAAAAACTTCATCCTCAATTGTATTTATATATTTCAGAGGAGGCTTTGGAATTCAAATTTGATAGTTTAAAGAAGTCTATCGACCAACCTCTAACGAGTAAGGATTTTTATTTCAAACTCAGTCCCATCATTGCTTCAGTAAAGCAAGGACACATGATTTTGTATGCCCCATCAAAAAAAATGGAAAAAAAAGAAGTCCATCGACTTTCTAAAACAGGATTAGGACCGCTTTCCCAATTTGATTTTGATTGGATTGATAAGAAATTATATATCACAAAAAATCGTTCGACACAGAAAACAATCCCATTGGGAGCCGAAGTGATTAAAATTAACGATCTGACTCCGCAAGCATTGTATCAAAAATACAGCAAAACCTTTTCCTCTGATGGATACAATAAAACGTATATCGACAAGGGATTTTCTAAACGATTTACGAGTTATGTAACCTCTGAAATCGGCATCCATGATAGTTTACATTACACCCTTTTCCAGCACGATTCGCTCAAAGAATTTACAGTTCACCGTCTAAAATTAGAAAAAAAGAAAATCAAAAAAGACTCGATTGCATCATCCGCTGTGGTATCAAAAAAGATACTTAGCAAGAAAGAGAAACGTATTATGGGTTATGACGAAGTCTCTAAAAATTGCAGTAAAGAAGTATCCTTTTTAAGTCAAGATAGTCTGGTGGCAGTATTAAAACTTAGAGACTTCTCTAAAGGCCATTATGCGAAAGCTTATAAAACCATTTTTGAACAACTGCATCACAAAGGTACTCATACATTAATCATCGACATTCGCGACAATCCGGGAGGTAAGGTAGCCGATGTCGTGGATTTGTATTCCTACCTCACCGACCAGCCTTTTACGATGTTACAACCCGCAGAAGTGACCTCCAAAACCAGTTTATGGAAGTTGGGACTTTTTAGAAAAATGCCAAGCTACACCTATCCGATTTTAGGAGTTTTCTATCCGTTCTATATGGCATTTTCTACTATGAGAACACAAAAACACGAAGACGGAACTTATACCTACAGCCTTGTCGGATCAAAAAAGAGAAAAAATAATCCCTTGCATTTTACAGGAAAAATATATGTGATTATCAATGGAGGGAGCTTTTCTGCTTCATGCTTGCTGGCTTCTAGCTTGAAATCGAATCCAACCGTCACTTTTGTCGGAGAAGAAACTGGAGGTGGCAGTAATGCTACAGTGGCGGGACTCTTACCGATTTTAAAATTACCTTATTCAAAATTATATTGGCGCTTAGGGTTGATGAATATAAAAACAACCCATCAAGATATCTTAATTGGACATGGCGTTTATCCCGACGTTCCCATACCTCATACTGTATTTGATGAAATCCAAAACAACGATCCTGAAATAGATTGGATTAAAAATGAAATATCGATTAGAAAAGAGTGATTTATAATTTTTAAGCCTCAAAAAATAGGAAGCAAAATCATTATATTTGTACCCTAATCAACAATTGATTTTTTGAGATGATGTCACCTTTAGAGCAATATTTTTCAGAATTCAGAAAAAATATTATTGGTATTGACCAAGAATTTGAATCTCCTTTTGGGAAGAAAAAAATTATTTATACAGACTGGACGGCAAGTGGACGTCTGTATCGCCCTATCGAAGAAAAAATCATGAATACGTTTGGACCTTTTGTAGCCAATACGCATACAGAAACCTCTATCACGGGAACGGCTATGACTAAAGCCTATCATCATGCCAAAAAAGTAATCAAAAAGCATGTCAACGCCTCAGAAAATGATGTCCTAATCAATACAGGTACTGGAATGACGGGAGTGGTGAATAAATTTCAACGGATTTTGGGACTCAAAATTCCAGAAAACTTAAAAACATACACAAATATTCCTGATGCGCTGAAGCCAATCGTATTTGTATCACACATGGAACATCATTCGAATCAAACTTCTTGGTTAGAAACCATGGCTGATGTCGAAATTATTCCAGCTAATGAAGAAGGATTATTTTCATTAGACCATTTAAAAATTCTATTAGAAAAATATAAAAACCGACATTTCAAAATCGCTTCCATTACTTCATGTTCGAATGTTACGGGAATCAAAACACCCTATCATGATGTGGCCAAAATAATGCACCAACATCAGGGTGTCTGTTTTGTCGATTTTGCTTGTTCTGGTCCTTATGTTACCATTGATATGCATCCCTCAGATCCAGAAAGTTATTTGGATGCTATCTTTTTTTCACCTCATAAATTTTTAGGTGGTCCTGGTACTTCTGGCGTACTCGTTTTCAATAAAAATTTATATAAAAATAACATCCCTGATTGTCCTGGAGGCGGAACCGTTTCGTGGACGAATCCTTGGGGAGAACACAAATATATAGACAACATCGAAGATCGTGAAGACGGTGGAACCCCAGGATTTTTACAAGTGATAAAAACAGCTTTAGCGATTGAACTTAAAGAAAAAATGGGAGTAGAAGCCATATTAAATCGTGAAAAAGAACTTGTCGATTATGTTTTTGAAACCCTAAGTCCTATAGAGTCTATCGTAATTTTAGCTAAAGAACATCAAAATCGATTGGGAGTCATTTCATTTTATATCAAAGACTTACATTACAATTTAGGCGTTAAACTTCTCAATGACCGTTTTGGTATTCAAACACGCGGAGGATGCAGTTGTGCTGGAACCTATGGTCATTATTTATTACATGTAGATAAAGAAACGTCTCATGATGTAGTTTGTTCTATTACATCAGGAGATTTAATAAAAAAACCAGGATGGATTAGAATGTCAATTCACCCTACAACTAGCACGGAAGAAATAAAATTTGTATGTCAAAGTATAATAGACGTATCCTTGAATTTCAAAACATGGGGAGACGATTATGTCTATAACAGTACAACTAATGAATTTGTACACAAACAAGGTGCAATTCTTGAAGATGCCTTAATCTCAGATTGGTTTTCCGTATAACGTCTCTTGTATGGTTTAAAAAGTAATACGCGATATGGCATCCATAACATAATCGTGCATCACTTCTTTATAATCCAAATGAGTTACAATACGCAAGATACCTCGTCCCATAGAACTTATAAAGATATTTTTTTGCTTGAATTTTTCAATAACCCATTGTTCATCAAGAGAAGGTCTTACGTGAAAAATCAAAATATTAGTTTCAACAGGAGCCACGTTTTCAACCCATGGTAAGCTTGCCAGCAAAGTTCCTAATTCTTTAGCTCTCCTATGGTCTTCTTCCAATCGCATGATGTTGTTTTGCAAAGCATAGATTCCGGCCGCAGCTAAATACCCCGACTGACGCATATTCCCTCCAAAAATTTTTCTGATTCTTAAAGCTCTTTTTATATCGTCCTGACTCCCTAATAATAATGATCCAACGGGGGCTCCTAGTCCTTTTGACAAACAAACCGAAATCGTATCAAACAAGGCTCCAAAAAGTTTGGGGTGCTGTTTTTTAGCCACCATAGCATTCCATAAACGGGCTCCATCCAAATGATATTTTAAATTATGATCTACACACACTTGTTTAATTTCTTTCATCACCTGAAGATCATAACATGCTCCTCCCCCTTTATTAGTTGTATTTTCAAGACTGACTAAAGAAGTCAATGGCGCATGATAAAACTCGGGGTCATTAATAGCTTTTTTTACTAAATTGGCTGTAATCATGCCGTGATCACCATCGACTAAACAACAAGAAACGCCGCTGTTGAAGGAAGCTCCTCCTCCCTCATAGTGATAAATATGAGCATATTTATCGCAAATGACTTGCTCTCCTGGATTGGTATGCAATTTAATAGCGGTTTGATTCGCCATAGTTCCACTCGGAAAAAACAACGCCGCTTCCATACCAAAAAGTTCAGCTACGGTATGTTCCAATTCATTTACAGTTGGATCTTGTTTGTATACATCATCGCCTACTTTTGCATTAAACATGGCGCGTAACATCTCACTACTAGGACGTGTTACCGTATCACTTATTAAATTTATTTCCATATCACATTTGGATGCCTTACATTTGCGCCTACAAAATTACATTATTTATGACAAATACCGAACAAATAAAAGGTATTGTAGAACGCCTTGGTGCGTTAAGGAGGTATCTTTGACATTGATGCCAAATTAATTGAAATTACCAACGAAGAGGAGAAAACATTTTCACCCGATTTTTGGAACAATCCCAAACAAGCTGAATTGGTAGTCAAAAACTTACGCTCAAAGAAAAAATGGGTAGAAGATTTTGATAAAGCGTCCAATTTATGTGAAGAACTTCAAATTACGTATGACTTTTTTAAAGATGGCGATGCCACCGAAGAAGAACTCGACACCCAATTTGAAGTTACCAATTCATTCATTGAGGATTTAGAATTTAAAAATATGCTTTCTGACGAAGGAGATAGCATGAGTGCTGTCTTGCAAATCACGGCTGGGGCTGGCGGTACAGAAAGCTGTGATTGGGCGTCCATGTTAATGCGTATGTACATGATGTGGGCTGAAAATCAACAGTATAAAATTAAAGAGCTAAACTTTCAAGAAGGCGATGTTGCAGGTATTAAAACTGTAACATTAGAAATTGAAGGGGATTTTGCGTTTGGGTATTTAAAAGGTGAAAATGGCGTACATCGCTTGGTGCGGATTTCTCCTTTTGACAGCAATGCCAAACGACATACTTCTTTTGCTTCTGTATATGTTTATCCTCTAGTAGATGATACTATTGAAATTGAGATTAATCCTGCTGACATTGAGATCATTACTTCTCGTTCTAGCGGTGCAGGAGGACAAAATGTCAATAAAGTTGAAACCAAAGTACAGTTGTTCCATAAACCAACTGGAATTCAAATTCAATGTTCTGAAACTCGTTCGCAACAAGATAACCGTCAGCGTGCAATGCAAATGTTACGTTCTCAGTTGTACGAAATGGAACTGAAAAAACGATTAGAACAACGAGCCGATATTGAAGCCAGTAAGATGAAAATCGAATGGGGATCTCAAATCAGAAACTATGTAATGCAACCCTATAAACTAGTGAAAGACGTTCGTACGGGTTGCGAGACAAGTGATGTCGATGGCGTAATGAATGGCGCTTTAGACAAATTTTTGAAAGCCTATTTAATGATGATGGGGCAAAAAGAATAAATAATTGGACTTCCAAAAAAATAATTAGGGCTACTTTCAAAAAGTAGCCCTAATTATTTAAACAAAATATCACCTATTTATACTTGCTCATCAAAATGACGACGTTCAATGTCTTCAACTTCAGATTTATCCATAGTATCTACTAATACTGGAGTTGCAATAAATAATGACGAATACGTTCCTACGATGATCCCTACAAGCATAGCGAAGATAAATCCTCTGATAGATTCCCCACCAAACAAGAACATGGTTAATAATACCAATATCATCATCAAAGAAGTATTTAAGGTTCTTGATAATGTACTATTAATAGAAGCATTTACAACATCTTTAAAGTGACCTTTCTTATTACCTCCTAAGTACTCACGAATTCTATCAAATACGATTACGGTATCATTCATTGAGTATCCAATTACCGTCAAGATTGCAGCAATGAAATGTTGATCCATTTCCATGTGGAACGGCATGTATTTATATCCTAATGAGTACACTCCCAACACAAATATCACATCATGGAATACCGCAGCGATAGCACCTAAGGAATATTGCCATTTACGGAATGAAACCACTAAATACAAACCAACCACTAGCATAGCTCCAAGAACTGCCCAATACGAATTTGTTTTAATATCTTCTGAAATTGCAGCTCCTACTTTAGAGGCTTGAAGAACCCCAACTTTTTTACCATTATAAGAGTTAATGAATTTATTGTAATCTATATTAGTATAATATTTACCTAATACTTTAAACAACTTCATATTTACTTCTTTATCAACTTCTGCACTTTCTTCTTTGATTTTATATTTGGTAGTCAATTTCAACTGATCATCATCTCCAAAAACTTTGGCTTCAACTGCAGTACCAAACTCTTTAGAAAGTTCATCCGAAACCTGAGTAGGCTCTACTGGTTTTTCAAATTTCACTTGGAATGTACGTCCTCCTACAAAGTCAACACCTTGATCTAAACCATTGATAAAGAATATTGAAATCAAACTCACCACAACTACCGCTGAGGAAAATAAATACGTCCATTTTTTGATGCCTACGAAATCGAAATGGAATCCTGTAAACCAATTTTTAGTCATCGGTGTAGAGAATGTTAAATCTTTATTATTGGCAACATCTTTATCTATAAAAATTCTAGCTATAAAAATTGATGTAAATAATGACGTAAAAATACCTATTAACAATGTAGTAGCAAATCCTTGAATTGGGCCTGTACCGAAAATAAATAATATTGCCCCAGTTAATACGTGAGTCACGTTTGCATCGATTATCGAACGCATCGCACCTTTCCATCCATAGGATGTTTTAACGGCTTCTGCCAAGGTTTTACCATCACGTAATTCTTCTTTAGCTCTTTCATAAATGATGATGTTCGCATCAACCGCAGTACCTAAAGTTAAAACGATACCCGCAATACCAGGTAATGTTAATACAGCACCTAAACTAGCCAATATTCCAAACAAAAACAATAAGTTAACTAACAAAGCAATATTTGCATACCATCCTGCTCTTCCATAATAGAATACCATCCACAAGAATACCAACAAGAATCCAACGATTGAAGAAATAAATCCGGCATGGATTGCTTTTTCTCCTAGAGAAGGTCCTACAACTTCAGATTGAATAATTTCAGCTGCTGCTGGTAATTTTCCTGCTCTCAAAACATTGGCTAAGTCTTTTGTTTCAGTTACATCAAAGTTACCCGAAATCTCAGATCGACCTCCAGCAATTGGTCCTGATGAAACACCTGGCGCTGAATAAACAACATCATCCAATGCGATAGCAATGTACCCTTTCGTTGTAAAGGCATTTCCTGTTAATTCTTCCCATTTTTTTGAACCTAAACCATTCATTTGCATAGAAACAGCTGGTTTTCCTAATTGATCAAAAGTATCACGAGCATCAACAATTACGCCTCCACTTAAAGGTGCTACATTATCTTTATTCCCACGTAACGCATATAATTCGAAGGTTTCTTCTTCTTTTTGTGTTTTTTCGTTTTTAATAACATTAGGTTTACCCCAAACAAACTTCACAAAACGTTTGTCAGCAGGGATTAACGCTTTAATATCTGGTCTTTTGAAATACGCATTAATTTTTGCAGTATCTTTAACAGCAACAACTCCTAAAATTGGTCCACCTCCTTGTGAGACAAATTTATCAAAAATTGGATTGTTCCCTTTTTTATCAGCAACAGAATCTTTAGACTTGTTTGCCAACATCGCACTCAACGAGTCTTTTACAACCGCTTTTTGTTCTTTAGCTGTTCCTTTTTCAGATGCTTTCAAAGCTTCGTTAGCAGCCATTAAGAAACTTCCCATTTCATCAATTTTGTATGTTTCCCAAAACTCTAGCTGAGCCGTAGACTGTAATAATTTTTTAATACGGTCAACATCTTTTGCACCTGGTAACTCTACCAAAATTCTTCCTGTTTGTCCTAATTTAGCAATATTAGGTTGAGCTACTCCAAATTTATCAATACGTTTTCTTAATACTTCAAAAGCACTTTCAACAGATTCGTCAACTTTTTTACGAATTACCTTTTTCACTTGGTCATCCGTCATTTTAAAATTGATTTCATCAGCCATATTTTTGTTTGCAAAAATCTCAGGCGAAGCCAATTTCACCGTTCCATTAGAATTGGCATCAAAAGCTTCAAAAAAAGCATCTAAATACGTTTGATTTCCTCTTTGATTGTTTTTAGCATCTACTAATGCTTTATTAAAAACAGCATTTTTCGAATTATTTGAAAGACCTTTTAATACATCCTTAACAGATATTTGAAGAATCACGTTGATTCCTCCCTCAAGATCAAGACCTTTATTGATTTGTTTTCCACTTACATCTGCATAAGTATAATCAACCAAACCAAATAAACTAAATACCTTTTTATTTTTAAGGTCATTTAGATATTCAACTTCTTTAAGTTGATTTCCTTTTGCATAAGCCACAGCATCATCTTTAATACCGCTTGCTACAAAAGTGAATGAAAGTTGGTAAATACTCACCAATGCAAATAGAATTGCGAAAAATTTAATAAGTCCTTTATTCTGCATTATTACTAAATATTAATTAATTTTAATTATTATTTTATATAAAACAAGTAACTTTTTGATTTTCAATAGAAATCCCAAAAGCCACTTGTAAATACACTTTTTGAAACGTGCAAATATATAATTAACCTAAACATTAACAAATTATTTGCACATTAATATTAAAAAAAAAGACCGCAAAAGCAGTCTTTTTTATTTTTTTAAGAACCGATTAGCCTAAAATTGTTTTTAAATCCGCATTCATTCCTCTAACGGCTTCTGCACTTTTAGCAAATTTTGCTTTTTCATCCTCATTTAAGGAAATATCAACAATTTTTTCAACTCCATTTTTTCCAATAATACATGGAACACCAATACAGATATCGTTTTGACCATACTCACCTTCCAAATATACTGAACAAGGAATCATTTTCTTTTGGTCATTCAAAATAGCATCCACCAAAAAAGCTACAGAAGCTCCAGGTGCATACCACGCAGAAGTCCCTAATAATGCTGTTAAAGTAGCCCCTCCAACCATAGTGTCTGCAGATACTTTAGCCAATTCTTCCTCTGATAAAAATTGAGAAACCGGTACACCGTTATAAGATGCCAATCGAGTTAATGGAATCATCGTTGTATCGCCATGACCTCCTATAACCATTCCTTGAATATCATTTGCTGGTTTGTCTAATGCCAAAGACAAATACGTTTTGAAACGGGAACTATCTAAGGTTCCTCCCATTCCAATTATTCTGTTTTTTGGCAGACCCGTAGCTTTTAAAGTCAAATACGTCATCGTATCCATTGGATTGGATACTACCACGACAATGGCATTGGGAGAATGAGCTAATAAATTTTCTGCCACTCCTTTTACAATTCCTGCATTAATTCCAATTAGCTCTTCTCTTGTCATTCCGGGTTTTCTAGGAATACCCGAAGTGATTACAACCACATCGCTTCCTGCAGTCTTTGAATAATCATTAGTACTTCCAACCATTTTAGTGTTAAATCCTAAAGTAGTTTGTGTTTGCATAATATCGAGTGCTTTTCCTTCTGCAAAACCTTCTCGGATATCTAATAATACGATTTCACTCGCAATTCTTCTGTAAGCAATTGCATCAGCGCATGTTGCGCCAACATTTCCTGCTCCAACTATAGTAACTTTCATTTTATTGTGTGTTTTTATAATGATTTAATTAAAACTCGTATTGAATGGATAGATTTGAGTTTACAAATTTACCAAAAGCTAGGGAAGATTGCACAAATATCTTGCTAATTTGATATCTCCCCGAAATTTCACCTATACAATTGTATTTTGTTTTATAAATATCTTTTAGTTTTTCATTTAATATATATTGTACAGGAATAACATCTTCAATTTGACCTCTTTCTCCTGTAAATTTATATTTAAAATCACTTCGATTTGAAATAATATTAGCCATAAGTTCAAACTTTTTCCATTCTTTTGAGGCTCCTATTTGAAATTGAAACGTATTAATATCACTTGAAATTCTATTTATTCCCAAATTACCATAAGAGGTTTGTGTATCCACAAAATCGAAACTTATGTTTTCTTTAGAATATAAAGCAAGTGCGGCTAAATGTATCTTTTTTCTTTGGAGGTACTTACTATACTGACTCAAATTATGTTTCAACCCAAAACCATATACTTGAAAATCTCCTTTTTTTAATTTTACTTTGGTAGAATATTTTGCTACAATTTCAAATCCTTTCCATAACGCTAGTGAGCCTTGAAGATAGGGATACGATACAATTTCTTGATCAACGCCGTTGGGTGCTGCCATTCGAATAGGATTTCCATCAATTGCCCCAACAAGATAATACTGTGTATCAGGTCCCAATGCGGTGGGAACCGTCGCAGTCGGCACAGCATCACCATTAGAATTTTGAATTGTAAAAAAAGAAAAGTCAGAATTTTGAATCGTAAATGTACGATCACTAGTTGGAACTTTAAAGAAATTTCCATAAACCCCCAGCGTAGTGGTAAATACTTTTCTTTTTTTAGGAGAACTCATCCAACCAGAAGACGCTTGATAAACAGCACCATCGGTTGCAGGTGTAATATATTTATCGGCATACCAAGTCGCATCATTTAAAAAACGACCGATTTGATCAAACGTTTCAGCAGTTTGAGAAAAGGATTTGCTTGAAAACATCAAACAAATCCCTAAAATGAATTTTAGTGCTAAATTACGCATCGATGTTGGCATAAACCGCATTCTTCTCGATAAACTCTCTACGAGGGGGTACTTCGTCACCCATTAACATAGAAAAAATTCTATCAGCTTCGGCAAGACTATCAATCGTCACTTTTCGTAGTGTTCTATATTCTGGATTCATGGTGGTTTCCCACAACTGTTCTGCATTCATTTCTCCAAGACCTTTGTATCGTTGGATAGAGGCACTACCTCCCATTCGTTCATTGGCTAAATCACGTTGATCATCATTCCAAGCATATTCTTTTTTATTCCCTTTTTTGACTAAATATAAAGGAGGAGTCGCAATATATACGTGACCGTTTTCTATTAATTCACGCATAAAACGGAAGAAAAATGTCAAAATCAATGTAGCAATGTGACTTCCATCGACGTCGGCATCACACATAATAACCACTTTGTGATATCTTAACTTTTCAATATTAAGCGCCTTACTGTCCTCTTCTGTCCCGATGGTTACTCCCAAAGCGGTAAAAATATTTCGAATTTCTTCATTTTCAAATACCTTATGGTGCATGGCTTTCTCTACATTGAGGATTTTTCCTCGTAAAGGCATGATGGCTTGAAAATTTCTATCACGTCCTTGTTTGGCAGTTCCACCTGCAGAATCTCCCTCAACGAAGAAGATTTCGCAACGTGCCGGATCTTGCTCTGAACAATCGGAAAGTTTTCCAGGCAATCCACCGCCACCAAGTACGGTTTTACGTTGTACCATTTCGCGCGCTTTTTTAGCGGCGTGGCGCGCTTGAGCAGCAAGAATAACTTTCTGAACGATTACTTTGGCATCATTCGGGTTTTCTTCCAAATAGTTTTCTAACATCTCAGAAACTGCCTGAGAAACTGGAGAAACTACTTCTCTATTTCCTAATTTTGTTTTGGTCTGTCCTTCAAATTGAGGTTCCGCTACTTTAACCGAAATGATTGCTGTTAAACCTTCACGGAAATCATCTCCCGTAATTTCAAATTTTAGCTTATCCAACAATCCCGAAGCATCGGCATATTTTTTTAAGGTACGCGTCAATCCCATACGAAACCCTTGAAGATGGGTTCCACCTTCGTGAGTATTAATGTTATTCACATACGAAAAAATGTTTTCTGAATAACTTGTGTTGTAAATTAATGCCACCTCAACAGGAACTTCGCCTTTTTCATGCTCCATACTGATAACATGAGTAATGATAGGTTCCCTTCCTCCATCAAGGAACTTAACAAATTCTTTCAAACCTTCTTTTGAATGAAACACTTCACCTTCATATTCCCCTTTTTCATTTGTTCGACGTTTGTCGGTTAGAGAAATTGTAATCCCTTTATTTAAGAACGACAACTCTCTCATACGAGCAGCAAGTGTATCGTATGAATATTCAGTTGTTTGTGTGAAAATAGTTCGATCTGGCTTAAACGTTACAACTGTACCTCTTTTGGTAGTTTCCCCAATTTGTTTAACTGGATACAAAGCTTTTCCTCGCTCGTATTCTTGCTCGTATACTTTCCCATCTCGAAAAACAGTGGCTTTCAAATGATCTGACAACGCATTCACACAAGAAACCCCAACACCATGCAATCCTCCAGAAACTTTATACGAATCTTTATCAAACTTTCCTCCTGCTCCAATTTTAGTCATTACAACTTCAAGAGCCGAAACACCTTCTTTTTTGTGAATATCTACAGGAATTCCACGCCCATTGTCTTCAACACTAATAGAATTATCCTCGTTTATAAAAACACTGATGGTATCACAATGCCCCGCTAGCGCCTCATCAATTGAATTGTCTACAACTTCATATACTAAATGATGTAATCCTCTCACACCCGTATCTCCAATATACATGGATGGTCGCATTCTTACATGCTCCATTCCCTCTAACGCCTGAATACTGTCGGCTGAATAGCTACTCTTTTTTACTTCGTCGCTCATAGTAATTTACCTTGAAATATTTTTTGTCTAATAGGCAAATATACAACATTGAAAAAGGATTTTAAAGCGATATTACGCATTTTATAGCATAAGTTATCAACATACCACTAAAAAAGCATTTATTCTAAAAAAGCCTATAAACGAGGTAAAAAAGAAAAATGTGTAAAAACTTATCAAAAAAACATTAGTACTTAACTCTAAATCAAAGTATTTATAACTTCTTTAATTCAGCCAATTTTTAAAATCGTGTACTTTTTCCCGACTGACAATAATTTCATCCTCAGAAAAGGATTTTAATTGAACTTTTAATCGAGAATTGGAATGCAGTTGAATTTCTCTTATGGCATGAAGTGAAATTAAATACTTTCTTGAGACTCTAAAGAAAGTGGTTGCATCTACTTCCGATTCAAGTTGTTCTAAAGTGTATTCTATTAAATAGTCTCGATTTTCAAAAGTATGAATGTAAGTTCCTTTATTTTCACTAAAAAAACATTCTATGTCTTCGATAGGAATCATTTTCAATTGGTTTCCTATTTTTATACTGAACCTTTTTTTGTATACTTTTTGGGTCGATTGTAAAAACATCTGTTTTATGGCTTCAAAATCGAGAGGCATGTTTATTTTTGATGTTGCTATTGATTGGTATTTTTTTATAGCACATTCTAATTCTTGATCATCAATTGGTTTTAATAAATAATCGATACTGTTTAATTTAAAGGCTCGAAGCGCATATTCATCGTAAGCTGTTGTAAAAATCACGGCACTCTGAATCGGTATTTTATCAAAAATTTCAAACGACAAACCATCAGAAAGTTGGATGTCTAAAAAAATCAAATCTGGATGTCGGTGTTCGCTAAACCATGCAACAGCCTCTTGAACAGAATGCAATAATTGTGATACATGCCAACCTAACTTTTCTAATTTTCTTTGCAACAACCGAGCTGCGGGTTTTTCATCTTCAATGATGACAATTTTCATGCTAAAATGATTAAAAGGTTCGATTTTTATCTTTGTTCATAAACTCTTTTATTTTTCGTTCTTCCCAATTTGAACCAAAAAAAAGTTCTCTACCAAAAACTGACATCCCATGAGCTACAATTCCAATACCCCAGAAAAAAGCCGTAGCATACGATTTTAATTCCACAAGAGGTCCCCAAGAATTCTGATCGAAACAAGCATTCAAAACCAATCCTACATTGACCATCAAATAAATAATAAAATGGGTATAAAACGCTTTGATGCGTTTCACTCTCTTGTATGCTATAAAATACTCTTCATTTGAAACACCCGATTCTTGATGCAGTTTTTCAAACATTCTTTGTCGTTCTATTCTTTTCATTTTGTCAAATTTTAGTGCCACATATTTTTTTGTTTTTGCTCTTTTTCCAAGAACTCTTTAATCTTTCGTTTTTCCCAATTCCTTCCAAAAAATGGTGAAAAATTAAAAACTTTCATTGCATGAAAAAACACTCCTATACCCCATCCTAACAAGGGCCAAAAAAACCATAAATGCTCTGGAGAAGTTTTTAAATTAATAATTAAAAAGAAAATATTAAAAGCAATATAGGCTATAAGGTTTCCGTAAAATCCTTTTAATGCTTCTACTTGTTTTTTAGCTTCATAATAGCGTTCTTCCTCTAAACTATTGTTGTTTTTTAGCTCCATTTTTTATTTTCATTATTTTTTTCTAAAAAAGCTCTTATTTTTCGTTCTTCCCAATCGGAACTGTACCCAAAGACTTTTAAAGCATGCATAACAACTCCAAATCCCCAACCAAAAGCTGAAAACCAAAACCATTGGAATTGTGGTGAGAATTTAAAATTAATCCCTATTAATATCGGTATAACTATACAATATGAAATTACATTACCATAAAATCCTTTGAGTTCTTCCACACGTTTCTTTGCACGGTAATACGCCTGATTTTCACTATATTTGGACGAGTATTCTGCAACGCTAATTTGTTTTGTCAAAATGGGTAAAAACACTGAAAAAGTTTGTGCCGTATCGTCTACATAAACATTTCTATTAGTAAGTAAGGCATACCGATCCACAATATTTTGCAATCCTACTCCTTTTCGATCTTGAATTCCTTCTTTTTTCTGCAAATCGTTTTGAACTACTAAGGCATCATCTTTTATAAAAATTCGAATATGAAGAGGTTTTTGCTGACTCACAATGTTGTGTTTAATACAATTTTCTAATAACAATTGCAAAGAAAGCGGAACCACCATAGCCTCTGGGTTAGTATAAGAATCTGGCAATTCGAATGTAATGCTATTTTCAAATCGCATGGCGAGCAAAATCATATAAGTTTTGGCAAAGGCGAGCTCCTCTGCAACAGAAACCAATTCTTTATCTTTTTGTTCTAAAACATAACGATATATTTTGGATAAAGATGTAGTAAAACGTTGCGCATTTTCTGGATTTTCTTCAATTAAAGCATTCAACACATTCAAACTATTAAACAAAAAATGGGGATCTATCTGATTTTTTAAACTTTCGAATTTTGCATTAGCCGTACCTGCAATTATTTTTTGCTCTTTAACCTTATTCTCTTGATAAGCTTTGTAGAAATGAAAGGCATAAAAAAATAAAGTTACAAAAAATGTTATTAAAATTGAAATCACATAATAATTTGGACGCTCACTCTTTAAAAATTCTTGTAATGTAGCTCCATTCACCAGTACTTCTTGAAAAATTCTCAATAAAAAAATAGTTCCCAAAGAGGCGCTAAAAGAACTGAAAAATCCAACTATTAATCTTTTTTTTGAAAATCGATCTTCTTCAAAAATCTTATCGAGATAATCAAAAATCCATACATTGACTGAGGAAAGTGAAAATGTATAAAGTGTCGTATAGCCAAAGGCCAAAAATAAATCTCTATTAAAACAGATTTTCACTCCAAATAACATATTTAGTATAAGTACCACAATGAATATAGCGATACTAAGTATAATATTTTTAGGAATATCCTTTAAAAAGTTACTCATCTTTTAATCGATTATTATTTTTTCATCTCGAAAAGTACCGTTGAGAGAAAACCAGCTCCCATTCCGATTAACATTCCAGGTCCTGAATTGTCAAATAAATCACCAAGTCCCATCCCAACAAACATACAACCAATAAAAACCACACCGCTAATTTTATCTTTTCGTTCCATAATTCTTTACTTCGTACATTTTTGTAAAGTCTCCTTTGCTCTATCCAATCCCCATGTTGGAGAAAATGGAGTTTCAGGTTTGAATGAAGCAAATAAATCTATTGAATGGGCCACTCTACCACATATTTCTTTCACATCGGCACCTGTCCATTGTGCTCCTCCCATATCAAATTCCGCTCTACAATATACTACACGAGGATTATCGGGTGCTAAAATTGAGGCTTTAGTGTAAATTCCGTTGATTTTGGGAGCCAAAGTCATACCATAGGTCATCGGATCAGTAACCAAAAGCGCCGTTTGAGCCATCGCTTGAACCACTAACAACTCCACATTATTCGGTGTCTTAGCTAATTCAATATCTAAGGCCGCATTCGCCTTACTTAATAAGGAGGTCACTTTATCTTTATTTGCTGGATTAAAGGCTTCTGTTGTATTAATTAATGCGATATAATAGTTAGGAAGCCATTGACTCTTCTCGGCCCCAGCGATGCGTTCAAAAAGTGCCGTGGCCTCATCACTTTTTCCTTGTTTCCACAAATCTAAAGCTTTAGACATTCCTTGTTCGAACTGATTTTGTGCTGTTGCTATAACACCTGTAACAACCAACAATAATAGGGTTATTTTTGTTTTCATAATGATTTTTATTAATACGTTATTTATTCAATGTAATTGTGATTGTCTTAGTTTCCGTAAGACTAAATTTAGCATCGTTATATTTAGGAGGCCCCATTTTTCCTTTAGCGTTATTCGAACAAGCGAAATCTTCTTTTGGAATTCCAAAAGCCCCTTTTTCCAAAATACCGCTATTATTTTCATCATGATACAAAGAAACCGCATAGTCTCCTGCAGGTACATTTTGAAAAACCACAGTTGCTTTTTGATCTACAATTTCTGCATTCATTGTCAAAAAAGTTTCTTTTAAAAAAGTGCCTTCACTATTATACAACCCTACGCATACTTTTCCATTATTATTTTTAAACCCTAAAACTTGAACAGTTAAGGAAACATTTTGAGCACTAACCCAATGCGTTGCTAAAATTACGAAAGTTACAATTATTTTATTCATCTTTTTTTGTTTAATATGGTTCCTCAAAAGTAATTCAACTCGATCATTTCAAAAATATATTCTCTCTGAATCGTCGTTTTTTGAGGATGAATTGTTTTATAAGTTGTTTAACTGGTTCTCTTTTTTATTGTCACTAATCGTCCAAAAGAATCCTAGAAACAAAAACCGATCGGCTGTTGGTGTTATCGCAGTACTGTTATAATACCCATTCGCATCAGGTGAATTGGCGTATTCATAACCATAAACATTTTTTGTACCCAAAACATTAGTAACTGAAAAATACACTATTTTTTGTTGTGAAATTAAATAAGCCCAATTAAAACTCAAATTATTGTACGGTTTTGTCAAGCCATTCATAAAAGTTTGTTGATTATAATCGTTGTAAGGTCTCCCTGAATTAAAGGTATGTGAAAATCCAATTTGTGATTTCCAATCTTCAATCCAATATTTCGTTACAATAGAAAGATTATGATTAGCAGCAAAACTAGGAGTCACTTTATTTGGATAATTGATATTATCACGTTTGGTATCAATATAAGAATAGGACACCCAATATTCTAGATTTTTTATCGTTTTATTATCCCTCCAAAACAAATCTAAACCTTGAGCATAACCAGTTCCATTATTAGTGAAATGTGCATTATAAACCACGGTTGGGGTATCGTATTTCACCAAATTAGAATAATTTTTATAATATAATTCTGCTCTAAAAGTTCGCTTATTAAAATTGTATTGGTAATTCAAAATATAATGTGTCGCTTTTTGATTTTCAAAATCGGATGAATATTTTAAATAATCCTGACTCGGAGCTTGTTCAAACACACCATATGCAAGGGAAATCTGACTCTCTTTTGCCAATTTGTATGCCAATGCGAGACGGGGTGAAAACGCATTTTTATGGATATAACTGTTTGAAGCCCCTCGAATGCCCGATTTTAAAGCCAACTTTTTAGAAAAGAAAATATCCGTCTCTGCATAAACTGCTCCAATCGTTGCTTGATAGCCTTCTTGCCATTGGCTTCCTTGAAATACATCATAATTTTCATCAAATTTTGTTATAAAATAATCCGTTCCAAAGGTTAGTTTAACACGTTCTGAAAAACTCTTTTTCAATCTTGCTTTAAAATGAGACGCATGTTCGGTGTTGTGTAAGAAATCATCATTCAGATTAATTTTGTTCTCACTCAAGGCATAACTCATTCCTGTAAAAAATTGCCAGTTTGTACCCAATGTAACTTTATAACTAGAATTCAAGTAAAAATTTGAGTTATGTAAATCAGTTCGTAATAAATAGGGCGCATTAATTTTATCTTGGCTCAAGTCAAATTGTGCAGCATCAAATGCGGCATATAACTTAAACAAGCCTTTTTCAAATTGGTGTCGATAAACCGATTCTCCCGATAAAGATTGATAGGGTTTATACCATTTTACACGCTGTGGAATCATCGCTTGATAAGGTTCTAAATTCAAATAGGCTGTATTGATAGTCAACGCATTTTTATTCCATTTCTGAGTATTGGCAAGACCTAAACCTACGGTCATTAAAGAAATCTGAGTGCTCTCTTGTGCTGGTTCGTCTATCGTATTTAGCAATAAGACACTCGATAAGGCTTCTCCATATTCTGCCGAATAACCTCCTGTAGAAAATGACATTCCGCTAAACAGAAAAGGTGAAAAACGTCCCCGTGTGGGTAAATTTTGTGCTGAAGCGCCATAAGGTTGAGCCACTCTAATACCATCAACAAAAGTTTGTGTCTCGTCTGATTCGCCTCCTCTCACAAACAATCGACCACTTTCTCCTACGGTACTTGTGCCTGGAAGGGTTTGTAAAGCCGCTACAATATTAGCATTCGAACCTGCAGTTGTAACAATATCCAAAGGTTTTAAAACTGTAACTTTAGCTTTATCACCTGCTTCAAATGTTCCTGCATTGATAACAACCGCATCAAGGGTATTAACGCTTTCTTTTATTTTCAAAATACCTACAGCAGGATGTTCCATAGAAAAAGTATGCTTCAAGGTTTCATATCCTAAAAAAGAAATGACGAGTACTTTAGTTCCTTTTTCAGAAGAAGTAAATTCAAAAAAACCCTTTTCATTGGTAGTTGCTCCATCATAACTGCCTTCTATAAAGACATTGGCGCCAAGAATAGGATTTCCTTTTTCATCAACTACTGAACCCGTAATTTTTTGTTGTCCAACTACAAAAAGTGAGCACAACATAAATAAAAATATAAAACTAGTTTTCATACGCTTAAATTTCGATACAAAGTTGCGTTAAAATAAAAATGTATCGAAAAAAAACCTGCTCAAATGTAAAATTTTAAGGATGAATCGTTTTTTTTTTAGTCTCTTTAAAAAGAAAAACACCTCGCTAGGGAAGTGTTTTGTCGTTAATTTATTATTTAAATCTAAATCATACAATTTCTGCCGATAGTCCCGCTTCCAAAAGTTGGGTACATTGTGGTTTTAATTCTTCATAAGAACCGGTCTTAACACCGCACTTGCCCGTATAATGGACTAGGATAGCACACTGTTCTGCTTGAAGTTCATCGTGTTTGCAAACGCGGATCAACGTTTCAATAACATGATCAAAGGTATTGACATCGTCATTGTATAATATAATTTCGTTAGAAGGATTTAGCAGTTCCTCAACAATTGTACTTTCTTTTACTTTTTCAATGGTACTCATCAATAGGAACTATTTTATTTTTTAACATAGCGTAAAGAAACCCAATTATTTCGCTCTATTTTCTTTTCAAAATGCAATCCTTTTGACGTACAAGAAGCATCAATAAAAGGAATATCTTCCGTATAAAACCCACTAAATAGAATGATGCCGTTTGGATTGAGGCTATTTACATAGGCTTGCATATCATTTAACAAAATATTTCTGTTGATATTTGCAATAATCAAATCGTATTGTTTGTCTTGTAGTAAAGCAGCATCTCCCTCATATACCGATATGTGGGTACACGAATTACGTGCTACATTTTCAATAGAATTAAGGTAACACCAATTATCAATATCAATTGCATCAATCGGTTTTGCCCCCTTCAATTCAGCTAAAATCGCTAATATAGCGGTACCACACCCCATATCTAATGTTTTCATCTCAGTTACATCAAGTTCCAAAAGATGTTGAATCATCATGTGGGTCGTTTCATGATGCCCAGTACCGAAACTCATTTTGGGTTCGATTACGATATCATACTTGGCAGCTGTTTTTTCGTGAAATGGAGCACGCACATGACAAAGTCCATCAACATCAATAGGCTCGAAATTTTTTTCCCATTCTTCATTCCAATTAACTTGATCAATTTCTTCAATATGGTACGATATGGTAAAGTCTGACGAATCTAAAATGGCAATATCTTCCAATACATCTTCGGTGCATAAATCCTTTTGAATATAGGCAATCACACCATCTTCTGTTTCAATAAAACTTTCGAAGGGTTTTTCACCCAACTCAGCAATTAAAATTTCAGAACCCAATTCACGAGGAGTGATGGAAAAATGATAACCCAAATATATGTTTGACATGTCTTTTTTTTGCAAAGGTATAAATACGATTTAAAAAAAAGTAAAAAACGATGGGGATATACAAAATATTTTAGCTCATTTTTCCAATAGCACAACTCACAAAAGATTTGGCTTTTGTAGTCATCGTATTAGAATCTCCCTCAACTGGATAGCCGTTTGTTTTTAGGACTTCTACAACTTTTTCTAGAGTTGATTCGTTATCATAGCTAAAAGATACAGAAGATTCATCAACCACAACTTCGATTTCAGAAATAGAGCCCACTTGAGCTATTTTTGAACTAATTGTTTTGGCACAACCACCACATTTTAAATTTTGTACAATTAATTTAGTTTTCATAATACACCTATTTGGAATCAAAAGTAGTATACAAAAACCTAATAAAAAGTCACAAATGTTACAGAAGTTAATATTAATGAGGTAATTTATCTTTCCACAACCCATAGAAAAATGTTCCAAGAAGAGCCCCTATGAGCACCCAAATCACAGGATAAAATCCGGCACCGATAAGAATAAAAATCGGGCCAGGGCAAGCGCCTACCATAGCCCAACCTAAACCAAATACTAGGCCACCAATCCAGTAGCGGAATGTTCCTTTTTCTTTATCAGCAATATGAATAGGTTCTCCATTGATATCTTTTAATTGATATCTTTTCATGATTTGAATGCCAAGTACTCCTGTTGCTATAGCAGTCATAATAATGCCATACATATGAAACGAATCGAATTGAAACATTTCAAAAATTCTATACCAAGAAACAGCTTCTGCTTTGGTCAATACAATTCCAAAAACAAATCCAACGGCTAAAAATTTTAGTAATTTCATAGTTTTAGAAGATTAAAGGAAAAATAAAATTAACCATGATTAAGCCCCCAATAAAAAAGCCAATCACGGCTTTTAATGAAGGTACTTGAAAATTACTCAACCCTGAAATTGCATGACCCGAAGTGCATCCACCAGCATAACGTGATCCAAAACCGATTAATAATCCGCCAACGATTAGAAACAGTATTTTCTTAATAATTTGATCTCCTTGTAGTTGATAAAGCGTATCGGGTAATAGATTTGCTTGAGGTGCAGTGATACCTAGTTTAGATAACTTTTCGATAGTAATTGGATTTATGGCTACATTAGTCGAATCAGACAAATAATGTGTGGCTACATATCCTCCCAACATGGCACCCAGCAAAACTACTAAATTCCATTGTTGCGCTTTCCAATCCCAATCAAAAAATGATACTTTTTTACCAATTCCTGTCATCGAGCATAGGGTTCTCAAATTGGTTGACATCCCAAATACCTTTCCAAAATAAATCAAAGTTAACATAATTAGCCCAATCAAAAAACCTGAAAGTGCCCAATGCCAAGTATGTGTGAATATTTCCATGTATTTTTTTTGCAAAAATAATGAGTGTGGTTTGATTTTTGAATAGTTTTTAACATATTTGAATCAAAATAATTGTTTTTATGAAATTAGTTCAGAAAGTATGCCTTCTTTTTTTAGTTGTTTGTATGAGTTCGTGTATTAGTACGAAATCAACAATCATGAATATTGACAACTCGGTACCTAAACCTCAAATTAAAGAAAATCATTTTGTGATTACCGAATATGCTACCGATAGTAAGTATGGATACCACCCTGATTATCCCATAAATCTCGGATTTGACCACGAAAAAGTAGCATCAAGAAACATCCCTCTTTACTTGAATGCCCTTACAGGACCTCATGGTGAAAAAATTGAATTCAAAAAAATTGAAAACTGCTGTCCCTTTCCAACTAAAAAAAGTGTTATGGGAGCTGGCACTTTAGAAGTCTATGAAATCACATTTGAAGGCATTGATACTAAAATTATGCTTTATTTTGATATTTTTGAAAAAGGCAAAATTCTATGTCCAAAAGGATTTGATATAAAAAAATAAAATCCAATTATAAAATTCTTTCTTTTAATTGAATAATGTTAGGTTTTTTTTATTAAATTTGATTCAATTTATATGTTATTCACACAATACACAATAATAAATTAAGATTAATTTAATCTATATAGTTTATTGTATTATTATATTTGTAACTCAAATTGAATCGCCTATGAAAAAAATTATTACTAAGAACATTATTTTTAGAAACGGTATCTATGGTGGATTATTGGTGAGTATGGTCATGGCAAGCATGACGTTATACATGAAGTTTCATCCAAATTATGAGCCAAGCATGTTTGTGGGATTTTTAAGCATGTTTATTGGTTTTTCATTTGTTTTTGTTGGAATAAAATCTTGTAAAGCTATTAATAACAACCTATTCACCTTTGGGAATGCTTTTAAAACAGGTTTTTTAATTGCATTAATAATTTCAACGCTATATGTAGGCACTTGGTTGATTATTTATTATAATTTTTTTCCACATTTTATGGAGCAATATGCTACATTAGCCTTAAAACATGTAAAAGCTGAAGAACTCGCTGCTAAAACGGCTGATCTCAATCAAATGAAAGAGTGGTATAAAAATCCGCTAATGGTTATTGTACTTACTTATTTAGAAATTTTACCAGCTGGTATTCTTTCCTCATTTGTAAGCGCATTTATCCTTAGAAAAAAATAACTTTTACAAGAGAGTGTATTTCTTCAATGCACTCTTTTTTATCCTATTTTTATAGAAGTCATGTTTAGCGACCCTCCAACTAACTTATCATTGAAGAACGATATAGATTCATTTTTTTTACACAATCCTAAAGCATACAACATAGGATAATAATGATCGGGGGTTGGTATTGCTAATTTGGCTGCACTCCCTAATTTTTCATATGAAACCAACGATTGAAAATCTCTATCCCTGAGTTTCTCTTTGAATAGGGTGTTCATTTCGTTAGCCCAATCATAACCATATTCGGGTTCGCTAAGTTTATCCCAAGCCACCATTCGCAAATTATGTATCATGTTGCCACTTCCAATAATTAAAACCCCTTTTTTTCGCAAGGCTAATAACTGTTTACCCAAGTCATAATGATAGGACGCTGGTTTATTGTAATCTATACTTAATTGCAAAACGGGAATATCAGCTTTTGGATACATGTGTCTTACAATGGTCCATGTTCCATGATCTAACCCCCACTCATGATCCAATCCAACAGGTGTCATCGTTATAAGATTTTTGGTCTCTAACGCTAACTCAGGACATCCTTTTGCTGGATACTGGACTTCAAACAATTCTTTAGGAAATCCACCAAAATCATGAATCGTTTGGGGATGTTCCATAGCGGTTATGTGAGTTCCTGTGGTAAGCCAATGTGCTGAAATTACAAGCACCGCTTTGGGCTTAGGGATGTCTTTTCCTAATTGTGCCCATGTTCTTGAAAACTCATTATCTTCAATACCATTCATGGGTGAACCATGTCCAATAAATAATACAGGCCATTGAAAATCAGTTTCTTTCCAATCTTTTGCCATACTGTATAAAGGGTGTAATGATGCCATTGCTGCTCCTCCTATTAGTGTTTTTATAAAATCTTTGCGTTTCAATATATCGATATTTGTATATACAAATATACAAATAAAATAGACCTTTCAACACTCAATAAGAATTAATTAACATTTGAAAGAAGAAATGTGGAGATTTAATCGTTTAAAGTAAGTAAATACCCTCTTCTTTGATGGTAATTATCTTTTCTTTGTATAAATGACCGATCGCTTTTTTAAAGGTCTTTTTGCTCATCTTCAACACTGTTTTAATGTCTTCAGGGTGTGAATTGTCATTTAACCGCAAGAATCCTTTGTTGGCTCGAAGTTCACCTAATATTTGTTGGGCACTCAGTTCTATATTGTCAACTCCTATTTTATGGAACGTCACATCTATTTTACCGTCAGGGCGAATGTTTTTTATGTAAACTTTACATTTCTTTCCTGGTCGCAAACTATCGTCATATATTTCATTTTTATAGACTAAGCCTTTGTATTTATTTTCGATAATCACGTTAATACCGATGTCGGATACGTGTGAAATCATGGCATCAACTTCTTGATGTGCCTCAAGAGCAATATTTTGAGTTTCAAAAAATGAGTTTATTTTACTGGAAGCAACCAATCGTCCTGTTTGTGCATCCAAATACATATAAACCAAATAGCGCTTGTCTTTTTCCATAGGGTTTGCTTGCTCTCTAAAAGGAACAAACAAATCTTTTTCTAAACCCCAATCTAAAAAAGCTCCAAATTTATTGATGTAATTTACCCGCAAATGTGCAAATTCATGAAGTTGGATATACGGTTTCAAAGTAGTTGCCACTGGGCGTTCCTCATGATCTAAATAAACAAAAACAGGCAATTCTTCACCTATTTCATATACTTTGGGAACATACTTGTTAGGAAGTAATACATCGTCTTTTCCGTCCGATAAAAATAACCCCACTTTTGTTTTCCTTACTATCTCTAAGGAATTGAATTGTCCTAAATTCATTCTTTTGTTTTTTTTTTGAACCTTAATCAGCCAAAGCTTCAAAGTATTCTTGTAATATTTTGTTATTCATTGCTGTTGGAGTAAATACTTCTAAAAGCATCGGGGATTCATGGTGTGTCCATAAAGCACTCAATCCTTTTTGCAAAGATACTATATCGTGGGCAGCTAAATATTCGAACTGATACATTTTCGCCAAATGTTCGGCATTCAATTGATGCGTCGTTTCAAAATAGGTATGAAATACCTCTGTTTCTTGATGTCCGGGTAAAATTCTAAAAATTCCTCCTCCACTATTATTGATGAGTATCAACTTAAAATTTTTGGGAATGTAAGTATTCCACAATGCATTGCTGTCGTAAAAAAATCCTATATCACCAGTAATACAGATCGTTGGACGAGGACTTCCCACAGCGGCACCTATTGCTGTTGAAGTACTTCCATCAATACCACTCGTTCCTCGGTTGCTAAACACCTCAATACTAGAATCTATGGAAAACAATTGGGCGTATCGAATGGAAGCACTATTACTGATTTGCAATTGACTGTTTTTGGGTATTTGCGCTAATATGATTTCGAAAACTTTTAAATCTGAAAAAGGAACCTGACTCAAATACGCTTGACTCTTTTGCATACGACGGTCGCGAATTGCTCGTGCATATTGATTGTATTGACTTGGTTGATATGTTGTCCTACTCAAAAAAGCTTCAAAAAAAACTTGCGGCGTTACAGTAAAGTGTTTGGTAAGACATCCAAACGTATCATAGGCACGAAGGGCATCGACATGCCAATGATGTTTCGGTTGGTATTTTCGCAAAAAAGCTTTGATACGCTTTGAAACAATCATCCCTCCTAGCGTAAGCAAAACATCAGGTTGAAAGACTTCAAAATCTTCAGTTGTAAATGGCGTAATAATAGAATCTATGGTGTTGATGAAATGAGGATGATGCCAATTGGACGTCGTTTCTATCATAACCACTACCGAGGGATCTTGGGCTAATTGGTCTAAATAGCGTTGAGCCACGGTACGGGGAGTACAAACGCCTACCAACACCATTTTTTTTGACGCTTGATTCCAAATAGAAAGTACTTCCTCTTCAATTTCAGGTGTTGATGATAAAAGGGGTTCTTCAGAAAACCAAGAAGGAGAAACCGATAAATCGTTGACCATTTCATATAATGGTTCTTCAAAAGGAACATTAATATGCACTGGCCCATTTTGAGTTTTAGCTATAGAAAGCGCTTCTTGAATAAGTTTATCATTTGCTTCTGAAGCACATTCAGAAAGATTAGCATTATATAGCGAATGATTGGCAAAAACATTTTCTTGTCGGATGGTTTGTCCATCCCCTATATCAATTTTATGAGGTGGACGATCGGCAGAAACCACGACAAATGGAATCTGGCTATAAAAAGCTTCGGCAAAAGCTGGATAGTAATTCAGCAATGCCGAACCCGACGTACAAACCACTGCTACAGGTTGTTGTATTTGTTGAGCAAGCCCTAAGGCAAAAAAAGCGGCCGAACGTTCGTCAACAATACTGTAACATTTGAAATAGGTCTGAGAAGCAAAACCGAGCGTAAGCGGTGCATTTCGAGAACCAGGGGAAAGAACTATATTTTGAATTCCTTTGGTGCGAAAAATTTCTATTATTGACTGCGCTAAAGGTATTTTAGGATATTTCATCTATACATATTGTAAGCCTTGCAAAGGTACAAAGTTGAAAAGGATTATATTAATGAATGTGTCAATTTTTATTCTATTACTTATTTAATGACTCTTTTCGAATTGAACTCAAAAGCTTTATCTTTGTTTTTTTCTTACTCAAAATGGAAATCAGCATACGACCTTTTCAAACTCAAGACACACCTGCTCTTCTAGATATTATTAATGAAGCGATTACTAACAGTACGGCGCTCTATGACTACCACCCACGTACATTAGAACACCAACAAAAGTTATTTGAAATCCAATTGCATAAAGGCTTTCCTATTAATGTTGCAGTTGTCAACGAATTAGTGGTAGGGTATGGAACCTATAGTGATTTTCGCTACAAAGACGCCTATCAATTTACGGTAGAACATTCAGTCTATGTACATCAAAATTATAAAGGAAATGGAATTGGAAAAAGATTGTTAAAATCATTAGTTGACTCGGCCAAAGCACAAAATAAACACACCATTATTGGGGTTATTGATGCTGAAAACGAAGAGAGTATTATGTTTCATAAGCTAATGGGGTTTGAAATCGTTGGAACAATTCGTGAAACTGGTTTTAAATTTGGCCGTTGGTTGGATAGTATTTTTATGCAAAAAATGTTGTAACCCTGAAAACACTTGTTTTCTATTTTTCAATAGTTTGCTGAGTTTTTTTAACAATGAATTTCTATTCTAAAAAAAAAATTCAGCCTGAATTAAACTCTTAAATTCAACCAACTAAAGAACAAACATCTTCACTTGTACTCTACTTAATCGTCAATATTTTTTTCAAGATTACTAACTGAATAGTGTATTTCATTTGTATTAACAAATTTATAATTCAAAATCATCCTCTGAAAAACCAATTAAATACAATTTGTCTTTAGCTCTCGTTACAGCTGTATATAACCAACGAATATACTCTCTATCAATACCTGAAGGCAGATAAGGTTGCTCTATAAAAACAGTATTCCATTGACCACCTTGCGATTTATGACAGGTAATAGCATAAGAGAACTTCACTTGTAAGGCATTTAAATACTCATTTTCTTTTGCTTTTTGCATGCGTTGGTATTTAGAAGGCAAATAATCATAATCTTTTAGCACTTCTTCAAACAATGTCATAGACTGTTCATAAGATAAGGAAGGTGTTTCGCTTTCTAAAGTATCTAGAAGAAGTAGTGTTTCGAATGGCGCCTGATTGGGATAATCGATCATTCTAATTTTAACTTTTGCAAATGAAAAACCGTATAATTTTATAAATGAAAATAATTCTAATACTTCTATAATATCTCCATTAGCAATAAATCCAGCTTCGTCTTTTTCTTTCAACCAAAAATAATTATTCTTCACTACCATTAGCAAATCACCAACAGCCAATTCGCTTTCTTTGAATAAAATCCTAGATCGAATCTGTTGATTGTATTGATTGGCGCGCTTATTGGAACGAACAATAAAGGTAGTGTCTTCAATAGAAAAATCACTATATGCCTGATTAATGGCATCCTGAATTTCGTAACCATCAACCAATCGAATAATATCTTTAAATCCTTTAAGATTAATGGATATTTTGTCTATATAATCATCCGTGAGCAAATTTCGGAGTGTTGTAGCATTATATAAAATTCCTGAATCCAATTCTTGTCGCATCACTTCGTCAAGCTCAATAGAATCTACTTTTTTATCATAATAACGTTCTAAGGTTTCTGCATCGAGTGCTGGAGAAAGTTCAGAGTTTACAGGTGGTAATTGTGCCGTATCCCCTAACAAAAGTAATTTACAATTTTTACCTTCATAAACATAAGAGATTAAATCATCTAGAAGACTTCCATTTTCATAAAATTTACTGTCATTTGTTTGGTTAGAAATCATAGAAGCTTCATCAACAATAAAAAGTGTATCTTTATGTTTGTTTTGTTGTAATGTATATGAAACCCCTCCTCCATTTTTCTTCTTAGGAAAATAGATTTTTTTATGAATTGTAAATGCAGGCTTATTAGAATACCCTGCTATCACTTTTGCTGCACGCCCAGTAGGAGCGAGTAACACATATTTTTTGTTAATTGCAGGTAAATTGTCAACTAGAGTGGCAATCAGTGTTGTTTTACCTGTACCCGCAAAACCTTTTAAGACAAAAATACTGTTTTGCCTCTCTTGTTCTAAAAAAGACGCTATTTTTTGAAAAAAAACAGATTGCTTTAATGTTGGTGTATAAGGAAAACTTCGTGATACTATCGAATAAAAGGGCGGTTGACTCATGTTGAATGTAATGAAAAGCTTAGTATACTTTTGACATATAATTTTTAATCATTATTAAATAATTGTCTCATAAAGCATTACCTAGCTTTGATGTTTTTTATTTAACATTTCTTTATTCATTTAATGATGCCGAAATGTATGAAAAAAAACAATAAGTTTCCATTTCGATTCTACATCATACTGCCATCAAAAAAATGTAACAAATTCGAAACAACTCTTAAAATAGTTAGAACTATAAAAATGATAATATGATCATAACTTACACAAAAACATTTGTTAATAAAATCTTAAAACGAAGAATGACATTTATCATTTTTTTATTCTTTTTTATGAAACAAATTTGTACCAGGTAAAAAATGAGCAAATTATGGATACAGAAAAATGTTTCCATTGTGGTATTGAAATCATAGCAAAAGACAAAATAACGTTTGACGAAAAGGATTTTTGTTGCAACGGTTGCAAAACGGTGTATGAAATTTTTAGTCAAAACGATTTGTCTTGTTACTACGACTTTCAAGCAGCACCTGGCGCTACACCACAGGATATTAATGGAAAATATGATTTTTTAGACGATACGACCATCGTATCAAAATTGTTAGACTTTGAGGAAAACGATACGCATATCATTACGTTATACATTCCACATATCCATTGCAGTTCGTGTATTTGGATTTTAGAAAATCTTCAAAAGCTACAACCTGGCATTTCAATTTCGACGGTTAATTTTCCGGAAAAGAATGTACGAATCACCTATAACCAAAATCAAACCCAATTAAAAAAAATTGTAGAATTGCTTTGTTCCATAGGCTATGAACCTTACATTAGTTTGGAGAACTATGATGAAGGAAAAAAACCAGTTGACCGAAGTTTAATCTACAAAATTGGCGTAGCCTTTTTCTGTTTCGGAAACATCATGTTGTTGTCGTTTCCCGAATATTTTGAAGTCAATGAATTTTGGATTAATCAATACCGTGGGTTTTTACGCTGGTTAATTTTTGCTCTTTCACTCCCCTCCTTTCTCTATTCGGCGAGTGGGTATTATGTTGCCGCTTGGAAAAGCATCAAAGCAGGACTACTCAATATTGAAATTCCGATTGCATTAGGAATTGTCGTTATGTTTGTGAGAAGTACCATTGACATCCTTTTTGGCTATGGGCAAGGATTCTTTGACAGCATGTGTGGATTGATTTTCTTTATGCTCTTAGGGAAATTATTCCAAATGAAAACCTACAGCTTCTTGTCTTTTGAACGTGATTATAAGTCTTATTTCCCTATTGCGATTACTAAAATTTTACCCGATGGAACCGAAGTCCCCGTACAGGTCTATGCAATAGAAAAAGGCGATCGGTTGCTGATTCGAAATCAGGAGTTACTTCCTGTTGATGGTATTCTAATTTCTGAAAAAGCATCCATTGATTATAGTTTTGTAACTGGAGAAGCGGTTCCGATTGAAAAAAAATCGGGAGACAAACTTTATGCTGGTGGCAAACAACTAGGTAATAGTATTGAAATGGAAGTATTATTTTCGGTGTCTCAAAGTTACCTAACCCAATTATGGAGTAATGATGTTTTTCAGAAAAAAGTTGACCAAAAACACAAAACCATCACTGACACCATTAGCCGCTATTTTACACCCGCTCTTTTGGGATTAGCAGTAATCTCTTTTTTATATTGGATTTTTATAAGTGTCGATACAGCTTTCAATGTGTTTACCGCTATCTTAATTGTAGCTTGCCCTTGTGCGTTAGCCTTGACAGCTCCTTTTACCTTAGGAAACGTCTTACGCATCATGGGCTATCAGAAATTGTACTTAAAAAATGCTACCGTAATCGAACAATTGGCTAAAGTAGATACGATTGTTTTTGACAAAACGGGAACCATTACTACCAACAAGAAAACAGCCATTTCGTATGAGGGCACTCCGTTAAACGCCTTCGAATTACAACTTTTAGCAAACACGCTTAGAGGGTCTAATCATCCGTTGAGTAGACGATTATATGAGTATATCCCAAAACAAGAGCGACTCGTTCCGAATCATTTTGAAGAAATAACAGGTAAAGGAATAGAAGCCGTATTCTCTGAAGGAACAATCAAACTAGGCTCTTCACAGTTTTTAAAACACATGAGTGAAAATACTCATAAAAAAACCAAAGTTCACGTAGAAATAGATGGCGTATATAAAGGAAGTTATGTATTCAACAACCAATACCGTGCAGGATTGGAACACTTGTTTGAAAAATTGACAAAAAAATATCAATTAGTAGTCCTTTCTGGAGATAATGATGGCGAGCGTAAGATTTTAGAAAAAATGCTCCCTACCAGCACCACTCTCGTTTTCAACCAAAAACCAGAGGAAAAATTACAATACATCGAACAATTACAAAAAAGCGGACGCAATGTAATGATGGTGGGCGACGGACTCAATGATGCTGGGGCATTGGCACAAAGTAACATTGGTATTTCAATTTCTGAAAATGTCAATGTGTTTTCTCCTGCTTGTGATGGCATATTAGACGCCTCACAATTCCATAAAATTGCCTATTTTATGTCGTATTCTAAAAATGCTATGAAAACGATTTACATCAGTTTTGCAATATCTCTACTATATAATGTAGTTGGCTTGAGCTTTGCTGTAACTGGAAATTTAATACCAATTGTGGCAGCTATCATCATGCCACTCAGCACGGTAACTATAGTCAGTTTTGTAACCATAATGAGTAATATGTATTCTAAAATATCCAAATAAAAGTCACAAAATGCTTCCTTTTTTTAAGCATGATAAATATCATATTTTAAAATAACGAACAGAAGTAACTTTGTTAACACAAATGTAAGGTATGAGTGTCATCTATTTATTAATCTCGATAAGTATCATTGTAGCTGTAGCTTTTTTATATGCTTTTATTAGAGCGGTTCGAAGCGGACAGTTTGACGACGATTACACCCCATCAGTCAGAATGTTATTTGACGATGAGTTGAAAATAAAAACCAAAACAAGTACAAACAAAAAAGAAGAACAAAAACCAATTTAATTATGGAAATGCAACAATTTTATTACGACAACAAAATTGTAAAGAAATTTCTCTACGCAAGTATCTTATTTGGTATTGTAGGGATGTTAGTAGGGCTCATCTTAGCCGTACTGTTTCTTTTTCCAACTTTAACAAACGGAGTATCGTTTTTAAGTTTCGGAAGATTAAGACCTTTACACACCAATGCAGTTATTTTTGCCTTTGTAGGGAATGCAATGTTTGCGGGAATTTACTATTCTTTGCAACGCCTTTTAAAAGCACGTCTCTTTAGTGATTTTTTAAGTAACCTTCATTTTTGGGGATGGCAATTAATCATTGTGGCTGCTGCAGTTACCTTACCTTTAGGGATAACAACTTCTAAAGAATACGCAGAATTAGAATGGCCAATTGATATTGCCATTGCTTTAATTTGGGTCGTATTTGGTATCAACATGATTGGAACTATTTTAAAAAGAAGAGAACGCCACCTTTATGTAGCCATTTGGTTTTATATTGCTACATTTGTTACAGTTGCAGTACTTCACATCTTTAACAGTTTAGAAATTCCAGTATCTGGTTTAAAATCATATTCTGTATACGCAGGTGTACAAGACGCCTTAGTACAATGGTGGTATGGACACAATGCAGTAGCCTTTTTCTTAACGACTCCGTTCTTAGGATTGATGTACTATTTCGTGCCAAAAGCAGCCAATCGTCCAGTATATTCTTATAGATTATCTATCATTCACTTCTGGTCTTTGATCTTCTTATACATATGGGCTGGACCTCACCACTTATTGTATTCAGCACTTCCAGACTGGGCACAAAATCTTGGAGTAGTATTCTCTGTAATGTTGATTGCTCCATCATGGGGAGGTATGATTAATGGATTGTTAACGCTTAGAGGCGTATGGGATAAAGTACGAGAAGAACCTGTGTTAAAATTCTTCGTAGTAGCCATTACAGGGTATGGTATGGCTACCTTTGAAGGTCCTATGTTATCTCTTAAAAACGTCAATGCTATTGCACACTTTACCGATTGGATTATTGCTCACGTTCACGTTGGAGCCTTAGCTTGGAATGGATTTATGTCGTTTGGTATCATTTATTGGGTAATCCCTAGAATGATGAAAACGGAATTATTCTCTAAAAAATTGGCAAACTTCCATTTTTGGATTGGTACTTTAGGTATCGTGTTGTATGCCCTACCTATGTATGTTTCTGGATTTACTCAAGCTTCTATGTGGAAACAATTCAAACCAGACGGAACCTTACAATATGGTAACTTCCTAGAAACAGTGACTCAATTGATGCCAATGTATTGGATGAGAGCTATTGGAGGTACATTGTATCTAACAGGTATTATAGTATTGGTTTACAATATTGTGAAAACGGTTCGTCAAGGATCTGCTGTTGAAGATGAATTGGCAGAAGCTCCAGCTTTACAAAAAATAAGCACAGGCCGATTAAAAGGTGAAAAATGGCATGGTTGGTTAGAAAGAAGACCTATTCAATTAACCTTGTTAGCTACAGTAGCCATCTTAATTGGAGGTATTATTCAAATTGTACCTACCATCATGGTAAAATCTAATATTCCAACTATTAGTTCCGTAAAACCCTATTCTCCATTAGAATTAGAAGGACGTGATTTATACATCCGTGAAGGTTGTGTGGGATGTCACTCTCAAATGATTCGTCCATTCCGTTCTGAAGTTGCGCGTTATGGAGATTATTCTAAAGCAGGTGAATATGTTTATGACCATCCGTTCTTATGGGGTTCTAAAAGAACTGGACCAGACTTGCACCGTTTAGGAGGAAAATACAATGACAATTGGCATTTCAACCACATGTGGGATCCAAGAAGTACGTCTCCTGGTTCTATTATGCCTGCCTATACATGGTTATTTGATAATAAAGCAATGGATTATTCTTTGACGGAAGCTAAAATGAAAGCGATGCGCACATTAGGTGTTCGTTACACAGATGAGGATATTGCAAACGCTCAAAAAAGCATTCAAGAACAAGCCTCTGTTATTGAGAAAAACTTAACTAATGATCCTGATTTTGTAAAATCATATGAGGAAAGCAAACAAAAAGCTGCTGCAAAAGGGGAAACTTTTGTTTCTATGAAAGATAGAGAAATTGTAGCAATGATTGCTTACTTACAAAGATTAGGAACAGATTTAAAAGTTAAAAAATAAAGACTATGTTAAAGTTTGTTCAACATAATTTAGAAACAATTGCAGGTGTAGCGGTATATCCCGTAACCTCCTTGCTGATATTCTTTACATTCTTCGTAGGTCTCTTTATATGGGTCTTTACCTATAAAAAAGAAAAAATTGAAGAATTAAGTGAATTACCAATCAAAGAATAATTATCTAAAGTTTTAAAGAAATGAAAAAAATAATTCCATCATACGTAAGAGTACCATTGATTTTTGCCCTAGTTTTTGGTGCAATGGAGTATTTTATCGATTCTGGAGATCAACCAGCTTTCATAAAGTACCCAATGGTCATGCTATTTTTAGGTGTATTTTTATTCCTATTAATTGCAATTGAAATAGTTGTTAGTGCAGTAGATAAGGTCACCTACCACATGCTTACTGAAGAACAGAAAAAACAATTAGACGAAGCACAATCTCTTCCTATTACCGAACGTGCGTTCTATAAAAACATTATGAAAAAACTAACTCGTTCTCATGCCCTTGGGCAAGAGGCTGATGTGATGTTAGACCATAATTATGACGGTATTCGTGAGTTAGATAACGTATTACCGCCATGGTGGGTGTATTTGTTCTATGGTACCATCATTTTTGCAGGAATCTATTTAGTTCGCTTCCACATGTTTGGAGGAGATACTCAAGCCGTTGAATTTGACAAAGAAGTAGCAGCAGCTAAAATTGCTGTTGACGAGTACAATAAAACCGCTCCCGATCAAATGAATAAAGAAAAAGTAACTTTACTAACAGATGCAGCGAGTTTGGCAGCGGGTAAAGAAATCTTTACAAAAAACTGTATTCCTTGTCACCGAGCCGATGCGGGTGGACAAATTGGTCCTAACCTAACTGATGATATGTGGATTAATGGTGGTGGAATCAAAAATGTTTTCAATACTATTATGGAAGGAGGACGTGACGGAAAAGGAATGGTTTCTTGGAAAGCGACTATCAAACCTACTGAAATTCAAAAAGTAGCGAGTTATGTACTTTCATTACAAGGTTCAAAACCACAAAATCCAAAACCAACAGAACCTGAAGCAAAAAAATGGGTCGATGAAAATGCTCCAAAAGATGCTACTAAACCTGTAGCGGATAGCACTAAAGTTGCAGTCAAATAAAAATCCATAAAAAACAAGTCCCGATAGTGTCTCATCGGGACTTGTAAATTAATATAAACACTTTGCACCATGTCTGACATACACGACGATAGTTTTAGAGATAGTATTGCCACCATTAATAAAGATGGAAAACGTTCTTGGATTTTTCCCAAAAAACCAAGTGGTCCATTTTATGATAAAAGGAAATGGCTAAGCTATACGTTACTCCTATTTTTGTTTTCTGCGCCTTTTGTAAAAATCAACGGAAATCAATTTTTAATGTTCAACGTTTTAGAACGACGATTTAACATTTTTAGTTTTCCCTTTTGGCCACAAGATTTTCACATTTTTGTAATCATTATGATAATCGGTGTGGTGAGTTTAGCACTATTTACAGTTGCTTTTGGTCGAATCTTTTGTGGGTGGTTTTGTCCGCAAACCATTTTTATGGAAATGGTATTTCGCAGACTTGAATATTGGATTGAAGGCGATAGAGGGGCACAAATTAGATTGGAAAAACAAGCTTGGGATGCCGAGAAGATTAGAAAAAGAGTCACCAAATGGATTGTCTTTTTCATCGTTTCGTTTTTTATCGCTAATGTTTTTTTAGCTTACCTCATTAGCAGCGACAAATTACTTCTTTTAATTGAAGAAGGTCCGTCAAAAAACTCAAGTACTCTAATTGCTTTATTAATTTTTACTGCTGTTTTCTATTTCATATACATGTGGTTTAGAGAGCAAGTATGTATCATTGCTTGTCCTTATGGTAGACTTCAAGGAGTTTTATTGGACAACAAATCGATTATAGTAGCCTACGACCATGTTCGAGGTGAAAAAGAGTTAGGTAGAGCTAAATTTAACAAACAAGAAGATCGGGCAACGACAGGCAAAGGAGATTGTATTGACTGTAAATTGTGTGTCCATGTATGTCCAACAGGAATTGACATACGCAATGGGACTCAATTAGAATGCATTAATTGTACCGCATGTATTGATGAATGTGACACGATTATGGAAAGTGTTGGAATACCTAAAGGACTCATTCGTTATGCCAGTGAAGACGAAATTGTGAAAAAAGAAAAATTTGTTTTCACCACTAGAATGAAAGGCTATGCCTCTGTTCTTTTCATATTGACAGGTGTTTTTATTGGGATGCTATTCCTACGAAACGATGTAGAAGCAACCATACTGCATTTACCTGGTCAATTATTTCAACACAAAGGAGCTAATATCAGTAATGTATATACGTTTAAAGTGGTCAATAAAACGGAGAAAGACTTTAATAATGTGTTCTTCAAATTGGTGTCCCCAAAAGGAACCATAACTCTGGTAGGAAAAGATCATTTTGTGGTAAAAAAACAAGACTTATCTGAAGGAACCTTGTTTATTGAGATTAACCCTGCTTTATTAGAGGGAGATAAAACAAATTTAAAAATTGAAGTATACAATGGCGCTAATTTAATTGATACTGAAACAACCAATTTCATCGGTCCCAGAAGTTTTAATTAAAAAAAATCTTTTATTTATAAAAGAGAACAACTAACCAATAACATTAAAAATTATGAAAATCAATTGGGGAAAAGGAATTCTAATTGCCTTTGCACTATTTATGGGATTCATTTTGTATTTTATTATCAAAGTACAAACTAACAGTAATTATGATAACGAATTTGTTGTCAACGAGTATTATAAAAAAGAACTACTGGCACAACAAGATTTAGACAAAGAACAAAATGCCTACGATTTAAAGCAAAAAGTAGCCATTCAAACCACATCAGAAGGAATCTATATTGACTTTCCTTCCGATTTTAATTGCAGCGAAATTCAAGGAAAAGTGTCTCTATACCGACCGTCAAATCAGAAATTAGATTTTGAAGTACCACTTTCATTATCTAGTCCACATTTGCTCATACCTAAAAAGAACCTGGTTGGCGGTCGTTGGGGCATTTCTATAGATTGGACCTATCAGGGAAAGAAATTTTTAAATAAAGAAGACCTTTATTTTAAACAATAATCTAACTCATTCATAATGCTTTATTCTGCTTTCATTTTTGGCTTAATCAGTAGTTTGCACTGCATTGGTATGTGCGGACCCATTGCTATGATGTTGCCTATAGAACGAAGCAATCCTGCCAAAAAAATCATTCAAATCATGCTGTATCATAGTGGTAGACTCACTGCTTATGCCTCATTAGGATTGATTTTTGGATTATTTGGAAGGGGATTTTACCTAGCGGGTATGCAGCAACAATTATCGATTGTCATGGGATTGTTTATGATTACTATTGCGTTGATTCCTGAAAAAGTATTTATGAAATATAACTTTTCTACACCTGTTTATAAAGCAATTGCATGGGTTAAAAGAAGCTTGGGAGCACAATTCAAACGAAAAAGCCCCGATGCCTTGTTTACCATAGGATTACTAAATGGATTCTTGCCTTGTGGTTTGGTATATGCTGCCTTGTTTGGTGCTATGGCCATGCCCAATTTAGCTCAAAGTATTCTATACCTCTTTTTGTACGGTGTAGGAACCATCCCATTGATGAGTGCCGTAGTGCTGCTCTCCCACCGATTGACTACTCCACTTCGAACTCAAATACAAAAAATGATTCCTATTGTAATTGTTTGCATTGGAGTCCTTTTTATTCTAAGAGGACTTGGATTAGGGATTCCTTATGTATCTCCAAGTGCCCTAAATTTATTTGTAAAAGCCAACGCCTCTTGTCACTAAAAACAAATTAATTAATCTAAAACTAAAAATTATGGAAAGACACGATTTAATCCACGAGTTCCCAGAACACCAAGAAAAAATCGCACAACTTAAAGCAAGTGATGCGCATTTCAATGAACTTTTTGAAGAATATCATAAAGTTGAAGAAGAAGTAAACCGAATCAATACAGGAGAAGCTGTTGTAATTGATGAGTTTGCTCACACTCTTAAAGCCAAATTACTACATCTTAAAGATGAAATATATTCGCACCTCAACAAATAAGAGTACGCAAGTTTTACAAAAAAAGCACATTTCACGATGTGCTTTTTTTTATGCTAATCTTAGATTGTAAGATTATTAGAATTTTAGATTATTTGGATGCAAAAAATAACTTCATTCTTATAAACTTTATAAACCTCATTAACTTTCAAACCCTTCACAGCAATTTAAGCAAATCGAAAATTATTGTATCTTTGAACATACAGAAAATGAAACAAAATGAAAAAACTATTATTTCTTTTAATGCTTATTGGGATTTCTCTATATGGACAAGAAAAGGATTCCTTGATGCTCCAAAAAATCTACACCTCAGCGCTCACACAAAGTCAATGCTACACTTGGCTTGACAGTCTATCTAATAAAATTGGCGCACGATTATCGGGGTCTAAAGGAGCTGCATTGGCCGTTGCCTATACTCAAAAAGAAATGAAAGCGCTTGGGCTAGACCGAGTCTACCTACAAGAAGTTATGGTTCCAAAATGGGTACGTGGCCCTAAAGAAACTGCTTATGCTCTTGTTGGACAACAAAAAATAGAATTTCCTATTTGTGCTTTGGGGCTTTCTGTGGGTACATCCAAAAACGGACTCACCGCTCCTATAATAGAAGTGAAAAGCATAGAAGAAATGATAGCTTTAGGCGATCGAATCAAAGGAAAAATTGTGTTTTACAACCGTCCTATGAATCCTGAGTTTATTGAAACGTTTCAAGCCTATGGCAGTTGTGTAGACCAGCGTTCTTCTGGTGCTCGTGAAGCAGGTATATTGGGAGCTTTGGGTGTAATTGTTCGCTCCATGAATTTGCGTTTAGACGATTTGCCTCATACAGGAATGACTAATTATAAAGACATTCCAGCGGCACAAAGAATTCCAGCCGCAGCGATATCTACACGAGGTGCCGAACAATTGAGTGCATTAATTAAAGCTCATCAAAACCTTTCATTCTATTTTAATCAGCAATGCGTCTATGAAGGCGACGTATTGTCTTATAATGTTATTGGGGAAATCAAAGGAAGTGAACACCCCGAAAACATCATGGTTGTGGGAGGCCATCTCGATTCATGGGATTTGGGCGATGGTGCTCAAGATGATGGCGCAGGTTGTGTACAAAGTATAGCCGTTCTTGAGTTGTTAAAAAAACTACATTACACCCCAAAAAACACACTACGTGTTGTATTATTTATGAACGAAGAAAATGGCATAAAAGGGGCTCTAAAATATGGTGAAGAAGCCCAACTCAAAAAAGAAAATCATATCTTAGCTATGGAAAGTGATTCGGGTGGATTCTCGCCTCGTGGATTTTCCATTGATGCGTCCGAGGCACAATATGCCAAAATAGTAGGTTGGAAATCGCTTTTCGAACCCTATTTGATTCATGTGTTCCAAAAAGGGCATTCGGGAACAGATGTCGAACCCATTGCCTCTGAAAATATTGTAAAAGTGGGATTATATCCCGATTCGCAACGATACTTTGACTATCATCATGCAGGAAATGACCGCTTTGATGCTGTAAATAAAAGAGAATTGGAGCTTGGCGCAGCGACCATGACAGCTTTAGTTTATTTATTTGACAAATACAGTATGCCTTAATATATGCATTGAAATGAAACCTGTTGATGCCTTTATTCTAAATCAACCCGAACCCTATAAAGCGATAGTTTTGCATTTAATAGCTGTGATTTCGGGTTCTTTTAATGCGCTCACTTTAGAATTCAAATATGGTGTACCTTATTTTTATTGTAATCAAAAACCGTTTTGCTACCTAGCCCCAAATATTAAAAAAAATTATGTTGATTTGGGAATTGCTAAAGGGTTTCAGCTCAAATACAATCAAGATATTTTGATATCTGAAAATAGAAACACCGTAAAATCGTTACGTTACAGCAGTTTGGAAGCCATTGACCACAACCAATTGCTATCGGTACTGACAGAAGCTATGTCTTTATACTAACAAAAAAGGGCTTGAAAATTCAAACCCTTCTTATATTTCATTATCAAAAATTATATTTTGAATATTCCACCAAAAGAAACAATTCGTTGTAAAAACATAAAATGCTGACTTGCGGTATCGTTAGTAACTGCAGTAGTACGAATATCAGGCATATTGATATAGCCTCCTTTTAATTCTAATTGCACGAAAAAGTATTTTAATACGGTTAGATTCAAACCCGCTTTAGCAGAAACGCCATATCCAGACACATGAAAATCATCATGTCTTTTATACCCTAAAATTTGTGCGTTAGTTTTTGGATATAAAAATCCACCTCCAACTCCCTCTGTTAAGTTTATCTGAAAAACATCGGTATTTGTGATGCCAAAGATTTTGGAAATATCATCTACTCTACAAAACTCAGTATTTACATAATTTAATCCATCGGTATGTTCGAAAGTTAAAAAAGGAAAAGGCGTTCCGTGGTCGTAATCAATATAATTTTGATAAAAATTCACTGGTGTATTGTTATACGTTCCATTATACATCGATCCTGTATCTGATGAAGGTAAATTTACATATCCCGATACGTTTGCCCATTGATCTTGACGCATCACATATTTCATGTGGTCTAACCCTACTGAAATATTGTAATGATCGTTAATGAAATACCCCATTCTGAAATTCGTTTGTGGTATTGTCATTCTTCCAGGATTAATATAATCAACATGCCAACCTTTTGGTTTATCATCTGCTATAGCATCATAAACCGTAAAATCGTAATTATCGCCCTTAAAGTGAATATCCGATTTGGTATAATTTTCACGATTACCACCCCAATAGAAATAAAACTTTCCTTTGTTGTGTGCGGTATATTTTTCTGGATTTGGATTTTCTTGCGCTTGAAGCGTAGATACAGTAAGCCCTATAAAGAACAAGAACGTACATGCTGATTTGAATAACATAGTTTTAGTATTAAAATTGATTTACAGTTTTTCTAATGGCGACTAATTTTGTCATTACATCTTCAAAGTAGTCTAAATGTAACATATTTGCCCCGTCACTTTTGGCATTGGCTGGGTCAAAATGGGTTTCGATAAAAATACCATCAACACCTACAGCAATACCCGCTTTGGCGATGGTTTCGATTTTATCGGGTCTTCCTCCTGTCACCCCTTCTGATTGGTTGGGCTGTTGCAGCGAATGAGTGACATCCAATACCGTTGTGGCATACTGCTGTAACGTTGGAATTCCTCTAAAATCGACAATCATGTCTTGATAGCCAAACATCGTCCCTCTATCAGTAACCATAACGTTAGCATTCTGACAATCCAGTACTTTTTGTACGGCATGTTTCATGCTTTCCGGACTCATAAATTGGCCTTTCTTCAAATTGACTACTTTACCCGTTTGAGCCGCAGCAACTACTAAATCGGTTTGACGTACCAAAAACGCAGGAATTTGCAACACATCAACATAGGCTGCCGCAATTGCTGCATCTTCATTAGTATGAATATCGGTTACAGTAGGTACGAGAAAAGTTTCTGCAACCTTTCTTAAAATTTTAAGTGCTTTTTCGTCTCCAATTCCTGAAAAGCTATCTATTCGAGAGCGATTGGCTTTTTTAAACGAGCCTTTAAAAACATACGGAATTTGAAGTTTATCGGTGATAGAGACTACCTTTTCCGCTATACGCAGAGCCATGTCTTCTCCTTCTATGGCACAAGGTCCAGCCAACAAAAAGAAATTACCACTATTAAGATGTTTAATGTTAGGTATTGTATTTAAATTCATTTTCTTTTTTTGAGTACAAATATACGAAGAAAATCAGCTTTTAAATTTTGAATACTAAGGATTTCGAGTTATTTAATTTAAAATTAATTAAAAATAGTAAATCCTGTTTCCAGGTCATTTCAAATTTTAAGAGAGAAGCAATTGTTTTGTTAACTATCTCATAGAAAATAAAACACCAAAGTTTTATGTTGTTTCTTCCCAAAAAAACAATTTTAACACCCCATCAAAAAGAACTTGAAAGACTTGTTGGCCCATGGGATACTGATACAGAAATGTATAACAAAGCTTCCCAATTATCAAAAAGTCATGGTTTTATTATCATCCTTAAAGGGCCTCATACCAAAATCATAGAGGGTGATTCTATTTATGAAAACCAATCTGGAAATCAGGCGCTTGCTACCGCTGGAAGTGGTGATGTATTGACTGGAATCATCACAAGTCTGTTAGCGCAACATTACGAACCTTTTGAAGCAGCGATTTTAGGAGTATATCTTCACGGACGTACCGCAGATTTAGCCAAAGCAGATATGGGCTACCCCTCGTTTATAGCCAGTGACATTGTTTCATATCTTGGTAAAGCGTTCTTGGAATTGGAAAAGTAAATTCAGTATTTAATTTACCACTAATTTTATCAAAGAGTAAAACAAGGCAGCCAACAAAGCAGAAACAGGAATGGTGAGTATCCATGCCCACAAAAGATTGATGGTAACCCCCCAACGTACCGCTGAAACCCTTTTCGTTACTCCTACTCCAATAATAGATCCTGTAATAACGTGCGTGGTACTTACTGGCATTTTAATATGTTCCGTAAAAAACAAAGTTATCGCACTAGCGGTTTGAGCTGTAAATCCTTCTAGTGGCGTAATTTTTGTGATTTTATTCCCCATGGTTTTCAAGATCTTCCAACCACCACCCATAGTCCCTAAGGCAATAGCACTAAAACAAGCCAACGGAACCCAATCGTGAATATCTTTACTATTGGATGTAATTAACAATTGTTTCCAATGGAAGAAATCATTCATAAACCAATGCGACATATCGGCATGGGCAATCTGTGTTTGATTGGCAATAAGTGCAAAAGTAATTACCCCCATCACTTTTTGAGAATCATTCAACCCATGACTGATGCTTAACATCGCTGAAGAAACCAATTGCAATCTTTTAAACCATGATTCAGCCTTAGCGGGACGGACATTCTTAAAGGCATGCATAGTTATAACAGTTATGAGATTTCCAGCAAGCATTCCTATAATAGGTGCCAAGAAAATAAATAAAATAATCTTGATGATGATAGGAGAATTAATGGACGTAAAATCAAAGTTAGCTGCAGCCAATGCAGCACCTGCCAAACCACCAATGAGCGTGTGCGAAGAAGAGGAAGGAATCCCTAGTTTCCAAGTAAGTAAATTCCAAGTTATAGCCGCAACCATCGCTGCAATGATAATTAAAGAGGGATTTGTTCCTAAATTGGAAAAGTAATCACTGTTGATAATTTTAGAAATCGTGTCTGAAATCCCAAATTCACCCAATATATATTTAGCAATAAAATAGGCCACAAAATTAAAAAAAGCCGCCCATAAAATAGCCTGCATGGGAGTAAGAACTTTTGTAATTACAACTGTTGCTATCGAATTGGCTGCATCGTGAAAACCATTAATAAAATCGAAGATTAAGGCTAGAACGATAATAAGTATGAGTAGCGTCATTTTATGAATGTTTAACCGAAATTTGCTCCATTACATTGGAAACACTCTTACATTTATCAGACGCCATTTCTAATGCCGAAAGTACCTCTTTGTACTTGATTATATTCTTTGCGTCGGTTTCATTTTCAAAAATATCGGCGACAGCTTTATCAAAAACCACATCGGCTTTACTTTCTAGTTTATTGATTTTTTTACAGGTTTCTTTAATCATTTTGATATTATTCATATCTTTCAATTGCTTGATACCTGCTGCAATTAACTGACATGCTTCCAAATTAATCTCAGTTAATTTACGAATGGATTTGGTAATCTTTTCAACTTGATATAAGCGCATTCTACTGGCTGCTCCCTGCATATTATCGGCAACGTTATCAATGGCTTTTATCAAAGAATGAATATCCTCTCTATCAAATGGTGTAATAAAGTTTTTGCTTAACTCTAAATGTGTTTTATGATTCAATTCTTCAATAGTCGCTTCAAGCTCTTCTATTTTTTTGAAATACTCTTCTCTTTGAGCTTTGGGTGCATTTACGGCCTCATGTAACGTTTCAGCTAGTAATACTAAATTGGCAGAAGCTTGTTCAAATAATGGAAAAAACTTTTTATCTTTTGGGACTAAGAATTGAAAAAAACTGTTTAAGTTCATTGTATTAATTTTTTACAAATGTATCGTTCTAATATTAAGATAATGTTAAGTTATAAAATTTATTGTTACTTTATTTTTTTATAGCATTCTGTAGGTCTTTGAAAACGTTTTCGTACTTTAGCCACACAAAAAAACAGAATACAACCATGGATTTAAACTTCAACAAAAACGAAGATCACAACAAACTTTTAGTATCTGATTTAAAACAGCGTTTAACGAAAGTTAAATTAGGCGGTGGCGAAAAACGTATTGCCAAATTACATTCAGAAGGCAAAATGACTGCCCGAGAGCGTATTGACTATTTGCTAGATGAAAAAGCTAAAAGTATTGAAATTGGTGCCTTTGCGGGTGAAGGAATGTATGCCGAACACGGAGGATGTCCTTCTGGAGGAGTGGTGGTAAAAATAGGGTACATCAAAGGAAAACAATGCATTGTCGTAGCCAATGATGCTACGGTAAAAGCAGGGGCTTGGTTTCCTATTACAGGTAAGAAGAATTTAAGAGCTCAAGAAATTGCCATTGAAAATAGATTACCTATTATCTATTTAGTTGATTCTGCTGGAGTTTATTTGCCTATGCAAGACGAGATTTTCCCCGATAAAGAACACTTTGGGCGTATTTTTAGAAATAATGCCATCATGAGCAGCATGGGAATTACTCAAATTGCAGCTGTTATGGGAAGTTGTGTTGCCGGAGGTGCCTACCTCCCTATTATGAGTGATGAAGCGATGATTGTAGATAAAACAGGGAGTATTTTTTTAGCAGGAAGTTATTTAGTAAAAGCGGCGATTGGTGAAAATATTGATAATGAAACACTAGGCGGCGCTACCACACATTGCGAAATCTCGGGGGTAACGGATTATAAAGCCAAAGATGATAAAGAGGCTTTAGACCGCATCAAAAGTATTGTGGGTAAAATAGGCGATTATGATAAGGCTGGTTTTAATAGAGAAAAACCTCAAAAGCCAGCGTTAAACGAAGATGACCTTTATGGCATTCTCCCAAAATCACGTGCGGACCAATATGATATGACGGAAATCATCAAACGATTGGTGGACAATTCGGAAATGGACATGTACAAACCCGACTATGGAAAGTCTATCATTACCTGCTATGCACGTATTGACGGTTGGGCAGTCGGCATTGTGGCAAATCAACGTACGGTTTCTAAAACCAAGAAAGGCGAAATCCAGTTTGGTGGTGTGATTTATTCTGATTCTGCCGATAAAGCCACTCGATTTATTGCGAATTGTAATCAAAAGAAAATTCCATTGGTATTCTTGCAAGATGTTACAGGATTTATGGTTGGTTCCAAATCGGAACATGGTGGTATCATTAAAGACGGTGCCAAAATGGTAAATGCGGTTTCCAATTCGGTGGTGCCTAAATTCACCATAGTAGTTGGAAATTCGTATGGTGCTGGAAATTATGCTATGTGCGGAAAAGCGTATGATCCAAGATTAATCTTTGCATGGCCAAGTGCCGAACTAGCTGTTATGGGAGGAACTCAAGCAGCTAAAGTACTGGCACAGATTGAAGCGTCTTCACTAAAAGCCAAAGGTGAAGTAATTGATGAAGCAAAAGAAAAAGAATTATTTGATAAAATCAAAGCACGATACGATGCACAAGTCTCGCCATATTATGCGGCCTCAAGACTCTGGACTGATGCAATCATTGACCCAATTGAAACACGAACATGGATTTCTATGGGAATTGAAGCAGCAAACCACGCACCTATTGAGAAAAAATTTAATTTAGGGGTGATTCAAGTATAGTTTTCAGTGTTCAGTTTTTAGTATTCAGTTGGATTAGTTATAATAATTTTTTTTTTAAATTTTAGAAAATAAATGCACCTCTTCCAACCTTTCCAACAAGATGTTTCAGCAATTCAAATTCCTGAACGGTTTACCTTTCCGTTTTATTATGAACCTCATAAATTGAGTCTTATTGCCGCTCAAAAATTGCAGCATTATCTAGAACATCAGACCGATTTTGAGCATAATTTTGGACTAGATGCCATGCAAAAAGGAATGGTTATTGGTAAAATGTTTGGAGTTCTGGTCGTACAAAATAATGAAGGTGTTCTAGGCTACTTATGGGCATTCTCGGGAAAATTAGCCGATAAAAACCATCATCATTATTTTGTTCCTACCGTATTCGATATGTTGGAAGAAAAAGGGTTTTTTAAAAAAGAAGAAACCATTCTCAATGAGTACAATGCAAAAATAGCAACAAAAGAAAATTCGAAAGACTATTCGAATTGTAAAGTATCATTGAACACTATTAAACTTCAAGCGGAAAAAGAAATAAAAGATTTTAAACAGCACATCAAACAAGCCAAAAAGCAACGAGAACTTCAACGCAATAATGCTCTTTTAGAACAATCATCGGAAGCTTTTGAAACCTTACAAAAGACATTAATTGAATCCAGTCAAAAGGAAAGCATTCAATTAAAAAAAGTGACGCAGTATTGGAAAGAACGCATCGAAAGAGCAACACATGAATTAAACACCTTTGAAGATGCGCTTCTCCAACTAAAAGAAGAAAGACGTCAAAAATCGGCTGCGTTGCAACAACAATTGTTTGAACACTATGCTTTTTTAAATCAGTATGGTAATTCTAAAAGTTTGGCCGAAATCTTTAAAGGAACTCCTCCTGCTGGTGCTGGGGAATGTGCGGCTCCTAAATTATTGCATTACGCCTTTCAACATCAATTGAAACCAGTTGCCTTAGCAGAGTTTTGGTGGGGACAATCGCCCAAATCGGAAGTGCGCAAACACCAACAGTTTTATCCAGCTTGTACGGGAAAATGCGAACCTATTTTGGCACACATGCTCGAAGGAATCCCTCTCGAAGACAATCCATTTCAAATCAATACCACCAATGGTAAAGAGTTAGAGATTGTGTATGAAGATGACTATCTAGTGGTGGTAAACAAACCTTCCGAGTTCCTATCGGTGCCTGGCAAGCAAGTGACCGATTCGGTTTATACAAGAATGAAACATCAATATCCAAACGCTACTGGACCTTTGGTGGTGCATCGTTTGGATATGTCTACGTCGGGTTTGCTTTTGGTGGCTAAATCTAGCGAAGTACATAAAAAACTACAATCGCAATTCATTAAACGCCAAATTAAAAAACGGTATGTGGCTTTATTGGATGGAATACTCTCTGAAGAAGAAGGCTTTATCGATTTGCCGTTGCGTGTAGATTTGGATAACCGACCGAATCAATTGGTGTGTTATGAATATGGAAAACCCGCGCAAACGAAATGGGAAGTTATTAAACGGTATGATAACAAAACGCTAGTCTACTTCTACCCTATTACGGGTCGCACACACCAACTACGAGTGCATGCCGCGCATCCCCTTGGATTGAATACGCCTATTGTTGGCGATGATTTGTATGGAACTAAAGCCCTTCGCTTGCACTTGCATGCCGAAAGCATTACGTTTCAACATCCGGTTTCTAAAAAAATGATGACGATTAATATCGATGCAGATTTTTAAACAGAATCGGAAATTGTTGTTCCTAGCGTGCTTGACAACGTAATCAGGAGTCAATACAGTAATGATTTTTGATTTTTTGTATAGATTAAGCCCATCAAAGCCATACTAAACAACAATAGTAGTAGAATGGTTCCACCATCATACCCTAAATTAAATGTTTGTGAAATTAAATCTCCAGAAGTTTCTCCCAGTGTATTGGCACTAACTATCAATACCCAATAAAAAATTGAAATCTTAGGCAAGTGTTTCATAATGTTTTGATGTTTTGTTTTTTTATCTTGGTATGTTATAGTGTTACGAAGTATTATTCTATTTTCCAGTTCTGTAATGACAAAATTATACAAGTTTTTTTATTTTATTTATTTTCCACGTTTTCCAAAGCAGAATAACTCCAAGCGTACTAAAATAAAGGAATTCGAGTCACTATTGTAACAAAAACAACATTAAACCCTCTAATGAAATATACCTAACTCATACTTATGAAGCAACTACTTCTATTTTGTGTAACGTTTGTGAGCATTCAAAGTCTATCGGCGCAAGAAACCTTTACTAGAAAAGATTCTTTGCAGGGCAGTTTGCGTCACGAACGCACGTGTTATGACGTGCTGCGGTATGATTTGAATCTTAAAATCAATATCGACGATAAATCCATTGAAGGATATAACGACATTACCTTTAAAGTCGTGGAACACACCCAAAAAATACAAGTCGATTTGTTTGAAAACATGCGCATCGATTCCATTGTTTGCAACAGTAAAAAACTAAACTATAAAAGAGAATTCCTTGCCGTGTTTATTGATTTCCCAAACGATTTGACACTAAATTCTATTGAAAAAATCCGCTTCTATTATAGTGGAAATCCGCAAATTGCCAAGCATGCGCCATGGGATGGAGGCTTTGTGTTTACCACCGATAAAAATGGAAGTCCTTGGGTGGGTGTCGCTTGTCAAGGTACAGGCGCCAGTTTGTGGTATCCTTGTAAAGATTCTCAAAACGACGAACCCGATCAAGGAGCAACTATAAAAGTGGCTGTACCCAATGGTTTGACCGAGGTTTCTAATGGACGATTGACTGGCACGGAAGATTTAAAAAATGGGTACACGCGTTGGGACTGGGAGGTAAAAAATCCTATCAATACGTATGATATCACGGTGAATATTGCCAACTATACGCATATTCATGACCAATTGGAGGATTTGGATATTGATTATTATGTCTTAAAACACAATGAGGAAAAAGCACGCAAACAGTTTGATGCCGATGTAAAACCGATGCTTACTTGTTTTCAGCAAAAGTTTGGTCCCTATCCGTTTAAAGAAGATGGGTATAAATTGGTAGAAACACCTTACTTGGGCATGGAGCATCAAAGTGCTGTTGCGTATGGAAATAAATACCTAAAAGGCTATTTAGGATCAGACTTGTCGATGAGTGGTGTGGGACTCAGTTTTGATTATATCATCGTACACGAAAGCGGGCACGAATGGTTTGGCAACAGCATTACGTCTAAAGATATTGCCGACATGTGGATTCACGAAGGGTTTACCCAATACACCGAATTGGTTTTTATAGAATGTCAGAAGGGCTATGAAAAAGCCATGCAATATGCTAAAGGATTGCAACGCAATGTAAGTAATGATACTCCTATCATTGGACCGTATGGCGTAAATAAAGAAGGTTCGGGGGATATGTATCCAAAAGGCGCTTTGTTACTAAACACTTTACGTCATGTCATCAACAACGATGAATCGTGGTGGAAATTAATTTTGAAATATTCTGAAACTTTTCGTCATCAAATCATTGATACCGAAACCGTCGTTGCCTTTTTCAATCAAGAAAGTGGTATGAACTTGACACCCATTTTCAATCAGTATTTGCGATACACGACGATTCCAAAATTGGAAATCCGTAGTCATAAAAAGAAATTCGAATACCGGTGGGTAGCCTCTGAACCTCATTTTGCTATGCCCATCGATATTACAATAAATGGTGAAATCGTAAGAATATATCCAACAAACGATTGGACAAAATCCAAACAAACAATCCAGAATCTAGATGACGTTGAAGTACATACTAATGCGTTTTTTGTTAAGGTTAGTAAGTAGATCTTTAGATTATGGAATAGTTTGATTTTAAATAATAATGAATCTTAAAATGAAAAAATCGCAGATGAAATGTTTTATCTGCGATTTTTTATCTAGCAATCTAAGTAATCTGAAAATCTAAAAATCTATTTCAAACTTGTTTTTCTAATAATCTTACCGTTTTCGGTTTCTTTGAATTTAGGAACAAATAGAATTTCTTTTGGACGTTCGTATTTATCTAACCCTTCAAAAATAGAGGGATTGACCTCAAAAGCGTCACCTTCTATCAGTAATACTACTTTTTCGCCTAGTTCTTTGTCTTCTTTTGAAGCAATATAAAAGCGTCTCTCCAATAAGCCGTCCAGTTTTTGTTCTACTTGTTCGGGCATAATCTTCACTCCCCCACTGTTGATGATGTTGTCGATTCTTCCCAAAAAACGAAACTGATTTTCATTGATTAATTCCACCAAATCATTGGTCACTATGGTTTCTTCAGCAATGATATGCGGGGCATGAATCACCAAACACTGGCGTTCATCATAAGAAATAGTCACATGAGGCAAGACCGTAAAAGCGTTGGCTCCTACCCTTTTGGCAGCAATATGAGTGATTGTCTCGGTCATACCATACGTTTCATAGACTTCTGTAGGCAATTTCATAAGCTTTTTCTCTAAAATCTTATTAATCTTTGCTCCTCCAACGATGAGTTTTTTTACATTTTTAAGTTCTTCTAGCGAATTTTGAGCTTGTAACGGCACCATGGCAATAAAATCATATTGCATGTCATCAAGGTCTTTCATGGGCTGCGCGGTGGGAGCTACATAATCGAGTTCTAAGCCTAAAACTATCGCACGAATAAGCATCATTTTTCCGGCTACGTATTTCACAGGCAAACATTGTAACGCTTTATTCCCAGGACGCAAATCGAAGAAGTCACCCGTTGCCAAAGCAGAATTGACCATGGCTTGTTTGTCTACTTTAATTTTTTTTGGTGTTCCTGTTGAACCCGAAGTTTGCATCTCAATATAAGATTTTCCATCAAACCAATCGAGCAAAAAATCGCCAACAGGTTTTTCAAAATCTTCGCCTTCTTTTATAAAGCTATACGCCACACGACACAAGTCGTCTTTTGTTAAATGAAAACCATTAAGTTTAAAATGGTTGTTTACGTTGGTATAGGATGGATTAATCATGATTTATGCGGGTTGTTTTGTTTAGAGTTCCAAAAAGTTTTGATTTCCAATGATGCCATTGGTATTTTTTAGCGAATGTAAGAAGAATAATGGGATAAAGCACAACCATAGAAATCACCATTTCTTGTAAAGATTCAGAAGGTGGTACTTTACCTGACAATTTAAATAGTGCATCGGTATGTAAGGCTGAAAAATCAGAGGTTACCAGTAAGGCAGCAATTAAATTATTTCCTAAATGAAAGCCCAATGCTAGTTCCAATCCATCATCCATGAGCGTCATTATACCTAACAAAAAACCCGTTCCAATGTAAAAAAACATGACTCCGAATCCCATTTTAGCAACCTCTGGATTGGCACTGTGAAAGACTCCAAATACAACCGAAGTAATGAGTAACGGAACCCATTTATTTTTGGCAAGGATTCCGATTTGCTGCATGAGATATCCTCTAAAAAGAAATTCTTCAAACCCAATTTGAAAAGGAAACAACATGATACTAATGAGGCACAATACTAAAAACGGAATGGGATGAAAATTCCAAGAAATAGTTGACGAATCACATGCATAAGAAAATGCAAATGAAGCCAAATTAAGCCCCATCACTAAAGCCAGTGAAAATCCAATTCGTTTAAAATCAACTTGTTTTCGCGTTGTTGTTAAAGATAGAATATTGCGTTGATGCAGCGTGTAAACCATAGTAAACAACAAAGCTAAAAGAATGACAAACGGGATTAAATTAACCAATAAAGCAATGGATGAAGGCCATGATTTCATGACATCATACGAGGCATCTACCGCTTCTTTTGGCATCAAGAGATAGGTAATGAAATTAATGATAAAAATACCCGCCGTGGCGAGTGTTGTGAGCAATACGCGCCACCATCGATTATTTCCAACTAAAGCTTGTTCAATATACATAATGCTATTTTTATTGGTCTTTTATCTTACATTTGTGCGTACTAAAGTAGTATAAAAAAAGAAAAAATCTAGTAATTTTTTTAAATATCATGATAACTGTATACCATAACCCAAGATGTGGAAAATCGAGAGCTTGTGTAGCTTTTTTAGAACAACAGAAAGAACCTTTTGAATTGGTGAAATACTTAGAACATCCGCTGAACTTTAAGCAAATACAACAATTGCTTCAAGCTTTAGATTGTACACCAATAGCCCTCATCCGAACCAAAGAATCTGTTTGGACAGAACACTTTAAAGGAAAAGAATTATCTGACACCGAATTGATTCAAGCTCTCGTTGACTACCCCATTTTAATGGAACGTCCTGTTGTGGTAAAAGGAAAACGTGCTGTAATAGCTCGACCTTTAGAACATATTGAAAAGCTCTTTTAACGTTTTGACGGACGTTTTTAACATAGCTTTGTGACTTTAAAGTTAAACATTTGTTTAATTTTGCTTCCTCAATTTTACTTGAAATAATTTACTTCTCAAATGAAAACCATTAAATTCTTTTTAACATTAACCCTCTTATTAGGCACTTTTTTAAATTATTCTCAACAAAGAAGCGAGGGCAAAAAAATTAAAATTACTGGAAAAATTGTCGAAAAAGGGACGAATCAACCTTTGGAATACTGCTCCATTGTTTTAATGAATCCTGCCTCAAACAAAACAGTTGCGGAGGGAATTACAGATAATAAAGGAGAGTACGCCTTTGATGCCTTTCCCGGAACCTATACCGTTAAATTTGAATTTATATCCTTTAAGCCACTTGTAATCCAAAACAAAACAATTACAGAAAGTACGAATTTAGGGATTACTGCATTAGAAAATGATGCCACTCAATTACAAGAAGTGGTGGTGCGTTCAGAAAAAACAACTGTCGACATTAAACTGGATAAAAAAGTATATAATGTTGGAAAAGACTTAATGGTTAAAGGCGGTAGTGTTAGTGATGTATTGGATAACATTCCCTCAGTAGCGGTTTCAGTAGAAGGAACTATTAGCTTGAGAGGAAATGAAAATGTAAAAATATTGATAGATGGAAAACCGTCAAGTGCTATCAATATTAATGATGCGTTACGTCAAATTCCAGCCGATGCCATTGATAAAGTTGAAGTGATCACCAATCCATCGGCACGCTATGACTCAGAAGGCGGTGGCGGAATTTTAAATATCGTGCTTAAAAAAGGGAAAACAAACGGGTTGAACGGTTCTATTTTGGCTACTGGTGCTTATCCTGCCAATCAGGGATTGAGTGCTAATCTTAATTTTAAATCTGATCACTTTAATATTTTTACCAACCAAGGGTATGCTTACAAAAGCAATCCTGGAACCATGATTAACAACACACAATATTTGACAACTCCTTCTTTTATTGAAGAAAGTAGAGATATGCAACGCATTAATAAAGGGTATAATGGTAGTTTTGGAATAGATTGGTTTTTAGATAAATCGACTACATGGACCAACATTGTGAATTACAGGAGAAGCGTAAACAACAATGAGGAAAAAGTGACTGCCAATAACTATGATGGAAACCACCTATTTACATTTCTTCGCAATCGTGACAATCTAGATAATTCGAGCAGTGAAAATATTGAATACACAACCAATGTCACTAAAAACTTCAAAAAACAAGGACACAAGCTTACTTTTGATGGAGCCTTTTCGCTCAACAACGATAAGGGTTTGACTACGATATCCGATATTACAAGTATTTCGAATGTTGTAAATATTGACGATTCACGTAACAATCAAAAACAAACTCGTAATCTTTTACAAAGTGATTATGTCTTGCCTATTGGTAAAAATGGACAATTTGAAGCGGGATATCGTGGTAGTTTTATAAACCAAACCACGGATTATGGTGTTAAAAACAATGGAATTGTAAACACAAATTTTACAAATTTCTTGGAGTACAAAGAAAAAATTAATGCACTATACTCTCAATTTGGAACAAAAATCAATAAAATTTCGATGTTATATGGAATGCGTTATGAAGATACGAATATCGATATCAATCAAATAACTTCTGGGATTTATAAAAATAAAAAATACAACAACTTTTTTCCTAGTGTCTTTTTAACCTACGAACTCACCGAAAAATCTAACATTTCTCTAAACTACAGCAAACGTATCAATCGTCCAAGAGGGAGAGAAATTAATCCCTTCAGCAGTTATTCGAGCAGTATTAATGTCTTTAAAGGAAATCCTGATTTAGATCCTTCTAGAACCGATTCGTTTGATTTTGGATATTTACGGAAATGGAATAAAGTAACCTTTAACGCTTCTGCATATTATAATTATACCAAAAATGCCTCACAAATGGTACGTTATGTGGATGGCATGAGTGGATCAACCCCAGTTACACTTACGTCATTTGTAAACATAGGAAGTGAAATTAGAGAGGGATTTGAATTTACGGTAAATTATACTCCCTATAAATGGTGGAAGTTAAATACGAATTTTAATTTTTTCAAAGACGATGTCAACGGGGCTTATACCTACACATACACCGATAACAATAATTTACTCGTAACGAAAACCCAAGATTTAACTAAATCAGCGAATAGTTGGAGTTCTCGTTTGACTTCAAAAATTACCTTGCCTTCAAAAATCGACTGGCAAACAAACGTAACCTACAACGGACCTCAATACAACGCCCAATCGACTACTAAAGGAATTTTCGCAATGAATTTGGCTTTTAGTAAAGATGTGTTGAAAGACAAAGGAACACTCGCGCTGAATGTAAATGATGTATTTAATTCTAGAAAAAGACGTATGGACACTTTCACGGATGACATCATCAACAATTCGATAATGCAATTTAGAAAAAGACAAATAACCCTATCGTTTACCTACCGATTCAACAAACAAAAATCGGAAAAAGAAAAATCAAAAAGAGATAATGAAGGGGGAGATTCTGGAGATTTTCCTGGATAGTAAAAATAACAAAAGCCCTGAAATTATCAGGGCTTTTGTTTTAAAACGAAACTATATTAAGCTTGTTCTAATTCTCTTTTTTCTCTTCTTTCTCTCAACAATTCTCTTGTCGCACCAAATATCCAGTAAAATACAAAGTGTATCAAAAAAATCATCAACCAAAAACCGATGGTTAAAATGGTTAAGAAAAGTAAAAAACCTAAATACTGTTGAAATTCAAACATGTTTTCCGGAATTATTTGTGAATTCGTTTCAAAGGTAATTCAATAATTTTTATCCACCAATAAAACCAAAAAAATTATTCACTACTTTGTTAACATTACTCAATACCATCTTCTTTTTTTGAAATAACGAATCATGATTAACAAAAGCGCAAACATTACCGTCATGATGATAAAGTATCCGTATTTCCATTCTAATTCAGGCATGTATTTAAAATTCATTCCATAAACCCCAACAATAAATGTCAGCGGCATAAAAAACACAGAAACTACCGTTAACGTCTTCATGATTTCGTTCATTTTATGACTTTGGGTAGAAAAAAAGAAATTGGAAGCACTGTCTAAAGTCGTTAAATCATACTCGATTTGATCTAATAACTCTAATGATTTTTGATGTAACCGCTCAAAAAAAGTATAATTATTGGGTTCAATAGCATTAAAAATATTATCGTCTTTGATGCTTTTTATAGAAAACAAAGAATCGCGTAACGGAATGATTGAACGTTTTAAAAAATTATAATTATCACGGTGTTTTTCTATTTGCTCGAGAATTTTTAAATCAGCACTGTGCTTGGATAAATTAATAAGTTCCTCCACGTGGTCTTCTTCATGCTCAATCGTAATGTAGAAATTTTCCATGACTGCATCGAGCAACAAAAACAATAAATAATCAGCATTTTTGGTACGCACAATTCCTGAATGCGTGCGAATTCGTTCCCGAATATGAGTAAAAAAATCGCTACGCTTTTCTTGAAATGAGACTAAAAACCCATTTTTTAATATAAAACTAATTTGTTCTACAGAGATATTATTGGTATCCGCATCGGGCAATAATGATTTGATATTAAAAAACAAAGTATCGTGATATTCATCGAGTTTGGTTCGTTTGTTAGTATTTAAAATATCCGAGAGCATAAAATTATCTACTTCTAAATATTCGCCCACTTGCTTAATAAACTCGGGATCGTTCAATCCGTGAACATTTAACCAATTCACTTTAGAAAGATCTACATGTTTTTCCATTTCTGAAACTTCAATTTCGTGAAATTCCGCTAAATCAGTATCGTTATAGACAAATAACTGACTCTCGGTTTGAGTGTATTTGTGAACTCCTGTATATTCCAGAAAACTGGTTTGTACTTTTCTTCCTTTCTTGTATTTAATTTTTCTCATACGAACAAAATTTTTCTAAAATTAGAAATAATTATTTTTAAAAAGTATTTTTACGAAAAAATAATATATGAAAACGTTATTTATCAACATACAAGAATTGCTTCAAGTTAGAGACGCTGGGATTCAAAAAGTTTCAGGAGCCGAGATGGCACATTTGCCTACTATAAAAAATGCGTACTTATTACTTGAAAACGATTTAATTTCCGATTTCGGAAAGATGGAAAACTGCCCTAAGCTAGAGGTTGACAAGACGATTGATGCTACGGGTAAAGTAGTACTTCCTACATGGTGTGATAGTCATACGCACATTGTTTATGCGGGAACCCGAGTTCAAGAATTTGTAGATCGCATTCAGGGGTTGAGTTATGAAGAAATTGCAAATCGTGGAGGAGGTATACTCAACTCTGCGGCTCGATTAAACGAAACTTCTGAAGAAAAGCTCTACGAAGAATCACGCATGCGATTGGAAGAAGTCATGCAACAAGGAACGGGCGCTGTAGAGATAAAATCAGGCTACGGTTTGACTGTTGAAGGTGAATTGAAAATGCTCAGAGTCATAAAAAAACTTTCTGAAAACTATCCTATTTCGATCAAAGCCACTTTTTTGGGTGCTCATGCATTTCCCAAAGCTTTTAGAGAGAATCATGCAGACTACATTGCACTTCTTATAGACGAGATGTTGCCCCGTATTGCCAAGGAAAATCTAGCAGAATATATTGACGTATTTTGTGAAACAGGTTATTTTTCTGTCGATGAAACAGAACGTATTCTTGAGGCTGGAAAAAAATATGGGTTACTCCCTAAAATACATGTCAATCAATTTACTGCCATTAATGGCATTGCTGCAGGAGTAAAATACAATGCCCTATCGGTAGACCACTTAGAATTGGTAACCGATGACGATATAGAAATCTTAAAAAACAGTCACACGATGCCTGTTGCTCTGCCTTCTTGTTCCTATTTTATTAGCATTCCCTACACTCCTGCTCGAAAAATGATAGAAGCGGGGCTGCCACTAGCACTAGCTTCTGACTTTAATCCTGGCACAACACCTTCTGGGAATATGAATTTTGTCGTTGCCACAGCGTGTATTAAAATGAAAATGACACCAGAAGAAGCTATTAACGCAGCAACCCTTAATGGCGCTTATGCCATGGGATTGTCACATTCTCATGGAAGTATTACCATTGGTAAAAAGGCCAATATAATCCTAACAAAAATAATTCCTTCGTTCTATCAATTGCCGTATGCCTTTGCTACCAATTTGATTGAACAAGTCTATATTAATGGAAAACCTCTATAAAAAAAGGCACGAAATTCGTGCCTTTTAAATTAATTATATTTTCTTTATCTAAGTGTAAAACTTGATTTTGACACCAATTCGGTTTTATCATAAAGATTCACGAAGTAAGTTCCTTTTTCAAAACTTTTTCCTGGTAAATCGTGTATTACTTGTAAGGTTTTATTTTCATATTTTACCGAAGCCGTAAAACTATATGTTAAAGACTGTCCATTGAAATCTGCAGTAGTTTTTTCTCCTAATACATTATTTTTGCTATCAATGATTTGTACATAATACGTTTTATCTCCTGATTTAGCAATACTATTTTCAGCGATTGTAAAACTAACTCTAAGAAAATCTACCCTACTTGCTTTATCTGTTTCGATTTGTTTTCCTGAACTTCTTAATTTAAATGTGGCTGTTTTTAAATTCAACACGGTTAATTTAGAACCTTTTTCAACCGTTTTAGATAATTCTTCATTTTGACCAACCAACACTTGATTGTAATTTTTAGCGTCTGCAAGAACCACTTTAGTGCTGTCTAAATTTGTGGTTAGTTTCGTATTCTCTTTCTTCAATACTTCAACCTCTTGCATTAGATTTTTCATTTTTGCCTGCAATTCAACCAATTGCTTTTTGTACTTAGCCATAGCCGCCGCATCCCCTTTTGATTTCTCCAATTGCGCCATTAGACCCACCACTTTTTCACGCTCTTCAATCAGTTCGTCTGAAATTTCTGTTTTTTCAGCAATAGCCGCATCATACGTAGCTTTCAAATCTTGAAGATCTTTAAGAATTGTATTTTTTTCCGTTTTGGTTGACGTGACTTGAGTTTGAAGTTCTCTAGTATCTGTCGACAATTTATAAATATAAAAGAGACTTCCTAATAATAATATAGAAAGCACTAGTATTACGGCTTTTAAAGCATTGGTTGATTTATGATTTTCCATGGTAGTTTTTTTGGTTTAAGCAAAGTTAGTAATAAATTACCTAATATTAAAAAAGAATTATATTATTTTTGACCTCAAAGAAAAACGAAATGGAAAAACTAATTCCTTTTACAGCTTCAGATTTATCTAAAATCACAAATTTTAGGAGTGGCGAAATAAAGTTTGGAGAAAAAATACTAACGGTTCCGAAAAACCAAGACCCAATAGAATTTTTAAAAACCTGTGAAGCAACTTTTGTTTTATTTGGAATTCCAGAAGACATTGGTGTTCGGGCTAATTATGGTCGTTCAGGAACGCAATCGGCATGGGAGAACACCCTTAAAAGCATTGCCAATGTGCAACATAATCGATTCTGCAAAGGGTCGAGTATTGTTATTTTAGGACAACTTGATGTCGAGAAAGAAATGAAAGAAGCAGAAGCTCTTTTAAATTCTGAAACTGAGGATCGAAAAAAGCTTAATCATTTGGTTACTTCCATAGATAAAGATGTAGCACATATCATTTCATCTATTGTAAAAACTGGAAAAATTCCGATAATCATTGGCGGAGGACATAATAATTCTTACGGAAATATTAAAGGAACAGCCTTAGCAAAGGGAAAAGCTATTAATGCCATTAATTTTGATGCACATACAGATTTTAGAATGCTTGAAGGAAGACACAGTGGGAACGGATTTTCATATGCCTATGAGGAAGGATTCCTGAAAAAATATTTTATTTTTGGTATTCATCATAATTATACTCCAAAAAGCGTTTTGGACCAGCTTAAAACTTTAAAAGAACGAGTGGCATACAATACGTATGAAAGCATGAAAGTGAAAATGACCAAGAATTTTAACTCGGAAATGCAGTTGGCATTCGATTTTATAAAAAATGACCCTTATGGAATAGAATTGGATCTCGATGCACTTCCAAATATTGCTAGTAGTGCGATGACATTGAGTGGATTCTCAGTGGAAGAAGCTCGACAATTTATCTATTTCTTTGGCAAGCATCAAAATGCAACCTATTTACACATTTGTGAAGGAGCTCCTAGTTTGGATCATGAAAAAAACAATCATTTGATTGGAAAATTGATTGCCTATTTTATCACTGATTTTATAAAAGCAAAAAATGAAATTATGGAAGGCTAATTTCAAAATTGAAACAAGTTAGCACAAAAAAATGCTTCACAACAAATATCTTGTGAAGCATTTTCATATGTAAAAACTATTACTTTTTAGAATTATAGGCTTTTAATGCATTATCCAATATCTGAACTGAACGAATCAAATCATCTTTTTTTAACACATACGCTATTCTTACTTCATCCTGTCCAACGTTAGGCGATGAATAGAAACCTGCTGCTGGGGCAACCATAACAGTTTCTCCATTCAAATCATACGACTCGAGTAGCCATTGTGCAAAGGTATCAGCATTATCAATAGGTAATTTTGCAATACAATAAAAAGCTCCTTTAGGGGTTGCCACTTGTACCCCTTCAATATTTTGAAGTGCCGCAATCAATGTATCTCTTCGCTCTTTGTATTCTTTGATAACTTCATCAAAATAACTTTGAGGTGTTTCTAAAGCTGCTTCACTAGCAATTTGTTCATAGGTAGGCGGACTCAATCGGGCTTGGGCAAATTTCATAGCCGTTGCCATTACTTCTTTGTTTTTCGACACAATACAACCAATACGAGCCCCACACATGCTGTATCGTTTTGAAACCGAATCAATCATGATAGCATGTTGTTCGATTCCCTCAACAGTCATTACAGAATGATGTTTTTCGGTCGCATCATATATAAATTCACGATAAACTTCGTCAGCAATTAAAAACAAATCATGTTTTTTTACAAGAGCTGCCAACTGTAAAATTTCATCTTTTGAATACAGATATCCCGTAGGATTTCCTGGATTACATATTAATATAGCTTTTGTTTTTGGAGTAATTAATTTTTCGAAAGCCGCTATTGGTGGTAAGGCAAATCCTTCTTCTAAAGTAGATATCACAGGAACCACTTTTACACCTGAAGCTGTTGAAAAACCATTGTAATTGGCATAAAATGGTTCAGGAATAATAATTTCATCATCTACATCCATAGTACTACCCATAGCAAATAGCAAGGCTTCTGAACCACCTGTAGTAATAATGATATCTTCAGTATTTATCGGCAACCCATGTGTTTGATAATAGGCAGACAACTTGGTTCTATAACTCTCAAAACCAGCAGAATGACTATACTCCAACACTTGAATATCGGCTTTTTTTATAGCTTGGAGCGCCACATCTGGTGTTTTAATATCGGGTTGTCCAATATTGAGATGATACACTTTATGTCCTTTCTTTTTTGCTATTTCTGCATAAGGAACCAATTTTCTAATTGGAGACTCAGGCATTAGTTTTCCTTTATTTGAAACTTGTGGCATACTTGATAATTTTGATAGTGCAAATTTGCAGTTTTTTATTTTATTATTAAAAAAATAATTAGAATAAAAAATTATCCTTAACTTTAAGGCTCTTTCTCATACTTCATGCCTTTGAAAAAATTTGTATTACTAACACTTCTGTTGTCTCAAATTGTTACTTCTCAAAATGGCTTTCAATTTGACACAAGAAAAAAATCGATGTCTTTCAGATTTGAGTGGGTAGGTAATTTAATTATCATTCCGGTTCAAATGAATGGAGTATCGCTACATTTTTTGTTAGATACGGGAGTCAGTGAAACTATTTTATTCAGTCTTGATGACGAAGATAATGTTTCCTTCAATACTCTAGAAAAAGTTAGCCTAAGAGGGTTTGGCACAAAAGAACCCTTTGATGCCTATCAATCGAAACACAATACACTACGTATAAAAAACTATGTTGATACAGACCATCTGATTTATTTGGTTTTAGACCAAAACATTTCCCTTTCTGAACGTATTGGTGTACCCGTAAATGGCATTTTAGGATATTCTTTTTTCAAAAACGCTCTTGTAAAAATAAATTTTAGTTCCAAAAAAATCACATTATACAAAGACCCTAAATTGATAGAAAACATGGAGAGTCGTTTCGAAAAAATTCCAATGGAAATCATCAATAACAAACCCTATATATCAAGTCCATCTTTTTTTGAGAACGACACCTCTGTAACAGGGAAATTTTTAGTTGACACCGGAAATAGTGATGCCTTGTGGCTATTTAAAAATCAAAACGATAGCATTACCCTTCCTTCAAAAAAGATTTACGATTATTTAGGAAGAGGAATCAGTGGTGATGTTTTTGGTATGCGTGGTACTATTCCTAAATTTATTTTAGGTAAAACAACACTTTTTAATCCATTAGTTTCTTTCCCTGATAGTGAAACTATGGGCTCCTATTTTGTATTGGATCGAATTGGTTCCATTGGTACCGAAATTTTACGACGTTTTACCTTGTATTTTAGTTATGAAACGCAAGCATTGTATGTTAAGAAAAACTCATCCTTCAACGATCGCTATACCTACAATTGCGCAGGAATTGAAATACAACACCAAGGACTACAATGGATTAAAGAGGGTTTTGAAGCCAACCCTGCCGTGCAAAAACTACTTTTCGATGCTGAAGGTAATAGAATAGAAAAAAACTTAACCTATCAATTCTCACTAAAACCACTTTACTTTATTTCAAGGGTTCGCGAACATTCCAAAGCACAATCAATTGGCTTGGAAGCTAACGACCAACTTGTTTCCATAAACAACAGACCCGCCTACAGCTATACCTTACAAGAGATTAATCATCTTTTGCAAGCTGGTGAAGGGAAAAAAGTAACACTTGAAGTCAATCGCAAAGGAAAAACGTTATATTTCGATTTACTCCTAGAGGATGATTTAAAATAAAAAAAACCAAGAAAAATCACTTCTCCTTGGTTCTTATAATGTTTACTTTTTTTGATTAAGGCTTTTCTAACATTCCTTGCTTTTTCTCGAGCGGACTTGTTTCTTTTTTTATAATTACTTCCCCTTTTATTTTTAAAGCCACCATACCTCCTTCTACATTAACGGCATTTGATTCGATAGTAATCGTCTTACGAATAGGACCTGGATTCATATTATATTTCACGGTAATAAAACTAGAATTTCCTGGCATTATGGGTTCTTTAGGAAAATCAGGAACTGTGCAGCCACACGTTGACTTCGCATTTGAAATAATTAGGGGAGCGTCACCTGTATTGGTAAAAACAAATTTACGAACACCATCATCAATATCTTTTGAAGTCGTTCCGTAATCAATTGTATTTTCTTTATCTTTAAATTCGATTTTAGGACCCACTTGAGCAGATAGCACATTAAAAAATAATGCTATTGCAAGGTAAAGCAACTTTTTCATGACTTCTGTTATTAGTTTTATTGGTTCAGTAAATGTAATACTTTAAATTTATTCGCAAAATTTTAATGGTTAATTTTTTATAAAAGCACATATTACTTACTTTTGCCAGAGCACAAAAAATATACCAAAGTTTACTATTTAACTTTGTTTGTAAAAGTTCATTTAAATTATTTATTGCTTGTTCGCCTTGTACAGAAGTGATACTTTAATTTAGCTGAATGAGGACATGCTGTCAACATTTATAAAAAAAAAAAACGTTAAACATTATAAAAACCTAGATGATTCCTGCACAATTCAACGCAAAAGAAGTAGAACAAAAATGGTATAACTATTGGATGAAAAACGATTATTTCACATCCAAACCCGACCATAGAACGCCTTACACCATTGTAATTCCCCCACCCAACGTGACTGGAGTCCTGCACATGGGACATATGTTGAATAATACCATTCAAGATGTTTTGATTCGTCGTGCGCGTTTAAAAGGATTCAATGCATGTTGGGTTCCTGGAACCGATCATGCCTCTATTGCTACGGAAGCTAAAGTGGTTGCCAAACTAAAAAGCGAAGGCATCAACAAAAACGATTTGACTCGTGAAGAATTCTTGAAACACGCTTGGGACTGGACCAACAAATATGGCGGTACTATTTTGGAACAGCTCAAACAATTAGGTTGCTCTTGTGATTGGAGTCGCACTAAGTTTACTATGGACGACGATATGTCGGCATCGGTAATTCATTCGTTTGTGGATTTGTACAACAAAGGCATGATTTACAGAGGATATCGAATGGTAAATTGGGATCCAGAAGCCAAAACTACGTTGTCTGACGAGGAAGTTATCTTTGAAGAACGTCAAGGAAAGTTGTATTTCTTAAACTATAAAATTGAAGGAACTGAAGATTTCTTAACGGTAGCTACTACCCGACCAGAAACCATTTTTGGTGATACTGCTGTGTGTATCAATCCGAATGATGAACGCTTTTCACACTTGAAAGGAAAAAAAGCAATTGTTCCTATTTGTGGCAGAGTAGTTCCAATCATTGAGGACGAATATGTAGATGTTGAATTCGGAACTGGATGTTTGAAAGTGACTCCTGCTCATGATATGAATGATAAGACCCTTGGAGAAAAGCACCATTTAGAAATCATCGATATTTTTAATGAAGATGCTACTCTAAACTCTTTTGGGTTGCATTATCAAGGTAAAGATCGTTTTGTAGTGCGTGAAGAAATAGCTCAAGAGCTAGAAAAAGTAGGGGCTTTAGCCAAAACAGAAACGCATTTAAATAAAGTAGGAACATCGGAAAGAACCAAAGCCATTATTGAACCTCGCTTGTCCGACCAATGGTTCTTAAAAATGGACGAATTGGTAAAACCTGCTATCAAAGCCGTTTTGGAAACAGAAGAAGTTAAATTGTACCCAAATCGTTTTAACAATACTTACCGTCACTGGCTAGAAAATATACGTGATTGGAATATTTCGCGTCAATTGTGGTGGGGACAACAAATTCCAGCGTACTATTATGGCGATGGGAAAGAAGATTTTGTAGTCGCAGAAAATATTGAAAAAGCAGTGGAATTGGCTAAAATAAGAACCAATAACCCACAACTTACAGCTAATGATTTAACACAAGATGCTGATGCTTTAGACACCTGGTTTTCTTCGTGGTTGTGGCCTATGGCTGTATTTGGTGGTATACTAAATCCTGAAAATGAAGAGTATAAATACTATTATCCAACCAATGATTTAGTAACAGGTCCAGATATTCTTTTCTTCTGGGTAGCCCGTATGATTATTGCCGGATATGAATATGCTGGTGACAAACCTTTTACTAATGTGTATTTGACAGGATTGGTTCGTGACAAACAACGTCGTAAGATGTCTAAATCGTTAGGAAACTCTCCAGAGCCTTTGGAATTGATTGAAAAATTTGGTGCTGATGGTGTTCGTGTAGGATTGCTATTGAGTGCTTCTGCAGGAAACGATATTATGTTTGATGAAGAACTATGCAACCAAGGAAAAGCCTTTTCTAATAAAATATGGAATGCCTTCAAATTGATTAAAGGATGGGAAGTATCAGATGCTATTACACAACCTGAATCGTCTAAAGTGGCTATTGAATGGTATGAAACCAAATTACAAAGAACGTTAACTGAAATCGAAGATAATTTTGATAAATACCGAATTTCTGATGCGTTAATGAGCATATATAAATTGGTATGGGATGACTTCTGTTCCTGGTTTTTAGAAATGATAAAACCAGGCTATCAGCAACCTATTGATAGCACTACATATAATAAGGCTATTGAAATGTTGGAAAACAACCTGAAATTATTACATCCGTTTATGCCTTTCTTAACAGAAGAAATTTGGCAACATATTGCTGACAGGACTCCAGAACAAGCTTTGATTGTTGCGGAATGGCCAAAAGCAAAATCGTATGATGAAAAGCTTATCGCAGATTTTGATTTTGCTACCGAAGTGATTTCAGGAATTAGAACGATACGAAAAGACAAGAACATCCCATTTAAAGATGCGATTAAATTGAAAATTGTAAATAATGAAGAAACTTCCTACTATTTTGATGCGGTAATTTCTAAATTAGGAAACATCAGTTCGTTGGAATATGTTTCTGATAAAGTGGATGGAGCTTTATCCTATCGTGTCAAATCAAATGAATATTTTATTCCAATAACAGGTGCGATTGATGTGGATGCAGAAGTTGCCAAACTTACCGAAGAATTAAATTACATTAAAGGATTCTTAAAGTCGGTACAAGTAAAATTATCTAACGAAAAGTTTGTGGCCAATGCAAAACCAGAAATCATTGAAAATGAACGTAAAAAAGAAGCTGATGCTTTAGCTAAAATTACTACATTGGAACAAAGTATTGCTGGATTAAAGTAAGTAAGACTTCATTTATAAAACATCAAAAGCGTTGAGAAATCAGCGCTTTTTTTGTTTGCTAACTCATAAAACTATAAAGATTAAACAATTTTATTAGTTAAAGTAAAAACAATTCACTTAATTTGAATAAAATAAACCAACCAAACTAATGAAAAAATATACCCTTTTTGAAATAAACGCTGTGCTAAACGGCACTATAATTGGCGAGACAAGTCATGTAATTACAGCCCCAGAACAATTGGATTTGGCTAGCGCAACCGAGATCTCTTTTATTGGAAGTAAAAAATATGAAAAGTTATGGGCTACTTCTAAAGCTTGTGCAGCCGTGGTCAATGAGGATATTTCTATTGAACCAGGAGAAAACAAAGCTTTTATCAAGGTAAAAAACGCCGATTTAGCGATGTCGCAAGTCTTAGAATTATTTGCTCCTGCCCTACCAGAATTTAGTTATGACATTCACCCAACGGCTGTTATTGATGCTTCTGCAACACTAGGAAAAGGAACAAGAATTGGTGCTAACTGTTATATTGGACCTAACGTAACAATTGGCAACCATGCGACTTTATATCCCAATGTAACGGTACTTGATGGATGTTCCATTGGGGATGGTTCTACGCTTTGGTCTGGTGTGGTGATGCGTGAACGTTGCCTTATTGGTGCTCACTGTATATTACATCCCAATTGTACTATTGGAGCCGATGGCTTCGGATTTAGACCTTGCCCTGAAAGAGGATTGGCTAAAATCCCTCAAATCGGAAATGTTGTTATTGGGAATTATGTCGAAATTGGAGCCAATTCCTCTGTTGATAGAGGTAAATTTAGCTCAACTATTGTTGGTGATGGGTGTAAAATTGACAATTTAGTACAGATTGGTCATAACAGTAAATTAGGTCAATTCTGTATCATGGCTGGTAATAGTGGATTGGCTGGATCTGTAACTCTTGGCAATGGTGTGGTTATTGGAGGAAGCGCTTCTATTAAAGACCATTTAACATTGGGTGATGGTGTAATGATTGGGGCTGGCTCTGGAGTTGCCGCTGATGTACCTGCGGGAAAAACCATGCTAGGGTATCCAGCAGTTGAAATGAGAACTGCTCTAAAACAATGGGCTATTTTGAAACGAATGGCAACTGAATAAATTAATGCTCTAGTTTGTTCTTCTTTTTTTAGCGGTGACTATAAAATAAATTCCTACAAGAATAAAAGGAATGCTTAGCCATTGACCTGTTGAAAACGTTCCCAATGATTTTTCGAAACCACCCTGACTCTCTTTTAAAAACTCGACTAAAAAACGAATAGACCATAACAAAACCAAGAACAATCCGAATAAAAAACCTTCACTTTTTCTTGCTTCTGTTTTCCAATACAAATAAAATAGAATAGCAAAAACAAAGATATAGCAAAACGATTCATACAATTGTGCAGGATGTTTTAAGGGAACTTGCGCTAATAAATTGGCGTATTTTGGATTCGATACAATTTCTTGATAAGCGACATCTGCATTGGTAGTATGGGTTTTGTACATTGCCTCTTGAGGACTAAAGTAATCTCGAACAAAACGAATTCCAAAAGTGGTATTACTAGTGGTATTTCCGACAATTTCAGAGTTAAAAAAATTACCAATTCGAACAAAAATGGCTCCAGATGCTACAGGAATCACAACTCTATCTAAAACCCAAAGTATGGGTCTCTGTATAATTTTTTTACTGTAAAAATACATCACAACTATTATAGCTATAGCGGCACCGTGACTGGCTAAACCTGCAAAACCAGTAAATTGAAATTCGGGTTCAAATTTGAAAGGCAATACTATTTCAAGTAAATGATACTTAAAATAAGCCCAATCATAGAAAAAAACATGCCCCAATCGCGCTCCTAAAAGAGTGGCTAAAACAGTCCAAACGAATAATGTATCTAGCTTTTCTAACGATTCATTTTCGTTATTAAATATTTTTTTCATTATGTAGTACCCTAATGCAAAAGCTACTACAAACATTAAACTGTAAAATCTAATGGTCAAAAAGGCAATGTGTATTCCTTCTGTTGGATTCCAAATCATGTTTATATTTTTATTAATCTATGTCTTATTTATTTTATTTTTTTTAGGAACTGGGTCATACCCAGATTTTCCCCAAGGATGACAAGAACCAATTCTTTTTAATCCATAATACGAACCCATAAAAAGGCCATGCTCTTGTAATGCTTCTAAAAAATAAGTCGAACAAGTAGGTACAAATCGGCAACTAGCTGGTGTGAAAGGTGAAATTGCTATTTGATAGAACTTTATGATACTTACTAATGGAAATACTATAATTTTTTTTAGCATTAAAAAGAATATTAATAGGTAAAAGTCGTTCCATCTTTACCATCTTTTAATTGAATTCCAAGATTGGCTAGATTATCACGAATTTGATCAGACAAAACCCAGTTTTTATTCGCACGTGCATCATTTCGCATACCAATTAGCATTTCAATAACTCCTTCTAATTTTGCAGAACTATTACTTGTTGTCTTTTCATTTCTAATTCCTAAAACGTCGAAAATAAAAGTATGCAAGGTATTTTTCAATAGTTCTAAATCGGCATTAGTGATGGATGCTCTTTTATCATTCAATAAATTAGCAAAACGAATGCCCTCAAATAAATTAGCGATTAAAATTGGAGTATTAAAATCATCATTCATAGCTTCATAACATGCATTTTTCCAAGCCAACACATCAATCGAGGATTTATCTTGAACAGAAATTGTGTCAAGTAACGCCAAGCCTTCCATTAAACGATTAAATCCTTTTTCACTAGCCATCATCGCGTCATTTGAAATATCTAAAACACTACGATAATGCGCTTGCAAAAAGCAAAAACGTACGATATTGGCATTAAATGATTTTTCAAAAAAAGTATTTTCGCCTGTTAACAATTGCATAGGCAAGATATAATTCCCAGTGGTTTTACTCATACGCAACCCATTCATAGTTAACATATTGGCATGCATCCAATAATTAACTGGGGGGGTATCATTACAGCCTTTTCCTTGAGCTATTTCACACTCATGATGTGGAAATTTTAAATCCATACCTCCTCCATGAATGTCAAATCGATCTCCCAGATATTTGGTACTCATAGCAGTACATTCCAAATGCCAACCAGGAAAACCAGCACCCCATGGGGAATTCCATCTCATGATATGAGCAGGAGATGCATGTTTCCATAATGCAAAATCTTGTGGGTTTCTTTTTTCATTCTGACCATCCAAATCACGGGTATTCGCAATGAGTTCATCTATATTTCTATTATTTAACTCACCATAATTCAATCCCTTTTGGTTGTAGGCAATTACATCAAAATAAACCGAACCCTGACTTTCGTAGGCAAAGCCTTTTTTTATTAATTTTTGAATAAGCTCGATTTGTTCCACAATATGTCCTGTTGCGGTTGGCTCAATCGTTGGAGGTAGAAAATTAAAGAGGTTCAAAACATTATGGAAATCGACGGTATACTTTTGAACCACTTCCATAGGTTCTAATTTTTCCAATCGAGATTGTTTGACGAAACGATCGTTATTTACATCGCCATCATCAGTTAAATGACCTGCATCTGTTATATTTCTAACATAACGCACTTTATACCCTAAATGCAACAAGTAACGGTAAATCACATCAAAACTCATGAAGGTTCTTACATTACCTAAATGCACATGACTGTACACCGTTGGGCCACATACATACATCCCAATATTACCTTCTGTAATAGGAACAAAAGTTTCTTTTTCAGCTGTACTTGAATTGTAGATTTTTAGCGTATAATCGTTATATAGTTGCATTTTATGAGATATTTCTTATTAAAAATTTGTATCAAGTTTGATGTATTCTAAAAATTCTTTTCTTGTAGCTTCATCTTTGAATTTACCACCAAACTCAGCGGTTACAGTACTACTTTCAATATCTTTAATTCCTCTTGAATTCACACATAAATGTTTTGCATCAATAATACAAGCCACATCTTCCGTATTCAAAACGTTTTGCAATTCTTTTACTATTTGAATAGTTAATCGTTCTTGCACTTGTGGTCTTTTCGCATAATATTCTACGATTCTGTTCATTTTAGAAAGTCCAACTACGGTCCCTTTAGAAATATAAGCTACGTGCGCTCTACCTACTATAGGCAATAAATGATGCTCACACGTAGAGTAAACCGTGATGTTTTTTTCGACCAACATTTCATTGTACTTGTACTTATTGTCAAAGGTCGAAGAGCTTGGCTTTTTTGAAGGATTTAAACCTCCGAAGATTTCTTTGACAAACATTTTTGCCACTCTATTAGGTGTTCCTTTCAAGCTATCATCTGACAAATCCATACCAAGAGTTATCAGAATATTTTCGATATCTTTTTTAATAATCTCTATCTTTTCCTCGTCAGATTTATCGAAGGCATCTTTACGTAAGGGTGTTTGATCGCTAAAAGCAATATGATTGTTTCCTACTTCTTCGTTAAAGTCATTATTATGGGTCATTTTCTTTAATTTAATTTGCTTTTTTTGTCGACAAATATAATCAAATATTGCTTGAATAACAGTCCTTTTTTTTTTGCAAAAAAAGTTAAAAAACAAAAATTAACTTTAAATTTTGTTAAATATGTGTATATTTAGCTCCTTAAAAAAAAACCAACCATGCAAAAAAATACGTTATTTCTACTTTTAAGTATTCTGTTTTTCAACTTATTACAATCCCAAAATCTTGTTGTAAATGGTGATTTTGAATCTGGAGGTGTCGGTGTAGGCTTTAACATTAACAGCTCAGGATATACTTATTTAGCTGCTCCTACAGGAACTACTGCTGCGGGGAATTATGCATTTGGAGTAAATCCATACCCATACAATACTTCAAATTTTATTTCTGGTTTTGATCATACTACAGGAACTGGCACAGGAAAAATGATGATTATTGACGGAAGTACTGATGGAGGTAATCCAAGTTTTTGGAAAGCAGGAAATACTGGAGGAGGCATTTGCGGTTTAACGGTTGGAACCACTTATACTTTTAGTTTTTGGATAAAATCGATTTCTACTAATGTAACGGGCACTTCAACACAAGCTGATGTGAGAGTTGTTTTTAATAATGCAACAGTAGTCACTTCTCCAGCAAGTACTTTAGCCTCTCTACCTGCGGCAGGTTGGGTAAAAAAAACGTATACTATTACCCCTACTAATGCATGTGTCAATATTGAATTGAGAAATTACAATACTAATCCAGTTGGAAATGATTTTGCTATTGATGATATCACTCTAACGCCACCACCAGCTCCACTAGCACTAACCTATTCTTTTGTTAATTATAGTTGTGCAACAAGTAATGATGGAGCCATTGCTTTGTATGCAACAGGAGGAACTGCACCTTACACCTATTCGATAACAGGTCCTACAAGTGCCCCTTCTAATAATACTGGATTTTTTCCAAATTTAAGTGCTGGAACCTACACTGGAAGTGTTGTGGATGCCACGTCAACTACAGTTTCTGTAAACAATATAGTAATTAGTCCAGCAACTACAACAAATCCCTTAACAATATCTCCAAACACATCAGCTTGCCCAAATAGCCCAACAACATTAACTGTTTCTGGAGGCACTACATACAATTGGACCGCTTCTCCAACTGATGCCACCTTAACTACTCCAACTTTACCCACTATTATTGTTAGTCCTACTACAACAACAACTTATACGGCTACTTCAAGTGCAACAAGCACAAGCAACTTGATTTATAATGGAGATTTTTCTCTAGGAAATACAGGATTTTATACTGATTATCAATTCCTAAATCCAACTAACACAAGTGGATCTCAAAGAGCTTTTGGTGTGGTTACAAACCCAAGTAATTGGTATTCAACATTTTCAAATTGTACTGACCACACAGGTGGAGGCAAAATGATGGTAATTGATGGTTCTATATACAATTCTGGTAATGACAAAATTTGGTCACAAACCATACCAGTTGTAGCAAATCAAAATTACACTTTTTCTTATTGGATACAAAGTGTAACCAATACTAATACCGCTTCTATTGTCACAAAAATTAATGGGGTGACTATAGGAACCGGTGCGGCTCCTCTTGTTTCAACATGTGGTAACTGGACACAGTATACCTACACTTGGAATTCAGGAACGAATACACAAGCACTAATTAGTTTAAATGATACTAATGTAAATGCTGCTGGAAATGATTTTGCTTTAGATGATATATCCTTTACAACGAATACAACATGTAATGTTTCAAAATCGGTTCAAGTAAGCGTTATTCCCTTATCTATTACGGTTCCTAATAACCAAACAGCTTGTAATGGCGTAACTATCCCAACATTGAACTTTACTAGTAATATACCTGGTACCACTTTTAGTTGGACCAACAATAATCCTTTATTAACTATAGGTGCTTCTGGAAATGGAAGTAGCATCGCTCCAATTCTTGCTACAAACACCACATCATCTCCTATAGTTGCAACTATTACTGTTACTGGGTCATACAATGGTTGTACCAATGATATTAAAACTTTTACAATTACAATAAACCCCTCTCCAAGTGTAACGGTAAACAATATCCAAAAATGTACTGGAGATCAATCTCCAGCAACGATTACAGCCACACCTAGTACTCCTGGAACCTATTCTTACAGTTGGACAGTACCTGGAACAGCAACAAATCCTGGAAATGTTGCAAGTTTTAACGCTACTGTGGCTGGCAATTATTCAGTTGTTATTACAAATACCTCTACGGGATGTTCAAGTGCATCCTCTACGGGTACGTTTACCTATTTATTAAACTGTTGTCCAAATGATATTACAATTCCAATTCCTGCAACATTATGTACAAATAATAGTTGTACTACATTATCCGCGTCATATATTGATACAAAAGATACAACATCATACACTGTAAGTTCCATTCCTTACAACCCGGTAAATATTAACTCAGTTGGTGTAGCTGCAACGAACTTATGTATTCAGGATGATGCAGCATCAAGTCCGGTAACTCTGCCCTTTAAATTTAGTTATTATGGAAAATGTTATACGACGTTCCAAGTGACTACAAACATTTCTTTACGATTATTTAACGGCACACAACCTTTTCCTAATTGTGTAGCAGCATCTTTTCCTTGGGCCTATACTGCTCAGTTACCAGCATTAGCTGCCAATACCGCTTTTTTAAATTCTATTTTCTTCCCTATGCAAGACACTGACCCTAGAATTTCTGGTGGTCAATCTCCATCAACAGTTTCTATAAAATATGTTGTAACTGGTGTTGCTCCGTGTAGAAAAATGATTGTTAACGTAAGTGACATGGGACTTTACCAATGTAATCAGGGACAAGGACTACAAGAAAGTCAAGTTATTTTATATGAAAGCACTAATATAATTGATATAAATATTAAAAAACGAACTTCATGCACGGGTTGGAATAGTGGAAGTGGTGTGATTGGTTTAGTAAATGATACTGGAACTAGTGGAATTGCTCCCCCTACTAGAAATACAGGTACATGGACCGCAACTAACGAAGCTTGGCGTTTTACTCCTTCTGGAGCATCTCTATCTACTTTTCAATGGTTAAATGCAAGTGGTACTGTTATTGGAACAACTCCAAACATTTCCGTATGTCCTTCTACAACAACAACCTACACTGCTCAAGTTAAATATACAGAATGTAATAATCCTGGTCCGGCTACAATACGAACTGTAACCAAACCTGTTACCGTTGAAGTTTATCCTGATGATACTCAAAATCCGGTTGATATAACACAGTGTGCTCCAAATAATGTATTTAATTTGACTTCAAATGAACCTATAGTATTAGGTTCATTACCTTCAGGAAGTTACGATATTTCATACTACACTTCACAGGCTGATGCTCAAAATTCGGCCAATCCTATAGCTGATCCTGTTCATTATATTAGTACTGGACAAACTATTTATATGGCTTTACAAAGTTCTTCAAATATTTGTGTAAGAGTAAAAGCTTTTAACTTAGTTTACAATCCATGTACTCCTTGCCCTACTATTACAAATCCTATAGGAACACAAACCTTGTGTATTGGAGGAAATCCAACTCCATTTACAGTTACTACTACTTTTACTGGTGCTAATTCAATTTCTTATGTTTATTTTAATAGTGCACAAACAGGTTCTTCGATGTATTCAGGAGGTACACTTTTAGGTACAGCCACACCAAATGGTTCAGGAATTGCAAGCTATGATGCTCCTATTTTAGGAACCGCAGGCTCATTACCAAATATTGCGGGAACTTATTATGTTTATGCTATTGCGAATCCAGCCCCTTCAGATCCTACATGCAGACCTTACCAAGAAATCATTGTCACAGTAAATCCTATTCTATCTCCATCATTAAGTTGTGGAATAGGAACGGTTCATTCTGTTACTTTTAATTGGTTAGCTGTACCTAATGCAACTTCCTATACTGCAACATATACTATAAATTCAGGTACTCCAACAGCGGTTAGCAACATCAACAATGTATTAACTTACACCGTAAGCAGCTTAAATCCTAATGACTCTGTTTGTATCACTATAACACCTGTTGGTGGCTCTGGAACTTGTTTTGCTAGTAGTTCGTTATGTTGTACTGCAAATCCATGTATTCCTCCAACGGTTACCGTAAATAATTCAACGGTTTGTCAAGGACAATCGGCTACGGTAACAGCTACTCCTGGAACAGCAGGAACTTATTCGTATGCTTGGTCTGGGCCTTATACTACCAATCCTGGAAATGTAGCTTCCTTTACTACAACTATAGCGGGAACGTATACCGTTACCATTACTGATACTACAACGAACTGCTCTGGAACAGGTTCTGGAACGGTAACGGTTAATCCAAATCCAACGGTCACGGTTAATAGTCCAACCGTATGTCAAGGACAATCGGCTACGGTAACGGCTACTCCAACTCCTTCGGGAACTTATTCGTATTCTTGGTCTGGACCTTTTACTACCAACCCAGGAAACGTAGCTTCGTTTACCACAACCATAGCGGGAACCTATAGCGTGATTATTACTGATACTACAACGTCTTGTGTGAGTGCAAGTGCTTCTGGAACCGTAACGGTTAATCCAAATCCAACGGTAACGGTTAATAACCCAACCGTATGTCAAGGACAATCGGCTGCGATAACCGCGTCTCCATTGCCTGCCAC
>NZ_QLSZ01000013.1 GCF_003268855.1 Flavobacterium aciduliphilum
ACCCTATGTTCTCAACAGATTACTGGTTCTCTGTAGACTACTCCGAAGCCAATGCTATTAAACAATTTAAAGCGCATTTCTCATTAAAAAGATAATTTTGTTTTCATTCACAAAACCCCTAACAAATTAGTTGGGGGTTTGTTTTTTTGGTACCAAACCATCTCTTATCCTTAAAAAACAAATAAAAAAAGCTCCGAGTTTCCTCGAAGCTTTTTAATGTTAAGGGTGAATGAGGGGTCTCGAACCCCCGACCTTCGGAACCACAATCCGACGCTCTAACCAACTGAGCTACAATCACCATTTATTGGCTTTAACAAGCTAGATAGCTTTTGCGAGTGCAAATATAGTGTAAAACTTAACTTTTGCAAAGAAAATTATAGAAATTTATTTTAAATTTCCTAAGCTATTGACTGCCAAATATCTTTCAACGGTAAACCCCTCTCCATATTCGCATCCCACAATTCTACCTAAATCTTGTGCTCTAAACGATACACTATTCAAAAAGTTTTTTGTACTTATTGGTGATTCTGGTTCTTTGCTGTTAGGATCATAAAACTGAGAACTATAGGCTAAAATAGAATCCATTTTAACATCAATAAAGCCAGTAATATCGACAACAAAATCAGGCTCAGTATTCATCCATTGCATGTAATGGTACACAACCTTAGGTCGCCATGCTACTTGAGCAATGCCACCGTCTTCTGTTTTTATTTGGCGAAGACCCGATAAAAAACAAGCATCAGAAACAAGGTTACTTCCTTTTCCATGATCAATATGTCTATCTTTTACAGCATTACAAATCACAATCTCAGGGCGATATTTTCTCAAAACTTGAATTACTTTCAATTGGTGCGATTCGTCGTTCACAAAAAAACCATCACGCATGTCCAGATTTTCTCTCACTGTCACACCTATTACATGTGCTGCTTTAGCTGATTCAGCATTTCGAATTTCAACCGTACCACGAGTTCCTAGTTCCCCTCGAGTTAAATCTACAATTCCTACTTTCTTTCCAAGGCTAACTTCTTTTGCCAAAGTTCCACTGCATCCCAATTCAACATCATCAGGATGTGCTCCGAAAGCTAAAATATCTAATTTCATTTTGATCTATTTTTTACAAAATTACATTTTTTAAAGTACTTTTCTCATTATTTGAGACTTGTTTACTGTTTCTGTAAACTCTTTTTGGGGATTACTTCCTTTATTTACACCTCCTCCAACAAATATTTTTGCTGTATTTTCTTCCCATTTCATACATCTTAGATTCACAAATAAATCTGACATTCCTTCTTTGTAAGAAAGAAAATCTTTATTCCATTCCCCTAAAAAACCAGCATAAAATTCGCGATCATACCCTTCGTTATTTAAAATAAACGTTTTTGCTTCATCTTTTGGAAAACCACAAACAGCAGGCGTAGGATGCATTTCCTCTAAAATGGAATCAATATGATCTAATGTGTCGAGCGTGGCTTTAATATCTGTTTTTATATGAGTGAGCGATCCAGCTTCATAATTATAAGGTTCTGAAATCTCAATTTGATGCGAAAATTTAGATAAACGATTAACAATAAAATCAGTAACAATTTGTTGTTCTTCAATTTCTTTTGCTGTCCATTGAATAGGAGAAGATGATGTATTAAGTACAGTTCCTGCGAGTGCTACGGTTTGAATCGTTTTGTTAGTAATCTTCAAAAATTGTTCGGGTGTGGCTCCCATCCAAAAACCTATTTTAGGATGATAGAAAAGATATTTAAAAGACGATTTATAATATTGTATCAACTTCAAAAATGATAATTCAAAATCAAACTGAGGCACTTCTATTGATTCGCTTCGGGAAAGCACAACTTTCTTTAATGTCCCTTTTTCAATTTCTTGAATTCCTAAAGCTACTAAATCTTGATGCGCGCTTTGAATTTCAGGATTTATCGAAATGCTTTGAGTAGCACCAAATATGTATGAAGTAGTGGGCGCTTTTTCAAAAATAATATCACAATGTGACTCGGGTAAACAAAACCTTTTTTTATTATCAAAAGAAACAAATGCAAAACCAGATTGAGTACTTTCTAACTCAAAAAGGCTATCATTTCTTTGAAGAAATGCTATTAATCGATTTGAATTAGGCTTACAATAAACTACAAACGGTAATTTTAAATCAAAATGTTCTTTAACTTTTAAAAACAGCATCGTCTTATCTTCTTGGTAGAACCATATTAGTCAACTTACACAACGAAACTAACTTTTCGTGTTCATCTACAATTCTAATTTCCCACAAATGTATACTCGCTCCTTTATGAAGAATTTTTGCCGTCGCTTTCACCATTCCTTCTTTCTTACTTTTAACATGATTGGCAGAAATTTCTATACCTCGAACTTCTTGTTTTTCTGGATTTATAAACATCAAGGAAGCAGCACTCCCCACACTTTCCGCAAGAGCCACTGAAGCTCCCCCATGCAATAATCCCATGGGTTGGTGTACTCTAGAATTGACAGGCATGGTCGCTATTAAGAAATCATCACCTGCATCAACAAATTCAATTTGAAGCGTTTCCATTAAGGTGTTTTTACTCCAATCATTGCAAAGTTGAATCATTTTTTCTCTTTCAACACTCATATTCTTTTTTTTACAAAATTAATCATTTTGGATAAACGTTATTAGAGTTTAATTTATTAAAAAATAAATCAGATTTATTTACGTTATTTACAAACAGTAAAGATTTTTGTATTACCGAATTAATTCCTACTTTTACCCAACAATAGAATCAAAACTATGCGCAATTTACTCTTCGTTCTTTTCATCGGACTATGTGTTTCCCTTACTTCTTGTAGAAACGATTTTGCTTTTGAACCCAGTACAGGGGGATTAGAATTTTCTAAAGACACTGTGTATTTGGATACTGTTTTTACAAACATAGCTTCTAGTACTTATAGACTAAAAGTATATAATCGTACTAACAAAGACATCTCTATACCGAAAATTCAGTTGGGAAAAGGATTGAATTCGAAATATAGAATTATGGTCGATGGAATGACTGGAGATGCGGGAGCACAAGGTAAGATTTTTAGTAATGTTGAACTTCTAGCCAAAGACAGTTTATTCATTTTTATTGAAGTGACTAGTGACGTGGCTAGTGCCAATCCTACTGACTTTTTATATACTGATCAAATTCAATTTTCTAATGTAAGCGGTGGACCACAAACCGTAGAATTGGTTACCCTAATTCAAGATGCCTATTTTATTAGACCTAATCGAACTGAAACAGCACCCAACACCTATTCGTATGAGCAAATCAACTTAGGTTTAGACGATACCAATCAACAAGTAATCTCGGTGGGACATACGTTACAGCATTCGCATCCCAATAACGGAGACGAATATCATTGGAAAAACGACAAACCTTATGTTGTCTATGGCTATGCTTTTGTTCCTGATAATGAAACCCTGAATGTTGATGCAGGTGCTCGGATTCATTTTCACGACAATTCTGGATTAATTATTGCTAAAAATGGGACGCTAAAAGTAAACGGATTAGCTCCAACAGATCATAATCCAGAAAATTTAACAAATGAAGTAATTTTTGAAGGTGATCGATTAGAACCTAATTTTTCAGACGTACCCGGACAATGGGGAGCAATTCTGTCATATTCTATAAAATCGGATAATCTCATCAACCACCTTACAATAAAAAATGCAACGGTTGGAATTTTAATACAAAACTTAGCTTTATTCTCTGATATGAATAAACCCAATCTGAGTATCACTAATTCTCAAATTTATAATTGTTCGTATGCAGGAATTCTAGCTCGAAAATCAACCCTATCGGGAACCAATCTCGTAATAAATTATTGTGGCCAAGCCGATTTAGCTTGTACTTTTGGAGGCACCTATAATTTCACTCACTGTACTTTTAATAACAATTGGAATAATGCTAAACAAGTAGCGGTTTTATTGAATAATTATATTGATACAGATACTACTCGATATGTTAGTAATCTAGATGGCGCAAATTTCAATAATTGTATTATTTATGGTAGTAATCAAAACGAATTATATCTAGACAAAAAAACCGATCAAGGGGTTACATTTAATTATAATTTTAATCATTGTTTAATTAAATTTAACAACACTACAAATAATAGCCTCTATTTACCAAATAACACAACTGATTTTCCAGGAAGTACCGCTGCAACCAGTTTAAATCCTTATAATCCTAAATTTAAAAATGTTGCTTCTAATAAACTTTGGTTGAGCGAAGCGTGGAATAGTACCTTAACAAACGATGCAAATTTTAGTAATTTTAATGATATCTTAGGGAATCCGAGAACAGGAACTATAGCTCTTGGTGCTTATCAATTTGTTCCCTGATTTTTAATCTGAAAAAAAACATCATTTGGTTGCTTCTTTTTTTTAAGTTACATTTGTAGCAACAACAACACGCTACAAATGATAAGTTTTATCTTATCCTAAGCGACAACACAACAACACCATGATTTACTTTTTCGGAGACGAAACCGCTATTGTATTTGCTGTACAAACGAAAGAAGCATTCACTACAGAAACAATCTCAAAATTAAATTGGCTGTTCAATACCTCATTGATTAATGAGGATTCTTCTCCACGCTGCAAAACAGAACTTCCAGGTTTTTTTATTGGGCCTCGTGCCACCATGATAACCCCTTGGAGTACCAATGCTGTTGAAATTACGCAAAATATGGGAATAGATGGAATTTTGAGAATCGAATCCTTTCAAAAAATTCGAAGTGATTTTTCTGATTTTGACCCGATGCTTTCGCAAAAATATTCTGGATTACATCAAGATATTTTTACGATTCAGATCCAGCCTGAACCTATTCGAGAGATTGAAGATATAGCTTCCTACAACCTTCAAGAAGGTCTTTCTTTGAGTGATGATGAAATTCAATATTTGGAGCATCTCACCAAAAAATTAAAACGAAAACTCACCGATTCTGAACTTTTTGGTTTCTCGCAAGTCAATTCAGAACATTGTCGACATAAAATTTTCAATGGTACTTTTATCATTGACGGAGTCGAAAAAGAGTCTTCTTTATTTAAGTTGATCAAGAAAACCGCGGCTGCAAACCCCAATTCAATTGTCTCTGCCTACAAGGATAACGTTGCTTTTGTTCAAGGACCAATTGTGGAACAATTTGCTCCTAAACGCGTTGATCAGCCCGATTATTATGAAAAAAAATCATTTGAATCAGTAATTTCATTAAAAGCTGAGACTCATAATTTTCCGACTACTGTAGAGCCTTTTAATGGCGCGGCAACGGGTTCTGGGGGTGAGATCAGAGACCGATTAGCCGGTGGAAAAGGTTCGATACCTCTAGCCGGAACAGCCGTTTACATGACCTCCTATTCGAGATTAACAAATAATTGTTCCTATGAAATACAGGGGATGCCTGAACGAAATTGGTTGTATCAAACCCCAATGGATATTCTTATCAAAGCTTCAAATGGTGCCTCTGATTTTGGTAATAAATTTGGACAACCTTTAATTACGGGCTCGATTTTGACCTTCGAACATCAAGAACAGGACACCACTTTTGACAACAGAAAACTAGGTTATGACAAAGTCATCATGCAAGCTGGGGGTATTGGCTATGGAAAAATGAGTCAAGCTCAAAAAGAAGAACCAAAACCAGGCGACAAAATTGTACTATTAGGTGGTGAAAATTATAGAATAGGCATGGGTGGCGCAGCGGTTTCTTCAGCTGATACAGGTACTTTGGGTTCAGGAATCGAATTGAATGCCATTCAACGTTCCAATCCTGAAATGCAAAAACGAGCTGCAAATGCTATTCGTGCATTGGTAGAAAGTGATGAAAATCCTATTATTTCCATTCACGATCATGGTGCTGGTGGTCATTTGAATTGTTTATCAGAATTGGTTGAAGTTCCAGGAGGGTTGATTGATTTAGATAAATTACCGATTGGAGATCCTACGCTTTCAGCAAAAGAAATCATTGGAAATGAAAGTCAGGAACGCATGGGTTTGGTTATTGGAGCTGAAGCAGTTGCGTTGTTACAACGTATTGCCGACAGAGAACGAGCGCCGATGTATGAAGTAGGAACCGTTACAGGAAATCATAGATTTACAATTGAAAGTCAAACCTCAGGAGAAAAACCTATGGATTTTGATTTGGAAGATCTTTTCGGAAGTGCTCCAAAAACTATTTTGACCGACACCACAATCGGTAGAACCTATGCCTCCGTTGAATATTCTCAGGATAGCATCCCTCATTATATAAAAGAACTTTTTAAACTTGAAGCTGTAGCTTGTAAAGATTGGTTAACCAACAAAGTCGATCGCTGTGTAGGAGGAAAAGTAGCCAAACAACAATGCGTAGGACCTTTACAACTTCCTTTGAATAATGTTGGCGTGATGGCATTGGATTACAAGGGAAAAGAAGGAATTGCCACTGCTATCGGTCATGCTCCAATATCAGGACTCATCGATGCTAAAGCAGGAAGTAAAAATGCCATTGCAGAAGCACTTACTAATATTGTTTTTGCACCATTAAAAGAGGGGTTAAAAAGTGTTTCCTTGTCGGCTAATTGGATGTGGGCTTGTAAAAATGAAGGAGAAGATGCCCGTTTATATGAAGCGGTTCAAGCGTGTTCAGATTTTGCTATCGAACTTGGAATTAATATTCCTACAGGAAAAGATTCGCTGTCAATGAAGCAAAAATATCAAAACGAAGACGTTATTGCGCCTGGTACGGTAATTATTTCGGCCGTTGGTAATTGTTCAAATATTACCAAAGTTGTAGAACCTGTGTTACAAAGAAATTCGGGTTCTATTTATTACATCAACCTGTCGCAAGACGATTTTAAATTGGGAGGGAGTTCATTTGCGCAAACACAAAATAAAATTGGTTCTGAAACACCGACCATTAAGAATGCAACTTTTTTTACATCCGTATTTAATACAATACAAGAATTAATTAAAGACCGTCAAATTGTTGCAGGTCATGATATTGGAAGTGGCGGACTCATTACAACTTTATTTGAAATGTGTTTTGCTGATGTGGAATTGGGAGCCCAAATTTCTTTTGAATCGTTTGCCGAGAACGACTTAGTTAAAATCTTATTTTCAGAAAATATTGGAATTGTACTTCAAGCAAAAGACGATATCGTGTTTGAAAAAGCATTCGAAAACATAGAATTTTTTAAAATTGGTACGGTTCAAGACACACCTTTTTTAACCATTGATTCTTGGAATTTCGCTATTGAAACTTATAGAAGCCTATGGTTTGAAACCTCATATAGACTTGACCAAAAGCAAACCAAAAATAACAAAGCACAAGAACGTTTTGATAATTTGGGAAAATTTCCTTTAGCGTATACTTTTCCAAATCATTTTACGGGATTATTACCCCTTATTGACAATACCAAACCACGTCCAAAAGCAGCAATTATTCGTGAAAAAGGGAGCAATTCAGAGCGAGAAATGGCACATGCAATGTATTTGGCAGGATTTGACGTAAAAGATGTTCACATGACTGATTTAATCACGGGAAGGGAAACGTTAGAAGACATCCAATTTATTGGAGCAGTCGGTGGATTTTCAAATTCCGATGTATTAGGTTCGGCCAAAGGTTGGGCTGGAGCTTTCAAATACAACGCAAAAGCCAATACAGCACTAAAAAATTTCTTCGAGCGAAAAGATACCCTTTCTCTAGGAATATGCAACGGTTGTCAGTTGTTTATGGAACTAGAATTGATTCATCCCGAACATGACATTCACGGAAAAATGATTCATAACGACTCTCATAAACATGAAAGTAATTTTACATCGGTAACCATTCAGGAAAATCATTCGGTCATGTTACACACCTTAGCTGGAACCACACTTGGAGTTTGGATATCACATGGTGAAGGTAAATTTAGTTTACCTTATGACGAAAAGCTATACCCTATTGTTGCAAAATACACTCATGATTCTTATCCCATCAATCCAAATGGTTCAGATTATAATACCGCAATGCTTTGTGATAGCTCGGGAAGACATTTGGTTATGATGCCCCATATCGAGCGTTCCATTTTTCCATGGAATTGGGCTTATTATCCGGCGAAGAAAAAAGATAGTGTGACGCCATGGCTTGAGGCATTTGTCAATGCTCGATTATGGCTTGAAAATCAGTTTACTCCTGATTACTAGAAATTTTCTTTTTAAACTTATCTTTGTATGATTTTATCGAAATTTGTTAAATCATTTATTCTCAAAAAACATGAAAAAAGTAACTGGTATTGGAGGAATATTCTTTAAATGTAAAGACCCGAAAGCAACTACTGAATGGTACGCCAAACATTTAGGTCTTGAAACAAACCCTTATGGCGCAACCTTTGAATGGTATGAAACAAATGCTTCAGAACATAAAGCACAAACACAATGGACGCCATTTCCAGAAACCACTCAATATTTTGGGAAAGAAGACCAAGCATTTATGATTAATTATCGTGTGGAAAATTTGGAACATTTGTATTCACAATTGCAACAAGAAGGCGTGACTATTTTGGATAAAATCACAAGCTACGACTATGGGAAATTTCTTCACATTTTAGATGCTGAAGGAAATAAAGTACAATTGTGGGAACCCATTGATTGATTTTTCAGAACGATGTATAGCATTCGAAAAGCTACGATTAATGATATTTCTAAAATGCAGGACGTTTTTGTAAAATCCATAACCACTTCTTGCTTTTCAGATTATGACATTCAACAAATTAAAATATGGACCTCTAGTGTTCAAGATAACACTAAATGGCAGCAATTGATTGTCAAACAATATACATTAATAGCTTTTAAAGAAGACGAAGTAGTTGGTTTTGGTTCTTTGGAACATAATGGCATTATAGATATGTTATATACTGCACCACACGTACAACGAAATGGAATTGCAAAACTTTTACACCGTGCTCTTGAAAGTAAAGCGTTAGAACTTCACTTATTAACACTTACAGCAGAAGTAAGTCTTACGGCTGTACCTTTCTTTAAAAAGATGCGCTACAATTTGCTATCGGAACAAAAAAAGGAATATAAAGGCGTTCTTTTTACTAATTTTACTATGCAAAAAAAAGTAACGGTTATTTAAAAAAATAACTCATACTCAATAACGCTGAAAATTTAGTTCCAGGGGTGAAACAAATTTCAGTGATGGGTTGCGATTCATTTTGCAATCGTGTTTCTGTTGCGAATTGGGTCTCTTTCCATTTAACATTAAAGAGATTGCTTGTTTTTAAGCCAATTTCGTAGCGTGGTTTGGTAAAATTCAAAACAGCATCACTAACAAAATAGCCTTTAGCAGTCAATGAGTAATCTTCTATAGCTGGCCTATCTGATAAATAACGGTAGCGTAAACCTCCGTTCAATCCATTTTTATTTTTATACATAATACCCCCTGTTGAACTCCAAATAGGAGCTAGCGGAATGTAATCTTGTCCTTTTTCCTCATCTGAGTATCTGCCATGTGCATAGTTAATATCTACATCAAGATATAATGATTTTATCGGTTCGAAACGAATAGAACCATCTAAACCAATGCGTTTGGTTTTACCTGTAATTTCAACAATGCCCCCATCGCCGCTGTATACAAATTCTTGTTTTAGCCCTATATACCATGTCGCTAAATGGATTAACAAATTTTTAGTTGGTTTGAAAATAGTTCCAAAATCTACACCATAAGCAGGAGGTAAAATTTCTTTTCCGTTGGTAACCACCACGGCACGCGTGTCATTGGAATGAAAACCTCTACCTGAAGCCAAATAAAACTGTGTTTTAGAATTTATATGATAATAAACACTAAATTTTGGGCTGACATTATTTGCCTTAGCTTTATATATTCCTATTCCGTTTAGCGTTGGGTCTGTAGCTAATTTGTTGTTATATTCGTTATAAAATTGGTCAAAACGTACCCCTGCATTGATGTTCCATTTTTCATTAAACTTAATGGTTTCACTAATATATATGGCCGTATTTAATTCAGAGATATCTCCTAGTTTTATTGGGTTTATGATAGTAAAACGATTGATGGTATTGGATAATTCGGAATTATTTGTTTTATCATATCTTACATTTATTCCTGCATCGGTTGTGATTTTAGTTTTACCAACATAACTCACATGATTATAACTTCCATTGTATCCTAACAAATTTCTGTTTTCTCGCTGCCGAATTTGATCGCCATTGATTGGGTCATTCAAATAAAATGTGAAATTTGTATGTAAATCAAAGGCGTAATTCGTGTAGTATAGTTGATTTTTTATGAAATCATGGTTTTTTAATGTGGTGCGTAATTGTGCATTGAAATTAGAACGTGACGTAACACCACCTTCGGTTGGGTCTAGTGCACCATAAAACCCAATCAATCCTTGATCTACAGCCCTATCCGGAATTTGTCCAGAAGCGTTCCATTTGCTTTGCAAGGTGGAAGCCGTAATTTGTAAAAAACTGCTTTCAGAAACTTTACCATGATATTTCGTGAATAAATTAAAGCGATTAAAATGTTGAGAATTGTCGAAATAACCATCTGAATAATGGTATTCGGAAGCTATGTACCACGATTGTTGTTTGGCTTTTTGTTTGTCATTTAACAAATTAAAAATACCTACAAGACGACCCGTATTAAACATACCTCCCTCTAGTTTAATCATATTTCTATCAATAGAATTGGCTGTTTTAAAATCGACATAACCAGCCGTGTTAAAATTTCCTTTTTCTGCGTTGTAAGTACCCTTTTTAAAATCGACATTTTCTATGGTTTCTGGAATAATGAAATGGGCATCTGCATAACCTTGTCCGTGAGCATGTGACACCATATTAATAGGCATTCCATCAACATTCAAACTTATATCAGTTCCATGATCACAGTCAAATCCTCTTATAAAAATTTGTTCAGCCTTCCCTCCTCCTTGGTGTTGTCCTATAAATAATCCTGGAACAATACGTAATACTTCTTGCGAATTGTTTACGCCTCGCATTTTAATATCTAATTTACTGATTTGGTTTTGTTGTTTGACACTTGCCCCAGAATTGACGATCACTTCTTCTAGAGTGGTCAATGGTTTTTGTTTTAGGGAAACAGTCACACCTAATTTAAAATCTGTCGCTGTAATTGTTAATGGTTCATATCCGAAACCTGAAAAAACAATTGAAGTAATTTGTTCCTTGGTTTCATTAAATGTAAAGCTACCATTTTCATCGGTCACGGTAGTCTTATTTAATGGAATTAGAGTTACAGAAATTCCCTCTATTGGCAATTTGTTTTTTTCATCAATCACTTTTGCATGAATATGATTGTGCTGCGCAAAGGAAGAAAAGAGGATGCCAAATAGAAAAAAACTTAAAAAAAAAACTTTCATATAGGTATTCAAATAAACATTCAAAAATATGATTTTTTTCCTATAAAATTTAAAACTATAATAATTTTACACATTAAATTAGAGAGAAGGGTTCTTATTAGATATTAATTACTATTTTAGTATTTTAATTTACTTTATGTCTTTAAAAACATTACTTCAAAAACCCGCTTTAACCGAAGAAAAGTCGTTGAAAACATTGGTTGAAAATCGGACTATATTTTCTTTAAATCATTGCGAATTGAACATTTTCGAGACTTATGAAAAATCGGATTTAGTTCCTTTAAAGTTTAATGATTTGGTTGTAACTAGCATGTTGCGCGGAAAAAAAATCATGCACTTGTTTGACGAGCCTCAATTCGAATATTTACCTGGTGAAACGGTAATTGTTCCTTCCAATGTAGAAATGAAAATTGATTTTCCTGAAGCTTCCAAAGAAAATCCTACCCAATGTATTGCTTTGGCTATAGACAATAAAATTATTAACGACACTTTAGATTTTTTGAATGAAAAATATCCAAAAATAGGTTTAGACAATCCCTGGCGTTTAGACCATGAGAATTATTTTTTTTACAATAATGTCGAATTGGCAGGAACCATCAATAAATTAATTAAAGAATGTATGGGCAATTCACTTACTAAAGATGCTATTGCCGATTTAACATTACAAGAACTTATCATTCGAATTATTCAAACACAGACAACCAAACGATTTGAGAACGAAAAATATATTGATATTAGCAGTCCCATCACACCTGCAATTGAATACATTAAAAAAAACATTCAAGGTACTATTAGCTTAAAAGATTTGAGCGATAAAGCCTGTATGAGTACCACTTCTTTTTATCGTTATTTTAAAAGAGAATTAGGCATGAGTCCCATTGAATACATTTTAAATGAGAAAATAAAATATGCCAAAAAACTCCTTAGTAATCCACATCTCCAAGTTAATGAAGTTTCTTATGCATCAGGATTTGAGGATTGCAATTACTTTATTCGTTTGTTTAAAAAATACGAAGGAGTAACGCCTAAGCAATACCAATTGATGAATTACGGAAATTAAGCCCTTGAATACTATATTTCATTTATTCTAACAGCTTCCAAATTTTGAAGCTCAAGTTCTGAAAACAAACGATACTTTATGATAAACGTTTTTCCTAGAGGAGTTTCTAACGAAAAGCCCCCTGCTCCAATACCTTCGGTTACATCAAGGGTAAAATGCATATGTTTCCAATAATCAAACAAATCTTTATCGAGCCAAAACTCAAATTCGTATATCGTTCCGATGCATACATCACCCGTTCGTAAATAAAAACTGCTTTTTTCAAAACATTGGGGTTGTGTTCCCTCACAACATCCTCCAGCTTGATAAAACATTAACGCACCATGCTTCATAGAGAGCTCGGTAATCAACATTAAAGCTTGTTCAGTAGCATCCAGTCGCTTTGTTGCTTCCATTTTAATTCAATTAAAAACCGCAAACTCATCAAAATAGCAATTTGTGAATTTGCGGTTCGATTCATACATTCTTAATTTCTAAAAGAATCCTAATTTATTTTTGTTGTATGAAATCAACATGTTTTTAGTTTGACGGTAATGGTCCAACATCATTTTGTGATTTTCTCTACCGATACCTGATTGTTTGTACCCTCCAAATGGAGCTCCTGCAGGATAGGCATGATATTGATTTACCCACACTCTTCCTGCTTTAATAGCTCTAGGTACTTGATACAATTCGTGCGCATCACGTGTCCATACGCCAGCACCCAAACCATACATTGTGTCATTAGCAATAGCAATAGCTTCTTCAGTAGTTTTAAAAGTGGTTACAGCCAATACGGGTCCGAAAATTTCTTCTTGAAAAATTCTCATCTTATTATGCCCTTTAAACACGGTTGGCTGGATATAATAACCGCCTTCTAATGTACCTCCCAAATGGTTCACATCACCTCCACAAAGTAATTCAGCTCCTTCTTCTTTTCCTAGCTTAATATACGATAAGATTTTATCTTTTTGAATTTGGGAAGCTTGAGCTCCCATCATTACTGAAGGATCAAAAGGATTTCCTGTTTTAATCGCTTTGATTCGCGCTAAAGCACGCTCCATAAATTTATCGTATATAGATTCGTGAACTAATAATCGTGATGGACAAGTACATACTTCACCTTGATTTAATGCAAATAAAGCCACCCCTTCTAAAGCTTTATCAAAAAATTCATCATCAGCATCCATAACAGAAGGGAAGAATATATTTGGTGATTTACCTCCTAATTCTAGAGTGACTGGAATGATATTTTCTGTTGCATATTGCATTACCATTCTTCCCGTTGCAGTAGATCCTGTAAAAGCAGCTTTTGCGACTTTGGGATTTGTGACTAAAGTTCTTCCTAATTCAGCACCAAAACCATTGACTACATTGACTACTCCTGCAGGAAGTAAATCTTCTATTATTTCCATCAAAACCATAATCGATATTGGTGTACTTTCTGCTGGCTTTAGTACCACACAATTTCCCGCTGCCAAAGCTGGTGCTAACTTCCATACTGCCATCAAAATTGGAAAGTTCCAAGGAATGATTTGAGCAATAACGCCAATAGGTTCGTGTACAATGATTGAAACAGTATCTTTATCTAACTCATTAATCGAACCTTCTTCGGCACGAATCACACTTGCAAAATAACGAAAATGATCGATGGCTAGGGGAATATCGGCAGCCATCGTTTCGCGAATGGCTTTACCATTATCTAAGGTTTCTACTGCAGCAATAAAATCAAGATTTGCTTCAACTCTATCAGCTATTTTATTTAATAAAATGCTCCGCTCCGTTGCTGAAGTTTGACTCCACGTTTTAAATGCCTCTTCAGCTGCATTTACAGCATTTTCAATATCCATTTTTGCCGAATGGGCCGCTTTTGACATTAATTTTCCATCAACGGGAGACAACACCTCAAAATATTGTCCTGTAGTAGGGGGTGTCCATTTTCCATTAATAAAATTATCATACTTTTCTTTTAATTGTGGTCGTAATATTAAATGATCCATAAAGTTTGTTTTTTGATTTATTCAAAAATACTTGTATGTGAAATATTAAAATAGCACAAACCTTTCAATTAATAGCACAAATTTATAATATCATAAAAATATCCAGTAAAAATTAATAATATAAAAAATAACACCTTTATATTAATCATATATATAATATCTAGAGTCTATTTTTTTATTAATGAAAGATTATTTTTATTCGGAGTAGTTTAATTGTTTAAACAAAAAAAACGCTTCAAAAAATTGAAACGTTTCTAGTATCAATATTTATAGTAATTTAAAACACAAAAATAGCTCGTTCACTCATCATTTCATTTACTTCATCAGCCACTTGTTGGATAACTGCATCATCCGTATGGTTCATTAAAACTCGGTCAATAAATTCAACTACTGTTTCCATGTCTTCTTCAACCAAACCTCTCGTTGTGATAGCTGGAGTACCCACTCGAATCCCAGAAGTAATAAAAGGCGATTTATTGTCAAAAGGAACCATATTTTTATTGACTGTAATTTCAGCTCTCACCAAAGCATTTTCAGCTTCTTTACCCGTTATGTTTTTGTTTCTTAAATCAATCAACATCATGTGGTTGTCTGTGCCTCCTGATATTAAGTTATACCCTCTTTTATTAAAAGCTGCTGCCATAGCTTTAGCATTTTTTTGAACTTGCATAGCATAACGAAAGAATTCATCCGTGAGACATTCTCCAAAGGCTACCGCTTTAGCTGCGATAATATGCATTAGTGGGCCTCCTTGATTTCCTGGGAATACCGACATATCTAAAATATGAGACATCATTCTTGGTTCTCCTTTTGGAGTAGTCAATCCCCAAGGGTTTTCAAAATCTTTGCCCATCATAATCATACCTCCTCTAGGGCCTCTAAGGGTTTTATGTGTTGTTGTGGTAACAATATGACAATGAGGAATAGGGTCATTCATAAGTCCTTTTGCAATAAGTCCAGCGGGATGTGAAATGTCCGCAAGCAATAAGGCTCCGACACTATCGGCAATAGCTCTAAATCGTTTAAAATCCATATCGCGACAATACGCCGAAGCTCCTGCTATAATTAATTTAGGCTGTTCTTTTGTGGCGATGTCTTGAATTTTATCATAATCAAATTGTCCTGTTTCTGCTTCCACACCATAGAAACACGTTTGATAGAGTTTTCCTGAAAAATTAACGGGTGAACCATGTGTTAAGTGTCCACCGTGAGATAAATCAAATCCTAAAATTTTATCCCCTGGTTTTAAACACGCTGCAAAAACTGCTGTATTGGCTTGCGAACCTGAGTGGGGTTGTACATTTACATATTCAGCACCAAATAATGCCTTGGCGCGGTCTATTGCAATTTGTTCTACAACATCAACAACCTCACAACCGCCATAATAACGTTTTCCTGGATAGCCTTCTGCATATTTATTTGTTAGACAAGACCCTGCGGCTTCCATTACTTGGTCGCTGACAAAATTTTCGGAAGCAATCAATTCGATTCCATGAATTTGTCTATCTTGTTCGTCTAATATTAAATCAAAAATTTGTTCGTCTCGTTGCATTTTTTGGTAATTTTTAAATAACTTTTCAAAAATACGAATTATGTTTGTGAAATAAATTCTAAATGATATATTTGATTACAAATTTTTCAACAATAAATCAACATTATACAATATGCCAAATATAGCCAACAACCCGAATAGAAAATCCTGGATTTCAGTGCCTGAGCATAGTGATTTCCCCATTCAAAATATTCCATTTGGCGTTTTTCTTACCAAAGAAGATGTCGTAACAATTGGTACTCGCATTGGTGATTGCGCCATAGATATGGGAGCACTACAACAATTAGGGTATTTTGACGGTATCGAATTAACCGACGATATGTTTATGCAAGACACTTTGAATGATTTTATTTCAGATGGAAAAAAAACGTGGCGATTGGTTCGTAATCGCTTGGCAGAATTGTTTGATGAAAATAATCCAAAACTGAGAGATCATAGAGAACATCGCGATATAGTGATTTTTTCTATTAACGATATTGAAATGTTATTGCCAGTTCAAATTGGAGATTATACCGATTTTTATTCGAGTAAAGAACATGCTACAAATGTTGGAAAAATGTTTCGAGATCCAGCCAACGCCTTATTGCCCAATTGGCTTCACATTCCTGTGGGATATCACGGAAGGAGTTCTACTATAGTTCCATCAGGAATTCCTGTACATCGACCTATGGGGCAAACATTGCCCAATGGAGAAAGTACTCCTGTTTTTGGTCCCTCTCGTTTGGTAGATTTTGAATTAGAAACAGCCTTTATTACTACAGATGCCAATATCCTAGGTGAAAATATTCCTGTAAATGAAGCAGAAGACTACATTTTTGGTATGGTTTTATTGAATGATTGGAGTGCACGTGATATTCAAAAATGGGAATATGTTCCTTTAGGACCTTTCTTGGCTAAAAACTTCGCCACTTCCATTTCTCCCTGGATTGTTACCATGGACGCTTTGGAGGCTTTTCGTGTGAAAGGACCAAAACAAGAACCCACACCACTACCCTATTTACAACAAAAAGGAAAACATGCTTATGATATTAATTTGGAAGTGTACATCACCCCTGAAAATGCCTCGCCAACATTAGTGTCTAAATCTAATTTTAAATACATGTATTGGTCGATGTCACAGCAATTGGCTCATCATACCTCTAATGGATGTCGTGTCAATTCTGGAGACATGATGGGTTCTGGAACCATTTCTGGACCCACCGAAGACAGTTACGGTTCCATGCTAGAACTAACATGGAGCGGACAAAAACCGATTAAATTATCTGATGGGACTGAGCGAAAATTTATTAATGATTATGATACAGTAACCATGAAAGGGTATTGTCAAAATGGCTCTGTTCGTATTGGTTTTGGAGAAGTGAGTAGTAAATTACTACCTCCTTTTGTGAGAAAGTAAATGATTTTTACATGAAAAAATTAATTATCCTTACACTTTTATTAATAGTAGCCTCATGTGGTGTGCGTCAAACGAGAGAATCACTAAGTTCTGGGGATTATGATACTGCGATTCAAACCGCTGTAGAAAATTTGCGAAATAGAAAAGATGCAAAAGGAAAACAAGACTATATTTATTTATTGGAAGAAGCCTTTGCCAAAGTAAAAATGAGAGACTTACAAAATATTTCTATCTGGACCAAAGAAGGCAACCCCAGTAATTCAGAAAAAATATATAAAACGTATCTTCAATTGCATCAACGTCAAGAGATTATCAAGCCTTTACTTCCTCTTTATTTGATTAAAGAAAACAAAGAGGCTACCTTTGATTTTTCAGATTATTCAGATGCATTAGTAAATAGCAAAAATTCGTATTCTAAATTTTTGTATGATAATTCAAAAGCATTATTGGCAACGAAAGATAAAATGAATTTCAGACGAGCGTATACTGATTTAAATTTTCTCAACTCCCTAAATCCTGGGTATAAGGATGTGAGTAGTTTGCTTACCAGCGCGAAATATAAAGGAACAGACTTTGTTATTGTATCAACAAAAAATGAAACAAACGTGGTTATTCCTATTCGATTGGAAAATGATTTATTAAATTTCAGCACACTTGGCTTGAACGATGATTGGACCGTTTATCACAGTACTCGTCAAAAAGACCTAGATTATGACTATAGCATTATTTTAAATTTTAGACAAATTTCCATCTCACCCGAGCAACTCAAAGAGAAAGAAGTCATTAAAGAAAAGCAAGTGAAGGATGGAACCAAACCTCTTCTTGATGCTCAAGGACATGAAGTAAAAGACAATCAGGGTCATACTATTATGATTGATAATATGAAAACGATTCGAGCTACGATTTATGAATCAAGACAATTGAAAAATTGTGCTATTACTGCTAAAATTGATTATGTTGATTGTAAAACGAATCAATTAATCAATAGTTATCCTTTGACTAGCGAGTTTGTTTTTGAAAATATCTACTCTCGATATAATGGCGATAAAAATGCTTGCGAATCTGATTATTTTCCTTTTTTTGATAAAAAATCTATACCCTTTCCCAGCAACGAGCAAATGATTTTTGATTGTGGTGAAGATGTTAAAACCAAATTAAAATGAATTCTCACACAAAACAGAGTAAGACGTTAATCTTAATAAAGCACTTCATCACTAAGGTGCTTTTTTTTCAAATCATTCACTATGATAAATTCTTGTTAATTATTTTTTTAATTAATAGTGTTACTATTAAATTTGCAAGTGAAATATTTTTATATGAAAAAATTACTTTCAACTGTAACCATTACAGTACACGAAAAACTATATGTAAAAGACCCAACGACTTCAGAATTGGGAAAAAAAATCATTGAGCATAGTATTCTATTAATTGATGATATTGGGTTTGATGATTTTACTTTCAAAAAATTAGGGGAACGCATTCATTCTAATGAAAGTTCTATTTATCGTTATTTTGAAAACAAACACAAACTTCTCTTGTATTTATCCTCTTGGTATTGGGCATGGATTGAATACCGATTGGTGTTTGAAACCAACAACATCTCCGATGCACGCAAACGCCTCATGAAAGCAATAACTATTGTGACTGAAAAAATAACAGATGATTCGAATACTGTATATATAAATGAAGCAATACTCAATAAAATAATCATTTCTGAATTCAACAAAACATGGTTGACAAAAGAAATTGATGAAGAAAATAAAATAGGGTTCTTTTTGGTTTATAAAAGAGTAATTAAGCGTATTACAGACATGATTCTTGCGGTGAACCCGTCTTATGAATATGCTACAAGCTTAGCTTCTAGTATAATTGAAGGCGCACTTCACCAACATTATCTCGTGGAGCATCTTTCAACAATTACTGATTGTAATGAGCACCAAACTCCTACCGCATTTTATTTAAACTTAATTGAAAAAATAGTATAGATGAATACACATTCTCCTTTAAAACGTTTTTTTAAATTTTTAAATTTAGAACGAAAAGACATTCTTCAACTTTTTTTCTATGCCTTATTCTCTGGATTGGTGAGTTTGTCGTTACCGCTAGGCATCCAAGCGATTGTCAATTTAATCCAATCGGGACAAGTTAGTGTTTCATGGATATTATTAGTGGTTGTTGTAGTATTTGGAGTCTCATTAGTTGGAATTTTGTCACTAATGCAATTGAGAATTACGGAAAACTTACAACAAAAAATTTTTGTTAGAGCTTCTTTCGAATTTAGTTACAGACTCCCGAGAATAAAATTTGAATCCTACTACAATCAATATCCTCCAGAATTGGCAAATCGTTTTTTTGATACTCTTGTCATTCAAAAAGGAACATCTAAGCTTTTACTAGATTTCTCTGCCGCTCTTTTGCAAATTCTGTTTGGAATCTTATTGTTATCGCTTTATCATCCCTTTTTTATTGCTTTTGGTATCGTTCTTTTGCTCCTACTCTACTCGATATTTAGATTTTCATTCAAACCAGGTTTATCCACAAGTTTAATGGAATCAAAATACAAATATAAAGTAGTGAGTTGGTTGCAAGAATTGGCACGAAATAGTTATAGTTTCAGACGAAAAGATAGTTTTACTTTTGCGTTATCCAAAAATGATTATTTAGTAGATAACTATCTTCAATATCGTGAAAAACACTTCGGAATCATAAAAAGGCAATATCTTCAGCTCATTGTTTTCAAAGTACTTATCACAGCGAGTTTACTCCTTATAGGAGGGTTTTTAGTACTGAATCAAAAAATGAATATCGGTCAATTTGTAGCTGCTGAAATCATTATTTTATTAGTAATCAATTCTGTGGAAAAGATTATTGTGGGATTGGAAACCTTGTATGATGTGTTAACTTCTATTGAAAAAATTGGTCAAGTAGCCGATTTAAGCATGGAAGAGCAATCCGTTCAGGAAGTAGATTCTTGTTACCTTAATCTTAGTATCGAATTAGAACGGGTCTCCTATCAATTTCCAGATTCTAATGATTTAATCCTCGACAACATCCATTTAAAAGTCGATCCGAAAGAATTTATTTTAATAGAAGGCGAAAATGGTTCTGGAAAATCAACACTTATTCGATTACTAGCTGGACTCATAAAGCCTAATGCTGGCGTGTTTAGTATCAACGATGATAGTTACAGAAAGATTGATATTGATAATTATCGTTCACAAATTGGAATCATCCTTCAAGGCGAGACTCCGTTTGAAGGAACAATTTTAGAAAATATCACATTCAACAATAAAACAATAAGCCATGAAGATGTCAAATGGGCTATTGATCAAGTCGATTTAGGCACATACATCAAATCATTACCAGAAGGACTTGATACCAAAATTTTCCCAGAAGGAAGACAATTATCCTCCTCTAATGCCCAAAAAATTCTCATGGCACGAAGTATTTTAAACAAACCTAAAATACTATTTTATGAAGATCCTTTAGATAAAATGGATGAAGAATCGGCAAAAAAAATAATTGATTTTATTACGCTACCTTCAAATCCTTGGACAATAATTGTCTCCTCTAAAAATCCTTATTGGAAAGAAAAAGTACATCGAATAATTCAAATGAATAAAGGTAAAATAATTGCAGATTCTAAATTAAAATAATTATGCTCAATATTTCTTCAAACAATTCAATTACCGAAAATATTGAACACTTCAATACGGTTAAAAATTTACAAAATCGACCTCATTATAAAATTTTGAATCGAATAATTATTGTAGTTTCCATACTTTGCTTTTTTATTTTATTCTTGCCTTGGACACAAAATATTTCAGGAAGTGGTTCAGTCACTACACTAAGTCCCGATCAAAGACCACAAACCATACAAACGACCATTGCAGGAAAAATTGAAAAATGGTATGTTAAAGAAGGCGATTTTGTTCATAAAGGCGATACTATTTTATACATATCAGAAATCAAAGAAGATTATTTAGATCCTCATCTAGTTGAAAAAACGAAAAATCAAGTAGATGCCAAAAAAAAAGCTCAGCAATCTTATGAGGGAAAAGTGGGATCCTTATCAAGTCAGATTCTTGCTATTGATAAAGAAAAAAAACTCAAGTTACAACAAGCAAAGAATAAAATAAGACAGGGTCAACTCAAAGTAAAAAGTGATAGTATGGATTTGGTTGCTGTGCGAACACAACTCAAAATTGCTCAGACCCAGTTCAATCGTTCGTTAAATTTACAAAAAGAAGGACTAAAACCGCTATCAGACGTCGAGGATAAAAAACTCAAGCTACAAGAAGTTGAAGCAAAAATCATTACACAAGAGAACAAATTTATTGCTAGTGAAAACGAATTAATTAATGCAAGAGTTGAAGTCAATCGAATTGATGCTGAGTACAGTGAAAAAAAATCAAAAGCGTTGAGTGAACAATATACTGCATTAAGCAATCAGTATGACACTAAAGCACAAGTAAACAAACTAGAAAATCAGTATTCGAATTATAAAATTCGAAAAGGATTGTATTTTATAACAGCTCCTCAAAATGGGTACATTAATAGAGCGCTACAATCAGGTATTGGGGAAACCATCAAAGAAGGCACAGAGATTGTAAGTATCATGCCTGAAAAATATGATATTGCAGTAGAAACCTTTGTGGCTCCTAGTGATTTACCTCTTATTCATAAAGGAGAAAAAGTCAGAGTTTGGTTTGATGGATGGCCAACTATTGTATTTTCGGGATGGCCTGGCATGTCATACGGAACGTTTGGAGGAAAAATTGTAGCCGTAGAGACGTTCATTAGTGAAAATGGTAAATTCAGAGTATTAATTGCACCCGATTCGACTGAGGTGCCATGGCCCAAACAAATTAGTATGGGTTCAGGCGCAAAAACTCTAGCGCTTCTCAATAATGTTCCTGTGTGGTATGAAATATGGAGAACTCTAAATGGCTTTCCTCCTAACTATTATCAACCCAAAAGTAAATCATCTAAAGATAAAAAATAATGAAGTATTTAATATCATTCTTGCTATGGTCTTTGCTTGGGTTTTGTCAAAATCATGAAACAGACAAAATTTTAACCTATAACGAATATTTAGGGTATGTCAAGTCATTTCATCCCTTAGTAAAAAGCGCTCACCTTGCCGTAAGTGCTGCCCAAGCACAATTGATGATTGCCCGTGGAGCTTTTGATCCAAAAATTGAAGTCGATTATGACACGAAACAGTTTAAAGATAAAACCTATTATTCCCTTTTGAATACCACTTTTAAAATTCCTACTTGGTATGGCATCGAAGTGAAAGCCGGTTTTGACAATCAAGAAGGGATGTATGTGAATCCCGAGAATATAGTCCCCAACAGAGGCTTAACTTCTTTTGGTGTTTCTGTGCCTTTAGGTCAGGGGTGGCTCATCAATCAAAGAATGTCGGATATAAGAAAATCAAAAATTCAAATCCAATTGAGTCAAAATGAGCGGAAACTAAATGCCATAGCTGTAGTTTATGAAGCATCCATAGCCTATTTCAATTGGAAAAAAAATTATAGTGAAGTTCAACTTTATCAAACATATTTGAATAATGCCCAATCGCGATTTAACGCCATTAAACAATTAATTCTTCAAGGCGATAAACCTTCTATTGATTCTATTGAAGCTAGAATTATGGTGAAAAATAGATTGTTAAGTTTAGAAGATTCTAAATTAAAACTGGCAAAATCTAAATTTGAGCTATCCAATTATTTGTGGTATGAAAACAATATACCCCTTGAACTTCAAGAGGATATTATCCCTGAAGAAAATCTTGAAAAAACAATACATGAAGTGTTGAAAACAAACGATTTGATAGATGAAAAACAACTTGTTGAAAATCATCCTAAGATCAATGTTTTACAAAAAAAAATAGCACTTTTGGAAGTTGAACAACAATTTAAGAAAAATTTATTACTCCCAAAATTGGACGTCTCTTATTACTATCTCTCCGAACCTAATTATTGGAATTCATATAATTTTAATAATTACAAAGTGGGAATGAATTTTTATGTTCCATTATTTTTGAGAAAAGAACGAGGAAATCTACAGTTAACAAAATTTAAAATACAAGATACACAATATTCTTTACAGTTAGAAAAACTGGCATTATCCAATAAGATCAGCGCACAGCAAAAAGAAATAAAATCCATAGAGGTCCAAAGAAACCTTGCCTTAGAACTTGTCAACGACACTAAATTTTTACTTGAAGCAGAAGAGCGACTTTTTGGATTTGGAGAGAGTTCTATATTTCTTATCAATACTAGAGAAAATAATTTAGTGAGTTCGCAATTATCAAAAATAATCCTAGACAACCGATTTTTAGTATCAACTATTGAACTATACAAAACAAAAGCCAATATGGAATAACCAAATATTAATTGTATTTTTGTTCATCAACAAGTATACTGATGATAAACCCCTCAATAAACGGTTGGATTGATAAATTCCTCTATGAAAAAAAAACATCGTTTTCTTATCAAGAAGAAGAGGCATTATCATTTTATAAAAAAAATAGAGCTACAGGTTTTATATATGGTCATATGGTTTCTATTCCTTCTTTTACAGAGGACGAAATAGAGAATTGGGATTCGGAAGAAGTATCAAAAATAGCCTTATTGAATGCTCTTTTTGAAATCTATTACTACACTACTCACGATTACAAAATCGAAGATTTTTCTACTAAATTACTTGAATTCTATGAACTTACTTCACAAAAAAGGTTTGATCTATTGCCCGCCTTGTTACATGCTAATGTTCATTCTAAATTAGAAAACATTTTGAATGAGAGAGTCCAAACAAACAAAGACATCATCAGTAAAAACTTCTCTCATATCGTTACCAATGCATTATTATTTATTGATGTTTTGGCCTTTCATCGATTTTTAAAAATAAAAAAAATAAGTGCTAAATATTTTAAAAATATCGAAGAAACCATCATGAGTTTGGTGTCATTATCACTTCAAATAAAGTCCAATAAATCTCAACAAGACAATTTATTAATAAAATTATTTGAAGCATCTGTTCGCTATACAAAATTTTCTAAAATTACGGTCAATACTCTCGAATCACTACCGCTTTCATCATTTGAACTTGAATTGGAGCGCTTCTATTTGTTTGATATTACTAATCTCATGTTGTGGAGTGATTTTGCTTTGGACAATGAAGAATTATATTTCTTATATACCCTAGCACAGGAATTACATCTTGATGAGTTATTTGTAACTGAAAGCATTGAAACTACCTCAAAATTCATTACCTTACATAAAGAAAAAATTCAATATTTCAATTATTCAAATCCGGTTAAACACTTTTACAACCAAACCAACTCTGTCGTAAAAGTTCTCATTAAACGCAATAAAAAAAGGCTTGTAAAAGAAATATCTGAAAGTAAAGAACTAATGTATTTACTCAAACAATCGGTTGCAAGAGATTTAACTGATGAAGAAAAGAAAAAGGTAAAAAAACAAATATTAGACATCTGCAAGGGTATTCCTTCCCTTACAATCTTTCTATTGCCTGGCGGAAGCTTATTGTTACCCATATTAATTAAGTTTATTCCAAAACTTCTTCCCTCAGCATTCAACGAAAACCTTGACGATTAATGTGAATCAATCCAAGAGAAATGGGTTTGATGAATATATTCTTTAGTACTTTTAATAAAATTCAGGTACTCTTGTGCCACGGGACTCATTTTTTTCCCCTTTAACCATATTAGATTCCAATTGGTTACAATTGGGAGCTTTTTAGCTTTTGCAATCATTATTTCTCCCTTTTCAATTTCATTCTTTAATCCTATTAAAGGCATGATTGAAACTCCTAATCCTGCGATAACCGCCTGCTTGACTGCTTCATTTGAGGTTAATTGTATCTTTGATATAGGTTTGATATTATTCCTTTCTAAGTAATTTTCCATGGCTAATCGAGTAGCAGAACCCATTTCCCGATAAATAAAAGGGACATTTAATAAAAAATGTTCGAGGACTTCCTCTTCATAGTGCTCCATAAAATCTTTATTTCCAACTAAATATAATTTGTTTTCCATCAACAACTCTGCTTCCACATTAAAATCATGGGGTAATAAAGATACTAAAGCAAAATCAACTTCATTATTTTGTAGGGCACGAATCACTTTACTTTTATTGGTAACATCTATTTCAAATTCAATATTAGAATAGCTCTTGATAAAATCAGTCAAGAAGAATGGCATGACGTATTTTCCAGTTGATACAATTGAAATTTTTAATTTTCCCGAAAGAATCCCTTTGTAAGAGAGAGTTTTATAATTAATCGCATTAACTTCATTGATAATGTTTTCTGCGGCATTACTAATTTCTTTTCCAAAATCGGTGATATACAGTTGCCTCCCCACAACCTCTGTTAAAGGAATATCAAACTGATCTTGAAAATTTTTTAATTGAATGGATACTGCGGGTTGTGTTAAATGTAACGCTTCAGCCGCTTTAGTGATACTTTTTGTTTGGGTAATTTTCAAAAAGACTTGCAATTGATGTAATGTATAATTCATAAAAATATTTTATGTAATTCATTACAAATATAAATAAAAATATATGAATTAAACATTACAACTTTGTACCGTTAATTTTAATTAAATAATTATGACACGAATTACAGTTGCAAAAGGAGATGGTATCGGTCCAGAAATTATGGATACTACTCTAAAAATTATAAAAGCGGCAGGAGCTCAAATAGAAATCGATGAGATTGAAGTGGGTGAAAAAGTGTATCTTTCTGGTAATACTTCAGGAATCTCAAATGAGTCGTGGGATGTTATTAGAAGAATAAAGTGTTTTTGAAAGCTCCAATTACTACACCACAAGGAGGGGATACAAAAGTTTAAATGTAACTACTAGAAAGTTCTTAGGCTTGTATTCCAATGTTCGTCCATGTTTGAGTTTAGCTCCATTTGTAGAAACAAAACACCCTGAAATGGATCTTGTCATAATTAGAGAAAACGAAGAAGATCTGTATGCGGGAATTGAACATCAACAAACGGACGAAGTGGTACAATGTTTAAAACTCATAAGCAGACCTGGTTGTGAAAAAATAATTCGTTATGCCTTTGAATATGCTAAAGTAAACGGACGCAAAAAGGTAACCTGTTTTACGAAAGACAACATTATGAAGCAAACAGATGGTTTGTTTCATCAGATTTTTGATGAAATAGCAAAAGAATATCCATCTATTGAAAATGAACACTGGATTATAGATATTGGAGCTGCAAAATTAGCAGATACCCCAGAAGTATTTGATGTGATTGTAACTTTAAACTTATATGGAGATGTCTTGTCTGATGTTGCCGCTCAAATTGCAGGGTCTGTAGGATTAGCGGGTTCAGCTAACATTGGTAATGAATGTGCTATGTTTGAAGCTATTCATGGTTCTGCACCAAGAAGAGCAGGTCAAAATGTTGCCAATCCGTCGGGGTTATTGCAAGGGGCAGTTATGATGTTAAAACATATTGGACAAACAAATGTAGCTGAAAAAGTACAAAATGCATGGCTAAAAACAATCGAAGAGGGTATTCATACGTATGATATTTTTAAAGAAGGCGTGAGCAAAACAAAAGTAGGAACTAAAGAATTTGCCCAAGCGGTTATAGCAAACTTAGGGAAAGTTCCTGCGCAACTCAAACCCGTTTCTTATGATAAAAATGTTCAAATAGACCTCCCTAAATATGAGAAAAAACCACAGAAAAATAAAGAATTGGTTGGAGTTGACTTATTTGTACATTGGAATGGAACAGATCCTAATGAATTGGCTGAAATACTTCAAAGTATTAATTCAGAATACAAACACTTAACCATGATTACCAATCGAGGTATAAAAGTATGGCCTGATGGATTCAAAGAAACATATTGTACTGACCATTGGCGTTGCCGATTCAAACCAAGAGAAGGAAAGTTGATGTTTAAAAATCATATCATTGGATTATTATCTAGAGCCCTAGATGCAAAGATTGATGTTATTAAAACTGAAAATTTATACGAATTTAATGGTAAACCAGCATATTCTTTAGGACAAGGTCAATAAAAAAAACTCTAATTTTTTTTTAAAATGGAAGTTACTCAAAACATTAAACTTATCGATGGTGTTTTTAAACCAAATGAAGCTAAGGAAATTATTATTTCATTATTAAATAGTAAAATCAACTTCCATAATTTAGAGGATTTTAGTAATCAAATTCGTTTCAATATAAAACACGAAAATTCCAAACAGAGGATAATTGAATTGCAAAATGCTAAAGAGGAACTATCTTCTTTAATCCAATGGGCAGAATCTCATGAGTATGAATTACAAATTCAGGGGACTATCGAAATCAATTTAGTGAAACATGTTTGAGGGGAGAAAATTGTTAATTGCAACGAAGCATCAAAAAGAGCGTGTTATCGCTCCAATATTTGAAGAAGCGTTACAAGTCGAATGTTTTGTTTCTACAAAATTTGATACCGATACTCTTGGAACTTTTTCAGGTGAGATCGAACGAAAAGATAGCGCATTAGAAACTTTAAGAAAAAAATGTGTATTAGCGATGCAAGCAAATAACTGTGATTTAGCCATAGCTAGCGAAGGTTCATTTGGTATGCATCCCATTATCATGTTTGCTACTGCCGACGATGAGATGATGATTTTCATGGATTCTAAAAATCAAATCGAAGTGATTGTTAGAGAAATTAGTATGGACACCAATTTTGATGCTACAGAATTGAAAACAAAGGAGGATTTGATGGCGTTTGTAGAAAAAGTTAATTTTCCTTCACATGGTGTGATTTTAAAATCTTCTAAAGAAAAGTATAAAGCGCTTTTTAAGGGAATAAATACCAAAGAAAATCTTTTAAAGCATTTCAATCATTTGATTTCTAATTATGGTAGTGCTTATGTAGAAACTGACATGCGTGCGCATTATAATCCAACTCGAATGAAATTAATAGAAATAGTAGCTCAAAAATTATTGAAAACCATTCTGCATCAATGTCCTAATTGTCAACATCCAGGATTTTCAGTAAGTAGAGTCAACAAAGGTTTACCCTGTGAATTATGTCATGCGCCAACTCAATCAACCTTAAGTTTTACATATCAATGTAAAAAATGTTCTTTCGAGCAAGTTGATTTGTATCCGCACCAAAAAACAAAAGAAGATCCAACATATTGTAATTTTTGTAACCCATAAAACAAAATTAAATTGAAAGAGATACAACAAGCTGTCCACTATTTGAAAAAGAATCAATTAGTAGCCATTCCCACTGAAACCGTATACGGATTAGCAGGAAATATTTTTAGTGAAAAAGCAATAAAAAACATATTCGAATTAAAGAATAGACCTTTGTTCAATCCTTTAATTGTTCATATTTCCAGTAGTGACCAAATGGGATGGTATGCAAGAGAAATCCCTGAAAAAGCCTACCAACTTGCCTCAAAATTTTGGCCCGGACCGCTTACATTGCTATTAAAAAAGAAAAACAATATTCCTGACATCATTACTGCTGGGAAAGATACGGTTGCATTGAGATTACCAAATCACAAACTCACATTAAAATTATTACAAAATTTAGACTTTCCCTTAGCGGCACCGAGTGCCAATCCATTCGGTTCCATAAGTCCGACGAATGCCCAACATGTTTATGATTATTTTGGAGAAGAGCTGCCTTTTATTTTAGATGGAGGTCCTTGTACCAGTGGTATTGAGTCAACTATAGTTGGATTTGAAAACGAAAATCCCATCGTCTATCGATTGGGCGCACTATCAGTAGAAGAAATCGAGGAAGCTATTGGCCCCATACGAATTACTAATCATAAAGAGGTAAATCCAAATGCTCCAGGGATGTTGTCTAAACATTACGCACCGAGAACGAATACCATAGTATCAGATTCAATTGACGCCATGATAAAAAAATATGAAAGAAACAAAATCGGTGTCATCACATTTAGTACTCAATTCGACTTTCCTGCGGTGCATCAATATGAAATACTTTCAAAAAGTAGAAATTTCAAAGAAGCCTCTAGGAATTTATACAGCGCCATGCATCGACTTGATCGAATGAAACTAGATCTTATACTAATAGAAAAATTACCCCATTACGATTTAGGAACATCCATTAATGACCGATTAGAACGAGCTAGTAAAAGAGAGTAACAATTTTTTTTTATAACATCAAATAGTTCCGTTACTAATCAATGTTTTAATTAAATATATTATCTTATGAACTTAAATTTATTAACAGACAATTTAACCAATCCTGCGCTCCTTTTTTTTATTTTGGGAATTCTAGCCACACGTTTAAAAAGTGATTTAGAAATACCGAACAATACTTCCAAATTCATTTCCTTGTATCTTTTATTTTCTATTGGATTTAAAGGCGGTCAAGAATTAGCTCACAGTCATTTTAACACCGAAATCATTTGGTCTATTTTATTTGGAATATCGGTGGCTGTTTTGATTCCTATATATTGTTTCTTTATCTTGAAACGAAAATTCAGTATCGAAAATTCGGGTGCAATTGCGGCTTCGTATGGTTCTGTTAGCGCAGTAACGTTTGTGACAGCAGTAAGTTTTCTAGAAATTCAAAAATATATATTTGGCGGGCATATGGTTGCCGTTATGGCGCTGATGGAAGCTCCTGCTATTATTGTTGGAGTGATTTTGATGAGAATGTATCGTAAAGAAAATAATACTACAACACAATTGAGTGCCGTTGTAAAACACTCTTTTACCAATGGAAGTGTTTTATTGATTTTAGGCAGTTTAGTTATAGGCCTTCTCGCAAGCGAACAACAAGCCATGGGAATCAAGCCCTTCACAACGGATATTTTTAAAGGCTTTTTAGCAATTTTTCTACTGGATATGGGAATTGTAAGCGGAAAAAAACTAGATGATTTCTTTAAAAGTGGTTGGTTTGCGGCTTTATTTGCCATACTCATTCCTCTATTGAATGGTTGTGTAGTTGCTGTAGCCAGTCAAATGATTACTCAAGATATTGGAAATCGATTTATTTTTGCAATTTTAGCTTCAAGCGCTTCCTATATTGCCGTTCCCGCTGCGATGAAGATTGTAGCACCAAAAGCCAATCCAGGACTGTTTTTACCCATGGCTCTGGCAGTTACATTCCCTTTTAATATCACTTTCGGAATGCCAATTTACTTATCAATTATACAAAATTTTTAGGAATAATAGTTTGTCTATTTTGTTTGATTTGTTTAGAGGGGCTATGCAAATAGTATGGCCTTTCTTTTTAAATTCTAACTAGAAAATTTCAAACGATACACTTCATCTAATTCTGAATTGGAACTCATGTTAACGCCTAAATCGGTAACATATCCCGAATTTAACCCATAAGTCCAGCCGTGTAAGGTCAAATCTTGACCATTTCGCCAAGCATTTTGAACAATGGAAGTTTTTGCCAAATCAAATACTTGTTCTTGCGTATTCACTTCAACAAACTTATTAAAACGTTCTTCTTCATCTTCAATGACATTTAGCTGATTTTCATGCAATCGATATACATCTTTAATATGTCGAATCCAATTATCTATAAGACCAATGGATTGATTTCCCATAGCCGCTTTCACTCCTCCACAACCATAATGACCACAAACAATAACGTGTTTAACTTTAAGTACGTTTACAGCATAATCTAAAACACTTAACATATTCATATCGCTATGAATAACCATATTAGCTATATTTCTATGAACAAATACTTCACCTGGTTTTGCTCCTATAATTTCGTTTGCGGGAACTCTACTATCAGAACATCCAATCCACAATAATGGAGGCTGTTGCCCTTTGGCTAAATCTTTAAAATATTCAGAATCTATTGCCAACTGACTTTCAACCCATTTTTTGTTGTTATCCAAAATTTTTTTGTAGAAATCACTCATCGTATTATTTTTTGTAAAAATAACAATTTATTGAGTTGTTGAATCTACCAAACATTAATTTTTATTTTATACTATAACTTAAATTGATTGTTTTTATATTTGCATCAAATTATATTATAAATGACCATCACCCAACTTCAATATGTTTTGGCGGTAGCCGAGCACAAAAACTTTACATTAGCTGCTGAAAAATGTTTTGTTACCCAACCTACTTTAAGCATGCAAATTCAAAAAGTAGAAGAAGAATTAGGTATTTTGATTTTTGATCGTACTAAGAAACCTATACAACTCACTGAAATTGGTTTCAAAATAGTAAATCAAGCAAAAAATATTGTCAATGAAGCCGATCGCATTTTGGATATTGTGCATCAACAAAAAGGCTTTATCGGTGGGGAGTTTAGATTAGGTATCATCCCTACTGTTATGCCTACACTTCTTCCAATGTTTCTGAATAATTTCATAAAAAAATACCCGAAAGTCAAACTGATTATTGAGGAACTTCATACTGAAGATATCATTTTTAAATTGAATAATGGTCATTTGGATGCAGCCATTGCAGCTACTCCTCTTCATGAAGAAAAAATTAAGGAAATCGTATTGTATTACGAACCTTTTGTTGCTTATATTCCTGAGAATCATGGCATATATGGTAAAAAAGAAATTGAAGTTGAAGATTTAAATGTAGAGGAAATGCTATTATTAGAGGACGGGCATTGTTTTAGAGATAGTGTTTTAAACCTTTGTAAAAACAACAACAATTTAGAGCACAATCATTTTCAATTGGAAAGCGGAAGTTTTGAAACCCTCATTAAATTAGCTGATGAAGGATTAGGCACTACCCTACTTCCTTATTTACACACCTTAGATTTAAAAGAAAAAGATCATGTAAAATTACGGCATTTTGTAGAGCCTAAACCTGCTCGTGAAGTGAGTTTAATTTACCCTAAAAACGAGTTAAAAATTCATATTATAGATGCTTTACGAACAACCATATCAGGTGTGGTAAAAGGGGCTATTATTTTTCAAAATGTGCAAATTATTAGCCCAAAATCTGAAAAATAATCTTCTTATTTTTTGATAGCACGCAGCATTTCTCTTTTCCCTGGGGCACCGGGTAATTTTTCAATTGAGAACCCAGCTTCAAGCATGGCATTTTTTATGATGGAACGACACGCATAGGTAACTAAAACCCCCTCTTTTCTTAAAGCTTGGTACATTTTTTCAAAAATTACAACCGACCATAATTCGGGTTGCACTCTGTATCCAAAAGCATCAAAATAAATTAAATCAAATTGATTTACATCGCTAATTTCATGAAAGAATTGTTTCCTTTTAGTTAGTGAGAAATTTGAAGTAAGCTGATTTTGGTTTTCCCATAGACTATCATGAAGTGATTCAAAAATGTTTTTTTTATCAAGAACATTCAAAGCTTCTGGATAATTCATTTTACTCACTTCGTCAATTGAAACCGGAAAAGCTTCTACACCAACATAAGCAATCGCTTGATTGTTTTTTTCAGCTTCCAATAATGTAATAAAAGCATTTAAGCCCGTTCCAAAACCAATTTCTAGAATTGAAATGGAATCTCCCTGAAACAAAGAAAGTCCATTTTTGATAAATACATGATAGGCTTCTTGAATGGCACCGTGTTTTGAATGATAACTTTCATTCCATTCCGGTATAAAAATACTCGCCGAACCATCTTGCGTTTGAATAATTTCTCGTTTCAAAGCCTACTTAATATAGAGTTTTTTTATTCTAGGAATAGGTCCTCCACATTTTCCTTGGTGACACGCAATACAAGCATCTGCACCTTTGTTAAAATTTCCTTTTACATCACCTTCCTTCCCGTATATTTTCTGCTGAATTGCAATATATTTTTTGGCGTTTTCCTTAAAAAAAGCATCATTATCGCTTGGAGTCGTGAATTTAGCTGTAAAGATTTTATTAAAAAATGTTGGATAAGCGCCAACGGTATCCCCTTTTATAATTCGAGCTCTGGTTTGCATATTATAAGCATACATACGCTCCATAAGAGTGGCTAATTCAGACATTTCATACATCTCAAATTTCTTCTCTTTTTTACACGAGTTATTTTCTTTAATAAGATCTTTTTTTACTTCTTTTTGACAAGATAATAAAGCAAAAAAACAGCAAAATACTAGAATTTTAGTCATAAATTACTTTTTTATAAGTACTCCATCTGCCAAAAAAGAATACGTAATTTCTGGTTTGTTAATTTTATTAATTTCTGCTTGTGGTTTTCCGCCATCTTTTGCGTAATGCTTGAGTTCTTCTACAGAAACTACATCAACAAATGCTTTACCAGAAACAATGACATTACTCCCTTCAGCATTAAGAGGTACAAAAAAACCATAATCTTTAAATTTCACAAAAGCAGTTTCCCCATTTCCTAAATCCAATTTCATCCAACACCCCTTCTTTTTACAAACAGAGACAATTTTGGTTTCAAATTTTACACTAAGTGTATCACCTTTCTTTAAAGATTTATATTTCTTAAACATTTTGTCTTTTGATAAGCGAGTAGTAGCTTCAAACTTAGCGCCAAATGACGCATAATCATTTGTGTTAATTGTATTGGATTGATTCCGTTTTTGGGCAATACTTACTGTTGAAACTAACAACAGAAAGGCTACAAAAAAAGATGTACTATATTTCATTTCTTATTTTTTTATTAAAACACCATCTGCCATAAAAGAATAATTCGTTTCAGGAGCAATAATACTATCAATCGCAGCATTTGATTTTCCTGCATCTTTTGCATATTCTTTCAAATCGTTAACCGATACAATTTCTACAAAAGCTTTTCCATGAACTATGGCTTCACTTCCTCCTGCATTTTTGGGGACAAAAAAACCATAATCTTTAAATTTGACAAACGCAGTTTTATCATTGCCTAAGTCTAAATTCATCCAACATCCTTTTTTCTGACAGACATCCACAATTTTTGCATGAACTTTCACTTCAACGGTGTCCGTTGGTTTCATGGTTTTGTATTTTTCCAATAATTCAACCGCCGAAATAGCTCCATCTTCTGAAATTGAATCGCCAAACTTGACAAAGGAAACTTTTTCTGAATCTGAATTATTTACTTTAGTTTCTTCATTTTTTTTACAACTTACAAGTAGTGCTAACACTAAAACTGAATATACTATTTTTTTCATTTTATTGATAAATTAATTTTAAACAAAAATAAAGAGATTTTAAATTCTAACACGAAATTATGATGGTTTTTTTTCGATTTTAATAAAATACAGATGTTTTTTTTTAAATAAATTAAATATTTACTAATAATCAAGTTTTTTTTTAAATATTTTTTAAAAATAAGCATTTTTTTTATAGTTTAGCAGTGTAAAACAACACATAATCATTTAACTAATATTCAAACTAATCTTGATGATAAAAGATTCGTATGGATTCATAAAATAGCATACCACATGAGTTCTAGTTCTGATTTTGCAATTGAAATCCAAAAAGTACAAGATTCAAAAATTAGTGATGTAGATTTTGACAATATTACATTTGGAAACACTTTCACCGACTATATGTTGGTTTGTGATTTTAAAAATGGGGAATGGCAAAAACCTATCATCAAGCCGTACGAACCTTTTTTAATTGACCCTTCTGCTAAAGTTTTTCATTACGGTCAAGCTATTTTTGAAGGCATGAAAGCCTATAAAGATGAGCATGATGAGGTATGGTTGTTCAGACCTGATGAGAATTTCCATCGATTCAATAAATCCGCAGTGAGAATGGCAATGCCAGAGGTTCCCGAAGTCGTTTTTATGGAGGGTCTAAAAACCATTATTGATTTGGAGCGAAATTGGGTCAAGTCAGGACTAGGAAATACATTATACATTCGCCCATTTATGATTGCTATTGGCTCTGGAGTTATAGCTCAACCTTCTACGCAATATCGTTTTATGATTATATTATCGCCTGCTAAATCATACTATTCAGGAGCTGTAAAAGTAGTTATTGCAGATCATTACAGTAGAGCCGCTAATGGCGGTATAGGCGCTGCTAAAGCTGCTGGAAATTATTCGGCACAATTTTATCCTACAAAATTAGCCAACGATAAAGGATTTCAACAAATTATTTGGACTGATGATGCAACCCATACCAAATTGGAAGAAGCCGGAACTATGAATGTATTCTTCAGAATTAATGATACTTTATACACGGCACCAACGAGTGAACGTATTCTAGATGGGGTAACCCGTAAGAGTATTATTGCGCTAGCAAAAAGAGAAGGTATTGATGTACAAGAACGTTCTGTGTTGGTCGATGAAATTGTTGCCGCTGCTCAAAATAGTACTTTGAAAGAAATATTTGGAGCTGGAACAGCAGCAGTTGTAAGTCCGATTGCCGCTTTTTCTTATCAAGAAATTGAATATGTTCTTCCTGTAATTGAAGATTCCTTTGCGTCTCAGTTAAAAGACAAGTTAACCAAAATTCAATACAAACTCGCGGAAGATACTTTTGGATGGACGGTTAAAATTTAATACATGAAGGCTTGATTTAAATCAAGCTTTTATATGATTAAATAGATCGTTTCATTTTATTTCTTAAAATTTGTCTTATTCTTTTTAAAGTTTAGTTTTAAGTAAGAATTATATTTGAGTAATTTAAGTATAAAATTATGAAAGAAAAAAAGCAAGAACTGAAAAGAACTTTAGGTTTAGTAGATGCAACAAGTTTGGTAGCTGGTTCCATGATTGGATCAGGTATTTTTCTAGTGACTGCAGCAATGGCAAGAGATATTGGTTCACCCGCGTGGATTCTAGTGTTATGGCTTTTAACTAGTTTTTTGACAATGACTGCTGCGTTAAGTTATGGTGAACTTGCAGGTATGATGCCTAATGCTGGAGGACAATATGTTTACATACAAAAAGCATATGGTAAATTTGTTTCATTCCTTTATGGGTGGACCGTTTTTACCGTAATTCAAACGGGGGTCATTGCTGCTGTAGCTGTTGCTTTTTCAAATTACACAGCCGTTTTTTTTCCAAGTTTAGAAAAAATATTAATTAATTTTCCTTTTATTATAATATCAAACAAACAACTTCTCGCCATTTTTTCTATTGTTCTGCTCACTTACATTAACACTAAAGGATTAAAAAATGGAAAAACGCTTCAATTCATATTCACTTCAGCCAAATTAATTGCTCTATTTTCTTTAATTCTATTAGGGCTTTATGTGGGACTACAAAGTGATGTTTTTGAAAATAATTTTAGTACGATGTGGGATGCCAGTAAAACAGTTGTAAATCAAAATGGAAGTGTTACTGTCACTAAATTATCAGGGATAGCCTTGATGGGTGCTATGGGCGCCACGATTATCAATTCTTTATTTTCTAGTGATGCGTGGAATAATGTTACATTCATCGCGGGAGAGATTAAAAATCCTAAAAAAAATATTCCAAGAAGTCTTTTTTTGGGGACACTCATCGTGACAGTCATTTATATTTTAGCAAATGTTGCCTATTTATCGTTACTCCCTCTACATGGAATACAAAAAGGGTCAGTACTTCAGCATGGTATTATGTTTGCCAATCAAGACCGAGTGGGTGCTGCTGCTGCTTCAGTTATTATGGGAAACTTAGGAGTTTTTGTTATGGCTGGATTAATTATGATTTCAACTTTTGGATGCAACAGCGGGTTAATTCTTTCTGGTGGTAGATTATTTTATGCGATGGCTCAAGATGGTTTGTTTTTCAAAAAAGCGTCTACATTAAATAATTATGATGTGCCTGAAAAAGCATTATGGTTTCAATGCTTTTGGGCAAGTATTTTGTGTTTGTCAGGTAAATATAGCGATTTATTAACTTATGCTACATTTGCTTCTTTACTTTTTTATATTTTGACGATTAGTGGATTATTTATTTTGCGAAAAAAAGATCCCAATACAGAACGACCCTACAAAGCATTTGGATATCCTATTGTACCATTTCTATACATCTTTATTACTGGGTTAATTTGTTTTGATTTAGTATTATACGATACAAAAAATACAAGTATGGGACTAGGAATTGTGGCGCTAGGCCTACCTGTTTATTATTTGTTTCATAAAGAAAAATAAAAAATGGCTGAATTTTTATTCAGCCATTCGTTTTAATTTATTTCTATCTATAATTGCTATTTTTTTTCCTATTAACTCAATATAGCCGTTTTTATTTAATTCTGATAATAACCGGATGCAACTTTCAGTAGCAGTACCAATCATTCCTGCTAACTCTTCTCTGGATATTTGTATTCTCAACGTTCCATCTGTATTTTTTCCAAAAGTATCTTCTAAATAAATTAACGTTTCTGCTAATCTTTCTTTAACACTTTTTTGAGCCATAGAAACCATATGATCGTCTGCATCTTTTAAATCCCCACAAATAGTTTTCATGACATTCATTGAAAATTGATTGTTATTATTGAAAAATGCCATAATATCAGATTTTGGAATAAAACACACTTGCATATCTTCGAGTGCTACAGCACTCAAATTAGCAGGTTCATCACTAATTAAAGAACGTTGACCTAATAATTCACCTGATTTTACAAGTTTTACAATTTGGTCTTTACCATTGGCACTTAGTTTTGAAAGTTTACACACCCCGTCTTTTACACAAAAAATTCCATTGACAGTTTCTCCTTCTTCAAAAATAGCCTCTCCTTTTTTGATAGTGTAAGATGTTTTACAATCTGCCATACGTATTAACTCCTCTTTGTTTAGTGCCTTAAGAGAGCTAAATTCACGAACAATACATTGATCACACTTACACATTATTATTTAATATAAGATTGCAAATATACCAAATGAAAGTCAATTTGCATATTGTAAATTTGGTTTAACTTTTTAAAATTACTAATTATTATTCACTTTTTAGAGCCTTAATTTTGTCTGTTAATTCCAAAAAGCTATAAACTGATTTTAACACACTTTTTACATCTTCGTTTTTAGGGTCTAAATCATGGGCTTTTTCTAGTAATGGCATAGCTGAATTAAAAAGTTTTTTTCGTTCAACTTTTAACACATCGAATCGTTTATTGTCTTTATCTGAATTCGTCAGTTTATTTATTTCATCAACTATCTTCGCATCTGGTTTTAGAATAACATCTGCCAAATTCAAATAAGCATTGACATAATTTGGATTAATTTCAATAACTTTTCTGTAATATTTCTCTGCATCAGCAAGTTGACCTGAATTGGCACTTGTAACCCCTAAATTAAATAACAAAATTTCATCATTAGGTTTCTTTGCCAAAGCTTCATTAATTAATTTTTTATAATTTTCGGTATCTTTTAGTTTAAAATACACATCCGCTTGAGATGTTATTAAACTTACATCATCAGGATTTTCTTTTCTTGCATCCGTTAGGGCCTCTAATGCTTCATTGGATTTACCTTGTTCTATTAAGATTAAAGCAATGTTTTTTACAATTTCACCTTTTTTTGAAGGTAATTTTTCCTCACGTGGAGCCATGTGGGTACCTAATTCAACCATTTTATCTCTTACACTTTTTTCCGTGAAAGATTCTTCTGCATTACTAGCTTTATTTTTAGCATAATACATTATCTTATCTCCAATATAATTGATTGATTTTAGTTCTTTGTAATACTGTAGCGCTTTATCATAATCTTGCCCTTCGATGGCATAATTAGCAGCATAATATAAATTATCTGTGTCTTTTTTATCTAATTGATAAATTGAATATAATACTTCGGCTGATTCTTTGTATTTCTTTTGATTTCCCAATGCAATCGCAAAATTCAACATATCGGGTTTGAAAGACGAGATGGTTTCGTTGATATCATCTGTATAAACCTTTTTATTTCCTGGTTTTTTTTCATAATCCAAAGTTGCATTTAAACCTGTTGCTAATTCTGTGATTGATTTTGGACTCATCAACTTCATTAATGCCATTTGTATTTGTAAAGGAGGCATTGTTTTATCAATAGCTAATGATTCTAATACAGGAATCATACTTTTGTAGAAATAAGCATATACTTTATCACCTTCTTCAGTTGCCATTGGAATTACTTTATCAACTAACGCTTTATATTGTGATAAATCTTCTCCTTTTATTTCATCTTTTCCATACAATTTTTTTAAAGCTTTTAATTCCTCTTTTTGTGCGAAAGTTGACATCGAAACCATTAAAGTTCCTGTCAATAAAATGTGTTTTATTTTCATGATTTGTAATAGGTTATATTAAAAAAAGCCATACAATCAACGGATTATATGGCATGGTTATTATTTATCTGTTTCAGTTTCTTCAGCTGAATCTGTATCGTCATCATCTTCCAAATCCTCTTCAATGATAGCATTTGGATCAATTTCTAATTCTTCTCCATCTATAGCCATTGCTTCTTCTTCTTCATCTTTCATAACTTTAGTCACTGCCGCTATAGAATCATTTCCTTTTAAATTGATTAATCGCACTCCTTGTGTTGCACGACCCATTACTCTTAAGGTTGATACATCCATTCGAATGGTTAAACCCGATTTGTTGATAATCATTAAATCATCAGCATCAGTCACACTATCAATAGAAACTAATTTACCTGTTTTATCGGTTATGTTAAGCGTTTTTACTCCCTTACCTCCTCTATTTGTAATTCTATAATCATCTAGAGAAGAACGTTTTCCATATCCATTTTCCGAAACCACTAGAATCTCGCTTTCCATATCATTTACAGAAACCATTCCTATCACTTCATCTTGATCATTTTGTAATGTAATTCCACGCACTCCAGAGGCTGTTCTTCCCATAGGTCTAGTTTTGCTTTCTTCAAAACGAACTAATTTACCTGATTTTACAGCAATTAACACTTGGCTTTCCCCGTTAGTTAATTTTGCTTCTAGTAATTCGTCATCTTCTTTGATAGTAATGGCATTGATTCCATTTACTCTTGGACGAGAATATTGTTCTAGAGGTGTTTTCTTAACTTGACCTTTTTTGGTAGCCATAATCACATAATGACTGTTGATGTAGGCTTCATCTTTTAAATCTTGGGTACAGATAAATGCCTTAACTTTGTCATCCGATTCAATATTAATCAAATTCTGAATCGCTCTACCTTTACTGGCTTTTGTTCCTTCTGGTATTTCGTATACACGCATCCAATAACATTTTCCTTTTTGTGTAAAGTACATCAAATATTGATGGTTTGTTGCCACAAACAAGTGTTCTAAGAAATCTTGATCCCTAGTAGCGGCTGCTTTTTGTCCTACACCTCCTCTATTTTGAGTTTTGTATTCTGATAGCGAAGTACGTTTAATATATCCTGCATGAGAAATTGTAATGACTACGTTTTCATCAGCAATTAAATCTTCGATGCTAACATCACCGCCTGAATATTCTATTTTAGAACGTCTTTCATCGCCGTATTTTTCTTTAATTTCAATCAATTCTTCCTTGATGAGATTCATACGTAGCTCTTTACTCGCCAATAAATCTTTCAAATATTGAATCAATTTCATGATTTCTTCATATTCAGCACGAAGTTTATCTTGCTCTAAACCTGTCAACTGACGCAAACGCATTTCCACAATGGCTCGAGCTTGAATTTCGGATAATGTAAATCGCTCAATTAATTTTGCCCTTGCTTCATCACCATCTTTTGAAGATCGAATCAAAGCAATAACTTCATCAATATTGTCTGATGCAATGATAAGTCCTTCTAATATGTGCGCTCGTTCTTCTGCTTTTCTCAATTCAAATTGAGTACGTCTAACCACCACATCATGACGATGCTCCACAAAATAATGAATCAAATCTTTAAGATTCAGCATTTGAGGCCTTCCATTAACTAACGCAATATTATTGACACTAAACGACGATTGTAATTGCGTGTATTTGTAAAGTGTATTTAAGACTACATTAGGGACAGCATCACGTTTTAATTCATACACAATACGCATCCCACTTCTATCCGATTCATCACGAATATTGGATATCCCTTCAATCTTTTTTTCATTGATTAAATCAGCCGTCTTTTTAATCATTTCGGCTTTATTGACTTGATACGGAATTTCAGAAACCACAATTGCTTCACGACCGTTTATTTCTTCAAATCCTACTTTGGCGCGAAGAACAATTCTTCCTCTACCTGTTTTGAAAGCTTCACGAACCCCTTCATACCCATAAATTACTCCTCCAGTAGGAAAATCAGGAGCTTTGACATAATTTATTAATTCGTCAACTTCTATTTCTTCATTGTCAATATAAGCGAGTGTCCCATCAATAACTTCATTAAGATTATGAGGTGCCATATTGGTTGCCATACCTACAGCAATACCCGATGCACCGTTAATGAGAAGATTTGGAACCCTAGTGGGCATTACTTTGGGCTCATATAAGGTATCGTCAAAATTCAATTGAAAATCTACCGTCTCTTTGTCGATGTCTGCCATTATGTCTTCCGACATCTTTTTCATTCTCGCTTCGGTATAACGCATCGCTGCAGGACTATCTCCGTCTATAGAACCAAAATTTCCCTGACCGTCTACGAGTAAATATCGTAAACTCCACTCTTGTGCCATACGCACCATAGCATCATATACAGAAGAATCACCATGAGGGTGATACTTTCCTAGTACTTCCCCAACTATTCTCGCTGATTTCTTGTGTGCTCTATTTGAAAACACACCCAAATCATACATTCCATATAAAACTCTTCTATGAACAGGTTTTAACCCATCGCGTACATCTGGTAGCGCTCTTGATACAATAACCGACATCGAATAATCGATGTAAGCTGATTTCATTTCGTCTTCAATGTTAATAGGTATTAACTTCTCTCCGTCAGACATATTTATGTTATTTTATTAAGTAAATTAGTTTAAAATTCAAACGTGCAATATACATAATTTAATAGTATTAAAAAGCATTTTAACAGACTAATTTAAATGATTTATTAACAAAACACCCCCACTAAATAGTTAATAAAAAAACCATTTTTTCCTGTTAATCGCGGTTATTTTTTTGTCAATTTACTGACAAGTTAATTCAAAGGAATAGTTTTTGCAATTATTCATTTGAATTTGTAATTTTACAAGAATTAAAAAAAAACAATAATGGATGACAATTTTTCTCCAAGAGTTAGAGATGTAATCACTTACAGTAAAGAAGAGGCCTTACGTTTAGGTCACGACTTTATTGGTACAGAACATTTAATGTTGGGCATATTACGAGATGGAAACGGAAAAGCTGTCTCCATACTTAATAATCTAGAGGTCGATTTAGAACACTTAAGAAAAAAAGTTGAGATTTTGAGTCCGCCAAGCATGAACAGCGAACTCAATATTGAAAAGAAAAATTTACACTTAACACGGCAAGCTGAACGTGCACTAAAAACAACTTTTTTGGAAGCCAAAGTTTTCCAAAGTAGTTCTATCAGTACTGCACACCTATTATTATGTATTCTGAGAAATGAAAACGACCCAACTACAAAATTGCTCAACAAATTAAAAATTGATTATGAAAGGGCAAAAGAACAATATTTAAACATGACGCCAAACGACAACGATTTTATGGAAAATTTACCAAAAAACGAATCTTATAATGATGATTCAAGTCATGATGACGGGTTAAAAGATGCTAATTTTAACAATCCATCAAACAAAACAAACAAGAAGTCTAAAACACCAGTGTTAGATAATTTTGGGCGTGATCTTACCGAAATGGCAGAAGAAGGCAAACTTGATCCTGTTGTAGGTAGAGAAAAAGAAATTGAACGAGTATCACAAATATTAAGCCGAAGAAAGAAAAACAATCCGTTGCTTATTGGTGAACCCGGTGTAGGGAAATCGGCTATTGCAGAAGGACTGGCTTTACGAATTATCCAAAAGAAAGTTTCTCGTATCTTATTTAATAAAAGAGTCGTTACCCTTGACTTAGCTAGTTTAGTAGCAGGCACCAAATACCGAGGCCAATTTGAAGAACGAATGAAAGCGGTCATGAACGAATTGGAAAAAAATGACGACATCATCTTATTTATAGACGAAATTCACACTATTGTAGGCGCTGGAGGCGCTACAGGATCTCTCGACGCTTCCAATATGTTTAAACCAGCTCTGGCAAGAGGAGAAATTCAATGTATTGGAGCCACGACTTTAGACGAATACCGTCAATATATCGAAAAAGATGGTGCTCTTGAAAGACGTTTTCAAAAGGTGATTGTGGAACCAACTTCAGTACCAGAAACAATTACCATACTGAACAACATTAAAAACAAATACGAAGACCATCACAATGTTACCTATTCTGCAGAAGCCATAGAAGCTTGTGTCAAATTGACCGATCGATATATGTCGGAACGATTCTTACCCGATAAGGCTATCGATGCTTTAGATGAAGCGGGTTCGCGAGTTCACATCACAAACATTGATGTTCCTAAACAAATTCTAGATTTAGAACGTCAATTAGAAGAGGTACGCGATCAAAAAAATTCGGCTGTAAAAAGACAAAAATACGAAGAAGCCGCCAAACTTCGGGATGATGAAAAAAAATTGGAAAAAGATTTGGCGTTAGCACAGGAACAATGGGAAGAAGATGCCAAAGCCAATCGTATTATAGTAACCGAAAACAACGTAGCCGATGTGGTGTCTATGATGACTGGAATACCAGTAAACAGAATTGCACAAACTGAAAGTAATAAGTTAGCTAATTTACCACAACTACTTCAAGGAAAAGTAATTGGTCAAAATGAAGCGGTATTAAAAATCGCAAAATCAATTCAAAGAAATAGAGCTGGTTTGAAAGATCCGAATCGCCCTATAGGATCGTTTATTTTCCTTGGTTCGACTGGGGTTGGAAAAACCCAGCTAGCTAAAGTATTAGCTAAAGAACTTTTCGACTCTGAAGAAGTGCTTATTAGAATCGATATGAGTGAGTACATGGAAAAATTTGCCGTTTCACGTTTGATTGGTGCTCCTCCAGGTTATGTTGGCTATGAAGAAGGCGGACAATTAACCGAAAAAGTAAGACGAAAACCGTATTGTGTGGTGTTGTTGGATGAAATTGAAAAAGCGCATCCAGATGTATTCAACATGATGCTTCAGGTCTTGGATGACGGATATCTAACGGATAGTCTGGGTAGAAAAATTGATTTTAAGAACACCATTATTATCATGACTTCAAATGTGGGTGCACGTCAATTGAAAGATTTTGGTCAAGGTGTCGGATTTGGAACAGCTGCCAAAGTAGCTCAAGCCGACGAACATTCTAAAGGAATTATTGAAAATGCTTTAAAGAAAACTTTTGCTCCTGAATTTTTAAATCGTATAGATGATGTGATTGTATTTAATTCACTTGAAAAACATGATATTAATAAAATTATTGACATTGAATTATCAAAATTATACGCTCGTATCGAAGATTTAGGCTATCATCTAACTCTTTCAGAACAAGCTAAAGCGTTTATTGCTGAAAAAGGTTTTGACAAACAATTTGGGGCAAGACCTTTAAAAAGAGCTATTCAAAAATATGTAGAAGATTCTCTTGCTGAAGAAATCATTACCTCTAAAATTAGTATGGGAGACGAAATAACCATGAATCTTGAAGAAGGTGCGGAAGAGTTGACCATAAAGATTCGAAAAGCAGAAAAACCTATAAATTAATTACGTAAAATAGTAGCTTTATCTTTGAAAATAAAGCTGTTATTTTTTAGTGCCTAAACAAAACAAATACTTTAATCAATCTTTAAAATAAAATTTAAATGGCTTTAATAAATCCACATAATCAATTTTAACGGAAATGCAGAAGAAGCATTCCTTTTTTACCAATCTGTTTTTGGAGGTGAAATTTCAAAAATTATCAGATTTAAAGACATTGCTAGTGATGAATTCCCAATTCCTGAGCATGAACATAACAAAATAATGCATATTGAATTACCTATTGGTCCCAATGTATTAATGGCAAATGATGTTCCAGAAAGTATAGGCACAACAAATGAAAACGAACACCGCAGTAAAATTTCTATTAGTACATCAAGTAAAGAAGAAGCTGATAGTATTTTTAATGGTTTATCTGCTTACGGACAAGTAGAAATGCCTTTAATTAATAGCCCTTGGGGAACTTATTTTGGTATGTTTAGAGATAAATACGGAATTGAATGGATGATTTCTTTTGAATCAAATTAATTTAAATCACGTGTTTAAAAAAACTTCTTTAAGTATTAGAACTTGTGATAGTCGCTTTATTTGTTATTAGTGAACATCTATACACTCATAATATATGCTACTGATTTTTCTAAACTTAAAAAATTAAAAACAAAGATTTTTTCATAAAATTAAAATCATGAGTAAAAATAAAGTTACAAAACACCGCGTATTTACAGCAACTCCAGAAAAAGTGTATAAAGCCTTTACTGACGCCGACGCTCTGGCATCATGGATAGCACCCTATGGCTTTCTTTGCAAAGTCCATAGCATGGAGCTGCAAGTGGGAGGTCATTATAAAATGGCATTTACCAATTTCGGTACCGGTAGCAGTCATTCTTTTGGTGGGGAATATCTGGAAATCATTCCTAACGAAAAACTAGTCTATACCGATGTATTTGATGACCCTAACTTACCCGGGCAAATGATAACCACTATAACCTTACGAAAGGTATTGTGTGGCACAGAACACATAGCAACCCAAGAAGGCATTCCCGACGCCATTCCAACAGAAATGTGCTATTTAGGTTGGCAAGAGTCAATAGACAAATTAAAACACTTGGTAGAACCTAACATTCCAGATGCGTAGTTGAATCTACTTAAACTAAACCACCTCCTTAAAGTAATATTTAAGTAGGTGTTTTTTTTTACAATAGTTTAACAACTTCTCTTTACTTTACTTTACTTTACTTTACTTTACTTTACTTTACTTTACTTTACTTTACTTTACTTTACAATCAAATAATGACACTCTAAAAAAAAAAAAAATACTATGCGCGCATAAAATTTAACACACTTTATATGCATGCATAGTATTTTTTATTTATCTTTGTTTAAAATTTAGTATAGATCTTATGAAAGATAAGACCATAGATTACATCCTTAGAGCAACATGGCAAGCGGTTTCTAGAATGTACAACGAAGAAGCCTCAAAGTTTGATGGCTCAATGGCTATAGGATTTGCATTACTGAGCATTGATAAAGAAGACGGCACCCCATCAACCTACGTTAGTAACCGGATGGGTATGGAACCTACTTCGCTTACACGTACTTTAAAAACACTAGAAGAAAAAGGATTAATCACTAGAAAAAAAAATCCAGAAGACGGTAGAGGCGTATTGATTTACCTCACCGAACTGGGAAAAGAGAAAAGAGAATTATCGAAAGCTACAGTACTAAAATTCAACGAAACCATAAAGAAAAACATCAGTGAAGAAAAACTTAATCACTTTATGGAAGTAGCCGAAGTAATTAATGATTTAATAATAGAGAAAAAAATTTTCTAACAACTATTTTAAATTTTGAATGATAAATTTTAAATGATTTTAATTGAAAACAATTCAATCCCAAAACACTACTAATTTAAAATTCAAAATTTATAATTTAAAATACTATAAATGAAACGAATCATCAAAAAAGTGGCCGTAGTTGGATCTGGAATTATGGGTTCTGGGATTGCTTGTCATTTTGCTAACATTGGCGTAGAGGTATTGCTTTTAGACATTGTTCCAAATGCACTCACCGAAGCAGAAGAAAAAAAAGGACTGACTCTAGAAAGCAAAGTGGTACGCAATCGCGTAGTGAACGACCATTTGGCCAATGCTTTAAAATCGAACCCCTCTCCTATTTACAGTCAGAAGTTCGCCAGTAGAATCACCACAGGAAACACTACCGACGACATGTCGAAAATTGCGACTTGCGATTGGATTATTGAAGTAGTTGTGGAGCGTTTGGACATCAAAAAATTGGTATTCGAACAAATCGATAAGTTCCGTAAACCTGGTACACTGGTGACCTCAAATACCTCGGGAATTCCAATTCAATTCATGAGTGAAGGACGTAGTGAAGACTTCCAATCGCATTTCTGTGGCACGCACTTCTTCAACCCAGCGCGTTATTTAAAATTGTTTGAAATCATTCCGGGACCAAAGACAACAACCGAAGTATTGGAGTTCTTGACGAACTATGGCTCTCAATTTTTAGGTAAAACTTCGGTAGTAGCCAAAGACACGCCGGCTTTCATAGGAAATCGTATTGGTATCTTCGGAATTCAGAGTTTGTTTCACTTGGTTAAAGAAATGGGATTGACTATTGAAGAAGTCGATAAACTAACGGGGCCTGTCATTGGTCGCCCAAAATCAGCTACTTTTAGAACTGTTGACGTGGTTGGTTTAGATACTTTGGTTCACGTAGCCAACGGTTTGTATGAAGGTTGTCCTAATGATGAGGCACACGACTTATTCAAACTCCCTGATTTCATCAACAAAATGATGGAAAACAAATGGTTGGGTAGTAAAACAGGTCAAGGATTTTATAAAAAAGAAGGAAAAGAAATTTTATCATTAGACTTAAATACCCTAGAATACAGAGCGGCTAAAAAAGCATCTTTTGCCACCTTAGAATTGACTAAAACTATTGAAAAACCTATTGATAGATTTAAAGTTTTAGTAAAAGGAAAAGACAAAGCAGGCGAATTCTACAGAAAGAACTTTGCTGCCATGTTTACCTATTGTTCTAATAGAGTTCCAGAAATCACGGACGACTTTTACAAAATAGACGATGCGATGAAAGCCGGTTTCGGTTGGGAAAACGGACCATTCGAAATTTGGGATGCCATTGGTGTGGAAAAAGCAATCAAATTAATGCAATCGGAAGGCTATGCTCCTGCAGCTTGGGTAACCGAAATGATAGCGTCAGGTAATACTTCTTTTTACAGCGTTAAAAATGGAAAAACGTGTTACTACAATACCACTTCTAAAACGCAAGAAGAAAAACCAGGTCAAGATGCCTTTATTATTTTAGATAACATTAGACAAAATCACAAAGTTTGGGGCAACTCAGACGCAACTGTTTTCGATTTAGGAGACGGTATCTTAAACTTAGAATTCCATTCTAAAATGAATACCATTGGTGGAGGGGTTTTAACCGCTATCAACAAAGCCATTGACTTAGCCGAAAAAGAATACCGTGGATTGGTCATTGGAAATCAAGGGGCTAATTTCTCGGTAGGTGCCAACATCGGAATGATTTTCATGATGGCTGTTGAGCAGGAATACGACGAATTGAACATGGCCATCAAGATGTTTCAAGACACCATGATGCGCGTACGTTATTCGGCAATACCTATTGTGGTTGCGCCTCACGGTATGACGCTTGGCGGTGGTTGCGAGATGACCATGCATGCCGACCGTGTGGTAGCTGCAGCAGAAACCTATATTGGTTTGGTAGAATTTGGTGTTGGTGTGATTCCAGGTGGCGGTGGTTCTAAAGAAATGGCTTTACGCGCTTCCGACCTATTCCGTAAAAACGATGTGGAATTGAATGTATTGCAAGAACATTTTCTAACAATCGGAATGGCAAAAGTAGCGACTTCGGCTTATGAGGCATTTGATTTAAGCATCTTACAAAAAGGAAAAGATATTGTGGTAGTGAATAAAGACCGTCAAATTGCAGTCGCTAAACAAGTGTGTTTACAAATGGCAGACCAAGGGTATACACAACCTGTAAGAAGAACCGATATCAAAGTTTTAGGAAAACAAGCCTTAGGGATGTTCTTAGTAGGAACCAACCAAATGGTAGCTGGAAAATACATTTCAGAACACGATTTAAAAATTGCCAACAAATTGGCTTATGTCATGGCAGGAGGCGATTTGTCTGAACCCACTTTAGTAAGTGAACAATATTTATTAGACATTGAAAGAGAAGCCTTCTTGAGTTTGTGTACCGAAAGAAAAACGTTGGAGCGCATCCAATTTATGTTAACAAAAGGAAAACCGCTTCGTAATTAATTATTTTGAATTCTAAATTCTAAATTTTAAATGATCACCAATCATATAAAATAGACTTAATTTAAAATTCATAATTTAAAATTTAAAATAGAAAAAATGAAAACAGCATATATAGTATCAGGCTTTAGAACAGCCGTTGGAAAAGCTCCAAAAGGTGTTTTTCGTTTCAAACGTCCGGACGAATTAGCCGCAGAAACCATCGAACACATGATGGCTCAGTTTCCTGATTTCGACAAAAAACGCATCGATGACGTAATGGTAGGAAATGCCATGCCCGAAGCCGAACAAGGTTTAAATGTAGGACGTTTAATTTCCTTAATGGGATTGAAAGTAACCGACGTTCCTGGGGTAACAGTTAACAGATATTGTGCCTCTGGATTGGAAACCATCGGAATGGCAACCGCTAAAATACAAAGTGGTATGGCCGATTGTATCATTGCTGGTGGTGCCGAAAGCATGAGTTACATCCCGATGGGTGGCTACAAACCTACACCGGATTATGGTGTGGCAGCAGCAGGTCACGAGGATTATTATTGGGGAATGGGATTAACTGCCGAAGCTGTTGCCAAACAATTCAACGTGTCGCGTGAAGACCAAGATGAGTTTGCGTTTAACTCACATCAAAAAGCCTTGAAAGCCCAAGCAGAAGGTAAATTTGATCAGCAAATTGTTCCGATTACGGTAGAACAAACGTTCATCAATGAAAACGGTAAAAAAGAAACCAAATCGTATGTGGTAAATAAAGATGAGGGACCAAGAACCGATACCAATCTGAACGCTTTAGGAAAACTAAAACCAGTATTTGCAGCCGATGGTAGTGTTACCGCAGGAAATTCCTCTCAAATGAGTGATGGTGCGGCTTTTGTATTAATTATGAGTGAAGAACTGGTCAAAGAATTGGGCATCACTCCTATCGCCCGATTGGTAAATTTTGCATCAGCTGGAGTTGAACCGAGAATTATGGGAATTGGTCCAGTCAAAGCCATTCCAAAAGCTCTAAAACAAGCTGGTTTAACGTTAAATGATATCGATTTAATCGAACTAAACGAAGCTTTTGCATCACAATCTTTAGCTGTCATTAGAGAATTAGGTTTGAATCCTGATATTGTAAATGTCAATGGTGGTGCGATAGCTTTAGGTCACCCGCTAGGTTGTACTGGAGCTAAGTTGTCGGTTCAATTATTTGAAGAAATGCGATTAAGAAAATCAAAATACGGAATAGTAAGTATGTGTGTGGGAACAGGTCAAGGATCAGCTGGCGTTTTTGAATTACTATAACAACCAACTATTAAAAAATAAAAAAATGGAAATTACAAGAGGTGGACAATTCTTAGTTAAAGAAACAAAATGTGAAGACATCTTCACTCCTGAAGATTTTTCGGAAGAACAAATCATGATGCGTGAAAGCGTTAAAGAGTTTGTAGATAAAGAAATTTGGCCGAACAAAAATCGTTTTGAAAGTAAAGATTATGCTTTTACAGAAGAAATGATGAAAAAAGCTGGAGAAATGGGTTTTTTGAGTGTCGCAGTACCAGAAGCTTATGGCGGAATGGGGATGGGATTCGTGGATACCTGCTTAGTTTGTGATTACATTTCAGGGGCTACTGGCTCGTTTTCTACTGCCTTTGGAGCGCATACCGGAATTGGTACGATGCCCATTACCTTGTATGGAACTGAAGCGCAAAAGCAAAAATACGTTCCAAAACTAGCTTCAGGCGAATGGTTTGGTGCATATTGCTTGACAGAGCCCGGAGCAGGTTCTGATGCTAATTCGGGGAAAACTAAAGCCGTATTATCAGAAGATGGTACTCACTACAAAATTACCGGAGGTAAAATGTGGATTTCAAATGCGGGTTTTTGTTCACTTTTTATTGTATTTGCTCGTATTGAAGACGATAAAAACATCACCGGTTTCATTGTAGAAAATGACCCTTCAAATGGCATTACGCTTGGTGATGAAGAACATAAATTAGGAATTCGTGCCTCCTCTACGCGACAAGTATTTTTTAATGAAACCAAAGTTCCCGTGGAAAATATGTTGGCAAGTCGTGGAGAAGGTTTTAAAATAGCCATGAACGCACTTAATGTTGGTCGTATTAAATTGGCTGCCGCTTGTCTGGATGCGCAACGCCGTGTGACATCTAATGCTATTCATTATGCTAATGAACGAGTTCAATTTAACACACCTATTGCTAATTTTGGAGCTATTCGATACAAATTAGCTGAAATGGCTACTTCAGCTTATGCTGGAGAAAGCGCTACCTATCGTGCCGCAAAAGACATTGAAACACGAATTAAAATACGTGAATCGGAAGGTGCCTCACATCAAGTAGCCGAATTGAAAGGGGTTGAGGAATTTGCCATTGAATGTTCTATTCTAAAAGTTGCCGTATCCGAAGATGTTCAAAATTGTGCCGATGAAGGTATACAAATTTATGGCGGAATGGGATTTTCAGAAGACACTCCAATGGAAAGTGCATGGCGCGATGCTCGTATTGCTCGTATCTATGAAGGAACGAATGAAATCAATCGCATGCTTTCTGTTGGAATGTTGATAAAAAAAGCGATGAAAGGCCATGTCGATTTATTAGTTCCAGCTATGAAAGTACAAGAGGAACTAATGGGTATTCCATCATTTGACACACCTGATTATTCAGAATTATTTTCGGAAGAAAAAGAAATGTTAGCCAAATTGAAAAAAGCGTTCCTAATGGTGGCCGGAGCTGCCGTTCAAAAATATGGTATGGATTTAGATCATCACCAACAATTATTGACTGCCGCAGCCGACATGTTGATTGAAATATACATGGCTGAAAGTACGGTCTTAAGAACTGAAAAAATGGCAAAAAAACAAGGTGAAAATAATGTCCAAGAACAAATTGCTATGGCAAAACTATACTTATATAAAGCTGTAGATATTGTTGCTTTACGAGGTAAAGAAAGCATCATCTCATTTGCCGAAGGTGATGAACAACGTATGATGCTTATGGGATTACGTCGATTTACAAAATATACCAACATGCCTAATATTGTAGGATTGAGAGAACTAATAACAGCTAAATTGGTTAAAGAAAATCAATACTGTTATTAATTTTAGTTTATTTTTTTGTTGACGAAGCTATTCATTATTTTGAATGGTTTCTTTTTTTTAAGATAAATTTAAAACAATATAGATCATAAATAAGTACATTTGAATAAAATTTAGATCAATTCTATTATGAAAAAAATACTACTTACATCATGCATTGCTGTTGCAATCGCAATAGCGTGTAAATCCGGGGGTACAACTCCTACAAATACTATTTCCATTGCACTAGAGTCTAAAAGCGGTAGTACAGTTACAGGAAATGCTACTTTTACTGAAAAAAATGGCATAGTTACCTTTGAAGCAAAATTATCAGGATTAAAACCAGGCGTTCATGGTATTCATATTCATGAAAAAGCAGATTGCTCAAGTGGCGATGCTACTTCGGCTGGTGGGCACTGGAATCCAACTCACGTAAAACATGGCAAATGGACCGATGCTGAACATCACAAGGGGGATATTGGAAACTTTACAGCAGATGAACAAGGAAATGCTACCATTACTCTAAAAACCGACGAATGGTGTATCGGATGTGGAGATACCAACAAAGACATTCTAGGAAAAGGATTGATTGTACATGATAAAGCTGATGATTTTGTAACACAACCTACAGGAAATGCTGGTGCACGTGTAGCATGTTCAGCAATCATAAAATAGTTTTACCTTTTTTAGTATAGCCTAGTGTATGTATCTTTAGAGTATACACTAGTTTTTTTTTATGCTTATAAAACCATTTAATGTCTTCAAAGTAAGATTTCTTCTTTTTTTATGGTTAACTTTGACCCTTCTTTCAAAAAAGAAAGCTACATGATGACATTTGAAGACTTACATTTATTACGAAATATACAACAAGCCTTAAAAGAAGAAGGGTATGAAAATCCTACCCCTATTCAAGAGCAAGCCATTCCTATAATTTTAGAAGGAACCGATTTAGTTGGATGTGCCCAAACAGGAACTGGAAAAACAGCTGCTTTTGCGATACCTATATTAAATACCTTACATCGCATTGTTGGAGGCGCTTCAAAAAGAAAGTTAATTCGAACTTTAGTAGTAACCCCCACGCGTGAATTAGCAATTCAGGTTGAAGAAAGCTTTTCTACTTATGGGAAATATACCAATATTCGATCGATGGTTGTTTTTGGTGGTGTCAATCAAAATAACCAAGTAGACCAATTAAAAAAAGGCGTTGATATTTTAATTGCCACTCCAGGGAGGTTGCTTGATTTACATAAACAAGGTTTTATCTCTTTAGATCATTTACATTACCTTGTTCTAGACGAGGCCGATTTGATGTTGGATATGGGTTTTATAAATGATGTAAAAAAAATAATTAAACTCACACCTGAGAATCGACAAACGTTACTTTTTTCTGCAACAATGCCTATACCTATAAGGGAATTAGCTGACACCTTTCTTACCAAAGCAAAATATGTTTCTGTAACACCTGTTGCGTCAACAGCTGAAAAAATACATCAAAAAGTTTATTTTGTTGAAAAAGAAGACAAACGAAAATTATTGTATCATATCATACGAAATGACAAAATAGAGAATGTTATTGTTTTTACGAGGACTAAACATGGAGCCGACAATGTCGTTAAAGCCTTACGAAAAAATAATGTTTTGGCTGAAGCAATCCATGGAGACAAGTCACAATCGGCAAGACAACGGGTTTTAGATGCTTTTAAAAACAAAGAAATTTCAGTTTTGGTTGCCACTGACATTGCTGCTCGGGGCATTGATATAGAAAGCTTGCCTTTTGTCATTAATTTTGATTTGCCTAATATTCCTGAAACGTATGTTCATCGTATAGGAAGAACAGGACGAGCAGGTAATTCTGGCGTAGCGATTTCTTTTTGTGGAAAAGACGAACTCACCTATTGGAAAAATATCGAGAGATTAACTCGAATTAATGCCAAAATTATTACTGATCATCCGTTTCCTTTCAAGGAAAATACAACTGAAGCTGAAACACAACCCAAAACTGATTTTAGAAATAAAAACAAGGAAAAATCAAGAAAATCTACCGCATCAAAAAAAAATAAGAAGCGCTGGTATTAAATTTATCTGACGAAAGACACAGCTATTTGAGCTGCCAATCGAGCATTGTTTTTTATTAAAGCGATATTAGCCTCCAAACTCTCTCCTTGTGTGTGGTCTGCAATATATTTTAATAAAAATGGAGTTACTGCTTTTCCTTTTATTCCTTTTCCTTCTGCAGCGGTAAGCGCTTCAACAATATGTTTCTGAATTTGTGTATCATTCATTTCGTAGGCAACAGGAACAGGATTAGCTATTAATACAGAACCCTTTAAATCCAAATCCCACTTGGTTTTTAGCATCGAAGCTATATCTTGTGGGCTATCCAAACGCAATGGGGTTGAAAAACCACTTTTTGAGGAATAAAAACTTGGAAATTCATCTTGATTGAATGTTACCACGGGTACCCCCAACGTTTCTAAATACTCTAGGGTGAGTCCAATATCTAAAATAGACTTAACACCCGCTGCTACAACAGCCACATTTGTGTGCCCCATTTCTGTTAAATCCGCAGAAATATCCATCGTTGTTGCTGCACCACGATGAACTCCTCCAATACCCCCCGTAGCAAATATTTTTATTCCAGCCATAGCGGCAATTCTCATCGTAGCTGCTACTGTAGTTGCACCAAGCAATTTTTGAGAAATAACAAAAGGCATATCTCTCAAACTAACTTTCCATACGTGTTTTTCTTGAGCAAATTCGTCAATCGCTTCATTAGTTAGACCTACATAACATTTTCCTTCTTTTATGGCTATGGTGGCTGGAACTGCACCTTGACTTCGAACTTCCTCCTCTACTTGTTTGGCAGTAATGGCATTCTGAGGCCATGGCATTCCGTGTGAGATAATAGTAGATTCTAAAGCTACAATTGGCAAATTATGATCTAGAGCTTGTTGTACCTCTGAACTAATACACAAAAAATCAGTGTTATTCATTATAATATTTTTTATTTTTTTCAATTAATATTTCTGGAGTAATATCGTAGTTTACAGCACCATTGATTTGTAACACTTCTATAGCTAAGGTATGTGCTAGCTGTAATGCCTTTTGAATTTGTTGCTTTTGAATAACACCAAACATCCAGCCCGCCAATGCTGCATCTCCTGCTCCAGTGCTATCTACAATGTTTATCTCAGGAACTCCTAATGCAATAGCATCCGATTTTTGATAAAAAACAGAACCTGATGCCCCTTTACGAACCCAAACAATTTCTACTCCTTGAGCTAGTATTTTTTGTGTTTGTTGTGTTTCAGAGAGGTTATCTTGATGAGCAAGCACCTTGAGTTCCTCTTCATTGGGTGTTATCATAAAAACACCATCCAAATTTAAGGACGTTAATTTTTCAGCTTTTAGTACTGAAACGGGCTCTATAATAAGTTTTTGATGATGAGTTCGTGAAAAATTTATAATCCATTGTATGGCTTCTTTGGAGAGATTAGTGTCAATAATGATGTATTCAAAAGTTTGAATATAATTAGAGTTAGAGGCCAAGAAAATTGGATTAATTGACTTCTCAGAAGTGTCCTGGCAAACTGCTATCACTAAATTACCATCTGGATTTAGTATGGATACATATTTTCCCGTACTATCATCTGTAAGACATGAATTACCATAATCTACATTTGATTCAGTTAATTTTTCTGTGATAAACTTTGCATCAGAGTCTTTCCCTAAAGTTGTGATTAAAGACGGTTTACACTGCAGTAATCCTAGATGTTGTGCAATATTGCCAATTACACCACCAACACTACTCCTTTTCTGAGCGGGATTTGATGTGTACCAAAGACACTTTTGTTCGCAAAAATACAATTCATCAAGCAACGTGGCGCCAATACACAATACCTTTTTATTCATGAAACAAATATAAAACAATAAAATAGAAAGAATACAAATTTGAAAAACAAATCGGTTACATTATTTGTAGTTCTAACCCGTAGTGCATTATAAAAAAAGTAGTGTATTTAATTTTAAAAAAATGAAAAAGTAAGTTTGAATTCTCACAAATAAAAACACTGTCTTTATTTCACAAAATTTTATCATTTGTACCTCATTTTAGCTTTAAGTTTACACTACTTTTGCTAAAAAAAACAGAAATGGCTCGATTTCAAGAAAATGACTTACCTAAAGCTAAGCTCAATGCAAATGCCTTAAAGAAGGTAACCCTTATTTTTCGCTATGCACACACACATCAATGGAAATTCTACTTAGGATTGTTTTTTCTATTACTAACTGGTGCCACAGCCCTAGCCTTTCCAAAACTTCTTGGCATGTTGGTAGATTGTGTCAATAACAAAGACCTAATCAAAGCCAAAAACATTGCTCATGTCTTAATGGGCATATTGTTTTTACAATCGTTCTTTTCATTCTTCCGTTTATCTTTGTTTGTAAACTTTACCGAAAATACGCTTGCTAATATCCGTGTGGCGCTTTATAGTAATTTGATTAAACTACCGATGACGTTCTTTTCTCAAAAACGTGTGGGCGAATTGAACAGCCGCATTAGTGCCGATATCACGCAAATTCAAGATACTTTAACCTCTACCATAGCAGAGTTTTTAAGACAATTCATCCTGATTATTGGAGGGATTATTTTCTTAGCTACCATCAGTTTGCGCTTAACCTTAATGATGTTGTGTATCGTTCCTGTAGTTGCAGTTGCTGCTGTTATTTTTGGACGGTTCATTCGTAAGTTTTCTAAAAACGTACAAGACCAAGTAGCCGAAAGTCAGGTAATTGTTGAAGAAACCCTGCAAGGCATTACCAATGTGAAAGCCTTTGCTAATGAATGGTATGAAATTGCACGTTACAAAGGTAAAATTAACGAAGTGGTAAAATTAGCCATCAAAGGAGGTCAATACCGTGGCTATTTTGCTTCATTCATTATTTTTTGTTTGTTTGGTGCTATCGTTGCTGTGGTTTGGTATGGTGTTAGTTTGTGTATTAGTGGTGAAATAAAAGGAGTCGGCGAATTGATTTCATTTGTATTGTATTCCACTTTTATAGGAGCTTCTTTTGGGGGTATCGCCGAATTGTATGCGCAGATTCAAAAAGCAGTAGGTGCTACCGAAAGAGTCTTTGAATTGCTAGACGAAACCCCTGAAAAAATCAATGCGACACAAAAACATCCGACTGAAAAAATAAACGGAGAGGTTACGTTTAAAAATGTGGCGTTTCACTACCCTTCTCGACCAGAAGTTCAAGTGTTGAAAGACGTTACTTTTACGGCTAACTTCGGACAAAAGATTGCGCTTGTTGGGCCGAGTGGCGCTGGAAAATCAACGATATCTTCCCTCCTGCTTCGTTTTTATGCTATTGAAAGTGGACAGATTTTGATTGACAATAAAAACATTAATGAGTATGATTTGGAACACCTTCGTGGCAATATGAGTATTGTTCCGCAAGATGTGATTCTATTTGGAGGTACTATTAGAGAAAATATTGCTTATGGAAAACCCGATGCGACTGAAGAAGAAATTATTACCGCAGCGAAACAAGCCAATGCCTTGGATTTTGTGAATGGATTTCCTGAAAAGTTTGATACTTTGGTGGGCGAACGTGGCATCAAATTGTCTGGTGGTCAACGCCAACGTATTGCAATTGCAAGAGCCTTGCTTAAAAATCCGAGTATCTTAATCCTGGATGAAGCTACTTCGTCATTAGATAGTGAAAGTGAAAAACTGGTTCAAGAAGCCTTAGAAAACTTGATGCAAGGCAGAACCAGTATCATCATTGCACACCGCTTAGCTACCATCAGAAATGCCGACGCTATTTTGGTCCTTAACGAAGGAAAAATAGCCGAAAGCGGAACACACAAAGAATTACTGGAAATTGAAAATGGAATTTATAAGAATTTAAGCAACTTGCAGTTTAGTGAGTATTAAAAAAATAGCCCCAGATTCACAGATTTTTTTAGTTTAATCAGTCATCTGTGGCTAATATAAATCTATTTAGGTTATAGATAACGTTCTTCAAATATCTTTTGATGGTGATTTTGATGTCCGATAATCACAAATCCAAGCGCCCGTACCGACATAGGATTATTAGATGCGATTCCTTTTCTCAAAAGTTGTTTTTCATGGAACGATTTAAACAATACTATCGTAGCGTGTCGCACGGCCGATAATTCAGTTAGCAACTCCATAATGCTGCGTTTGTTGCCATAAGCTTCCTCTACATAATCATTTTCTTCAAAACCTGGCAATTCGGTTGTATCATTTCTTGCAAATCGTAAGGCTCTGTATGCAAAAACTCGTTCGGCATCAATAATGTGTTGGATAATATCTTTGATAGTCCATTTGCCTTTGGCATAGCGATAATCAAATTTATCCATAGGGATATCTTGGACAAACTTGATGAAACGGTGCAAGGAAATTTCAAGTTCTTCAACTAAATTGTATTCTTCAGAAACTTGTTTAATGTAGTTTTCGTAATAGGTAGCGTATTCGTTGGGTTGTACTTGTGAGGGTTTCATAGTATTAATTAAAATCAAAAATATGGCTAAAATTGGAAATGAAAAAAAAACTAAAGCAAGGTATTTAATAGCACTTCTTGTCAATTTAAAATACTGCACCATTTCTTCTCTAAGCCTACTAGAATCTGCACGTTCACACATATCGCGTAAAGACCCCTTCCCTTCCATATATTAACGACAGGAAAAGCCGCATCTTCAATAGCATCGAAAAGAATTATTTGACGCTCCACATATTGAATAAATCGAAACATCAGATTTATCTTATCTTCCTCAGAAAAAGAATTAAGATAGGTATCAAAAAAAGTGTCTACTATAGCAATTGGTGAAAGGTTATTCTTAAACCCTTGGTCACAAATCTCACTAAAAAGTGGCAACAAAACACCTGTGTTATCAATAGCGTCGAAAGGTAATGTAATAAACACACTGTTGTAAATATGATGTTTATACAATACGTTTTGATTAAATCGCTCTATTTTAGGAAGGGTATACATAGGAACACATTAAATTTCAACAACCTTTTTAAACTAAAAGCCAATTGTTAATTGTACCCCACAATATACTGATTTATTTTAATATCACAAAACAAGTAATTGATTTTAAAAATAAAAGACCTCAAAGTAAAACAACTTGAGGTCTTTAAATAACCTAACATTAACTTAACTACTAAATATCTTTGAAAATAGTATGCATCAAACGTTTTTTATCATTGATGCTCTCTTCTAACGAAATCATGGTTTCTGTTCTGTACACACCTTCAATATCATCAATCATAAAAATAACATCTTTTGCATGTTTGGTATCTTTAGCTCGAATCTTACAAAAGATATTAAACTTCCCAGTGGTAACATGAGCTACTGTTACAAAAGGTATGTCATTGATGCGCTCTAAAACAAATTTTGTTTGTGATGTGTTGTTCAGAAACACCCCTACATAAGCAATAAAAGAATACCCCAATTTTTCATAATCTAGAGTCAAGGAAGATCCCATGATTATTCCTGCATCTTCCATTTTTTTAACTCTAACATGAACTGTTCCTGCCGAAATTAATAACTTTTTAGCAATATCTGTAAACGGAACTCTTGTGTTATCAATCAACATATCCAAAATTTGATGATCTACTTCATCCAAACGAAACTTACTCATATCTTTTTATTTTACTTATAAAATTATAGGACTTTACAAAGTAATGCATTTTTTATATTAAAAAACAAATATTTTTGTTATTTTTTTACTCCGTTAACAAATTTAATAGTGTTTTCTAAGTAAAAAGTTGCTTTTTTATTAATATTCGGAATATTATTACTGTCGTCAGAATATTTCATTTTATGTGCATTATATTGATAATGTGCATAAAACCCTTTCAATGTTCCAATGTCAGCAATGTAAGCATTAAATACTATCGCTCCGTCTACCAACTCTTCTTTGTATTGCGCAGCAAAATTCGTAATTATTTCTTTATCATCATAATTTATTTTAACATTTTTATAAATAAAATCGTAAAAACAGACTTTATTTTGAGGAATATTTAAATAAAGCTCATTTTTATTATCAACTACATCGTTTTCGTATATATGACACAAACCCGAAATTAAAGCAATAAAAATCATTTTACGAGTATATTCTCTGTAATAATCGTCTTGATAATGCCCTGCTTCAAAAAGTATGGTTGGAACTTGCAGACTTGTAAACCTATCTCCAGTACAATTCAAATTAAAACTGTCATCAAAACGTCCAACTTGATTGGGTATGTAGTTTTGTAACGCCTCATGCATTGCCACAATCACATTCATTGCTTTACTTCGGGTGTTATTTATTGTGCGGCGCTCATCAAATGAGGGAGCTAAAAAGGAAACTGTTGCCACATGTCCCGTATCACCTGCACCAAAAATAGTTCTTTGATCATGTAGATTAAAACAAAAATCAGGCTGAAAGTTATCAAAAGCGGATCGTAACAACTTACTTTCGGGTTGAGATAAATCAACAGCATCTCGATTCAAATCGACTTTATTAGCATTTTCTCTGGTGTATAATTCTGCCCCATCAGGATTAACCATAGGCAAAATACAAAAAGTAAAGTTTTGCCAAAGATTTTTTGCTAACAACTCGTTGGAATGAAGAAAATGAAGAAAATCAAATAACGCTTTGGTAGTAGTACTCTCGTTTCCATGCATTTGAGACCACATCAAAATCCTAATTTTTCCAGTCCCAAAAGTGTATTGATAAATGGGTTTATCTAAAACCGAACGACCAATGATTTCACAAGAGTATTTCTGCAATAAGGGCTCCATTTCTTTAAGAGTGATATAGCGACCGAAAAGTGCATGTTCTTTAAACTGTTTATGTAACTCAATATAATCCATACTTATGCTTTAGGTTGAAATTGTCGTTCAGGAAATTTTCCGAGTACCCCATCAAAAAAATGAAGATACCGTTCCAAATCGGACTCATAATTCCCCGTTGGATAAAGTGGTTCGCCAATATTCACTTCTTTTTTTCCGTAATCAAAAGCTACTGGAATTATTGGTACTTTGGCTTTAAGTGCGATATAATAAAATCCTGATTTTAATTCGGTTACTTTTTTTCTTGTTCCTTCTGGAGCTATAGCCAAACGAAAGGTGGTTCTGCTACCAAACACATCAACAATAGCATCAACTAAATTTTTACCTCCACTCCGATCTAATGGCGCTCCGCCAATAGCTCTAAAATAATGTCCAAAAGGAAATACAAACAATTCTTTTTTTCCAACAAAATTCATTTCTTGATGCACAATTCCTCTCACAAAAAGTCCAATAAAAAAATCAAAATTACACGTATGAGGCAAAACCGCGATAACGCATTTCTTTATTTGCTCATCAAAAGAGCCTGTGATGCGCCACCCCATGAGTTTAAAAAAAATAAATTGATACAGACGTTTTTTCATGTCAAATAATTTGTGTAAATTTATGATTTATCTTCAATTTTGAGAAAAATATACTATGTTATCTAAATTTTTAAGTTTTTTTATCCCTATAACCATCTATAAAACGAATTCTGAAATTAGTAAATCATTGGAAGTAACTTGGAATAATGGCGAACTCGTTTTAGACAGTAAGAACACTAATTATTCCTACGGGAGTTTGCAACGCATCTTGAGAAAAGGTCTAAAATATATTGGTTATCAACGAATAAAAAATTACGATTCCATTTTGGTGCTTGGGGTTGCAGGAGGGAGTGTCATCAAAACACTTAAAAACGAACTTCACTTTAACGGCAAAATTACTGGTGTCGAAATTGATCCTGAAGTCATGTCTATTGCTAAAAACTATTTTCAATTGGATTCCTATTCCAATCTAACCTTACTTATCGACGATGCATTCGAATTTGTGTTGAGAACCAAAGAAAAATACGATTTAATCATCATTGACATTTTTCAAGATACCACCATGCCTTCTTTTTTATTCGAAGATCATTTTATTGAACGCATCAACTTTCTTCTTAAGAAAAATGGCTTTATTTTATTCAATACTATGGTGTTAACTGAGAAAGATCGCATTCGGAATCTGGAATACAAAAAAAAGTTTAGCGGTAACTACTCACTCAGAATGTACCCAAAAGTGGAGGTGCATAACGAATTGTTTACCATTAAAAAATTAGATGTATGAATTCTGTTTCTCATTTCTTTCGTAAACTTTTGTTAGGCAAAATCACTAAAAAAGAAAAAGTTAAGCATAACCCCATTCAAAAGAGACTGCTTAACATCAAAGCCATTTGGAATAACGACCATCAAGACGATAATGGTTTGGAAAAAATGGTTCGTTTGATTCTCTCCATCTCGCAATTATTTTTTCCTGGGATATACCTTAAATACTTAGCTTGCAAAAAAGGGCATGAATACCAAGATTTGGTTATGGATTTTTATATTCTTGCAAAATTTGTTTTTCCTATTTTAATTCTGAAAAATCACTGGGAAAATACCTTTTGGATGGTTGGAATCATGACTTATGTTTTGTTGGAAACCTTTTTATACATCCCTACTTTAATTTTTGCTTCCGATTTATTCTCAAGACCCCGTTCGTATAAACGTTCAATGTTGATGCTGTTTTTTAATTACTTGGAAATAATTTGTTCCTTTGGGGTGCTGTACGCTGTGGGAGGACACACCATGAACAAACCTTTTACACATTGGTTTGATGCCATTTACTTTAGCTTGGTTAGTTCCAATTCCATAGGGTTTGGGGATTATTATCCTGTAACTACTTATGGTAAAGTATTGGTTAGTATTCAAGCTATGTTTTTTCTGACGTTTGTTGTCTTGTTTCTTAACTTCTTTTCTACCAAAGTAAAAAACAAAGGCTATTTTGACGATGATGAAATAGCATAACCTGAGGAATTTGAAATAGAAATCTTAAATCATTTTTCGTGCTTTTTCTAAATCTTCAGGTGTGTCTATGCCAATGCCAACATGATGAGTTTCTACCATTTTTATTCGCTTTCCATATTCGAGGTAGCGTAATTGCTCTAATTTTTCTGAAGCTTCTAGGGATTTCATAGGTAAGTTTGAAAAATCTAACAAGGCTTGTTTTCGAAACGCATAAATTCCAATATGCTGAAAATAGCGAACGCCTACATTTTTTTCACGGGCATATGGAATGACAGAACGTGAAAAATAGAGGGCAAACTGATTTTGATCGACCACTACCTTAACATTATTAGGATTATTGATATCTGTTTCATCAGAAATCTCTCTCATTAATGAAGCTAAATCAATAGTTTTAGCCGCATCTTCTTTAAAAACATCTATAAGTTTTTTTAAGGATTCAGCATCAATAAATGGTTCATCGCCTTGCACATTGACCACTACATCTACTTCAACAGATTGCACAGCCTCGGCAATGCGGTCACTGCCACTTTCATGTGCTTTGATAGACATGATGGCTTGTCCACCATGAGACACAATCTCATCAAAAATTAAATGGGAATCGGTTACAACAAAAACGTCATCAAAAAGATTTATTTGTTTTGCTGCTTCATACGTTCTTAAAATAACCGTTTTTCCATTCAAATCTTGCATCAATTTTGCCGGAAAACGAGTAGAAGCATACCGCGCTGGAATAACAGCAATAACTCTCATAATTTGTTTTTTTTTTGACAAATATACTATATTCAATTTTGTACTGCTTCGTAAATAGTATTCTTTTTTTGAATATCTTAGCCCATTAAAACCAAAAAAACGAGATGAAAAAAATCATTTTCCTTGTCTTTTTATTCAGCTTTACCCTTCAAGCACAAATGGTAAAAGACACGACAGTAGTAGAAAAAGACACCGTAATTGATGTAAAAAGCTCTTGGTATGGTCGTTCAATGTTTACAGCATTAACAACAGGAGGTGATGCTAAAAATGAAACCTTATCACAACGAATAACTCGTAATATTGAAATTGGAAAATCCTTTGGCTCTGTTGATGTGGGTTTGGCATTAGGAGAGTACAAACATTCCGTAATCGATAGTACAAGCATCAAATATACCGAACTCAGACTTACAATGGATGCCTGTCAATTTGGTATTTTTAGCAACGAAATTTCTGTAGGTGCTGGCTATGTCTTTCAATCCAAAACCCCAGTCATGATGGAGATTTCTTCTACCCTATTTGCTCAAATTGAAGCGCATTGGGGGCTTGGATTTGTTTTTGGAAATGTTGACTTTGTTGGGAATTACAATGATATGAATAAAAGTTTTTTCGGACTCTATTTTCGTTATGGTTTAATGCGGAATGAAGGGGGAATTTTAACAAACAAATTGAGAATTATCGAAACAAGCCGAAGGCATCGACTCCGAAAAAAACACACTATTTTTTAAACTATTCATGATAAAATTTAAAGTTTTTAAATATTACTTTCCTAATCAATCAAAAAAACTAGATTTGTGATCTAGATTTTAATTCAATTAATTTACTTTTTAACAAATGAAAAAACTATTTATTGCACTAATTCTATTTTCTATTACTTATACAAATGTTGTAGCTCAAGAAATTGAAATAAAAGACAACAAAGTCCTTCTAGATGGTAAAGAATTTTTAAAATATGAAAAATCAAATATTTTTAATCATTCTTTTTATTCATTACTTAACGATGATGAAATTTTATTTTTCCGGTTCGATCAAAATGAAACACCAAATTATTTAGATGATGATTATTTTGTTTTAAACTTTTTAACAGAAAAAATTAAAATAGAGTCCAAAAACAAAAGTAAAGTTTTTGCAGGTCTAGGCATGAATTCAAGAAAAAATATGGAAAAAATGATTACATGGCTTCTTTCTGAAAAAGTACTAAACCCAGATGGCACAATTAATAGACAAAAACTTGAAATTTTTCATGAAAAATATGATGAAAATATTACAAATCGAACCATACGTAATTAGGTCATGATCAATAATGTCAAAGTTTACTTGAAAAATACATGAGCTATAAATTGACTACAGGATTAATTCTATGGATTGTTTTTGTAGTATTTGTTCTTTTTTCAGCACTCATAAACGGAATTAAATAATCCCTATTTTTATGAAAATTGATTAAATTTTATTAGGATCGCAAAATAGTGTCAAAATTAGGTTTGAAATAATTAGGCCCCTTGAGAACTTTACCATCTTCACGATAAATAGGCTTACCATCCTCTCCTAATTTACTCATATTACTTCTTTGAATTTCATCGAAAACAGCCTCAATTTTGTGTTGCAAGCCATGTTCTATGATTGTTCCACACAAAATGTAAAGCATATCGCCCAAAGCATCAGCAATTTCGACAATATCGTCAGCTTGTACAGCTTGAAGATATTCTTCATTCTCTTCTTTCATCAAATTAAAACGTAACCTATTTTTATCATTTCCTAATGTCCCTCGAAGAATTTCACTGTATCCAATTCCAAAAGCGGAATGAAATTCTTGAACAGCTTGTAATTGTTTTTGCATCTTTTAATAATTTATTTAGATGCCAAAGTACAAATTATCGAAGCAAATACATAAATTTGTTGAAAAAAATATGTTTTCTAAAGGTCAATTGTTTTTTGCTGGATTTTTCATTATTGCATTTGTTATAGGCATGATATATGCTTACAGAAAAGACAAAGCTTTACACGCTTTATTCTACAAAGGAAATTACAAAATTTTACTCGGCTTTATTGCTTTCGTAATTTTACTATTTATAATAAAAATAGTTTTCAAACATTAATTCAATACAATTATAGTTTTTACTTCAGTTTTTTTGATATATTAATAAAGATTCATTAATTTTCTTATATTTACATCGCTTTTATAAAGGTCGTATGCGTATTTTTAAATATATTATACTCTTGTTGTTGTTGTTCCTGATTGGACTCACCGTTTTTATTGCAACTCAAAGACCTCACTATGATGTCTGTATAAGTAAAATCATTAAAAATCCGAAAAAGACAACCTTTACCTTTGTAAATGATTATCGAAATTGGGAAACATTTATGCAATGGTCTTCTGATGAAAATACGTTGACCTATACTTTTCCCGAGAATACTTCTGGTGTTGGAGCGTCATGTTCTTGGTCGAGTCCGAATGAAAAAGGGCACTTAAAAACCCTTTTTGTTAAAGAAAACGACAGTATTGCGCAATGGTTTCTAAAAAATGATAAAGTTTCTACTCTTTCATGGAAATTTAAAGATACTATTGGTGGTACAAAAGTAACTTGCTGCAGCAAAGGAACACTTGATTTTAAATCGAAAGTAAAAGCTTTTTTTGAAGGAGGTGTCTCGCAAACAATTCGCAATGCTTTTGAAAAAAGTTTAGACCAATTAAACACGGTTCTCGACCATGAAATAAACACCTATAAAATTAAAGTGAATGGGGTTGTAACAAGACCTGAAACACGTTATATCAAACAATTTACTTCTTGTTCTCAAAAAAACATAGATCATTATGTAAAAATTATGGTGCCTCGAATGGAACATTTTTTTACAAAAAATTCCATTCGTAAAAGTGGTCCCTTATTTATCATGTATCACAAATACGATAGACAGCAAGACGCTATTAATTTATCTGTTTGCATGCCTATTCGAGATTCTATATATATTAATTCGGGAAGTGATATGGAAAGTGGTAGTTTACCCAGAAACACTTATTTAAAAACTACATTGACTGGGGATTATTCCCACACACAACAGGCATGGAAAAGAGCACTGAATTACATTTCCCAAAACCATTACCAACGAATTTCAGATTCTCCAATTCTTGAGGTATACCTCAAAGGACGAAAAGACATCAAACAACCTTCAAAATGGATTACAGAAATTTACATTCCTGTATATCCTAAAGCAACTCGAATTTTAGTGAAAAAGACCGTCGATTCTACAGCAGTATCGGGAACTATTTCAAACGAAATTCCTTAAGCTAAAAAATGTATAAATTTATAAGTATTTTAAACCTTTTCTAGTATCTTTATTCCAATAGAAAAAGGGGTCTTGACAGAAGAACAGAAATTTATAGAAGCATTACTAAATCCTCAAACACAAAATAGTGCTTTTGAGAAGTTGGTGCGCGACTATCAAAAACCTTTATACCATCATGTTAGAAATATTGTTATTGACCATGATGATGCAGCCGATGTGCTACAAAACACCTTCATAAAAGTCTTTCACTATCTAAAAGATTTTAAAGGAGAGAGTAAGCTTTTCTCATGGATGTACCGTATTGCTACAAATGAAGCGATTACTTTTTTAAACCAAAAAGCAAAACGAAATGGAATGTCTATCGAACTGCAACAAAGTAAAAGCATAGATGCATTGGCTACTGATCCCTATTTTGATGGAAATTCTATACAATTAAAATTACAAAAAGCAATAGCTCTATTACCAGAGAAACAACAATTGGTTTTTAAAATGAAATATTTTGAAGAACTCAAATACGAACAAATCTCTGAAATATTGGGTACTTCTGTGGGAGCCTTAAAAGCTTCCTATCATCATGCCGTGAAAAAAATTGAAGAATATTTACTAAACCATTAAACCTTTCTATTTTAATAATGTCAAAGAAATATGAAAAATATAGATCTTACAAATGCTGAAAAAATAACTACGGGTTTTCTAGTATCAGATGCTTTTTTCGAACAATTTTCAGAAAAAGTACTGCATCAAACAACTAAAAATTCTACTGTAAAAGTTATTTCTTTTCATAAAAAGGTAAAAAAATGGAGTATGTCTGTTGCAGCTATTCTCGTTTTAACCTTATCCTTACCAGTCGCTTATCATATCCAAAATAATGCGAGTAACGAACTATCAAATGATGAAGTAGAACATTATTTGATTCATCACACCACCCTTACCGATGACGATGTAATCAATGCCCTCGATCAAAAAGACATCGAACAGTTAAAAGTATCAAAACCTATCGAACATAACGTTATAGAAGAAACCCTTTCGACCAATAGTGATTTAGAATATTATATTACAAATGAAACAAACTAACTAAACATGAAAAAAACAATCCTATTATCAGTAAGTTTTTTATTTTTTACCCTCCTCTCCACAGCACAAATTGGACCTTTAAGAGAACGATTTAAAGAAAAAAAAGAACAAATTAAGGCCCTTAAAATTGCATTCATTACAGAAGAATTGCAATTAACACCCGATGAAGCGACCAAATTTTGGCCTGTTTTTAATGCTTTTGAGGACAAACAACAAGAGATTCGAAAACAAAAAATAAAAGCTTTTCTTAACCGAAAAGACGATAGATTAGACAATCTTTCAGAAAAAGATGCTGCAACACTTTTAGTTCAAATGGAAAGTACTGAAGATGAGTTGTATCAATTAAAGAAAAAGTTTATTTCCAATTTGAAAGGCATACTCCCTGCTGTTAAAATTTTAAAACTAAAGCGTGCTGAGGAAGAGTTCAGTAAAAAATTATTACAACAATATCGCGACAGAAAAATAGGACGCTAATCTTTTTTACTTTTTTCAAGATTAAAGCCGGATTGACAAACATTCGGCTTTTTTTAATTTAACCGCAATCGAACTATTTTGTTCTTTCCTGCGACAATAGCTACTTTTTTTGAAATAAAACGGATGGTAAAGAGTGATGAATCATTTGCTACTTTTCTCCATGTAAATCCTGTATCACTTGTATAAAAAACACCACTAGACCCAACAACTAGTAATTGTCTCCCATTAGAATATGGCACATATTGCACACAAGAAGTATAGCCAAAATCAAGCACGTTATTGGGAATAGACCATGTTTTTCCTCCATTTGATGTGAAAGCAATGTTTTTCAAATTGTCACTTGGGTTTTCATAATCCCCTCCTGCAATACATCCGTGATATTTATCGTAAAAATCGGCTGTAAAAATTCCAGACATAGATGAACCTTGTTGTATAGGTGTGTCAAATGAAGTCCAAATAGTTCCTTGTTTATTAGAGCAAAAAACACGTGCTTTTTTACCTCCCGTTACCACCCAAAGACAATTCTTTTTCGAAATCAAATTTGTATTACTCGATGCAAAAGCGGCTTCTCCTTCTATAATTTTAGGAGATTTTTCACAGGTTAGTTTATTCCAAGTCATGCCTCCATCATGAGTTCGAATTAACGAAAGACATGAATCCGTTGGATCCCCAATTGCCATCCCTTCTTGTTCATTCCAGAATTGCATACTGTCATAAAATACCTTTTCATGTTCTTCACGATAAACTAAATCATATTGTGTTAAATCCTTTGAAAGACGAAATAACAAGGCGGGGGTTCCTACACATAAAATAAAAATATACTTTTTAGTTTGAGCAATACTTCTAAATTCTAATGTTAGTCCATCATGTTCAATCTTTATTTCTTCCTTATAGCCCGATTTAAGGTTGATAACTCCCACACGATTTTTATCGGCGGCATACCATACAAATTCTGGTGATACCGTTATAGCTCTAATGCTTATAACATCAGTCAAAAGCGTGTCTAAAGAAATGTTTTTTGGATAAGAAATAGATTGAAGATTCGTTTGAGAAAAAACAAAACTTTGAAAGCAAATCAAAAATAAAATGAATAAACGCTTCATGAGTATAAAATATGAATTGCTAAATTACATAATATTTTGTTAATACTTTACAAATTATTTACTATTGGCATGGATATTGGAAATAGTATTTATAAAAAAGAGTAGTAACTTTAACAATTTTTAATTATGAAAACTACTGGTATTCTTTCGCTTATTTTCAGTTTATTTTTTGCTCAAACATTTGCTCAAAATAACCTCTCAGTCACTCCAACTAGTTCTGAAATTAGTGATAATTTGGACTTGCGTGCTGTTGCTTCCTTATTTGGTGACTCCAAAGACTTAGCCGACTTTGAATATAGACTTAACGATCCTAAAACACAAATTTCAAATTTAGATTTAAATAATGACAACCAAGTCGATTATTTACGGGTAGTGGAGTCTATTGAGAAAAATGTTCATATCGTGGTTATTCAAGCTGTACTAGGACAAAACCAATATCAAGATGTTGCTACAATAGAAATTGAACCATCAAACAACAATCAAGCCCAAATCCAAGTTGTAGGAAATAGCTATTTGTATGGTGCCAACTATATTTACGAACCCGTTTATGTCAGTACACCTTTACTATGCAGTTATTTTTGGACCCCTAATTATCGACCTTATTTTTCAAATTGGTATTGGGGCTACTATCCTGCATATTATTATGCTTGGAGTCCCTACCCTATTTTTAGATACAGATACCACATTGGTTTATGCATTAATTTTAACTACCAATATCACTATGTAAATTTCAGAATATGTGGATGGGCATACGCACTATATTATGGAAGAAGGGGTAATTATTGTGAAATGATGTTTCCTATGCGTGCTTTTGAATATCGTAATAGAGGCTTTTCAAATCGTTATGAATTGGATCAAACTAGACCTCGTCATGATGTAGCTTATGGAGACATCAATACAACTATGAATCAAGGACCAAGAAATTTTGATAATCCAAGAACCAATTCATTTAACACACCTAGACATTCTGATGAGGGATTATATCATGAAAATCCAAGAAATTTTTATAACACATCCAATCAAGCAATTCATGATACTCCTAGAAGTACCTATATTAATAATCCTAGAAATTCTGATAACAATCCTCCAATTTACAATACGCCACGCCCTAGCTATAATTTCAATCCACGCCCTTCAACTTATAACAATACGCCAAGAAATACACCAAACATTAATTCATCCCCTCGTGGTGAACGAAGTAATTTAAACAATGGAAGTGTAAGAACTAATTTTGAACGAATTGGAGGTAGTAGGGGTTCGTTTGGAGGAAGACGTTAATTTATCTAATATAAAACTAAAAGAGCATCGAAAAAAATCGATGCTTTTTTTATTACATTTTTTGAAAAGTAATACATTTGTAAACTTTTTTAAATTTGATATATGAGTGCAACGGGCCATAGCCATAGTCATCATCACCTGCATAGTAAACTCACAGCAGCAGGATTACTTATCACATTAGGAATTATTTATGGCGATATTGGTACTTCCCCATTATATGTAATGAATTCTATCATTGGAGACAGTGCTATTTCTAAAGATTTAATTTTAGGAGGGTTATCGTGTATTTTTTGGACCTTAACTTTACAAACTACCCTGAAATACGTTGTCATAACTTTAAGTGCTGATAATCATGGAGAAGGTGGAATTTTTGCATTGTATGCTTTGGTTAAACGCACTAAAATACAGTGGTTGATTGTTCCTGCTATTATTGGAGGAAGTGCGCTTTTGGCGGATGGAATCATTACTCCTCCCATTTCTGTTTCCTCTGCGATTGAAGGGTTACGAATTTTCAATCCAGATATTCCAACGGTTCCTATAGTGATTTCAATATTGTTTGTTCTTTTTACTATACAACAATTTGGAACTAAATTAGTTGGTAAATTTTTTGCTCCAATGATGTTAATATGGTTCTCCATGTTAGGAATTTTAGGTGTTTTACAAATGGTAACTAATCTTGAAGTTTTTAAAGCATTAAATCCCTATTACGCCTATCACTTGCTCACTAGTGATGTGAGTGATCAAGGCTTTTTTATTTTAGGAGCAGTATTTCTTTGTACAACAGGAGCTGAAGCGTTATATTCTGACATGGGACACTGTGGAAGAAAAAATATACGCATTAGCTGGATGTTTGTCAAAACTATGTTAGTGCTTAATTACTTCGGCCAAGGTGCTTATTTGTTGTCTCACCAAGGAAAAACCTTACTTCAATTGAGTGCCCACAATTCGAATCCTTTTTATTTAATTATGCCTGAATGGTTCAAACCATTTGGAATTGTAGTAGCAACATTAGCAGCTGTGATAGCATCACAAGCTTTAATTAGTGGATCATTCACTCTAATTAATGAAGCTATGCGTTTAAACTTTTGGCCTAAAGTCCGCATCAAATTTCCAACAGATGTAAAAGGTCAATTGTATATCCCTTCTATAAATTGGCTATTATTTTTTGGTTGTGTAGGAATTGTTTGGCATTTTCAAGAATCGAGTAATATGGAGCACGCTTATGGTTTAGCTATTATACTTTGTATGATTATGACAACTATATTGCTAAATTATTATTTAATCATGAAACGTGTGCAATGGTATTTTATAGCACCCTTGATTCTGATTTATTTAGCCATTGAATTCAGTTTCTTGGCAGCAAATATTACCAAATTCATGGATGGTGGTTTTGTGACTTTATTCATTGCTATTATACTGATAAGTGTCATGTCTATTTGGTACTTAGCTAAAAAAATCAGCAAAAATTACACTAAAATGGTTAAGATTGATGCTTATAAAAAAGTACTTGCCGAATTAAGTGTCGATTTGTCAATTCCTAAATATGCGACACATTTGGTATACATGACCAACTCCAATCGTTCTGATGAAATTGAAGAAAAAGTCATGTACTCAATTCTTCAAAAACGTCCAAAAAGAGCTGATTTGTATTGGTTTGTTCACGTTAATATTTTGAGCGAGCCTTATAAAAAAGAATTTAAAGTTGTAGAAATAATCCCTGATGACTTGTATCGTGTTGATTTTTATTTAGGATTTAGAGAGGCCACTAAAATCAATTTGATGCTTAAAGAAGTGATTAAAGATATGGTTAGTAAAGGTGAAGTAGATATTACTAGTCGATATGAATCGCTTAACAAAAATAACATTATTGGAGATTTTAAATTTGTACTTTCAGAAAAGTTTTTATCTAACGATAGTGATTTAACCTTCTTTGAAAATATCATTATGAACGCCTACTTCTTTATGAAAAAATTCAGTTTATCTGAAGAAAAAGGGTTTGGTTTGGACAGTAGTTCCGTAAAAGTAGAACAATTTCCTATGGTACTTCATGCTCCAGAAATCATTGACATGAAAAGAATTCACTAAAGTATATCAGAATCAACTCAATACTAGGAAGTATTCTAAAATCGTAATAGTTTTTTTAGAATACTTCTTTTCTTTCTATAAAAAAGCAATACCTTTGTAGGCTGACCTAAGGATAAATCATCCTAGTTCGCATTGTTATTATTGTATAAAATGAGATTACACCGAAATTTAGTTTACACTACCATTGATTCTCTAAATGCTATTTTTAATGAAGGAGAGTATGCTGATAAAGTAGTAGCACGAGCCCTTAAAAAAGACAAACGCTGGGGCAGTGCCGATAGAAAATTTGTTGCAGAAACCATCTATGAAATTGTACGATGGAAACGATTATATGCTGAAATTGCAAACATTAAAGAACCCTATGATCGTGAGGATTTATGGAGAATGTTTGCCGTTTGGGCTGTTCTAAGAGGTTATCCTATTCCTGATTGGAGACAATTGGAAGGAACTCCAGAACGCAAAATTAAAGGCCGATTTGACGAACTCTCTAAAGTACGAAAAATGCGCGAATCTATTCCAGATTGGATGGATGAATTGGGTGTAAAAGAATTAGGCGAGGCTCTTTGGACAAAAGAAATCGCAGCTCAAAATCAACAAGCCAAAGTTATTTTAAGAGTAAACACTTTAAAAACAACCAAAGAAAAACTTCGTGCACTATTGATGGACGCTAATATTGAAACGGAATATTTGGAACATCAACCTGATGCCCTTCAACTTAAAGAACGAGCCAATGTATTTTTAACAGATGCTTTCAAAGAAGGATTATTTGAAGTTCAGGATGCCTCTTCGCAATTGGTTGCCCCTTTATTGGACGTACAGCCTGGTATGAGAGTGGTAGATGCTTGCGCAGGTGCGGGAGGAAAAACACTACACATGGCTTCTTTAATGCAAAATAAGGGTCAATTAATCGCCATGGATTTGTATGAAAGTAAATTAAAGCAACTAAAACTAAGAGCCAAAAGAAATGGTGCTTTCAATATCGAATATCGAATTATAGATTCTACTAAAGTCATCAAAAAACTCCACGAAAAAGCCGATAGAGTGTTAATTGATGCGCCTTGCTCTGGTTTGGGTGTATTGAAAAGAAATCCTGATTCGAAGTGGAAATTACAACCCGAGTTTATTGATAATATCAGAAACGTTCAGGCAGAAGTATTAGATAACTATTCCAAAATGGTTAAACCAGGCGGAAAACTTGTATATGCAACCTGTTCTATTCTTCCTTCTGAAAATAAAGAACAAGTGAATCAATTTCTGACGACTGAAAATGGGAAAAAATTTACTTTTGTAAAAGATATGAGTATCCTTGCCTCAGAAACTGGATTTGACGGATTTTATATGGCATTATTAGAACGAAACCAATAAATTTTTATGAAAAAACATCTATACCTATTATTTTTAAGTAGCTTTTTTGCTGTTGCTCAAATTCCAGCTGGATATTACAACAATGCAACGGGAACTGGATTTACATTAAAAACACAGTTAAAAACAATTATCAATCCACACACACAATTGGTGTATGGATCTGGATTATGGTCTTTATTCCAAACTTCCGATTTACGTCCTAATGGCTATGTATGGGATATATATTCTAATTGTAATTTTGTATTTGGAGCTGTAGTCAATGGAGGTCAACAAGACGATGGAACACAAGGTAATGCTGAATGTCAGCGTTATAACAAAGAACATACGTTTCCTAAAAGTTGGTTTGGTGGACAAATATACCCAATGTATTCTGATGCCTTTATTGTAATGCCTGCTGACAAAAAAGACAATGCAATGAGAGGAAGCATTGTTTATGCAACTGTAAGTCCTTCTGTAACTACAACATATGGAAACGGTTTTAAAATTGGAAATTGTGCGACACCAAATTATCCATACACCTCCCAAGGATTACAAGTTTTAGAGCCCTCAGATGAATTTAAAGGGGATTTTGCACGAAACTATTTCTATGTAGCCACATGCTATGAAGATGCTATTGCAAGTTGGCAAACACTAGACCCAAATGGAAATACCATATTGGATGGCAGTAGCGACAAAGTATTTGAACAATGGTATTTAGACATGCTTTTTAGCTGGCATCTAGCTGATCCTGTTAGTCAAAAAGAAATTGACAGAAACAATGCTATATACGCTGTTCAAGGCAACAGAAATCCGTTTATTGACCATCCAGAATATGCCCAATTAATATGGGGTTCCTTACTAAAAAAAGAGGTTTTCGATAATGCTTTTTCATCACTATCAGTATTTCCAAATCCTTCAAATAATCATAGTGTATCTATAAGCTGTACTCTTCTTTTAGATAACATCCAGTTGTATGCTATCAATGGACAACTTTTACAAGAACTTGAACATCCCCTTTTAAATAATAATACTTACACGATAAATGATATTCCGAAGGGTTTTTACTTCTTAAAAATCAATGCGAATAATCAATCGGTAATCAAGAAAATAATTATAGAATAAATATGATTAAAAGAAAAAAAACGCTCAAATTTGCACTGCCCCCAAAAAGTTAGACACTATTTGGGGGTATTTTTATGGAAAGAAAAGTCAAGTATGATTATGCATTTAAGTTAGAATGTGTAGAATTAGTTTTAAAGAAGCATTATTCTTGTGA
>NZ_QLSZ01000014.1 GCF_003268855.1 Flavobacterium aciduliphilum
CAAATCAAATTTAAACAAAATGAGCCCGATTAAATATCGAGCTCACTATTATCAAAATTAATTATAAATTTGTCTAAACTTTTGGGTCCAGTCTATTTAAAGTTAAATAGCCGCTTTTTTTATCTTAAATAATCTTCTAATAATTAATCTTTATTTCAAACATTTTATCCCAGTTTTTTCCAGTTACAAAAAAAGTTTTGGTCTTTGGGTTATAGGCAATACCATTAAGTACGTCCACGTCGGCTAATTTTGTTCTTTTATTTTCTAAATCAGATAAATCAAGCATGGCTTCGACAGCTCCATTTTTTTGGTTGATTACGACAACAAAGTTTTTTAAGTAAATGTTGCTAAAAATTTTACCGTCAACCCATTCAAGTTCGTTTATGTTTTCAATTTTATTGCTCCCTGAATATACGTTTAAATAGTCTATTTGTTCGAGTGTTTCTGGATTGACTATATGAATTTTTTCAGAACCATCATTATAATATAAGTTCTTTCCGTCATTTGTCATGCCCCAACCTTCCATAGGTTTGTAATAAGGAAGTGTTTTAATTTTTTTGAAAGTATTGACATCATAGACATAACATTCGTTTTGTTTGTAGGTAAGTTGGTAGATTTTGTTGTTTAGAATTGAAATTCCTTCACCAAAAATAGCTTCTGGATATTCCACTTTTTTCAACACTTTACCCGTTTTATAATCTACTTTACGCAAACTAGAAATGCCTTTGGTTCCTGTATCATTTCCTTCACCGTTACCAGTTCCTTCATACAAAGTGTCTTTGTAGAATTCCAAACCTTCTGTATACGCTTGATGGTCGTGAGGATACGTATTTACTATAGTGTATTTAAGTACTTTTGGCGTAATATCTGAAATTAATTCAACTCTAGAAGAATCAACTTCTTTGTCTCCTTCAAAATATAGAGTAGCTTTTAAATTTTTATAACCTAATTTTTCATCAGTCAAGGGGTACGATAATTTTGTATTCCCTTTTAGAGTAGGTAAATTTTTATTGTTAATCGTGTAAACAATACTATCAATTTTTTTATTTTGTAAATTCAGCACATCCAATTCAAGGGTTTCTTTAGGCGTATATTGTGCTTTTAATTTGTTTTCGTTGAAACTAAAGAGGTTTTCGGCTGTTTTTTTGTCGCCGCAACTCATGATGGATAAAGAAGCTAATAAAATGACTGCTAATAGGTTATGTTTTTTCATTGTGAATGATTAAAATTTGCCGTTACAAATGTATTATTTAAGATGTTAATTTCTTGCAAAAAAATAAAAAGATTGTATCTTTGCACTGGCAAGTCCTACACGACCAGCTCCTGCAGAATCCTCCAGGATGGGAACATAGCAAAGGTATGTGGTTGTAGCGGTGCGATGTAGGTCGCTTGCCTTTTTTTCTTTCTGCATTTTCATATAAATCTCTTCTACATAAATGCAATTATCCTGGCAAATCGTTAGATTGAATTTGAAAGAAACATTTTCAATAGCTTATGGAGATTATTCTTTTCGTGATGCGTTGATTGTTTCTTTAAAAAAACACAATGCTATTGGATATGGTGAATGTACCGCTGTCAGTTACTATCATGTCAATTTAAATGATTTTGTACATCAGTTAAAAGCAATTCAACCCATACTAGAGAAAAAAAAAATGTGTACTCCTAAAGAGTTTTACCAAGAACTAGTAGTCCTCCCTATTGAAACTTTTCTCCTCTCTGCGCTTGATTGCGCTTATTGGGATTTGTATGGAAAACTAGAACAAAAAAATTTTTTAGAACTCAATGCGATAACGTCTAATTCAATTCCAGATTCTTCTATAACAATAAGCATAGCTGATGTGGCTACTCAAATAAAAAAAATCACTACGTCAAACTGGAGCCGATTCAAAATTAAATGTAAAGGATTTCATGAAAAGGATATACAAAAAGTGTTAGGGCTTTCTAAAGAAATCGCATTAGATACCAATGGAAGCTTTACAAAAGAAGAAAGTCAGCGATTGGAACATTTAGAATCTGCCAATCATTTTCAATATGTTGAGCAACCCATGGCAGTTGGTTTTGATAATTATTCCGTTTTGACTAGAAGTTCGAATGTAAATTGGATGGCAGATGAAGATTGCCAAACAATTGAGGATTTAGAACATTTACAACCTTATTATAAAAGTATTAATGTAAAATTAATGAAGTGTGGAGGACTAACACCTGCGCTAGAATTGATAAAGAAGGCGAAAGAAATGCAATTTAAAGTAATGATTGGATGCATGACGGAGTCTACTATCGGAATTTCAGCGGGAGCTGTCTTGGCTCCGTTATGTGATTTTGCCGATTTGGATGGAGCCAATTTAATAGCCAATGATTTTGCGATTGGTAGTAGCGTAGTAAGTGGGAAAATTGCTTTAACTGACAAGCCTGGTTTGGGAATCAAATGTATCGTTTAATGTATAATGTATTATGAAATTTCAACCAATTGTTCCTATGATTTGGACCAATGAATTACAAGAAACGGTTAGTTTTTATTGTGATGTTTTGGGTTTTTCTTGTGGTAATTATAATGATGAGTGGGGTTGGGCAGCGATAAACAAAGATGATTGTGAAATGATGATAGCCAAACCGAATATGCATATATCTTTTGATAAGCCTCTTTTTACGGGGTCTTTCTATATTAAAGTTGATGATGTTGAAACGCTTTGGAATACAGTTAAGGATAAAGTTAACATTGTGTATGATTTGGAAGATTTTGATTGGGGAATGAGAGAATTTGCTATTTATGACAACAATAGTTATATGATTCAATTTGGACAAGATTTGTAGAATAAATAAAAACATGAAGTATGAGTAAAGTGGTTTTGATAACAGGAGGATCATCCGGAATTGGTAAATCCATTGGAGAATTTCTTCATAAGAAAGGTTTTGTTGTTTATGGTACAAGTCGTCATCCAGAAAAAATTACATCTTCACAATTTCCATTAATTGCATTAGAAGTAAGAGATGTACAAAGTATTCAAAAGGCAATTACAGAGGTCATTTCAAAATCAGGGAAACTTGATATACTGATTAATAATGCTGGTGTTGGCATAACAGGGCCCATTGAAGAAATCCCTATTGAGGAAATAAAAAACAATTTTGAAACAAATCTCTTTGGACCTATTGAAGTCATAAAAGCTGTTTTACCTCAAATGCGCCTTCAGAAATCGGGAACGATTATTAATATTACATCAATTGCTGGATATATGGGATTGCCCTACAGAGGAATTTATTCTGCCTCTAAAGGCGCTTTAGAATTAATTACTGAGGCCTTGCGAATGGAAGTGAAGCCCTTTGGAATTCAAGTGACCAATGTAGCTCCAGGGGATTTTGCAACCAATATTGCTGCAGGCCGATATCATGCTCCTTTATTAAATGGTTCTGCCTACGAAAGGGCTTATGGTACTACATTGAGTATGATGGATGCACATGTACATAGTGGTAGTAATCCAGAGGAAATGGCTGAGGCAATTTATAAGATTATTCAACATCCAAATCCGAAAATTCACTATAAAGTGGGGGCTTTTTTACAGAAATTTTCTATTGTTTTAAAGCGAATACTACCAGATAAATGGTATGAAAAGATGTTAATGAAACATTATCAATTATAAGAAATTGAGAAAAGCCAATTGAATATAGATTTTCTTTAATTGAATTTGTAATTTTGCACTTTGAAAAACAAACACTTATCTAAATATATAAAGTATGAAATTTTTTATTGACACAGCAAATTTAAATGATATAGCAGAAGCACAAGCTCTCGGAATTCTCGATGGTGTGACTACAAATCCGTCTTTGATGGCTAAAGAAGGCATTACGGGTAAGGATAATATTTTGAAACATTATGTTGCGATTTGTAATATTGTTGAAGGAGAGGTAAGTGCAGAGGTAATTGCTACTGATTTTGAGGGAATGATAAAAGAAGGAGAGGAGTTGGCTGACTTGCACGACCAAATCGTCGTAAAAATACCAATGACTAAAGACGGAATTAAAGCATGTAAGTATTTCTCTGATAAAGGCATCAAAACAAATGTAACGTTAGTTTTTTCAGCGGGTCAAGCTCTTTTAGCGGCCAAAGCAGGAGCGACTTTTGTTTCACCATTTGTGGGACGTTTGGATGATGTGTCTACAGATGGATTAAATTTGATTCAAGAAATTAGAGAAATTTATGATAATTATGGTTATGAGACACAAATATTGGCCGCTTCTGTTCGTCATACTATGCATATTGTCAATTGTGCCAAAATAGGAGCAGACGTGATGACAGGCCCATTATCGGCTATATTAGGATTGGTAAAACACCCATTGACGGATATTGGTTTGGCTCAATTTTTAGCGGATTATAAAAAAGGAAATCAGTAGGAATTGATTTTTTTCGGTAATAAAAGGTCGACTTTAGCTAACTAAGTCGACCTTTTTATTTTAATTCTTTTTCAAAATTGACTTCAAACATATTCGTGAACCCATTATTTATCGTTTGATCTGGGTTTATAATCAATGTTCGATGTACTTTGGTAATGGCCCATTTATTTTTAATATCTTCAAAGTTAGAGCAACGAAGTTCTGTAATTGTACCAAAATCATATTTTTTTAAAGCTCGTACCCATTTCTCTTGATCGTCATCCAAATTTATGGCAATAAATTTATAATCTGGGTGTTTTTTGATTAAAGCCAATACTTTTTTATGAACAGCAAGTAAGTGAGAACTCAATTTTTCTGACCAAAAGAAAAGTACTGTTTTTTGTTTGATTAGTTCATTTGACGAAATAGATTTCCCTTCTTTTGTGGTAAGAAGTACTTCGGGTAATTTTTTCCCTTCGATTAGTAATTGAATCGCATTGCCAATTTTGAGAATTTCATTTTTCTTGCTGGTATCAGTCGAATATTTGTGGTAAATTTCAAGAAACGCTTTATTGTTTACCACATTTTGATCCTCCATCAAATACTTGAAAGCGATATTATTCAGTACGATATTTTTAACTTTTTGATTTTTTATAAGAGTATCTGCAATCTTAAGTTTGTTGATGTTTGTTTTTAATTCTAAATCACAATCTGAAAAGTGATTATGATAGTTTATGGCTCCCACATTATTAAGCATGTGGTCAAGATACATTACAAAAGGCGAAAAATCGGTTAATGACTGATTACTAAAATTAATTGAATTTCTAAAATCGTAATAGTCTTTAGGCAATTTCTCAGTTACATCCTCTCCGGTTCGCATTTTATGTAGAATGGGATAGATTTCTTTTTTGGTGTAATGTGGAAATTTAACTATTCCTTGTGCGTAAACATCAAAATCATCGCTCCATTTAATTTCCTCTTTTTTAGTATTGTAAAACTTTTCGTTTTCCTGATTAATTTTTGAAATGTACGCATTGAATTTGTCGAAAGGATAATCGAATGTCTCAAACATATCGTTTTTATCTTTCTCATTTCGAAGATACATCTCCATTAAGAAGTTGTTTTTTTGGTCCCCTCTACCACAAAAAATTATGGATTCATCAAAATCTTTTCCATCAATATGAACTTTAATGCTGTCATTTTTATCAAAATAGACATATTGGTATTCAGGTTCGCTTTTAAAAGTATACATTCCAGGAGTCAAGGAATCAAATTTGATAAAAAAAGTATTGTCTTTCTTTAAGGGAATAGTATCTAAAACTACATTATTCTTACAGAACAAGATAAAAGGAGTAGAAGGATTAGCTACTTCACCACCAAAATAAGCTACATAATTTTCGTCTGAAAACTCTTTTTTACAAGATGTTATCAATGAAAATAAAATTGGAAAAACTATAAAAATGCTGTTTTTAAACATTTTTTATTTATGAAAAATTATAAAACAAATGTATTTAGATGATTTCTAAAATAATGTTAAGCATTAGTTAAATATAAGTGATAACACTTTATATGTTTATCAATATAAATACAATTATCGAGGAGAAAAGTTTGAAAGTTCTGTATTGATTGAAACACAATTGCTACATTTCACTGCCATATACCATTGCTATAAAACTTTCAATTCCAATCAAAAACATAAAAATACCTGTTATCAAATAACTAACGTCTTTTTTATTTGAAGTTTTGTTAAAGTTGTTAATTATTAACCAAAAGAAACTAATGACTATCAATAAAATTGTAGACAACATATAGAAAATATATAAAATAAACAGCGTCTCCATTTTATTTTACTTTCTTTGTTACGAGTTAATACTTTCTTTGTTTTTATTGAAAATGGGGTGCAAATATAATAATAAAAAAAAAATAATCATTATACGTTTGTGTAATGTTTTTTATAAAGAATTCTGTTAGAAAAAAAAGAATTTTTAAATTTGATTTTTCATTTTTAGCCATTTATTTAACTTTATGAATTATTTAAAATTATCATTATCAATTTTCTTTGTATTTATTTTTACTAATTCTGTTTTTTGTCAGTTAATTACACATCCGGATATTGATCCAATCTTGATTCAACAAAATTATATTAAATGGCTTGATTATAATTCAGAAAATATTTTATTGTCTAGAAATTTCATTCCATTAAATGAGGAGTCACAACAAATAGAAAAGAAAACTTTTTTAGAATTATTAACAACGAGTGCCTATATTCCTTTAGTAATGCAGGCTACAGATGATAAATTATACTACAAATTATACAAGATTCAGCCAACTGCAGATAGTAGTATAAGCGCAACAATCAGTCAGATGGCTTTTGAAGAATTAACTCATTTGAACATGGAAGGGACTGTTTTTCCAAAATTTGATAGTAACGATATCAATGGACATCATATTTCAAATGAGACTTTTAAAGATAGATTTGTCATTATAAAATGTTGGTATATTCATTGTGCAGCTTGTATTAGAGAGTTTCCAGAAGTGAACGATATAGTACGAAAAACCACCAAAAGGAAGGATGTTTTCTTTTTAAGTTTGGCAGAAGATACCCCAGAACAATTAAAAATGTTTCTCAAAAAAAAACCTTTGTTATATGAAGTTGTGCCCAACATGAAACGTTATATGAATGAAACATTACAGTTGAACTCTTTTCCTACACATTTCATCATCAATAAAAAAGGTGTGATTGTTAAAGTAGTGTCTGATGTAAAAAGTTTAAAAGAGGCGCTAATTGAAAATAAGTTACTTTAATACGTTACATATTCTGAAATTTCTAAGCCATAACCAATCATTCCTACGCGCTTCGATTGAAAAGTATTTGTAATAAGTCTTAAATTAGAGACATCGATATCATGCAAAATTTGAGCCCCAATTCCAAAATCTTTAACATCCATTTTGATTTGTGGTGCTTCAGAAATGCCTTGTTCTTGTAACGATTTCAACTCTTTTAATCGATGTAATAGATCTAAAGATTTTATTTCTTGATTGATAAAAAGCATGGCTCCTTTACCTTCTTGATTGATAATTCGAAACATATCATCTAGTTTCTTTTCGGTATTATTGGTTAACATTCCAAGAATATCATTGTTGATTTGAGTCGAATTAATTCGAGTGAGAATAGGTTCTCCTTTACTCCAACTTCCTTTGGTTAAAGCAATATGTACTTGCTTATTCGTGGTTTGTAAATAGGCTCTAAGTCGGAAAGTTCCAAATTTGGTTTCAATTTCAAAATCTTCTTTTTTTATAATTAAACTGTCATGAAGCATTCTATACGCAACCAAATCTTCTATAGAAACTAATTTTAGATTGAATTTTTTTGCCACGTCAACCAATTGTGGTAAGCGTGCCATAGTTCCATCTTCATTCATGATTTCTACGATGACACCAGCCGATTTAAAACCAGCTAATCGAGCAAAGTCAATAGCAGCTTCAGTATGTCCCGTGCGTCTTAATACGCCTCCTTGTTTAGCAATTAGCGGGAAAATATGCCCAGGGCGTGCTAGATCGAAAGGTTTGGTTTGTTCATTAACTAAAGCTAAAATTGTTTTAGCTCTGTCTGATGCTGAAATACCGGTTGTTACACCATGTCCCTTTAAGTCAACAGAAACGGTAAATGCCGTTTCCATGTGGTCTGTATTATTATGAACCATAGCATGCAAGTCGAGTTCTTTACAACGGGATTCAGTCAAGGGAGCACAAATCAAACCCCGACCATGTGTTGCCATGAAGTTAATCATTTCAGGAGTTACTCTTTCTGCTGCAGCAAGAAAATCACCTTCATTTTCTCGGTCTTCATCGTCTACAACAATAATTACTTTTCCTTGACGGATATCTTCAATAGCTTCTTCAATGGTGTTTAATTGTATTTTTTCTGACATTTTTTAGTTGTGTTTTGATAGATTTTGTTCGAGGTTTTGAATAATTTTACTATTGTAAAAATACAGTAAACCATAAAAGGGTATAGCTATTAATAGACTGATTATGATTCCTGGTTCCAAATTTATTTGTGTTTTCATTGCAATCTTTTCCATTTGTTTTTGCGATTTAAAAACAAAAAATAAAAAGAGAATACACATGACCAACCAACCAATGATTACAATTGTGTTTTTTATATAAAATGCGCCTATGCCGAATAAAAAAGTAATACCATATACTAGCAAAAGCATTTTCTGTTTCACGTGGTAGGCTTCAATTTCTAGAACTGGAAGTTCCAAAATGGATTCAGCATCTATTTGTTGTATAGTGTTTTTTTCTGTATTTGGATTGGTTAAGGAGGAAAAGAACGTCTTTAAGGGTTCGGTTATGACATCAAAAGAGATCATTCCATCAATATCATTAATAGCTCTTAGGGTAAGAAAAACAGCTAATGGAGTCAAAATTAGTGAAGACATCCAAACTCCCATAAAGGCACTCATTCCGTTTTCTTGAGCCACTCGTTTTCCGAAAGTATTGACAAAGTGAAAAATAATAAAAATGGCTACAGCAAAAACGATAGGTAATCCAAGCCCTCCTTTTCTTATGATGGATCCTAAGGGTGCTCCAATAAAAAACATCAGAATACATGAAAAGGCAATCATAAATTTATCATATAATGCAATCCAATGTCCGTTGATGTTCTTTTCTTTGTTTTCCATTTCAAAAGTCGAAGCTCCTATGGATAAGATGGTGTTTTCAATGGTATTAGATGCAATTTTTAGTACTTCAATTTTCTGACTTGAATTCAAATCTTGAAATAAATCGGTTGTGGTTATTTTTTTAACGGGTTTGTTTCCATATATTGGATAAAAGCTACTAGTCGCACCCGTTCTTAGGTAGATATTTTCCACATACGATTTTAAATCTTTTTTGTAATTCTGATTTAAAGAATCAATAGTAAATCGAAGTTCATTTATATTCAACATGGTATTTGTATTCGAAATATCAATAGAATTCATGTTGTTTTGATTCAGTTTGGATAAATCAATATTGATGACATCTTTTTTAAAAGTACCTTTAGCAAATGGAATTTTTATTCGGTCTTCAATTTTGTTTGGGATAACATCTTCATAATATGTTCCGTTTGTCAAAACTAATTTGAGAGTATTTGAAGATTCACTACTAATGAGTTCTCCTTTTTCTGCTTTAATAACGGTTGTATTACCTTCACCATTTTCTAATTTCTTATGAATGGTAACTCCTTTTAGAAAATTCCCTTTTTCTCCTATTTTTTTTTCTACTTTTATAGTATAGTTGCCTATTTCACAAAATTGCCCTTCTGTAATAGCCATGGCTGGTTTTACTTGAGCAATATTTCGTCTAAAATTCATGAATTTATATTCAGCATAGGGAATCACGCTGTTTGCAAAAAAGAACGATATAACACTTAAGAAAAGGATGAATAGGGTAATGCTTCTCATCGTTCGTTGAAATGAAATTCCAGACGATTTCATAGCGGCAAATTCATAATTCTCAGCAAGACTTCCAAATGTCATGATGGAGGCAAGGAGAACAGAAAGTGGTAAGACAAGCGGAACGATTCGTGGCATAGAGAAAAGAAGAAATTTCAAAACTAATAGTCCATCTAAATCTTTTCCAGCCAATTCAGAAATAAATAACCAAACGGTTTGAAGAATAAATATAAAAAACAAAATGACAAATACCGTGGTAAATGTAATTAGGAAGGTTTTTAATAGATATTTATCTAATATTTTCACAAAAATTAATCTAATTTATTGATATAATATCCCGGATATTTATTCGCTACAAATGTAAATTGATTTTTTGATAAGGGTTGGTTTGTTTTAAAAGAATTAACAATCAGGGTGGTTTTTGTTCCATTTTTCCCCATTTCAATCAAGTTATAAATAATCTTAGTCTGAATATCAACTCCAACTAATATTTCTTTTCTTTGATCTTTATTACTTGTTGGGGTAAGTTTTATGTATTGAATTTTGCGACCTTTTACATTTTGTAAAATATCCCAAGTATATTTGTAACCGCTATTAAAAAAAGTCAACATTTTTGAGGGTGTAATGGCCTTTTCATCATTGTCATTAATACTCGAAATAGTAACTTCTTCGTCTTCAGGAACAATAGTATAGGTTTTTTTACCGTCAAAAATTTTTATAACACCCATAAAGTTCAAAACATATTTATTGCCCTGTAAAAGAACATTTCCTTTACTATCTTGATTGATGTTCTCCTTAGCATTGTTTAGAGAATATTTAAAATCGATTACAATATTAGTGTAACTTTTTATTTTAGAAGTTACTTCGTCTAAAAGAGCTTTTGCTTTTTTGTCTTGTGCAATGGAGTTACTAGTGAAAAGTAAAAAAAAGAAAGAAAGGATAGCGATTTTTTTTGTATTAATCATTGTTTTGTTCATTGTTTAAAAATTCGTCTAAGGCTACTAAATCAGGAATTAAAACACTTCTCGCTTTACTGCCTTCAAAGGGGCCAACAATTCCAGCTGCTTCAAGTTGATCAATTAACCTTCCGGCTCTGTTGTAGCCAAGTTTTAATTTTCTTTGCAATAATGATGCCGAACCTTGTTGAGCGGTAACAATTATTTCAGCTGCTTCGCGAAACATTGAGTCTCTTTCAGAAATATCAAAATCTAATTTAACACTACTACCTTCTTCTCCAAAATATTCAGGTAAAGTATAGGCCGTAGGGTATGCTTTTTGAGACCCGATATATTCTACAATTTTTTCAACTTCAGGGGTATCCACAAAGGCACATTGAATGCGGACTAAATCATTACCATTTGAGAATAACATATCGCCTCGACCTATAAGTTGATCGGCTCCACCGGTATCTAAAATCGTTCGAGAGTCTATTTTAGAGGTTACTCGAAAGGCAATTCGGGCAGGGAAATTTGCCTTAATCATACCAGTAATCACGTTTACGGATGGTCTTTGTGTGGCAATGATAAGGTGAATTCCAATTGCACGAGCCAATTGTGCCAATCGTGCAATAGGTGTTTCTACTTCTTTTCCAGCCGTCATGATTAAATCGGCAAATTCATCGACTACCAATACAATATAAGGTAAAAATCGATGTCCGAGTTCTGGATTTAGTTTTCTATTTTTGAATTTTTCGTTATATTCTTTAATATTTCGAACCATAGCATCCTTCAGCAACGAATAACGATTGTCCATTTCGATACATAAAGAATTTAGCGTATTGATAACTTTATCATTATGAGTAATTATTGCTTCTTCTGAATCGGGTAATTTGGCTAAATAATGTCGTTCAATTTTATTGAAAAGGGTTAGCTCTACTTTTTTTGGGTCAACTAATACAAATTTGACTTCCGCAGGATGTTTTTTATACAACAACGAGGTTAATACGGCATTCAATCCTACCGATTTTCCTTGCCCAGTAGCTCCAGCCATAAGTAGGTGAGGCATTTTGGCTAAATCAACCACAAAAGTTTCATTCGAAATGGTTTTACCTAATGCAATGGGAAGTTCCATTTCGGCTTCTTGAAAGCGAGACGAACCAATCACAGTTTTCATGGGAACCATTGTTGGATTTTTGTTGGGCACTTCAATCCCAATTGTGCCTTTTCCGGGTATTGGTGCAATGATACGAATTCCTAAAGCAGCTAACGAAAGTGCAATATCATCCTCAAGACTTTTTATTTTTGATATTCTGATTCCAGCTTCGGGAACAATCTCGTATAGCGTTACAGAGGGTCCAACAGTTGCTTTAATTTGTGCAATATCAATTTTATAATTACGCAAAGTTTCAACAATGTTATTTTTGTTATCCTCTAATTCTTGTTGATTTATTGTAATTCCTGTTGTAGCATACTCTTTGAGAAGATCAATAGTTGGAAACTTATAATTTGAAAGTTCTAATGTTGGATCGAAAAGCCCAAAGTCAGCGACCAATTTAGAAGCTAAATTTTCATCAACAAGGTCTTCATCTTGCGCTTTTTCAATAACAAAAGCCTCATCATTAGTTTTAATTATTTCAGGTTCTTTTTTAGAATGATCATTGAAAACAACCTCATTTTTATCACTAACAGGTTGTTTTAATGTAGGTTCTAATTCAATTTCAGAATAACTAGAAATAGTAGGTTTCAACGATTCTTTATTAATTTCAAAAGAAGATGATTTTAGTACAGGTTCTTCTAGGTCATCTTCAAGTAATTCGTCTAAATCATCGTGTGATTCATCGACAGCAAACTCCTCTAAATTATAGTTCGTATTATTTTTATCTGAAGCAGAAAAATCGGATTCATTGAGCTCTTCAGAAATGTCTTTTTGTTTTCGTTCTAAGAATGATTTTATAGTATCGGGAGATAGTTTAATTTTGAAGATAAGATACAATAACGTACCAAATAATAATGCTAAAAGTGCCCCTGTTTTTCCTATATAATCTTGTAAAAAAAGATTCATTTCAAATCCCACTGTACCTCCTAAAATGGGATGGTTTACAGCAAAAAAGCCTAATAAAATTGAAAAAATAAGAATGGCATATAAATCCCAAAACCAAGTAGTAGTTAGTTTTTTTAAGGGTAATTCGAAAATCAAATAAATACCCGTAAGAAAGAATAATTTAACAAATAAAAATGAAGCGATTCCAAAACCATCATAGATAAAAAAATTAGAAATATAAGCGCCTAATTTTCCAAGCCAATTTTCAGCCATTTCATCCCTATTGGCAAGATGATTTACAATGCTTTGATCGTTTTCTCCATAGAGTAGAAAGGATATAAAAGCAACGAGCATTCCAACAGAAGCTAAAACCAAGAGACTTCCAAAAACAAAACGATATTGTTTTTTTAGTTTGCTTGTTTTTTCATTAGAATCTTTCGAATTGGTAGTTTCTTTTTTTGATGTTTTAGCCATTTCTATAGAATTAGTTCATGGGTAAGTTGTTAAATCTTTGGGATATAGATTATACAGCCAATACAAATGGCAGTGGCAGCAGCAAAGAAAACAGCACCTGCTGCAATATCTTTAATAAAACCTATTTTTTCATGATATTCGGGATGAATAAAATCGGCAATCTTTTCTACAGCAGTATTCAATCCTTCAATACCCAATACTAAACCGATAGCTAAAGTTTGAATGAGCCATTCTTCATGAGAGATATGATAGTAAAATCCAGCAACAACCATTAATAGTGCAATGGATGATTGAACCATTACGCTATGTTCTGTTGAGATTAATTTCAAAGCTCCTTTCAAGGCAAATCCCACACTCTTAAACCGACCACTAAGAAAAGAAGTATCTTTTTTAAATTCAGACATAAAGTAGAAATTATAATGCGGCTAGGGCATGGTCATAATTAGGCTCGTCTGCAATCTCAGCCACTTGTTCAGTATAAGTGATTTTTCCTTTTTCATCAATAATAACGACTACTCTTGAATGTAACCCTGTTAGTGGACCATTGCCAATTTCTAGGCCATAATCTTTCCCAAATTGTCCCGTATTGAAATCGGAGAGTGTTATAACGTTTTCTAACCCTTCAGCACCACAAAATCTTTTTTGAGCAAAAGGAAGATCTCTTGAGATACAAAGGACTTTAGTGTTTTCTAAGACATTAGCTTTTGCATTGAATGCTCTTACAGAAGCAGCACAAGTTCCAGTATCTATACTTGGAAAAATATTTAATACGAGCTTAGAACCTAAAAAATCTGCTAATGAAGTTTCTGATAAATCAGCTTTTATAAGTTTGAAATCAGGTGCCTGAACACCAACTTTTGGTAATGTACCAACGGTATCAATCGGATTTCCTCCTAAAGTAATTTGAGCCATTCTAATTTTGATTTAATGCCCAAAATTATAAAAAAAAATCGGAAATGGGAAATTAACTCAAATACTATGCAAGAAACGAAGTTGACATGGTTAGAATAGGGGATAAAGGAATCAAAAGAGTTACTTTTAGAATTTATTTGTTAGTTAAAATCTAAAGATATAAAAATTGCTTAAAAATACTAAAAGACATTAAATAGTAATGATTACCGTTTTATTACGAAAATAAACTTATAGCCTAAAAAAAAAATAATAAATAGATTATTGATTAGTTAAATGGTACTACTTAGTTACTTTATGTAAGGTGAATATCATTGAAGCCAAAAGGAAAAAAGCCCCTGCTTGATGAGTCACTCCTAGCCAAATAGGAACATGTAAAAGTAACGTAGAAACTCCTAGCAAAAATTGAACAAAAACGATAAATATCAATGAATTGATTCCATTTTTTTGAGTTTTTGATAAAGTGTGTTTTCTACTTTTTATAAACAAGGTCAATATTAAAAAAAACACGATATAAGCAAGGGTTCTATGAACAAATTGTACGCCACTTTTTCCTTCTGTAAATCTTGAAATCCAATTGTTTTTCTCCAATAGAATACTATCGTGAAAAAATTGACCATCACTCATTAAAGGCCAATGATTATGGATAAACCCAGCATCTAATCCCGCAACAAAACCACCATATACAATTTGTAATATAATGAAAAATAATGTTACCCGTGAAAGATTACGCAAAGGGAATATGACTTTTGTTTTCTGAGGATAAATCAAATCTAAAGCCACCCAAAGGGTATATGCAAAAATAATAAATGCCCATGTCAAATGTAAAGAAAGTCTAAAATGGCTTACATCTGGGTTTTTTTGTAATCCACTCAACACCATAAACCATCCTATAGCGCCTTGTAACATTCCTAGACAAACTAAAATCAAACATTTTTTTAAAGTTTGTGGGTCTAATTTTTTCTTGATCAAGAAATAAATAAATGGAATGACAAACACAAGACCTAATATACGTGCAATAAATCTATGAAACCATTCCCAAAAATAAATAAACTTATAATCGGCCAATTGAAAATGGTTGTGCACGTTTATTAATTTATATTCAGGAAATTGCTTGTAGGCTTCAAAGGCTTGTTGCCAAGCACTTTCGGTTAAAGGAGGCAATGTGTCAGTTACTAAATGCCAATCGGTCATTGATAATCCAGAACCCGTCAAACGGGTAATTCCTCCTACAACAACCATGATAAATATTAGAATACAGCCCGAAAGAAGCCAATAGATAACAGATTTATTTTGATTCATTTGTATTAAAATTGGATTGCAAAAATAAATAACAAAGTCTAATTATTAACAGAACACATGTTAATAAATTTACAGATTACTCTACTTTTTTTAAACCTAATTTGTGCGCACGATTGAGGACAAAATCCAAAGCGGCTTGATACTCATTGGGAATATCACCTTCTAAAATAGCTTCTTTGACAGCCTCTTTCAAAACACCCACTTCTCTCGAGGGTTTTAAATTGAAAAGTTCCATGATTTCCTCTCCTGTAATAGGAGGTTGAAATTGTCTGATGTGGTCACGTTCTTCAACTTCGATAATCTTTCTCCTAACAATTTCAAAATTATGATGATATTTTTTGAATTTGGCAGGATTCTTTGTTGTAATATCTGCTTCGCAAAGTGTCATTAAATCTTCTACATCTTCTCCTGCATCAAAAACCAAGCGTCTCACTGCTGAATCAGTTACAATATCTTCCGCTAGAACAATTGGACGCGAACTCATCATCACCATTTTCTGAACAAATTTCATTTTTTGATTCAGAGGCATATGTAAGCGTTCAAAGATTTTTTTTACCATTTTTCCTCCAAGAAATTCATGTCCATGAAACGTCCAACCTTGTTTTTTATTGAACTTTTTGGTAGGAGCTTTACCTATGTCATGTAATAAAGCAGCCCAACGTAACCAAACATCCTCAGTATTTGGGCAAATATTATCAACAACTTCAAGTGTATGATAAAAATTGTTTTTGTGGGTATGGCCTTCTATTTCTTCTACATGATTTAGTGCGGTTAATTCAGGTAAAATACGATCTAGAAGTCCTGTTTTGTACAGATGTAAAAAGCCTATTGAAGGTTTGTCGGTAGCTAAAATTTTATTTAATTCATCTACAATACGTTCTCCTGAAATTATAGAAATGCGTTCATTATTTCGTGTAATAGCTTCTAAAGAATCGTTTTCAATTTCAAAATTCAATTGGGTAGCAAATCGGATGGCACGCATCATGCGTAAAGGATCATCCGAATAGGTAATATCTGGATTTAAAGGGGTCTTGATGATTCTATTTTCCAAATCATTAATCCCTTGGAATGGATCAATTAAATCGCCATAATTTATTTTGTTCAATGAAAAAGCTAATGCATTTATTGTAAAATCTCTGCGGTTTTGATCGTCTTCAAGTGTGCCTGTTTCAACCAAAGGATTACGACTGTCGTGCGTATATGATTCTTTTCTGGCGCCTACAAATTCAATATCGATTTCTTTATACCTCAACATAGCGGTACCATAGTTTTTAAATACTTGTACTTTAGGTTTATTAGGAAGTAATTCGGAGACTTTTAAAGCGAGTTCAATACCCGAACCAAGGGCAACAATGTCAATGTCTTTTTTGAAATCCCTCTGAAGCAAATAATCGCGTACAAAACCGCCTATAACATAACTTTCTATGTTAAGTGCTTCACTTGCTTGTGCTATTATTTTAAATATAGGGTTATTTAGTGCTTTGGTGTAATTCATATTTTAGCCACTGATTCACAGATTTTTTTTGTATTATTTTATGATTCTTTTGTATTCAAGTGATGTTTTGTTAAAATTTACTAGAATAGCAAGTCTATGACCTGAAACATGCAAATAATTTAAACATTGTGAAATGTGTTTTTCATGTAATGAGTCTGCAGATTTAAATTCTATGATAATTTTATCTAATACTACAAAATCTGCATAAAATTTATGATTTAGAATGATATCTTTATAATGAACCAAATACTCTTTTTCTCTTTCAAAATGAAAATTTATTTTATTTAATTCGTATTCAAAAGCATCTTTATAGACAATTTCTGAGAAGCCTTTTCCAAGATTTTTATGAACTTCAATTAAAGCTCCAATAATTTTATAAGTATCTTCTTCGTATAAAAATTCAGACATTATATTTATTTTTAATCTGTGAATCTGTGGCTATAAAACTTTATTTCCGAATAATTTTAACCTGATTGTCTAACGAAAGTTTGATAATCGTTGAAGGATTTTTACAAATTTTATCGTGGTGCAAATTTACTACATAGTCGACACCTTTAATAATGTTGGGGCTAATTTCTTTAAAAGTTTTTGGTGTTTCTTGTCCAGAAATATTCGCAGAGGTAGAAACAAGAGGGTGTTTCATACGTTCCATCAATTTGAAACAAAACGGTTCTTTCACCAAACGCACACCAAGAGTTTGGTCATCGGCAATAAGATTTGGCGCGACATTTCTGGGGTTGTCTAAAATTAAAGTAGTAGGTTTTTCAGACAAATCCAAAATCTCCCAAGCTACCTCGGGTATTTGATGAAATACGTTATACATCATTTTTTCACCATTCATTAACACAATCATGCTTTTTGAATCGTCACGTTGTTTCAATGCGTAAATTTTGGCAACAGCTTCAGGATTTGTCGCATCACAGCCTATTCCCCACACGGTATCCGTAGGATAAAGAATGATTCCTCCATTTTTTATAACTTCGTAGGCGTTGTAGATTTCTGTATTCATGGTTTTTTTATATCTGCAAAACTATATAAAATTTAATGAATAGCATTTGTGGCGTACGAATTTGAGTTTGTATTTTGTTTTCACCGCTAATAGTTATTAATAACTTCAATTATTGTGCTTACTTCTTTCTTCGTTAAAAAAGTACTAAAAGGAAGGCTAAGTGTTTCTTTGTGAATTTTTTAAGTGATTTTAAATGTAAATGATTCCATTTCGAATAACACTTTTGTTGATGAGGAGGAAAAGGCGAATGAATTAAGTTTTCAATCCCAATTTGTTTTAAATACTCTTGCAATTCATTGCAGTCAGCAGTTAGGATTAAATATAAATGCCAAATGTGTTCATTTTCTTCCTCTGGATACTGCTGAGGTAGAATGATTTTTGAATTATTTATTGAAATGCAATATTATTCGGCAATGGTCTTTGTTTATTATTTTCGTCCTCTAAATAGGGAAGTTTGATTTTAAGTATCGTGGCTTGGATTTCATCTAAACACGAATTAATCTAGTTTAATAATGCACTACGATTTAAAATATATATTTAAGTAAAGACTTCATTTCTATAGGTTATAGATTTGCAAAAATATTAAACCATAATTATAAAGTACACTATTAAGGAAACAAAATTAAAAAATAGTTAATTGCCAAATTAGTTTAGTTCTTAAATAAAATTAACTTTGTAAAAAATAGTAAAATGAGAATTGTACTTGATCCGCAAATTTTTAATGATCAAAAGTATGGCGGTATTTCCAGATATTACACTGAGATATTTTCTCGATTAGCCCAAAGCGAGGTTGTTAATATTCCTCTATTTCAAACCTCTAATGTGTATTTGAAGGAGAGTGAATTGTTGACACCCAAACAAAAAAGAAATAGTTTGATGGTGGATATAATGTTGAAATTAGGCATTAGTACTCGTTCCATGATTCGTAAAAATCAGGCTAAAATTTTTAATTCTACGCTTATTAATTGGGATTATGACGTATTTATTCCTACCTATTACGACGATTATTTTTTAGATAAAATAAAAGATAAGCCATTTGTGCTTACTGTTTATGATATGATTCATGAATTATTTCCTGAAAATTTTCAAGATAATAACTACAGTGTTTCTGCAAATAAAAAGAAGTTGATGGAAAAAGCAACTAGAATTATTGCTGTTTCCAATAATACTAAAAAAGATATTTTAAAAATATATCCTCATATAGATGCTTCTAAGATAGATGTTATCTATCATGGGGTTTCAATGAAAATTAATACCGAAATCAAAATTGCATTACCTGAGAATTATATTTTATTTGTTGGAAATAGAGCCAACTATAAAAATTTCAGATTCTTTGTTACAGCTCTTAAAGATACGCTTCTAAGTCAACCCAACTTAGTGATTGTTTGTGCTGGTGGTGGTGTATTTTCAAACGACGAAAAAGATTTTTTTAATCAATTAGGGATTTCAGATAAAATTATTCAAAAAGGTTTTAAAGAGGAAGAACTAGGCTTGTTTTATCAAAAGGCCAAATGTTTTGTATTTCCCTCGATTTACGAAGGTTTTGGAATTCCAGTACTCGAATCTATGGCTTGTGGCTGTCCCATTGTTTTAGGAAATCACAGTTCTTTTCCTGAAGTAGCTTCCAATGCAGGATTTTATTTTGATTTGAACAACCCAGTAAATTTGAAGAACAAAGTAGAATTACTATTGAATGATGCATCTTTACGTGATGAATATATTCAAAAAGGATTGGCTCAAGCAAGCAAATTCAATTGGGATAACGCAGCCCAACAATGTTTAGAAGTATACCAAAAGGCTTTAGTATAAAAATATGTATTCAACGCAATCTCCTGTTTTATTTTTAGTATTCAACCGCCCTTCAACAACCGAAAAGGTTTTTGAAGCCATTCGTAAGGCCAAGCCAAAAAGACTTTATATAGCTGCTGATGGGGCAAGAGAAGGAAATGAAAGTGATGTGATTAACAGTCAAAAAGTAAAAGAAATTGTTAGAGCCGTCGATTGGAATTGTGAAGTTAAAACCTTGTTTCGTGAAAAAAACTTAGGCTGTAAATACGCTATTTCAAGTGCTATTGATTGGTTTTTTGAAAATGAACCACAAGGAATTATTCTGGAAGATGATTGTTTACCTTCTCCTGATTTTTTCAGATTTTGTGATGTAATGCTTCATCATTATAATGAGGATGATCGAATCCGATTTGTAGCAGGTAGTAATTTTCAGAAAGGGAAAAAATTCTCTGATGGCAGTTATTATTTTTCCAATTTATCGCATGTTTGGGGATGGGCTTCTTGGAGAAGAGCATGGAAGGATTATGATGTTGAATTGAATAAATACCGAGGACAAGATAACTTTGCTGCGTTTAATACCATTTTCAACAATGAGCTTTTAGCTCATGATTGGAACGATATCATAGAACGTTTACAAAATAATCAAATTGATACTTGGGATTATCAATGGGCAATTACCAATATGTTTAATCACGGTTTGTCCGTAATGCCAAATGCTAATTTGATTTCCAATATTGGTTTTGGTGCTACAGCTACTCATACCTTTGAAAGCAATGGGTTTGATAATTTAGAATATGGAGAACTTGATAAAAATTTAGTGCATCCAACGGTTTTCTTACCTTCAAAAGAAGCCGATTTTTCTACCTTAAGTCGTGAGCATAATTTGGACTATAGAATCAAAAAAATAGCAAGAAAAGCCAAAAGAGACCGATTTAAATTTTGGAAAAAATAACAGCAGCAGATATGAAATTATCAATCATTACGATCAATTATAACAATAAACCAGGTTTAATAAAGACATTCGAGAGTGTTAAAAGTCAATCTTGGAACGAATTTGAATACATTGTTATTGATGGAGGAAGTACCGATGGAAGTAAGGAGTTGATTGAAAACAATTCCCAAATTTCTTATTGGGTTTCAGAAAAAGATTCGGGAGTTTATAATGCCTTGAATAAAGGAATTAAAGCGGCCAATGGAGACTATCTTATTTTTATGAACAGTGGCGATTCTTTTTATAATTCTGATGTTCTTAAAAATGTAATACCTAACTTTACAGGTGAAATAAGTGTGCTTTATGGTAATTCAATGTATTGTAAAGAGGATGGCTATCAAAGAGAAGAAGTTTTTCCTAAAAAATTATCCTTTTCGTTCTTTTATACTTCAGGGATCAACCATCAGGCAGCCTTTATAAAAAGAGATTTGTTTTTTAAATACTTTTTATACAACGAACAATACAAAATTTTTGCCGATTGGGAATTGTTCGTTTATGCAATATGTGCTAAAAATGAGCCTTATTTGCATCTGAATCAAATTATTTGTTATTACGATTTTACGGGGATGTCTTCCAATATGGAAACCTATCATAAGTATTTGTTTGAAAAAAAGGCAACAATAGAAAAGTACTTTCCTTTGTTTGCCGAAGATTATATTTTGATCGATGAATTTCAACATAAACGAATGAAGGATTTGGTTTATATCAAGCAATTTAAATTTCCTTGGTTTATTTTGAAGTCGGTTTCTAAATTAATTCTTATATTTTTACCAAAAAAGAAAAATAACTAGATTGTAGAAGATACAGTCTTTATTTAAGCAATATACAATATGAAAGTAGCCTTAATAACAGGAGTAACAGGACAAGATGGTGCCTATTTGGCGGAACTATTATTGTCAAAAGGATATATGGTTCACGGTATTAAAAGAAGAAGTTCTTTATTCAATACCCAACGAATTGATCATATTTATGAAGATCCTCATATTGATAATCAACATTTCCGATTGCATTATGGTGATTTGAACGACTCTACTAATTTAATCCGAATCATACAAGAAACGCAACCGGATGAAATTTATAATCTTGGAGCTATGAGCCACGTGAAAGTGAGCTTTGATATGCCTGAGTATACCGCTAATGCCGATGGAATTGGGACTTTAAGAATCCTTGAAGCAGTTCGTTTATTGGGGTTGACTCAAAAAACTAAAATCTATCAAGCTTCCACCTCTGAATTGTATGGTTTAGTGCAGGAAGTACCACAACGCGAAACGACTCCTTTTTATCCACGTTCCCCTTATGCGGTAGCCAAACTATATGCCTACTGGATTACGGTTAATTACAGAGAGGCCTATTCGATGTTTGCTTGTAATGGAATATTATTCAATCACGAAAGCCCTCGCCGCGGAGAAACTTTTGTTACGAGAAAGATAACTCGTGGTATTGCTCAAATGGCAATGGGAATGCAAGATACCCTCTTTATGGGGAATATTGATTCTAAACGTGATTGGGGACATGCTAAAGACTATGTTGAAGCGATGTGGTTGATATTGCAGCAGGACCAACCGGAGGATTTTGTTATTTCGACAGGAGTAACTACAACAGTTCGTGATTTTATAATTATGGCTTTTGCTGAGGTAGGAGTTGAATTGGAATTTTCGGGTAGTGATGTAAACGAAATTGCGATTGTAAAATCATCTTCGAATCCAGAATTTGATTTTAAAATAGGCCAAGTGGTAATTCGAATAGATCCTGCATATTTTCGTCCAACAGAAGTTGATTTGTTGATTGGTGACAATACCAAAGCGACTACTAAATTGGGTTGGAAACCAAAATATACTTTAGATATGTTAGTGAAAGAAATGATGGAGGCCGATTTAGAATTGTTTAAAAAAGAAAAGTTTTACAAAGAAAATAAATGGAATTAAATTCAAAGATATTTGTTGCTGGTCATAGGGGTATGGTAGGCAGTGCTATTTTGGCTAACTTAAAAAGTAAAGGCTATACCAATATTGTAGTTCGAACATCATCAGAATTGAACTTGATTAATCAAGATGATGTTGCGAATTTTTTCCAAAAAGAACAACCAGAATATGTTTTTTTAGCAGCCGCTAAAGTAGGAGGTATCATTGCGAATAGCACTTATAAGGCTGATTTTATCTATGAAAACTTGATGATTCAAAACAATGTCATTCATCAAAGTTTTAAAAATGGAGTGAAAAAATTAATGTTTTTAGGTTCTTCTTGTATATATCCAAAAATGGCGCCGCAGCCTATGAAAGAAGAATATCTTTTAACGGGTTTGCTTGAAGAAACCAACGAACCCTATGCCATTGCTAAAATAGCAGGGATCAAAATGTGTGATGCTTATAGAGATCAATACAATTGTAATTTTATTTCGGTAATGCCTACCAATTTGTACGGCTTTAATGATAATTATGATTTGCAAAATTCCCATGTTTTGCCAGCTTTGTTGCGAAAATTCCACGAAGCTAAAATCAATAATGATGATGAAGTTATGGTATGGGGTACCGGAAGTCCATTGAGAGAATTTTTGCACGCCACAGATATGGCAGATGCTTGTGTGTATTTGATGCAACAATACAACGATAAAGGATTTGTAAATATTGGCTCAGGAAAAGAAATTTCAATTAAGGATTTAGCTTATTTGGTTAAAGACATTGTTGGATATCAAGGTAGAGTCACTTTTGATACTTCAAAACCTGACGGAACACCTAGAAAACTTATGGATGAATCCAAGTTGACTCAATTGGGTTGGACAGCATCAATTACTTTGGAAGAGGGAATTAGAGGAGTATATCAAGAGAAATTTTTAAACTAATTATTGCCCGCATTTTCTATAAAATAATTTGAAATGTATAAAAAAATCAAAGTTTACTTTAAAAACAAAAACTTAGAGAAGAAACTCAAAAAAGACAATAAGTTTTTCGATTATCAGATTAACACTCATATTACTTCTGCTAAAACAGTTTTAATTATTGATGATAAACTTCCTGAATTCGATAAAGATTCAGGCTCTAGAAGATTAAATATTATTATTGATATTTTATTGCAAAATCAAGTTAGCGTATTTTTAATTGGCGATTTCAAAGAATACAAATATAAAACAGATTATGTTGCGTATTATAGAAACAAAGGTGTGGTGGTTTATGAACCATCATTAGATGAATCGGGAAAATTAATTACTAAAGAGCTCTTTATTGCTACCATCAGTGATGGTTTAGACTTCGTTTGGCTGCACCGACCACTGATCTTTAAAAAGTACTATACTGTCATAAAAAAGTACAATGCTAAAGTGAAGATTGCTTTTGATATGGTCGATTTTCATTATTTGAGAATGAAAAGAGAGTCAGAATTAAAAAACAACAGTAAGTTGCTAGTAGAGGCCAATAAATTTCTTGAAATTGAATTAAATAATGCTCGTTTGGCTGATGAAATTATTGTAATTTCAGAAACTGATAAAGCCAACTTTGCGGCATACTTTCCTGAGGTGTCCAAAATGAAAGTCATTAGTAATATCCACAATTTTATTAATGATAATCATAATTTTAAAAGTTTTGACGAGCGAAAAGGATTGCTTTTCGTTGGAAGTTTTGATCACTTGCCTAATGTGGATGCGGTGAGCTATTTAAAAGATGAAATTATGCCTTTGATATGGAATACAAATCCTGATATTCAATTGACTGTAGTGGGAAGTAATCCTCCACAACATATATTGAATTTGAATACGGACTATTTCCGAGTATTAGGTTATGTTGAGGATTTAACAGAATACTTTAACACGTCTCGACTATTTATTGCCCCTTTGCGATATGGAGCAGGAATTAAAGGGAAAATAGGGCAAAGTATGGAGTTCGGATTGCCTTTAGTTACCACAGATGTAGGTGCAGAAGGATTTGATTTTGGAACTCTTTATCATACTATGGTGACCAATCATAGCGAATCCTTTGCACAATTAGTGGTGAACATGTATACGGATAAAACTTTATGGAATTCGGTTAGTGAGAATTCTAAAAAAGTATTGGAACCATTCTCGCTTTCACAAACCACTCGTACCATTATGAGTATCTTGAATTAGTTTTTTAATTCAAATACTCGATCAACCCATGCTTTAATAGTGTATTTGTTGTATATTTCGTCCGACAAAGGCTCATAATTCGATTCGAAAAACTCCTTTGGAATTATTGGATTATTTTCATCCAATATGAATACGTTATTTGGAGAGTAAAAATCATAGTCCTTTATCGATTGATTGCTGGTGATGATTTTTTTCTGATAAGCCAGGGCTTCAAATATACGGAAACTCAACCCGTTTTGGTTTTTTCGAATCAAATCCAAAAAGATTTTCGATTCCTCCAATTCCTCCAATAAATCATTTAAAAAAATATTTTCAGTTGTAAATTCAATATTAGAATTGATGTTTTGTGGACGTTTTTTTCCAACAACAATAAATTTGAATGAGATGTTGTGGATGGAACAATAATCTGCTACCTTATTCATTAATCCCAAACGTTCGTCAATGGAAGAAATAATAAACAAATCATTGCGGTACACTTTGTTTGGGTTCAACTCTTTTTTGTTGAGATAAATATAGTTGCTAATAAGCTCAAAACCGAACTTTTTAGCGTCGTTTTGATCAAATGTGTATATTTTGTCAAACAAATCAACTAAATGGTTTATAGGGAACCTATTGGTACTGTCATAGATATAAGTGAGATATTTGTTGCAGCTTTGTTTGATTTTAAGATGTGCTTTTTTGCTAATTCGATCTGGTCTGATGGTCAAAATGATGTCTTGGTGACCATATTGATTCAAATGGTGCAAGATAAATTCTTCAGTTTTTTCTCTTTTTATATTTTTTCCTAAAAAAACTTTACTGAAAAAGTTACTCATTTTTTCTCCAAAAGAAGCATAACGATAGTAATATTTGGAAATGTCAATATGATGAGCCTCAATCCCTCTGGACTGTAATTCCTTTATAATATTTGCATCAAAATCAAAATAATCAAAACTAATCAGGGTGATTTTCATAGTAGTTATGATTTAATAACAGCATTTAATTCGGCTAACATTTGCTTTGCAATAACCTCTTTAGTAAAATTTGCTTTCAGATGTTCGTAGCCATTTGTTACCAATTCATTTCGTAAACTAGGATTGGAAAGAATTTTTATTACCGCTTCAGCAAAATCTGAGGCGTTTTCTTTTTCACATAATAATCCCGTTTTGTTTTCTATAATAACTTCAGGTATTCCACCTGCTCGTGTAGCTACAACTGGAACTTTACAAGCGTTGGCTTCTAATAATACTCCTCCAGTAGGTTCTAATTTGGAAGTAAATAGAAATAAGTCAAATTCAGGAAATAGTTCAGGTACATCTTTTCGGAATCCTAGAAATGCGAATCGCTCAGTTAAACCTTTTTGAGCAACATAGTCTTTAATTTCTTGTTCTAATTCTCCTTTTCCTATTAAAACGAATTTGCAATTTGGTAGTTTTGAAGCTAAGATTTCAGCGGTGTTTACAAAGGTTATATGGTCCTTGAAAGGAACAAAGGCTGCAATGTTTCCTATAATAATGGTATCAGCATCCCAACCTAATTCACGATGAAGTATGCCCGTTTTTTGAGTTTTTTGGAATTCAGATAAGTCGGTAGCACTTCCAACTATTGACAGACGTGTATGATCTTTTATCGCGGACAATAATATCGTTCGAACTGCTTCCGAAACGCAAACAATTTTCTTTAAAACTTTATAATTGTATTTCCATTTTCGGAAAAAGTTAGTGTCTACCTTTTTAATAAGGGTTCTAAAAAACACCATAGGAGTTTTCCAACCATAAATTAAAGAAGATAGTACACATAAGGTATGTGCGGTGCTGTTGTGAATTAATACAACGTCAATCTTTTCTTCTTTAATGATTTGGTTGATTTTTTTCATCCATTTCAAATCGTATTCAGATTTGAATTCTAAAGTTTGAAAATTATAGTTTCTTTCAGCTGCTATTTCTGATAATCGAGTGTTTGGTGTACACAAAAGTACTTGATGTTCTATTTGATCATTAAATTCATCATAATAATACACAATTTGTTGTTCATGACCTCTCCAAACATTGGAGGCTGTTATTTGTAATAATCTCATAATGAATTTTGGTTATTCTATTTTTCTATAAAGCATCCACAATTGTAAGTATCTCTTAAATACGGAAAAGGAATGCACATAAGCTAGAATAAATCCTTCTTTTCCATCTAAAATACCCAGTCGAAAGATGTATTGCCATAAAAAACGATACAACGGACGAAAGATTAAATGATACACATTGGGTTTTACTTTCTTTAAATATAAATTTTCTGCTTGTAATTTACTGTACAAATTGAGTTTGTCGTTGTAGTTATCAAAATTTTTGTAGCTAAAATGATTAACACCATTTTTTAATACACTTACATTTCCATTGGCTTTGACTTCTTCGTGAACCAAATTACCATTGTATTGACAATAATTTTTATTAAACAATCGAATGGCTTTATCATTTTGCCAACCGCCAAAATGAATGCGTTTTCCCATAAAATAAAAGTGCCTTTTTACAAAAAAAGCAACTTTTGATTTAGGATTATTTACCGTAGCTAAGATTTCTTTTTCCAAATCTTTCGTAATGACTTCATCTAAATCAAAAAAAAGAATCCAATCATTTTTAGCCTGACTTATGGCGAAATTTCGTTGATCGGAAAAATTGGTAAAAGCCCGTTCAATTACTTTTATATTCATTTCACGAGCTAAAGAAACGGTTCGGTCACTACTATACGAATCAATAAATAGAATTTCGTCTACAAAAGACAAACTTTCGATATATCGCTTTACATTTTCTTCTTCATTATAGGTAATAGCTAAGGCAGAAATTTTAGGTATCGCTGAATTTTCACTCATTTTAATATGAAATATGAGACAAATATAATATTTTTACCGCAATAGTCATTTCCTAATTTAGTATTGTGTCAAGATTGCCCATTTTAATGTATCATAATCTCTGTGCAAACGAGACAGAAAGTATTGATTTAACAGTATCAGCTTCAAAGTTTGAAGAACAATTGGCGTATTTGAAACATAAAAAATTCAACTCTTATTTTATTTCAGAATGGGATCGAATGGATCTAAAACACAAAAGAAATGTCATCATTACTTTTGATGATGTAACTGAAAATCAGTTGGAGTATGCGGTTCCTTTATTAAAAAAATACGGATTCAAAGCTACTTTTTTCATTCCTTTTGGGTATGTGGGTAAAACCGACTTATGGAATGCTGAAAATACTGTTCCTCAAAAGATTATGACTGTTGAACAATTAAAATTATTGGATGCTTCTGTTGTTGAGTTAGCGCATCATTCGTTTTTTCATAAAAAATATAGCACACAAACGGAATACGAAATTCAAAAAGATTTTGACTATAGTTTTGCTTACATCAAACAAAATGATTTAAGGGTTTATCCTGCTTTGGCTTATCCCTATGGAAATTACCCTAAAAAAGGAAAGGAGAAAGAAGAATTTTTCAAAATTTTAGAAAGAAACAATATTAAAATGGCCTTCAGAATTGGGAATAGAGTCAATAAAGTACCTTTAAAAAATAAATTTGAAGTCCAACGTATTGATATCAAAGGACAAGACAATCTTTTTCTTTTTAAGTTGAAGTTACGACTTGGAAAACTAAAATTATTTTAAATTTTTATCAAGTAAAATCATTTTTACGTAACGTGAAAATACACCATAAGCATCTATGGTTGCTACGGCTAGCCCAGGCACACCATCTAAAAAACCTTTACGAATGATGTAGGTGTGGAAAAAACGGTAAAAGGGTTTAAAAACAAGATGGAAATAACGTGCCGACTTATTTTTTTCTTTACTCATTTTGGCCTGAAACCAAGCATAAGAATCTTTCTTCTTAATGTAATGAAACAAACCTTTATACGTATAATGAATCATGAAATTTTTAAGGATTCCTGCCTCTCCTTTATGAATGAGTTTTTCATGGACATCCCCTTCAAAATAAACCGAATCGTTTTTGACCAATCGTACCACTTTATTTTCAGTGTGATATAGAAAACGATTCATGTAAAAATGTGGGAAACGGAGCTTGTAGGCATCATATTTTGGATTTTTAAGTGTTTCAAAAATCTCATGTTTTAATTTTTCGGTCACGCGTTCATCGGCATCAACAAATAAAATCCAATCTCCAGTAGCCTGTTTTATGGCTTCATTTTTCTGATTTGAAAAATTATCGAAGGCCCTCTGAATAATTTGACAATCGAATTTTTTTGCAAGAGTTAAAGTGTTATCAGCACTGAATGAGTCAATTATAATTATTTGATGCGCAAAAGATACGGCATGAAGACAATCTTCTATGTAGTTTTCTTCGTTATAGGTAGGAATTATGACCGTTATTGTTTGCATAGGAATACTTCTATTTTCCAAACGTATAAAAAAAAAATTATCTTTGCAACGTCATGCAAAAAGATATTTCAGTTATCATCAGTACTTATAATTCTCCAGAATGGTTGAGAAAAGTGCTTTATGGATATAACACTCAGACATACAGAAATTTTGAGGTAATTATTGCCGATGATGGTTCGGATGAGCGTACCCAAAAAATTATAGAAGAAATTCAAAAAGAAGTTTTTTTTCCTATATTACACGTTTGGCATGAAGACAACGGTTTTCAAAAGACAATAATATTGAATAAAGCACTTCTTGCTTCCACGACAGCCTATATTTTAATGACTGATGGCGACTGTATTCCAAGAGAAGACTTTATAGAAGAACATATTAAATACCGTGAAGAAGGCTATTTTTTATCGGGAGGGTATTACAAATTACCTATGAATATTTCTAAAAGTATTACGAAAGAAGATATTTTTTCAGGTCAATGTTTCGACTTGTCATGGTTAAAAAAACATGGTGTACATCATTCCTTTAAAAATAGCAAGCTCTACAATAATAGCTTTAAGAGTTGGTTACTCAATTATTTAACCCCAACGACTCCAAGTTGGAATGGACATAATTCTTCTGGTTGGAAATCAGATTTTTTAGCGGTAAATGGATTTGATGAACGCATGCAATATGGGGGAGAAGACCGTGAGTTTGGCGAACGTTTAATCAATTTAGGTATCAAAGCCAAACAAATTCGTTATTCTACAGTGTGCATTCACTTGGATCACGAACGTGGTTATGTTAAACCAGAAATGATTCAGAAAAACCTAATGATTCGTAAAGAAACTAAACAACAAAAAAAGACCTGGACTGAATTTGGAATTAAAAAAAAGCAATTAATCTAAATGTCTTTTTAGAAAAACGGTCAATTCAGGAAGTATCATTTCAGGTGTAAGTTTTAAATATAATTCCCTCGGATTTTTTTCGATTGATTTGTTTTGTTCATAAGACAATTCATCAATGGCATGAGGTAAAAAATCTAATAAATGCACCGATTTATGTATTATTCCGTCCTCGAAGCTACTCCAATCGTCTTTGTTAATATAAGGTGAAAAAATAGTAAATGTCGGTTTGTTCAAGGCTTTTGCAATGTGTACCGTTCCTCCTTCATTAGAAACTAACACAGCACATTGATTCATAAGTACCGCAAAATCTCGAATCGTAGGAGCATAAACATCTAAAATAATATTCGCTTTATTTTGACATAAAGTATAAATTTTGTCTGCTTCCGTTCTTTGGTTTGGAGCATAATTAAAGAGCAAATAGCAATTAAACTGCTCCGCAATAGCATCCACAATTTGAGCAACATATTCATATGGCATTGATTTTTGAGGCGTACTCCCTAGAATGCCTAACACGATAATTTTTTTGTCTTGATATTTTTCGGGTACTCGAAATTGTTCTTCTTCTGGAGTAAGAAAAATTTTAGGCTCAAAAGTAATCGTTTCAAAAGTGTCAACTTGCTGTAAAAGATGAATTCGATCTTCAATAGCTTTTCCACATGGTTTCGTTTTGTTCTCCAAAATAGCTACAGGATGGGTGTAATAACCTAAATTTCCTATTTTTTTACGACTTTTATGCCCTACAGTTTGCTTAGCGCCTCCAAATTTACAAATTAATCGACTTTGTAATTTTGAATAGGGATCAAATATAATGTCGTAATGTTCTTTTCTTACGGCAGCAATGGTACGAAGTAAATTTTTAAACTTTTTTAATTCCTTTTCATTGATAGAAATGAGTTTATCAATATTGGGATTATTTTTGATGACACCATGGGTAAAATCATAGGCCATTAAATGAATTTCACTATCAGGATATTTCATTTTATAATTGTTCGCAATCACCGAACTGATGAGTACATCGCCAATTCTCTTATTCTGGATAATCAATATTTTCTTCATACAATAATTTCTCGGTGCAAAATACTATTTTTGTATCGTTAACCCAAAAAAATATTATAGTGTTTGTAAAAATCCATTCAAAATATGCTGACCAAAGTGAGGCTGTAAAACGTTTAGTTGCAAATTTTTTGAATTCGGGAGAGTTAGTGGTGCAAGGAAGTCGTAACGCCATCAAGACTAATTTTTTGGGTGAGGAGAAAGTAAGTATTAAATTTTTTCAAAAGCCTAGTTTTTTAAAGGCAATTATGTATTCTTTTTTTAGAAGTACTAAAGCCAAACGGTCCTACGAATACGCCAATTATTTGATTGAAAATAATATTAATACTCCATTTCCTATTGCTTATGTTGAATTTAAAAATAGATGGGGGCTTTTGCAAGAGAGCTATTATATTTGCAAGCATATAGCGTACGATTTTACGATTAGAGAACTCATTCACGACCCGTTATTTCCTGATAGAACTTCTATTTTAGAACAATTTACAATATTTACATTCCAACTCCATGAAGCTCGAGTTCATTTTCTAGATCATTCACCTGGAAATACGTTAATAGTAAAAAAAGGTCATCAAAACTTTGATTTTTATTTGATTGACTTGAATCGGATGACATTTGAAAACTTATCTGTAGAAAAGAGAATGGATAATTTTAAAAAGATGTGGCTTTCCAAAGCAATGGTGAAAATTATTGCTAAAAAATATGCAGCATTACTTCCCTATGATGAGTCAAAACTTTTGGAATTACTCATGAAAAGTTCTCAAGATTTTAAAAGAAAAATTACGCGTAAAAAATACTTGAAGCGAAAAATAGGAAAGAAATAGGACATCAAATAAAAGAAAAATCCCAATTAAGGGATTTTTCGTTTTTATGAAAAATCGGATGTCTAGGTATTAAACAGCAACATCGTACTCTCTTAACGCATCGTTTAACGAAGTTTTTAAATCGGTGCTTGGTTTTCTTTTTCCTATGATGAGTGCACAAGGCACTTGATATGATCCTGCTTCAAAATGTTTGGTATAACTCCCAGGAATTACCACCGAACGTGTTGGCACATAGCCTTTATATTCTACAGGCTCACTTCCCGTAACATCAATAATTTTGGTGGAAGCAGTTAAGCACACATTAGCACCTAAAACGGCTTCTTTTTCGACACGAACGCCTTCTACAACAATACATCGCGAACCAATAAAAGCTCCGTCTTCAATAATTACAGGAGCTGCTTGTAACGGTTCCAAGACACCGCCAATACCCACACCACCACTCAAGTGAACGTCTTTGCCAATTTGGGCACAACTCCCCACGGTAGCCCAGGTATCTACCATGGTTCCTTCATCAACATAAGCACCAATATTAACATAACTTGGCATCATAATCACTCCTTTAGAAACATATGCGCCATAGCGTGCCACCGCAGGAGGAACCACACGAATTCCTTTTTCGGCATATCCCGTTTTGAGTAGCATTTTATCGTGATATTCAAAAATGCCTACTTCATGAGTTTCCATTTTCTGAATGGGAAAATACATCACCACCGCCTTTTTAACCCATTCGTTGACAATCCAACCTTTTTCGGAAGGCGTTGCCACTCGCAATGTTCCGTTATCTAAAGCATAAATAACTTCTTTAATAGCATGTATTGTTATTTCTTCTTTCAACAATTCTCTGTTATTCCAAGCGTTTTCAATTATTGATTGTAACTGTTCCATCTGTTTGTAATTTTTACAAAGATAATTCTTTTTGAATGATTTTTTCTTTTAGGAAAAGCAATTTAATGTTTACTACATTTGCAAAAAATTAAAATAAGCATGATAGCAAATCCGAAATCATCACAATACATTCTGATTCTATTTTTTTTCGTTACATGGTGCTGGTGTCAAAATAAAGAAACTAAAACGCCTTATAGTCCGCCACTATCAGCAGAGGTTATGGTAGGTACTGATCATGTTTTTTTTCAAACGATTGTTAACAAACCCATTTCAAATGATGGCAAATTGGGATATTCCTTTGTGACCGCACTCAATACAGAATATAAAGTTGGAGACGAGAGTAAGCAAGTGGATCTTATGGTTCCTATTGCTCTAAATTATAAGTTCTATAAAGGAATAGCACTTAATGCAGGTTTTGCAATGAATCCAGCTTTTGGGAATCGACCCTTTGTAGGGTTTAGATATGTCAAAGCAAATGATACTTGGGTTGTAGTGGTAGTTCCGAGTTTGTACGTTGCTGATCATAGTTATTATGAATCTTTAGCGTCATTAGAATATACTCCTAAAATTTCGAAAAACCTAAAATTATACTCCAGACTACAAGGTTTGTATAGTTTCGAAACTAGTACGGGAGCGCATGACAGAAGTTATGTCTATCTACGTTTCGGACTGAATGCTTCAAAATTTGCTTTTGGTCTAGGCTATAATTGGGATTCGTATGGTCCCTATAAAGTACTAAAATCTAATGTTGGACTTTTCTTAAAATCGACTCTTTTTTAATATGCCGAGAATTATTGCCTTAGATTACGGAAAAAAAAGAACAGGAATAGCAGTTACAGATGAGCTTCAAATAATAGCTTCCGGACTCACAACAGTAGCTTCTGATGGAATATTTGATTTTTTAAAAAAATATTTTGACACTGAAAAGGTATCGAAAGTTCTCATTGGCGAACCGAAACAAATGAATGGACAGCCTTCAGAAAGTAGTTTATTAATAGAATCCTTTGTTCAAAAGTTTAGAGAAACCTTTCCCTCTGTAGAGGTCTGTCGATGGGATGAACGATTCACTTCAAAACTGGCTTTTCAATCTATGATTGACAGCGGACTTAAGAAAAAACAAAGGCAAAATAAAGCTCTAGTAGACGAGATTGCGGCTACGATCATGCTTCAAGAATACTTAACAAGAAAGATGATTTAGTGGATAAATTAAATAATATTAAGTTAGTTGTATCCGATTTGGATAGCACATTATTGGATTCTCATCATAATTTGCCTGATGATTTCTGGGACGTTGAAGCGCAATTGCATCAAAGAAATATTTTGTTTGCAATAGCTTCTGGAAGACAATTTTATACTATTAAATCTTTATTCTCAAAGGGCTCAGACCGATTATTGTTTTTAGCAGAAAATGGGACGTATGGAAGTTATCAAGGCGTCGAACTTTTTACAATTCCTTTGACTCGTAATGAAGTTGTTGAGTTTATAAAAGTGGGACGAACTCTTTCTAAAGCCTATCTCGTCCTTTGTGGCACAAAAAGTGCTTATGTAGAAAATACCGAGGCAACTTTTCTTGAAGAAGTAAAAAAATATTACACCCAATTAGAAATTGTATCCGATTTGACCCAAGTTTCTGATGTAATTTTGAAAGTTACATTATGTGATTTTGATGCTGTTACTACAAATAGTTTTAAAAAGTTTCAGAGTTATCAAAACGATTATAAAATAGTGATCTCTGGGGCAATTTGGTTAGATATTACCAACAAGAAGGCTCACAAAGGCAAGGCGATTGAATTTATTCAAAAGAAATTCAACATCACTAGTGCTGAAACGATGGCGTTTGGCGATTATTTGAATGATTATGAAATGATGGAACAAGCGTATTATAGTTTTGCCATGAAAAATGCTCATAAAGAAATTGTTGCAATTTCAAATTTTCAAACCAAAGACGATTGTGAGCATCAAGGTGTAACCAAAACGATTAAGGAATTGTTGCTTTAAACTTTTCTTAAGTAAGAATAAGCCATGATAATAAATCGAAAAAATCACTATTTTTGCAAAAGAACCTAATTTAATACCCAAGATGATTTTACCTATTGTTGGTTACGGCGACCCTGTGTTGCGAAAAGTGGGAGCTGAAATAACTCCTGATTATCCCAATTTGAAAGAAATTATTGCCAACATGTATGATACCATGTACAATGCTTATGGAGTAGGATTGGCAGCCCCGCAAATTGGACTTCCTATTCGTTTATTTGTTATCGATACCGAACCTTTTAGCGATAGTGAAAATTTATCTGAAGAAGAACAAACATTATTAAAAGGCTTTAAAAAAACATTTATTAATGCCAAAATGATCATCGAAGAAGGCGAAGAATGGGGGTTTAATGAAGGGTGCTTGAGTATCCCAGATGTTCGTGAAGATGTTTACAGAAACGAAAAAATTATACTTGAATATTTTGATGAGGAATTTAATAAAATAACATCGTCATACGACGGATTAATTGCACGCGTAATTCAACATGAATACGATCATATTGAAGGAATTTTGTTTACAGATAAAATTTCGACATTAAAACGTACCTTGATAAAAAAGAAGTTACAAAACATTATGGATGGTAAAGCAAGACCCGATTATAAAATGAGATTTTGTAACAAAAAAAGTAGATAAGGTGTACTAAAATACAAAAAAATCCAAAATCATAAAATAGATAATTGTTGGTAATATTGGCAAAAACGGTTTGATTATTGGAATTTTATTTAGTTATATTTGCCCCCGAAAAAAAATGTAAACATGAATATAGAAAAAATTTTATCAATTTCAGGAAAACCAGGTTTATTTGAATTAAAAATCCAAACACGTTCAGGTTTTGTAGCGGAATCATTGTTGGATGGAAAGAAAATTACGGTAGGAATGAGAAGTAACGTGAGTTTACTATCTGAAATCTCAATATATACATACAGCGAAGAAAAACCATTGGCCGATGTTTTTAGAGCCATTGCCCTAAAAGAAAATGAAGGTCCTGCTATTTCTCATAAAGAAGATAACCTAGCCTTGTTGTCATATTTTAAAGAAGTTTTACCCGATTATGATGAGGATCGAGTTTATGTTTCGGATATTAAAAAAATTATCAATTGGTACAATTTGTTACAATCTAAAGGGTTGATTTCAAAAGAAGAACCAAAAATCGAAAATGCCGAAGCTATAAAAGAACAAGTAGTGGAAGAGGTAAAAGAAAAGAAAACCACTAAAAAAACGACTAAAAAATAATAGTTGGTATTTTTATAATAAAATGGAATCCTGTTATTTAATTATGTAGCAGGATTTTTTATTTTTACAAAAATCTAAATTTATGAATTCAAGAGAACAACAATTGAATGCTTTTAACAGACTGCTAGATATCATGGACGATTTACGTGCTAAATGCCCTTGGGATCAAAAGCAAACCTTTGAAACGTTAAGACATCTTACAATTGAAGAAACGTATGAATTGGGTGATGCCATTTTGAATAATGATGTAAACGAAATCAAGAAAGAATTGGGCGATTTATTACTTCATATTGTGTTTTATTCAAAGATTGGAAGCGAAACAAATGATTTTGACATAGCAGATGTTGCTCATGAAATATGTGAAAAATTAATTTTTAGACACCCTCATATTTATGGCGATGTGACAGTAGAAGATGAAGAAGAGGTAAAGCAAAATTGGGAAAAGCTAAAATTAAAAGAAGGAAAAAAATCTGTTTTGGAAGGTGTTCCTAAAAGTTTACCCGCTTTGGTTAAAGCAACTCGAATTCAGGATAAAGTAAAAGGAGTAGGTTTTGATTGGGAAGAGCCCCATCAAGTTTGGGATAAGGTTCAAGAAGAATTAGAAGAATTACAACAAGAAGTGGAAAAAAATGAGATCGATAAAATAGAATCTGAATTTGGAGACGTGTTGTTTTCATTGATTAATTATGCTCGTTTTTTAAAGATTAATCCTGAAGACGCTTTGGAACGTACTAATAAAAAATTCATCAAAAGATTTCAATATTTAGAGAAAAAGGCGAGTGAGATTGGAAAGGCGTTATCTGAAATGACTTTGGCTGAGATGGACGTTTTTTGGAATGAAGCAAAAAAACTTTGATAAGCATCTTTTTAGTCATATCGTAGCAGTTATTGACAAGTGGGGTATTAGATGATTTTATTAAGAAATCAAATTTTAATTCTATGATAGAAGGTGTCTCAACTCTTTCACAAATTACTGCTTCCGTGGCGCTAGAAAAAGCTTGGAATTGGAAAGAAGGATATATTCAAAATCTTGATAAGAATAGAAAATTGGCTACTGAAATTATTAATAATTCTTCATTATTACAAACGAGCTGTCCAGAAGCAACTTTTGTAATTTTTCCAAAAATAATCTGTGACATATCCAGTGAGGAATTTGTAAAAAAAGCTTTGGAAAAAGGAAAAGTAGCTATAGTTCCAGGAAGTGAAAGTTGGATTGGTCCAGGAGCACAAGGTCATGTAAGAATTTGTTTTTCTACGGCTACGTCGATATTAGAAGAAGGATTACATCGAATTTTGCATTCGTTTTAATTCTTTGGACGTTCTACAAATTCGAGAGCCTCTAGACTGACTTTTGATGTGAAAATCCCATAATTAACAGTTGCCTTGTTTCGTTCAATAGCGTCAATCGTTCCTACAGATTTTCCATCAATCATTCTGACACGATCGCCAACAATAGGAATCACTTTTGGTTTGTTCTCTTCCGCTATTTTTGCTTTTTGTTTCTTTTCTTTTTTTACTTTACGAATTTCTTCTACTTTAGTATTCACTTCTTTTACAATAGCTTCTACAATCTTTTCTTTTTCCTTTTTTTCTTTAACAGAAACTTTTTTCTTTTTTGAATTTTCAATTTCAATAATTTTTAAAAACTCACCAATAATAACTTTTTTATCTTTTTTAGTAAAGTAATGTTCCGAAAGATCGTCTAGTTTTTGCCCTAGATAAATGAGACGTTGATTGGAATCATATAATTCTTGGTATTTTTCTAATTTATCTTGAATGCGAGCATTAATGTGTTCCATTCGCTTGCTTTCTTCTCGTGCTTTATTTTCTTCCTCTTTTAGAATTAAAGATGTTTTTTCAAGTTTAGAACGTTCTTTTTGAAGCGTGGCTATGGTTTTATCAAAACGTACTTTTCCTTTTTCAATTTTCTTTTTCGCACGATTTATTAAACCATAAGGAATGCCGTTTTTTTGAGCTACTTCAAATGTAAACGAGCTTCCAGCTTGACCTAAAACAAGTTTGTACATGGGCTCTAACGATTTTTCATCAAAAAGCATGTTGGCATTTGACGCAAAAGGAAGTTCATTAGCAAGAATTTTTAAATTGGAATAATGCGTGGTAATGATACCGAAAGCTTCTCGATGATAAAATTCTTCAAGAAAAGTTTCGGCCAACGCTCCTCCTAGTTCGGGGTCAGAACCTGTTCCAAACTCATCTATTAAAAACAAGGTTTTGGCATTACATCGTTTCAAAAAGTAGTTCATGTTTTTGAGTCGATAACTGTAGGTACTTAAATGATTTTCAATAGATTGATTGTCTCCAATGTCAGTAAGAATTCGATCGAATAAAAAAGTTTCACTGCGCTCATGAACGGGGATTAAAAAACCACATTGAAGCATGAGTTGGAGTAGTCCTACCGTTTTCAATGAAATCGTTTTTCCTCCAGCATTTGGTCCAGAAATTACAATAATTCTATTTTCATTTTTTAATTCTATAGTTTGAGGAAATGTAGGCTCGTTTTTACTTTTATTGGTTAAAAATAAAATAGGATGGTAAGCATCTCTAAAAAAAAGTCTTTTGGTATCGGTAATCTTAGGGAGAATAGCATTAATCTTATAAGCGTACTTTGCTTTTCCAGCAATTACATCGATGTCACTCAAAAAGTTTTGATATTCCATCAAGAGTTCATAAAACGGACGAATATCATGAGTCAGTCTTCTTAATATTTTCGTAATTTCTTCTCGTTCTTCATACTCCAAATTGGATAATTCTCTTGAGTATTTCAAGGTAGTTTCGGGTTCAATATAAGCGATACTTCCCGTTTTAGAACTCCCCATTATAGAACCTTTCACTTTCTTTCTATACATAGCCAACACCGCAAGCACTCGTCTATTGTCTACAATGCTTTCCTTAATATCATCGAGATACCCAAGACTGTTGTATTGGCTTAAAGCCATACCAAAACTCTGATTTATTTTTCCGCGTACAACTGTAATGCTACGACGTAAATCGAGAAGTTCTGGAGAGGCATTGTCTTTAATGATGCCGTATTTATCGACCACTTCATCTATTTTCTGAATGATGCTTTTGGTGTAAACAACTTGATTCGCTCTAGTTTGTAATTTAGGGTAATACTCTTGAAATTTTTTTAAAAAAAGGATGAGTTGATTAGCTGTTTCAGAAAGTGTGGCAATTTTCCGAAAAGTAATAGTTTCCAAGAAGCTGTCTTCAATAGATAACATTTTCAAGTCATTAGTAAGCGTCTCAAAACCATGATTGGGAAGCGCATTATTATTCGAAAAACTTGAAAGATATTCAGAGGTTTGGAGCAAGACGTCCATCAATTCTTCTTTATCCTTTATGGGTGAAATACCTAGGGATTTTTCTTTTCCAATTTCGGTAACACATAATCCGGAAAGTGTATGTAAAACCGTATTAAATTCTAAATCTTGTAGGGTTTTGTCGTTTATCGAAATCATAATAAAAATTAGAATTTTCAAAGTTACAAAGGATGAAACTCAAAAAGCAATAGATTTTTATATTTTTGATAAAAAAAAACAATGAATGTTAAAATAGAACCGAGTTGGCATCAAATACTCAGCGAAGAATTTGAAAAGAAGTATTTTCAGGAGCTTATTTCTTTTGTCAAACATGAATATGCTTCGCAGATTTGCTACCCCAAGGGAAGTCAGATTTTTTCTGCTTTCGATTTTTGCCCATTCGATCAAGTGAAAGTAGTGATTATAGGTCAGGATCCTTACCATGGTTTTGGACAAGCAAATGGTTTGTGTTTTTCTGTTTCTGAGGGTATTCCATTTCCTCCATCGTTAATAAATATTTTTAAAGAGCTTGAGAGTGATTTGGGACAACCTATTCCAAGTTCAGGAAATTTAGAACGTTGGGCAAATCAAGGCGTTTTATTGTTGAATGCCACCTTAACCGTACGTCAATATGAAGCGGGAAGTCATCAAAATAGAGGATGGGAAACATTTACAGATACAGTAATTCAGCGCCTTTCCGATGGAAAAAAAGATGTTGTCTTTTTACTTTGGGGTGCCTATGCCAAGAAAAAAGGACAAAAGATAGATAGAAGTAAACATTTTGTTTTAGAAACGGGACATCCTTCTCCCTTGAGTGCCAACAGAGGGTTATGGTTTGGAAACAAGCATTTTAGTCGAACCAATCAATTCTTATTGGAACAAGGATTACAACCAATAGCATGGTAAAGATATGATGGGTTGGTTTTATTCAAGAAAAATCAATAACCGTTTTGTAAAGTTTGCTAATCTTGTAGAACAAACTTCTTTGCTAAAAGAGCTTAGTGAAGACGATGACATTCCAAAATATGCAACCCATTTAATTTATTTATCAAAAGCAGATCGAACCTATGAAATAGAAGAGAAAATTCTAAAATCTATTTTTTCTAAAAAACCAAATAGAGCCGATATTTATTGGTTTTTTCACATCAATCGAACTAACGAACCTTTTACACTAAACTATGAGGTTATAGAACTTCTCGATGATAAGGTTATCAAAATTGTATTAAATATAGGCTTTCGTGTTCAACCTAAAGTAGAATTGTATTTCAAAAAAATAGTACAAGATTTGATGAGTAAAAAAGAATTGAACTTACACATTCGACCCGATGGTTCTACAAAATATAATGACGAACCCGATTTTAAATTTGTTATTATTGAAAAATTCCTTTCCGCTGAAAATGAATTTGCTCTAAAAGAAGGGTTTTTATTACACTCTTATTTTTGGTTAAAACACTTATCTTTGTCCGATGCAAAGGCTTTTGGATTGGATAAAAGTGATGTGTTAATTGAAAGTGTACCCATAGTTTATCAGCCAATATCAAATTTACATTTAGAACGAAAACAAACAAACTAACAAATAAATGAAAACTAAGATAATTTTAATAGGGCTGTTCTATTCAGCACTTTCTTTTGCACAAATCGACACCACCAAAGTCAAGGTGCCTTTTGAAGGTATGGATCAAACGTGGCAGAATGGTTCCGATAGAAGAACCAATCCTTCATTATTGGCTACAAAATATTTTACAGGGAGTGTGATGCTCGATGCCAATTATACACATTCTTTTAATAATCCAAATGACAATACCGTAGTGGGGTCTACTGTTTTGGCTCGTAATAATGAAATGCAAGTTTCTAGTGCTAATTTGGGTGGCGAATTTAATTATGAAGGGGCACGGGCTAAAATTATGATGCAATTTGGAACTCGTTCAACAGTGGTACCAAGAAACGATTATAGTGTATATCGTGGGCAATACGATATGTCAAATATGTATCGCTATTTATCAGAAGCCTATGCTGGGTATCATTTCAATAAATGGTATGGTATTAATGTGGATGCAGGGATGTTTATGTCGTATATTGGTTTGAATTCCTATTATCAAGTCGAAAATTGGGAATATCAGGCTTCATTTACCTCCGATAATACGCCTTGGTTTTTTAATGGACTACGCGTACAAATGTTTCCCACAAAAAAATTAAAACTAGAAGCATGGATGATTAACGGTTGGCAAAGTTATGGACGATTCAACAGTATGCCTGGTGTAGGAGGAAATATTACATGGTGTCCGAATGAGGCTGTAAAAGTATTGACAAATGACTATTACGGAACGGATGCAGCAGGTTTACCTGGTAGGAAAAGATTTCATTCTGATAACAGCCTCCTTGTTCGCTATTACAACCAACCCAAAGCGATGGGTATTAGTAGAATGGCTTTTTCTTCCACATTCGATATTGGTTTTGAAAAAGGAGAAGGCGTAGGAGGTTTTAACGGAACAGATTCCAATCCTGCACAATATTTCTTAAGTGGCATGGTATATCATAGAATATGGTTTAATAAAAATCAATTTGCATGGACGCTTGGTGGAGGCATCATGACTAATCCGGGAAGATATTTGGTTCTTTTACCTACAGGGGATGCTAGTCCACTTCCAAATCCAAATAATCCAACTCAAACAGAAGGAACTCATCCTTTTGATACTAGTGCAGGAACTCAATTTAAGGGTTGGGATTGTTCAACTAACTTTGATTGGATGCCCAATCAGAGTATAACATTTAGAGTAGAATTTGTACATAGAGAAGCTAATGTTCCTTATTTTGCAGGAAGCGGTGGAGTAACATCGCCAACGGGTTACACTACGACAACATTGCCAACAGATTGGCAACCCGATTTAGTCAAAATGGAAAACCGAATTATTTTTGCAGTATTATTTAGAATTTAATAAGTAGGGTATCGTTTGTTTAGGTTGTTTTTCTCTTCAAAAAAGAAACCAAAAAATAGACGATACCAATTCCAAATGTATACCAAAATAGATCACTCCATAAAAAACCTTCGCCTAATATATAATGTCCTAGAGTTGTATTTCGTATGGATAAAATCCATTCGGATTTGTATAACTGTTGGCATTCGATACTGTAACAAAAAAGGAGCGCAAACCCAAATGCGGTTTTAAGACTTTTATGAATTAAAATCAAACGCATTCCAAAGTAAATCATGATGGCATACAATGTGTCGCCCGTAAATAATGGAATTATGTTTGTTTTTCGTGACAAAATTCCTAGTAGAAGGGTTGTCCAAAAAAGAAAAAAATAATAGCGTCTTTGTAAAAACATCTTTTTAACAATCGGCAACATTTACAGCTACCGCCAATCCACCCTCTGATGTTTCCTTGTACTTAGAGTTCATGTCTTTGGCCGTTTGCCACATGGTATGTATTACTTTGTCTAACGGAACTTTTACGTTTTTTGCATCTGTTTCAAGAGCCAATTCGGCAGCATGTATCGCTTTTATTGCTCCCATTGTATTGCGCTCGATACAAGGAATTTGAACCAATCCACCAATAGGATCGCAAGTAAGTCCTAGATGATGTTCCATGGCGATTTCGGCTGCCATTTGTACTTGTTCTGGAGTTCCCCCCATAACCTCACACAATGCTGCAGCTGCCATAGCCGAAGAAACTCCAATTTCAGCTTGACATCCACCCATAGCTGCAGAAATGGTAGAACCTTTTTTGAAAATACTGCCAATTTCACCAGCGACCATTAAAAATTGTTTGATTTCTTTTTCATCGGCTTGATGGTTTTCAATTACTAAATAATACATAAGTACCGCAGGAATTACTCCAGCACTTCCATTGGTTGGTGCAGTAACCACGCGACCCAATGCTGCATTAACTTCATTTACAGCTAAAGCAAAACACGAAACCCATTTGAGAATTTGTCTAAATTTTACTTCAGTTTTACGAATTGTTTCAAGCCATTCTTGTGGGGTGCTATAATTCGATAACCCGATTAAGTTTTGATGCATATCGAAAGCCCGACGACGTACATTTAAACCACCGGGAAGTACCCCTTCACTATGACATCCTATATACATACATTCAAGCATCGTCCTCCAAATGCGCATCAATTCGTCATGAATTTCACTTTCACTTCTCGTGGACTTCTCATTCTCATATACAATCTCGGATATTTTTTTGTTTTGAGCCGAACAATACGCAAGCAATTCTTCTGCATTTTGAATCGGGAAAGGGAAAGCGCATGAAGTTTTAATGGTCTTTTGGGTGTGGTTATGTTCTTCTTTTACGATAAATCCACCACCAATGGAGTAGTAGGTTGAAGTATATTCTTTGCTAGAAGTAAAGGCAGTAAATGTTATACCATTGGCATGAAAAGGTAGAAAATTTTTATTAAAAACAATATCTTTTTCAATATTGAACGGAATTAAAAACTGGTTTCCTAAGTTGAGTTGAAGAGTCGTTTTTATGGAAGTAATTATTTTGTTAATGTTTTCAATAGGAATATATTCAGGGTCTTGACCACTCAAACCTAACATTATTGCCAAATCAGTAGCATGACCTTTACCAGTTAATGAAAGTGAGCCATATAAGTCGATTTTGATATAATTTATTAAATCAAATTTGTTGTTATTTCGTAATTCTTCTAAAAACCGTTCTGCGGCACGCCAAGGTCCTAAAGTATGCGAACTTGAAGGGCCGATACCGATTTTTAACATGTCAAAAACAGAGATACATTCTTCCATAGAGTTAGTTTAGTTTGTGTGACAAATATAAATGAATAACAATAAAATATTTAATTTCAGAAACAGATAAATAAGGTTTGGATGATTTCAGAGTTCTTATCTGGTTGGACATTGCATAATTTTTAGTTTAAAATGTCATCTTGTCATATTACGTGTTTTAAAAACTGACAATTTATATAGATTTTTTCCTTGGCACAATCCTTGACATTTGGGAATTGAGCGTAAAACTCTGCTCACTCTTAGAGGAGCAATCAAAAAAAATAAATTAAGGAGATAAAAAAATGGGAAAAATTATTGGTATCGATTTAGGTACAACCAACTCTTGTGTCGCAGTTATGGAAGGTGGAGAGCCAGTGGTAATTGCTAACGCAGAAGGAAAGAGAACAACACCATCTGTCATTGCATTTGTTGACGGTGGCGAGATCAAAGTGGGAGATCCAGCTAAAAGACAAGCGGTGACCAACCCAACTAAGACTATTGCTTCTATCAAACGTTTTATGGGTAACAAATACTCAGAAAGCGCAAAAGAAGCTTCGACAGTTGCTTATAAAGTTGTGAAAGGAGATAACGATACACCTCGTGTTGATATCGACGGAAGACTTTATTCACCCCAAGAATTGTCCGCGATGACACTTCAAAAAATGAAAAAAACTGCTGAAGATTATTTAGGTCAAACAGTTTCAGAAGCAGTAATTACTGTACCTGCTTATTTTAATGATGCTCAACGTCAGGCAACTAAAGAGGCGGGAGAAATTGCAGGTTTGAAAGTAATGCGAATTATCAATGAGCCTACTGCAGCTGCATTAGCTTATGGATTGGATAAGCAAGGGAAAGATCAAAAAATAGCGGTGTACGATTTAGGAGGAGGTACATTTGATATATCAGTTCTCGAATTAGGAGACGGAGTATTTGAGGTATTGTCTACTAATGGAGATACACACTTAGGAGGAGATGATTTCGACCAAGTAATTATTGATTGGATGGCTAACGAATTCAATTCGGAAGAAGGAATTGATTTAAGATTAGACCCAATGGCATTACAACGTTTGAAAGAAGCTGCTGAAAAAGCAAAAATTGAGTTGTCCTCTTCAACACAAACAGAAATTAATTTACCTTATGTAACTGCTACGGCTACTGGACCAAAACACTTAGTTAAAACCTTAACTCGTGCAAAATTTGAACAATTATCAGAAAATTTAGTAAAACGCTCTATGGAGCCTGTTGCTAAAGCCTTGAAAGATGCGGGCTTATCAACTTCTGATATTGATGAGGTAATTTTGGTGGGTGGTTCTACTCGTATTCCTGTTATTCAAGAACAAGTAGAAAAATTCTTCGGGAAAAAACCATCAAAAGGAGTAAATCCTGATGAAGTTGTTGCGATAGGTGCTGCTATTCAAGGTGGGGTTTTAACGGGTGATGTGAAAGATGTATTGTTGCTTGATGTGACTCCTTTGTCTTTAGGAATTGAAACTATGGGTAATGTGATGACCAAATTAATAGAAGCGAACACAACTATCCCAACCAAAAAATCACAAGTATTCTCTACGGCTGCGGATAACCAACCAAGTGTGGAAATTCACGTTTTACAAGGTGAAAGAACAATGGCAGCTGATAATAAAACGATTGGTCGTTTCCACTTAGACGGCATTCCGCCAGCACCAAGAGGTGTACCTCAAATTGAAGTAACTTTTGATATAGATGCGAATGGTATCATCAAGGTATCTGCAACAGATAAAGGAACAGGGAAATCGCATGATATTCGTATCGAAGCGTCTTCAGGATTGACACCAGAAGAAATTGAAAGAATGAAGAAAGATGCCGAAATGAATGCAGAAAGCGATAGAAAAGCCAAAGAAAAAGCGGATAAATTGAACGAAGCAGATAGTATGATTTTCCAAACAGAAAGTCAATTGAAAGAGTTAGGTGATAAATTATCAGACGAACACAAATCGGGTATTGATAGTGCTTTGACCGAATTAAAAGCTGCGCATCAATCACAAGATTTAGATGCTATTCAAAAAGGTCTTGATGCCGTAAATGCGGCATGGAAAACAGCTACAGAAGCTATGTATGCACAAGGTGACGCTGGTCAAGCTCATGATGCACAACCTCAAGCTGATGCTAGTGGCGACCAAACTCAAGATGTAGATTTTGAAGAAGTAAAGTAATAAAATGATCTAGCCCTAAAATAATTTAGGGCTAGATACTTACAAAAAAATCCTAAGAGAATATCTTAGGATTTTTTTTGTGGGGAGAGCAGGATTCGAACCTGCGAAGACTTAGTCAGCAGATTTACAGTCTGCCCTCGTTGGCCGCTTGAGTATCTCCCCCCGCCGTTTCAGGTTGCAAATATAACAACACTTTTTAGGTTTCCAAATTTATTTTTTGGTTAAATGTAGCTTACTCTTTTAATGCTTTGGCAATGAATAATCTATAATAAAAAAATTATTTTAAAAGTTCGCTAATTTTAGTTCTTAGGGCTTCACCTCTTAAATCTTTGGCAATGATTGCCCCTTTTTCATCAAGAATAAAAGTCGTTGGGATTTGCTCTACATGGTATAATTTAGCGATAGGATCATCCCATCCCTTTAAATTAGAAACTTGCACCCAAGTAATTCCGTCTTTTGCAATAGCTTGTTTCCATTTTGTAGCATCATCATCTAATGAAACACCAACAATGTTTAATCCTTTATCATGAAATTCTTTATAAATAGCAACAACATTTGGATTTTCTTTTCTACACGGTCCACACCAAGAAGCCCAAAAATCAAGTATTGTGACCTTTCCTAATGATTTTAATAGACTTACGGTTTGCCCATTGGGAGATTTACTTGAAAAATCAGGGGCAAGAGTGGGCGCAGAATTGGTTGCTGCCGTTTCAGTACTATTTTTTTCAAGTAATTTTATTTCTTTCTGTAATTCTTTACCAATTTTTGAATTTTTGAGTGAGGCATCAAGGTTATTAAAGTCCTTTTGGAAAGCATCTAATTTAAAGTTTGGAGACTTTAACTGACTTTTCAATAATAATAGCGATATAAATGCCTCTTTGTTTTCTTTAGGATAGTTTGAAACAAAGGTTTCCATTTCTTTTTGAAGTACAGAAAAACCTTTTTTTAGATTATCAATAGTTGCTTGATCTTTCTTTTGTTGAGCCATCATCAATTTCTGAAAATTCGCATTTTGATAAGCCACAAGCTTTTTCTGAATTCCATTCATTTGAGTATTGAATTTCTGAAATTCATCATTGTTATAGGTGCCGCCTATCTCAGACTTCCAAATACTATCTTTATCTACAGTTACTTCAATGGCACCACTTTCTAGAATAAAGGGAATAGGCTGCTGTAATCCTTTAATAAAAAGTACCATCAAATTAGGATCTTTAACCTTTCCTTTAAGTTCGAATTTTCCATCTTTAATTTTTGTAGAATCAACATTTACTACAATACCTAATTCATTTTGTTTTTTGATAATTACAGTTTTACCATTTGCAATACCTTTCGCACTACCTGTAAGTAAGAATTCACCATCGGCTACCTTTTTACAACTTACAAGAGCAAAAAGTATTGTAACCAAACATACTATTTTTTTCATTTTTCAGTTTTTTTATTTGGGCAAAAATATCCAAAATAAATGAATTTAAGCAATTTATAAGAATTGTTTTGTTCTTTTTGTAAATTATGTTTATTAATTTGTATTGATTTTTAATATCTATTAATAAAACCTTAAGTTTGTTGAATAATTATCATATTATGAAAATAAAAACACTACTCGTACTTTTCTTTTTAAAAAGTATATTTCTTCAGGCTCAAATTGTAGTTAACGAATTGGATGCTGATAACCCTTCTACGGATGATCATGAGTTTGTTGAACTTAAATCATCAACTCCTTATTTTCCATTAAATGGTTATGTTATTGTATTTTATTCGGGAACCAATACAGGTTTAGTAAAAACAAGTTACAAGGCTATTGATTTAGATGGGTACACAACAGATGTAAATGGTATAATACATTTTGGAAATGCTGCCGTTTCACCTTCACCAGCAGGTACATTTCCTGCAAACACAATATATAATAATCCAAGTGGAGTAGCTGTATATCTTGGGAATGCAACCGATTTTCCTACAGGAACTGCTGCTACTTCTACCAATTTAATTGATGCCTTGTGTTATACCAATAGTACAACGGTTCAACCTACAGCTATTATGAGTGCCCTAGGTTTATCTACTTCAGTATATGATAATCAGAGTACATATACTGCTACGAAATCTATTCAACGAAAAAATGATGGAACTTATGAAATAAAAACCCCAACACCTGGAATGAATAATGATGGTTCAGGGGTAGTATTAAACTATTTAACGATGTCTACAACTGTAACTAGCATTACAGAGGGGCAAGATTTAACAATAACATTTACAGCTTCTCAAGCTGTTACAGGAACCGCTGTTACTATTGATTTTACGTTAGATAATGAAACTTTCAATACGAATGACTATACAGGAACTCCCTCGGTTACTATTCCTGTAGGGGCAACAAGTGGGAGTACTACGATACATATTGTAAATGATGGACTTAATGAAGGTGATGAGGAGTTAAAAATTTATATTAATCCAATTCCATCAGGGTACAATTTGTATAATAATAATGTGATTATTCGTGTCAATGATATCAATTTTACGACCTTACCCTTTGGAACTCCAGCAAATCCGACACATGGGATTGTGACCAGCTCAGCTCCGACAGGTTATTATAGTTCGCTTGAAGGATTGTCTGGAGCTGCTTTAAAACAAGCTTTACAGGATATTATTTCTAATCCTTCAATAGTAAGAGTACATAACTACGATGATATGTGGGAACTACTCAAAACCGCTGATCAAAATCCGGAAAATAGTAATCAGGTATGGTTAATTTATACAGAAACGCCCCGTTCTAAAATAGATTATCAAAATGGGAGTAGTATAGTAGGAAAATGGAATCGGGAACATATTTATTGCCAGTCAAGAGGAAATTATGCAGCAGGAACGGATTATATAACACCCAATGCAGATGGAATCAATTTATATACGTTAACGACTGGGGCTAATGATATTGGAGCTGGAGTATGTGATGCGCATCATATTCGGGCCGTTGATGGACAAGAAAATTCTTCTCGAAATAATAGAAATTATGGTGTAGATTATAACGGACCCACAACAACACCAACGACAACATGGAAAGGAGATGTAGCAAGAGCTTGTTTTTACATGGCTGTTCGATATAATGGACTGAGTGTTGTTAATGGAAACCCAACAGACGGAACCATCGGTCAAATAGGTGATTTAGCTACGTTACTTACTTGGAATCACTCTGATAGCGCAGATGATTTTGAAATGAATCGAAACAATTACATTTATACTTGGCAAAAAAATAGAAATCCCTTTATTGATTACCCCGATTTGGCCGATTTTATTTTCGGATCTAGAGTTGGAGAAGTATGGCATGCCTCATTAGCAAACACAAAAAATCCGCTTTCTAAAGCCTTTGTGTATCCAAATCCAACGAAAGATAGAATTTATATTTCAGACATTCAAGAGGATGCAACAGCTACCTTATATTCGCTATTTGGAGAAAAACTTTTAGAAAAGAAAATAAACACTAATGAAAGTCTTGATTTATCTAATTTTTCCTCAGGAGTTTATATCTTAAAAATCGTATCTGAAACAAATTTTACAGAATTTAAAATTAGTAAACAGTAAAAAACATCTGTAATGGAACTTACTTCCCAATACAAAAAATTAAAAGACCTGATTAATCAACGGTTTAGCATGGTCTTGTGACTATAATGGTGCCAACAATCAGCTAAATAACTGCAAAAATCAGAAATAATAAGAAAATCGCAACAAGTTTAAATATTTATTGTAACTGGTTTCATAATTCTACTATTTACCTTTTTTCCACCACTTTCGGCAGGTTCCCATTTTGGCATTTTTTTGAAACACTCAATTATGGCTTCCTCATACAATTTAAGTTCTTTTTTAGGATTATCAATTTTAACATCTGTAATACTGCCATCTGCTGTTACTGTAAATGATACTCTATATCGAAGATTATAATTTTCAGTTTCATTACTGTTTGATGATTTTGGCAAAATCAAATTTTGCTGAATGTATTTAATATATGCTGATTCACCACCTTTAAAGGACGCATCTTTCTCTACCACGCTGTATACTTCGTTATCTTCCTTTGTTTGTGTTTCATCATCATCGCTTTTAAATACTGGTCTAAAATATTCTCTCAACAGTAATTCAGACAATATATCGGCATCTTTTCCACTAATACGTGATACAAATCGAGTATCATTATCCGAAGGTCTTAAAATGAAATATAATCGTGTCTTATCTCCACCTGATAAATTGGCGAAATACTTAAAAAAAGTTAATCTTAAATCCGCATCATTTTTAATTTCTTCAATCCTTTTCTTTATGACACTTTTGGTATTCATTTCATAAATATTACCACCTAATGCCTCAACAACCAATTGAGTATAGTTAGTTGAGTAACGACTACCATTTTCAATATCAATTTGATTTTTACAAAATGCTATAAACTGGTTTATTGACTTTTGTTCTGTTGAAGTTGGTTTATAATGTTCGATTTTAACAGGAGGTTGCCAAGGCAGAATTGTAGTTTTTCCATAATCTGTCTGTATTGTATCTACCTCTGAATATTTGGGTGCAATAAAGGGCACAGTAGTTATTTCTTCCGTCTTAGCCTTCTTTGAAGGCTTTTTTTGTGCTAGTAAAACTGAATTGCTACACACTAAAAGAAGACATACTAAAGCATAGTTTACTGTTTTTTTCATGTTTAATCCATTTGATTTTCCAAAGGTATAAAAATGGAATTAACTAATCATGCATGATTAGAGTAATCATAAATGATTAGGTGAATTTTACACCAATCAGAAGAGCATCAAATTGATAAATACACGCGACCAGAATTATTTAAAGAAATTTGGCAAGCACTTGAAAAAGTTGCGTGAAGAGAAAGGTATGTCGCAAGAGGAATTAGCTAATTGTGCCGATGTTTCTCTGCCTCAAATTACACGAATTGAAAGAGGTGTTGTAAACCCTACTTTGTGTACCATAAAAGCATTAGCGAACGGATTAGAGATAAAGACCAATGGTTTATTTGATTTTGAGAATTAGCTAACCATTTAGGCACAGTAGTAAGCACTTTTTTATAAAACACTTTTTATAAATTAATTTTCAATTGTCTTTAAACGGATTTTCATCTGCTTTTTTACTTTCATACTCTGAAATTAATTTTATGAATATCTCCCCACCGTTATTGAAATACTTTTCAAAAAAAACTTTAGTCCCAATAGGCAAAAATTCTAAAGATTCAGCATTTATTTTCTTGATGTTAAATTCTGGCAATTCAGAATAAAAAGAATTTTTTTGAATATCCTCGATGTAGTTTGCGAGATTTTTGTCAGAGATGCCATCGGGATATTGTATTCTTAAAAACTCGTCTTTTGTAATAAGTTGAACTACTTTATCTTTCTCACTTTTTAATTGTTCAGGACCAAATATTGGATTAATGATGATTAATTTTTTAGAGGTTCCTTTTACTGAATCAATTAAGAGATTGTTTATGTAGGGGTCAAAAAAGCTATATCCAATTACGAAAATGTAACTCTTTTCTTTTAACTTGGTTCTGAAATGTTGTATCAATGTAAAGAATGGCTCAACAGAAAATGTTTTTGTGCCCTGACCAAATATTAAATAAGGAGAATGCTCATCTTCAATATGTCCTTTATCTTGTTCGTTTAGTTTTTCTTCCTCTTTAAATTCACCACTGTCAAGCCTTACCCAATCTAAAGAGCCATGAAGTTTGTAAAGATTAATTCTACCAAAATCAATTGGCTCTTCTTCAAATCCTCTCCACTCTCCGCTTACAAATCCTCTCCAAGGTTTATTATGATTTTCTGTAAAATAGTTTTCAATTACCATATAGTAGTCTTCAACAGGTATATATTCTTCATTACTCAATCTTGCAACTTGTAATAGTTGAGAAATTGAATTTTGAATTTGAAGTAAAGTTTCAGTATGTATCATGAGTTCCCTTTTGACAAATTCCTCAAAATTGACCTCAATAGTATCCTGTCTTTTCTTGTTTACCTTATATGCTCGGGAAGCACACCTGTGACTACAATACTTTGTTGTTCTTTTTTGAGCAACGAATTGTGTTCTACAGAATAAGCATATTCTGTTGTACTGGCGTGATGATGTCATATTAAGCGGACATAAGCATACCTTAAGTGGACATAAGCGGACAAGCTAAATTTTGACGTTTAAATCTTAGTCACAAGTAGTCACAAACGGCTTGTTTTGTGACCAAATATATTCAATATATTAGACACAAATAACAAGAAAGTGCAAAAATAGGAAGAAGGTTTGTTTATAACAAGCTGATTTTCATTGCTTTTCATTGCTTTTTGTTGCAGATGTTTTCGATAGTTATTTTCCAATACAGAAATTCGCAAAAATGTTACCTAACAATTCATCATTAGTAACTGTTCCTGTGATTTCTCCGAGGTAATAAAGGACTTGTTTGATGTCTATAGCTAATAAATCGGAAGAGAGTTGTGAATCAATTCCCCAACGTACCTTTTGTATTTCTTCAAGAGCTTTTAGTAAAGCGTCATAATGTCTTGAATTTGTGACTATTGTTTCGTTATTTCTAAGGACACCCGAATTGATAAAAGAAAAAAGTTTGTTTTTAAGTTCGTCAATTCCCGATTTGTTTTTAGCGCTAATAAAGAGTGAGTTTGAGATTTGAGATTTGAGATTCGACATTAAATCAGCTGTCATTAAATCGGTTTTGTTAAAGAGAACCAGCAAGGTTTTTAACGGATACTGGTTTTTGATTCGTTCCATTTCAATTTTGAGATCTTCAATACGGCTAACGTTCAATGTAGAACTGTCTATTAAGAATAGCACGACTTGTGCTTGATCCATCTTTTCGAATGTTTTTTTGATCCCGATGTTTTCCACAACATCATTTGTTTCGCGAATTCCAGCCGTATCAATAAAGCGAAAACTAATACCATCAATAATCAATTCATCTTCTATGGTATCACGCGTGGTTCCTGCAATTTCTGAAACTATTGCCCGTTCTTCATTTAGAAGGGCATTTAATAAAGTTGATTTCCCTACATTAGGTTCGCCAACAATAGCAACCGGTATCCCGTTTTTTATGACATTTCCTAACGCAAAAGAATCGATTAAACGTTTGAGAACAAATTCAATGCGTTCTACTAACGTTTTGAACTGACTTCTATCGGCAAATTCGACGTCTTCTTCGGCAAAATCCAATTCCAATTCAATAAGTGACGCAAAATTGAGTAATTCTTCACGCAATTTTCCTATTTCATTACTAAACCCACCCCGCATTTGTTGCATGGCAATTTGGTGAGATGTTTCATTATCAGAAGCAATTAAATCGGCAACCGCTTCGGCTTGTGATAAATCCAATTTTCCGTTCAAGAAAGCTCTAAGAGTAAATTCACCTGCTTGCGCCATGCGACACCCTTTTCGTAACAATAATTGGATAATTTGTTGCTGTATAAACGTCGAACCATGACATGAAATTTCGATAACATCTTCTCCTGTATAGGAATTGGGATTTCTGAACAATGAAATTAAAACTTGGTCATAGATTTTAGTACCTTCTCTAATTGTACCCAAATGAATTGTATGTGTCTTTTGTTTGGTAATGTCTTTTCCTGAAATGGATTGAAAAATTTGGGAAACCACTGCAAACGCGTCTTTTCCCGATACCCGAATGATAGCCACAGCTCCAGCACCTGAAGGCGTCGCTAGTGCCACAATAGTTTCTTGATTTATCATAGGGCAAAAATACATATTTAAATTATTTTAGATGTATATCGATTAAAGTATTAAAGCAAGTACTAATTTTATTCTATTTGTAATTTATAAGAAAAATCATGTTTTATATTCTTAGAATTTAATACCTTTATAAAACAAATTCAAAATCTTCTTTCTATCATGAAAAAAATATTGTTTCCCACCGATTTTTCTAGCATAGCGAATAATGCTTTTGTACATGCTTTAGGGCTAGCCAAGCTCATACGTGGAGAGATTATTTTGTTACATACCTATGAGCTTCCTATTATTGATAACCAATTTGAACCTCAAAATTATAAGCAAATATTTGATTCATTAAAGCTAACTAATTTTGAGCGTTTTAAAGAAGAATTACCGAAACTTCGTGCTATTGCAGAAGCAAATCATTGTGAGCATATTATCATGAGCCAAATTTTAAAAGATGGCGATTTGATGCATATTATAAAAGAAGTTGTTGAAAGCGAGTACATTGATTTTGTAGTTATGGGAACCTCAGGAGCTTCTGGTTGGAAAGAAATGTTCTTAGGGACCAATACGGGTGAAGTCATTTCAAATTTAAGAGTCCCTGTGTTAAGCATTCCAGAAGGAGCTAAGTATACTAAATTGTCTACGTTTGGTTTTACAACTCGTTTTAGAGATAAAGATAAAGAAGCTCTTAGAAGAGTGGTAAAGATAGCTAAACAAGCTGGGGCTACAGTGAAATGTTTGTATGTTGAAACAAAACATTCAGACAACAGTCAGACGATATATAATGAATGGAAAGAGGCTTTTAAAGAGGAACCAGTACAGTTTTTTATTATTCCGAGCAATGATGTTAACAGTACTATCGAAGAATTTATCATTCACCAAGAAATTGATTTACTTTGTATGTTAACCTATAAAAGAAATTTTTTTCAGTGGCTTTTCACTACTAGTTTTACAGAAAAAATGTCCTATCATAGTGCTATTCCTATTTTGGTATTGCATGAATAACAAAAGAAAAGCCGTCTATTTTGCACTGCCCCCAAAAAGTTAGACACTATTTTGGGGGTATTTTTATGGAAAGAAAAGTCAAGTATGATTATGCATTTAAGTTAGAATGTGTAGAATTAGTTTTAAAGAAGCATTATTCTTGTGA
>NZ_QLSZ01000015.1 GCF_003268855.1 Flavobacterium aciduliphilum
TCACAAGAATAATGCTTCTTTAAAACTAATTCTACACATTCTAACTTAAATGCATAATCATACTTGACTTTTCTTTCCATAAAAATACCCCCAAATAGTGTCTAACTTTTTGGGGGCAGTGCACATTAGCCTCTTTTTTTATTTTTTGTAAACCATTAAAGATTCATATAGAGCTTTGTTCGTTTTAAGTTGCTCTAATTGTTCTTGAGTCAGACCTCCTTGCATTTTTCTAGCAAAAGTTTCAAAAATAGCTTTACGATCGGCTTCTGATTTAGCACTGCTTAAAGCATCAGCTCTCATGCTTAATAATGTTGTGAAATCTTTCAATAAACTATCATCCATTTTTACTGTGGTTGATAATTCTTTAGCATCATCAGTTGCACTTCTTTGAGTAGTCACTGCTTTTTTAGTTTCTTGAGCATTAGAAGTAACACTAAATGCTAAAAAAAGAGCAAGTATTGCAATAAATTTTTTCATAATTGTTTTTTGTGTTAATTTGTTGAATGGCGAATATATAAAAAAATATTTATGTGGCAAAAAAAATCATGAGATTAACGAAACCGTCTTTTGTTCTCCGTCTACTATAACCTTTGTGAGTCCATGTTTTGCTAGTCCTTTCATGGCTGTGTCCCATTTTTTTCCGCTAAGGGCAGCTTTTTCTTTTAAGGCTACCAAAGGTTGATGGTTCTCAATACGCAATAAATTTGAAATTATTTTTTCATCTTCAGTTAATTCAATTTGTTTTTTCTCTGGTCGCATTTGTGGGAAGAATAATACTTCTTGAATGGATGGGTTATTGGTTAAAAACATAATCAGTCGATCCATGCCTATTCCCAAGCCAGAGGTTGGAGGCATTCCATATTCTAATGCTCGTAAAAAGTCTTCATCTATAATTCCGTTTGCTTCTTCATCGCCTTTGGCGGCCAACTCCATTTGAGCGACAAATCGCTCTCTTTGATCAATAGGGTCATTCAATTCTGAATAAGCATTGGCAATTTCTTTTCCACATACCATTAATTCGAAACGCTCCGTTAAGTCGGGATTGTCACGATGCGATTTACAAAGCGGTGACATCTCTTTTGGATAATCAGTGATAAAAGTAGGTTGTATAAAATTTCCTTCACATTTCGCTCCAAAAATTTCATCAATTAGTTTTCCTTTACCCATGGTTCGGTCTACTTCAATACCCATCGATTGAGCCGCTTCAAATAATTCCGTTTCGTTTTTGCCTGTGATATCAAAACCTGTAAATTGTTTTATAGCATCAGTCATAGTAATACGAGCATAAGGTGCTTTAAAATCAATTTTATGCTCTCCGAATATGACCTCAGTGGTTCCGTTGACTTCTTTTGCACAAAATTCCAAAAGGTTTTCGGTGAATTCCATCATCCAGTGGTAGTCTTTATAGGCTACATAGATTTCCATGGCTGTAAATTCTGGATTGTGTGTTCGGTCCATGCCTTCATTTCTGAAGTTTTTCGAAAACTCATAAACCCCATCAAATCCACCAACAATCAATCGTTTAAGATACAATTCATTCGCAATCCTCATGTATAACGGAATATCTAAACTGTTGTGGTGTGTAACAAAGGGTCGTGCGGCTGCTCCTCCCGGAATGGACTGTAATACGGGGGTTTCTACTTCCATGTATCCAGCTTTATTGAAGAAGGTACGCATGGCATGAAATAATTTAGTTCTTTTAACAAAAACGTCTTTAACCTGCGGATTAACCACCAAATCAACATAACGCATACGGTAACGCAATTCAGCATCATTAAAGGCGTCGTAAATATTTCCTTCTTCATCTTTTTTAGGAAGTGGAAGGGGGCGTAAGGTTTTGCTTAAAAAAGTAAATTGATCAACACGAACAGATTTCTCTCCTACTTTGGTTAGAAATAACTCCCCTTCTACACCAATAAAATCGCCTAAATCGGTTAGTTTTCTAAAAACTTGTGTGTATAATGTCTTGTCTTCGCCTGGGCAAATGACATCACGATTAAAATATAATTGTATTCTACCTTCACTATCTTGTAATTCAACAAACGAAGCTTTTCCCATGTCTCTATCACTCATGATACGCCCCGCCAAAATAACTTTCTTCCCTTCTTCAAAATGTTCTTTAACTTGTTTTGAGGTGTGGTTTACAGGAAATAAGTTGGCTGGATAGGGATTGATTCCTAGGGCACGTAGCGCGTTAAGTTTTTCTCGTCTAATGATTTCTTGTTCCGAAAGTTGCATATAATTGATTTTTGTGCGCAAAGATAAGTATTAGTTTAAAAGTTTAAAAGGCTAAAAGTTTAAAATTAGGATTCTTTGAGAAATCTTGTTTTTGTGTAACTTAGAATTTTGAGTCAAAAAAATAAAGGAGAGTGAGTGTTAAGTTTTGTATTTTTGTAACCTCATTAAGTGTATAGAATGAACAAAAAAATCCATCTTCAAGATATAGGTACTAAAGATTATAAATCGACCTGGGAGTATCAGGAAGAACTTTTTAAAAGTATTGTTGATGTCAAAATCCAAAATAGAAGAGACGAAACGCATCTTGAAACGCCTAATTATTTTCTTTTTGTAGAACATCCACATGTGTATACATTGGGAAAAAGTGGGGATATGTCCAATTTGTTGCTTTCTGAAAAACAATTAGAAGCTAAAGGAGCTACTTTTTATAAGATTAATAGAGGAGGGGATATCACGTATCATGGTCCCGGTCAAATTGTAGGGTATCCTATTCTTGATTTAGAAAACTTTTTTACAGATATTCATAAGTACCTACGTTTTTTAGAAGAAGCGATTATCTTGACTTTAGCGGAGTATAATATAATAGGAGTACGAAGTGAAGGAGAAACTGGAGTATGGATTGATGTAGGAACTCCGTTTGCCCGAAAAATTTGTGCAATGGGTGTGCGTGCTTCCCGCTGGGTTACGATGCATGGATTTGCACTCAATGTAAATGCCGATTTAGGCTATTTTGATAATATTATTCCATGCGGTATTAAAGGAAAAGCAGTAACTTCTATGCATGTCGAATTAGGTCAAGAGGTAAACGAACATGAAGTGAAAGAAAAAATTCTAAATCATTTTGCGGTGTTGTTTGAAGCACAATTTTTTTAATATTTTAAAAGTGTCTCAAAAATCTAAAGCAAGTTGCTCTGGCAATAACCGAAAACTCATGCGGTGGTATTTGGTAGTGCCATATTTTCGTATGGCTTCACGATGTTCTTTGGTGGGATAGCCTTTGTTTTTTTTCCAATTATACATTGGATATTCTTCGTGAATTCTGTTCATGTAGTCGTCTCTGTATGTTTTGGCTAACACAGAAGCGGCTGCAATACTCATATATTTTGAATCCCCTTTTACTATAGTGGTGTGTGGAATTCCATGAATTGGTTTAAAACGATTGCCGTCAACAATTATATATAATGGAGCGGGATTCAATTGAAGAATCGATTCTTGCATGGCTTTTATCGAAGCATTTAAGATGTTTATAGAATCAATGATATCGGGTTCTATATGAGTGACACTATGACTAATGGCTTGTTCTTCCAATAAAGGCCTTAGTTGATCTCTTGTTTTTTCTGATAGTTGTTTAGAGTCGTTTAAGGTGTTAATTTGAAAGTCGGGAGGGAGTATAATGGCTGCTGCTGTAACTGGGCCTGCCAAACAGCCTCTTCCAGCTTCGTCGGTACCACATTCCAAATCGAATGATGAGAATCTTAATTTTAGCATAAATTTTGGTTTAAAAAAAATATAATTTTTAACACAACCTTTTTCGTAAATCGCACATCTATATAGAACTAATCGTGATGTTATGTGCAAATGGCTTCAAAAATTTAACAAAAATAAAAAATAATATTCCGAAGTATTATTTGTTTATTTAAGAAATTATTAAGAAGTTTGCGGAATAACTAACTCAAATAAATTTAATATGAGATCGAAGTTCAAATGGATTTTTACGCTATTACTAGCGTTTTCAATGCAGTTTTCGTTTGCTCAAGACAAAACTGTTTCAGGTACGATTACCGATGGTAAACTGCCTTTGCCAGGTGCTAATGTTGTAATTAAAGGTACAACAAAAGGGGTGTCGGCAGATATGGATGGTAAATATGCCATAAAAGCTAAAGCAGGAGATGTTTTAGAATTTTCTTTTCAAGGATACGAGAAAAAAACAGTAACTGTTGGTGCAGCTAGCAGTTATAATGTGTCTTTAAAAGAAGTAGCTAAAACAATCGAAGAAGTTGTGGTGACTTCAATTGGTATTAAAAAATCAAGAAATCAAATTTCTTCTGCACAACAAAATGTTGGGAATAAGGAATTAACACAGGCGGCTAATCCGAATGTGGTTCAGTCTTTGGCTGGAAAGGTGACTGGTTTGCAAATTAATACAACATCGAATGGTGCTAACGCTTCAACAAGTATTGTGTTAAGAGGTAATAGAACCTTGACGGGAAATAACCAAGCGTTGGTTGTTATTGATAATGCAATATCTTCTGCAGATATTTTAAAGCAATTGCCGCCAGAAATCATTGAATCAGTGAATGTTATTAAAGGGGCTCAAGGAGCTGCTTTGTATGGTGAGCAAGGTTCAAATGGGGTTTTAATTGTAACTACAAAAAGAGGTGCAAAATCTAAAATGGAAGTTACAGTAAACTCTTCTATTGATTTTCAAAAAATTTCATTTTTACCTAAAAGACAAACCAAATATGGTCAAGGTTGGGTAGATACAAGTTATGATTTCGGATTTAACAATCCATCAGATCCAAGAAACGGCTATTCATCATGGTCTCCTTATGAAAATGGAGCGTGGGGTCCTGCGTTTAGTGATCCTAACTGGGCAGGGACTATGGTTCCTGTTGGTTTACCGCAAGCAGATGGAACGATTCTTATGAGTAAATGGGAGTCACGTGGATCAGATAATATTAAAGATTTCTTCAAAACAGGTATGATTACACAAAATAGTGTAACTGTAAATGCAGGTAATGAAGAAGGATATGTTATGGGTACATATTCTCGTCAAACATCTGATTTCGTTGTGGATAGAGATGGAATGAAAAGAAATGTTGTGATGTTGAAAGCAGGTAAAAAAGCTGGAAAATGGAAAATTGACGGATCAGCTACCTATATCAACCAATCAACATCAGAAACAGACTCTAATTTATTGTATGAGTTACTTCAAACACCAACTAATATTGATGTAAATATGTTTAAAGATTCAGGTACTGCTCATCACTGGACAGTTTATGCTCAAAATCCTTGGCAAATTATTAAACAAAAAAGATACAATTCAAATTCTAATAGTTTTAATGGGAACTTCAGATTAGATTATGAATTAAACAAAAATTTATCATTGACAAATACTACCAATATTCAAATGGTATCTAGTACAAATGATTCTCATAATGATGGTTTTAATGAAAATGCATTTTATGATTATTCTTCTTTGTTAACTGGTACTAATACTGGAACTTATCAAGATTTTGGAGGAGCTGATCAATATAGTTTGTCAAGTTATTATATTTCAACAAATATGATGAGAAAAGTTTATGACGATATTTTGTTAAATATGAATTATGATTTAACATCAAAAATAAACTTTAAAGCTAATTTCGGAGCTAACGTTCAAGATACTTATTATTCTTATACTCAACAAGGAGGAACGAATTTAAAAATTGCAGGATGGTATAACATACAAAACGTTCAAAATCCTGATAGAATTACATCATTGAGTAATGGATATAATCAAACAAGAAAAGTAGCTGCTTTTGCTAATATGGATTTTGATTATAACAAATATTTGTTTTTGAATTTAACAGATCGTATTGAGCAAACTTCAACAATTGTTGGAAAAACATTCAATTACTATTCTGCTGGATTGTCTTTCATTCCTACAATTGCATTTAACAGTATCAAAGGAGATGTGTTAAATTATGCAAAATTATATATTAACTTTAGTAAAGTGGGTAACTCAAGTTCTGTAGGACAGTATGCTGCTACAAACGTTGCTTATGGTGCGTCAGGATATCCATACACGTCAGGTGGTTTGTTGTCATATACTCCAAGAACCGCGTTAGTGGATCCAAATATTAAACCAGAATTTGTGTTTTCTAAAGAAATTGGTGGACAATTCTCATTGTTTAAAGATAGAGTGTCAATAGACGGGTCGTATTATATTAATGATACAAAAGACTTGATTACAAATGCTACTACTTCTTATGCTCCATATTCTTCTACATTATTAAGTAATACCGGAAAATTACAAAACAAAGGGTATGAGTTTGGAATTGGTTTTGTTCCATTCAAAAGTGATAAAGGATTTAACTGGAATGTTAGAGCTGGTTTAACACATTATAAAACAGTTGTTAAAGAATTATCTAATGGAACGACAGATCTTAACTTATTACTTGATTCTTCAGGTGGTGTAGGTTTGTATGCTTCTGTGGGTGAACAATTTCCAACAATAAAGGCTACTCAATTTGCAACCGATGCAGATGGTCATGTAATTGTAGGAGCTAATGGTATTCCACAAGTAACATCAACTTTACAGACAGTAGGAAAAGCTACTCCTGATTATATTATTAACTTGTCAAATACATTTTCTTACAAAGGATTGTCATTAACTGCAGTAGCAGATTATAGAGCTAATTATAGCATGTATTCTGATACCTATAATTCTATGTTATTTGCAGGGTTTACCTTAGATTCAGCTGAATTTGATAGAAGTCAAGGATATACAGTTCCAAATTCTGTTGTAAATTCAAGTTTACCATCAACACCTGTTTATGTGACAAATACTACTCCAGTAGGAGGAGCTGCTGCAACTGATTCAAGAGGTTTAGCTACATATTATACTCAATTATCAAGAATAGGTCAATATTCAATTGTTGATGCATCTGCTATTAAAATTAGAGAGATCTCATTATCATATTCATTGCCTTCTAGTATGTTAAAAAACACAGGAATTAATTCTCTTAAATTTGGTGTAAATGCGAGAAATCCATTTATAATATTTATCCACAATGGGGATCAATATGGAAGAAAAAATCAAGGATATACTGATCCAGAGGCTTCATACTTAAATACTGTACCTGGTTACTCTAATGTTGGTCAATATCCTACAACAAAAACTTATGGTTTTAGTTTAAACGTAACTTTTTAAAAATTGCTTATTATGAAAAAAATTAAAATAGCATTATTTTTATTGTCTGTATCATTAATTTCATGTAATGATTATACAGACTTAGGACCAAATCCTAATCAGTTGAATGCTGACTTAGCAACACCTGACCAGTATTTGTCTGCTGCTCAAACTTTGTCATATTCAACACAAGCTTCTACTATGGAGCGTCTAGGACTTCTTTTTTCTAACGCATGCGGTGGAAATGTACAGAGTTATGCTGCACCTTTTAATGATGAATTTTCTATGAATGTCACAAGTATTTTTTATAAATCTATTTGGGAAAATTTATATTTAAGAGCAGGTGTTTATCAAAAAGTTATTGATTATAATGATGTAAACTCAGAATATAAAGAGTTTAAAGCTATTGCTATGATTGGTAAAGTTTATGATATGGAATATATTGTTGATTTATATGGTGATGCTCCTTACACTGAAGCATTTAAAGGGATTAATAATATTACACCAAAGTATGATGATGATTTTGAAATTTATAAAAAATTATTCACTGAACTGGACAACGCAAGAGCTTTAATTGATGATATTGCAGCAGGTACTTATCCAAATTCAACAGCAAAATCTAATTCTTATGATATGATTTTTGGTGGTTCTATGGCTTCATGGAAAACATTTGCAAATACAATTGAATTGAAAATGTTGTTGAGAATGTCTAAATGTACTGGAGCTGCTGGAACATATAGAGATCAAAGATTGGCTAGCATGGTAGCTAATGGAAACAATAATTTTATTTCTACAGATGTAACCATTCAACCTGGATTCAGTGATAGTAGAAACGATACTGTAAACCCATTAGTATATAATTTTGGTTGGGATATGAATGCTAATCCAACAAATTATAATGTTTACGCTGCATCAGGACACTTTATCAAGTGTTTAAATCCATACACTAATGTTAATTATGCTTCCGCTTCAGAACAAGAAATTGTTGCTGGTTCAGGTATTAATTATCCTAATGTAAATGATCCAAGAAGATTGTCAATTTTTACTAGTCCAAATGGACAAAGAGGTGTTACACAAGGTAGTGTTTTTGTAGATGTTTTCAAGCCAGGGGGTTCTACTACTGGTCAACCAAGTAAATTAGCTGGATATTTCTTCAATCCTTACAATCAAACAGGAACAGGTGCCACAAATCCAACTCTTTCTACAGGAAATATTTTTGCTGGTAATAAAGGATATGTAATGACAGTAGCTGAATCTTATTTCTTGCAAGCTGAAGCGGCTCATTTAGGTTCTGTAAATCCATCTTTTGCTGCTTTAGGTTTGAATGCAGCAAGTTCTTTTGCAGCTGGTGTTAATGCTTCTATGTCTTTTTATAATGCAACTCCAGGGACTTATTTAACTACAATAAATGCAAAACCTAATTTTGGTTATAATTCAACATTTACATTCAGCGAAAATTATAATGCAATTATGTATCAAAAATGGATTGCGATATTGCCATCTAATGCTATTGAATCATATATTGATAACACAAGAACAGGTTATCCTTTGAATCCAATGCCTAAAAATTCATCTTACACTAAGAGACCAAACAGATTGATTTATCCAAGTTCAGAGTATATTTCAAATTCTGCCAATGTTCCTAATGTTGGTTTAGGTGATATTTTCAGTGTTAATTCTAAATCACCATTTTGGTTACAATAATAAATTGTATTATATCATAATAAAAGACCGCCTTGTGCGGTCTTTTTTTTATTGCTAAAAGTTACCTACTTTTGTTGCTTTCAAAATAAGTATGAAATACATATATATTATTTTAATGTTATTAGGGTTTGTCTTTCAATTTCAAGTACAAGCGCAAAACAAACCTCCTAAAAGCTTAATCAAAACTGCAGCACAACGTGCCAAAGAATTAGCCAAAAAGGCACCGATCACTTCCTATAAAATCATTTCATTACAGAGAGATACTACCCTTGTAGACACGACACTCTCCATAAAAAAAGAATATGATTACAATTACCTTCGGAAAGATCTTTTCGGTTTGATGCCTTTTCCCAATGAAGGACAAACCTACAATACACTCCATTTTGGAAGAAATACCCTGTCAGCATTTCCAGAATTTGGTTTTAAAGCCAAACATTTTGCCTACCTTGAACAGCGAGAAATACAGTATTATTCTGTGCCTACACCTCTTACCGAATTGTATTTTAAAACAGTGATGGAACAGGGACAAAACGTAGATGCGTTTATAACCCTTAATACCTCTAAGAATTTTAATTTTTCTATCGCTTTTAAAGGATTACGCTCTTTAGGAAAATACATTAACCAGCTGTCAAGTTCGGGTAATTTTAGGTTCACAAGCAATTATACTACAACAGACAAACGCTATTCTATCCGTTTTCATTACACAGGTCAAGATATCTTGAATGGAGAAAATGGCGGACTCACCAAGCCTTCTGATTTTGAAAGTAATGATCCCACTTATAAAAACAGACCACGGTTGCAAGTTTATTTAACCGATGCTAAATCATTTCTCAAAGGGAAACGTTTTTTCTTTGATCATGATTTCCGAATCAATCCAAAAGAAACAAACAATAATATTATTCTCACCCACCAGTTCAGTTATGAACATCAATATTTTGAATACAATCAAGCGACACTAGGTTCGAAAATTGGGACATTTGGCAACTCTTTTCAGCGTTTCGGTGCGTCGTCCGTTGCGTCCAATATCAACGATCAAACGCTTTATGATAAGTTATATAATAAATTTGGTGCCCTTTATGAAAACAAACGTTTAGGAAGATTTCAGTTTTTTACAGAGAATTTTAACTATAACTATTCGTATGACTTTGATAAAAATCTGAGTGACGTTCAAGGCGGAGTTGCCAGCACTTTATACTTGCCAAAAGCGTTAAAGGCTTCATTTACTACTGTAGGGGGGCAATATGAATATAGAAAGAAAAACTGGCATGCGATAGTCACGGCGTCCAATTCCATTTCAACAATCAGCATGAGGGATTTTGAAGCACAATTGAATTATAATTTAGGAAAAAAGATTTCTTTGGTGGTTCAATATCAAAATATCAGTAAAATTCCTAATCACAATTTTAATTTGCACCAAAGTAGTTATAATCGTTACAATTGGAATAACGATTTCAATAACGAAAAAAGTAATGCACTGTCCGGTTCAATTTTATCCCCATTCGGAAAAGCAGAAGTACAAATGATGACTTTGAAAGATCACCTGTATTTTAGCAACGATACGATAGGCGATTACCAACAATACATAACTCCAAAACAATATGCGGGGACTATTAATTATTTGTCATTAAAGTATTCAAAAGAGCTCAAGTACAAAAAATGGGCCTTAGATAACACCCTTCTCTATCAAAAAGTAGTGCAAAACGAAGCCATTCTTAACGTGCCTCAATTTGTTTTACGACATACCCTTTATTATTCCAAACAGGTGTTTCAAAAAGCGATGTTTTTACAAACAGGTGTGAGTTGTAATTATTTTACAAGCTATTATGCAGAAGATTACAATCCTGTGCTTGGCGAGTTTTTTGTGCAAAATACCAAAAAAATAGGAAGCTTCCCCATGTTGGATTTCTTTGTCAATGCTTGTGTTAAACAAACACGTATTTATTTAAAAGCAGAACATTTCAATTCTAGCTTTACAGGCAACAAATTTTATGCAGCGCCAAGCATACCCTATCATGATTTTATGATACGATTTGGTTTGGTTTGGAATTTTTTTCAATAGCAACCAATCGCTCGGGTCTTTTACAAAACCCTATTCCTGCTTTCCATGTCAATCTTGCCTAAAAAGGCAAGGATTTCTATTGCAATCAGGGTTAAAGGGAATCCATTTGAATAAAATCAGTAGTTTTGAAAACGATTTTATTATCTATACCTTTGTCACACAAACAAACGATTATGAATTATTCAGAAAATATTCTTGGTACTATTGGAAATACGCCTTTAGTGAAATTAAATAAAATTGTAGAAGGTATTGAGGCCTTGGTTTTAGCAAAAGTTGAAACATTCAATCCTGGAAACTCTACAAAAGACCGAATGGCGCTAAAAATGATCGAAGATGCAGAAGCCGATGGACGTTTGAAACCAGGAGGAACGATTATTGAAGGGACTTCGGGGAATACTGGTATGGGTTTGGCCTTGGCAGCCATTGTAAAAGGATACAAATTGATTTGTGTTATTTCAGACAAACAATCCAAAGAAAAAGTAGACATACTTCGTGCTGTTGGAGCCAAAGTGATTGTCTGTCCAACCGATGTTGAACCAACCGATCCAAGATCGTACTATTCAGTGTCAAAACAATTGGCAGTTGATATTCCTAATTCATGGTATGTCAATCAATATGACAATCCCAGTAATGCATTAGCACACTATGAACAAACCGGGCCAGAAATTTGGGAACAAACGGAAGGGAAAGTTACACATTTTGTCGTTGGTGTAGGCACAGGAGGAACAATATCTGGAATCGGAAAATATTTAAAAGAAAAAAACCCAAATGTAAAAGTTTGGGGAATCGATACGTATGGTTCCGTTTTCAAGAAATACCATGAAACGGGTATTTTTGATGAAAATGAAATCTACTCTTACATCACTGAAGGAATTGGAGAAGATATTCTGCCAAAGAATGTTGATTTTTCTGTAATTGATGGATTTACTAAGGTAACCGACAAAGATGCGGCCGTCTACACTCGTAAAATAGCTTTAGAAGAAGGGATCTTTGTAGGGAATTCGGCAGGCGCTTGCGTGAAAGGATTGCACCAATTGAAAGAGCATTTTGGTAAAGACGATGTGGTTGTGGTGTTGTTTCACGATTCAGGAAGCCGTTATGTTGGAAAAATGTTCAACGATGATTGGATGCGCGAACGAGGTTTCTTGGAAGAGGAGATTACCAAAGCGGAAGACTTGATAAAAGATCACATCGAAAAGCCATTAGTAGTGGTTCGTACAGAAGAACTCGTTTCTCACGCTATTGAGAGAATGCGTAAGTATAAGATATCCCAAATACCAGTAATTGATATTAATGGATTTGTAGGCTCGGTAGATGAATCTGCATTATTTCAAAGCTATGTTTTAGACAAAAATGTGGCAGACAAACCTATTAGAGAAGTCATGGGTAATCCTTATCCTATAGTTACAGCTTCAAAGCCAATAGAGGAGGTTTCAAAGCTAATAACCAAAGACAATCAAGCGGTTTTAATTGCTCTAGACAATGGGAAACACCACATCATCACCAAATATGATATTATTGGTTCTATAAAATGATAATGAAGCTGTCCAAAAAGGGCAGCTTTTTTACTCTCCAAACAATAAACCAGAAACATTCCAAGAACTAAAACTATTTCCTTCGTTAGGGCCTTGTGGTATTTTAATTTGTAGCGTGTGTGTGCCTACAGTGAGATCACCCAATTCAATATAAATTGGGTTTGTGCTAGTTCCAGGACACCAATTAGAACGACTATAATCGGATGATGATAATCCATTGTCGAAATTTCCTGAGGCTGGATTATACAATCGAAATGCCCCACAATCTTCTCGCCATGGAGTGAAATGAAAGATTTCGTTATTGTCTAAATATATTGTGTTTTTTTTAGGAATAAATTCGTCACCATTTTCCCAGCCACCATGTCCAGTTGTAATATAACGAAGCCGTGCATTTTTTAGCGCTTTATCCAGTGTGAATGTCATAAATAACCCTTTATCACTATTAAATAAAGTGCTGTATTCCTGTCCACCCATTTCCATAATATTTGTTGTACAAAATAAAGGGATTATGTTATATGTTTTAGCAACTGTATTTTCTTCTTCTGGATGTATCGTGATATTTACACTTACTTTATGACCTCCTTTATCATAATTTCCAATAAATGTCCCGATATAAACGTCCTTTTCATTCAAAGCTTGAGCACATTCAGAAATTTCTTGACGATACAAGACACACTCTTCCCAAGTTTTATCTTTTAGTTGTATAGTGTTGTATTGTTTTATTCCAAATGGAGTAAAAAAACGCATTAATTCTATTATAGGATTAAATTCATTTGTAGAAATAATTCCACGGTATTGTTTTCCGTTTCCGTTGTTATAAATTGGAAGCATATTGATGCCATTTTCTAAACCATCATAAAAAGAAAATTTTTTATCTGTAGGAATAATAAAAACAACACCCGTTCTGTCATAAGCATCACCGTTAGATTGCTCTGTGAGGTCTAAAAAAATTTGACTTCCCTTTGAGATTTTAGGTATTTTTACTTTTTTTAAAATAATAGTTCCATGTGCAAAGCGCATGATACTGTCGTTTGATTTCGTTTCATCCGAAAAATTTATTATCTCGTCTTTGAAAACAGGAATAGTAACAAATTTACTTTTCCAAATGATATCTTTATATGTTAATGAATTTATAATCTTTTTTGAGTCAAATGTGCAGGTAGGAATTTCTTTTGTTTTTTCAATATTAATTGCAGAAATCTTAAAATTTCCATTTCGTATAGTTTCTAATACTAAACCTAAATTATGGCCTAATAGTGTAGGACTTCCTTTTATTTTTATTTCATTGGTATACCATAATTCTATAGTATTTGAATTTATAACTGTTTTTGCTTTTTTACAATTGAAGCCTAATATTTTTTTTGATTCACTCATCAGTTCAAATTTTTGTTTGCTGATTGAAGTGCTGTCTTTTGTGGCTATAGTTTTAGTATGGTTCAAATTTGTAATTTGAAAATAGTTATCGTTAGTAATTAAAGTTTGTTCGAAAGGGAATGAAGATTTGCCATTCATTATTGATTCAGAAGTAATCAATGATAATTGATCATTTGAGAAAACAACAATTGGGTTTTCAATTACTTTACCATTAGAACTTTTCAAATATGTAATCTTGTAGTTTTTTTGACTCCAGGAAACAATTGAAAAAAATAAAAAAATGTTAAAAACAACCTGCTTCATTGATTTTTGGTTTATTATACAAATATAAGTTTTGAAATTTAATATTTTAAAATTTGTTTTATTCAAGGTAAAAAATTAATTTAGTGGTCTCAAAGCCATACAGATTTATTATGAAAGAAGATTTTTTACACCACCTTTGGTTGTATAAAAAAATTAATACAACCCAATTGTTTACAGCAGAAGGGCAATCCTTAACCATTCTAAATTTTGGTCAGTATACCAAAAATTCTGGCCCTGATTTTTTCAATGCTCAGATTGTATTAAACAATCAAAAGTGGGCAGGCAATATCGAAATACACGTAAAATCATCCGATTGGTACCTCCACCAGCATGAGCAAGATCAAAATTATGACAATGTGATTCTTCATGTAGTTTGGGAACATGACACGCCTATTTTTGGGAAAGATAATAGAGAAATTCCAGTATTAGAAATTAAAAAGTATGTTGATGATGAAGAGATAGCGCGATACCATCAGCTTACCAGTCAAAAATCTTGGTTGTTTTGTGAAAACCAAATCGCAATAGTTGATGATTTTGTCTTTACTCATTGGTTAGAACGTGTTTTTATTGAACGCTTGGATCGGAAATCTAAAGATATCGAAAAGTTATTAGAGGAAACAAATAACGATTGGGAAGCTGTTTTGTTTTGTTTATTGGCCAAAAATTTTGGATTGAATACAAATGGAGTAGTGTTTTTTGAAATGGCAAAATCCATACCTTTTGGAGTGATTCGAAAGGAAGCTTTTGAATATAAATATCTAGAAGCATTGTTTTTTGGGCAAGCCAATATGCTTCCTAGTAAAGCAGAAGATACTTATGTTTTAGATTTAATTGCTTGGTGTGATTATTTAAGAATCAAGTATGGAATTAAGAAACCTGTTCTGCCCCAAGTACAATTTTTCAAACATAGACCCGATAATTTTCCAACGATACGATTGGCTCAGTTAGCCATGTTATATCATGTACAAAGAAATCTATTTGCAAAAATTTTGACAGTGCAAAAGAATCACGAATGGTATGATTTGTTTTCAGTTTCTGTTGGTTCGTATTGGAAAACACATTATACGTTTGATAAGCCAATTTCAAGAAAACAACGACTACTCTCTAAATCATTTGTTGATCTAATTCTAATGAATACCATCATTCCTTTACTTTTTACCTATTATAAAAGCCAAGGAATAGAAAATTTTGATAGTTTACTCGAAATTTTAAGGAATATTGCACCCGAAAAAAATAATATTATTGATAAATTTGGTAGCTTTGGAGTGAAATCGAAAAATGCCTTTCAAACGCAAGCCTTATTGCAACTCAAAAATGAATATTGTAATAAAAAATTATGTTTAGAATGTGCTGTTGGTTTGGAACTTTTAAAGAAATAAGATGATAACAAATATTAGGTATTTTTTTGAAAAACACGGGTTTCATGTGTCTTCCCGTTTGGCTGATAAATTGGGTATACGTGCCACTAATGTTCGCTTGTTTTTTATTTACATATCGTTTGTCACAGTAGGTCTTGGTTTTGGAGTATATTTAACGCTGGCTTTTTGGATTAAACTAAAAGATTTAATAAGAGGAAAACGAACTTCAGTATTTGATTTGTAATGCCGATGCCTGAATTTATATCTAACATGTTTGCTTTTTCAAGAGAACAGCGAAAAGGGATTTTGCTTTTGTTTGTAATCATTGTAGCGTTGCAATGTGTTTATTTTTTTGTGGATTTTTCAGATATGCAAAAGAGTTCTGTTGAATCAAAAGAATGGGTGGCGTTGCAAAAAACGTTAGATACTGTAAAATTGGAAAAGGCTCCCCCTATACGATATGCTTTTAATCCAAATTATATTTCCGATTTTAAAGGATACCAACTGGGTATGAAGCCAGAGGAAATTAAACGCTTGTTGGACTACAGAAACCAAGGAAAATTTGTCAATTCTCCTGAAGAATTTCAGAAAGTTACAGGGGTTTCAGAGGCGTTATTGAAAGAAATAGCACCTTATTTTAAATTTCCAGATTGGGTATTGAATAAGAATAAGTCCTCCCAAATCAGAAATGAGGCATTTAAAAACAACAAAACCTTTCCTAAAAAAGAGGTTCTTAAAGTTTTAGATATTAATCAGGCAACTAAAGAAGAATTCATGAAAATTTACGGAATAGGAGACGTTATTTCAGACAGAATTCTGACTTATAGAAACCTTTTAGGAGGCTTCGTTTCAATGGATCAGATGAATGAAATTTGGGGTTTGTCTCCAGAAGTTACTGAGAATTTAAACAAATATTTTGTTGTAAAAAGCAGTCATACACTCAAAAAAGTTAATATTAATACGGCATCTATTAAGGAGTTAGGTGTTTTTCCGTACTTCAAATATCCAATTTCTAAAAATATTGTTTCCTACAGGAGTATGAATGGGGCGATAAAAATTGAGGATTTGGCAAATATTAAAGGTTTTCCTGTTGAAAAAATAAAAATAATTGCCTTATATTTGGAATTTTAAAATTTATCTGAATTAATAACTTGAATACTATATTTATGAGTTCTACATATTTTACAGAAGAACACGAATTGTTTAGAAAAAGCTTACAAGATTTTTTGCAGAAAGAAGTTGTGCCTCATATTGAGAAATGGGAGAAAACAGGCACAATTGAGCGTTTTATTTGGAAAAAATTCGGCGAAATGGGCTTTTTTGGGGTTAATTATCCTGAAGCGTATGGTGGGTTAAATCTAGATTTATTTTATACGGTGGTTTTTTTGGAAGAATTGCAAAAAATTAAATCATCTGGATTTGCAGCAGCCATGTGGGCGCATACATATTTAGCTATGACTCATTTGAATGCTGAAGGTGATGAACGTATCAAAACAGCATATTTAGCGCCAAGCATCACAGGAGATAAAATAGGTGCTTTATGTATTACGGAGCCTTTTGGTGGAAGTGATGTGGCAGGGATGCGAACCACAGCGGTTAAACAAGGGAATAGCTATATTATTAATGGGTCGAAAACATTTATTACTAATGGGGTGTATGCCGATTATTACGTTGTTGCAGCCAAAACAAATCCTGAACTTGGAAATAAAGGAATAAGTATTTTTTTGATTGATGCCGATTTGCCTGGAATATCCAAAACCAAATTGGATAAATTAGGGTGGCGTGCTTCTGATACCGCAGAAATATCTTTTGACGGTGTTGAAATCCCAGAACATAATTTAATGGGCGAAGCAGGGAAAGGATTCTCTTATATCATGCAGCATTTTGCCTTAGAACGTCTAATCATGGCAGTAAATGCTCATGCGAGAGCTGAGTTCGCTTTGGATTATACAAGAGATTATATGGAACAGCGCGAGGCCTTTGGAAAGAAGATAAATACATTTCAAGCATTAAGACATACGTTTGTTGATCATGCTACAGAAGTAGAACATTGTAAGATTTTTAATTATGCAGCTGTCGCTCGATTGAATAAAGGAGAATATGTTGTGAAAGAAGCAACAATGGCAAAATTAAAATCTACAAAAGTTGCAGATGAGACTATTTACAGTTGCTTACAAATGCTTGGAGGATATGGGTATATGGAAGAATATCCGTTGGCCCGATTGTTGCGTGATAGTCGTCTCGGACCTATTGGTGGAGGGACCTCAGAAATATTGCGTGAAATTTTATCAAAAATGATCATTGACAATCAAAATTATAAACCAGCTGTAAAGTAAATAAATTCTTTTTAAAAAAAATTGGTAATTCATAATTCATAATTCATAATTATTATTACTTTTGCACCCACTAAATGAGAGGAGGTGTCTAAATTATGTTGATCATACCAATTAAAGACGGAGAAAATATAGATAGAGCATTAAAGCGCTATAAAAGAAAATTCGATAAAACAGGGACAGTTCGTCAATTAAGAGCGCGTCAAGCTTTTACGAAACCTTCTGTAACACGAAGAGCTGAGATTCAAAAAGCACAATATATTCAAACATTAAAAGACTCATTAGAAGGGTAGTTAATTTTGAATTAAAATTTTAGCCAATACACAAAGTTTTGTAGCTTTGTGTATTGGCTTTTTTATATGGATAATATTCGCGCTTTTGAAGAGTATCTCAAACTCGAAAAAAAATATTCGTTACATACCGTTCAGGCGTATGTGAAAGATGTGCTTTTTTTTGAGGCTTATCTTCAAGAAGAATTTGAAGGGATGCCATTGTTTGAAGTACAATATAATATTATTAGGTCTTGGATTGTTGTTTTGGTGGATGCTGAACTTAATACGGTTACCGTAAATAGAAAAATAGCTTCCTTGAAAGCTTTTTATAAGTTTTTGCTCAAAATAAAAGTAGTTTCAGTTTCTCCTCTAGTGAAACATAAATCTTTAAAAACCCCAAAAAATATTCAAATTCCTTTTTCACAAAAAGAACTTACTTCGGTTTTGGAAGAGAAAGAATTTGATGATAATTTTGATGGCATTCGAAATAAATTACTTGTGGAGCTATTATATACCACGGGAATCAGAAGATCGGAGCTGATTCATTTAAAAACACAACATGTTGATATCGTGAGTCATACGATAAAAGTTCTTGGGAAGAGAAATAAAGAACGAATCATTCCAATACTTCCAATAGTTGTTGAACAAATAAAAAAATATATTGATAAACGTTCTCAAATAGAATGTGTTAAAGATGAAGAATACTTTTTTTTAATGTTAAAAGGCGTTAAATTAAGTGAATCGTTTGTTTATCGAATAATTAATTATTACTTTAGTGAAGTCTCAGAAAAAGTAAAAAAGAGTCCGCATGTGCTTCGTCATACCTTTGCGACTCATTTGTTAAATAATGGGGCAGATTTAAATTCAGTAAAAGAATTATTAGGACATTCTAGCTTGGCTTCTACGCAAGTATACACTCATAATAGTTTGGCAGAATTACAGCAGGTATATGCAAAAGCACATCCTAGGAATGAAAAATAGTTCGCAGGTATAACTTTAACACTAAAAACTATGAAGGTAAATGTAAATGCGGTAAATTTTACAATCGATAGAAAATTGGTTGATTTCATTCAGCAAAGATTGAGTAAATTGGAGAAGTTTTATGACAAAATTGTTTCAACGGATGCTTTCTTGAAAGTAGAAAACACGAGTGATAAAGAAAATAAAATTGTAGAAATTAAGATTCATGTGCCAGGGGATGATTTTATGGTAAAAAAACAGTGCAAATCCTTTGAAGAAGCGGTTGAAATGGCAGCAGAATCTTTAGAAAGAGTACTTGTTAAACGAAAAGAAAAAAATAGATAATGTGTTTAATAAAAAAAACTAACAAAAATATTTTGTTTAGTAAATAAAATAACTACATTTGCAGTCCGTTAGAAATAGCGGACTTTTTTAGTAAGTATGCCGATGTAGCTCAGCTGGCTAGAGCAGCTGATTTGTAATCAGCAGGTCGTGGGTTCGAGTCCCTCTATCGGCTCTTTTTAAAATAATGGTTTGGGGAGATACTCAAGCGGCCAACGAGGGCAGACTGTAAATCTGCTGACTAAGTCTTCGCAGGTTCGAATCCTGCTCTCCCCACAAAAAAAAAGTTTAGAAGTTTCAAGTTTCAAATCAATAGATTTGGCTCTTTAAATGGAAACAAAGAACTTTACCGCCGGTGTAGCTCAGGGGTAGAGTGCTTCCTTGGTAAGGAAGAGGTCACGGGTTCAAATCCCGTCATTGGCTCAACAAATAGTAAATTTGAACACTAATAAATATATAACTAAGATTAAAAATTAAGTAAAATGGCAAAAGAAACCTTTAATCGTTCCAAACCACACTTAAATATAGGTACAATTGGACACGTAGATCACGGAAAAACTACATTAACTGCAGCGATTACTAAAGTATTATCAGATGCAGGATATTGTCAGGCAAAATCATTCGATCAGATTGATAACGCTCCAGAAGAAAAAGAAAGAGGTATTACAATTAATACATCACACGTTGAGTATGAAACAGCTAACCGTCACTATGCGCACGTTGACTGTCCAGGTCACGCGGATTATGTAAAAAACATGGTTACTGGAGCAGCTCAAATGGATGGAGCTATCCTTGTGGTAGCGGCTACAGACGGACCAATGCCACAAACACGTGAGCATATCCTTTTAGGACGTCAGGTAGGTATTCCTAGAATCGTTGTATTCATGAATAAAGTGGATATGGTTGACGATGCTGAGTTGTTAGAATTAGTAGAGATGGAAATCAGAGATTTATTATCATTCTATGAATATGATGGAGATAATGGTCCTGTAATTCAAGGTTCTGCTTTAGGAGGATTAAATAATGATCCAAACTGGGTTCCTAAAATCATTGAATTGATGGATGCAGTTGATGCTTGGATTGAAGAGCCAGTGCGTGATAATGCTAAACCATTCTTGATGCCGGTTGAGGACGTATTTACAATTACAGGTCGTGGAACTGTGGCTACAGGTCGTATCGAAACTGGTGTTGCTAATACAGGAGATCCAGTAGAAATCATCGGTATGGGAGCTGATAAATTAACTTCTACAATTACTGGGGTTGAGATGTTCCGTAAAATCCTTGACAGAGGAGAAGCTGGAGATAACGTAGGGTTGTTGTTGAGAGGTATTGATAAAGCAGATATCAAAAGAGGTATGGTTATTATCAAACCAGGATCAGTGAAACCACACTCAAAATTCAAAGCTGAGGTATATATCTTGAAAAAAGAAGAAGGGGGTCGTCACACACCATTCCACAATAACTACCGTCCACAATTCTATGTGCGTACAACAGACGTAACAGGTATCATTTCGTTGCCAGCAGGTGTGGAGATGGTTATGCCAGGAGATAACTTAACAATCTCTGTAGAGTTGTTGAGTCCAATCGCAATGAATGTTGGTCTTCGTTTTGCAATCCGTGAAGGAGGTAGAACTGTTGGAGCTGGTCAGGTAACTGAAATTGTTGAATAAATTTTTTATTAAATAACAAAAACCAGTATCGTATTTTGCGATACTGGTTTTAATTACGGGTGTAGTTCAAGGGTAGAATAGCGGTCTCCAAAACCGTTGATGGGGGTTCGAATCCCTCCATCCGTGCCAAATAAATACTTATTATTATGTCGAAAGTATTAAATTATTTTTCTGAAGCATTTGAAGAATTAAAATCAAATGTAACTTGGCCAGAGTGGGCCGAGGTTCAAAGATTAACCATTGTTGTGGCTCTATTTTCTATTTTGTTTGCTTTGGCGACATGGGGAGTAGATGAATTATGTTCAAGAGCTATTGCTGGTTTTTTCAAATTATTAAAAGGATAAAGTAATTTACATGGCTGATAATAGTGTAAAAAAATGGTATGTTGTAAGAGCTGTAAGCGGTCAAGAGAATAAGGTTAAGGCCTATATTGAGACTGAGATTAACAGACTTGGCATGGGGGATTACATTTCTCAAGTTCTTGTTCCTACTGAAAAAGTGGTTCAGGTTCGTGATGGAAAAAAGATATCTAAGGATAAAGTTTATTTTCCTGGTTATGTTATGATTGAAGCTAATCTTACAGGTGAAATTCCACACATCATTAAATCTATTACAGGTGTTATAGGTTTTTTAGGTGAAGTTAAAGGAGGAGATCCGGTGCCGTTAAGAATTTCTGAAGTAAATAGAATGTTAGGAAAAGTAGATGAGTTGTCGGTGACAATAGATGCACAAGCTATTCCATACAAACTAAACGAAACAGTTAAAGTTATTGATGGTCCTTTTAATGGATTTAATGGTACTATTGAAAAAATTAATGAAGATAAACGTAAACTTGAAGTAATGGTGAAAATCTTTGGAAGAAAAACACCATTGGAGTTGAGCTTCATGCAAGTAGAAAAAATTTAATTTGTTACAAATATAATTAATCCACATCAATCGCTTCCAATTGAGAGATGTAAAATTTTTTAAGAATGGCTAAAGAAATTAGTAAAGTAGTTAAACTACAAGTTAAGGGAGGTGCTGCGAACCCATCGCCACCGGTTGGACCTGCTTTGGGAGCTGCTGGGGTTAACATCATGGAGTTCTGTAAGCAATTTAATGCTAGAACACAAGATCAACCCGGCAAAGTTTTACCAGTACAAATTACTGTGTACAAAGACAAATCATTCGATTTTGTTGTAAAAACGCCACCTGCTGCAGTACAATTATTGGATGCTGCTAAATTAAAATCTGGTTCAGGTCAGCCAAATAGAAAAAAAGTTGGTTCTATCACATGGGATCAAGTGAAAGCTATTGCTGAAGATAAAATGACAGATTTAAATGCATTCACTATCGAATCAGCAATGAGTATGATTGCTGGAACCGCTAGATCTATGGGAATAACTGTAACTGGAGATTCTCCTCTAAATTAAGGTAAGAAATGGCAAAATTGACAAAAAAACAAAAAGAAGCTGCTTCAAAAATTGAAAAGAACAAACTTTATTCTCTTAAAGATGCTTCGTCTTTATTGAAAGTAGTGGCTTCTGCAAAATTTGATGAATCAGTAGATATTGCTGTTAAGCTTGGAGTTGATCCTAGAAAAGCAAATCAAATGGTTAGAGGTGTTGTGACACTTCCACATGGTACGGGTAAAGATACTAAAGTTTTGGCTTTGGTTACTCCGGATAAAGAAGCTGAAGCAAAAGCTGCGGGTGCTGATTATGTAGGATTAGACGATTACCTTCAAAAAATTAAAGACGGTTGGACTGATGTTGATGTGATCATCACGATGCCAGCAATCATGGGTAAATTAGGTCCGTTAGGTAGAGTGTTAGGTCCAAGAGGTTTAATGCCAAATCCAAAAACAGGAACAGTAACTATGGAAATTGGTAAAGCTGTAGCTGAAGTTAAAGCTGGTAAAATCGATTTCAAAGTTGATAAAACAGGTATTGTACATGCTGGAATCGGAAGAATTTCTTTTGATGCAGATAAAATTGTAGACAATGCTCACGAAATTATTCAAACATTAATTAAATTAAAACCAACTGCAGCTAAAGGTACTTATATTAAGTCAATTCACTTATCAAGTACAATGAGTCCTGCTATCGCTTTAGATCCTAAAGCAGTATAATTGGTAGTTAAAAATATTTTATTATGACTAGAGAAGAAAAATCAATCGCGATAGAAGATTTAACTGCAAAGTTGGCTCAAAGTAATATCATTTACATAGCAGATACTTCTGGGTTAAATGCTGATACAACGTCAAATTTAAGAAGAGCTTGTTTTAAAGCGGGTATTAAACTTGAGGTAGTTAAAAATACCTTGTTGGAAAAAGCCATGGAAGCTTCTGGTAATGATTATGGTGATTTGCCATCTGTTTTAAAAGGAAATTCTTCTATTCTTATTGCAGACATTGCTAATGCACCAGCTAAAATTATAAAAGATTTTCGTAAAAAATCTGATAAGCCAATCTTAAAAGGAGCCTTCATTAATAATGAAATCTACATTGGAGATAACTTATTAGATAGCTTAGCAGCTCTTAAATCAAAAGAAGAAGTTATTGGAGAAATCATTGGATTACTTCAATCTCCAGCGAAACGTATCCTTTCTGCTTTATTAAATAATGCAGAGCAAAAAGGGGAAGCCGCTGAATAAACAAGCGCACAAGTAAACAAAAATAAAATTAAAAACATTTTAAACGATAGAAAAAATGGCAGATTTGAAACAATTCGCAGAACAATTAGTTAACTTAACAGTAAAAGAAGTTAATGATTTAGCTACAATATTAAAAGATGAGTATGGTATCGAACCAGCTGCTGCTGCTGTAGTTGTTGCTGCAGGTGGTGCTGGAGACGGTGGTGCTGCTGAAGAGCAAACAGAATTTACAGTAGTATTGAAAGATGCAGGTGCTTCTAAATTAGCAGTTGTTAAAGCAGTTAAAGAATTAACTGGTTTAGGATTGAAAGAAGCTAAAGATATAGTTGACGGAGCTCCATCAAACATTAAAGAAGGAGTTTCTAAAGCAGAAGCTGAAGGTTTGAAAAAATCTTTAGAAGAAGCAGGAGCTGTTGTTGAGTTAAAATAATTCTAACATAGTTTTAGAACTAGGTTTAGGTCTTGAGTTAGTCACTCAATGACCTAAACCATTTTTCGTATAATAAAATTATAAACAATTTTATTATTAATAATAAGTTTAAAATACGAAAAAGTTTTTAATCAATACGAAGAAAGAAAATGTATTCAAAGTGACTCTTGAATTGTTTTTAAAGATGTATTGGTTATAAAAAAGAAAGTATTAATTAAACTGTGTTTTTACACAAAAAAATTACTTTTTTTAAATCAAAATTTTGTCCATTGATGATAACAAATCAGACTGAAAGATTGAATTTTGCCTCAACTAAAAACATACCTCAATATCCAGACTTTTTGGATGTACAGGTAAAATCATTTAAAGATTTTTTCCAATTAGAGACTAAATCTGATGAACGAGGCAACGAAGGGCTTTACAATACCTTCATGGAAAACTTTCCAATTACCGATACAAGAAATCAATTTGTATTAGAATTCCTAGATTATTTTGTTGATCCACCACGTTACACGATCCAAGAGTGTATTGAAAGAGGTTTAACATATAGTGTGCCTCTAAAAGCGCGTCTTAAACTCTATTGTACCGATCCAGAACATGAGGATTTTGAGACTATAGTTCAAGATGTATATTTGGGTACGATTCCCTACATGACACCAAGTGGTACTTTTGTTATCAATGGTGCTGAGCGTGTTGTGGTTTCGCAATTGCACCGTTCTCCAGGAGTGTTCTTTGGACAGTCGTTCCATGCGAATGGCACAAAATTGTATTCTGCCAGAGTCATTCCTTTCAAAGGGTCTTGGATAGAATTTGCAACAGATATCAATAACGTGATGTACGCGTACATTGATAGAAAGAAAAAATTACCTGTAACGACTCTTTTCCGTGCTATTGGATTTGAAAGAGATAAAGATATTCTCGAAATATTCGATTTAGCAGAAGAAATTAAAGTTTCAAAAACAGGTCTTAAAAAATATATTGGTAGAAAATTAGCCGCGAGAGTATTGAATACTTGGCATGAAGATTTCGTGGATGAGGATACTGGAGAGGTAGTTTCTATCGAGCGTAACGAAATTATTTTAGATCGTGATACTATCTTAGATAAAGATAATGTAGAAGAGATTCTAGAGGCTGATGTAAAAGTAATTTTATTGCATAAAGAGGATAATAATCAAGCAGATTATGCTATTATCCACAATACCTTACAAAAAGACCCAACAAACTCTGAAAAAGAGGCTGTTGAACACATATATAGACAATTACGTAATGCTGAACCGCCAGATGAAGAAACGGCTCGTGGAATCATTGATAAGTTGTTCTTTTCTGATCAACGTTACAACTTAGGGGAAGTAGGTCGTTACCGTATGAACAAAAAGTTAAATCTTGATATTCCTATGGAAAAGCAAGTTTTAACGAAAGAAGATATTATTACTATTGTAAAATATCTAATCGAATTGATCAACTCTAAAGCAGAGATTGATGATATCGATCACTTGTCAAACCGTCGTGTTAGAACAGTTGGAGAACAGTTGTCACAACAATTTGGAGTGGGTCTGGCTCGTATGGCTAGAACCATTCGTGAGCGTATGAATGTTAGAGATAACGAGGTGTTTACACCAATCGATTTGATTAATGCTAAAACATTATCTTCGGTGATTAACTCTTTCTTTGGTACAAACCAATTGTCTCAATTTATGGACCAAACAAATCCATTAGCTGAGATTACACACAAACGAAGATTATCAGCCCTTGGACCAGGTGGACTTTCTAGAGAAAGAGCTGGTTTCGAGGTGCGTGACGTTCACTATACACATTACGGAAGGCTTTGTCCAATTGAAACGCCTGAGGGACCAAACATTGGATTGATTTCATCCCTTGGAGTATACGCTAAAGTTAACGGTATGGGATTCATTGAAACGCCTTACCGAAAAGTAACGAATGGAAAAGTTGATTTAGTTTCAAAGCCTGTTTATTTAAGCGCAGAAGAAGAAGAAGGTAAGATGATTGCACAAGCAAACATCGAAATGGATACCAACGGAACGATTACTGCTGATAAAGTTATCGCAAGAGAAGAAGGCGATTTTCCAGTTGTTGAACCATCTTTAGTGCATTACACTGACGTAGCACCAAACCAAATCGCATCGATTTCGGCATCATTGATTCCGTTCTTGGAGCATGATGATGCGAACCGTGCGTTGATGGGATCAAACATGATGCGTCAAGCCGTGCCTTTATTAAGACCAGAAGCACCAATTGTAGGAACTGGTTTAGAACGTCAAGTCGCTTCAGATTCTCGTGTATTGATTAATGCAGAAGGTGATGGTACAGTAGAATATGTAGATGCAAATATCATTACGATTAAGTATGATAGAACGGATGAAGAACGCATGGTAAGTTTTGACCCAGATGAAAAAACATACCAATTAATTAAATTCAGAAAAACAAATCAAAGTACGTCTATTAACTTGAAGCCTATCGTAAGAAAAGGAGATAGAGTTACTAAAGGGCAAGTACTTTGTGAAGGATATGCCACTCAAAATGGCGAATTAGCTATCGGTAGAAACTTAAAAGTGGCGTTTATGCCATGGAAAGGATACAACTTTGAGGATGCGATTGTAATCTCAGAAAAAGTGGTTCGTGATGACATCTTCACGTCTATCCATATTGATGATTATTCGTTAGAGGTTAGAGATACTAAATTAGGTAACGAGGAGTTAACAAATGATATTCCAAACGTTTCTGAAGAGGCTACTAAAGACTTGGATGAAAACGGAATGATTCGAATTGGTGCAGAAGTAAAACCTGGGGATATCCTTATCGGGAAAATTACACCAAAAGGAGAATCTGATCCTACACCTGAGGAAAAACTTTTAAGAGCTATTTTTGGTGATAAAGCAGGTGATGTGAAAGATGCTTCATTAAAAGCGTCACCATCATTACACGGTGTTGTGTTGGATAAAAAATTATTTGCAAGAGCCGTAAAAGACAAACGCAAACGTTCTAAAGACAAAGACGATTTGACTACTTTGGAAATGGAGTTTGAAACTAAGTTTGTAGAGTTAAAAGACCGTTTAATCGAAAAATTATTCGTTATTGTTGATGGGAAAACCTCACAAGGGGTAATGAATGATTTAGGAGAAGAAGTGCTTCCAAAGGGTAAAAAATATTCTAAGAAAATGCTTCAATCTGTAGAAGATTTTGCACATTTAACTAAAGGACAATGGGTAGCCGATGAGGATACAAATCGTCTTGTTAATGATTTAATTCACAATTACAAAATCAAATTAAACGACCTTCAAGGAGCTTTACGAAGAGAGAAATTTACGATTACTGTGGGGGATGAATTGCCTTCAGGAATATTGAAATTAGCAAAAGTTTATATTGCTAAGAAACGTAAATTGAAAGTAGGAGATAAAATGGCTGGACGTCACGGAAACAAAGGTATTGTGGCTCGTATCGTTCGTCATGAAGACATGCCGTTCTTGGAAGACGGGACACCAGTAGATATCGTATTGAATCCGCTTGGGGTACCTTCTCGTATGAACATCGGTCAGATTTATGAAACTGTTTTGGGTTGGGCAGGTCAAAAATTAGGTAAGAAGTTTGCTACACCAATTTTTGATGGAGCAACTTTAGATCAAATTAATGAGTTGACAGACGAAGCTGGAATTCCAAGATTTGGACATACCTATTTGTATGATGGAGGAACCGGAGAACGTTTCCACCAACCTGCAACCGTTGGAGTTATCTATATGTTGAAATTAGGTCACATGGTGGATGATAAAATGCATGCTCGTTCTATTGGACCGTACTCATTAATTACGCAACAACCTTTAGGAGGTAAAGCGCAATTTGGAGGACAACGTTTCGGAGAGATGGAGGTTTGGGCACTTGAGGCTTATGGTGCATCAAGTACATTACGTGAAATCTTGACTGTAAAATCGGATGATGTGATGGGAAGAGCCAAAACTTACGAAGCGATTGTAAAAGGGGAAACCATGCCAGAACCAGGATTGCCAGAATCATTCAATGTATTGATGCATGAATTGAAAGGTCTTGGATTGGATATAAGATTAGAAGAATAAATATAGTTAACAGAAACAGTCGTAGTTTTAAGGATTTACGTTCTAAACTACGACTGAAACTGTAACTTTTTCAAAAATAAGTTTTTAAAGATTTATACCCGTAAACCGTTCCGATTTTTTATTGTCGAAAACAATAACTAGCACTTCAAAAGTAAAAGGTTGAAGTTTTGAGAAGTAATTCGAGGTAGTAACTTAATGGTTTTTTAGTAATTAGAAATGAGTAAATAGTAATTAGCAAAAAAAGAATATAGACTAACTTATTTAGCTAAGGACTTATCACTAATCACAAGGAAACTATAAATCTAAGTTCAATTAATAGCAATAAATCAATAGTAAAAACTATGATGAATAATAGAAACAATAAAGATAACAAAAACACCATCAAAAGATTTGATAAAATCACCATTGGTCTTGCTTCTCCAGAATCTATTTTGGCGGAATCAAAAGGTGAGGTGTTAAAACCAGAAACAATCAATTACAGAACACACAAACCTGAGCGAGACGGTTTATTTTGCGAAAGAATATTCGGTCCAGTAAAAGATTTTGAGTGTGCTTGTGGTAAATATAAAAGAATTCGCTACAAAGGAATCGTGTGTGACCGTTGTGGAGTTGAAGTAACTGAGAAAAAAGTACGTCGTGATCGTGTAGGACACATCAATTTAGTTGTTCCTATCGCTCATATTTGGTATTTCCGCTCGTTGCCTAATAAAATTGGATATATCCTTGGATTACCGTCTAAGAAATTGGATATGATTATTTACTACGAACGTTATGTAGTAATTCAGGCTGGTATTGCTAAAAATGCAGATGGGGAATCCTTAGAACGATTAGACTTTTTGACAGAAGAAGAGTATTTGAATATTTTAGATACACTTCCAATGGAAAATCAATATTTGGATGATTCAGACCCTAACAAGTTTATTGCTAAAATGGGAGCTGAATGTATTATGGATTTATTGGCACGCACAGATTTAGATGCCTTATCGTATGAGTTGCGTCACGCTGCCAACCATGAAACGTCTAAGCAAAGAAAAACAGAAGCTTTAAAAAGATTACAAGTAGTAGAATCTTTTAGAGAGTCTAACTTAAATAGAGAAAATCGCCCAGAATGGATGATTTTAAAAGTAATTCCGGTTATTCCACCAGAATTAAGACCGTTAGTGCCACTAGATGGAGGGCGTTTCGCCACTTCTGACTTGAATGATTTGTACCGAAGAGTAATCATCCGTAACAATCGTTTGAAACGTTTGATGGAAATCAAAGCTCCAGAAGTAATCTTGAGAAACGAGAAACGTATGTTGCAAGAATCGGTTGATTCATTATTTGACAACACGCGCAAAGCTTCTGCGGTTAAAACAGAATCGAATAGACCTTTAAAATCGTTATCGGATTCTTTGAAAGGAAAACAAGGACGTTTCCGTCAAAACTTATTAGGAAAACGTGTGGATTATTCGGCTCGTTCGGTAATTGTTGTAGGACCAGAAATGAAATTGTTCGAATGTGGTCTTCCTAAAGATATGGCGGCTGAACTATACAAACCTTTCGTTATTCGTAAATTAATCGAAAGAGGTATTGTAAAAACGGTAAAATCGGCAAAAAAGATAATCGACAAAAAAGAGCCTGTTGTTTGGGATATTCTTGAAAATGTAATTAAAGGACATCCAGTACTGCTTAACCGTGCTCCTACGTTACACCGTTTGAGTATCCAAGCGTTTCAGCCTAAATTAATAGAAGGAAAAGCGATTCAATTGCACCCACTAGTTTGTACGGCTTTTAATGCCGACTTTGATGGGGATCAGATGGCGGTTCACTTGCCATTAGGACCAGAAGCTATTTTGGAAGCGCAATTGTTAATGTTGGCTTCTCACAATATTTTGAATCCTGCCAATGGAGCGCCAATTACCGTTCCTTCTCAGGACATGGTTTTGGGTCTGTATTACATGACCAAAGAACGTTTGTCAACTCCAGAACACAAAATTTTAGGAGAAGGATTAACATTCTATTCTGCTGAAGAAGTTAATATTGCTTTGAATGAAGGTAAGTTAGAATTGAATGCAAGAGTAAAAATCCGTGCTAAGGATATTGATGAAAACGGAAATTCTGTTTACAAAATCATCCAAACTACTGCAGGAAGAGTGTTGTTTAATGAAGTAGTTCCAGAAGCAGCAGGGTATATCAATGAGGTATTAACGAAGAAATCGTTGCGTGACATCATCGGTAAAATTTTATCGGTAACAGATGTACCAACCACAGCAGCTTTCTTGGATAATATGAAGGATATGGGATATAAATTCGCTTTTAAAGGAGGATTATCATTCTCTTTGGGTGATATTAGAATTCCAGAACAAAAAGCTAAATTAATTGCTGATGCACGCGAACAAGTTGAAGGTATTTCCATGAACTATAACATGGGATTGATTACCAACAACGAACGTTACAATCAGGTTATTGATATTTGGACCTCTGCCAATGCGCAATTGACTGAGTTGGCTATGAAAAATATTAGAGAGGATCAACAAGGATTCAACTCGGTATATATGATGCTTGATTCAGGGGCGAGGGGTTCTAAAGAACAGATTCGTCAGTTGACAGGAATGCGTGGTTTGATGGCTAAGCCTAAAAAATCGACAGCGGGTGGTGGAGAAATTATTGAAAACCCAATTCTTTCAAACTTTAAAGAAGGACTTTCAATCTTAGAATACTTTATTTCTACCCACGGAGCTCGTAAAGGTCTTGCCGATACCGCTTTGAAAACAGCCGATGCAGGATATTTGACAAGAAGGTTGCATGATGTGTCGCAAGATGTGATTGTAAATTCTGTAGATTGTGGTACGTTACGTGGAATCGAGGTTTCAGCATTAAAGAAAAATGAAGAGGTTGTTGAGACTTTAGGGGAACGTATTTTAGGACGTGTGGCTTTACAAGATGTTATCAATCCGTTGACTTCTGATGTGTTAGTTCATGCTGGAGAAGAAATCACAGAAGCTATTGTTAAAGTGATAGAAGAGTCTCCTGTTGAAAAAGTAGACGTTCGTTCTCCATTAACTTGTGAAGCTCAAAAAGGTATTTGTGCTAAATGTTATGGTAGAAATTTAGCGACTGGAAAAATGACTCAGAAAGGGGAGGCTGTTGGAGTTATTGCAGCACAATCTATTGGTGAGCCAGGAACCCAGTTAACACTTCGTACATTCCACGTGGGTGGGGTTGCAGGAGGAGTTTCTGAAGAATCAAGTATTGTAACTAGATTTGGAGGTAAACTTGAAATTGAAGATTTAAAAACCGTTGTAGGTGAAGATAATGATGGAAATAAAGTAGATATTGTGGTGTCACGTTCAACAGAGTTGAAGTTGATTGACGTTAAAACAGGTATTTTATTAAGTTCGCATTACATACCTTATGGTTCAAATATTTTTGTAAAAGACGGTGATGTTGTTGAAAAAGGAACAACCATTTGTAAATGGGATCCATATAATGGTGTTATCGTATCAGAATTTACAGGAAAAATCGCGTATGAAGATTTAGAGCAAGGACAGTCATTCCAAGTAGAAATTGATGAGCAAACAGGATTCCAAGAAAAAGTAATTTCTGAAGGAAGAAATAAAAAATTAATCCCAACGTTATTGATTTATGGAAAAGATGGTGAATTAATACGTTCGTATAACTTACCTGTGGGAGCTCACCTTATGGTGGAAGATGGTGAAAAAATTAAAGCAGGAAAAATTCTTGTGAAAATTCCTCGTCGTTCTTCTAAAGCGGGTGATATTACCGGAGGTCTTCCAAGAATTACAGAGTTGTTAGAAGCTCGTAACCCATCCAACCCTGCTGTAGTGTCAGAAATTGATGGAGTGGTATCGTTTGGTAAAATCAAACGAGGAAACCGAGAAATCATCATCGAATCTAAATTTGGCGAGGTGAAGAAATATCTAGTGAAATTATCAAGTCAAATACTTGTACAAGAAAATGACTTCGTTAAAGCGGGAGCACCATTATCTGATGGGGCTATCACACCAGAAGATATTTTGAGAATTCAAGGACCATCGGCAGTTCAACAATATTTGGTAAACGAAATTCAAGAAGTATATCGTCTTCAAGGGGTAAAAATTAACGACAAACACTTTGAAGTGGTAATTCGTCAAATGATGCGTAAGGTACAAGTGGAAGATCCAGGTGATACCTTATTCCTTGAAGAGCAATTGATTCACACAAGTGACTTTATTGCAGAAAATGACCGTTTATATGGAATGAAAGTCGTTGAAGATGCAGGTGACTCTGAGAATTTAAAACCAGGTCAAATTGTTTCTCCAAGAGAATTAAGAGATGAAAATTCGTTGTTAAAACGTAATGATAAAAATTTAGTGGTAGCACGTGATGTAATTACAGCAACGGCTACTCCAGTTTTACAAGGGATTACAAGAGCTTCGTTACAAACAAAATCATTCATCTCGGCTGCATCGTTCCAAGAAACTACAAAAGTATTGAATGAAGCTGCTGTGGCAGGTAAAGTAGATACATTAGAAGGATTGAAAGAAAATGTTATTGTAGGTCACAGAATACCTGCAGGTACAGGTATGAGAGATTATGATCATATCATAGTGGGTACTAAAGAGGACTACAATGAGATTATGGCTAACAAAGAAGAATATATTTATTAATTATGAGCGATTCAAATTCACAACAACCCGGACAAATCAATATAGAATTGGACGAAACGGTAGCCGAAGGGATTTACTCAAATTTAGCGATTATCAATCATTCGCCTTCTGAGTTTGTATTAGATTTTGTGTCGATCATGCCAGGGGTGCCAAAGTCTAAAGTGAAGTCAAGAATTATCTTGACTCCACAACATGCTAAAAGATTGTTTAAAGCATTGGCAGAAAATGTGCATCGTTTTGAACAAGCGCATGGGGAAATAAAAGATTCGGAGCAACCGCCCATTCCTTTAAATTTTGGTCCTACAGGACAAGCTTAATACTTATAAAACTCCTCGATTTTCGGGGAGTTTTTTTTGTTTGTAAATGTTGTATTGTTTTAAGTAGAAATGATAGATTAAGTTTGTTTTGTAATGTTTTGTTAATGTGTGAAATATCGTTTGGATTTTCATAACAATTAGTTAATATCTTTTTTGAAATAAATAAGAATATTTCTTTAATTTTGTACTTCAAATAAATATTAACTTTATGAAAAACAATTTACAATTTTCTAAGGCAAGTCCAAAATATTTTTGGAGTATTGCTTTGTTGTTTTTGCTTGTTATGGGAAAAGTCTCGGGGCAAGTAACGGTATTTAATTATCAAAATACCACTGCGACTATTCCGGCAGGATGGACATTTACAAATAATGTTGCTACAAATGCGATTGATAGATCAACGTATTTGTTGTTGGATGCGGGTAATCCATCAGATCAAATAGTTACTTCTAACTATGATCTTACAGGTTACACGGGTGTTACGCTAGCGTATTCTGTAGCTACTTTTGGTACAGTTACATCTAACCCTGCTTTAAAGGTAGAGGTTTCAACAAATGGAGGTACTTCATGGTCAGCAACCACTTATACTACTTTACCAGCTTCTACTACAACAACTTACGTAAATGGTACATTAAATATAACAGGTCAGACATTTACTAGTACAACTAAGTTTAGATTTTCTAACACACTAACTTCTGGAACTGGATTGAGAAATCAAAACTTAAAGTTAACAGGTACAGCAGCATCTACTGCCCCTGGAGCACCAACAATTAATTCTGTAACTTCAGGAAATGGGCAATTAAGTGTGGCATATACTGCACCAAGTTCAAATGGTGGTGCATCGATTTCAGATTATAAGTATTCAATTGATGGTTCTACATATGTTTCAGTAGGATCTACAACGAGTCCGTTTACTATTTCTGGTTTAACAAATGGAACATCATATAGCGTTACTTTAAAAGCAGTAAATAGTGTAGGTGAAGGAACAGCGTCTTCAGCTGTTTCTGGAACACCAAGAACAACGCCTTCAGCGCCAACTATTACAGGGATTACACCTGGAAATGGAACATTGTCTGTGGCTTTTACGCCTGGTTCAAATGGTGGGGCATCTATAACAAATTATAAATATTCTATAAACGGAGGTTCTTCTTTTGTTTCGGCTGGATCAACTTCTAGTCCAATAGTTATCTCTGGATTAACGAATGGTACAACGTATAGTGTACAATTAGTTGCTGTTAATAATGCAGGAGATGGTACATCTTCTAGTACAGTAACAGCTACACCTATGGCTACTGCAAGTGCGCCTACTATTACGGGAATTACATCTGGTGATTCTCAAATTAGTATTGCTTTTACTCCTGGTAGCAATAATGGATCTGCTATCACGGATTATCAATATTCTTTGAATGGAGGTTCGACGTTTACTTCAGCGGCAACAATTACAAGTCCTATTGTTGTTACAGAATTAACGAATGGAACTACTTATGCGGTTCAAATTAGAGCAATTAATGGAGCGGGTAATGGAACAGCTACAAGTTCTGTTAATGCAACTCCAAGAACAACGGCTTCTGCGCCAACCATTACAGGAATTACTCCTGGAGATTCTTCTTTAAGTGTAGCTTTTACAGCTCCAACTTCAAACGGAGGGGCGTCTATTACAAGTTATAAATATTCTCTAAATGGAGGGTCTTCTTATACATCAATTGCTACTACAACAAGCCCGATGATTATAACAGGGTTGACTAATGGTACCACATATGATGTGCAATTAATAGCAGTAAATTCAGTTGGTGACGGTGTTGCTTCTAATACAGTTCAAGGAACTCCAGTAGCACCTGCACAGCCAACAATTACTTTATATCAAAGTTCAGTAGGAGCTTTAAGTACAGTGTATGGAACAGCTTCTTCAGTGGTTTCTTTTTCTGTGTCGGGTTCAACATTATCAGATGGAATTACAGTAACATCACCAAATGGATTTGAAGTGTCTTCTACTTCAAGTACAGATGGATTTGCAAATTCAATTGTAATTTCTCAAACTTCTGGAACTGTTTCAAGCACGACAATATATGTAAGATTAGCAGCAGATGCTAAACCGGTTAATTCTCCATTTTCGGGTAATATCTCATTGTCAAGTACTGGAGCATCAACTGTAACAGTTGCAACAACGTCTAGTACAGTTAGTACAAAAGCATTAACGATTTCAGGAATTACAGCTAATGATAAAGTGTATGATGCATCTGCATCTGCAACTGTAACAGGAACAGTTACTTTAGTAGGGGTTTTAGGTTCTGATTCAGTATCTCTAACTGGAACACCTTCATTTATGTTTGATGATGCAACTGTAGGAACAAACAAAACTATTACTGTTTCAGGATACGCATTGAATGGTACAGATGCTGCAAATTATTCAGTTACACAGCCTTCAGGTTTAACAGCTTCAATTTCAGAAGCTGATCAAACAATAGCAGCTATTTCGTCTTCAGAAACAAGAACAGTGGGTGATGCAACCTATAGTGTTGCCACTACTTCAGATTCTGGTTTAACGGTTACTTATTCAAGTTCAAATACTGGGGTGGCTACAATTGCTGCTAATGGTACAGTAACTATCGTTGGTGCAGGAACTACAATAATTACAGCAGCACAAGCTGGTAATACAAATTATAATGCTGCAACAAGTGTTAGTCAAACGTTAACTGTTAATAAAGCAGATCAAACAATAACAGCAATATCTTCAACGATGTCAAAAACGTATGGAGATGCAACCTATAGTATTGCGACTACTGCAAGTTCAGGTTTAGCAGTTACGTATTCAAGTTCAAATACAGGTGTAGCTACAATTGCTGCTAATGGTACAGTAACTATTGTAGGTGTTGGTTCGACAACCTTAACAGCATCTCAGGCAGGTAATGCTAATTACAATGCTGCTACAAGTGTAACACAAGAGTTAACAGTAGATAAAGGAAACCAAACCATTACTTTAGCAGCTACTGATACTAGAACTTCTACAGATGCTGCCTATACTTTGACTCAAAATGCAAGTTCTGGTTTGTCTATTACATATACGAGTTCAAATACCGCAGTAGCTACTATAAGTGGTAACACAGTAACTTTAGTTGGTGGCGTTGGGACAACAACGATTACTGCAAATCAAGCGGGTAATGCCAACTATAATGCTGCAACACAAGTTACACAAACGTTGACCGTAACACAAGGAAGTAGTAATTTAGGACAATATCAATTTGCTAGCTCTTTAGCGGTAACCTCACCAAGTGCTAATTTAACGTTTTCAAATGTTTCTCCTAATACAGTTACAGGTAGTACAACAAGTGGATATTATAGCTTGTCAGTTTCTGGTGGATGGGGATCAGCTATCAATACAAACAATTACATTCAGTTTACAGTAACTCCAGCGTCTGGAAAATTACTGACCGCTACTTCATTAACATTTTTACAATTAGCGACTTCAGCAGGAGCAACAAAATATGTTGTTCGTTCTAGTGCTGATGGCTATACTTCAAATTTAGGTTCTGGTGAATATTCTTCTACAATTGGTTCTGGAGCTCCAACAACAGGGGCAACAGTTTCATTGTCAGGATCATCTTTTACGAGTGTTGCATCGGCAATTACATTCAGAATTTATCCTTATGGAGGGTCAAGTACAGGAAACTGGAGAGTTGATAATTTAACGTTAAATGGGTATACAACTCAAGTACCAGCGCCTTCAATTACAAGTTCATTGACTGCTTCAGGTACAGTAGGAACGTCATTTAGTTATACGACTGTAGCTTCAAATACCCCAACAAGTTATAGCGCTTCAGGATTACCAACAGGATTGTCAATCAATACTGCAACAGGGGTAATTTCAGGAACACCTTCAGTGGGCGGTTCGTTCAATGTAACACTTGGAGCTACCAATGGTACAGGTTCGGATTCAAAAACCTTATTGCTTACTATTGCTCAAACCAATCAAACCATCACGTTCAATACACTTTCTTCAAAAACGTATGGAGATATGTCTTTTAGTTTGAATGGTACAGCATCTTCAGGATTGACAGTAAGCTATTCAAGTTCTAATACAGATGTAGCAACAGTTTCAGGAAATACAGTAACTATTGTAGGAGCTGGAACTACAACAATCACGGCTTCTCAAGCGGGTAACGATAGTTATTTTGCTGCATCAGATGTATCTAGAGATTTAGTGGTTAATAAAGCCAATCAAACTATTACATTTGATACATTATTTGATAAAAATGATACAGACGGTACTTTTACATTAGGAGCTACGGCATCGTCAGGTTTAACAGTGACTTATACAAGTTCTAATACATCTGTGGCAACGGTTTCTGGTAATATAGTTACTATTTTAGCACCAGGAACAACAACCATCACCGCCTCTCAATCTGGTAATGAAAATTATAATGCTGCTAATGATGTAAGCCAAGATCAAACCATTATCAATACTTCTTTAACGAATCAAACCATAACGTTTGGAGCTTTAGCACCTGTGACTTATGGAGATGGAACATTTATGTTAAATGGTACTACGGATTCAGGTCTAGGAATTACTTATACCAGCTCTAACACAGCTGTGGCTACTATTTCTGGCAATGTAGTGACTATTTTAACACCAGGAACGACAACTATTACTGCCACTCAAGATGGAAATACTTCGTATAATCCAGCTCAAGATGTAGCTCAAACCTTAGTAGTAAACAAAAAAGCTCTTACAGTATCAAATGTTGTTGTAGCTGATAAAAATTATGATGGAACAACCACAGCTACAATTACTTCTGCTGATTTAAATGGAGTAATAGGTTCTGATAATGTAACGTTAACTAATGCCGCAGTTTTTGCTTCTGCAAACGCAGGTACAGGAATTGCTGTAACGCCAAACTTTGCTTTGAATGGTACAGAAGCTAGTCGTTATACTGTGGCTCAACCAACTGATTTAACGGCTTCAATTAATAAATTAGATCAAAATATTACATTTAACTCGATTTCTCCAAAAACCTATGGTGATGCTGCCTTTACATTAAGTGCAACGGGTGGAAATTCAGGACAAGGAATTACATTTACAAGTTCTAATACAAATGTGATTACAATTTCTGGGACTACTGCAACGATTGTTGGAGCAGGTGATGTGACTATTACGGCTTCTCAAGCGGGTAATACAAACTACAATGTAGCAACTGATGCTTCACAAACGATTACAGTAAGTAAAGCAAATCAAACCATTACTTTTAATGCTTTGGTAAACAGAACCACTGCCGATACGTCGTTTACATTGAGTGCTTTTGCGACATCAACATTAGGAGTAACATTTACAAGTTCTAATCCTTCAGTAGCAACAATTTCTGGAAACACAGTTACTATTGTAGGTGCTGGAACTACTACCATTACAGCTTCTCAAGCGGGTAATGATTTTTACAATGCAGCAACGAGTGTAGATCGCTCACAATTAGTATTAACGGCATTAGCAAAATGGACTTTTGAGGGGGTAACTACAACTAATACTAGTGCTTCTGCAAATGTTTCTTTAGGTTCAGCAATAGCAGATCAAGGATTACAAACTTCTGGAAGTTTATTTAGTGCTACTCACGCTAGTGCTTCAACTGTATGGTCAAACCCTGCGGGTAATGGTACTGCAAAGTCAGTTACTTGTACGAACTGGGCTTCAGGCGATTACTATCAATTTAAAGTAAATACGTCTAATTATCATGATATTGCAATTGCTTTTGATCAGACGGGAAGTAATACAGGACCATCAACATTCAAAATTCAGTACAGTACAAATGGTACTAGTTTTACAGATTTTGGTTCAAACTATGCTGTAACTAATGATTCTTGGAGTAATTCGGTTTATAAATCGGCTTCTTACAAATCATTTGATTTGAGTGCAATAACAGCAATTAACAATAAATCGACAGTATATTTTAGAATTGTTAACGTAAATACTACAGCGATAAGTGGAACTTTCGGTTCAGGAGGTACTAATCGTATAGATAATTTTGCTGTAACAGGTATTGCTTGTGATGCTTCACCAGCTACAATTTCAGCTGGAGGTGCTACTACATTCTGTGCGGATGGTAGTGTAATTTTAACAGCAAGTGCTGGAGCTAGTTATTTGTGGTCAACAGGAGCAACGACACAAAGTATTTCTGCTTCTGCTTCAGGAAATTATTCTGTGGCAGTAACTAATGCTAATGGATGTGTTGCTTCATCAAGTGCTACTGCTATTACTGCTGTTCCATTAGTGACTTATTATGCAGATACTGATGCAGACGGTTATGGAAATGCTTCTAGCACACAAGTATCATGTGTTGGTGCGCCAAGTGGATATGTTTTGGATAATACAGATTGTAACGATTCAGATGCTAGTATGCATGCAACGTATTCGTTCTATGCGGATACAGATGCTGATGGTTATGGAGCAGGAAGCGCAGTAACTTTGTGTGCTGTTGATGCTTCAACAGCTCCTTCTGGATATGCTGTAAACAGTACAGATTGTGATGATTCAAATGCGGCTATTTATGCACTAATCACTTATTATGTTGATGCCGATGCTGATGGATACGGTTCAACAAGTGCCTCGTTCTGTTTGTTAAGTGCTCCAACAGGATATTCGATTAATAATACTGACTGTAACGATTCAGATGCTAGTATGCATGCAACGTATTCGTTCTATGCGGATACAGATGCTGATGGTTATGGAGCAGGAAGCGC
>NZ_QLSZ01000016.1 GCF_003268855.1 Flavobacterium aciduliphilum
TCAAAGAAATAGATTACACGGCAATAAAGAAATCAAACGGGGTATTGTTTGATGTAAAAGGAATACTAACTGAAACTATTGACGGAAGGTTGTAATGAAAAAAATACTTATAACAGGCGGGGCTGGTTTTATTGGTTCACATGTAGTAAGAAGATTTGTGAACAAATATCCGAATTATCATATATATAATCTAGATGCATTGACCTATGCGGGAAATCTGGAAAATATTGTAGATATAGAGCAAAAACAAAATTATACTTTTATTAAAGGAGATATTGTTGATGCAGATTTTATAAATACATTGTTTAAAGAACATCAATTTGATGGTGTTTTGCATTTGGCTGCAGAATCTCATGTAGATAGATCAATCACAGACCCATTAAGTTTTGTAAAGACAAATGTCATTGGAACGATGAATTTATTGAATGCAGCAAAAGAAATATGGAAAGGAAATTATGAAGGAAAGAGGTTTTATCATATCTCAACAGATGAGGTTTATGGATCTTTAGGAGAGACAGGTTTATTTACAGAAACTACCTCATATGATCCTAATTCACCTTATTCAGCTTCAAAAGCTAGTTCAGATCATTTTGTTAGGGCTTATGGAGAAACTTATGGTTTGCCATATGTTTTGACAAATTGTTCAAATAATTATGGACCCAATCATTTTCCAGAAAAATTAATACCGTTGTTTATTAATAATATAATTAATAAAAAATCACTGCCTGTTTATGGAGACGGGAAATATACAAGAGATTGGTTGTTTGTTGAAGATCATGCAGTTGCGATCGATCTAGTATTTCATGAAGGTAAAAATCATGAAACTTATAATATTGGAGGTTTTAATGAGTGGCAGAATATTGAATTGGTTAAATTGCTATGCAAACTGATGGATGAAAAATTAGGAAGAAAAGCAGGTGAGTCTGAAGAATTGATTACTTATGTGAAAGATAGACCAGGACATGATTTAAGGTATGCAATTGACGCATCAAAAATTAATAAAGAATTAGGATGGAAACCATCTGTTACATTTGAAGAAGGTTTAGAAAAAACCATTGATTGGTATTTGTCTAATGAAATTTGGTTAAAAAATGTTACATCTAGAGATTATAAAAAGTATTATGATAACCAATATAACATGTAAAAACCATCAAAAAAAACTTTTTTTATTGAAAATGTAATATTTTTAGTTTGTTTTTTTTGTTTTTTTAATAAAATTTTAAAAAAACAATGTTTTTAATTAGCTAATTTGCTTTATTATAGTTATTTTTGTACAAATTTATGTAAATATGAGAAAATTTATACTTTTAGGAGTTATTTTAAATGTTGTATTAGTTTTTGGTCAAACAAAAAAAGTCACAAAAGATTCAATTACCAATTCTTATAATAAATGGACTATTGAAGGAACAGTAGGTCAATTTAAAGGTGTTAATCCATACGCCGAGGGTTATTTTTCAAGTGATGCTAGTAAGTTCTTAGGAGGTGTGGATGTTAATAGTTTTTCTATTAGTGCTAGAAGAATGACAGGGGCTAAATTTGGATTTAGACTTGGTTTTCAATATGATCAATTGTCGAATATTAGTAGTAAAAGTTTGCCATTTAAAGTGCAACAAATTGGTGTAAAAATCGAAGGTGTTATTAATGCAAGCAGATTGTTTAATATTGAAAAACAAATGGGTAGATTTGGTTTGTTGTTACATGGTGGTTTGGCTGTTGATCAATTGCAGACTAAAACTCCAAACCCAATTAGTGATAAAAGCAATCCGAATTATTATTTACACAATAATTACAATAGTAAAGAGTTAAATGGAGGTTTGATAGTTGGAGTTACTCCACAGTATAGAGTTTTTGATAGATTGGCTGTTTTTGCAGATGTTACGGTACAGAATAATTACAGACAGCATTTGGCTTGGGATGGGAGTTATTCAGCTAGTTCAAATAATTTAAGAGGTCAATCAATAACAACTTCTTTTGGTTTGTCTTATGCTTTAGGAAGTGATAAGCTTCATGGGGATTGGTCGATCATCAAAAGTGAAGAACAAGAACAAATTGATAAACTAAACAAAAAAATAGGTGATTTAGAAAAGTTACTAAATGATACAGATAAAGATGGTGTTCCTGATTATCTAGACCAAGAAAATAATTCTGTTGCTGGTGTAGCAGTTGATTCAAGAGGTAAAATGGTAGACTTAAATAGAAATGGTGTTCCTGATGAAATTGAAAAATACATAACAAAAACTGTTAATAATGCTGTAGATGTTGAAGGTCCTGAAGTTAATAATTATTTAATGCAAAGTATAATTGACAATGGGTATGCTGCAGTTTTCTTTGATACTAATATGGCTACACCAAACTATTATTCTACAGAAGGACTTGATTTTATTAGAATGTATATGAAAGCAAACCCAGATGTATCGATTTTATTGATAGGTCATGCTGATCAAATAGGAAATAAATCTAAAAACATGACTTTGTCAGAAAATAGAGCTAAGGCTACAAAAGAAGTATTAGTTAAATCTGGAATTAGTGCTGATAGGTTAGTGATTCAAGCTGGAGGTGTTGATGATTCAGTAGATCCAACTTCAGAAAAAGCGAGAAGCCTTGTAAGAAAAGTAACTTTTAAAGTAATTAAAAAGTAAGAATAATATATTTTGATTAAGCCCTCTTTTTAAGAGGGTTTTTTTTTGTTTTTTAATTAGAAAATCTTAATTTTATCTTTATATAATCCTAAATTTATGAAAAGAAGAGTAATATTTTTATTATACATGTTGTTGTGTATAAATACAAATGCGCAAAATTATAGAAATGCTAAAGCGTATATAAATGATTTTGGTAAAAATGAATTGTTTGTTAAAGAAGCTTTGATGGAATATTCACGATCGATTATTGACTATAATCCTGAATATAGAACTGAGGATGAACTAGAGCGTATTTATAAAAAATTAGAAGAAATAAATGCAAATTTAGTAAAGAACGATATTGGGTTTAATGGTGATGTTGGGTTGAGAGATGAGTTTATGGAGCTCAATAATAAAACGATAGCTTTATTGAAAAATAAAACATTAAAATTAAATGATTATGGCTTTCAAAGTGATTTAGACTATGGTAATATATTGAAGAATTTTTCGAATAAAGAAATCGAAATAGCTAAATACTATTCTGATATTATTGAATATGAAAAATATAAAAAAGATTTTGGATTAAAATATAATTTAATTGTTAGGAATTATAGTGGTAAAAACGTTTTTGAATATGATGCTTATCAAAATTTAATATTTTATAAGTTGAATGTTTTAGATGAAAAGTTAATGAAGTTATACAAAATGAAGGATTTGGAGAAGCTTGATGAATGTTTGGTTTATATGAATACTATAATTAAGGAGTCCTACTATAAGACAAACCAAATGAAAGATGATTTTGCTGATAGGAGTTTAAATGATATTAATGTTGAGTTAATAGCTTTTTTTCAAAATCAAAATGATAACCTTAGAAATCTGTATTTCCAATATTACTCTCTAAGTGATGCACTTGAAAAACAAAAAAATGTTATTTCAAATTCTCAAGATGCTATGCAAATAGAGACTTATAATGAGTTGGTCAAAAAATATAACCTAGCAAAAAATATTTATTTTGATACTTTGTTTGATAATCAAGTGGCAAAAAAACAATTAATTGAAAGATGGTATCAAACAAATAGTTTGTTTTTGAAAAACAACATTATTTTCGAGGATATTTTTGAAAAATATGTTACTGAAAAAAAAGATTAATACTCTTTGATGTTAATTAAATCTAAAATGTTTTATTGATAATTAATTTTGTAAACTCATAACTAATCTTTGTTTGATGAATAATATATACATATATTTGTGAACTTTATAAAAAAAAGAAGTAACTAATGTGTTAACTTAAATGTATTTATAAAATAAACTCAACTAAATTCTAGCTTATGACCAAAAAAATACCTCGATGGGGAAAGTTTAAATGTCTTTGTTTTTACTTTTTTTTATTCTTATTGTCAACAAAAATCGTAGCACAGTGTCCAACGGTTTCTAATCCAAATCAAACATTTTGTAATACCCAATCGCCAACAGTTAATAATCTTGTAGCGACAAATAATGGTGGGGGTATAGTTTGGTATGCTACCGCTACTTCAACAACCCCGTTGACTTCTTCTACACCTTTAATAAATGGAGAAGATTATTTTGCCGATAGTTCTGCTGGCACATGTGGAACTAGACAACAGGTGATAGTCACGATTTATTCTGCGCCTACAGGACAAAATTTTCAAGGAGTTTGTGTTGAAAGCGCTAATCAGGCAACTATAAATTCTCTAATAGCTGTTGGGAATAATATTCAATGGTATACCGCTCCGTCTGGAGGTAATGCGTTGCCTAGTAATACAGTTTTGGTAGATAATACTATTTATTATGCAAGTCAAACAAATCCAAATACAGGTTGCCAAACTTCAAGATTATCTGTTTTTGTTAATGTTGGATTTGTACCAGTTCCAACTGGCGATTCTAATCAAATATTTTGTAACAATCCTTCTAATCCACCAACAGTTTCAAGTTTAAATGCTAGTGGAAACAATAATTGGTACGATTCTCCTACATCGGTGGTTCCTTTGGATTTAGCAACACCGTTAGTATCAGGACAAAGCTATTTTGCAACGACTGTGGACCCACCATGCGAAAGTTCAAATAGATTGGAGGTTGTTGTTACATTAATGAATCCAAATAATTCAGGGACTAATGGTTCTTTATCAATTTGTTCAAGTCAAATAGCAAGTAATCCTACAAGAAATTTATTTTCAATTCTTGGAGGAACACCTCAAACAAATGGAGTTTGGTCTGGTCCATTAACTACTTCTAATGGTTATTTAGGAACAGTCAATATTTCTTCATTAACTGCCGCTGGGAGTCCTTATGTTTTTTCTTACACTGTGAGTAATCTGGTTTGTGCTCCAAGTACTTCTACCGTAACAATAACCATTACACAAGAACAAGTTCCAACGTTTACAGCATTAGGGCCATATTGTCAGAATGCTACACCAGGAACCTTACCGTTAACTTCGAATAATTCAATAACAGGAACATGGTCACCATCCGTGATTTCGACAGCAACAGTAGGAACGCAAACATATACCTTTACACCAAGTGCAGGACAATGTGCAAGTGTAACCACAATGAATGTTACGATCAATGCGCCAACAGTTCCGATATTTACAGCATTAGGGCCATATTGTCAGAATGCTACACCAGGAACCTTACCGTTGACTTCGAATAATTCAATAACAGGAACGTGGTCACCATCCGTGATTTCGACAGCAACAGTAGGAACACAAACATATACCTTTACACCAAGTGCAGGACAATGTGCAAGTGTAACCACGATGGATGTTACGATCAATGCGCCAACAGTTCCGATATTTACAGCATTAGGGCCATATTGTCAGAATGCTACACCAGGAACCTTACCGTTGACTTCGAATAATTCAATAACAGGAACGTGGTCACCATCCGTGATTTCGACAGCAACAGTAGGAACGCAAACATATACCTTTACACCAAGTGCAGGACAATGTGCAAGTGTAACCACAATGAATATTACAATTAATTTACTTCCAGATGCAGGAACAAATGGTGTATTATCTATTTGTAGTAATGCTACACCACAAAATTTATTTACTTCATTAGGAGGTGCTCCTCAAACCGGTGGAGTTTGGACACCCACATTAGCTAGTGGTACAGGTGTATTTAATCCATCGGTTGATGCTGATGGAGTGTATACTTATACTGTAACTGGTATTTCTCCATGCGGTAGTGCTTCAGCTACAGTAACGGTAACAAAAACTCAAGCTCCAAATCCTGGTACAAATACTACCTTAAACTTATGTATAAATAGTTCTAGTGCTGATTTGTTTACCTCTTTGGGAGGAACTCCTCAAACAGGTGGGGTGTGGTCACCCGCTCTATCAAGTGGTACAGGTGTTTTTAATCCTTCAACAGATATGGCTGGATTGTACACATATACTTTAGCAGCAACAGGCGCTTGTCCAGCTCAAAGCGCATCAGTTAATGTTATTGTAAATCCATTACCAAATGCTGGAACAAATGGAACATTGTCAATTTGTAGCAATGCCACACCGCAGAATTTATTTGCTTCTTTGGGAGGTACACCACAACTTGGAGGAGTCTGGACCCCTGCATTAGCAAGTGGCACAGGTGTATTTAATCCTTCTGTAGATGCAGATGGAGTGTATACTTATACGGTAACAGGAATCGCTCCGTGTGGTAATGCTACTGCGACAGTTACTGTAACAAAAACACAAGCTCCAAATTCAGGAGTAAGTGGAACGCTTAATGTTTGTAGTAATGGTACATCACAAGATTTATATGCGTCATTAGGAGGATCACCTCAAGCAGGAGGAATTTGGTCACCATCATTATCTAGTGGAACAGGAGTATTTAATCCAACTGTTGATGCTGCAGGAGTTTATACTTATACAGTATCAGGTACTGCCCCTTGTTCAAGTTTAGGGTCAACAGTAACTGTTAGTATTTCACAAGCACCAAATGCGGGTACTGATGGTGTGTTAACTATATGTAGTAATGGAAAACCTAAAGATTTATTTTTATATTTAGGAGGAACTCCTCAATCTGGAGGAGTATGGTCACCATCATTATCTAGTGGAACAGGAATATTTAACCCAGCAGTAGATACAGCAGGAATATACACATACACTGTTGTTACGTCTTCTGCGTGCGTGCCAGGGCAAGCTACTGTAAATGTTACGGTTGACACAACTTGTCCAGCTATCGAAATTATTGCTCCTGATGGTTTCTCACCAAATGGAGATACAGTAAATGATGAGTTCGTAGTTCAAAATTTAGCCGACTTGTATCCAAACTTTACTTTGAAAATATACAATAGATATGGAAATGTGTTATATGAAGGCAACAGCTCAACACCAAATTGGAATGGAAAGGCCTCTCAAGGAATGACTATGGGTGAAGGATTAGCGCCTACAGGAGTTTATTTTTATGTTATTGAATTTAATGATGGTGTACGAAAACCTTTACAAGGAAGAGTTTATTTAAGCAGGTAATTAAGAAAAGTATGATTTTTATGAAAAATAATAAAATAAAATATTTGATTCAATTAAGTGCATTATTGGCTTGCTTTGTTGTTTCAGCTCAACAGAATCCACAGTTTACCCAATATATGTATAATATGAGTGTGGTAAACCCAGCTTATGCTACGGATGATTTAAATACAATTAATGTAGGTGGGTTTTATAGAGCTCAATGGGTAGGTGCTGTGGGTGGTCCTACTACAGGAAGTTTTTTTGCGCATAGTGCACTAGGAAAAAATGTTGAAGGAGGAATTTCTGTTGTACATGACCAAATTGGTGATGTTGTAAAAGAAAGCAATGTCTATGCTGATTTTGCTTATGTTTTACCTGTAAGTGAAACAAATAAATTTTCTTTCGGTATTAAGGCAGGGGCCACTTTTTTTAGTACTAATTTTAATGGATTTGTATATTCTGACCCATTACCTGATGCAGCATTTGCAAACAATTTAAGTAAAACCTTTCCAAATATTGGTTTAGGAACGTTTTATTTTGGAAAGAATTATTATGTTGGATTTTCTGCTCCAAACATTCTTAATTCAAAACACTTAGATAATAAAGATGGTATTGTTAGAACAGGATCACAAGAAATCCATTACTATCTTACAGGAGGATATGTTATACCAATCAATGAAAATCTTAAGTTAAAACCTGCATTGATGGCTATTGGAGTCTCAGGAGCGCCTGTGTCCATTGATGTGACAACAAATGTGCTTATAAACAATGTTTTTGAAGCTGGGGTCGGTTATCGAATTGGAGATTCAATGAATGCTCTCGTAAATTTCAAAGTGACACCTGCTTTAAGAGTGGGGTATGCTTATGATTATACATTGTCAAATTTGGGTAGATTTAATTCAGGATCTCATGAGATTATGTTATTGTTTGATCTTTTTAAATCAAAAAATATTAATGGTTATGACAAATCACCAAGGTTCTTCTAAAATTAATCCTATGAAAAATATATATAAAATTGTTTTTATTTGTTTCGTTTCTTTAAATTCTTTGGCTCAGGTTCCTACTTTAAAGAGAGCCAATAAATATTTTGCAAACAAAGCCTATTTAGATGCAGCGCAAATGTATTTGGCATTAAAACCTACTCAAGAGATATTACAAAATCTTGGGGATTGTTATTATTTCAATGGTCAATCTGATCAAGCAGTGAAATATTACGAACAAATAAATCCTCTTACCAAAAATAATGTTAAAGAAGATGTGATAATAAGATATGCAAATGCTTTAAAGGGTATAAATAATATCAAAAAAGCAGATGAAATTATGACAGCTTTTTTTGGAAAGTCATATAATACATTAAATTATATCTCTGAATTGCAATATACCGTTCCGTTCGACTATGAAATAAAATCTGTTGCAAAAGATAATGTCAATTCAGGTAATTTTGGTTTAGTATTTTGGGGAAATAAAGTTGTTTACGCTTCCTATCAAGCCAATAGTAAAAAGACTTATAACTGGAATCAAAAGCCTTATTTAGATTTGTATGAAGCAACGCTGTCAAAAGAAGGGCTTTTGGAAAATGTTAAGCCTTTTTCAAATGTAATAAATACTAAAACACATGAAAGTAATGCTACTTTTACTCAAGATGGTAAAACTATGTATTTTAGTAGAACAAACAGTAAAAGAGTGAAAGTTGATGGAGAAAAAATTGCTACTGTAAAAATTTTTAAAGCTGAGTATGTTAATAATGAGTGGATTAATGTTTCAGAAGTTCCTTTTTCAAGTGATACTTATAGCGTTGAGCATCCTTGTTTGAGCGCAGATGGGAAAAAACTATATTTTGCAAGTGATATGCCTGGAACAATTGGTTCTATGGATATTTATTATGTAGATGTTAATGCCGATGGTACGTATGGTAAACCGCAAAATCTGGGTAATACAGTAAACAGTATTTCTAGAGAACAATTTCCTTTTATTTCTGAAGAGGGGACGTTATATTTTTCTTCAGATCGTTATGAGGGGTTGGGAGGATTGGATATTTTTATGAGTAAAAATAGAAATAACACGTTTGAAACTCCAATTAATTTAGGATCTACTATCAATAGTGCTAAAGACGATTTTGCTTTTGTTTTAAAAAATAAATCGCAAGAGGGAAATTTTTCTTCAAACAGAGGTGAAAAAGATGATATTTATAGCTTTACAAGAAAAGAAAATGAAAAGCAATATTTTGTTGAAGGGTTTATAAAAGATAAAAAAACAAAAGAAATATTGCCAGGTAGTAAAGTGTCTTTGTATGATGAAAACAATAAATTAGTAAGCAGTATTGTTGTTGGGTCAGATGGTAAATATTTTTTAAATACGAAACCAAATCATAAATACAAAGTAGAGGCTACAAAAGATTTGTATATACCAAGTAGTGTGGATATTAGTACTGATTCTGAAGGTCAAGCTCGTTTTAGTATTGAAATGGAAATTCAATCCTTTAAAGATAAAGAAGAAGTAGTGGTTGAAAAAGAAGATGGACATGTTTATGTTGAATTAGAAAATATCTATTTTGATTTTAATAAATGGAATATAAAAGATAAAGCTTCCAAAACACTTGATGTTTTAGTGGATCTCATGAAAAAATACCCAACCATGGAAGTGCAAATAGGAGCACATACTGATTCAAAAGCTTCTGAGGAATACAATATGACGCTTTCCGAAAATAGAGCGAAAGCTACAGTAGATTATATTGTAAGCAAAGGAATAGAAAGTACTCGATTAACATATAAAGGTTTTGGTGAAACAATGCCTTTGGTAAATTGTGGTGACAAATGTACTGAAGCGGAATATGCTAAAAACAGAAGATGTGAATTTAAGATCATAAAATAAGAAATTTTTTACATAAATGAGAAAGTCGAAAGAAAACCCTTTCGACTTTTTTGTTTCTGCTCATGAAATAAGTGTGTTAATAAATGTTTTTTAAACAAAATATCAATACATTAAAAAAAATGTATATATTTGCACAGATTATAATAGCTAATGAGCTATTATTAGTTTCGTGTATAATTAAAAAAAACATAAGTCTATGAGTATGATTTTTACCTTTAACAAATTAAAAAAATCAAGTTTTTTGTTGTTCTTTTTGTTTTTCTTTTTGTTTTTCTGTAGTTCTATTAATGCAGCAACTTATTATTTGAGAACAGGAGGAGGAAATTGGAATGCGAGTACTACTTGGTCTTCAACTTCTAGTGCGGGTGCAGCATTGTCTTCGGGCTATCCAAATAGCTCTTCTGATATTATTATATACAATGGAACGAGCACTGCGTCTCCAATATTGACGGTTAATGTGGCAGCTTCTTGTGCTTCTTTTACCGATTCTAATACAGTGGCTCATACTCTAACTATAAGTATTTCATCTGGTATTACGTTTGCAGTTAGCGGGGATTTTGGAATTACAGGAACCGTTAATATAACAAAAACATTGACACTTTCAGGAAGCGGTACGTTGACTGTAGGAGGTAATATTAATATTGGGACAAGTGGATTGTCTCCAACAACAACTGCAAAATTCACAAAAATTAATTTCCAAGGACCTGCTATTACTCTATCTGGAAATTTAAATATGTATAATAATATTAATGGCGGGAATAGTCAAGGAGCTTTTGTAACCCATTCTGCTGGTAAATTCTCTTTAATAGGAACTTCTGTAGCTTCTACTCCGGGAACAGGTGGGTCTGGTTATATTAATGCATATCAAACAGGAACAGGTTTGAGTGTTAATAATAAATATACAACTGCTACAGGTACAGCAATTGTAGAATTTTCACACGTAAATGACTGCCCAATTTATTCACAACAAGGGATAACGAATGCACCTGTTTTTACTGGTTCAGGATCAACAATAACTTATACAGGGACTGGTACGGCATCTACAATTTATGCAGCTTCATATTATAATTTAAAATTAAATAATCCTGCAGGGTCTAGTACTAATGGTTCTGTAACTGTTCAAAATAATTTGGATTTAGTTGCAGGAAATTTATCAATTGGAATTTATTCCTTCTCAATGAATTCTGTAAATGCTTCAGGTAATATGAATATTTCTAGTGGTAGTGGAGTTACAAGTTCGGGAGGTGTATTTACAATAGCTACGCCTACAAATATTACTTATAGTGGTTCTGTTACTGCAGCTGGAGTAGAATTGGTTTCTGGTACAACGATATTAAATACACAGATTAAAACATTGACATTGTCTAATACATCTAATTTTAATATAGGTACTACTGGTACTTCATTGTTTGTCACCGATTCTGTAACTATTTTGGATAATAGTTTTACTTGTGATTTAACATCTATAACATCACCAGCTATAACACTTTCTGGAAATGGTGCAACTTATAATTGTATTCTAAATGCTACTGGTGCTGCAGGGTTAACAATTAATGGTAGTTCTTCGATTAGTAGCTCAGTTACGGCAGCAACTATTACTTGTAATGCTACCACTACTTTGGGAAGTGATGCATCAGCTATTACAGTAACAACGTTAAATGTAAATGCTTCTACTACAATAAGTAATGATCAAAATATTAGCGGTACTTTAAATTTAGCGGCTAATCTAACTAATAATGGTATTCTAACGGTTCCTAATATTAATGTTACAAATAATTCTACACTAAATGGAAACGGAACAGGGATGATAAAATTAGGAACTTTGTTAAATGTTACATCTAGTAAGGTTTTAACAACGGGTGGAGATTTAACATTGGTCTCTGATGCAACAAATACTGCTCGTGTTGGTCAAGTAGATTCGGGAGCTATAGTAGGCGATGTAATTGTTGAACGTTATTTAAAAAATAGTAATAGATTATGGAGATTATTGACAGCTCCTGTTAAGGGATCTAGTAATAATTCTATATATTATAATTGGCAAAACAATGGTAATGTAGATGGTGAGCATGGAACAGATGTGTGGGGTCCAGTAGCAACTTATGATCCTGCAAGTAATGGAATGTATTATATTCCTATCGCCACTCATAATTTTAGAAAATATAACAATGGTTGGACTTCGATTAGTGATTCTATGACAGAACCATTGTTTAATAGTAATTCAAGTAATGCTTTCTTAGCATTTATCACTTATCCTGCAGGTTCCGCTGTTAATGTTGGTGGAGGTGCTTCAGGTGAGAATGTGGGGATTTCTGGATCTGGAAGTACAACTTTAGTGGCAAAAGGAAATTTGCTAACAGGTAATCAAACTTTTAGTGTTGGTTCAACTAATTATTTTCTAATAGGAAATCCATATGCTTCTCCTATAGATTTTTCAAATATAATTAGTGCCTCTGGTGATAATGGAAATACAATTGCTGAGAAAATATGGATAATGGATCCAAAGCTAGGTAATTTTGGTAATTATGTAACATGGGATCCAGCAGGTCTATACAATGATGCCACAGCACAAAATGCTTTAAATAATAACACCTTAATTCAAAGTGGACAAGCTTTCTTTGTAAAAGGGAAATCAGGAGCTTCAAGTTCTTCTTTTTTGATAAAAGAAACTAATAAAGCTTCAACGAATGTGAGTAATGTTTTTGGAAAAATGGCTAACATTGCCTACGAACGCATTAGAGTAAATGTGGATAAAGTAGAAAATGGTCTAGATGTACACAAAGACGCATGTGTTGTTACATTCTATCAAGGGGCATCTAATGCTGTCGATGAAAAAGATGTTCAAAAGTTTACCAATCCAGTAGAAACTTTAGCTTTTTTAAATGGTTCAACTTCTTTGTCTAGTGAGCATAGAGCTCCTATTGTTGATGCAGATGTGTTATTTGTTAAATTATCACAGGCAGTACAAAGTACTTACAAATTAAAAATATATACTGAAAACTTTACTTTTGCTGGTACGGCTTATTTATATGACTTGTTTTTAGGAACCAATGTGGCATTACCTCTAGACGGATCTGTTTTTGTTTACCCATTTGATGTAACTTCAGATGGAGCTTCCCAAGGAGCTCGTTTTAAAATTGTATTTGCTACAGCATTGTCAACAGTAAAAAATGAAAATCCTTACAGTATTGTAGCTTATCCAAATCCAACAACTAAAACTAATGGTATAAACTTAAACCTAGGTTCTTTGGAGTATGGAAATTACAACTACAAAATTGTAAATGTTTTAGGTCAGGTAGTTCAAAATGGAAGTTTTGACAAACAACAATTAAATCAAGAAGTAGCAATTAGCTTCAATAATTCAGTTAGAGAGGGTTGGTATGCTATTCAAATTTTAGATAAAAATACAACATTACAAACATTACCAATTCTTATTAAATAGTTTATGAAAAAATCGATTTTAATATTGTTACTATTATTAGCTCCGTTTGTTAATTCTTATTCTCAGGATCCAGGTTTTGGTGATGAAGGAGGGGGAGATGCACAAGATGCACCAGTAGCACCTATAGCAAATCACGTCAATGAAGGAATGATGGTAGGTGTTTTTATAGCAGGTTATTTCTTATATTTAAGAAAAAGAAAAACAGCTTAATTGTTATATAAAAAAAAGGGAGTTATTAAAATTAACTCCCTTTTTTTTATTTTCCAAAACGTAGACTTTGAACTATTCTTTTACTTGTATTCTCAAGAGGTTTGCCAATTTCTAAAGTATACAATTCTTGTCTAGCTTTAAGTTGTTTTCTGGGGTCATTTAAGTCTACTATAATAGCTTTCAATAGCTCTTCTTCTGATTTGACGATAGTTGTTGCTTGAGAATTCACTAGATATTGAATGTGTTTGTAGTTTAAGAAACGTTGATCGTCATACAATTTATTGTTTTTTGAACCGAATACTGGGTTAATTATTGGTTTATCAAAGGTAATAAAATCCAAACTCATTGTGGATAGCATGTTGATATTTAGATCGGAAAAATTTATTAAGGCTCTCAAATCAATAAGATCTTCTTTACTTGGAACACGTTGAGACCATAATTCGGGATGATCATTTCGTGTTAGGTCCCATTTTGGATAATTCCAAATGATATTGGAATAGGAATCCGCTATTTTTTTAAATCGAATAGGGTCTTCTGCGGGTGAGGTTCTCACTATAAAATTTACATCTGGAATGTCTTTTTTGCTAATAAAATTAGCGATAGTTTCGATGTAAAGCTCATCATTTTTACTGGTGGTAATGTCTCCACAACTAAAGCAGATTGTCTTTTTAGTTATATTGAGATTAAATTTTTTAAAAAATTCTTCTTTAGAAATAAAATAGCGTTCCAAGACATAAGGTTCAAATTGTGGTGTTCCAACCACCTCAATATTTTCTGGTTTGATGTTCGGATAAAATTCAATTAATTCGTTTTTCATTAACTCACTCCAAACTAAAAAATAGTCAAAATTAGCGGCCATTCTTCCTTTTGATGCAATATTATCCCAACTAAAAATAAAACTAGCAGTTGGAATTTTTAATTGCTCTGCTTCGTAAGCAATGGGTGCTATAAAAATAGGACGTTGATGTGTAAAGAATAACAAATCAAAACTTTCGGCGTTTAAGATTTTCTTATAATCCCTGGTGATTTTTTTATGCTTAAAGGATAAACATTGCAAGAAAAAAAAACGATTTATCCAAATTTCACTATGTAAATAATTGGTCAAAAAATAGATGAATCTTGTACTAAAACCTCTAATGTTTTTGGCTTTTGATTTATTGGCTAAAAAATTGTCGTAAATCCCAAAATTTTTATTTTTATGTAATTGTAAATGAGCGACTTCTTTTAATTTTCTAAAAAACCAATTTAGATAATTCTCTTCAAAGATGTCTAATTCAATAATTTTTATATTGTCACATTCAGATGAATATACTTGAGCTGGAATACATGATAGGATAACAACTTCTTGAAAATTTTTTTTGGCCTCCGAAATAAAATCGCTGAGTACAAAATTTCTATAACCAACTCCATCGGTGATGACAATGCCTATTTTTTTCATTCTTACTTTATCATTAATGTATTAATCCATTGCCAAATATAAAAACTATTTGCTTGATCACCTCTACAATAAGTATCCCATAACCGTAACACTTCTTTCTTGTTCACAAAGTCTAAATTACTAAAAAGTATTATTTTTTCTGTGAAGTAATCTTTCAATTCGTTAGAAATCCATTCTCTTTGAGGGGTTTGGACCGCTCTTTTTGGAGCCAGTGCTATTTGTTTTCCAAGGCTTTCTTTAACAAGTGCTCTCAAAAGCCATTTAGACTGACCTTCATTAAATTTTAATTTTTTGGGTTGAGCAAAAGCCAATTCAACCAAACGATAATCTAAAAAGGGTTCGCGTAATTCTGTGCTCGACATCATGCTGATTCGGTCATTAAAGCGAAGTGCTCTTGGAATTTTTGTATAAAAAAGATCGCGATATTGCAGGTTTTGGAGCCTATTATCAAATGGAGTTTCATAGTTTTCTTTTTCCGCATGTCGCAAGAAATCTTCTGTAATTGCGTTTGGCTGGCAGGGAGAAGAATTGTTTAAACCTTGAATTACAGCATCATTCTCACGTTGATAGTAATCATAACCCGCCCAAGCCTCGTCCATACCTTGTCCATCTAAAAGGACTTTGATTCCTTTTTTTTGTGCTTCATTAAATAATAAACTATAAGCTATGGTTGGAAAGCCTCCGTAGGGCTCATCTTGAAAATAACCTACTTTTTCTATTAAATTCGGGAGGTCATTATAATCAAGTAAGACTTTATTCAATGGATATGGCGTTGTTTTTATCAATTCATAGACCCAAGGTAATTCATCATAATTTGGATCATTTGAATAAAAAGTAAAGGATTCTATGGTTTCATCTGAAGGTAAATTTTGAGCAACGAAACGGATTAAAGTTGACGAATCTAATCCACCACTAACATTCATCCCTAGAGGAACATCAGCACGAAAACGCAACGAAACGGAATCTTTTAATAATTCGGAATACGTTTTCATTAAATCATCTTTATGAAGCGAAGGCTTTTCAAAAATGTTTTGCTCAAAGTGATACCATTTTACTTGTTTCACCGCATCGGAATTCATGGGCTGGTTGACCCTAATTTCGATATAATGTCCAGCTTTTAATTGTGATATGGCTTTGTAAAAAGTCTCATTTGGTAGGCCGTAAGTCCCATATTTATAATAATTTGCCCAGACTTTTAAATTTTTGTTTTTAGGTATAGAAGCTTGAAATAACGTTTTGATTTCACTTGTAAAAAAGAATTGCTCTTCATAAAAAGTAAAATAAAAAGGTTTGACGCCAAATCGATCGCGAGCCGCAAACAATTTGTTGTCGTTTTTATCCCAAATCGCAAAACTAAACATCCCGTTTAATTTGTCAACCATTTTTGTTTTCCACTTGCTATAAGCGGCTAATAAAACCTCAGTATCTGAGGTGGTAGTGAAATAATAATCACTTTTCAAAATGTCTTTTAGTTCGAGATAATTGTAAATTTCCCCATTAAAAACAATGCAGTAATTTCCACATTGACTTTCCATAGGTTGGTTTGCTGCAGTGGATAAATCAATAATGCTTAGACGATTATGTCCAAGAAATACCGAGTCCTTTTCCCATACATTCATAGCATCAGGGCCACGATGTTTTTGCGCTTCAAGCATCTTTTGAAGTAGCTTCGAATTGTTTGGGTTCTTACCTAAAATTCCAGCGATTCCACACATTTTATAATAAATGTTTTATTTTGTGTATGTGTTCTTCAGCCCTCTGCCAGTCTAATGGAGTATCAATATTCGTATAAAGTAGAGGATTACTTTCAATATAACTTAGTTGATTTCCATAAAAGGTACCTTTCTTGATAAAATTCACTTTAGTAAGATATATTGATCCGTCTCTAAAATAGGTCTTTGGTAAGTCTTGTCTTCTTTTAATGATTTCATTTTCTCCAGTAGCAATCGTTAAAAAACCGTTAGAATCTTTTTCAAACGTCCAATGAGGATTGTATTCATCAGGAACAGGTAATACAGAAACCAAGGCATCAGCTGCTTGTTGTGAAAATTTAGAAATAGCACTTTCAATAAACCTTTTTTCACGAAATGGAGCTGTAGGTTGCAACAAACAAACCGCATCAAAGAAGGTGTTTTTTTCTTCAAAATAGCTAATCGCATGTTGGGCAACAGTAATGCTAGACGCCGTGTCTGATGCCAATTCTTTTGGCCTCAAAAAAGGAACTTCAGCACCATAATCCTTAGCAATTTCAGCAATTTCTACAGTATCTGTAGAGACAACTATTTTGGTAAAACAATGACTTTCAAGAGCTTGTTTTATTGTGTAAGCTATTAAAGGTAGCCCATCAAGTAATTTAATGTTTTTGTTGGGAACGCCTTTTGAACCCGAACGAGCTGGAATGAGTGCTAGTATTTTCATTAATACGTAATCGTTTTATGAAATTGTAAAGGAACTTTAGCAAGCAAATGCGCAATAGTACTACCTGCTGTTCCCCCTCCGTATATTGAAGAAGAAGCTACTTTTCCGGATTGGGCTATTTTTTGTACTGCTTTACAAATGGCCTCTTTGTTATAATCAACATCAATAACATTATTTCCGCGATCTCTTTTGTGTTGTCTGGTTCCAATATTAACCACAGGAACCCCAAGAAAAGCGCATTCTCGTATGCCAACACTTGAGTTTCCTATTAAGGCCTTAGCATTATTGAGCAATACTAAAAAATCATCCCCTTCCATGTTTTTAAAAAAATGTACTTTTTTTAATTGGTATTTTTCTCTAAAACTACGTATTCCATTGGATGTACCATCTGCTCCTGCATCTACATTAGGCCAAAACCATATAGTGGGAAGATCTAATGCTTCAACCGCTCGAAGTGTTTCTAAAATATGTTCTTTAGATTTTTCATATTCATTCGTAACGGGGTGTTGCATCACAACTAAATAGCCTGAGTTTAAATCGGGTGTAGCTCCAACACCTCCATATTTATCATAGGGATTAAAATCCAATCCCTTTCTTTTGGTTACCAAATGAGCAATATCTATCGAAGGGCAACCCGTGTTGAAAACAACACTAGGATCTTCGCCTAATTTTAATATACGTGTTCTGGCGCTTTCAGAAGCAACAAAATGGTAATCTGCTAATTTTGTAATAGAATGTCTCACTTTTTCGTCAATATTTCCTGTAACTTCTCCGCCTTGAATATGTGCCAAAGGGATATTCATGTAAGAAGCAGAAATAGCGGTAGCCATAGTTTCAAAACGATCTGCAACGGTAACTACAATATCAGGTTTTAGGTTGTCGAATATCGTAGAAATTTCTAAAATTCCTATCCCAGTAGTTTTGGCAGCCGCAGTTAAATTTTCGCCCTCTAATACATTAAAAACTTTTGCATCAATTTTAAATCCATCTTTTTCAATGTAATTCACAGCAGAACCATAGCGATCCAATAATGCTGATGCAGCAACGATTAACTGTAATTCTAAATTGGGATGGTTTTGAATGGCCTGCAATACCGTTTTGACCCTACTATATGAGGGTCTAGCAGTAATTACAACAGCTATTTTTCGTTTATTCATTGCAAATCATTTTCATTAATGAAATCCCACTGATTTTTGTCAAATATAAGCTTTTTACCTATTACATGTTCAAAGTGAGAAGCCGGAATACCATAGCCTTTAGGTTTTTTAGCCTCTAAATCGTTGAAAGTAAGGATATGTCCTTTTGGTAAGGATTTGTTTACTGCGAGCGATTTTTCAAAAATTTGTTTGAGTTCTTGAAATTCCGTTATAGATTTTTTATCAATAGGATTTTCAGTGGCTTTACGAATGGCTCTTACTCCATTCACCAAATCATTTACTTCATTAATTTCTAAAGAAGATAACGAATCTGGTCCAAATTGTCTTCTGTCAAATACGACATGGAATTCCAAAAGCGTTGCCCCTAAAGCAGTTGCTGCAATACATGGAGCTATTTTTCCTGAATGATCTGAAAATCCAATAGGAACTTGATATCTATCTTTGAGTTCTTGGATAATGTTCAAACCATACTGTTCGGGTTGTGTAGGATAGGATGTCGTGCACTGCATTACGCTTAATGCTACTTCGCGTTTTTTTAAAAAATCAACAGCCACATCGAGTTCTTCAAGGCTACTCATTCCTGAAGAGAGAATTACAGGTTTTTTAGTCTGTGCAATTTTTTCAAGCATAAGAAAATTTGAAACTTCCCCTGATCCAATTTTATATTGTGTTACCCCAATTTCTTCCAACCAATCAACTGCAAGATTACTAAAAGGAGAGCATAGAAATTCAAGATTTACAGCTTCACAATGTGCTTTAATTTCTCTCCATTGCTCTAATGTAAAACTCATTCTTTTCCAATAATCAAAACGAGTGTGGTCTTCATACGAAAATTTTACCCGAAAAGGTTCATATTCGCTACTTTCCGCATCAGGAATATGCATTTGAAATTTTATAGCATCAATTCCAGAAGGAGCCAAAGCATCAATATAAGAATGAAGCATCCCCAAACTTCCTTCATGGGCTTGTCCTATTTCGGCTATGATATATACACTGGGTCTCATGGTTCTATTTTTTAGATCTTTTAGTCTGAGCTATTCAAACATAGTTTGGCATTTGTAATTATTTCATTCATTCCCTCATTCCAACTTTTGGAAGTATACAAATTAGTATCAAAGTTATTTTGTTTGATTGGATGATCTATGTATTCTAAAATTGCATTTTCCCATGATGAAACAACATGTGGTTCTTCAATGAGTTGTCCAAAAGCCCCATATTGAAGAACTTCAGGTACACCGCCCATAGCAGATGCGATGCAATAATTGCCACAATGAAGCGCTTCGATTAAACTCATGCCAAATCCCTCTTGACAAAGAGTAGGAAAGAGGTAACAATCCGAAACTTGTAAAAATTCAGGCAATTCATTGTTTGGAATTTTCCCGAAAAAGGTAATACCTTCTTGACTTGCCTTTTTTTCTGTTCCAATTACCCATAATTCAATAGCTGCTCTTTTTTTAAAGACTCTTTTCCAGGCTTCTAAAATAATATGTAACCCTTTTTTAGGGCGATCTTGTGCACACCAAACAAAAATAATTTTATCTGAAATTCCTTTTTGTATTCTTAAATGGTTCTTTAAGTTTTTGTCTAAAGCGTAAAACTTTGAGGTATCAATGCCGTTATGTAATATAGAAAAACGACAAGGTAGTTGATTGTAAAAGTTTTTATGCAATTGGTAGGAATCTTTTGTAAGCAGCACCATTTCATCTATGGATTCATAAAAAAATCTACTAGCAAAATCAGTATAAAAAGGAGTGTGCCCGTGATAAAAGAATTGAATATACCCGTTTTTTCGGATTCCTTTTGAGTTTAAAAAATGGATTAAGGGCTTGATAATCCCAAAATTATCAACGATTTGAATAATATATTTTCCCTCTCTTGGAAGAACTTTATCCAATGCTTTTAGGTATTTAAGTCGTATGTTTTTTAAAATTTTTGAAGCAATTTTAGTCGCTAACGAATTCTCAACGATAGTATACTCACAATTAGGGAATAATGCTTCGGGTTGTTCACAAACAATATAATCGATTTGATGCTCTTGTTCTATGTAATTTTTGTATAAAGTAGTCCAACTCCCAATTTTTGAATAGGGTAATGGGAAGGTTGATATGAGGATTACTTTACAGTTATTAGAATTCATACTACAATTTTTAGAAGCTAGCAATTAACCGTTCGATATTAAAATGAGACATGATTTTTTCATTCTCACTCAGTGGTTCCCCTCCATGAAGTAGTACCTTAGAAATAGCCTCAAAATCAGTCAACGGAGCTGAGAAAGAGTTATGTTCTTCACCACAAATAAAATTTATTTCAGAATGTTTTGGCCCAAAATGCATGATTGGTTTTTTAAAAGCGAGATATTCAGGAAATTTTCCGGGTAAAAAAGGACTAAAATTACCATCGTGTTCGATAATTAAAAGCGCTTTTGCAGCTTTACAAAGCATATTGATTTCATTATAGGGAACTCTCCTGTCAATTAAAATAACATCTTTAATACCTAAGAGATGTTGGTAATCGTAATTGATATTGCCCACGAAAAGTAATTTCAATTCTTGTGCGATTTTTTTGTCTTCCTTTAATTTAGAAAATGCTTGTATTAGGGTATCAATTTTTCGTGGAGGTAATATCGTTCCAGCATGAATAAAAAAATGATTACAGACAACGCCATACTCATTTAGTTTTTCTGTCTCAACAGGTATTTTTTTTACATCAATATTAGGCAGTAAATGCGGAAAAACAAATACTTTAGCATCCGAATAATGATAGAACTTTTGCATGTGATGGGCCAGTAATGTTGAAGGAAACCACAAAGTATCGTATTGTTCAAATACTTTTTGATACAGTTCCAATTCAGCTTTCGTTTTTTTAGTCTCTTCAGAATAATACGGATATGGGTATACTTGAGAAGGATAGGGATCATGAATATATCCCCATAATTTAGCTTTCATAGAAAATTCGCTTAACACACGATGTGCAATAAAAAAATCGCCCCCACCAAACGCAATAACATAGTCATACGAATTAAAATTGATTTTTTTAATCAATTTTCTGAAAGCAAGCGTTCGGATTATTTTGTCATATCGGAATTTTAAAGTGGCAAAAATTCGTTTTCCACCTCTACTTCGGCATACATCGTATAAAAAAGGTTTTTGAGTTACCCAAATATTTTGAATATTGTGTTCAAAATTAAATACTGCCATCCATTCTGTGACCACATCAACATGATGTTTTCTAGATAATTCTTCAACTACTTTAGCCGTGATTAAAGAACAAGAATATTTGTCTTTTACTATTTCGGTAGAAACAATTAGAATTTTTTTCATATACTCGATTTAGCCAAAGGGTTTTCTAGTCTTCAGGTTTTAGGTGCTGTTTTATCCAAGCCACAGTGTTTATAATGCCTTTTTCAAAATTATAATCGGGTTGATATCCTAACAAAGATACTGATTTTGAAGTATCTGATTTTCGATGGTTAACTTTATCCCAATTTCTCGGTTTTGTATATACAATTTCAGAATTCGACCCCGTGTATTTTATAATCGTTTCAGCCAAATGTTTTATTGTGATGGAGTTGCCAGTTCCTCCATTAAATATTTCAGCTTTAGAATAATCAGACTCTGCCAATTTCACTAACAATGAAACGGTATCTAGTACATAAGTAAAATCCCTAGTTTCTTCTCCAGAGCCAGTGATAAAAATAGGTTCGTTATCTAGGGCTTTTTTTATGAAATTTGGAATGACATTTCTGTAAGATCCAGGCATTTCTCCTGGACCAAAGCTATTAAAAATGCGAATGACAACAGAGGGAATTTTTTGAATTTCAGAATAGTATTTACAATACAATTCGCCAGCATACTTGTTGATAGCATAAGGTGTGTCATAAGGTGTAATCGAATCGTTTTCATTCATCAAGAGAGCATTTCCATAGACACAACTCGAACTGGCATAAATAAATTTTTTAAGTTCAGGGTTTCTTTTTTGAGTTTCTAAAATGTTGATTATTCCTATGATATTGGTGTTCACATCAGAAATTGGGTGATCGACTGAATTTTGATTGGCAAAATGTGCCGCTAAATGAAAAATATAATGGGGTTTATAATTTTCAAAAAAAGAATTAATTTTTTCCGTATTGCTAATATCTAAATAAGAAAAAATGACATTAGGAACGTTTACATTTGAAATCCCAGCGCTTAAATTGTCTACAACATGTATTTCACAAGTATATGTTGATTGTAGGTATTGAATTAAGTTGAGCCCTAAAGCACCAAATCCGCCTGTAATTAATATTTTTGAATTGTGTAATGTCATGTTGATAAAATAAGTACAAATTACGCAAAAGAATAAATGATTTACAATTTAATATCGATGATTTTACCTGCAAAAACTCTTTTATGTCTTTCGTCATTGTTAGAAATAGTAATTGGATAAAAAGGTGTTGCAAGTGCAATATCTTTACCAGAAAGCAAAGTTGCCCATACTTTTACTTGAAGCGAATACACCCCAGAATTTAAAGAAGAACTATCCAAAGCTAATTTTTTTATAATGCTTTCCTCTTTCTTTAATTTGTGTTCGTGAAGCATAATCTCATTTCCAGTATAATCAATCAATTTAATAAAAAAAGAACCATCATAAATAGCATAATCTTGATGCGAATAGGTTTGAAAAACAATAGTATTATCAACCAATTCGAATTTTAAATCTAGACCTGTATTAGACAGAGAAGCATCGTTTACATAGGCTTCAATTATTTCGGCAGTTTTTCCAATTTTTTTTATTTCTCCATGATTTAATAACATGCTAGAATTACATAAAGTACTTACGGCTCTCATATCATGACTCACAAAGAGAACGGTTCTTCCTTCTCCTTTAGAAATATCCCCCATTTTGCCTAAACATTTCTTTTGAAATTCGGCATCGCCCACGGCCAAGACTTCGTCTACAATTAAAATTTCACTTTCAAGATGTGCCGCAACTGCAAAGGCTAGTCGTACATACATTCCCGAAGAATACCGTTTTACAGGAGTATCTATATAACGTTCTACTCCTGAAAAATCAATAATTTCGTCCAATTTCCTCGTAATTTCTTTTTTGCGCATGCCCAAGATTGCACCATTTAAAAAAATGTTTTCTCTTCCTGATAGTTCTGGGTGAAAACCAGTTCCTACTTCTAATAAGCTTGAAATACGACCTTTTATTTTTATTTCTCCTGTTGTAGGACTGGTGACACGTGATAGTAATTTTAATAAAGTACTTTTTCCGGCACCATTTTTTCCAATAATACCTACAGCATCTCCTTGATTGATTTCAAAATTGAGGTCCTTCAACGACCATACAATATCACTTTGACCTTTTGTACTTCGATCATTAGTTTCGCCTATTTTAAGAAAAGGGTCTTCTTTACCAAATATTTTTGTAATCACAAAACGCTCAATATCTCTCGAAATCGTTCCCGTGCCAATTTGCCCAATCTGATAGGCTTTAGATAAATGTTCTACTTTTATTATTGGTTTAGCCATTAGATTGTATCGACAAAGTTTTTTTCAGTTTTATTAAAAATAAGTATTCCTAAAAATAATATGATTAATGTGATGGTAGTTGCATAACTTATGGAGTATATAGAAAATTCGCCATGCCCCAATAAACACTTTCGAAAAGCTTCAATGATGTAGGTCATGGGATTCAATTCAATCAATCCAACCATCGGTTTAAATTTGGCTTTCACTTCACTAAGAGGATAGGTCACGGTTGTAGCATACATTAATAGCTGAACACCAAAAGATACTAAAAACGCTAAATCTCTATATTTTGTAGTCATTGCTGTGATAATAAGTCCCAGTCCTAATCCTAATAATGCCATTAGTAGTACTAAAAAAGGGAAAAAAAACATTGAGGGAGAAACAGTTATTGAACTTCCTGGGGTAGGAATGAAATAATAGTATAGAATCAAACCCATAAGTAACACAAACTGAACCCCAAAACGAACAAGATTACTCATCACAATACTTAATGGCATGATGAGTCTAGGAAAATAAACTTTACCAAAAATTCCAGCATTATCTTTAAATACGGTACTTGTTTTCAAAAGGCAATCAGAAAAATAATTCCAAGCGGTAATGCCACATAAAAAAAACAAGGGTTTAGGGATGCCATCGGTTTGAATTCCTGCCAGATTTCCAAAAATAAACGTAAACACTATTGTGGTGAAAATCGGCTGAATAAAAAACCAAAACGGTCCTAATATGGTTTGTTTGTAAAAACTAATAAAATCCCTTTTTACCAACAAAAGCAATAAATCTCTATAATGCCAAATATCACGAATATTTAAGTCAAATAAAGAAGATTTTCCTTTAATAATTAAATCCCAATAATGTTCTTCTTGATTGGATTTCATGCTTTGAAATAATTTAATAAGCTTTGTTTTTTTCATTGACTCACTAGAGGCAAATATAGTGATTTAACTATTTTCCGAGATTTTAATTTTAATTGTAATGAAAAAAAATACGGATAAAAAATTAAGCAAATTTTAAATAACGATAAAAAAGAGTACTTTTGCTCAAACCTAGAACGCAATACTAAAGCATGAAAGTAGTTTCGTTAGAAACGATATTTTAATTTAAAGTAGAACTATTTTGTTACATTTTTTTAAGCAAAAACCTTTTTTAGCCGATTTCATACCTCAAGGATATATTGATATTCATTCACATTTATTGCCAAATATTGATGATGGTGCTGGTAAGATTGAAGATACAAAAGAGTTAATTGAAGGATTAGAACAATTAGGTTTTTCAAAGTTTATTACAACCCCGCATGTGATGTCACAAGTTTGGAAAAACACCAAAGAGGGTATTCTCTCAAATTACAAAGATACTTTACATAAATTACCTTTTCAAGATTTTGATAAACGATTTAGGGTTGCAGCTGAATATATGATAGACAGTGAATTTGAATCTCGGTTCTCTAGCAAATCATTGCTAACTCTTAAGGAGAATTATGTTTTGGTAGAAATGTCCTATTTGACCCCTCCTGTGCAGCTTCATGAAATGTTATATGAACTTCAGAATATAGGATATAAGCCTGTTTTGGCGCATCCCGAGCGGTACAATTATTTTCATAATGCCTTAGCGAATTATGATGATTTAAAAGATAGAGGATGTTCTTTTCAAATAAATGCATTATCTACTGTGGGCTATTACGGTCAAAATATTACAAAAATAGCCGATTACCTACTTAAAAATAATCTAGTAGATTTTATTGGGTCTGATGTACATCACACGAAACATGTTGAAAGTTTCAAAAATCGAATTCAAATTAAAAATGAATTATTACTCAAAGAGGTTTTTTTGAATAATTCTTTTTTTGATTTTTAATTTTCAAGATTATATCATAGAAAAAAGTGTAATTTTGTTTTATTAATTATTATTTTATTAAAAGAAATATGTTATTTAATTCAATTGATTTTCTAATTTTTTTACCTATAGTTTTTTTTCTTTATTGGTTTGTCGCTAATAAGAATCTAAAATATCAAAATTTATTGTTATTAGCCTCGAGTTATTATTTTTACTCTTGTTGGGATTGGAGGTTTTTGTTTTTATTAATTTTTTCTACACAACTGGATTATTACACGGGTATAAAGATTTTTAACTCAACAAGAAGAACTAATAAAAAAATATGGCTTTGGATTAGTGTTGGAGTTAATCTAGGTTTTTTAGGGGTTTTTAAGTATTATAATTTTTTTGCGGAATCTTTCGAACAAGCTATGTCTTTATTAGGAATCAAGACAAGTTTAGGTTCATTGAAAGTAATACTTCCAGTTGGGATTTCTTTTTATACATTTCATGGACTTTCTTATGTGATAGATATTTATTATGATAGAATTAAGCCAGAAAGAAATTTTATTAATTATTCACTATTTGTTAGTTTTTTTCCTTTACTAGTAGCAGGGCCAATAGAAAGAGCAACGCATTTATTACCACAAATTGTTAAGAAAAGAGATTTTAACTATAGAAACGCAGTTGATGGTCTTAGGCAAATATTATGGGGATTGTTTAAAAAAATAGTTATTGCTAATAATTGTGCTGAATTTGCAGATACAATTTTTAATAATAACAGTCATCAAAGTGGTAGTACTATAATTCTGGGAGCCTTGTTTTTTACGTATCAAATATATTGTGATTTTTCTGGATATTCTGATATTGCTCTTGGTACTGCTAAATTATTTGGAATTGATCTTCTGAGAAATTTTTCATATCCATATTTTTCAAGAGATATTGCCGAGTTTTGGAGACGCTGGCATATTTCTTTATCTTCTTGGTTTAAAGATTATTTATATATTCCTTTGGGAGGGAGTAAAGGAGGAATGTGGTTAAAAATTAGAAATACATTTATAATATTTATTGTAAGCGGATTTTGGCACGGTGCAAATTGGACGTTTATTATTTGGGGCTTATTAAATGCTATATATATTATGCCTTCAATTATTTTTAATACAAATAGGAATAATATTGAAATAGTTGCCAAGGGTAATTTTTTTCCAAATTTTAGAGAAATAATATCTATTGGAATAACATTTACAGTAACTGTTTTTGCCTGGATTTTTTTTAGAGCTAGTAACGTTACAAATGCGTTTCTTTATATCAAAGAAATTTTCTCATATTCAATTTTATCTCTACCAAAATTTGAAGGTATGAAAAATAGTTATGTTATTTTACTTCTAACTTTTATTATGTTCTTTATAGAATGGTTCGGTCGAGAATACCAATATGGTTTAGCTTTTGTTTCTAAATTTAAACATAGAAAAATGAGATGGTTTATGTACTATCTTCTGATTTTTATTATCATATATTATTCAGGGAAAGAACAACAATTTATTTATTTTCAATTCTAATAAAATGAAAAAGTTATTATTTAGTTTTTCTTATTTTACGGCTATTCTCGGTTTAATAATTTTAGTTGTGTTTTATCTTGGTTATAGTTCATTAAACAACTCAAGATATTTTAAAATCTCAACCGATTCAAAAATTTTAGTTTTGGGACATTCTCATCCAGAATGTGCTTTCAATAATAGAATAATTCTAAATCTTACAAATTTAGGTAAGTCGGGAGAAACCTACTTTTATACCTATCTAAAATTGAAGAAAATACTTCCACAAAACAAGCAAATTAAATTTGTATTACTTGAATTTGAAAATTCAGAAGTTGATACAGTTATGAATTCTTGGACTTGGGATGATTCTCATATTTATCATATGTTTCCTAGGTATTTTCCATTAATGGACAAATCGGATTTAAAGTTTATTTTGTCAAAAAATTCAAAAGCTATTTTTAATTGTTTACCTAGAAATTTTATCAATGAATTTGGATTTAATATTTATTCAAATTATCTTAAGAAAAAAGGAATAATTTCTAATAAAAGATTTGGAGGATATAATGGTTTAAAAAGAAATAAAGTTGATACAATCACAAATAATTCTTCCAAATACAAAAGTCTAAATAACAATGCCATTCCTTTTTGTAATGTTTTTTATTTACAAAAAATCGTAAATTTTTGCAACTCGAATAAGGTAAAAATATTTTTTATTCGAAGTCCATTTCACAGAAATTATAAGTATGCTGTTAATGAATCAAAATATAATATGGTTAAGAAAAAATACTTTTCGAGAGTTGAATTATTAGATTTTAAAGATTTTCATTTGTCAAGTACAGATTATGGCGATTTAGGACATTTAAATTATAGTGGGTCAAATAAATTCTCAATCTTTTTTAATAAACTTTTAAATTTAGGATTATTAGACAAAGTTGATAAGGCTACTTTTATCAAAAATGAAATTCACAAAAATTACTATTAATAAAATTAATTTGATTTAGGTGTTTCTTTATAGAAATGTTAATATAAAATAAATATGTATGTTATTTAATTCAATTGATTTTTTAATTTTTCTGCCAATAGTTTTTTTCTTTTATTGGTTTATAACAAAAAATAGCCTTAAATTTCAAAATTTATTATTATTAGTAGCTAGCTACTATTTCTATGCTTGTTGGGATTGGAGATTTTTATTTTTGTTGATGTTTTCGACTTTTTTAGATTACTACACAGGTTTAAAAATGCAGAATACCACTTTGATTAGTAGAAAAAAGTTTTGGTTTTGGTTGAGTATATTTATAAATCTAGGTTTTTTAGCAGTTTTTAAATATTATAATTTTTTTGCAAAATCTCTTGTAGAAGGCCTAAATCTTTTAAATATTAAAGCTAATCTAACATTGATTAATGTTATTCTTCCAGTTGGAATCTCGTTTTATACTTTCCATGGTTTGTCATATGTCATAGATATATATAAAAATAGAATAAAAGCAGAAAAAAACTTTACTGATTATGCTGTTTTTGTTAGTTTTTTTCCACTATTAGTGGCTGGTCCAATTGAACGAGCTACTCATTTGTTACCTCAAATTAAAAAAAAGAGAGAATTTGATTATTACAAAGCTGTTGATGGTTTGAAACAAATATTATGGGGAGTTTTTAAGAAAGTTGTCATTGCAGATAATTGTGCTGAAATAGCAAATGAAATTTTTAATAATTATGGAGATTATTCAGGAAGCTCTTTGGTTTTGGGAGCACTCTGTTTTACTTTTCAAATTTATGGAGACTTTTCGGGCTATTCTGATATTGCTTTGGGAACTGCAAAATTGTTTGGAATTGATTTGTTGAGAAATTTTGCTTTTCCTTATTTTTCTAGAGATGTTGCTGAATTTTGGAGGCGTTGGCATATTTCTTTGTCTTCATGGTTTAAAGATTATCTATATATTCCTTTAGGAGGAAGTAAAGGAAGTATGTGGATAAAAATTAGAAATACATTTATAATTTTTATAGTAAGTGGTTTTTGGCATGGTGCTAATTGGACATTTATTGTATGGGGATTATTAAATGCAATTTTTATAATGCCTTCAATAATATTTAATACAAATAGAAATAATATTGAAATAGTTGCTAAGGGTGCTAATATTCCTAGCTTTAAAGATTTTTTATCTATTTTTTTTACATTTTGTTTGACAGTTTTTGCTTGGATATTTTTTAGATCAGATAATTTAAAAGCTGCAATAGTTTATGTTAAAAATATTTTTTCGATTACTTTTTTTACTATACCTAAAATTCAAAATGTAAATAACATTAGTTATACTTCAATAATGGTTATTTTTTTTCTTGTGATAGAATGGATTGGTAGAGAAGACAAATATGCTATTGAAACATTTGGGAAAAAATATAATAAAAAGTACAAATATTTATTTTATTATTTAATTGTCTTTTTGATTATATATTATGGTAATTTCAATAAAAATCAATTTATTTATTTTCAATTTTAACTTAGTATGAAATTTTTTTTAATTAGACTTATTGTTTCGGTAATTCCAGCAGTTTTAGTAATAGTTTTAGTAAACTACTATGGTGACTTCGCTAATATTTTTAATAAAGGATATGAAAAAAAAATAGCGAAAATTATTTTAAATGATAAATATGTAACTAATATCAGTAATTTTGAGGATAGATTATTACAAAGGGAGATTATTGGTAATATGAAATTTACACCTGATATAATTGTACTAGGTTCGAGTAGGACTATGTTGATTAATTCTCAATATTTTCCTAACAAAAAAATTTTTAATAATTCTGTTTTTGGAGCTAGTATTGAAGATATAATAGCAATTTATCAGATTTATAAAGAAAAGCATAAATATCCAAAAAAAGTGATAATTGGTATTGATCCTTGGTATTTTAATACTAATAATGACCAAAAAAGATGGGAATCGATAGGGGAATATTATAAATCGTTTGTAAATAATCAAAAAAACACTATTGAATCTAGTGAATGGAAAAATAACAAACAATTAATTTCATTGTCATATTTTCAATGTTCTTTAAAAAATTTAATTAAAAAAATTAGATCAAAAAGTAATATCAAAGAGACTGTAAATAAGTATAATAAAACAAATACTAAACTTAATGATGGATCAATAACTTATGGTGTAAAATATAGAAGTGCTAATCAGAAAATAGTTAACGATAAAATTAAAGATTATTTATCAGGACAAGTATATAGCATAGAAAAATTTAATTATATATCAGATAAATATTGGCACGACTTTATGAAGTTAATTTTTGATTTGAAACGAAACAAGATACAAATTGAGTTTTTTCTTAGCCCATACGCTCCATTAGTATATGATACAATTAAAGTTAAATACATAAATGTTTGTAATGTAGAAAAGAGAATTGTAAAATTTGCGATTAAGAATAACATTGATTTATATGGAAGTTTTAATCCTTACACTTTAAAAATGGATGAGGCTTTCTTTTATGATGGTATGCATTGTAAAGAAATAGGTATAAACAGGATTTTCAATAATTTTAAAATAAACTGATAGAATAATAAAGAACGCCAAATAGTCCAATTCAACCATGATAATTTTGTAGTATCAAATCTTATTAAGAGTCATTTAAAACTAGCAAGCTAAGCAAAACATCTTTCATTTACAAATCGTTCTTTATAAACTTTTAAGTTGAATTCTCTTTTTCATCCTCTTTTTAATTTCTTTCTATTTTTGTTATTTTCTTTAATATTTGGTGTTTAGTACACGACAAAAAATATAATTGATTAAAAATCAATAAAATAAGTTTTTAAAAAATTTTATATAAATATGAGATTCAGCATATTAAAGAATTATTTCTCAAGTAATGTCTTTAAAAAAGAAAATCAGCTCAGCATACGAAGATACGCAATTATTAACCGTATTTCAAAGCTATTTTAGCAATCATTTAAATTTAGCTAGAATCCGGTCTTATATGTTTATTTATCAACGCTCTATGTAAAGTTAAGTCGGTCAATTTCTCTAAACTTTCTCTTGGATTTGATTTTAAAACTAGTGGTACAAGCAATTACAGACGAATTCAACGATTTTTTAAGGAGGTTGATTTTCCTTTGGAGTTTGTAGCTAAGTTTATTTTTGCACTTTTACTACAGCAAGATTCTTTGGTTTTGGTCATGGACAGAACCAATTGGAAGTTTGGGAGCAATAACATAAACATTCTTATGTTAGGGGTTAGTTACAAGAATATTGCCTTTCCAATACTCTTTAAAATGATGGATAAAAGAGGTAATTCTAATACAGCTGAACGTATTGATTTGATTCAAAAGTTTAAATCAGTTTATTGTTAAAATACCGTCTAAAACTAGAATTTATTTTTGAATTTATTGAAAATTTTATTAAAAAAACCTTTTTTGGAATCACTATTTTCGCCATAACCATAACCATAACCATAACCATAATTATAACCATATTTATAAGAATATTTATAGTTATATTGGTGTACACCAGATTGCGTAATTCCATTCAAAATAAATACCATATTTTTAAGTTTAGACTCATCTTTTAAAGTTGTAGCGTATTGAATCAAACGTCTTTCGGTATAATCAAATCTTGTTAAATACACTGTTAAATCCGTTAGATTAGCAATCAAGAATGTGTCGTTTACATAAATCGTTGGGGCAGTATCAATAATTACATAATCATATTCTAATTTTGCTTCATTGATCATAGTCTCGAATCTTCCATTTGAAATTATGTTTGAAGGATTTGGAGGAATTGTTCCAGAGAAAATGATGTCTAAATTTTCATTATATGGGTTTTTATTAATAATTACATCTTTCCAATGAACATCTTTATTATGTAAATAGGTCGATAAACCTCTGTCCACTTTATTCATATTAAGTGATAAGTGAAGTTTTGGTTTACGCATGTCTGCACCTATAAGTAATACTTTCTTGTTGTAACTAGCTAAAGCTAAAGCTAAATTGGTAGTAATAAATGTTTTACCCTCACCCATAATAGATGATGTTACTATGATAACCTGACCTCTTCCTGCTTCTTTAAGAGGTAATGAAAAATTTACATTGGAAGATAAAATTCTAAAACTCTCTGCATGTACGGAACGATCGTTTTTATCTTTGAAAATTTTAAACTCATCAAAGAATGGAATTTCACCTATTACTGGAATTTGAGATTTTTTGTATTCAACATCATTTACTTCTTTAATAGTTGAGTCAAAAGCAAATCTAATAAATATGATAATAAAAGGAATTAATACACCAATTATCAATGCTGCTAAATATAAAATAATTTTTTTAGGGGCTACAGGAGTCAACGAAGCATTAGCATAATCAATAATCTTCACCGAAGGCTCCGTAACAGCATAGGCTATAGCAGCTTCTTCTCTTTTTTGTAGTAAGAGTAAGTATAAATTTTCTTTTATTTGTTGTTGTCTTTCGATACTTCTAAGAATTTTTTCATTACTTGGTATTTCTAAAACAATATTTTTAGATTTAGTAAAATCAAATTGTTGTTGGTTTTGTCTAATTTTAAGTTGTTTGTTATAAGTATAAATTGATTCATTTATATTGTTTTTTACCACTTCAATTTGTGAATCTAGGCCTTTAAGAATAGGATTTTCTTTACCTGCAGTTTTTAAAAGTTTATCTCTTTGTAATATTAAAGTATTATATTCTGATATTAGTTCGTTAATAATAACATTGTCTAAACCTATGTTAGCAGGTAAAATTGTTGGCTGTTTGCTGTTTAAGGCATCTTGTAGTAGATTTGATAGTTCTATTTGTGTTTCTATTGTAAAAAGAGTTTCTTTTGATGTAGCTTTTTTTGTGATATCTAATCCAGCATCAGCTTCGATAAAACTCATTTCCTTAGATTTTTTAAAATCTCTTTTAACACTTTCAATACTGTCCAATTCTTTTGTTAAACTTTTAAAACGGTCATCAATAAATTTGACTGTTTTTAAGTTAACTAATCGTCTATCGTTTATGCCATCATCATTAAATACATCAACAATTTTGTCGATAATATCTGACGATTTATTAATGTTTACATCTTGAATTTTTAAATTAATAATTTGGCTATCTTCACCAACTTGACTAACACTAATTTTTGCTATTAAAGATTCTAAGATATATTTAAAAGGTGTAATTTGAACTAATAATTCTCTTTTATCATTTTTATGATAAGCATAAGAATTAGGCTCTATTAGCAGGTCTATGTTATTGATAGTAGTTTTTACATGGGTGCCCTTAATATAATTAGTTTTTCCATTGGATAAGGTGATTTTATAGCCTTGTTTTATAGCTAAAATATTGAATGAGAATGACTTAAATATAGAATCTTTGTTGTGAAGAGATGTTATTTTTATTGGAGCATTCCAAGCTTCGGTATTTCTGAATTTTCCTTTGTAAAAATAAGAAGTTGTTAAGTTTAACTGACTAATTACCTTTCCAAATAATCTTTTGGATCTAACAGTTTCTATTTCATTTTCAATATTTACTTGGGATTTTGTTGCTAGTAATAAATTTGCTGGCAACATAAATCCTTTATCTTTATCTTGGATGATTTTAATTTTGCTTTCAACAGAATATATGGGATTTGTATATCTTATGTAGATATAAGATAGAGAAAGCATTATTATTGTACTAATCAAAAAATACTTCCAATAATATGCGTATTTAAAAAGTTCTTTTTTAAAGTCAAATTGTTCGTCAATATGATTCTCTTCCATTTGTTATTTTTTAAATAGTACAATTACTGTTAAAAGTATTGAAATTACAGATATTAAAGCTCCTGCATTTCCTATAATTCCTGCCGACTTAATTTTAGCATTATTAGGATTAACTACAATTACATCATTTTGTTTTATATAATAAAGATCTGTGTTCATCCAGTCCTTTTTTGTAAGATTAATGTGATTAATCGTTTTTCCATTGGCATCTTGTCTTATAAGTAGTATATCTTCTCTGACACCGTTGATAGTTAAATCACCAGCTAATCCCAAAGCTTGAAGCAAGGTTATGTTTTTTTCAGGGAAAGAGTAAGTTCCAGGACTTCTGACTTCTCCCAAAATTGTAACTTTAGAATTCAATATTCTAACACTAACTGTTGGTTCTAACAAATGTCCTTCATCAATTAATTTTTTAGTAAGAAATTTTTCTAATTCAGAAGTGGTTTTGTCGCTAACTTTAATGTTACCTAACACAGGTAAAATAATTAATCCTTCATTATTAACGAGATAATTTTTTAAAGCAATATTTACATCAACTGTACCTACAGTTGTTGTTCCACTTCCCATCGCATCTATATTATACACATTTGATGATTCACTATTTAAGGATCCTATTTTTACGCTTAAAATATCATTTACTTCGATTTTTTGATCAAGAATTTTATTTTCAAAGGTGTTATTTCCTGATGTTTGTATATACAAAATATCTTTTTTTGTTGTACAAGATGAAAAAAATGAGAATAGAACCAATAGAAGAAGATATTTTTTCTTAAAAAAAGAATTGTTTGATTTTAGCATATTCGAAATTTGATAGGGTATGTAATTTGGTTTGTTTTTTTTGCAAATTTAATTTTTTTTTTTTAATATAAATTTTTTATTAATTAAAAAAGTTTAAGTATGTAAAATTTATTGTAACGATTGCAATTTAATTACGAATTATTTTCAAGAAAATTTAATTTAAATATTGTATTATTGCTAAAATACATCAAATTTTATTTTTTTGAAACCTTTTTCTTTGTTTTTTAGTTTTCAATAAAGGAAAAATTGATAAAATTCAATATTTTTCTGTAATTTTGGTGCTTAAATATTTTCTTGAATAGTTTTAAATACTTTAAAATGAAATTAAAAATAGGAGTAATAGGATTAGGCTATGTAGGTTTGCCATTGGCACGATTATTTGCGACCCAATATGATGTGGTTGGTTTTGATATAAACGGT
>NZ_QLSZ01000017.1 GCF_003268855.1 Flavobacterium aciduliphilum
GCTGAATAGCCTCTTGGCGCTGATGTTAAACAGAACGTTGCTGTTCCATTATCATAACCATCAGCATCGGTATCTACATAATACATCGCGCCTACGTGAATCGATTCATTTGAATCATCACAATCTGTATTGTTTACAGAATATCCTGTAGGTGCAGTCAATGAACAGAAACTTCCAGTTGTTGTAGATCCATATCCATCGCCATCTGCATCAACATAATATGTTATTGGAGTATGAACGGTAGCATCTGAATCGTTACAATCTGTTCCGTTTGTAGATAATGAATATCCTGTTGGAACAGTCGCTCCATAACAAACTGTCTCGGTTCCTACATTATATCCGTCTGCATCAGCATCGATATATAATGAACCGCTTTGATATACTGAACTGTTTGAATCATTACAATCTGTTCCGTTTACAGCATATCCTGAAGGTGCAGTAGAAGCATCAACAGCACACAAAGTTACTGCGCTTCCTGCTCCATATCCATCAGCATCTGTATCCGCATAGAACGAATACGTTGCATGCATACTAGCATCAGCATCGTTACAATCTGTTCCGTTTGTAGATAATGAATATCCTGTTGGAACAGTCGCTCCATAACAAACTGTCTCGGTTCCTACATTATATCCGTCTGCATCAGCATCGATATATAATGAACCGCTTTGATATACTGAACTGTTTGAATCATTACAATCTGTTCCGTTTACAGCATATCCTGAAGGTGCAGTAGAAGCATCAACAGCACACAAAGTTACTGCGCTTCCTGCTCCATAACCATCAGCATCTGTATCTGCATAGAACGAATAGGTTGTATTCATTGTAGCATCTGCATCATTACAATCTGTACCATTTAGTACATAACCTGTTGGTTGCCCTTGACAAGTAATAGTTGGCAAACTATAATTACCAAAACCATCACCATCGGCATCCGCATAATAGGTAACTAATGAACGAACAGCAATCGTAACCGTATTATTAGCAGTAATTGCTGTAGTACAGTTAGGCGTTATGTCTGTTCTTTGAATAGCTGTTATTGCCAATGTTTGACCATTAGTAAATCCAGCTAAAGCAATTGTGAATGTACCATTACCATTAGCGTCTGCTACTACACCACTTACAGTTTGTGTAGCACCACCATTAACCGTATAGCTAATAGTAGATGTACTGTTTGCTAACATTCCTGTTAAGGCAAATGTAGTTTGCGCACCAGAACAAGTGATTGCTGGCTGTGTTACACCTGTTAACGTAGCCGGAGCTAAAACATTCACCTCAACATTTGAAGTATTAGCACATCCTAATGTGTTTACATTACTTGCTGTATACGTAGTTGAAGTTGTAGTATTAGTATATACAGTTACTGCGTTACCGCCTGTGTAAGCAGTAGTTGCAGAAGGATCTGTATACAATCCAGTTGTTGGTAACCATGTTGTTGTACCAGCTTGAATACTGAACTTCATATTTGGTCTTGTTGTTACAGAAGTAGTTGAAGTTGAAGTAGTACCACAACTTTGAACATTATCTCCATAAGTACCATAAACCGAATTGAATGAAGTTGAAGTATATTCAACAGTAGAAGATGTACCATAACATGATGAACATGTCGAATTAGTATCATTATCATGACAAACATCTACTAAGATATTTGAAGTCCCGTCCCATGCATAAGGAGTAGAGAACGAGAATGTTTTCCATCCTGTAGCTGGAGTAGCTAATGATGCTATTGAATATACAGTAGTATAGCCCCCTACTGGAGTAGCAAAAGCAGAAATACTATTAGAAGTTGTACTTCCTAATTTAATAGAGAAATTTGATTGCGCATAAGAACCTGCAGATGTAACATTAAATGCTAATGATGTAATGTTACCTGCACTATAACCTAATGCAATTAATTCAGAAGCGCGAACCAAATACTGCTCTCTTGCTCCTTCATAATATGAACCAAAAGGAGTTACTCCCATAGAAGATGTAGTCGTTGTTCCTGTTCCCAATTGATTTGTTACAGTCAATGGGTTAGTTACAGTTAAAGTAGCTACGCTTCCAGGACATACATTAACAGTACTAGAAGCAAACGTTGGTGCTGCTGGTTGACTTACTGTTAATGTTGCGTTACTAGACGTTACTGAACCACATGGCGCAGCACCAGAAACAACTACACGGTATTTATTTCCAGATATAGCTGTAGTTACCGAAGCAAGAGTTAAAGAAGCTCCTGTTTCTCCTGCAATATCTGTCCAAGAACCACCCGTAGTTTTAACTTGCCATTGGTAAGTTGGAGATGTGCCATTAGCTGATACAGTAAATATAGCATTAGAGCCCGCACAAGCAGTTGTATTAGCTGGTTGTGTTGTTATTGCTACTGCAGTATTTACATTCAAAATAGCCGGTGTTGAAGTTACAGCACTACAAGGTGATGCACCCGAAACAACTACTTGATATTGGTACCCATTCATAGCTACAGTTAAACTATTCAATGTTAATGTTGCCGCTGTGGCACCAGTAACATTTGACCAAGAGGTACCATTAGTACTTACTTGCCATTGATAGCTTAATTCAGAACCCGTTGCAACCACACTAAATGAAGCTGAACCAGCATCACATCCAGTTGATGCTGTAGGTTGAGTAGTTATAGCTACTGCTGTTTTAACAGATAAAACACCTGCATTTGAATACACTACTCCATTTACCACACAACGGAATTTCCATCCATCATTTGATAAACTTAATCCAGAAACAGATAATGAAGCCGTATTTGCATTAGCATACATTGCGTCATTTGAAATATCAGACCATGAAGTACCATTTGTACTTACTTGCCATTGATATGTATCAACAACACCTACAGTTGCGATAGAGAACGAAGCTGAATTAGCTCCCTCATTACAAGCTATATAGTTTGCTGGTTGTGTTGTAATAGCCGCAGTATTCACTGTTAATATAGCCACATCACTTGTTACAGAAGAACAAGCAGTTGCTCCAGATACCACTACTCTGTATTGATATCCATTCATATCAGCAGTAACTGCTGTTATACTTAATGTAGTTCCTGTTTCACCAGAAATATCAGACCAAGAAGTACCATTTGTACTTACTTGCCATTGATAAGACAATCCTGTTCCAGTTGCAGCAACTGAGAATGATGTATTGTCTCCTATTAATTGAGAAGCTCCCACTGGTTGTGTTGTTATAACAACTGCTTTATTTATTGTTACAGTAGTTGTAGAAACACTATTTGAACAACCTGCCACAGAAACGGTATTCGTTACTGTATAAGTACCCTCTGTTGAAGAAGCTAATGTAATAACTCCTGTGGAAGCATTAATACTTAAGCCAGCAGGCGATGCTGTAAATGTTCCAGCTGTTCCTGTTACACTAGGAGTAACAGTACCCCCATTTGTACAATATGTTGGAGCATCATAACCAAAGTCAGATGTTAATGCTTGATTTATTACTACAGTAGTTGTAGCCGTTTGAGCTGAACAATATGTAGTGCCATTCATAGCATACGTAACTGTATAAGAACCTGGTGTACTAGCAGCGACATTGATTGTTCCATTAGAAGCATCAATAGCTAAACCAGCACCTGCAGAATATGTTCCACCTGTTGTACCTGTTCTTGTTACAGCGCCTGTTGTAGCAGTACTACAGAAAGGTGACCCTGCATAAGAAATAGTAGCTATTGGTAAAGCATCTACAGTAGCTGTTACAGCTGTTCTTGAAGAGGTACATCCTGCAATAAAGTCAATATTGTGAATACCTCTAACATCAGTTGTAGTGGCACCCCAACCCCATCCACTAGTGATATTTAATGCACTAGAAGTATATGGGTATGATCCTGTAAAATAGTACCATGTAACACCCGTTTTAGTTAATATTAAACTATATCCTGCTGCAGCTGCACCAGTTGTAAATGATGATGGTAAATCAACATGTACTGCTGTTGAAGAAGTAGCATTTGTTACATTTTGTGTATAGGTTGCAATTGTTGTTCCTGAAGGATTTTTTAACGTATATGTTAATGAACCCGTTCCAGTTACATAAGCATTTGCTCCCTTGATAGTAATATTTGGTAATAGTGTAGTAAATACAATACCTGCATCTGTTGAAGAAGTAGTATAGAAATTAGCTTCTGACCATGCTGCAGTATCTTGATTTCCTAAATTCTGTTGAGACCCACCTCTAAAAGCTTCAACATAATAAGTAGTTGTAGCCGATATACTTGGAGTTGTAAAACTAGTTCCTGTACCCAATGAAGCACCTCCAGTAGACGCTGCATACCAATTTATAGTAGCATTATCATTAGCAGTAGCTCCTAAAGTAGCAGTACCTGTTCCACAACGTCCTGCTGGAGTTGTTCCTGTAATTAATGGATTATATACATCTACAAATACAGTATTTGTATTAGCTGACAATCCACTTGTTGAACAAGTTATTGTAGAATAGTAATAAGTCCCTTGAGTTAAAGCTCCTGTTGCTATACTTGAAGAAGTAGCTCCTGAAATTGCAGTAAAATCAGTTCCATTCATTGATGAATACCATTGATATGATATACCTAAAACGCCACTTGTTGCTCCTGTTGTTGAAACATTTGTACCAGAACCTAAACAAACATAAGAAACAGACGATGCAGCTGTACCAGCTGTAGGTGTACCCTCACATGTAGGTGCCGGTGTAATTACAATAGAATAATCCTCAAATGCTGCATAAGACGAAGCATAACAAGGATCTACTCCTGAATCATTATCAGAACCTCCAATTCTCATTCTGTGAGAACCAAGAGGAGCTGTTAATGGAACTGCAAAACTTCCTGATAATGTTGTTGGATTAGTAGCCGTTGATAATCCGTAGTAAACTTGCTCACCAGAGTCAGTAAACACACCATTATCATTAAAGTCAATCCATATTTTAGTACCATAAGTATACCCTGTAGCATACCTGATGCTAAAGTCAACTGTTGATAATTGAGTTGTAGTTGTACTTTGAGCCGTATAATCACCATATCTTCCTGGTTCTGCACCAGTAGTATTGTTGATAGAACCCATAGTCACATTAGTAATACCTGTACCGTCAACAGAAGTTGGTGCCGGTGTACAGTACCAATTTACTGTCATTCCTGCCCCAGTTGAAGTCACTGTACATCCATTGTTTGTTACCACACAACGATAATAGTTTGCAGTACCTGTTGCTGTAGTTGCAGATGTTACTACTGATAACGTAGCCGATGTAGCATTAGAATACGTTACTCCAGCTGGAGTAGCGTCCGCTACATCAGTGTAGGTTCCGTTCAAAGTAGCAGCACGTTGCCATTGATATGACGTTGCTGCACTAGCCGCAACCGTAAATGTAGCTGTATTTCCTCTTAAAACTGAAGCTGCTGTAGGCGCTGTAGTAATCGTAGGATTATTGATGTACAAGGTTGCTGCAGATGAAGTAGCACTGCTACAAGCAGCGTTACCTGAAACCACTACTCTATATTGTGTTCCATTTGCAGAAACTGCTGGATTCACAACAGAAATAGATGCTGTAGTAGCTCCTGTTCCTGTATAATTTGACCATGAAGTACCGTTAGTACTTACTTGCCATTGGTATGCTAAATCATCACCTGTAGCTGTTGCAGTAAATGAGGCGTAACCTCCTGTTGAACAAACGGTTTGGTCTGTTGGATTGGAAGTAATAGAAACTGGTTGTTTCACCGTTAATGTAGCTGCATCACTATTTAAATAATAGTTTAACACACAAATGAATTTCACACCATTGTTTGCTAATGTGATATCAGACACGCTTAATGTTGTTGTATCTACACCAGAGAAAGTCATTCCTGTTGTAGCATCTGTACCCTCAGCGATATCGTTGTATGTAGCCCCTCCATCTATACTCATTTGCCACTGAATTCCATAAGGTTCATCTCCATTGGTTACAATAGTAAACGATGTTGAACTTGGATCACAAACCGTAACTGACTGTGGTTGTGTAGCAATACCCGTATTACTAACTGTCAACGTAGCCACGATTGGTGTTAAAGTAGCACAAGGAGAAGCCCCTGTTACTAAACATTGATATTGATATTGATCAAAAGATGCTTCAATATTACTTAATGTTAAAGTCGCAGTGTTTACCCCTGAATAGTATGAATCCTCAGAAAGGTTAGCCCATCCTGAACCATCATTTACTTGCCATTGGTAAGAATATGTAGCCCCAGATGCTGTAGCTACTGTAAATGTAGTGGTACCTCCTGGAACAGTAATTTGTGAGGTAGTTGTACCTACAGAATTAATTGCTCCTGGTTCACTTACAGAAACTGTTACACTTTTTGGTGCACTACATCCTGTCATTGTATCTGTTACATTAACAGTATATGTAGTTGTAGTCGTTGGACTCGCTGTTACCGAAGCAGTAGTAGTTCCATTCAACCCTATTGAAGGTGACCATGCATACGTGAAAGTATTGGTTTCAGCCGTCAATGTAGTTGCGTTTCCTTTACAGATTGCCACATCACTAGTTAATGTAAAGTCTGGCGCAGGCGTTGGGTTTACATTAGTTGTAGCACTTGTAGTACAAGAACCGTTTGAAGCTGTAGCTGTATAGGTTCTTGACGTACTTGGTTTTGTATATACTACTGTAGCTGCACCACCTGTATATGGTGTTGTAGCTGCTGCGTTTGTATACAACTCTGTTGTTGGAGACCAAGTCATTGATGTAGCTTGAACTGTAGAATATCCAAACACCATTTTAGGACGACTAGTTCCTGTAGTAGAAGCACCGTTCCATCCTGAAGGTGTAGTACTTCCTGTATATGAACATACATCTGCAGCCACCACACTATCCACATAACGTGCATTTGAAGAAGTAAAGCCTGGTGCATCTACACTTACAGTTGAAACAGTATTGGATGTATTAGCATTACTCCAACAGAAACTAACAATAATGTTAGATGTACCATTCCATGAATAAGGAGTACTAAAGTTGAAAGTATTACTTCCTACAGTAGGTACAAAACTTGAAGTAGTATATACTGAAGATAAACCAGTTTCAATATTAGAAGTTAACGCTGTTAAAGAAGTCGAACCTATGCTAATACCTAAATTAGTTAAAGTAGAACCCGCGGTTGTTAAATTCAATGCTAAACTGTTGATGTTTCCTGCTGTCATACCTAAAGCAGTCAACTCAGAAGCTTTAATTAAGAATTGTGTTTTCACACCACCGTAACCTCCATAGAATGGGTTAACACCTGCACTTGTACTTGTAGAAGCTCCAGCTCCTAAAGTAGCTGTACCCGTACCACCTACTGTCCCTCCAGTAGCAGTCAACGACATCACTGTATTGGCACAAAGAGACGAAGCCCCATTTGTAATTGAAACCGTACTTGGATACGCATTAACTGTTACCGTAGCAGTGGCAGTTGTTGCACAACCATTACTGTCAGTACCTGTTACGGTGTATGTTGTTGTAGTACTTGGCGTTGCGATAACTGAAGCTCCTGTAGTTCCGTTTAATCCTGTAGCAGGTGACCATGCATAGGTTGAAGAACCATCTGCTGTTAAAGTAACCGATTGTCCTGCACAAATTGTTGTTCCGGCAGATACTGTAGTTACTGCAGCAGTATACTTAGTAATCGTAAGTACATTTGAGTATTCTGTTGAACCACCATCACAAATTACAGCTAATCTGTAATATGTTGTAGCACTTAATGCTCCTGTAGAAAGGTTAGCATAGTTAGCACTAGCTGTTCCTTGCCCAGTAAATGACGTTCCATTTGTAGACATTTCCCATTGGTAGGTTGTTCCAACACCAATAGTATATCCTGTAGCAGACAAAGTAGCTCCAGTAGTTGAGTTACAGAATCCTGCCACTGTTGAACTAGCCGTACCTGCTGTTAAAGTTTGAGAAGCACATGTTAATGTAGTAAACTCATCCGCCCCCATATCTGGAGTTGCAGAACGAGCGTTTCCATCAAAATCAGTTGTAACATCTGTTAACGCAGTACCATAGTTATCCAAACCTGTATTAGTTCCTACATTTAAATGTAAATCACTATTAGAAGTAAAGTTTGGAGTTACTGCAAGCGATTGAGCATCTTGAGTTGTATAGGTTTTCCAAGCTGCCAAATCTAAAACAGCTGCAGAACCACTATATCCTAGTCTATAGGTAGTACTAGTTGTTGTAGCTCCTGAATAGTTGTTGTAGTTAATAGTACTAAAAGTAGTACCAGTAGTCAAATACATATTGTATGCAAATGAACCTGTAGTACCAAATTTTTGTGCATTATTAAAAATATTATTTCTAACGTCTAATCCAGTTACTGCAGCAGCTGTACAAAATGCTGCAGACATACCTGCAGAAGTTCCAGCACCCACAGTCCCATACATATTAACAGTATTGTGGTAAATTTTTAAACCTGGGACAGCCGCAGCAATACGAATACCGAATGCATTCCACGTAGTACTTGTAGTACTGTAATTAGCTGTTTCAAGACCAGAAATCATGTTGTTTGACACAAGAACTCCTGTTGTACCTGTAGCTGATGAGAAGTTAATTCCATAAGCACCATACCCAGAAGTTGAAGTACTCTTAACATTACTGATTGTATTGGCATTGATGCTACCATTGATAACACCTGCTGTAACTTCAATACCAGATACATTGATAGAAGATGATGTTCTAACATTAAATACATTATTGTTTGCAACAGAAACTGCAGAAACATTAGATATAAAAATACCTCTGTATCCAATATATTCAGCAGCGGTAGTAGAACCTACTGTATTGCCAGAAATCACTGTACCTGTTTGGTAGGTTGCGTTACCTGCAACTCCAATACCATATTGAGCTTTCATTACAGTATTGTTTTGAATAGTCAAATTAGTATTTGAAGCTTCAGCAACACCTCCAGCAGTTGTTCCACTACCTGCCATGATTGCAGCTAGAGTTGTGGCTGGACCGTTTCCTTTAGCAATAATATTTTTAACAGTATCGTTTGTAGCTCCATTTGTAGCAGAAGCACTACCAATCCAAAGTACAATTGAAGATGTACCAGTATTCGTGTTTTCAATTGTTAAACTCTTATCGTTAGACCCATTGTTAGACCCATCAATAATTACGTTATCCGCTCCATTTAATTTTACAATTGCAGAAGCCGATGAGCCTGTGATCGTTGCCGTTGTATTTGGCTTAATCGTTAAAGTATTAGTCCCTGCATTAGCATTAGCATTAATAACTATTGGGAATGTTTCACTCGTTGAGTAGTTGGCATCAGTCAAATTAAACACCACATTCCCAGTAAAACATGTTGCTGCATTGTAAGCCGCAACTGCCGCTGTTAATGTTGCATAATTTCCTCCTGTACCTACTGTATAAGTACCTCCAAAACTTGGTGTTACTGTTAACACCACAGCATTTGACGTTACAGATGTACATGGTGCTGTTCCACTAACCACACAACGGAACGAATTACCATTGTATGTTTCTGGCGTAGCAATAGATAATGAAGAAGCTGTTTCTCCAGTCATATCATTCCAAGTCGTACCATTAGTGGTATATTGCCATTGATAAGCTATACCTGTACCTGTAGCAGCTACAGTGAAAACAGCTGGCGTAGTAACATAAGCACATTGCGTTACCGCTGTTGGCTGAGTCGTAATAGCTACTACTTGATTAACTGTTAAAGTTGCCACATCAGAGGTTACCGCACTACATGGAGAAGTTCCAGAAACGATAACTCTATATTGATTGTTGTTTAAACCAACACCAGGTGTGTTGATGGTATAAGCAGCTGCAGTAGCCCCAGGAACATTGTTCCAAGATGTACCATTCGTACTTACTTGCCATTGATAAGCTACACCAGAACCTGTAGCCGCACTTGTAAATGTTACCGAAGCTGCATTAGAACAAACCGTTTGATTGGTTGGTTGTGTCCCAATAGCTATAGCATTATATACTGTTAAGGTAGCGGCATTTGAGGTTACTGCACCCGCATTCAATACACAACGGTATTGTTTTCCTGTGTCTGTAGACGTCAATCCACTTAATACCAAAGAAGCTGATGTAGCATCCGTTACGTCAGACCAAGAAGTACCATTAGTACTCATTTGCCATTGATAAGACGTTACATCTCCTGACGTTGATACAGAAAAAGTAGCACCTGCATCACTACAAACCACTTGATTTGAAGGTTGTGTGGTAATACTTACTGAACCAACTGTTAAAGTAGCTGAACTCGAAATTACCGTATTACATGTACCTGTAACTACACAACGATACACATACCCATTTAATGAAGCAGAAGCTGAATCAATAGTATAAGTAGCATTAGTAGCTCCATCGATGTTAGCCCATCCTCCTCCGTCGTTTACTTGCCATTGGTAGGAAATTCCTGTACCAGTTGCTGTAACCGAGAATGATGCAGCTGTATCTTGTAATATTACTTGATTAGCTGGTTGTGTACCAATAACAACTGAATTGTTTACCGATACTGTAGAAGTTGCTGTATTCACACATCCATTCGCATCCGTACCTGTAATAGTATACGTAGTCGTATCTGAAGGATTTGCTATAACAGAACTACCAGTAGTACCATTCAATCCTGTACTTGGAGACCAAGTATAGCTTGTACCTCCAGCAGCAGTCAATGTTGCTCCTGAACCTCCAGTACAAATAGTAGCAGCACTATCCGCAGTAATTGTTGGAAGTGGGTTTGGTGTTACTGTTACAGTAGCTGTAGATGAACAAGAACCATTAGCAGCTGTTGCTGTGTATGTAGTTGAAGAAGTCAATTTAGCATACACTGTAGCTGCAGTACCTCCTGAATAAGCAGTGGTAGCCTCTACATTTGTATATAAATTAGTAGACGGAGACCATACAATCTGAGAAGACGTAGCTGAAATATTAACATTATCAATTAACCAACCCAAATAATTAGTACTACTATCAGTAGTATAACGGAAACGTATTCTAAACTGACTTGTTAAAGCCGCTACAGGAATGTTGATAGTTTCTGTTTTCCAAAAAGTATTAGAAAAAGCAGTCGTAATTCCTGACCATGAAGAATAACTACTGCTATCAAAACTTACTACACTATTTTTTAATGTTCCTGAACCCGCATAACTTGATGTTGGAAAAGTTGTCCATGTTGAACCCCCATTTGACGAATATTCTACATAACCATAATCATAACTTGCTTCAGAACTTAATTGATGAGAAAAAGTTAATTGCGCAGATGAAGCTCCACTTAAATTAACATTAGAATTCAAACTGTAAGCAACACTAGCACTTGTAGAGGTAGTATTAAATAATACTGAACCTGAACCCTCTGATTGATATGTAGTATTCAATGCAGCAGTTGGTGTTCCTGTTCCAACGGTGCTTGTTGCAAAATTAGTTGATAACGCATTAAAACCATCTGTGAATTTAGAAGTTGCAAAAGCACCTCCTGTAGCCGTTAAAGTTGCAACACCACCACTACAAAATCCTGCAGGGGGAGCAATTGAAATAGCAGTTGGTGTAGGATTTACAGTAATAGTTACTGTAGCTGTAGCTGTACAATTTGCAGCACTTGCACCCGTAACGGTATAAGTTGTAGTAGTCGTTGGACTTGCTGTTACAGAAGCTGTATTTGTAGCACTCAATCCTGTAGCAGGTGACCATGAATAAGTAGATCCTCCTGTGGCTGTTAACGATACACTTTGCCCAGAACATATCGTACTACCCGAACTTACCCCAACCGTTGGTGTAGGTGCAGCAGTATACGATGACCCTGAAGTTGCAGTCCCTGCAGGATTAGTAACCGTAATAGTACCATCCGTAACGTTGGCTGGCACTACTGCTGTAATACTAGTAGCACTTACCACATTAAATGACGTTGCATTAACACCATTAAATTTAACAGCAGAAGCACCTGTTAGGTTAGTTCCTGTAATTGTTACAGTTTGCCCTCCTTGAACACACAGAGTACTTGGAGTAAAAGAAGATATTGTTGGTGACGCTAGTTGAGTTAAAGAAACATCATCCAAAGTGATATACCATGGCGTTGAATTGATTGTTCCTAAAATTCCCACATAATATGTACCTGTAGTAGCTGGTGTAAAATTACCCGTGATTAGAACATAAGATGAACCAATACCCGTAGTATTAACAATTGTATTCGTCATACCTGCAGCAGTAGCTGTAGTTCCATAAGCTAACTTAATAGAAGCATTTGAAGTAGTTGTACCATCTTGTCTAGCGTAGCAAGAAAAACTATAGGAAGCACCTCCTGTCAGAGTTACTTGTTTAAACAACCATGCTGTTCTACCGTATCTTAAAGTAACATCCCAACTCCCTGTTCTAGGAGTTCTATTATAAGTTGTTGCAGAAGTATTAGCTGTCCAGTTACTTCCAGTTACAGTAGTGTTAGTCCATCCTGATATTGTTGTGGATGCATCTGTATTACCAGTTTCAAAGCCATCTGTAAAAACACTTTGAGCGTAAACACCACTATTCATTGTAAAAATAAACAGCAGAGCTAAATACGCCAATTTTTTAGAAAAACTTTTTTGCTGAGAATACCTTTTTGAAGTATCAATTGGCGTTCGTAAAACACCAACAACATACAACAAGATACTAACTAGCCACGAAGTATTCGCGACTATAGAATTGTATCTTGGCGGCGAAGCCTCCTTGATACCAACTCCGCTTTTGAGCTTGGCAACTATGCCAGAAGCCCAATTTTTGTAGTCATTCATCATAATTAATAAATTGGGTTAAAAAAATTAGTTTTGTAATTGTTCACACAATTACCGTGAATATATAGCGGCGCTCCCAAAGGAGACGTTGGAAAGTTATAATCTCTTCTTGTGCTCGAATCGCACGCCTTCAAAGAGAATACTTGAAAAATAGGCTTCAAATATCCTTCTAAAAAAGGGGAAGAAATTATAAAATAAAAAAACATTTTAATCTTTTTATTTACATATTGAATCCATGGAAGCTGAACCAATATTTTTTTAAAAAAAATTAAAATAAAAATAAAAAAAGAGGCGGTTTTTAACAAAAAACTACTTCTTTCTTTAAAAAAGAAACTTAAAAAATAACTTAAAATTATTAAAACAACAGCATTTACCATATAAAAAAGCTAGTTTATCAAATATATTTTAGCCTGACAAGTTACAATTTAATTTTTAAAAAAAAAATATTTTTTCAAATCAACTTATTCATTAGTATAAGAATTTTTATTTTTCTTGAATAAAAAGAATTAACACCACTAAATTAACCAATACTTTTTATACATCAAAATATTTTTAAATATAATTTAACATTAATCCTATTTTTTAATCACATTAATAACAAATTATTATTTTAATTCAATTATATTCTTTTAAAAGTCTTTTTTATTATATTTTTAATAAATATAATATTTAAGTGAAAGATAATTATGATTCAGAGTAAAATATATAGAGTTAAACAAATAACTCTATTAAATCATTTTATTATGAAATACAAGCTTATTTTAAAAAAGAATCCTCAGGACGCATCGGCTCCTGAGAAGTACTATGCAACAGCGATAGCTGATGGCGAAGTAGATTTTGAGTCACTTTCTGAGCAAATTGCTTATAAAACTACTCTAACCGAATCCGATTGTTATGCTGTTTTGTTGTCGTTGGAACGAAACATATTAAAACAATTACAGCAAGGGAAAATCGTTAGAGTTGGTCGATTGGGAAGTTTCAACATCACGTTAAAATCTAAAGGCAGACTTACAGAAGCCGAATTTTCAGTAAACGACATTGAAAAAGGTCGTGTGCGCTTCCGACCTGGTAAAAAACTCAACAAAATGACTCAAGAACTAAACTACAGAAGAATCATGTAGTTTAAAAAACCAAAAAGCCGAAACGATGATGTCTCGGCTTTTTTTCAATCCAATAATAAACTAATCGATATAGCAATTATTTTGTGTTCTTTAAGATGGTTTTATTAAGAGTGTCGATTATTAGAAAACTGCTAATTTGACTTTACTAATGATAGAGGATATTGGTATGTAAACTTCATTAAATTAGCCATGAAAAACCTCAAAGGACTTCAATAATTTTTCAAAGGACTTGAGAAAAACCTCAAAGGATTTTGTAAAAACCTAAGAGAAAATTAGCAAAAAGTCAAAGCTTTTTAAACAAAAAACACGCCCCTAGAGGCGTGTTTTTTAATTCATTATTTTTTGGCTTACTAAAGTTCCATCTGTTAATTGAATTTTAGCTAAATACACTCCTTTTTCAAAGACAAACTCCCCTTTGAAATCGTTCGTTTTTATAGATTCATTATACACTCGAACTAACTTTCCTGTTAAATCAAATACTTGTATTGAATCTATTTCTTTATTTGCCTTAACCATTAATTGATTATTGTTTACGCTTACGGCAACATTTGAGTTTCCAATTTGATATGTACTTAACGCACTGTTGGTAAAACGCAACACAAAACGATCGTTATATATTCCTTCTGTTGTACTAAAGTTGTATGGCGCTTGTCTTAGATCGTATATTATGTTCAATAATTTATCTTCCAAATAAATAGGTTGTCCTTGTTGAAATAACCCATCAACGGCAGAAATTGCAATAGTGAAATTACCTGCTGTAGCCGCATGATATCCTAAAGACACTCGATCTTCTGTATCAAAAGGAATCGCTCTTCCTTGAATACTATAGGTTTGATTGTCTATAATAGAATATAAAACATTACCATCAATACCTGTTACTGCATCATACATACGATCGACCCCATTAGAAGCATTTGTTGCATATCCGACTAAAGTACTTGTAGAACTATGATTTGTATCAATAAAATCAATCCAAATACGATGTGTTTCAGAATCCGCACTTGTTGCTGAGGCATTATTTTTATAGAATTGCGTATTATTATAGGAAGCACTACGCATCGTATTTTTAAATGTTATTGGTTGTGAAGCATCTGTCACTGTTGCGCCATCATTTAAAGCCACATAAAACCCTTGTCCTGCCGCAATTTTACCATTAAACCCTGTTGGCGTTGAAGTTCCTAAACTATTGTATACTATATAATCACTTAAATTATAATTTACAGAATATGAACCATAAAATGGGTTATTAACCGACGAACTTGGGACAGTCCCATGCGTCCATAAATAAACGTATCCTTGTATTTTCGAACTGTTCGCTGTATCATTTAAAAAAGATATAGCATCAATAGCAGATGGATAAGGATTCCCTATTAAATTATAATTATCATCCCATTGTCCAATAACTGAACCATTATTTCCAATGTAAGTTGCTGCACCTTGATAAACCCCTCGATATAATGGATAGGTTAAAGTACCATTATTTGGAATTCCAGTAAAAGTACTCGTTAAACTTCCCGTCCAACTGTAACTGTTTGAGGCACGTATGATATACCCCTTACCTACTTGCATTGCTCCAGAAGCATTAGCCCAATTTCCTTGACTTGTATTTCCGCCTGTACCATTACCATTGTTTGCTAAAACATCCCAATAATACATTCCTCCGGGTGTTGGAGAACTGTAAAGAGTAGCAATATTCTGACTCGCAACTGGAGATGACCAATAAATATAATCGTATCCTTTCAAACCAGACACATCTCTTTTATAAACCATAGAGCCTGTTCCTGAATTGGCCACATTATTAACCTGAACTAAACTACCTCCATTGTTTATCGTTAACGTTCCATCTGTTTTTACATAATCTTGAACTGTTAAAGAATACCCAGCATTTACCGTCAAGGTAGCTCCAGAATTGATGGTTAAATTACCACAATTTGCAGCTGAAGCAATCACAGGATTATTGGGTGTACCAGAAGGAATTACTACACAATAATCTGAGGTGGTTGGTTCACCACTTGGTGTCCAGTTTGAAGCATTCGTCCAATCAGACGAGACTGTACCTGCCCATTTCTTACCTATTCCAATAGTGATAGGATAAGATGACGCACAAGTAGCTGCACTAGAAATCGTAATAGTTCCCGAGTAGGTTCCTGCTGTAATGTTGGCTGGAATTGCAATGGTATTTATAGTTCCGCTTCCTGCTCCAAATGTAAAAGTTGTTGAAGATTGATCGGATAATCCAGCTGTATTTGCTGCTGCATTCCAGTCAATACTATATGATGTTGGCGAATACGTAGTTGCCGTATAACTCAAGCCCGAGGTTTGAGCAGAGGTACTCGTACAAACCGCAGTAACTGCCGATGATGCCGTCATAGTTGGGATACCATTAACATTTACTGAGAATGAAGAGGAAGGACTCGTACATCCATTAGCATTTTTCACGGTAATGGTTCCCGTATACGTATTGATAGCTGTTCCAGCAGGAATAGACAACACGATAGGACTTGCCGTAATAGCTGCATTGGTAACATTTGTAAATGAATTGGTTGGAGTAGCACTCCACACGATGCTATATGTTGTTGGAGTCGCGGTTGCATTCGTATATGTTAGGTTTGCTGTCTGGCTGCTTGCACTATAACACACTTGCACCGGACTTGCCGATGGTGTAATTGACGGCGCACTTACAATTAAAGTAATGGTTCTCGGTGAAGCTCCATTTCCACAGCTAGCATTTTTAGGCGTTACAGTACCCGTGTAAGTTCCTCCAGCTGTTCCCGCTGGAACTGTAATTGAAATGGTACCTGAACTTGTCGTAAAAGGTGCATTTGAAATGGTTGGCAAACTGTTAGCAGGCGTAGCGTTCCAAGTCACATCATACGAATTTAATGTATTGGCACTAGTATAATTATAGCTTACTGTTTGTGCATTTGACGCATCATAACATATAGTTCGACTATTTGCAGTCATAGTAACCGCCGGAGATGTATTGATCGTTACAGAAAATTGATATGCTGCACTGACACATCCATTAGAATTGGTAACGGTTAACAAAGCCGTATTTGTCACTGTATTATCTGCACCTCCAGGCACGGTAATCGTTAAGGGACTGGACCCTGGAAAAGTAGCATTTGTATTCATTTGAGTTCCAATAAATGGTGCTGTATTCCAAACCACACTATAACTTGCTATAGAACCCGATGTGGCTGTATAAGCTAAAGTAGTATTTTGATTTGAATTACTGTAACACACTGGAGCTACCGCAGAAGCTATAGTTATAGTTGGAGGAGTGCTTAATGAAATCACTGCACTACCTGTCATCCCTCCTGCTACTGCAGAACAAGAAGCATCACTTAATGCAGTCAAAGTATAGGTCGTGGTGGCTGTAATTGCTGGTGTAGTAAAAGTATATGGACTAGTTGTTATTCCCGTTACAGAAGTTGACGTAGACCCATTAGAGTATGTTAAATTCCATGGTGCAGTTCCAGTTAAAGTAATACTTACCGTTGCCGTAGCTCCACTACATACAGATGTTGAACCACTCACCACACCAGTAGGTTTAGCATTAACGGTAACAAGAACATTATCTGTAGCTGAATTACAACCATTTAAAGTACTAGCTACATAATAAGTTGTTGTTGTTGTTGGTGATACTGAAGTACCTTGCGTAGTGGCAACTACAGGTGATAATGTAGCACTCGTAGACCAAGTGTAACTCAAGGTTGGGTTTCCTGTTAGAGTTACATCATCTATATACCAATCATTGATATTCCATGTATTGCCACTAAATCTGAAACGAACATAAAAACTCGTACCATCTAAAGCAGACAAATCTATACTAACCCCTGAAGCTGCAATATCAGCTGTAGGTGAAACGGTCCATCTCGTTGTCCAATTCGTTCCATCAGGCGAAGTTTCCATGTAAAGACTAAATGTTCCCGTAAACCAATCCAACATATGACGGAATGAAAAATTCAATCCTGTATAGCCCGTAGTATTAATCATTTGAGCTAACTGAACGGTATCATCTAATGTTGATGTTGTTAACCAATGAAAACGCATTTCCCCTCCAGTAGAACCACTTGCATTGTTTGACGTTACAATCGTCCATCGGCTGGTATCATTAGTAGTCCATGCAGAAAACGAGCTGCAGTTATTTTGAACAATAACTTGACTTCCTATCGATCCAGTAGCAGACAAAGCAGCACTATTTCCTTGACAAATAATTTTATCAACTCCTGCATTTGGTGTATTTGGAATTGGTTTTATATAGAACATAGAAGAACTTGTTCCTGAAGCAGTTGGAGTGGTTACAGAAATGTATCCTGTCGTTGCTGCCGCTGGTAAAGTTACCACAATTTGAGTGGCTGTTACCGAAGTTGGCGTTACGGGTGTTCCGTTAAAAGAAACCGTAGTAGCTCCTGTAAAATTAGTTCCTGTTATCGTTACTGTTGGGGTGCTTCCCGAACACGCACTCGTTGGAGTAAAACTGGTTATCGTTGGCACCAACACGCAAGACAAACTCACATCCCATCCGCTATACACCACAGAACCATCGGAAGTAAATTTGAACGTTAACTCCCCTCCTGCTGCAGTAGAATAAAAAGCCGTCCCTGCTGCAATTTGTGCTCCGGTATATGTTCCAATCAAGTTTGCTGGCGTAACTGTAGTTCCACTGTAAATACTTAGATAATCATAACTATTTTCAACAGCAAAGGAATTGAATACCGCTTTTAATTTTGAACCTGATGTAGCTGGAACAAAAGTATACGTATACGATTCACTATTAGAATAACTTCCTGTTGCATTTCCACTATCATAGAATTTTCCATTACATGTTGTTGTAGTACCTCCTGTAGAAGACCCATTCAAAACGACCACGTCAAGTGTAACAGTTGTAAAATTTGTTGAAACAGACCAAGAACTGGTAGACCCACTACAATTCGTACGTACCCAACAATAGTACGTTAAGCCTAATGTCAAACCTGTTAAATTGACTGAAGTTACCCCTGTTACCGTACCTGTTGGGGTTGTCCCAGCCGTAGGAGGCGTTGAAGACGTACTAATGTAGTAATTATACACACTACTTGGTGCAAAAGAAGCATCCGACCATGATAAGGTTGCCGTAGTAGCTGTAATATAGGAAGTTACTAAACTAGTAGGCAAGGATACAGTACATGGCGGTACCACAATAATATTGACAATATAATCTTCAGTTTCTCCATAAACACTATTGGTTGCTCCACACGCTTGAGAAGTTAACAAAGCTGCATCATCTCCTCCACGCACACGCATACGAGTATTTCCTAGAAGCGCTCCTGCAGGTACTGGAAGGGTTAAAGAAACCGTTCCGCTTGAACCGGCACTGTTTACTGAAACCACACCTTCTGAAGCTTCAAAAGTTCCGTTTTGATTGTAGTCAATCCATACGCCAACAAATTGTCTTGAGTCGGTTCCGAAAGAAACGGATATTGTAGCATTATTTCCTTGGTATAAATTTGGAATCGTTACTGAATTATAAAATGTGTAAAATGGTGTTGTTGATGCACCAGAGGTATTATTTAAAGTTCCTAAAGTAACATTTGTAATCTGGTCCCCTAAAGCTGGTCCTGTAGCATAGGTTGGAACACAATACGACAAAGAAACAGTTGTTAAATTTATAGTATTAGAACTAGTACTTGTTGAACAAGCGTTGACAGCGCGCACTCTATAATAATAGGTCACGTTTTGTGTTAACCCACTAACAGCATAAGTAGTCACGTTTCCTACCGACAAATTGTTATACCCTGTTACAAAAGTAGCAAAGGTATTAGAGGTAGACACATCTAAATAATATCCTGTAGCTCCTGAAACCGCGTTCCAATTGGCCGTAAACGAGGTTCCTCCAATTGCAGTTGCTGCGATTGCTGTTGGGGCTGTTGCAGAATTAGACACTACAATAGCACCCGATACCGCACTAGTTGCAGAACATGTTACCGAATTGGTTACCACACAGTAATAATATAAAGTCCCTGCTGAAGCAGAAGACGGAGTATAGGAAGCCGCATTGGCTCCTGAAATTATTGTTCCTCCACTGGTTGAAGCTGTCGTATTGCTATACCATTGATAGGTTGAAATCGAACCACTTCCTGAAGTAGCACTAATAGACAAAGCCGTAAGTGTCCCACTAGTACATGCTGATTGTCCCGACATAGCCACCGAAGTTATCGTTGGCGCCGCATTTACCGTCAAGGTTAAAGTTGACGTAGAAGAAGTACATCCCGCACTCGCTATAGTCCATGTTAAGGTATAAGCTCCTGCTGTCGCACTTGCTGATACGATAGCTGTGGTATTTGGTGTCGTGGCAGAAGTAAACGTAATATCTGAAGTACTTCCTCCCGCTGGAGCGGCTGTACATGTCCAAGTTCCAGTACCTACAGAAGGTGTATTTCCTCCTAAACCAGTCGTAGTTGTTCCTTTACAAGCCGAAAGGTTTCCACCATTGGTGGATGTTGTTGGGGGTGAGGTAACCGTAACAGCGCCCGACACCGCACTGGTTGCCGAACATCCGTTTGAATTGGTAACCACACAATAATAATATAAAGTTCCTACAACTGCTGATGAAGGAGTGTATGTAGCCGCATTGGCTCCTGTCAATAAAGTTCCTCCGCTGGTTGAAGCCGAAGTATTACTATACCATTGATAACTTGAAATGGAACCACTTCCTGCCGTAGCACTGATGGATAAAGCTGTAGCAGTTATTCCTGAACAGACTGTTTGCGACCCCATAGCTACAGATGTAATTACAGGTACCGCATTTACAGTATACGTTCCATAAGTTACGGTTGTACCATTGGTCACTGAAACCGTACCAGACGACCCAGTAGCTGGAATTACCGTAAGCACCGTTCCTGTATTAGAAACAATAGACGAAACCGCTGTACCACCAATAGTTACATTGGCGGCTGTGGTTCCCGTAAAACCAGACCCATTAATCACTAATTGAGAACCCGGGCAACCACTTGTTGACCCTAAACTCGTAATCGCTAAATTCCCAATACACTCCACTTTAATATCAAACCCTGCAAGTGGTGAAGTAGTTGAAGATACAAATTTTATTGAAATATTTCCATCTGATGATGATGACGTATACACTGTAGTACTAGGTAACGTTGTTGTATTGGTGTATGCATTTAATAAAACGGTTCCTCCGGTTCCATTCCCATTATATACTGTAATGTTTGAAGCTGCATCTAAGGCAAAAGTATTTTGAAATGTAATACGTACTTTATCGGTAGCATTGGTTGGTTGAAAATAGATGTATTGTGTTTGAGATTTATTATAATTATCATTCAAACCTCCTTGATCATAAAAATTTAAATTCCCAGAAGCAGGCACAGTAACTGTACATGCTGAAGCTTGATTGAGCATAGGCACTACAATCGTATTGTCATTAGGAGATGTATTATAGGTCATGATCGAAAAATCATCTACCCATAATGTTCCTGCTACTCCAGAAGCTCTTGTATCTCTAATTCTAAATTTAAACGAACTATTAGTCGGTGTTGCATCCAATTGATGATTGGTATTAAAGGTAGCCGTAACCAAACTCCAACCAGCAACTCCTACTGTTGTTGGAAGGGTTGGAATCGTAGCTGTAATGCTTTCTCCATTTATTGTATTTGTTCCAGCTGTTATTGTATACCAATTGGTTCCTCCATCGGAAGAAAACTGCAAATCATAGGTTATTACAGCTCCTGCAGCTCCACTTTTATTAATATAAAAAGCTACTGTTTTAGTATTTGTATAACTTGGCGTAACTGCAGTAGCCCCTGTAGAAACAGAAGATTGCAATAAGTTGGCTCCTGTTCTTGAGTTGGTAGTATTCAAAGCTGAAGTAAATGAAGTAAACGTCCACGTAGTTGGTAACGTTTTAAAACTCTCAAAAGTTTGATACGGTCCAATACATTGCGCATGGGTTTTTGTGCTCATCATGGTGAGAAGCAAGAGACCCGCAAGAAGTCCTTGCACTTTGAATGGTTTTACTATTTTTTGAAAAGTTTGTAGTAAACGTGTATTCATAATTTTGAGTTATAAGTTTTTCTAAGAGTTTTTGGTTTTTTATAGGTCTGATGAAACGTGTTTATACTAAATACACATATAAAACGACATTTTTTTACACTAAAAAAACACGTTTTATACGGCTAATTCTCGCAAAATTAACTTATTAGAAACAAACACCACCACCTAGACATGTTACAAAAATAAATAAATATTTTATTTTTTATTAATAATTTAATAATATTTTACATGCTTTGCATATTATTTGGTTTTTGTAGAGAAATCATACACAATTATAAATACAATTCAACATGCGTCTACTCAACCCTAGAGCGTGGTTAGCTTTGTATTCTTCAAAAAGAATGGGGTTTACTGCAAAGTAAAAAATGTAAGAAATCGTTTGTTAGAAATGTATTTACAACTTCAAAAGTCAATTTACCTTCAAGCTTTCCACTTTAAACTTTTTATACCTTATAACCTTATAAACAAAAAAAGCCCCCTCTTCAGAAGAAAAGGAGGCTTCATTTGTATTAAAACGAATGATTATCTTTTAATCACACGAAGTGTTTTAGTGTTTTCCCCTTGAGTTACAATCACGTTGTATACTCCAGATGGATAACGCTCTCCTAATTGAAGTTC
>NZ_QLSZ01000018.1 GCF_003268855.1 Flavobacterium aciduliphilum
TCCCATTCCGAACAGAGAAGTTAAGTCCGACTGCGCAGATGGTACTGCATCTTGTGGGAGAGTATGTCGCCGCCTTTCTTTTAAAACCTCTATCAAAACGATAGAGGTTTTTTGTTTTGTATGCCTCAACGTTCTAATTTTAGTGTTTAGATATTTATAATTAAAGCTAGGTTAACTAGAAATATAGAGAAGTGCTATTGTTTTGTATTCTAATACGTTATTAGGAAGTTAAAATAATTATAAGTATTGTCGATGCAATTTTTGAATTAGGATGTGAAGCGTAAACCTTTTGGGATTTAATCTTAATAGATTATCTAGAATTATAAATAAAATTAGATTAGATCAGCAACTTGAAATTTTTGTATTCTTTTATATTTTAATAGATAAGAAATAACTTTAGGTATATTTGACTATAATGCAAAAAAAAAACAATCCGTATCGGATTGCTTAGATATGATTCTATTTGTCTATAGCTCCTAAAACTCGTTTCATAAACTCATTTAAAGCTGTTTTTTTGTCCTTGCCTTCTTTTATTAGTTTTTGAACTTCTAAAGCCCCATAGAGATTCGATATAAGTTCACCAATAACTTCAAGCTCTTCTTCTTTTAAGCTTTCAAATTCGCATAAATTTTCTAATACTTCAAGGGTTTCAATAATATAATCTTGATCATTCGATTCAATAAAATTACATAAGTGCTTTATTATAGGGAGTTTCATGGATGGAGATTGAAAGGTTATTGAATGGCTTCCTGAACTAATTCAGCGAGTACTTCAGCTTTATTAGTTTGACTTTGATTCAGAAGAGCACCGTTTTTAAACGTAGCAAAAGTAGGTAAATTATCAACTTTAGCTAGTTTTCTAGAATTAGGAAATTGTTCGGCATCCACAATAATAAAAGGAATGTTTTCGTGTTGATTAGCCAACATTTTGAATTTAGGTTTCATTATACGACAATTTCCACACCAAGACGCAGCATATTGTACAACAACAATTTCATTTTCTGCAATAATTTCTGTTAAATTATCTTTTTCTATTTCTTGAAACATAATAATATTTTTTTTGAGTAAATGCAGTTGATTTTTTTCAACTGCATTTACTATTTATATTTTTAGTGAGATGATAAATAAGAAGCCGTACTGTTTCTGTCTGGAGACATCGCATCTTTACCTTCTTCCCAATTAGCGGGGCATACTTCACCTTTAGTTTGTACGTGTGTATACGCATCAATTAAGCGTAAATATTCATTTACGTTTCTACCAAGAGGCATATCATTTACACTTTCATGGAAAATTTTACCTTCTTCGTCGATTAAATAAGTAGCTCTGAATGTTACATTGGAACCTTCTAAGATTTCATCATTTAATTCTTCATCATATACCCATTCTGCATCTAAAATATCTAAAGCAGCTGATAAATTGCGTGTTGTATCCGCCAAAATAGGATACGTAACCCCCTCGATTCCTCCTTGATTTTTTGGTGTATTTAACCAAGCAAAGTGCACCTCGTTTGTATCACAAGAAGCTCCAATCACCATAGTATTTCGTTTTTCAAATTCTTGTAAGGCCGCTTGAAAAGCATGTAATTCCGTTGGACAAACAAAAGTAAAATCCTTTGGATACCAAAAAAGAACTACTTTTTTATTGTTTTTTGTTGCTTCTTCAAAAACGTTAAGTCTTAGATTGTCTCCCATGAATGAGATGGCATCTACTGTAATGTTTGGGAATTTTTTTCCTACTAATGACATGATGTGTTATTTAAGTTAATAATAATTTTATGATGCAAATTTATATAACAAACTAGAATTACGGTATTAGTATTCATTATATATTCTTATTAATTAATAGTTTTTTGCTATTATGAAATTCATTATTGTAAGAAAGAATAATAATATCTTATATTTGTTTCAAATTACATTCCTACTATTATGAATTTTTCCAAGTTATTTAGAAAAAAATCCATACAAGATATTTTAATTCAGGTTGAGAAAAATGAGTCTGATGGACATCATTCGCTCGGAAAGCATTTAACAGCAAGAGATTTGACGGCTTTTGGTATTGCGGCCATAATTGGTGCAGGAATTTTTAGTACTATTGGAAAAGCAAGTGCTGATGGAGGTCCAGCAGTAATATTTTTATTTATCTTCACAGCTGTAGCGTGTAGTTTTGCAGCATTTGCCTATGCCGAATTTGCTTCTATGGTTCCTATTTCGGGAAGTGCTTACACCTACTCTTACGTTGCTTTTGGTGAAATTGTTGCCTGGATCATTGGATGGGCATTAATTATGGAATATGCCATAGGTAATATAACCGTTGCTATTTCATGGAGTGACTATTTTACAGGCCTTCTCGATGGAATTGTACATTCACTAAATGCTAAATATGGCTTTCATTTAAGGACTTTGGCGGAGTGGGTTCAAATGGATTATTTAACAGCATCCAATGGGTTTAAAGAAGCTACTGTATTAATGAAAGGAGGTAAGTTATTCCAGAATTTACCTCAAAATATTCAACTTGCACATCAGGCATGGGTTACATCTCCTACTTTTGCGGGTATTCATTTTATTGCTGATATTCCCGCACTATTAATCATTGTCATCATTACCTATTTAGTATATAGAGGCATGAAAGAGTCTAGGAATGCAAGCAATCTTATGGTTGTTGTAAAACTTTGTATCATACTTTTAGTCATTGCTGTTGGAATTTTTTATGTAGATGTGGAACATTGGAGTCCTTTTGCTCCAAATGGATTAGGAGGCATATTAAAAGGAGTTTCGGCCGTGTTCTTTGCCTATATTGGTTTTGATGCTATTTCAACTACAGCAGAAGAATGTAAAGATCCTCAACGTGATTTGCCAAGAGGAATGATGTGGGCTATAATAATTTGTACCATTTTATATGTAATAATTGCATTAGTATTAACAGGTATGGTGAAATATTCCGATTTAAACGTTGGAGATCCTTTGGCTTTTGTTTTTGATAAGTTAAACCTTAAGTGGATGTCTGGGATAATTGCAGTGAGCGCTGTCATAGCCATGGCAAGTGTTTTGTTGGTTTTTCAAATGGGACAACCCAGAATTTGGATGAGTATGAGTAGAGATGGGTTGTTGCCCAAACGCTTTTCAAAAGTGCACCCCAAATATCAAACACCTTCTTATGCTACAATTGTTACGGGTTTTGTTGTCGCTATTCCCGCTCTCTTTTTAAATTTGACTATGGTTACTGATTTGTGTAGTATTGGAACGCTTTTTGCTTTTGTTTTGGTATGTGCTGGAGTTTTGGTGCTACAAAATAAGCCTAATATTCCAAGAGGAAAATTTAAGACGCCATACATCAATTCTAAATTTATTTACCCCATTTTATTGCTTATTGGGTTGTTGTTTTCGGTAACAAAATTTAAAGAAGATACGCTTTCTTTTGTGACAAATCAGAAGCAAATTAAGGATCCTTCCAACTTTATTAATACAATTGGCGTTGATGGAACAAAGAAAGTATATGATTTTTTAGTTGAAAATAATAAAATCAAAAATAAAACAACCGATTTAGAACAAACATTGACACAATATTTTGACAATAAAACGGCTTATAAAAAATTAATTGATTCCCTACCTGTTGAAGAATCAATGAAATATGACAGTGGTTTGGATTTATTTAAACATAAAATACCGATGTGGATTTTTTTGTTAACTATTCTAGCGATTGCTGTTTGGTCTTGGAAACAAAATTTATCGTTAATTCCATTATTAGGATTGATATGCTGTCTATACATGATGGCGCAATTAAGTGTTTGGAATTGGATGTACTTTTTTATTTGGCTCCTGATAGGGTTAGTCATTTACTTTAGCTTCAGCTATAAAAATAGTTTTCTTTCTAAAGCATAAAAAAAGAGGCGCTATATTTGCCTCTTTTTGATCACCTTATAATCTTTTTATTTCATTTCTGAAGGACTCATAGATTCTCCTTTGCGTTCCTCAATTCTTTTCATCATTTTTTCTTTTCGCTCGGCCAATTTTTGTTCCCATTTTGCATATTGTTCGGCAGTTAATATTTTTTTCATTTCAGCTTTCATTGCTTCTGCGTTTGCTTTCATTTCATCTCTGCGCGCATCTTTTTCTTCTTTTGTTGGCCTTTGATTTTCCGCTCTTCTAGCCTCCATTTCGGCTCTTTTAGCCTCACGTTTGTCAACTTCTTTTTTTACCAAAGCTCTAACTTGTTCAATTTGTTTATCCGTAAGGCTTAAATCTTTAGCCATTTTTTTTACTTGAAATTCAACTCGTTGTTCAGGAGTTAATTTTTCTTTCATGTCTCTTTTTGGCTCTTGTGCAAATGTTGTCATCCCAACAACAGCTAATGCTACTAAAAATAGTTTTTTCATAAATTTGATATTTAGTTTATTGGACTAAAATAATACTTTAAGGTTTAATGATTAACATAAAATTTGCTTTTAGTTTAAATTCTGTATTTTTGCTCTGTGTTTATATAGCATTGCTATAAACATATTTTAAAAAAATATTTGTTTTTTGATTAAACCTGTTGCAAGAGTGATTTTAAATCTTTTTTATAAGTGAGTTTTAAATTAATTTATTTTAAAAAAACAAAATGAAACCTTCAAAAACAGTGGCACACTATGTGTGTAGGGATTACAGAATAGCTGAAATATTTTCAAAATTATCGATAGATTTTTATTGTAAAGGGGATGTGCTTTTAGAACAACTATGTATGGAGAGAAATCTTAATTATGAGGCTCTAATTCAGGAGATCCATGCTGTACAAAATTCAAGCATCCCGTTACCACTTAAATATCATGAATTTTCCGTAGAAGAATTGATCGAATATATTCTTGTTTTTCATCATGATTATTCTCGACAGGTTATTCCATTATTGTTGGAAAAGCTGAAAGAATTGGTTCAAACGGAAGGGACAAAGTATCCCGAATTGGAACGAATTTACGATTTTTTTAAGATTAGTGCTTATGAGTTGCTATGTCATATAGAAAAAGAAGAAGATACACTATTCCCTTATATTAGACAAATGATTCATGCGCTAAATGCCAATGAAACCATACAACAACCTTCCTTTAGAACCGTGGATAATTCTTTGATTAAATTGAGAGCTGACCATGACACAGAAAGCAACTTTATTGCCATGATTTATGAGCTTTCTCACGGGTTCCAAACTCCAAGTAATGCCTCAATAAACTATATAGAAACGTTTGAAATGCTCCATGAATTTCATGAAAATATAAAAAAACATATTCATTTAGAGAATAATTTATTGTTTGGTTATGCAAAAGAGCTAGAGGATTGTTTTACTATCTTTTAGGTTCAAATGTGTTATTTGCTATATATTTGTATCGTGAAAAATATTGTATTTATAATTGGGTTACTAATAGTATTGAAGCCGGTTTTTCCGGTTGTCGATTATATGGTTAATTATAAATACATCGCCACAGTACTTTGTGAAAATAAAGATAAACCTGAATTAAATTGTTGTGGTAAGTGTCATCTTAAAAAAGAATTGGCTAAAGAAGCTGAAAATGACAAGCCTTTATCTTCTGATAAGAAAAGTTCTCAAAAACAAGAAGTTGAATTTTACTATTATTCTAAATCGGAATCTCTTGTTGAAAGTATAAGGTTAGTTCGTAATACTTTTACAATACATTCTGTCTATTCTGATTTATATTCTTTTCTGAATAGTGTATTCGTATTTCATCCCCCAATAGCATCTTGAATCACATAGAATCAAATGGCATGCAACCCCAATAGTTTTTCTGCTGGGGTATTGTACCATGCCTGCTTTTAATTAAATTCAAGATAAAACACATGAAAAATAATATTAAAAAAGCGATTGCTTTGCTAGTAATCGCAACCACTCTTATATCTTGTAGTAAGAGTGAAGATGCTGTTTCAGGAACAGGAAGTTTAAAAATTCAATTTGAAAATGGATTTGCGGGAAATGAGCTAGTTTTGGGTGCGGCCAATATGCCAACCTCTCAAAATGAAGTGTTGAAAGTTAGCAGTATCAAATACATTGTTAGCAATATCGTCCTGACGAAAGAAGACGGAAGCACATTTACATATCCTAAAGCGAGTAGTTACTTTATTGTTGACGAGTCTACTCCGTCAAGTTTGATATTAAATTTAAGCAATGTGCCAGCGGCTAATTATAAATCTATAACATTTGGTATTGGCGTTGACCAAGCGCAATACGAGTTAGGACAAACGGGAATTGCCGATTTTTGGACTACAGCTCAAAATGCTGGAATGACTTGGAGTTGGGCTTCAGGTTTCAAATTTCTGGCTTTTGAAGGAACGTTTACATCTTCAACAGTAACAACTGATACCTCATTTATGATTCATACAGGAAAAACAGGTACGGATTACAATTATACTGAAGTTTCTTTAGCATTGCCTGAAGATGCTTTGGTTCGAACGAATATTACCCCTCAAATTCATTTGAGTACCGATTTGTCTAAAATAATTGACGGAACCAATAAAATAAATCTTACCGCTCACAATGGGATGGGGATGGGAGCTATGATTATGGGAGGTTCAGATTTGCCCTTAATTACAGCTAATCTATCGAGTATGTTTACTGTTGAACACGTGCATAATAATCCAAATTAATTAAAAGAGAGCTGTTTAAGTGTTAACTTAAACAGCTTCTTTGCTCATTCTATAAAAAAATGAAAATTAAATATAGCATTGCTTTCATTTTACCATTATTGTGGAGTTGTTCTAAGGACGAAGTGTATGTTGATGTGCCTTTAAAATTTGAAGTTCCGTCTAATTTTCCACCTTTAGCTTATAACATAGCACAAAATCCACCCACGGAGAAAGGTTTTGAATTAGGTAAAAAAATATTTTACGACGGACGATTGTCGTCAGATGGGGACATCTCGTGTAGTTTTTGTCATATTCAACAAAACGCTTTTACACATCACGGACATACAGTGAGTCATGGTGTGAATAATGCCTCAGGAACACGAAATTCTCCATCTATTCAAAATATGGCGTTTCAAACAGAATTTATGTGGGATGGAGCTGCTGATAATCTCGATTATCAACCCGTTATTCCTTTGCTAAGTGCCATCGAGATGAATGGTAATTTTGCAAATATTATGGCCATGATGAAAGCCGATCCTAAGTATGTAAAATTGTTTAGTCAAGCTTTTCCAAATAAGGAAATAAATACTGAAAACATGTTTAAGGCTCTAGCTCAGTTTATGGTTATGAATATTTCCTCTAATTCTAGATTTGATAAATACAGAAGGAATGAATCTGGAGGCGATTTAACTGACGACGAATTGGCAGGTTATTCCATTTTTAAGGCAAAATGCGCTTCGTGTCATGCCACCGATTTGTTTACAGATAATTCCTTTAGAAATAATGGACTGCCTATTAATCCTATGGTAAATGATGTAGGAAGGTATCGTTTAACACAATTACCACAGGATTATTATAAGTTTAAAGTGCCTAGTTTACGAAATGTTGCGCTAACGGCTCCATATATGCATGATGGACGTTTTGGAACACTAGAAGCAGTGCTTAATCATTACGCTAATGCAGTAGTTAGTTCTCCAACATTAGATCCTCTTTTAAATCAAAACGGTACTTTAGGAATCGCTTTGACAAGTACAGAAAAGACGCAAATCATTGCATTTTTAAAAACATTAACTGATTATCAATATATTAATGATACTCGATTTTCCGAATAATTATGAAAAATATTTTATTTATACTTTTTGCACTATTCCTATTCGCAAGTTGCAAAAAAGAAACTTTAGTAGAACAACCTAACAAAAGCGAGTTTAAAAAACCCATCAACTCCCTAAATTCATTAAAATACGCCAATAAAATTGATTTTTATTGTCAGATGGATATTGCTAAATATGGTGTAAGTGATACAGCACATTATAAAGGGAATTTATATGGGTTTTGCTCCAAAATGTGTAAGGACGAATTTCTAAAATCGCCAGAAAAATATTTGGCAAAAAAATAAACCGATGAAAAAGATACTTTTACTAATTTTTGTTGGCATTCAACTAGCAAATGCTGCAACTAAAGATACTATTCAAGGGGTCAATCCATTTAAAAAATATTATTTATTTAGAGAAGAAGAGGATTGTGATGCTTGCGGCTGTTCTGCCAATGGGGGGAGTATGGGATTTAGTTCAATGTTGAATAACAATTTTATCGGAATTCGATATGTTTATCAACAATACACCACCAAAGAAGGCGTTTTTAATAATTCACCATGGATTACGGAAAATTTTAATACCCTTCAAATTTGGTCGAGAATACCTATTACAAATAGAATTCAATTGACCGCTTTACTTCCTTATCACAATAATAATAGAGAGTTGATTACGGGTAAAGAAGCTATTTCTGGTATTGGAGATTTGACTTTTTTAGGAATGTATACTTTAGTACAGCCTAAAATGGATAGCACAGCTGTTTTTACCCACAAATGGCAAGTGGGTGCTGGTATAAAAGCACCAACAGGGAAATATGATCAGCAAAATAATGGTACGTTAAATTCTAGTTTCCAACTAGGAACAGGGAGCTGGGATTATCTTGTGGCTACCGAATACATCATCCGAAGAAAAAGCATCGGATTGAATTCAGCCTTAAGCTATGTGTATAAAACGGAAAACCAAAAGCAATATCAATTTGGGAATCAGTTTAATTATGGAAGTACCTTGTTTTATTTTTTAGATTTAGATAAAATTAAGTTAGTGCCACAATTGGGATTTGCTGGTGAAGTATATGCAGCAAACAAACAAGTGAAACAAGAGGTCTTGGATTCAAAAGGTTCTGTGTTGTTTAGTAAATTTGGACTTGAACTAGGAAGGAAGAATTTGTCTGTAGGAATTAATATGATGAATCCCATAAAACAAAATCTTACGGGAGGTAATGTTCAAGCTAAATATAGAATAGGATTTAATTTTAATTATAGTTTATAAATAAAAAAAAAGAGGCATTAGACTGGACCCAAAAGTTTAGACAAATTTATAATTAATTTTGATAATAGTGAGCTCGATATTTAATCGGGCTCATTTTGTTTAAATTTGATTTG
>NZ_QLSZ01000019.1 GCF_003268855.1 Flavobacterium aciduliphilum
TCACAAGAATAATGCTTCTTTAAAACTAATTCTACACATTCTAACTTAAATGCATAATCATACTTGACTTTTCTTTCCATAAAAATACCCCCAAAATAGTGTCTAACTTTTTGGGGGCAGTGCAAAATAGCCGCTTTTTTTTTTACCAAATAGACACCCGAAGCGAATCAGGTTGATACATTGGGCTTCCTGGTTTAATAGAAAATGCTTTGTAAAACTCCGGAATATTTGCCAAAGGACCATTTATTCTGAATTGAGCTGGCGAGTGAACATCAGACATCACTTGTTGCAGGAGCGATTCTTTTGTCGCTTGAACCATCCAAGCGTATCCATACGCTAGGAAATATCTTTTTTCTGGTGTAAGCCCCCCTATAATTTCTTTGGTTTTGAATTGCTTTGTCTTTTTAAAAGCTTCATATCCCATAACCACACCACCTAAATCAGCAATATTTTCCCCTTGTGTCGCTTCTCCGTTTATATTTTTATCTCCAATTTTATATTGGTTAAATTGTTTAACTATTAAGGCTGTTTTAGCTTTAAATTTAGCATAATCCTCTTTAGTCCACCAATTATTTAGATTTCCTTTGTCATCATATTGACTTCCTTGATCGTCAAAACCATGAGTGATTTCATGTCCAAAAGTTGAACCTCCTATAATTCCATACAAAATAGCGTCATCCGGCATTCTTCCTTCAAATCCGGGCACGATAATATTACATGCTGGAACACATATTTCGTTATTACTAGGGTTATAATACGCATTGTACGTCTGAGGGTACATTCCCCATTCGGTTCGATCCACAGGTTTTCCATATTTTGCAATCATGTATTGATATTCCCAAATGTGTACAGCCATGACATTTTTACAATAAGACGTCTTATCTATCGTAACTGAACTCATGTCTTTCCATTTATCGGGATAGCCTACTTTCATTACAATTTTACTTAATTTATTGAGTGCCATTACTTTGGTCGCTTCACTCATCCAATCCAATTTTTTGATTCGAACCGCATATACATCACGGATGGTATTCCCTATTTCAAGAAGTTTTTCTTTAGTGCCTTCAGGCAAATATTCTTTTACATAAACTTGACCAATGAGCTCTCCTAATGCGCTATCCGTTTCTTCTACGATACGCTTCCATCTTGGTTTTTGTTCTTTAATTCCATTCATCACCGTACTAAAGAAATAAAAATTTTGCTCTTCAATTTTTTTATCTAAATAGGATGCATAAGTATTATACAAATCCCATTTTAAGTAGGTTTTCCAATCTTCAATACTGTATTTTTTTAAGGTTCCATCAAGTGCTTTAAAAAATTCGGGCTGACCTACAATAACGGAATCAGCTTGTTTAATATTTAAATTTGAAAACATCACCTTCCAATCAATAGAAGGCGTCAAGGCATTTAAAGCTGCGAGTGACATTTTGTGATAATTTTGAATCGGATCACGTAAAGCTTCCAATTTCCTAGAATGACTTGCCAACTCTGTTTCCATTTTCATGATTAGTGTAGCCGAACTAAGCGCTTTTTGCTGCGGCATTCCAGTCAATTCAAACATTTTAGCCATGTGTTTTGGATAGGCTTCGCGTATTTTTTTTGTGTTTTCATCATTTTCAAAATAATAATCACGTTGCCCCAACCCTAATCCGCCTTGCGTTAGAAATAATGCATTTTTCGAACTTATTTTATCATCTTGTCCTACATAAAATCCGAAGGCAGGAGACGCTTCAATTGTATGTAAATGCCCTATTGCTTGCAATAATCCAGCAAAATCATTTACAGCGTCTATTTTTGCAATTTCATTTTTTAATGGTGAAATTCCCGCTTTATCAATAGCTATAGAATCCATCCCTGAGGCATAGAAATCCCCTATCTTTTGTTTGAGTGATCCTTTAGGGGCTTCTGCTTCAGCCGATTTGATACAAATATTTTTGATTTGATTATTTATAGTATCCTGAATCATTCTAAAAATACCATTGCTCTTTTCACTCGAAGGAATAGGATGTTTTTTAAACCATCCACCATTAGCATAATGAAAGAAATCCTCAGAGGGAATTATTGTCGTATCCCGATTGGTCAACAAAGGGTCTACAAATTCTTGTTGTTTTTTGGCACAGCTCACCACACTGATGGCAACTAGTGAGTAAACTGCCATTTTTGACATTATTTTCATAAAACTTGTTTTTAGTAACTACTTTTAGTTGTCTTTTTAATAAAAAAGTTACCAAATATACTACATTTTGTTTTTTTATATGCTTTGAATGTTTAGAAATCCATAATTTATTTATAATAATTTTAGCATAACTATCGTTTTATATGTAGTACATTGCAACAAAATTTTATAGTCATGAATACAATCAAAATTCTTTGGGTAGATGATGAAATCGATTTGTTAAAACCTCATATTCTTTTTCTAGAAAAGAAGAATTATAGTGTTACCACGTGCAATAATGGTCGTGATGCATTAGATATTTTTTCTGAGCAAAATTTTGATATTGTATTTCTTGATGAAAATATGCCTGGAATGAGTGGTTTGGAAACATTGGCTGAGCTAAAAGAACGCAAATCCTCCATCCCTGTGATCATGATTACAAAAAGTGAGGAAGAATATATCATGGAAGAAGCCATTGGTTCGAAAATAGCTGACTATCTTATCAAACCCGTGAATCCAAATCAGATTTTGTTAAGTTTAAAGAAAAACCTAGAAAACTCGAGGCTTGTTTCCGAAAAAACGACATTGTATTATCAAAAAGAATTTAGAAAAATTGCAATGGACATGGCTATGGTGAATAGTTATGATGATTGGGTCGAATTGTATAAAAAACTCTTATTTTGGGAGATTGAACTAGAAAATATCAACGACAATAATCTGATTGCTATTTTAGAATCTCAAAAAGTCGAAGCCAATTCGCAATTTGGTAAATTTATTGAACGAAATTATGAAGATTGGTTTCCTATTTCTGAACCTTCAGGATCCAAAAAAAACTCACAAGAACGTCCTATACAATCACACACCTTGTTTCGTGAATTAGTTGTACCAGAACTTGTCAAAAAAGAAAAACCAATCCTATTTGTTGTAATAGACAATCTACGCTATGACCAATGGAAAGTGATGGAACACACAGTTAACAATTATTATAAGTTAGAAAAAGAAGTTCCGTATTATGCTATTCTTCCGACCGCTACACAATATGCTAGAAATGCGCTTTTTTCTGGATTAACGCCATTAGAAATGGAAAAACAATTTCCACAATATTGGAAAAATGATGTAGATGAAGGAGGAAAAAACCTCTATGAAGCAGAATTTATAACCGCTCATTTGAAACGTCTTGGCCTTAACATCAAACAAGAATACCACAAAATCACGAATCTATCCAGTGGCAAAAAATTAGCAGAAAATTTTAAAGCATTAAAAGACAAAGATTTAATCACAGTTGTTTATAATTTTGTCGATATGCTTTCGCATGCTAAAACCGAAATGGATGTTGTAAAGGAATTAGCCTCAGACGATAAAGCCTATCGTTCGCTTACCTTGAGTTGGTTTAAAAATTCCCCTTTACTTGAAATCATACAACAAGCACAAAAATTAGGCTTTAAGCTAATTATTACTACTGATCACGGCACAATTAATGTTAAAAATCCGAGTAAAGTCATTGGTGATAAAAATACGAGCTTAAATCTACGATACAAAACAGGCAGGAGCCTAACCTATGAAGATAAAGATGTCTATGTCGTTAAAGACCCAAAAAGAATTGGCCTACCTACTATTAATATGAGTAGCTCTTATATTTTTGCAAAAAACGATTATTTTTTAGCTTACGTAAATAACTACAATCACTATGTAAGTTATTATCGAAATACCTACCAACACGGAGGAATTTCATTAGAAGAAATGATTGTTCCCTTTTTAGTATTTAACCCAAGATAACCTTATGACATTAGAGTTTACATTAGATGACATACAAGAGGTTGCCAAAAAAATAATCTTAAGCAATCCTGAAAAAGTAATTCTTTTCCATGGCGCTATGGGCGTAGGAAAAACCACCTTAATTAAAGCGTTAACTCGCGCATTAGGTAGTAAGGATACCCCGAGCAGCCCGACCTTTTCTTTAGTCAACGAATACGAATTGGCGCCAGCTCACTATGTGTACCATTTTGATGTATATCGTCTTAAAAGTGAAGAAGAAGCATTAGATATGGGCATCGATGAATATCTCTATTCTGGGCATTGGTGTTTTATCGAATGGGCAGAAAAAATACCCCATTTACTTCCCGATACTTATTCGACACTAACCCTAAGTCAATTAGAAGACGGAAGTCGTAGATTAATTTTGTCATAATGTAACTTTTTTGTACTTTGTGCCCTAATTAACATTGAGCTATGTCATTGACTCCGTTTACCAAACAGCAATTACTACCGCAAGAGGAAATGCTTGAAATTTCACTACAAAAAAGTGAATTATTCATCGGAATTCCAAAAGAAACCAGCTATCAGGAACGTAGGATATGTTTGACACCAGATGCTGTCCATTCCCTAACATCTCATGGACATAGAATTCTTATTGAATCAGGTGCAGGAGAAAGTTCGAGTTATTCCGACAAAGAATATAGCGATGCTGGTGCAGAAGTAACCAATGACTTAAAAAAAGTCTTGTCTTGTCCGATGCTTCTTAAAGTAGAACCGCCTACTATGAAAGAAATCGAGATGATGAATAGCAATGCCATCATTCTTTCGGCAATTCAGCTTAAAACCAGAAAAAAAGAATATTTTGAAGCGCTTAGCAAAAAGAAAATTACAGCTTTAGCATTTGAATACATCAAAGACGAAGATGGCTCTTATCCTGCAGTAAAAACCTTAAGTGAGATTGCAGGAACCGCCTCTATATTGATAGCCTCTGAGCTGATGATTCATAATCAATTTGGAAAAGGATTGCTTTTTGGTAATATAACAGGGGTTCCTCCTACTGAAGTCGTAATTATTGGTGCCGGAACGGTTGGCGAATTTGCTGCAAAAACTGCACTTGGCTTAGGTGCTAGTGTAAAAGTATTTGACAACTCAATCACTAAGCTAAGACGTTTACAAAATAATTTGAATCACCGAGTGTTTACCTCAACCATTCAACCCAAGTCTTTATTAAAAGCTCTAAGACGCTGCGATGTTGCGGTTGGAGCAATGAGAGGGAAAGACCGTTGTCCCGTTGTGGTGACAGACGCCATGGTTACCTACATGAAAAAAAGTGCTGTTGTTGTCGATGTGAGTATTGATACTGGAGGGTGCTTTGAAACTTCAGAAATCACCACACATGAAAAACCAACATTCATTAAACATGATGTGATTCATTATTGTGTACCTAATATTCCTTCACGCTATTCTAAAACCGCTTCTTTGTCTATCTCTAACATCATTACGCCATACCTTTTACAAATTGCAGAAGAAGGAGGAATAGAAAGTTCCTTGCGTTATAACAAAGGGCTAAAAAATGGGGTTTATTTATATCATGGTATACTTACCAATAAAGCTATAGGAGATTGGTTTGATTTACCTGTAAATGATATAAATTTATTGGTATTTTAAGATTCCGACTCTTGGATTTTCTTTTCTTTAGAATACCTTTGCAAAAAAATACATTGAAATGAAATTTTATCAACGTTTTGCTTACTATCTAGTAGGTTTTGTTATTGGAATGTTTTTTGTAGCCTTGGTGCTTACGGGTAAAGACACACGTTGTAATTATTTTCCAAATGCACGCGTTTTAAATGACTTACGTAACAAACCCTTCAACTACAGCATTGAAGCCTCAAGAAAATTAGCCGAAGATTGGATTGACACTATTGATATTAAAAACACACTTACCTATGGCGATGTTGATTTCGGGAAAAGTAATGTGGTTTACCAAAAGGGAAAACTTTATATTATTGAAGGACAAACCGTAAAAAAAGATACAATTCTCTTACGAGTTATTAATTATCCAACTAAGGCAATATTGGAAGATATTATTCGAAAAAAGAAAAAAGAAAAAAAAGCGAATTTATATAGACTGGACCCAAAAGTTTAGACAAATTTATAATTAATTTTGATAATAGTGAGCTCGATATTTAATCGGGCTCATTTTGTTTAAATTTGATTTG
>NZ_QLSZ01000020.1 GCF_003268855.1 Flavobacterium aciduliphilum
GAATAGAAAAAGGCGAAGTTCATTAAAAAGATTGTTAAAAAAAACTTTAAAAAAGATTTGTGAGATTAGATAAAGGTATTATCTTTGCAGTCCGCAAAACGGATAAGTTTTTTGAGATATTTGGATGAAGAAAAAAAGGAAATTTTTTTTTTCGATTTTCTTGCCAGATAAAAAAAAAGATGTACTTTTGCACCCGCTAACTCAGACAAGGCAATCATCGCTTACGAAAAAGAGTAGTGATTGGGATTTTGGGAAGCGAAAAAAATAGAAGACTACGTTCATAGACATATTGAATTGACAGCCGTTTTTACAGTGATGTAAAAACAGAAAAAAAAGAAAGTAAGGCTAATCGATATTGAGAGATAATCTACAATATTAAAAAATACGATGAAGAGTTTGATCCTGGCTCAGGATGAACGCTAGCGGCAGGCCTAACACATGCAAGTCGAGGGGTAGAAGTTGCTTGCAACTTTGAGACCGGCGCACGGGTGCGTAACGCGTATGCAATCTACCTTTTACAGGGGAATAGCCCAGAGAAATTTGGATTAATGCCCCATAGTATATATTATTCGCATGTTTGATATATTAAAGTTCCAACGGTAAAAGATGAGCATGCGTCCCATTAGTTAGTTGGTAAGGTAACGGCTTACCAAGACGATGATGGGTAGGGGTCCTGAGAGGGAGATCCCCCACACTGGTACTGAGACACGGACCAGACTCCTACGGGAGGCAGCAGTGAGGAATATTGGTCAATGGGCGCAAGCCTGAACCAGCCATGCCGCGTGCAGGAAGAAGCATCTATGGTGTGTAAACTGCTTTTGTACGGGAAGAAACACTCCCTCGTGAGGGAGCTTGACGGTACCGTAAGAATAAGGATCGGCTAACTCCGTGCCAGCAGCCGCGGTAATACGGAGGATCCAAGCGTTATCCGGAATCATTGGGTTTAAAGGGTCCGTAGGCGGTTTAGTAAGTCAGTGGTGAAAGCCCATCGCTTAACGATGGAACGGCCATTGATACTGCTAGACTTGAATTACAAGGAAGTAACTAGAATATGTAGTGTAGCGGTGAAATGCTTAGATATTACATGGAATACCAATTGCGAAGGCAGGTTACTACTTGTATATTGACGCTGAGGGACGAAAGCGTGGGGAGCGAACAGGATTAGATACCCTGGTAGTCCACGCTGTAAACGATGGATACTAGCTGTTGGGCGCAAGTTCAGTGGCTAAGCGAAAGTGATAAGTATCCCACCTGGGGAGTACGAACGCAAGTTTGAAACTCAAAGGAATTGACGGGGGCCCGCACAAGCGGTGGAGCATGTGGTTTAATTCGATGATACGCGAGGAACCTTACCAAGGCTTAAATGTAGATTGACGTATTTGGAAACAGATATTTCTTCGGACAATTTACAAGGTGCTGCATGGTTGTCGTCAGCTCGTGCCGTGAGGTGTCAGGTTAAGTCCTATAACGAGCGCAACCCCTGTTGTTAGTTGCCAGCGAGTCATGTCGGGAACTCTAACGAGACTGCCAGTGCAAACTGAGAGGAAGGTGGGGATGACGTCAAATCATCACGGCCCTTACGCCTTGGGCTACACACGTGCTACAATGGCCGGTACAGAGAGCAGCCACAACGCAAGTTGGAGCGAATCTATAAAACCGGTCTCAGTTCGGATCGGAGTCTGCAACTCGACTCCGTGAAGCTGGAATCGCTAGTAATCGGATATCAGCCATGATCCGGTGAATACGTTCCCGGGCCTTGTACACACCGCCCGTCAAGCCATGGAAGCTGGGGGTACCTGAAGTCGGTGACCGCAAGGAGCTGCCTAGGGTAAAACTAGTAACTAGGGCTAAGTCGTAACAAGGTAGCCGTACCGGAAGGTGCGGCTGGAACACCTCCTTTCTAGAGCAAGATGCTTTTGATAAAGAGTAGTTTTACTTTCTGCTGTTAATTTAAGAAAAAGAGCAAATACAGAGTCTCGTAGCTCAGCTGGTTAGAGTACTACACTGATAATGTAGGGGTCGGCAGTTCGAGTCTGCCCGGGACTACTGAATTAGCTTAAAGGAAATTTTAGGAGTTGAGGTATTATGAATAAATATTCATAATTCATAATTCACAATTCATAATTAGAAATTGGGGGATTAGCTCAGCTGGCTAGAGCGCCTGCCTTGCACGCAGGAGGTCATCGGTTCGACTCCGATATTCTCCACTGTTTAATTTGAAAATTATCATATTTTCAGATTATAAAAGTTCATTGACATATTGAGATAAGAAAATAATAAGAAAATAGAAAGCACAGTAGATTTGCGATTTATCGCGAATTTATATAAGTCCTATTTATTTTTAGGAATAAATAGGCGGCACATAAGCAAAATAAGGGCGTATGGGGAATGCCTAGGCTCTCAGAGGCGAAGAAGGACGTGATAAGCTGCGAAAAGCTACGGGGATTGGCACACACGAAATGATCCGTAGATATCCGAATGGGGCAACCCACTATGTTGAAGACATAGTATCCTGATAAGGAGGCGAACCCGCTGAACTGAAACATCTAAGTAGGCGGAGGAGAAGAAAACAAAAGTGATTCCGTAAGTAGTGGCGAGCGAACGCGGATTAGCCCAAACCATGGTTGTTACGGCAATTGTGGGGTTGTAGGACCACGGCATTTCATGTAAATTGAACTAGAACTACCTGGAAAGGTAGACGATACAGGGTGATAGTCCCGTATAGGTAAGAGATATAATGGATAGTGGTATCCTGAGTAGGGCGGGGCACGTGAAACCCTGTCTGAATTTGGCGGGACCATCCGCTAAGGCTAAATACTCCTGAGAGACCGATAGTGAACCAGTACCGTGAGGGAAAGGTGAAAAGAACCGTGAATAACGGAGTGAAATAGAACCTGAAACCATACGCTTACAAGCGGTCGGAGCCCTTAAGTGGGGTGACGGCGTGCCTTTTGCATAATGAGCCTACGAGTTACCGTTGCTGGCAAGGATAAGAGCTTAAGGCTTGGATCCGTAGCGAAAGCGAGTCTGAATAGGGCGCTATAGTCAGTAGTGGTAGACGCGAAACCGTGTGATCTACCCATGGGCAGGATGAAGCTGTGGTAACACATAGTGGAGGTCCGAACCGGTTGTCGTTGAAAAGACTTCGGATGACCTGTGGGTAGGGGTGAAAGGCCAATCAAACTCGGAAATAGCTCGTACTCCCCGAAATGCATTTAGGTGCAGCGCTGAAGTTAAGTTATATAGAGGTAGAGCTACTGATTGGATGCGGGGGCTTCACCGCCTACCAATTCCTGACAAACTCCGAATGCTATATAATATAATCAGCAGTGAGGGCATGGGTGCTAAGGTCCATGTCCGAGAGGGAAAGAACCCAGACCATCAGCTAAGGTCCCCAAATGTATGCTAAGTTGAACAAACGCGGTTTGTCTGCATAGACAGCTAGGATGTTGGCTTGGAAGCAGCCATTCATTTAAAGAGTGCGTAACAGCTCACTAGTCGAGCGGACGAGCATGGATAATAATCGGGCATAAGTATACTACCGAAGCTATGGATTTCTAGTAATAGAAGTGGTAGGGGAGCATTCTAACAGGGTTGAAGGTGTAGCGTGAGCTATGCTGGACTGGTTAGAAAAGAAAATGTAGGCATAAGTAACGATAATGCGGGCGAGAAACCCGCACACCGAAAGACTAAGGTTTCCTCAGCTATGCTAATCAGCTGAGGGTTAGTCGGGTCCTAAGGCGAACCCGAAAGGGACAGTCGATGGCCAACGGGTTAATATTCCCGTACTTCTTATAATTGTGATGGGGTGACGGAGTGATGAAAGTACCGCCAACTGACGGAATAGTTGGTTAAAGCACCTACCTATAAGAGCCGCAGGCAAATCCACGGCTTTTGGGGAAATGCGATAGTACACGGAGTCTTCGGACAAAGTGATAGTGTACCTAAGGGCTTCCAAGAAAAACCTCTAAACTTAGATTATAAGAACCCGTACCGTAAACCGACACAGGTAGTCGAGGAGAGAATCCTAAGGTGCTCGAGAGATTCATGGCTAAGGAATTAGGCAAAATAGACCTGTAACTTCGGGAGAAAGGTCGCCAGCGCAAGCTGGCCGCAGTGAAAAGGTCCAGGCGACTGTTTATCAAAAACACAGGGCTCTGCAAAATCGTAAGATGAGGTATAGGGCCTGACACCTGCCCGGTGCTGGAAGGTTAAGAGGAGATGTTATCTTCGGAGAAGCATTGAATTGAAGCCCCAGTAAACGGCGGCCGTAACTATAACGGTCCTAAGGTAGCGAAATTCCTTGTCGGGTAAGTTCCGACCTGCACGAATGGTGTAACGATCTGGACACTGTCTCAGCCATGAGCTCGGTGAAATTGTAGTATCGGTGAAGATGCCGATTACCCGCAGTGGGACGAAAAGACCCTGTGCACCTTTACTATAGCTTAGTATTGACCTTGGATAAGTGATGTGTAGGATAGGTGGGAGACTGTGAAATGGCGTCGCTAGGCGTTGTGGAGTCATTGTTGAAATACCACCCTTTGCTTATCTGAGGCCTAACCCCATATTGTGGGGGACATTGCTTGGTGGGTAGTTTGACTGGGGTGGTCGCCTCCAAAAGAGTAACGGAGGCTTCTAAAGGTTCCCTCAGCACGCTTGGTAACCGTGCGTAGAGTGCAATGGCATAAGGGAGCTTGACTGAGAGACATACAGGTCGATCAGGTACGAAAGTAGAGCATAGTGATCCGGTGGTTCCGCATGGAAGGGCCATCGCTCAAAGGATAAAAGGTACGCCGGGGATAACAGGCTGATCTCCCCCAAGAGCTCATATCGACGGGGGGGTTTGGCACCTCGATGTCGGCTCGTCACATCCTGGGGCTGGAGAAGGTCCCAAGGGTTGGGCTGTTCGCCCATTAAAGTGGCACGCGAGCTGGGTTCAGAACGTCGTGAGACAGTTCGGTCTCTATCTACTGCGGGCGTTAGAAATTTGAGTGGATCTGATTCTAGTACGAGAGGACCGAATTGGACTAACCTCTAGTGTATCTGTTGTCTCGCCAGGGGCATTGCAGAGTAGCTACGTTGGGAAGGGATAAGCGCTGAAAGCATATAAGCGCGAAACCCACCACAAGATGAGATTTCTTTTAAGGGTCGTGGAAGATGACCACGTTGATAGGCTATAGATGTAAAGGCAGTAATGTCATAGTCGAGTAGTACTAATAACCCGTAAGTTTATGTGCACTATCCCGAGCCTTCGGGCTCGGGAGACAACTTTCTTGATTTTTTTCTTTATCTCAGTATGTTAAGATATTTGCAGCGAAGCTGCAGTGAATAGTAAAAAGTAAAAAGTAATTAGTCAAAAGCTAATTACTAGTCACTAAAAACTAATCACTTAAATTTTAAGGTGGTTATTGCGTCGGGGCTCACCTCTTCCCATTCCGAACAGAGAAGTTAAGTCCGACTGCGCAGATGGTACTGCATCTTGTGGGAGAGTATGTCGCCGCCTTTCTTTTAAAACCTCTATCA
>NZ_QLSZ01000021.1 GCF_003268855.1 Flavobacterium aciduliphilum
TTATCTTTTTAATGAGAAATGCGCTTTAAATTGTTTAATAGCATTGGCTTCGGAGTAGTCTACAGAGAACCAGTAATCTGTTGAGAACATAGGGTTTCCGTTGTAAGTACCGTCCCATCCTTTGCTTTGAGGGCTAATTTGTTTGATTAATTTTCCATATCGGTCAAATATATAAATTTTTGCATTAAAATCATTTTGTAAACCGACAATATTCCAATAATCGTTAATACCGTCTCCATTAGGAGTGAAGAAGTGCGGATAATCGATGGTTTGAACTTCAGAGATGATAAGCGGGTCACAGCTGCTTTGCATGCCTCCTTCAGTATCCCATACGGTGATGTTGTGGGTTCCTAGAGCGACATTTTCAAAAACATTGCTGGTTTGTCTAGGGCCATCGTCAAGGCTAAATTCATAGGTACCATACCCAGCAACATTCACGGTAATGATTTGGTTTTCTGCAAAAGCATTAGTGATGGTATACCCTTGTGAGTAAGCAGGCACGGTAGCGGCTTGACCAGATTGTAAAACGGTAAAAGGAGCAGAAGTCGTGCTGCATCCTAGTGGACTAGCGGTGGTGCTAGTCATTACCACACTAAAACTGTCACTGATGTTGTTTGCAAAGGGTCCTACTACAGTGTAGGTTTGGTTGGTAGCTCCCGCAATAGGCACCCCAGCGGCATCGAGCCATTGATAGGTGTAGGTTGGAGGTGTTGTACCTGATAAATAGGTTGTGGTATTAGTGGCAGTAAGCACTAAATTTCTAACAGGTTGATGGGTGTTATAATCCACACAAATTACATTAGTGTCTGCTGTAATAACAGGTGTAGGGAGTTGCTCGATAGTTGTTTTGAAAGACACAATGCGCTCACATCCTGTTATTTTATTTTTCACCACCACCCAAAGGGTATGAGTATAGGTTTGATAGTTGATTAAATCCGTAATAGGAGCAGGCGTTAGCGGTGGAGTAGCATCTGGGTCATACTGCGAATCGTAGAAGAAGACATCATAATCCGCTAAGGTTTGCGAAGGGCCTAATATAGTAGGGATTAATAAACTCAAATCGTAAGGATAGTATCCATCATTATCATTAGGTTCGTCATCACAATGCGCAAAATCAGTAGGCGCTGTAGCAGTAGGTTTTGGATTAACCATAATGGTGAAAGATTGCACCGGACTTTGACATCCTGTAGTGGTGTTGGTGGCCACCACATAAATAGTTTGCGTATTTCCAGTCGTATTCGAGTTATAGAAAACAGCAGGATTTGCAATAGGAGTTGTAGGCGGATTAGTAAGATAATACGCCAAGGTATAATTAGACAACGGCAAGGCATTACCATTTAATAAAGCAGCCGCTAGCGAGGTCAAATCAAAGGCAGTGATTCCATCGGTATCGTCATCACATTCTTGGTATACAATACCTGAGTTTAACAACGGAAGCGGATTCACTTTGATAGGTTGCTCTACAAGGACATAACAATGCTCAGGATGATAATCGATAAAATAATTGCTTTCCACACGAATCCATACATTTTGATTCACATTGGCCGCAGTAGGAGTGAGAATCTCATTGGTGTTGTTTATAGCATCGTTTTGACTTGGATAATAATGAAGCGTTACATTGTTATCGTTATTCATGATATAGGTAGCATGAGTGGTCAAATCGAATATTTCATAACCATCATTAGGATTGTTGATGTCACAAGACACTAAAGGCATGCTGCTTAAGTTTGTATTAGGTGTAGGAACAGGCAATACGACAAGGGTTAAAGTTCTGTAGCTTTTACATCCCGTTGTTGTATTGGTTGCTACGATAAACACCGTTTGAGTAGCCGCAATGGTATTGACAAACGCTTGTGGATTGGCAATAGGTTGTGTATAGGCACTGTCTATAAAAAACTCAAGGGTATGTCCAGGTACGGTTCCTACAAAAGCACTCATGTTAAAGGTTGTGTACAAATCGTTAGGATTCGCATCGTTGTCACAAATTTTTAAAAGAGTAGGCGTTGAAAGTACCGTAGGGGTATTCACCTGAGTGCTAAATTGACTCACAGCAAAACAACCTGTTGTATTGTTTTGAACACGTACCCAGATGGTCGTGGTACCACAAGCGGTATAATTGGTTGTGTTTACAATAGGCGCAAGACCATTAGGAGAAGCCGAAGCATTGGCTAAAGAGGTGTAATAGGTTACCGTATAGTTAGACCCCGCTAAAGCTTGTGCGGCTAAAATAACAGGAGTTTGCGACTCCAAGTTAAAAGTAGTACAGCCATCTTGAGGATTGGCATCGGCATCACAATTAACAATAGCAGGAAGATTAGCTGGAGCTACAGGAGCAGGTTCCACACGAAGTTCAATTTGCATTACAGCAAAACAATGTGTTGTAGGGTCTTCTGCTCTTACATAGATAAATTGCACCAAAGGATGGTTATTGTTGTAGAATAACACGCTTGTATCAATAGGATTTACATTATTGATAGCATCGGTTTGTGTAAGGAAATACGAAATAGTATACACTCCAGGAGCTCCCATTAAGATATCAGGGGTGAGTGTGTTTAAATCAAATCCGGCTACACCATCTTGGTCGGTATCACACACAATGTAAGGATGTGCTTGTGGGATAGGTTGTGGTTTAGGATTTACAATTAAATCCATGGTAGAAACCACAAAACAGCCTGTAGAGGTGTTGGTTAAACGAATACCAATAGTTTGTGCATTGGCTTGTGCATTGGTATAGGCATTAGGTGTTGTGATAGGATTGGTGTTGCTTACAGCTTCTGCCAAACTTGGGTAGAAGGTCACCGAAACCCCCGTTTGTCCTAGTAAAATAGCAGGGATTTGAGTGGTTAAATCAAAGGTTTCAAAGCCTACAGGCGCATTGACTTCACACGTTTCAAATTGAGGATAGAACGCCAATTTAATAGGAAGAGGGTCAACGATAAGTTTGACAGTAGTAATATCAAAACATCCCGTAGCCGTATTCTCTACTCGTATCCAAAGGGTTTTGGTAGAAGAAAGATAGGCTGAAGGGAAAGCAATAGGATTAGTTGGAGCTTGTGCATCGGCAAGCGATTCATAGTAGGTTACGGTATGTGTTGCACTAGGAAGGGTGGTTCCAAGCACTTGAGGAGTAACCACAGCTGTTAAATTAAACACCGCACTACCATCGGTATCGTCATCACAAGTGTGATAATCCGAAGGGATGTTGGCTACAGGTTTTGGGTGAACAATAAGCTGTAGGGTTGTGATAGACGCACAAGTAGGCGCAGCAGGGTCAAACACACGAATGTAAAGGGTTTGAGTGTTGATGCTGTTAATGTTGCAATATGGCGTATTTTTAGGAATGTCATTCGAACCGGTTTGCGCATCGGTAAGCGTCCAATGGTAGGTAATTTGAATACCAGGAGCTGTGGAAACTTCCGAATCTTTAGTGTTTAAAAGGAACAAACACGAAATACCATCGTTATTATCATCACATACTTCATAATTGGTTGGCGTGTTGATGATTGGGGC
>NZ_QLSZ01000022.1 GCF_003268855.1 Flavobacterium aciduliphilum
TATCTTTTAATCACACGAAGTGTTTTAGTGTTTTCCCCTTGAGTTACAATCACGTTGTATACTCCAGATGGATAACGCTCTCCTAATTGAAGTTCTGATACTTCACTTGGAGCAACCTCACGTTGATCAATCAATTTTCCGGTCATATCATAAACCATCATCATTACATTTGACTCACTTGGTGATGTCATTGTAAAGTTAAACACCTCTGACGATGGGTTTGGATAAACTTCCACTTTAAAGGCTGCTGGTGCAATTTCCATTCTTGTATTGGCAGCACATGATTTGTACCATACATTTACTGGAACTGTATACAACACAGAACATGGTCCACTTGTCAGTTTCACTCGGAACCAGATATTTCCTACTTGACCAATTCCAGCATTGTATACTGCTGAATTCGCTCCGTCAATATCCGTCCAAGTAATTCCTGTTGTAGTAGCTGTTACTGTTGTAGCTGAACTTCCTGCATTGTAGTACTGCCATTGAATAGCTCCTACATAACCTGCTCCTAATGTTAATGGTACATTAGATGTAGAACAAATAGCTGTTGCCAATGTTTTAACAGCAGTGTTTCCTGTTACCAAAGTCACTTTAGCTACTGGAGATACTGTAACTACATAAGAATCTGTAGTTGCTGTACATGAACCACTTGTTAATACTGCTCTAAACGCAGTAGTAGCAGTCAAGCTTCCTGTTGCTAATGTAGACGACGTTTGTCCTGCAATAGCTGTCCATGTTGTAAACGGAGCTACTGCTTTTTGCCATACTATAGTTCCTGTAGAACCTTGTAATGTCAATGTAGAACCTGTTCCTGAACATACTGAATTCACACCACTTATTGTTCCTGCTACTGCTGGAGTTGTAGTTACTGTGATTGCCACTACAGTTGATGCTGACGTAGCTGTACAAACTCCACTTGTAGCCACCACTCTAAACCATGAGTTTTGAGTAATATTTGTAAATGTATATGAAGAAGTTGTTGCTCCTGCTACATCCACAAATCCATCTGAAGCCGATGTCGTTGACATTTGCCATTGGATCGTTCCAACGTTTCCTGAAACAGTTAACGTTTTACTTGATCCCACACATATTGAAGCTCCAGGATTAGTTGTAGCAATTGCTACTGTTCCTCCTTTAGCCGCTGGGCTTACTGTGATGATAATCGGTGTAGTCTCTACCGTAGAACATGAACCTATCGTTACTATAGCTTTATAAGCTGTAGTCGCTGCTAAAGCTCCTGTAGCTAAAGTATTCGATGTTTGAGCTGCTACTGTAGTAAATGAACCTGGTACTCCATTGGTAACCGAAGCTTTTTGCCATGTAATAGATCCAACATTTCCTGATAAAGTTAATGTCGTTCCACTTGCAGCACATACTGTTGAAGCTGCTGCCGAAAGTGTTCCTGCTACAGCATCTGTTCCTATCACCATTTGTACTGGTGTAGTATAACTCACTGAACATGCACCGCTTGTTACGGCTGCTCTAAAATAAGTAGCATCTGTTACATTGGTAAGAACATACGTCGCTGACGTTCCATTAACTGATGTAGTTGTGAATGTCGATGCACTTCCAACAGTTGCTGTTGGTACATTTACATATGTACTACCATCTGTAGAGTATTGCCATTGAATGGTTCCTACATTTCCTGTTAACTTAAGCGTAGTACCACCTCCTGAACAAACCATGCCTGCTCCTGAAATAGTTCCTGCCACTGATAATGGGTTAACCGTGATTGTTTTTACTGCACTACGTGATAAAGTACAATCTCCACTAGTTACCACATTTCTAACATAGAATTTACCTCCTGGGGCTACTAAAGTAACATTATCCATAGTAAACACTAATCCATTTGCACCAGATACTGTTGTAAATCCAGCAGTTGCAGATGTAGTAGATACTTCCCATGAAATAGCGTTTCCTGTATAAGCTGCTGAAGTAAACGTGATACTTCCGCCTGTACATACTGATGCTGCACTTGTAATCGCTCCTGCTTTAGCAGTTGGTGATACCGTAATTTTAACAACATCTGTATAAGAGATACATGCTCCATTAGTTACTTGAGCTCTATACCATGTAGTCGCTGCTAAATTACCCACTACTAATTCTGTAGTACCTGCTCCTGAATAAGAAGCACCTATAGCTGTAGTAGCTGTCAAATTAGTAACTGCTGACCAAACTGGCGCAGCATTAGTAGCATTTACATAATTAATCGATTTTTGCCATACAATACTACTTGATGTATTACCATTCAATGATAATGTGGTACTATTTGTAATTGGATTAACTAATGCAGTTCCTGTTGCATCTAAAGCTAATGTTGTTGGTGCTGTTAATGGCGCACATACCGTTACATCACCTCCTGAAATACTTCCAGCAACTGGCGTAGTACTTACTGTGATTTTTAA
>NZ_QLSZ01000023.1 GCF_003268855.1 Flavobacterium aciduliphilum
TCCCATTCCGAACAGAGAAGTTAAGTCCGACTGCGCAGATGGTACTGCATCTTGTGGGAGAGTATGTCGCCGCCTTTCTTTTAAAACCTCTATCATTTTGATAGAGGTTTTTTGTTTTTGGAGTGTCTTGTCCTGAAATATCGATACACAAAAGTAAAGTTATGAAAGAACATAAAGAGAAGCGCTATGTAAAGCGCGCTAGCAGAAAGACCACACAAGAAAGACCACACAAGAAAGACCACACTATGTCTTTAAAGCTACAAATTAAATAAGTATATAAAAAATACAGTTTAAGTTAATTGACATTCTTTAAAATGTTGTTACGATTATTAAATTCTTCAATGGTTTTGTAATTCAAAGCTTTGTATCGATTATTTTAGGACTAGTCAGTTTATTTATATTATTTTTGACAAAATTACTCTAAAGACAATACTCTGAAATGGAGTATTGTCTTTAGAATTTTATTTAAAGTAGGAAAAATTATGATTATTTTCAATTTTTAACAAACTTTCATATAACAAACGAATCACATTTTCAACATCATCTTTGTGAATCATTTCAACAGTGGTGTGCATGTATCGTAAAGATAAAGAGATTAAAGCTGAAGCTACTCCGCCATTACTATAAGCAAAAGCATCGGTATCGGTACCCGTTACTCTTGAAGAAGCATGACGTTGGAAGGGAATATTTTTTTCTTTAGCAGTACGAACAATTAATTCTCGTAATATATTTTGAGTAGCAGGAGCATAGGCAATGACAGGGCCTTTTCCAATTTCTAAATCACCTTCTACTTTTTTGTCAATCATCGGGGTTGAAGTGTCATGGCATACATCGGTCACAATAGCCACATGAGGTTTAATGGTTTGTGTTATCATTTCAGCGCCTCTTAGACCAATTTCTTCTTGTACAGAATTGACTATATATAAGCCAAATGGAAGTTTTTTATTGTTTTCTTTCAATAATCTGGCAACTTCGGCAATCATAAAACCGCCAATTCTATTGTCAATCGCGCGACAAACAAATTTATTTTGATTCAAGATCATAAATTCGTCGGGGTAAGTAATCACACATCCCACATGAATTCCTAATTTTTCAACTTCTTCCTTTGTAGCACAACCGCAGTCTATAAAAATATTATGCAGACTAGCATTTTCTTCCTTACCTCTTAAACGTGTATGTATAGCAGGCCAACCAAAAACACCATTAACAATCCCGTTTTTTGTGTGAATATGAACCCGTTTTGAAGGTGCAATTTGATGGTCTGAACCACCATTTCTAATCACATAAATAAGGCCATTGTCGGTAATATAGTTTACATACCAAGAAATTTCATCAGAATGTCCTTCGATGACTACTTTAAAATCGGCATCTGGATTGATAACCCCAACTGCACTTCCATAGGTATCGGTAATGAATGTGTCGACATAAGGTTTCAAATAGTCCATCCATATTTTTTGTCCTCCCGATTCATAACCTGTTGGTGATGGATTGTTTAAATACTTTTCTAAAAAAGCTATTGATGATTCTGTAAGTATAGTATTTGATTGCATGGTATTATTTTTTTTGCGAAAATATAAATTTGGCATTACAGTTGTTATGATAATCTATTAATTTTACCAATTAAATTTCAGAATCATGTTAAAACGTTTTTGCTTTTTTTTATTTTTAGGAATACTAACTCCTTCTTTTTCTCAAACGATTTCTTCTAAAGAAATAGAAAAAAGAGAATTAGATTCAGTTAAAATGGATACGATACAAATAGAGGAGGTAGTGATATCAAGAGAAAAAATGGATCCTGAAGCGCTCAAAGAATATAAATTACTTCAATATAGAGTATACAAGGTATATCCGTATGCTAAAATTGCAGCAGAAAGAATTTTGTCGTTAAAAACTTCTATGGGAAATTTGAAAACAGAAAGAGAGAAAAAAAAGTATTTAAAAATTGTAGAAGATTACCTTAATAACGAGTTCAAGGATCGATTAAAAAAGCTTTCTCAAAAACAAGGTCAGATATTAGTCAAGTTAATATACCGTCAAACAGGAATAGCTACCTATGATTTAATTAAAGACTATAAAAGTGGGTGGAAAGCTTTTTGGTCAAATACAACGGCACGTTTTTTTAATATTAATCTTAAAACAATCTACCAACCGTATTATAATAATGAAGATTTTTTAATAGAAACGATACTAACTAGGGCTTTTGTTAACGGAAGATTGATAGAGCAAAAAGCAGCTAAACCTATTGATATAGAAGATTTGAATCAACATTGGCAACAACTTGCAGACGATTTAAGACATAAAAAGTGAGTTAAAAAAACTTTAGCGACAACCTTCATAAAATCAGCTGATTAAAAAATACTTTAAAAAAAGGTTGTTAAAAGATTTGTCAGAATGGAAAAGAGGAT
>NZ_QLSZ01000024.1 GCF_003268855.1 Flavobacterium aciduliphilum
CGGCTACTTTCACAACAACAGCCGTTAGTGGAGCAACTTCATATTTATGGACTGTTCCTGCTGGAGTTACTATTGTTTCTGGACAAGGAACAACAAGTGTAGAAGTTAATTTCAATAATGTTGCCGCTGGAGCTGGGGCTGTCGGGTCTATATCAGTAAAATCAGTAAATGATAACGGATGTACTAGTGCTGCTAAAACATTAGCACTTACAAAAGCCTTACCAGTAGCACCTACTTCTATAAAAATGACAGAGGGTAGTGGTACTACAGCAATAACAAGTTTCGCTAAATATATGGGAACTAATAAAGTATTAACTTTAACTGCTGCTGCTGTAGCTGCTGCAACATCATACGAATGGGAATTACCAGAAGGTGTAAATCAATTAAGTGGAGGTAATACAAATGTGATTACAGTTAATTTCTTAGGGGTTACAAGCTCAAACACTTATAATAATTCAACTGCAGCGGTGCTTACTAATGTGTTACGAATTGGAGTAAAATCTAAAAATGGAGTAGGTGTTTCAACAACAAATAACTCAGCGTTAGTAAACCCAACGACAACTTCTACAGCAAGATTACTTACATTAACAGCCGTTAAGCCAGCTGCTGTTTCTGTTGTTGCAGGACAAATTGCTGGGTTATGTGGCGGAAATACGTATACATATACTATAACAGATACTGCATTGGCAAGTTCATATACTGTTACAGCACCTACTGGAGCTACCGTGAATTTTATCAATACCTTGACTTTTACAGTAACGTATCCTGTGGGATTTGTAATCAACACAAGTACAAGCACAGCTAACAAATCTTTAGTTGTTACATCTGTCAACGGTATGGGATCGAGCGCCACCTCAAAAACCTTAACATTGTCTACTGCAATGGGTTCAATTGCATCAGTTACAGGTGGTACTACTTATTCTAGCTGCGATCAATCATTCTCAGTTGCAGCAATCCCTGGTGCGACTTCTTATACTTGGACAGTTCCAACTGGCGCTAGTATTGTAAGTGGTCAAGGAACAAATAGTGTGGTTGTAAATTACGGATTATTAACAGGAAACCAAACGATTAAAGTGTATGCTACTAATGCATGTGGCGTTTCATCAATGGTAAAAAGTGTAACTTTAACTTTTAGCACTTGTAATATTTTTAAACCTGCAAATGTTTCTGCTATTTCTGAAATGAATATGTATCCAAATCCAGCAAGTCAAGAATTTAACATTGAATTAAATTCTACTACGGAAGGACAATTGGAAATGACATTATTCTCAATGAATGGAGCGGTTATACGCACAAAAAATATTCCTCTAAATGAAGGACCTAATGTAATTAAAGAAAATATATCTGAATTAACTTCTGGAATATATTTTGTTAAATTAACAAACCAGTCAAATAATGAAACGGTTACCAAAAAATTAATTAAACAATAATTTTTTAACACAGTTTAAAGGGCGCAA
>NZ_QLSZ01000025.1 GCF_003268855.1 Flavobacterium aciduliphilum
TTTGGGGGTATTTTTATGGAAAGAAAAGTCAAGTATGATTATGCATTTAAGTTAGAATGTGTAGAATTAGTTTTAAAGAAGCATTATTCTTGTGAATCAGTTTCTAAAGAAAAAGGACCTAATGAATCCAACATTCGAAAATGGGTTGGGTTTTACAAACAATATGGCAAAACAGGTCTTTTGCCTAGAAAAAATCAAAATTACTCAACAGATTTTAAATTAAAGGTTCTTCAATCTATTGGTGCTGATTATTTATCTCTAAGTGAGGCTTGTTTGAAGTTTAATATCACTTCAGAATCAGTTATTATAAAATGGCAAAAAGATTTTACTACTTTTGGTATTTCAGGATTACAACCAAAACCTAAAGGGAGATCAAAATCTATGAGTGATTATAAGCGTAAAAAGCGTAAAACAAATAAACCATTAACCAGAGAAGAAGAACTTCTTTTAGAGAACGAATCTTTACGCTGTAAACTAGAATATTTAAAAAAGTTACAAGCCTTAATTCAAGCCGAAGAAGCAGCCAAAAAGCGCAAGTCATAATGGAATTAAGGCATAAGTTTGATTTAGATATGCTTTTAAATCAAACAGAAATGGCACGAAGTAGTTTTTATTATCACGAAAAACAAAATAAGCTGCCTGATAAATATAAAGCAATTAAAGAGTTAATAAAATCAATTTTTCACAAACATAAAGGGCGCTATGGTTATCGTAGAATAACCGATGAACTTCAAAATAAAGGAATCGTTATTAACCACAAAACCGTTTTAAGATTAATGAAGTTGTTAGGGTTAAAAAGTGTTATTAGAATAAAGAAATACAAATCCTATAAAGGAGAACAAGGAAAAATAGCTCCAAATATATTGGAACGTAATTTTAAAGCCACAGCTCCTAATCAAAAATGGGCAACTGATATAACTGAGTTTAATGTCTGTGGAAAGAAATTGTATTTATCACCTATTATTGACTTGTTTAATCAGGAAATAATTAGCTATGAGCTAACAGAACGACCAGTGTTTAATCAAGTAGTTATGATGCTAAAAAAAGCATTTAAGAAAATACCAAATAACACAAATTTAATGCTTCATTCTGACCAAGGTTGGCAATATCAAATGAAACAATATCAGTATTTATTGAAAGAAAAAGGAATTATACAAAGTATGTCAAGAAAGGGAAATTGTTTAGATAATGCTATTATTGAAAACTTCTTTGGAATATTAAAATCTGAACTTTTTTATATAAAAAAGTTCAGAACAATAGAAGAATTAAAAAGCGAAATAAAAAAATATATAAGCTATTATAACAACGAAAGAATCAAATCAAATTTAAACAAAATGAGCCCGATTAAATATCGAGCTCACTATTATCAAAATTAATTATAAATTTGTCTAAACTTTTGGGTCCAGTCTA
>NZ_QLSZ01000026.1 GCF_003268855.1 Flavobacterium aciduliphilum
GGTAGTGTTTCACAAACTGTGTAAGTTGAAAAGTTATTCTGAAAATTTGAGCTAATTCAAAAAGCTCAAAAATTTTCGGAAATAACTTTTTAACATTTAATACATTTACATAGTTATGATTGACAAAGACGACTTATTAAACAACAAGGATTTTTATAAATCCTTCAAGAATGCAGAAGATTTAACCTCATTATTCCAAACGATGCACAAACGAGCTGTAGAACACATGCTTGAAGCCGAACTTGATGCTCATTTAGACAATGAAAAACATGATAAAACTACCTCGGGAAATTATCGCGACGGACATGGAACCAAGAAAATAAAGACCACCTTTGGTCAGCAGCAAATCAAGGTTCCTCGTGACAGAGATTCTTCTTTTAACCCAATGCTTGTTCCCAAAAGAGAAAATATTGCTCAAGGAGTTGAGAACGTCATCATTTCACTTTATGCCAAAGGAATGAGTGTTAGTGATATAGAGGAACAAATCAAAGAAGTATATGACTTTGAAGTGTCTTCTTCCACCATATCTCGGATTACTAGTGCCATTACTAATGATGTCTTTACTTGGCAAAACAGACCGCTAGAAGACCTTTATTTAATTGTTTGGATGGATGGTATTGTTTTCAAAGTCAGGGAAGGCTCAAAAGTCATCAACAAAACTATCTATTTAGCCGTGGGACTCAATAGGGATGGCAAAAAAGAAGTTCTTGAAATGTGGTTGGGTAAGAATGAAAGCAGTAGTTTTTGGATGAGTGTTTTAACTGATTTAAAGGCTCGTGGCGTTGAAGATATACTCATAACCGCTACTGACAATTTAAACGGATTTACTCAAACAATCCGAAGTGTTTTTCCTGAATCCCAAACACAAATCTGTGTGGTTCATCAAATTAGAAACGCCTGTAAATATGTTGTATGGAAAGACAGAAAACAATTTACAGCCGATATGAAGCATATTTACAATGCTCCAACTAAACAATCCGCAGAACTGGCTTTAAACGATTTTGCAGACAAATGGGAAGCCAAATATTCTTATGCAATCAAATCCTGGCGAGATAACTGGGACGAATTGACTGTCTTTTTTGACTTTCCCATAGAAATTAGGAAAATCATTTACACTACAAATCTAATCGAAAATCTTAATGGAAAAATTAGAAAATACACCAAAAATAAAATGTCATTCCCAACGGATGATGCTGTTTTAAAATCTGTATATTTGGCTCTACATGAAGCAACCAAAAAATGGACAATGCCTATTCGAAATTGGGGTATGGTTTTAAACCAATTTATCCTTATTTTTGACAAAAGACTCCGATTATAAAAACGAAGCCTTGACTTTTCAACTTACACACTTTTTGGGATAGTGTC
>NZ_QLSZ01000027.1 GCF_003268855.1 Flavobacterium aciduliphilum
TCCGAATCTTTAGTGTTTAAAAGGAACAAACACGAAATACCATCGTTATTATCATCACATACTTCATAATTGGTTGGCGTGTTGATGATTGGGGCAGGAATTTGAGTAACCACTCCAGAGGCACTAACGCCCACACAACCTGTAACGGTATTGGTGGCCACTACAGAATAAGTTCCCGAAATAGTGGTGCTAAAAGAAGCTACATTTCCTGGATTGGGTCCTGAGGGTACAGTCCAAGCATACGAATAGGTTCCAGCAACAGCGGCAGAGGCAATCACAGTAGCGGCATCCCCTTGACACACCGTTGGGCTATTAACTGTAATAACAGGTAGCGGATTCACTACGAGTTTAAAAGAACCCACCGAACTACATCCAGTAATGGTATTTTTAATCACATACCAAATTGTTTGAGTATTTGGAACGGTATTAGTATATAAATTAGGGAGTGCATTCGTTTGAGCAATGGCATCAGCTTGTGTTTCATAATAAGATACGCTCATAGCAGTCTGTCCATTGATAATCTCAGTATCTTTAGTAGGCAGATTAAATTGTTCTAAACCATCCCCAGGATTGTTGTTATCACAAAGTTGGTAATCGGTTACATTGGTAACTAGATTTGGTTTAGGATTTACAATTAATTGTAAAGTAGTAATAGCGTAACAAGCAGGAGCATTCGGGTCAATCACACGAATGTATACGGTTTGAGAATACGCATTAGTATTGTTGCAATAAGGGTTTTGAGTAATAGGATTAAATCCATTTTGAGCATCGGTAAGCGTCCAATGGTAGGTTATGACTAACCCCGGAGTGGTGGTTACTTCGGTATCTTTAGAATGCAAATCAAACAAACATGAAATACCATCATTATTATCGTCACAGACTTGATACGAGGTAGGAGTGTTTAGGGTAGGAGCGCCGATAAGCGTTACCGTTCCAGAAGCACTTGCACTCACACAAGACGTTGTAGTATCAGTAATTAATACGTCATAAGTTCCCGCTATTGTTGTAGTAAACGAAGCCACATTTCCTGGGTTTGAAAGGAAAGGTCCAGACCAAGCATACGAATAAGTTCCTGAAGTTCCAGCAGTAGCCGTTACGGTAGCCGATTGTCCTTGACATACGGTTGGACTATTAACCGTCACCGTTGGGTTTGGATTAACCGTTACGGTTCCCGAAGCACTAGTGCTCACACAGGTTGTAGTCGTATCGGTAATAATCACGTCATAGGTTCCCGCTATAGTTGTAGTAAACGAAGCTACATTTCCAGGATTGGTAGTATAAGGCCCAGACCAAGCATACGAATAAGTTCCTGCTGTTCCAGGAGTAGCTGTTACCGTAGCCGATTG
>NZ_QLSZ01000028.1 GCF_003268855.1 Flavobacterium aciduliphilum
TAAAAATAGGAGTAATAGGATTAGGCTATGTAGGTTTGCCATTGGCACGATTATTTGCGACCCAATATGATGTGGTTGGTTTTGATATAAACGGTTCTCGTATATCGGAATTGAATCGAGGTGTTGATGCTACTTTGGAGGTTGATGAATCGACATTAAAAGGTGTTTTGAAATCATCAGCATCGTTAGAAGGAATAGGGTTGTATTGTACAAATGATATCGAATTAATTCGGGATTGTAATTATTATGTGGTTACAGTTCCTACGCCAGTTGATAAGAATAATCGTCCTGATTTAACGCCATTATACAAGGCCAGTGAAACGGTAGGAAGAGTGTTGAGTCAAGGGGATATTGTGATTTATGAATCTACGGTTTATCCAGGGGTTACAGAAGAAGAGTGTATACCTGTTTTGGAACGCGTGAGTGGTTTAAAGTTTAATGAAGATTTTTATGCAGGTTATTCACCAGAGCGTATTAATCCAGGAGATAAGGAGCATACGGTTGAAAAGATATTGAAAGTAACTTCAGGTTCGACTCCAGAGATAGGAAAGAAAGTGGATGCGTTGTATAAAAGTGTTATTGTAGCAGGAACCCATTTGGCACCGACAATAAAAGTGGCAGAAGCGGCTAAGGTAATTGAGAATTCGCAACGCGATATCAATATTGCTTTTGTAAACGAATTGGCAAAGATTTTCAATTTGTTAGAAATAGATACGCATGCGGTATTGGAAGCGGCAGGGACGAAATGGAATTTTTTACCGTTTAAGCCAGGTTTGGTAGGCGGACATTGTATCGGAGTTGATCCCTATTATTTAGCACAAAAAGCTCAGGAGAAGGGATACCATCCTGAGATTATATTGGCGGGGAGAAGATTGAATGATAGTATGGGAGAGTATGTAGCATCACAAGTAGTGAAGTTGATGATTAAGAAAGGTATTGGAATCAATGGAGCGAGTTTGTTGATGTTGGGAGTAACATTCAAGGAAAATTGTCCTGATGTTCGAAATACGAAAATAGTGGATGTGGTAGCTGCTTTGATGGACTATGGGATTAAGGTAACAATATTTGATCCGTGGGCCAATCCAGAGGAAGTAAAACATGAATACGGGTTATATACGACAACGGTGTTGCCAAAAGAAACGTTTGATGCGGTTGTTTTGGGTGTTTCGCATCATGAATTCAAAGAAATAGATTACACGGCAATAAAGAAATCAAACGGGGTATTGTTTGATGTAAAAGGAATACTAACTGAAACTATTGACGGAAGGTTGTAA
>NZ_QLSZ01000029.1 GCF_003268855.1 Flavobacterium aciduliphilum
GCTAATGTTGTTGGTGCTGTTAATGGCGCACATACCGTTACATCACCTCCTGAAATACTTCCAGCAACTGGCGTAGTACTTACTGTGATTTTTAATAACGCTGATGTAGCCGAACAAATACCATTAGTTGCTACAACTTTAAACCATGCTGAACCTGATTGTAAAGCTGGTGAAGTAGTTGTGAAAACTCCATTAGTTGCAGATAAAGCTGTTTGTGAATCTGAATCAAAAGTTATCCAGGTCAATCCTTCATCTGTTGAATACATCCACTCTATATTTCCAATACTTCCTGTTGCTAAAGATAAGTTCACAGAACGTCCTTCACATACAGTTAATAATGGTGATAGAGTACCTACCACAGAGATAGCAGTAGCTTTAGCTACTGGAGTAACATTTACTACATATAAATCAGAAGTTGCTTTACAAGCACCATTAGTCAATAATGCTCTAAAAGCTGTTGTAGCAGTTAAAGCACCTGTATTTAATGAAGTAGTAGTAGCACCTGTAATTGCAGTCCATGTTGGTGTAGTAGCTGTCCAATTTGTTGATTTTTGCCATACAACAGTTCCTGTTGAACCTGTTAAAGTCAGCATTGAACTAGTAGAAGCACAAATTGAATCATCGCCACTAATATTACCTGCTACTGCTGGTGCACTAACTGTTAATTTAATAATGTTAGTAGATGTCATTGATGTACATACTCCATTAGACGCCACTGCTTTAAACCATGCTGTACCAGCATTTAAAACAGGAGATGTTGTTGTTAATACACCATTAGTTGCTGATAAAGAAGTTTGTGTATAAGAATCAAATGTTTGCCATGTAGCTCCTTCATCTGATGAATACATCCAATCAACATTACCAATACTTCCTGTTCCTAAAGACAAGTTTACTGTACTACCTTGACAAACAGTTAAAACTGGTGTTAACGTACCTACAACTGCCACTGCTGTAGCTTTTGATAACGTAGCTAACTCTCCTAAAGTCGCAACATCTGATGTTACTGTTCCACATGCATTGCTAACAATCACTCTAAACTTAGTTCCAGTAGCTGGTAATAAAAGTGTAGTTCTTGTTAGATTCAATGTAGCTGTTGTAGCTCCTGAATAATTTGCATTGTTAGAAACATTTGTCCATGTAGTAGCTGTTGCTGCTTGTGTTTGCCATTGGTAGGTAGCGCCTGGTGTAGCTACTACACTAAATGAAGCTGTTGCTCCAATAGCTTTACAAATAGTCGCATTTACTGGTT